>NZ_JAIOJZ010000069.1 GCF_020404845.1 Streptomyces hyderabadensis | reverse complement strand
GTCCCCCCCACGTGAAGGAAGGGCTTCATGAGTTGTCATGATCGCGACAAGAAAGTCCCTGCGTCGATCCGCGGTGCCCGCCGGGCGACGACCCTCGTCCTCAGCACCCTGACCGCGGTCCTGCTCACTCTGATCCCCTGGAGCGGCACCGCCGTCGCCCACGGCTCGGTCGTCGACCCCGCCTCCCGCAACTACGGCTGCTGGGACCGCTGGGGCGACGACTTCCAGAACCCGGCCATGGCCGACGAGGACCCCATGTGCTGGCAGGCGTGGCAGGACGACCCCAACGCCATGTGGAACTGGAACGGCCTGTACCGCAACGGTTCGGCGGGTGACTTCCAGGCCGTCGTCCCCGACGGCCAGCTCTGCAGCGGCGGCCGCACCGAGAGCGGACGCTACAACTCCCTCGACGCCGTGGGCCCGTGGCAGACCACGGACGTCGCCGACGACTTCACCGTCAAGCTCCACGACCAGGCCAGTCACGGCGCCGACTACTTCCTGGTCTACGTCACCAAGCAGGGCTTCGACCCCGCCACGCAGGCCCTGACCTGGGGCTCCCTGCAGCAGGTCGCGCGCACGGGCAGCTACGCGCCCAGCCAGAACTACGAGATCCCGGTGAGCACCTCGGGGCTGAGCGGCCGGCACGTCGTCTACACGATCTGGCAGGCGTCGCACATGGACCAGACGTACTTCCTGTGCAGCGACGTCGACTTCGGCTGATCCACGCCACTCCCGTCCCCCCACCCCCGCCGGGCGCACCGCGCCCGGCGGGGACACCGGTCGTGCGACCGTCCGCCGAAGTGCTCCGCGCCCATTCCCGGGTGCGGTATACGTCCCGTCATGGACTACTACGACCTGGGCGGCCACGGACGCCCGGTGACGACCTCGTCGCCCGAGGCCCAGCGGTGGTTCGACCGCGGGCTGGTGTGGATGTACGCCTTCCACCACGAGGAGGCCGTCGTGTGCTTCGAGGCCGCCGCCGCGGCGGACCCGGACTGTGCCATGGCCCACTGGGGCATCGCCCACGCGCTCGGCCCCAACTACAACAAGCCGTGGGAGGCCTTCGGCGCCGAGGAGCTGACCCGGACCGTCGACCGCACCCACGCCGCCGTCGAACGCGCCCACGACCTGGCCGGCCGGGCCACCCCGGTCGAGCGCGCCCTCGTCGCCGCCCTGCGTGCCCGCTACCCGCAGGCCGACGCCGTCGCGGACTGCTCGGTGTGGAACGCGCCGTACGCCGACGGCATGCGCGCCGTGTACGAACTGGCCCCGGACGACCTGGACGTCGCCGCCCTCTACGCGGACGCCCTGATGAACCTGACACCCTGGCAGCTGTGGGACCTGCGTACCGGACTGCCCGCCGAGGGCGCACGCACCCTGGCGGCGAAGGAGGTGCTGGACCGGGCCCTGGCCGCCGACGGCGGCCGCGACCACCCCGGCGTCCTGCACCTCTACGTCCACCTGATGGAGATGTCACCCACCCCCGAGGCGGCCCTCATCGTCGCCGACCGGCTGCGCGGCCTGGTCCCGGACGCGGGACACCTCCTGCACATGCCCTCGCACCTCGAAGTGCTGTGCGGCGACTACCGCCGGGTGGTGTCGGACAACGAGGCCGCGATCGCCGCCGACGAGAAGTACCTCGCGCGCTCGGGGGCGATGAACTTCTACACCCTCTACCGCGCGCACAACTACCACTTCAGGATCTACGGGGCGATGTTCCTGGGGCAGTACGAGACCGCCCTCGACACCACGGCCCGCCTGGAGGAGTCCGTCCCCGAGGAACTGCTGCGGGTGGAGAGCCCGCCGATGGCCGACTGGCTGGAGGCCTTCCTGGCCATGCGGGTGCACGTGCTGATCCGCTTCGGCCGCTGGGCGGACATCCTCGCCCTGCCCCGGCCGGCCGACTCCAGCCTGTACTGCGTGACGACCGCGATGCTGCACTACGCCCGCGGCGTGGCCCTCTCGGCCACCGGCCGGGTCGCGGAGGCCGAGACCGAGCGCGGGCTGTTCCGGGCGGCGGTCGAGAGGGTGCCCGCGTCCCGCACGCTCTTCAACAACACCTGCGCCGACATCCTCGCCATCGCCTCGGCCATGCTCGACGGCGAACTGGAGTACCGCAGGGGCGACCACGCCGCCGCCTTCGCCGCCCTGGAACGCTCGATCGAGCTGGACGACAACCTCCCCTACGACGAGCCCTGGGGCTGGATGCAGCCCACCCGGCACGCCTACGGCGCCCTGCTCCTGGAACAGGGCCGGATCGCCGAGGCCGAGGCGGTCTACCGGGCCGACCTGGGCCTGGACGACACCCTGCCCCGCCCGCTCCAGCACCCGGACAACGTCTGGGCGCTGCACGGGCTGCACGAATGCCTGGTGCGGCTGGGCAAGGCGGGGGAGGCGGCGATCGTGGCACGGCAGCTCAAGCTCGCCACCGCGCTGGCGGACGTGCCGGTCGAGGCGTCCTGCTTCTGCCGTCTCGACACCACCACGGCCACCGGTGGCGGGCCGGGCTGCTGCACCACGGACCGCTGAGCCGCCCGGGGCCGTCCAGGGGCCGTCAGGGTCGGCGGGCGGACGTCAGACGTTGACGCCGAAGTCCGCGGCGATGCCCGCGAGACCCGAGGCGTACCCCTGCCCGACCGCCCGGAACTTCCACTCGGCCCCGTGCCGGTACAGCTCGCCGAAGACCATCGCGGTCTCGGTCGAGGCGTCCTCCGACAGGTCGTAGCGGGCGAGTTCCTGGTCGTTCGCCTGGTTGACGACCCGGATGAAGGCGTTGCGGACCTGGCCGAAGCTCTGGCCACGGTTCTCCGCGTCGTGGATGGAGACCGGGAAGACGATCCGGTCCACCTCGGCCGGGACCGAGGCCAGGTTCACCTTGACCGCCTCGTCGTCGCCCTCGCCCTCGCCGGTGAGGTTGTCACCGGTGTGCTCGACCGAGCCGTCCGGGCTGGTGAGGTTGTTGTAGAAGACGAAGTGCCGGTCCGAGAGCACCTTGCCCGAGGCATCGAGGAGCAGCGCGGAGGCGTCGAGGTCGTAGTCGGTGCCGGTCGTGGTGCGCACGTCCCAGCCCAGACCGACCAGCACGGCGGTCAGGCCGGGCGCCTCCTTGCTGAGCGAGACGTTGCCGCCCTTGGCCAGGGAAACTCCCACTGCGTTCTCCTTCGTCGCGTTCGCTGTGTTCCATGCGGTCCCCGACAATCTACAGCACTGTAGAAGAAAGCTTTCTATACGATGGCGCACCGGAAGAGGATCGGCGGCGGAAGGAGGCGGGCCGTGACGGATGACCGGCGTCCGCGGCGGCGGGGCCAGGGCGAGCTGGAGGCACTGGTGCTGTCCGCGCTGCGCGAAGCGGACGGCCCCGCGACGGCCGGCTGGGTGCAGGAGCACCTCGGTGGCGACCTCGCCTACACCACGGTGATCACGATCCTGACCCGGCTCCTGGAGAAGGGCGCCGTCAGCCGTGAGCGCGCGGGCCGGTCCTTCGCCTGGACGCCCGCCTCGGACCAGGCGGGACTGGCCGCACGCAAGATGCGCAAGGTGCTGGACGCGGAGAGCGACCGGGAAGCGGTCCTGGCCAGCTTCGTCACGGGCCTCGACCCCGACGACGAGCGGCTGCTGCGCGAACTGCTCGGGCACGCGCGCGCCGCGGAGGACGGCTGACACCGCATGGGGGTCTTCGTCTTCCTGCCCCTGGTCCTGCCGCTGACGGCATGGCCGATCGCCAGGCTGGCCGAGCAGCACCTGCACCCGCGGACCGCGACCCGGCTGCTCACCGCCGTCGCCGCCGTGATGGCGCTGTGCAGCACCGTGTGCCTGGCCCTGGTGATGGTGGTCGGCACCGCCCAGCTCCCGGGCAACCCGCTCCCCGACGGCTGGTCGGACCCCGAGGTCCGGGCGGCGGTGCCCTACGACGAGGTCGTCGGCAAGGCGGCCATCCCCGCGCTCTGCGCGGTGGTCGCGGCCTCGGCGCGGGCCCTGTGGCGGCACGGCAGGGTGCGCCGCCGCGCGCACCGCGCACTGGCCGGGCTGCCCGGCACCGGGGTGGCCGTACTGCCCGACGACGTGCCCTACGCCTATGCGCTGCCCGGTGGCCGCCGGGACCGCGTGGTGGTGAGCACGGCGCTACTCGACTGCCTCGAACCGGGCGAGCGGCGCGCCCTGTTCGCCCATGAGCGCGCCCACCTCGCCGCCGGGCACCACCGCTTCCTGCTCACCGTCCGCCTCGCCGCGCTGGCCAATCCCTTCCTGCGCCCCCTGCGGACGGCCGTGTCCTACACGGCGGAGCGGTGGGCGGACGAGACCGCCGCCCGGACGGTCGGCGACCGGCGGACGGTCGCGACCGCGATCGGCAAGGCTGCCCTGGTCTCCCGCGGCACTCCCGTCGCCACCCTCGCCGGACTCGCCGCGCCCGGCCCGGTGCCGCGCCGGGTGGCTGCCCTGCTGGGGCCCGCCCCCGCGGTCCGCACCTGGCCCCCGGTCTTCACCTCGGTCGGGCTGGCGGCGTGGGCCGCGGCCGCCGGAACCGCCGTCTCGGCGATGTCGTCCGCGAACGCCGCCGTGACGATGTTCCTCATCCTCCGGGCCGCGACGCCGCTGTGAGACTCCCTCACTCGATCGGGTGAGCAACCAATCCGGGGCCGGGGCGGCTCCGGATTCCCCGTGTGAGGAAAGAACCGAGACCACGCCGAGCGCGAACCGGCGGCTGACTCCGGACCCGGGTCGGCCGGCCGCCACGCGACGGCACCGCGCGTACTCGGCGGACCGCCGCACAGCACATCGATCCAGTACGACCCTCGCGCATCACGCGCACCACAACTCGGTACCGACGCAGCCTTCGTGCTGCCCGTTTTCAGGGAGATTCTCCATGAACGCCCGTATCCGCCGCTCCGCCGTCGCCGTCGTCGCGGCCGCCGTCCTGCCCCTGTCCCTGGCCGCCTGTTCCGACGACGGCGACAACGGCTCCTCGGACTCCGCGCAGGCCGCTTCCTCGGCCCCCGCGGCGACCGACGACCAGTCGGCCGACACCTCCGGCGGCATGGCGGGCTCCGACGAGCCGTTCGGCCCGGCCTGCTCCACGGTGCCGAAGGAGGGCGCCGGTTCGTTCGACGGCATGGCCAAGGACCCCGTGGCCACGGCCGCCTCGAACAACCCGGCCCTGTCCACGCTGGTGTCGGCGGTGAAGAAGGCCGGTCTGGTCGACACGCTCAACAACGCCGAGAACATCACCGTCTTCGCGCCGACCAACGACGCCTTCGCCAAGATCCCGAAGGCCGACCTGGACAAGGTCCTGGCCGACAAGGAGATGCTCACCAACGTCCTGACCTACCACGTCGTGGGCCAGAAGCTCGCGCCCAAGGACCTGGAGAACGGCTCCTTCGACACGCTGCAGAAGTCGAAGCTGACCACCTCGGGCTCGGACGAGTCCTACGAGGTCAACGACTCCGCCAAGGTCGTCTGCGGCAACGTGAAGACCGCCAACGCCAATGTCTACATCATCGACACCGTCCTCATGCCGAAGAGCTGAGGCGCGAGCGGGCGTGGCGGCCCGAGGGCCGGGGGAGCGGGGCGGGCGGCGGCCCGCCCCGCGGCGGGGCGATGACCCTGTGGTAGCTTGCGCAAGCCAGTCGAACCCACCTGGTGGGTCAGGGAATCCGGTGCGAATCCGGAACTGACGCGCAGCGGTGAGGGGGACGGGCGGGACACGGCCACTGGGCGGCGTACGCCGTCCGGGAAGGCGTCCCGTCCGGTCGAACCCGAGTCCGAAGACCTGCTGGCACCCGTGCCGCGTGCGGCGCGGGCCGCATCGTACGGACGGGCTTCGCGCATGAGCCCTCGACGCCAGAGGATCCTTCCTTGCCCGCAGCACGCCCCGTAGGCCCCCGAGGGCTCACCCTCTCCCGCCGCGCCCTGCGCGGTCCCGTCCTGCTCCTGACCGGCGCCCTGCTGGCCTCCGCCTGCGGGTCCGGTGCGGCCACCGACGACTCCGCCGCCCCGGCGGGCACGGCGGGTTACCCCCGTACCGTCCACGACTGCGGGCAGGACGTCCGGGTCACCGCGCCGCCGCACCGGGCGGTCTCCCTCAACCAGGGCACCACGGAGATCCTGCTCTCCCTCGGCCTCGCCGACCGCATGGCGGGCACCGCCACCTGGACCGACCCG
The DNA here is from genome assembly GCF_020404845.1 of Streptomyces hyderabadensis. Lineage (GTDB taxonomy): Bacteria > Actinomycetota > Actinomycetes > Streptomycetales > Streptomycetaceae > Streptomyces > Streptomyces hyderabadensis. Next base: position 24,087 of record NZ_JAIOJZ010000069.1, on the reverse strand, counting down.
GTCATGAAGGGACTGGAGAAGGCGAACTCCGAAGTCCCCCGGCTCGCCGACGACATGCCGTCCTTCGAGACGGTCCTGGACGCCGAACCCGACTTCGTCGCCGCCTCCTTCGCCTCCACCCTCGGCACCGGCGGCGTGGCCACCCGCGAGCGGTTCGCCGAACTCGGCGTGCCGGCCTACCTGTCCCCCTCCGACTGCGCGGGCAAGGACAACAGCGGCGACGGCGACGGAGTCCGGACCGAGCCCTTGACCATGGACACCGTCTACGGCGAAGTCCGTGACCTGGCCCGACTCTTCGACGTCGAACAGCGCGGCGAGAAGCTCGTCGCCGACCTCCGGTCCAGGGTCGACAGGGCGACCTCCGGCATCGACGCCGCCGGTGTCACCCTGATGTACTGGTTCGCCAACTCCACCTCGCCCTACCTGGCGGGCTGCTGCGGCGCCCCCGGCGTCATCACCCGCGCGGTCGGCGCCGAGAACGCCATGGCCGACACCCACGAGGAATGGCCGCAGGCGGGCTGGGAGACCGTCGCCGACCGGGACCCCGACGTCCTGGTCCTCGGCGACCTCACCCGCAAGTCACAGACGGCCGAGACGGCGGCGAAGAAGATCGAGTTCCTGGAGTCCAACCCCGTGACCAGGAACATGACCGCCGTCCGGAAGAAGCGCTACGTGCTGCTCAGCGGACAGGCCATGAACCCCACCATCCGTACCGTCGAGGGCGTCGAACAGGTGGCTGCGGCGCTGCGCGAGTTCGGGCTCGCCAAGTGACGTCCGCGAGCCGGGCGGCCTCGGCCCCGGCGTCCGCCTCCGGCATACGGGCGTCCCGTCGCGCCCCCCTCGGGTGGACGGCGGCCGGAATCGTCGCCCTGTGCGCCTCCGTGGCCGTCGCCGTCACCATCGGTCCGGCGGACATCGGCGTCGCCGACGTGTGGTCCGTGATCGCCGCCCACCTCGGCGTCGGCACCGGCGCCGAGGGCGTCTCGCCGATCCGCGACGGCATCGTCTGGGACCTGCGCCTGCCCCGCACCCTGCTCGCGGCGGTGTGCGGCGCCGGACTCGCCGTGTGCGGGGCGGTGCTCCAGTCACTGCTGCGCAACCCGCTCGCCGACCCCTTCGTCCTCGGCGTCTCCTCCGGCGCCTCGACCGGCGCCGTCCTGGTCGTCGTGCTCGGCGTGGGCGGCGGCGCGCTGTCCGTCCCCGGCGGTGCGTTCATCGGCGCGGTCTGCTCCTTCGCGCTGGTGATGCTGCTCAGCCACAGCCTCGGCGGCACCACGGACCGGGTGGTGCTCGCGGGCGTGGCGGCGATGCAACTGTTCTCCGCGCTCACCTCGTTCGTGGTCATGACCGCCGCCGACGCGGAGACCACCCGTGGCGTGCTGTTCTGGCTGCTCGGCTCGCTCGGCGGCGCGGGCTGGAGCGACGTGTGGACCGGCACGGCCGTCCTGGTGCTGGTCCTGGCCGTGTGCCTCGGACACGCCAGGACGCTGGACGCCTTCGCCTTCGGCCAGGACGCGGCGGCCGCGCTCGGCGTCCAGGTGGCCCGCACCCGGCTGGTGCTGCTGTGCGCCACCGCCCTGCTCACCGCGGCCCTGGTCGCCTCGGCCGGCGCCATCGGCTTCGTCGGGCTGGTGCTGCCGCACGCGGTGCGATCGCTCACCGGCCCCGGCCACGCCCGGCTGCTGCCGGTCTGCGCACTCGCCGGTGCCGTGTTCCTGGTGTGGGTCGACACCCTCGCCCGTACCGTCCTCGCACCCCAGGAGGTCCCGGTCGGCGTGGTGACCTCGCTGATCGGGGTGCCGGCCTTCGTACTCGTGCTGTACCGCACCAGGAGGACACGGTGACGCTGAACGCCGAGCGGGTCTCCCGCGCCGCCGGGGGGCGGCTCGTCCTGGACGGCGTCGACCTGAGCCCGCGGACCGGTGCCATGACGGGCCTGCTCGGCCCCAACGGCTCCGGCAAGACCACCCTGCTGCGGCTGCTCGCCGGTGTACTTGCCCCGGCCTCGGGCCTCGTCACCCTCGACGGGCGCCCCCTGCACCGGGTGGGCCGCCGGGACGTCGCCCGGCGCGTGGCCGTGGTCGAGCAGCAGACGGACACCCAGCTGGAACTGACGGTCCGGGACGTCGTCCGGCTCGGCCGCATCCCGCACCGCCGCGCCTGGACACCGGCGTCGGCGGCCGACGATGCGGTGGTCACGGACGCTCTGGAGCGCACCGGTCTGACCGGCCAGGCCGACCGGCTGTGGCACACGCTCTCCGGCGGCGAACGCCAGCGCGTGCAGATCGCCCGCGCCCTCGCCCAGGAGCCGCGCGAACTCCTGCTCGACGAGCCGACCAACCACCTCGACATCCAGCACCAGCTGGACGTGCTGTCCCTCGTCGCCGCCCTGCCCGTCACCAGCGTGGTCGCCCTGCACGACCTCAATCTCGCCGCGATGTACTGCGACCACCTCGTCGTCCTCGCGGAGGGACGGGTCGTGGCCCGCGGCGAACCGGCGGAGGTCCTGACGACCGACCTGGTCGCGAAGGTCTACCGGGTCGACGCCGAGATCACCTCCGCCGGTCCGGCCGGCCGCCCGCACGTGCGCTTCCTGGGCACACTGCCGGGCTAGGAGCCCGCCCGCCCGAGCGGCCGCCGGTGCGTGCTCAGTCGTCCATCAGACCGGCGGCGAGCGTCGCCCCCAGCTCCCAGCAGGCCTCCAGGTCGGCCTTGCCGGGTTCACCGGTCACGTTCACCGCGGGCGCCGCACGCTGCCAGCCGAGCCCGGTCGTGACCGCCTCGATGCCGCGCACCGCGCCCGTGGTGTCGTTGCCCCCGTGCACGTAGTAACCGAAGGGGCGGCCGCGCGTCTCGTCCAGGCACGGGTAGTAGACCTGGTCGAAGAAGTGCTTGAGCGCACCGGACATGTACCCCAGATTGGCCGGGGTGCCCAGCAGGTACCCGTCGGCCTCCAGCACGTCGACGGCCGTGGCCGCCAGTGCCGCCCGCCGGACGACCCGCACCCCTTCGATCTCGGGTGCGGTCGCCCCGGAGACGACGGATTCCAGCATCGCCCGGCAGTTCGGCGACGGCGTGTGATGGACGATCAGCAAAGTGGCCACACCGGCAGCCTGCCGCCCGACACCCGCGGACCGCAAACGGACACCGCGGCACCCGCCGGGCGCGCCCCGTCCGCGGCCCACTCCTCGGGGGCCTACTCCTCGGGCGCCCCCGTCTCCGTCAGCTCGCCGTCGGCCAGGTGCAGCCAGCGCTCGACGCCGATCTCGCGCAGGAACCGCCGGTCGTGGCTGACGACCACGAACGCTCCCCGGTAGGAGTGCAGGGCGCTCTCCAGCTGGCCGACGCCCACCAGGTCGAGGTTGTTCGTCGGCTCGTCCAGGAGCAGCAGATGCGGGGCAGGTTCCGCGCACAGCACGCAGGCCAGCGTGGCCCGCAGCCGCTCGCCGCCGGAGAGCAGGCCGACGGGCAGGTGGGCGCGGGCGCCCCGGAAGAGGAAGCGGGCCAGGAGGTTCATCCGCTCGGCCTCCGGCCGGTGCGGGGCCCAGACGGCGAAGTTCTCGGCGACGGTGCGCTCGTCGTCCAGCAGGTCCAGCCGCTGGGAGAGGTAGGCGACCCGCCCGTCGGCGCGCCTGATGTCGCCGTCCTCCGGCGTCAGGTCGCCGTCGACCAGGCGCAGCAGCGTGCTCTTGCCCGTGCCGTTGGCCCCGGTCAGGGCGATCCGCTCGGGGCCGCGGACCGTCAGGTCGATGCCCCGGGCCCCGAAGACGTCCCGGTCGCCGAGCCGGATCCGCAGCCGCTCACCGAGGAAGAGGGTGCGTCCGGCGGGCACCCGGGTCTCCGGCAGGTCCAGCGTGATGCGCTGCTCCTCGCGCAGCGACCGCTCCGCCTCGTCCAGCCGTGCCTTCGCCTCACCGACCCGGTTGGCGTGGGTCTGACCCGCCCGCCCCGCGGACTCCTGCGCCCCGCGCTTCATGTTGCCCGCGAAGATCCGGGGCAGCCCGGCGTTCTTGAGGTTGCGGGCCGCGTTGCTCGCCCGGCGGTCGGCCCGCTCGCGGGCCTGCTGCAGCTCCCGCTTCTCCCGCTTCAGCTCCTGCTCGGCGTTGCGGACGTTCTTCTCGGCGACCTCCTGCTCGGCCCGGACGGCTTCCTCGTAGGCGGTGAAGTTGCCGCCGTAGAAGCGCAGTTCGCCGCCGTCGAGTTCGGCGATGCGCTCCATGCGGTCGAGCAGTTCCCGGTCGTGGCTGACCAGCAGCAGACATCCGTTGTAGTCCATCAGCACGTCCTGGAGCCGGTCGCGGGCCGCCACGTCCAGGTTGTTGGTGGGCTCGTCGAGGAGGAGCACGTCGGGTCGCTTCAGCAGTTGCGCGGCGAGCCCGAGGGAGACGATCTGACCTCCGCTGAGCGTGCTCAGCCGTCGGTCCAGGGCGAGGTTGCCCAGGCCCAGGCGGTCGAGCTGGGCGCGGGTGCGCTCCTCGATGTCCCAGTCGTCACCGATGGTGGCGAAGTGCTCCTCGGCCACGTCACCGGACTCCACGGCGTCGATGGCCCGGATCACGGCGTCGACACCGAGGACCTCGGCCACGGTGAGGCCGCCCGTCAGGGGGAGGGTCTGCGGCAGGTGGCCGAGGACGCCGGAGACCGTGACGGACCCGCCGGTGGGCCGCAGCTCACCGGCGATCAGCTTGAGCAGGGTGGACTTCCCGGCACCGTTGGGAGCCACCAGGCCGGTACGGCCCACCCCCACGGTGAACGACAGGTCCTGGAAGACGGGGGTGTCGTCGGGCCAGGAGAAGGACAGGTGGGAGCAGCGCAGGACGGCGTCGGACATGGAGACGACCTCGTGGCGGTGAGGGGCAGGAAAGAGACCTCTGCCCGGGAGGGAACACGGGGAAAAGGGAACGACGAAGCGGCCACTGCGACGGCGCTCGAAAACGCCCGCTGCGGCCTACCTGAACCGGGTCTCACCCGGAGATGTCGTCGTCACCCACCATGTCCGCGACTCCCTCGCTGCACGATCAACGTCTCCACCAGCCTAACAGCCGGGCTCCCGCACCGGCCCGCGTGCCGCGTCCGACGGGGCGGGCGGCGCCGGGCGCAGCACCGTTGGCCCGTCCGCCGCGAAGGCCCGGGCGAACAGCTCGCAGGGCGCCGCTTCCGGTGCGAGCAGGTGGGCCACCGCCGCGGTCGCGGTGCGGTGCCAGCGGGCGTGGTGGCGGAGCATGGCGTGGTCGCCGTTCTCCAGCAGCAGCATGCCCGCCCGGGCCCCCGCAGCACGGGCACGGGAGACGTACGCGGCCGACTCGCCGGGATCGGTGACGCGGTCCCGGCTGCCGTGCAGCACGAGAAGGGCCCGGTCCCGGAGCCGGCCGACGGGCTCACCCGGCGGGCACCAGGGCGCCAGCGCCACCGCACCGCGTACCCCGGCGGCGTCCGCCGCGCGCAGGGCCGCCCGGCCGCCCATGGAGTGGCCGAGCAGCACCACCGGTACGTCACCGACGAGGCCGTGCAACTCGTCGAGGGCCCGCCGGGCGTCCCGCAGGGGGTCCTCGGCGGCGCCGTTCCAGCCGCGGTGGCGGTAGCGGACCTGGCCGAGGAGCACGTCGTCGCGGCCGGTGGCCGCCTCCAGCGCCCGCAGGAACGGGTGCATCCGCAATGCCGCGAGCTGCCAGGGGCGAGCCGCGCTGCGGCTCTCCGACCGGCCGCCGTGCAGCACCAGCACGGCCGCGCGCGTCCGGGGCGGACGGCGCCGCACCCGCAGTGCCCGTGCCCTCGACGGATCGTCCTCCGAGCCCATGCCGGCCCCTTCCCTTCCGCTTCCTTCATCTCCCCGCAACCTGTGATCCGTTGCCGTGTCGCCCCCGGACTGGTGGTCGCCGAAGCCGTCCGCGGCGCCCTCCAATCCGCCCGCCCCTCGGCTCCGGATTACCCACGCAAGTGTCGATCACAGTGGGGTGGAGGTACAGCGCAATGCCGCGAGCGTCAGGGGAGAGGGCGCGCCGCACGGCCGTCGTCGGCAGTGGAGTGGCGGGACTGACCGCCGCGTACGTACTCGGCCGCGAACACCGCGTCACCCTCTACGAGGCCGACGACCGCCTCGGCGGGCACGCCCACACCCACGACCTGACGGCGACCGACGGCCGTGTCCACCGGGTCGATTCGGGCTTCATCGTGCACAACCGCCGCACCTACCCGAACCTGTTGCGCCTCTTCGACGAACTCGGGGTCGCCACCCAGGAGTCGGAGATGAGCATGTCGGTACGGTGCGAGGGTTGCGGCCTGGAGTACGCCGGTGCCCGCGGCCCCGCCGGACTGCTCGCCCGCCCGCGCAACGCCCTGCACGGTCCCTACCTGCGCATGCTCGCCCAGGTGCCGCGGTTCCACCGGGCCGCCCGCAGGTTGCTCACCGAGGACGCCGACCGGGCCCTGACACTCGGTGGCTTCCTGGACCGCGAGGGCTTCTCGCCGTACTTCCGCGCCCACTTCATGACGCCCGTCGTCTCCGCCGTCTGGTCCTGCGACGCCGCCACCGCCCTCCGCTACCCGGCCGCCTACCTGTTCCGCTTCCTGCACCACCACGGCATGCTCGCCGTCGGCGGCTCCCCGGTGTGGCGCACGGTCACCGGCGGATCCCGCTCCTACGTCGACCGGATCGCGGAGCGGCTGCCCGACGTGCGCACCGCCACCCCGGTCCGCACGGTGACCCGGCACGCGGACGGCGTCGACGTCACCGCCGCCGACGGCACCACCGACACCTACGACCACCTCGTGGTCGCCGTCCACCCGGACCAGGCACTGGAGTTGCTGGCCGACCCCACGCCCGACGAGAAGGAGGTCCTCGGCGCCTTCCGGTACTCCCGCAACGCCACCCTCCTGCACACCGACACGGCCCTGCTGCCCCGCTCGCGCGGAGCGCGTTCCTCCTGGAACTACCTCATGCCGGCGTGTGACGCGGGCGCCGACCGGGTGCGGGTCAGCTACGACATGAACCGGCTGCAGCGCCTCGACGCCGCCGACACCTACGTCGTCACGCTCGGCGGCGAGGACCGCGTCGACCCCGCCCGGGTACTGGCCCGCATGACCTACGAACACCCCGTCTACACCCCCGAGTCGGTGGCCGCCCAGCGCCGCCTGCCCGAACTACGCACCCCGGTCACGGCCTACGCCGGCGCCTACCACGGCTGGGGGTTCCACGAGGACGGCTGCCGTTCGGGGGTGGCGGCCGCCGCGGCCCTCGGAGTCACCTGGTGATCCCCGCCCCCACGGCACGACCCGGCCTCTACCCGTGCGAGATCAGGCACATACGCCTCGACCCGATCCGGTACACGCTGCGCCACCGCACCTACATGTGGCTCATCGACCTCGACCACCTGCCCCAACTCCCGCGCCCGCTGCGCCCGCTGGCCGGCTTCCGGGCCCGCGACCACTTCGCCGGGGACGCCCCCTCACTGCGCGAGGGCCTGGAGCGCTTCCTCGCCACCCGCGGCGTCGACCTGGAGGGCGGCAGGGTGCTCGTGCTCACGCACGCCCGTGTCCTCGGGTACGTCTTCAACCCGCTGACCCTGTACTGGTGCCACGGCCCCGACGGCACCCCGCGCTGCGTGGTCGCCGAGGTCCACAACACCTACGGCGAACGCCACGCCTACCTGCTCGACCCCGACGAGGCGGGTGTCGCGCACGTCGACAAGGAGTTCTACGTCTCGCCGTTCAACCCGGTCGACGGCGCTTACCACATGCGCCTCCCGCTGCCCGCGGACCGCCTCGACCTGACCGTACGCCTGGACCGGCCCGGCACCCGGCCGTTCACCGCGACCGTACGAGGCACCCGGCGCGAGGCGACCCCGGCCGCCCTCCTGCGGCTGGCGCTGCGGCACCCCTGGTCGACCCTCGCGGTGTCGGCCGGTATCCGCAGGCACGGAATCCGCCTCTACCTGCGCGGCCTGCCCGTCCGGCCGCGCCCGAGTCACCGCACCACGGAGAAGGCATCATGACCGCAACCCATCCACGTCCCGCCGCCGAGCCCCAGGTCACGGGAGGCCGCGGCGCCCCGGTCGACCCACACCGCTGGCCCGACGTCGCCGCCCCGCCCCGGACCTCCGGGCTCCGCCGCGCCACCGCCGCAGCCGTCGTACGCCGCGCCCTGCACCGGCTGCCGCTGCGGGTCAGGTTCGCCGACGGTGAGACCGTCGGGCTCGGCGGTCCGCTGGTGGAGGTCCACGACCCCGACGCCTTCCACGGGCGGATCGGCGCCCAGGGCCTGATCGGCTTCGGCGAGTCCTACATGGCCGGCGAGTGGGACGCCCCGGACCTGGTCGGCGCCCTCACCGTGCTCGCCGCCCACGCCGCCGACCTGATCCCCGCCCCGCTCCAGCGGCTGCGCGGCCTGTGGCACCAGCGGCAGCCCGCCGCCCGGCGCAACACGCCTCAGGGCGCGCGGGACAACATCAGCAGCCACTACGACCTGTCCAACGACCTGTTCGCCCTCTTCCTGGACGACACCCTCAGCTACTCCTCCGCCGTCTTCCTCGGCTTCCCGGCCCGCCGTGAGTCCCTCGTCGCCGCGCAGCAGCGCAAGATCGACCGGCTGCTCGACCTCGCCGAGGTCCGGGACGGCACCCGGCTCCTGGAGATCGGCACCGGCTGGGGCGAACTCGCCCTGCGCGCCGCCGCGCGCGGCGCCGACGTCACCTCCCTCACCCTCTCCCGCGAACAGCGCGACCGCGCCCTCGAACGCGCCCGCGAGGCGGGGCTCGCCGACCGGATCCGGGTCGAACTGCGCGACTACCGTGAGGAGAAGGGCACCTACGACGCGATCGTCAGCGTCGAGATGATCGAGGCCGTCGGCGCCGAGTTCTGGCCGGTCTACTTCCGCACCCTCGACGAGCGCCTCGCCCCCGGCGGCCGGGCCGCCCTCCAGGCCATCACCATGCCGCACGACCGCATGCTCGCCGCCCGCCACACCCACACCTGGATCCAGAAGTACGTCTTCCCCGGCGGCCTGATCCCCTCCACCGACGCGATGGAGGGGACGGTCCGCGACCACACCGGCCTGCGCGTCGCCCGCCGCGACGGCTTCGGCGCGCACTACGCCGAGACGCTGCGGCTGTGGCGGGAGCGGTTCACCGAGCGCGCCGACGAGGTGGACGCCCTCGGCTTCGACGCGACCTTCCGGCGGCTGTGGACCTTCTACCTCGCCTACTCCGAGGCCGGCTTCCGCGCCGCCTACCTCGACGTCCAGCAGTACCTGTTCACCAAGGAGCACCCCGCCCGATGAGTACCGTCCGCACCACCAGGCCCGGCGCCGCGCACCGGCTCGCCGCGCTCGTCGAGGACGCGCTCGGCGGCCCCCTTCCCGTCCGGCTGCGCGCCTGGGACGGCTCCGAGACCGGCCCCGCCGACGGCCCCGCGGTCGTCGTCCGCTCCCGGCGCGCCCTGCGCCGCCTGCTGTGGCAGCCCGGCGAACTGGGCCTGGCCCAGGCCTACGTCACCGGTGAACTGGACGTCGACGGTGACCTGGCCGACGGCCTGCGCCGGATGTGGGCGGCCACCCGCGAGCGCCTGCTGCACCCGCCCCGCCTCTCCCTCGCCGACCGGGCCCGCGCGGCGGGCACCGCCGTCCGTCTCGGCGCCGTCGGCCCGCGCCCCGCGACGCCCGCCTCCCAGGCCCGGCTGCGCGGCGGCCTGCACACCAAGTCCCGCGACCGCGCCGCCATCAGCCACCACTACGACCTCTCCAACGACTTCTACCGCCTCCTCCTCGACGAGACCATGGCCTACTCGTGCGGGGTGTGGACGGACGGGTCCACCGACGCGGACGCCGCCGACGCCCAGCGCGCCAAACTGGAGCTGATCTGCCGCAAGCTGGGCCTCACGGCCGGCTCACGCCTGCTCGACATCGGCTGCGGCTGGGGCTCGCTCACCCTCTACGCAGCCGAACAGCACAAGGCGCAGGTCACCGCCGTCACCCTCGCCGAGGAGCAGGCGGCACACGTCCGCGAACAGGTACGGGAGCGCGGCCTGGAGGACCGGGTGGAGGTCGTCTGCCAGGACTACCGCGACATCACCGGAGGGGGCTACGACGCCGTCTCCACCATCGAGATGGGCGAGCACGTCGGGGACGCCGAGTACCCCGCCTTCGCCGCCGCGCTGCACCGCAGGGTCCGCCCCGAGGGACGCGTCCTGGTCCAGCAGATGTCCCGGGGACGCAACGCGCCCGGCGGCGGCGCCTTCATCGAGGCGTACATCGCCCCCGACATGCACATGCGCCCCCTCGGCGAGACGGTCCAGCTCCTGGAGGACGCCGGTCTCGAAGTGCGCCACGTCGAGTCCCTGCGCGAGCACTACGTCCGCACGGTCGCCGCGTGGGAGCACACCCTCGAGGACCGCTGGGACGAGTTCGTCGCGCTGGTCGGCGAGGAGACCGCGCGGGTGTGGCGGCTCTACCTGGTGGGCGGCGCGCTCGCCTTCGAGCAGCGGCGGATGGGCGTCGACCAGATCCTGAGCGTCCGGCCCACCGCCGAGGGCGTCAGCGGCATGCCCGCCACGCCGGGGGAGTGGTACGAGGGGCTGGAGCGCCCGTGAGCGGCTTCCCGTGGGGCGCGTTCGCCATCGGTCTCGGCTGGGCCGCGGCGGCCGCGCTCGTCGTCATGCTGGCCACCTTCGCCGTCGCCGTACGCAAGGGCATGCACCGGGTGGTGGACGTGGCCTGGGGAATCGGCTTCGCCGCCGTCACCGTCGTGACCTGCGTGGTCGCGGCGGCGGCCGGGGAGGGCGACGCGGGCCGCCAGACACTGGTGGAGGTCCTCACCGTCGTGTGGGGCCTGCGGCTGGCCGCGCACATCGCGCGGCGCGGCCGGGGGCACGGCGAGGACCCGCGCTACGACGCGATGCTCGCCAAGGCCCCGGGCAACCGGAACTTGTACGCCCTGCGCATGGTCTACCTGCTCCAGGGCGCCCTGGTATGGCTGGTGTCGCTGCCGGTGCAGGCCGCCGCATACGGGCCGGGGCCGCTGTCGGTCCTGGCCTGGGCCGGAGCGGTCGTGTGGGCCGTGGGGCTGGCCTTCGAGGCCGTGGGGGACGCCCAGCTGGCCCGGTTCAAGGCCGACCCGGGCAACCGGGGGCGCATCATGGACCGCGGCCTGTGGAGCTGGACCCGGCACCCCAACTACTTCGGTGACTTCTGCGTCTGGTGGGGCCTGTTCCTGGTCGCCTGCGACGCGGGCCTCGCTGCCGCCGCGGTGTCCGTCGTCTCTCCGCTGGTGATGACGTACCTGCTGATCGGCGGCAGCGGGAAGCGGTTGCTCGAGCGGCACATGGCCGACCGGCCGGGATGGGCCGAGTACGCCGCGCGCACCAGCGGCTTCTTCCCGGCTCCGCCGCGCCGGTCCGGTTCCGCTTAGGAGCCGACCCGTGACGGGGGTGGGGGCTGCGGTCCCCACCCCCGTCACGCCGGCATGCTCAGCAGCGCGATCGGGTCGGAGGTCGGCTGCTTCGACCCGCCGGCCGGCTCGACCGTGATGCCCACGCCCGCCGCACCGTCGACGGCACCCTCCATCAGCACCGCCTGACTGGTGCTGCCCGGATCCATGAGGCCCGCCGGGCGCATCGTGCCGTGGTCGTCGAACCAGAGCTGGTACACCTTGCCGCTCGGCGGCTCGGCCATGCCCGAGGCCAGGAACACCGCCCGGCCCTGCCTCTCCGACACGACCAGCGTCCCGCTCGCCCCGTCGGCCAGTCGCGCCGTACGGGACTCGGCGTCCGGCGCGGCCAGCACTCCGGCCAGCGTCTCGGCCCGTCGCTCGGCCCGCGCGGCTCGCTCCCCGGCATCCTGGGCACGCTCGTACTGCCACACGGCCGTGCCGCCGAGCCCCACCGCGGCGGCCACGCAGGCGGCCAGCGCCCACCGGGCGAGTCCGCGCCACCGGGGCACCGCGCGGCGCGCCTTCACCGCCGTGCCGCCGCCCGGCGGCACCTGGCGCACGGTGGTGACGCGGTGCAGCACCCGGTCCCTGAGCGCGGGAGCGGGGACGACGGTCGCGGCCAGTCCCAGCCGGGCCGTCGCGGCGGCGAACTCCCGGGTCTCCTGCTCGCAGGCGGTGCAGTGCGCCAGATGGCGTTCGAAGGCGTCCCGCTCGTCGTCGGGCAGCGCGTGCAGGGCGTAGGCGCCGGTCAGGCTGTGCAGGTCCTCGGTGCGCATCACGCGCTCACCCCCAGGCAGTCGCGGAGCCGGATGAGACCGTCGCGCAGCCGCGTCTTGACCGTGCCCAGCGGCACCGCCAGGGCCTCGGCCACCTGCCGGTAGGTCAGGCCGCGGTAGTAGGCGAGGGTGACGGACTGGCGCTGGATCTCGGTCAGGGTGCGCAGACAGCGCCGCACCTGCTCCCGCTCCAGCCGGGTCTCCACCTGCTCGGTCACCTCGTCGTACTCGGGCGTCCGGTCGAGCAGTGCGGCCCTGTGGTCGCGGGCCGCGGCGGCCTCCACCGACCGCACTCGGTCCACGGCCCGCCGGTGGGCCAGGGTCAGGATCCAGTTGACCACCGTGCCGCGCTCGGGCCGGTAACGGGGCGCCGTGCGCCACACCTCCACCAGCACCTCCTGGGCGACCTCCTCCGACTGCGCCCGGTCGCGCAGGACCGCCCGGACGACCCCGAGCACGGACCCCGCCACCGCGTCGTACACGGCGGCGAAGGAGTCCTGGTCGCCCAGGGCCACCTCACGGATGAGCTGTTGCAGATCGGGCTGGGCCGATGGGTTTCTGCCGATGTGTACGGCTTCCTTCACGACGGTTGCTCCAAAAGAACGCGACGGGCGGGGATGTCCCCGCGTAATCCGAGGCCACGCGGCCCGCGGATTGGTCACGGGCTGTGCGGAACCGCGATGACTTCGTCCGACGCACACCTTCGCACGGGCGACACGGGTATAGTGGCCGCGTTCGCGTTCGATCGGGCTCCATGGGGAGCGGGAGGACAGGGAGGTGAGGTTGATGACCGTGCTCGACGCCGTCCTGCGTGACGCCCGGATGTCCCTCGCGGTCTCCCACGCGTCCCGAGCGGCGGCCTGACCCCGCATCCCTCGAACGCACTCCAGAAACGGATCTCCGTCTCGTCATGTCTTCTTCCCGACCTTCGTGGAACACCCGCGCCGAGACCGGCGCCGACGTCCCCCTCATCCGCGACATCGTCCGCGCCGCCTTCCCCACCCCGGAAGAGGCCGCCCTCGTCGACGCGCTGCGCGCCGACGCCGGGGCGTGGATCGAGGGTCTGTCCCTCGTCGCGGTGGACGACACCGACCGCCCGGTCGGCCACGCGCTGCTGACCCGCTGCCACATCGGGGACAGCCCCGCGCTGTGCCTGGCACCCGTCGCCGTCCGTCCCGCGCACCAGAACAGCGGTGCCGGTACGGCGGCCGTCCGGGCCGCGCTCGAAGCGGCCGAACGGCTCGGCGAGCACCACGTCGTCGTCCTCGGGCACCCGGAGTACTACCCCCGCTTCGGCTTCACCCGGGCCTCCGCCCACGGCATCGGGCTGACCATCGACGTCCCGGACGAGGCCCTGATGGCCCTCACCCTGGACGCCGCCCACCCGCTGCCGGCCGGCACCGTCCGGTACGCGGCACCGTTCGGCATCTGATCCGACCCGCCGGGTGGCGGCGGGAGGCTCTCCCGCCGCCACCCGGCACTTTTCTCGGCGCAACCCCTTGACCCGACGGCCGCGGTCCCTCACATTGCTTGTTAATGCGCATTAGGTAATGCGCATTAACGCGACGGAGGGGAGCAGTGGTGGCGAAGGAAGCCGCAGGGCGGGCGAGGCCGGGGCGGACCCCTGCGCCGGCCGGGCGGCGGGCCCGGCCGAGGCAGGCGGAGGTCGCCAGGCTCGCCGGTGTCTCGCAGGCGACGGTGTCCCTGGTGCTGTCCGGACGCGACATCGCGACGGGCCGGCCGATCTCGGCGGAGACCCGCGCCAAGGTCCTGGACGCCGCCCACAGCCTCGGCTACGTCCCCGACCCGGCCGCCAGCCGGCTCGCCGCCGCCCGCAACAACCTGCTCGGCGTCTTCAGCTTCACCGCGACCTTCCCGACCGACGTCCGGCACTCGTACTACCCCTTCCTCGTCGGCGTGGAGCAGGAGGCCGCGGCGCAGGGCTACGACCTGGTGCTGTTTACCGGGTCGAGCACCGGGGGAGCGGGCGCCGGGGGCGCGGGCGCGCTCAACCGGGTGCGGCTGGCGGACGGCTGCCTCTTCCTGGGCCGCCACGCCCCCGCGGACGAGCTGCGCCGACTGGTCGCCGACGACTTCCCCGTCGTCCACGTCGGCCGGCGCGACGAGCCCGAGGGTCTCGCCTGGGTGGGCGCCGACTACGTCAGCGCGAGCCGCGAGGTCGTCACCGCGCTCGCCGGACTCGGTCACCGGCGCGTCCTGCTCGTCCGCGAGGACGACGACGCCCCCGCCTCCACCGACCGTGAACGCGGCTTCCTCGACGGGCTCGTGGGCAGCGGCCTGCCCGCCGGTCCCGGCGCCGTCTTCCGTACTGGCGACCCGGGCGGCGACCTCACCGCCGACCGGGTCCGCGCCTGGGTGGCCGAGGGTGTCACCGCCTTCGTCGCCGAGGAGACCGACACCGGGGCCGCCTGGCGGGCCCTGCGCGCCGCCGTCGACGCCGCGGGCCTGGACTGCCCCGGCCAGGTGTCGCTCGCGCTGCTCGGCAGCCCGCCCGCCGACCTCGCGGACGAACCGGCGCCGATGGGCTTCGACATCCCGCGCCCCGCGTTGGGCGCCGAGGCCGTACGGCTGCTCGCCGCCCGCATCGCCGGACGGCCCGCCGAGGGCACCCTCGTGGCCTGCGCCTTCCGGCCGGGCGCCACCGCGGGCCCACCGCCCGCCCCCTGAACCCACCGCACCCCACAGCACCGACCGCACCACCTAAGGAGCAGCAGCGTGATACCGGAACCCGACATCCTCGTCGTCGGCGGCGGCCTCGGCGGCGTCGCCGCGGCGCTCGCCGCCTGCCGGGCCGGCCGCAGCGTCGTCCTGACCGAGGAGACGGACTGGATCGGCGGCCAGCTCACCAGCCAGGCCGTGCCGCCCGACGAGCACCCGTGGGTCGAACAGTTCGGCACCACCGCCGCCTACCGGCGCCTGCGCGAGGGCATCCGCCAGTACTACCGCCAGTGGTACCCCCTGCGTGCCGAGGCCGCCGCCCTCACCGACCTCAACCCGGGCGCGGGCCGGGTCAGCAAGCTCTGCCACGAGCCGCGCGTCGCCCTCGCCGTCCTGGAGGGCATGCTCGCCCCGCACCGGGCCGCCGGACGGCTCACCGTCCTCACCGAGCACCGGCCGGTGGCCGCCGAGGCCGACAACGATGTCGTGCGCGCCGTCACCCTGGAGGACCTCCGCGACGGCTCCCGCCGCACCGTCCCCGCCCGCTACGTGCTGGACGCCACCGAGACCGGCGAACTGCTCCACCTCGCCGGCGTCGAGCACGTCAACGGCGCCGAGTCCCGGGCCGAGTTCGACGAACCGCACGCCCCCGATCAGGCCCAGCCGGGCAACCAGCAGGGCATCACCGTCTGCTTCGCCCTCTCCCACCACGAGGGCGAGGACCACACCATCGACCGTCCCGCCGACTACGACTTCTGGCGCGACTACAAGCCCGACTTCTGGCCGGGACCGCTGCTCGGCTTCGAGGCACCCGACCCGCGCACCCTGGAACCGGTGCCGCGCACCTTCGAACCCAACCCGGACCTCGACCCGCTGGCCGTCAGCGCCGACCAGAGCGCGGACGCGGGCGACAAGGAGCTGTGGGGCTTCCGCCGCATCCTCGCCCGCAAGCTGCACACCGACGGCGCCTTCGACTCCGACATCACCCTCGTCAACTGGCCGCTCAACGACTACTGGCTGAAGCCCTACATCGGCCAGGAGGCCGAAGCCCTCCGCGAGGCACGGCAGTTGTCCCTGTCGGTGCTGTACTGGCTGCAGACCGAGGCGCCCCGCACCGACGGTGGCACCGGCTTCCCCGGCCTGCGCCCGCGCCCCGATGTGACCGGCACCCCCGACGGCCTCGCCAAGGCGGCCTATGTCCGCGAGTCCCGCCGGATCAAGGCCGTCACCACCGTCACCGAGCACGACGTCTCCATCGACCTGCTCGGCCCCTACGGCCGCACCCGCCACCGCGACTCCGTGGGCGTCGGCAACTACCGCATCGACCTGCACCCCTCCACCGGCGGCGACGGCTACGTCGACATCGGCTCCGTGCCCTTCGAGATCCCGCTCGGCGCGCTCGTGCCGCGCCGGGTGCGCAACCTGCTGCCGGCCGGCAAGAACCTCGGCACCACCCACATCACCAACGGCTGCTACCGCCTGCACCCGGTGGAGTGGAACGTCGGCGAGGTCGCCGGAGCCCTCGCCGCCCACTGCCTCGCCGAGGACGTCGAGCCGCACCAGGTGCAGTCCGAGGACAAGAGGTTCGAGGAGTTCGCCAAGGTGCTCGACCGCGACGGCGTACAGCGTCACTGGCCCGACGTCAGGGGCTACTGAACGACCCCGCTCGGGACGGGAGTTCGGGCGGGGCAGCACCACCTGCCCCGCCCGGTGACCGCCCGCGCGTGGACCGACCCAGCACAAGGAGGTGCCCGGACATGACCACCCACCGCATCCGCGTCGGCATCGACGTGGGCGGAACCTTCACCGACGCCGTGGCGGTCGACGCCACGACGCTCCGGCTCGTGGGCCAGGTGAAGGTCCCCACGAGCCACCATCACGAGGACGGTGTCGCGCACGGCATCGTCGAGGCGCTGGACCGGCTGCTGACGCAGACCGGACACGCACCCGCCGACGTGGCCTTCCTGGCACACGGCACGACCCAGGCTACCAACGCCCTGCTGGAGGGCGACGTCGCCACCGTCGGCCTGCTCGGCATCGGCACCGGTGCCGGGACGTACTTCACCCGCAGGCTCGCCACCCTCGCCAAGCTCGAACTCACCCCCGGCAAACGGCTCCCGCTGCACTACGCCCATGTGCCCGACCCCGAGGACGCCCCCGCCGTACGGGCCGCCGTCGAACAGCTCACGGAGGCGGGCGCCCAGGCCCTGGTCGCCAGCGAGCCCTTCGGCGTCGACCGGCCCGAGGGCGAGGAGGCGGTCGCCGAGGCGGCCCGCACCACCGGCCTGCCGACCACCGCCGCGCACGAGATCACCTCCCTGTACGGGCTGCGCAAACGCACCCGCACCGCCGTCGTCAACGCGGCGATCCTGCCGCGCATGCTGGCTACCGCCGACCTCGTCGACGCCTCCATCACCAAGGCGGGCGTCACCGCGCCGCTGATGGTGATGCGCTGCGACGGGGGAGTGATGTCCCTGGACGAGATGCGCCGCAGGCCCCTGCTGACCGTGCTGTCCGGTCCGGCCGCCGGTGTCGCCGGCGCGCTGATGCAGGAACGCGTCAGCGAGGGCGTGTTCCTGGAGACCGGCGGCACCTCCACCGACATCAGCGTCGTCAAGCGCGGCAAGGTCGCGGTGCGGCACGCCGTGCTGCTCGGGCAGACCTCCTACCTCAACGCCCTGGACGTCCGCACCGTCGGCGTCGGCGGCGGCTCCATGGTCCGCGTCTCCGGCGGCCGGGTCACCGGCACCGGACCGCGCAGCGCGCACATCGCCGGGCTGCCGTACGCCTGTTACGCCGACCCGGCCGACCTGCGGGACGCCAGGCTGACCACCATCAGCCCGCTGCCCGGCGACCCCGCCGACTACGCCGTCCTGGACGCGGCCGGCGGCCGGTTCGCCCTCACCATGACCTGCGCCGCCAACGCGCTCGGCCGGGTCCCCGAGGGCGACTTCGCCCACGCCGACCCCGGCACCGCCCGCGCCGCGCTGGCCCCGCTCGCCGCCGCCCTCGGCACCGACGTGGACACCGCCGCCGCCCGGCTCCTGGACGCCGGCACCGACCAGGTGAAGTCCGTCGTGGACGACCTCGTACGCGAGTACCGGCTGGACACCGACACCGCCGTCCTGGTCGGCGGAGGCGGCGGCGCCGCCTCCGTCACCCCGCACCTGGCCGCCCGCACCGGCATCACCGGCCGCATCGCACAGCACAACGAGGTCATCAGCCCGATCGGCGTCGCCCTCGCCCTGGTCCGCGAACAGGTCGAGCGGATCGTGCCGGGCGCCACCCAGGAGCAGATCCTCGCCGTCCGCGCCGAGGCCGAGCGCGCCGTGGTCGAACAGGGCGCCGCCGCCGACGGCGTCGAGGTCGAGGTCACCGTCGACCCGCAGACCAACGTCGTACGCGCCATCGCCACCGGCGCCACCGAACTGCGCACCCAGGACCGGGCCCACCGCGCCGACGACGCCGAACGCCTGCGACTGGCCGCCACCAGCCTCAAGACCGACCCGTCGAAGGTGCACGTCTTCGCGGGCACCCCGGCCCACACCGTGTACGGCACCGCGGTCCGCCGACGCTTCCGGCCCGTCCGCCACCCGGTGCGGGTCGTCGACGCCGACGGGGTGGTCCGCCACCACGCGCCGGACGCCCGGGTCGAGGCGACCACCGTCGCCGCCGCCCCAGAGGTGCTGGCCAAGCTGGTCGCCGAGCACACCTCCTACGGCGACGGAGGCGTCCGCGCCCCCGCCGTACGGCTGCTGCTCGGCTCCCGCATCGCCGACCTCTCCGGCGTCCTGGACCCGCAGCCGCTGCTCGCCCTCGCCCGCAGTGAACTGCGCTCCCGCGCCGCCGACGAACCGGTGGTCGCCGTACTGGAGGTGCGCGAATGACCGTCAAGGACGCCCCCGCGCGGGCGGACCTCGCCGCCACCGACGACATCGGGTGGGCGGTGCGGCTGCTGGCCGCCACCCCGACCCACGAGCACCGCGACCCGGAGCTGCTGCGCCGGTGGGCGCGGGCGGCCGACGCGTTCGGCTCCGCCCTCGCACCCGTCGCGTGCCGGGCGCGGATCGTGGAGCGCGACGGCGGCCTGGAACTCGGGCTGCTGGCCCGGTACACCTCCAGACCGCCCACCGTCGAGCTGTACACGGACACCATCGACCTCGCCGAACGGGTCGTCGACGCCCGCGGCTGGCGCGACTGGTACCCGCCCGGCTCAGTGCGGGCGGCCGCCCTCGCCCACGAGGCGGTGCACGTCCACCTCCACCACGGCCCCGCGAAGGCCGCCCTCAAGCGCGCCCTGGGCCACAGCGCCCTGCGCCTGGGCCGGCTGCGCGTCCCCGGCCATGTCGCCGGGGCCGAGGAGGTGGCCGCGCACGCCTACGCCCGCACCGTCTGCGGACTCGGCCGCAGCCCCCTGCTGCTGACCGCCGCCCTGGCCGCCGAGGCCGAGGCCCAGTCCGGCTCCGCGAACGGGAGCAACCCACCACCCGCACGTGACGCAAGAAGAGAGAACTGACCCATGGGTGTCGTCATCCTCCTCGTCATGGCGGCCGGCGTCGCCGCGATGCTCACCCGCAAGCTCCCCACCGCCTTCGCGCTGGTGCTGCTGGCCGTGGTCATCGCCTTCCTCTCCGGTGCGCCCCTGACGGGCAAGAACAGCGTTCTGGACACGGTGCTCCAGGAGGGCGCCCCGGCGCTCGCGGCGACGATGGTCGCCATCATCCTCGGCTCCTGGCTCGGCAAGCTGCTCGACGAGACCGGCATCGCCGGCACCCTCGTCCGCAAGATCGTCGAGTTCGGCGGCGACCGGCCCACCGTCGTCGCCCTCGGTGTCCTCGCCGTCTCGGCGCTCGTCGGCACCGTCACCGGCTCGGCACCGGCCGCGATGCTGGCCGGGATCATCGGCATCCCCGCGATGGTCGCGGTCGGCGTGCCCAAGGTGACCGCCGCGGGCACGGTGCTGATGGGCATCGCCGTCGGCGTCCCCTTCGAGCTGCCCGTCTGGCAGTTCTTCTCCACCGCGCTCGACCTGCCGGTCGACACCGTCCGCGGGTTCATGGTGAAGCTGTTCCCGTTCGCCCTGGTCGCCGCCGTCGCCTACGTCGTCGTCGAGAACCGGCGGCGCGGCACCGAGCACGCCTGGTCCCTCAAGTCGGTCTCCGCGCGCCCGGCCCCGCGCCGCGAACGCCTCGGCGACGCACCCTGGTACGCGCTGCTCGCGCCGGTGATCCCGCTGGTGCTGGCCCTCGGCCTGGAAGTGGCCATCATCCCCTCGATGCTGGCCGGTGTGCTCTACGCGCTGGTCACCACCACCCGGCCCGGCGAGATGAACAAGCGGCTGCTGCGCACCCTGTACGGCGGCTTCGAGGTGGCCGCGCCGCCGCTCGCCCTGTTCGTGGCGATCGGCATCCTGCTCGCCGCCGTCAAACTCCCCGGCGCGGTGGACGCGCTGGAGCCGCTGATGAAGGCGGTCAGCCCGCAGAACCCGGTGCTGTTCGTCATCGTCTTCACCGTGCTGGTGCCGCTGTGCCTGTACCGGGGCCCGCTCAACGTGTTCGGGCTCGGCGCCGGCATCGCGGGCGTCCTCATCGCCACCGGCATCTACCCGGCCGTCGCCGTCCTCGGCATGGCCACCTCGTACAACCAGGTCTTCGGCGTCGCCGACCCGACCAGCACCCAGACCGTGTGGGCAGCGCAGTACGCGGGCGTCAGCCCGCAGCAGGTCATGGTCCGCACCCTGCCCTACGTGTGGCTGGTCGCCCTCGGCGGCATGTGCGTCACCGCAGCCCTGTACCTGTGACATCCGTACGTGTGACATCCCCCCTCACCCAGGAGTCGACATGCACGAGCCCCACCTCGACCGCCGTCTGTTCCTGAAGGGCACGGCCGTCACCGGCGCCGCCCTCGCCCTGGGCGCCACCGCCGCGCCCACCGCCTCGGCCGCACCCGGCGGCTTCCCCGACTACACCTACGTCCGCACCCTGCTGACGCCGTCCAAGCTGGCCTACAACCCGACCGGCGAGATCATCTTCCCGACCGTCCGGGGCGTCTACGACCGGCTGCCCGCGAGCGGCCGGCTCGGCCGCTACTACCTCTACTACGCCCCGCACGACGCCCCCGGCGGTATCTGCCTGGCCTACGGCGACTCGCTGGAGGGCCCCTTCACGGAGTACCCGCACAACCCGATCGTCTCCAACAAGTGGTCGCCGCACTACTCCGTCAGCCACGTCTCCTCGCCGCACGTGATGTGGCACGCCGGGCGGAAGGAGATGTGGCTGTACTTCCACGGCGAGAACACCACGACCAGGCTCGCCCGTTCCGCCGACGGCATCCGCTTCACCTACGACAAGGTCGTGCTGAACACCTCGATGCTGCCCTCCGGCACCACCGAGACCTCCTACGCGCGGGTCTTCCCGCACGAACTGCCCTCGCGCGGCGCGCACTACGTCATGGTCTTCATGGTCAACAACACCACCAACCACCGCGACATCGGCTGGGGCTGGTCCGCCGACGGCCGCACCTGGACCTTCGCCCAGGAGCCCCTGGTGCGCCACAGCGACGTCGGCGCGGTCAACGTCGGCGGCCCGCACCTGCTGCACCGGAACAACAGCACGTACGTCGTCTACAACAAGGACAAGGAGAGCGGCGGCGACCTGATGATCACCGAGGTCGGCAACGACTTCTCCCGACGCGATCACCTCGGCGTGTTCTACAACTCCCGCGCCTCGGCGCCGGAGAACGGCCGTGCGGCGTCCCCGTCCTTCGGCACCGACCGCGGCGTCCCGTACATGATCTACGAGGCGGGGGAGCGGCTGGCCGGTTCGATCGCGATGGCACGGGGCTGACCCCTCCGTACGCCGCCGTACACGGCAGCGGGGCCGCACGTCCGGATCGGAGTGCGGCCCCGCTGTCTGCTCGCCGGGTGCCTCAGGCGACCGGCGCCGGGTCCTTGTCGGACGGCGCGGCGGGGCCGCCGTCGCCGGACTCCTCGGCCAGGCGCTCCATGCCGCTGGTGGTCTTCAGCGGCTTCTCCTTGATGAACACGACGGCGACCAGCGCGAGCACCGCGAACGGCGTGGCGATCAGGAACAGGTCGGCCGTGGCGACGGCGTAGGCGTGCTCGATGATCGTCCGCATCGGGGCGGGCAGCGCGGACATGTCCGGGACACTGCCCTCGCCCGAGCCGCCGCCACCGCCGGGGACGGTGACGCCCGCGTTGCTGAGCCCCTTGGCCGTCTCGCTGGCGACCCGGTTGGCGAGGATCGCGCCGAGGACGCTGACACCGATGGTGCCGCCCATGCTGCGGAAGAACGACAGCACGGAGGTCGCGGCGCCCAGGTCGGTGGCGGGCACGTCGTTCTGGGCGGCCAGCACCAGGTTCTGCATCAGCATGCCGACGCCGACACCCAGGACCGCCATGTAGAGGCTCAGCAGTCCGAAGCTGGTCTTCGCGTCGATCGTGGCCAGCAGCGCGAGGCCGACGGCCATGATCACCGCGCCCGCCACCAGGTACCGCTTCCACTTGCCGGTCCGGCTGATCACCTGTCCGGCGACGGTGGAGGACACCAGCAGGCCGAGGATCATCGGCAGGCTCATCAGACCCGCGACGGTCGGCGACTTGCCCAGGGAGATCTGGAAGTACTGGGAGAGGAAGACCGTCCCGCCGAACATGGCGACACCGACCAGGAGGCTGGCGACGGTGGTGAGGGTGACCGTGCGGTTCTTGAAGATGCCGAGCGGGATGACCGGCTCGGGGGTGCGGGCCTCGACGAACACCGCCGCGACCAGCAGCAGCACGCCGCCGACCGTGAGGGCAGCGGTCTGCCAGGACGCCCAGTCGAACTCGTTTCCGGCCAGCGACACCCAGATGAGCAGGGCGCAGACACCGGCGACGATGAGGAGGGCGCCGAGCCAGTCGATGCGCACCTCGCGCTTGACCGTGGGCAGGCGCAGGGTGCGCTGGAGCAGGGCGATGGCGAGCAGCGCGAACGGCACGCCGATGAAGAAGCACCAGCGCCAGCCCAGCCACGAGGTGTCCACCAGGACGCCGCCGACCAGCGGTCCGGCCACGGTGCCCACGGCGAAGACGGCACCGAAGATGCCGGCGTACTTGCCCAGCTGGCGCGGCGGGATGACGGAGGCCATCACGACCTGGGCCAGCGCGGTCAGACCGCCCGCGCCGATGCCCTGCACGACCCGGCTGAAGATCAGCAGCCCGACCCCGTGCGAGAAGCCGGCCAGCAGCGAGCCGACCACGAACATGCTCAGCGACAGCTGGAGCAGCAGCTTCTTGTTGAAGAGGTCGGACAGCTTGCCCCACAGGGGCACCGTCGCGGTCATCGCGAGCAGTTCGGAGGTGACGACCCAGGTGTAGGAGGACTGGCTGGCGCCCAGGTCGGCGATGATCGTGGGCAGCGCGTTGGCCACGACGGTGCCGGCCAGGATCGCGACGAACATGCCGGCCATCAGGCCCGACATGGCCTGGAGTATCTGCCGGTGGGTCATCGAGGTGGGAGGCGCGTCGGCGGGCGCCTGAGCAGCGGTCACGGCATCTCTTTCGTGTGGTGGGTCCTGGTGGGTCGCGAGCCCGGCGCGGAGGCTACGCGGAGGGTGCCGGGAGACCGGCGGCGAGGAGGGTGAACACCTCGTGGAAGACGTCGAGGAAGGCGGCTTCCTCCTGGTGGGCGGACCAGTGGTCCATGCTGGTGCGCACCGCGGCGCCCGCCACCGCGGCCAGCAGTCGCGGGTAGAGCCCGGGCCCGTCCCCGCCGGTGCCGCCGTCCCCGCGCAGGCGCAGGGCGATGGCGTCGGCCAGGTCGGCCTCGGCCGCCATGTGGGCCCCGACGCCGCGCGCCAGGAGGTGCGGCGAGGCGTGCAGGACCTCGGCGTGCAGCCGCCACAGCTCGTGCTGCTGTTCCGCCTCGGCCAGCTCCGCCGCCATGGCCTCGCGCAGGGCTGCCAGCGGGGAGAGATCGGCCGGGGCGTCGAGGACGGCACGCCGCATGCGTGCGCCCGCGTCCGCGTCGATGACCACGAAGGCGTCGTCGCGGCTGTCGAAGTAGTTGAAGAAGGTGCGCACGGACACCCCGGCGGCGGCGCTGATCGCCTCGACGGTGACCTTCTCCGCCCCGTGTTCGGCGGCGAGCCGTACCGCGGCCTCGGTCAGAGCGGCGCGCGTGGCCCGCTTCTTCCGCTCCCGCAGACCGCCCCCC
>NZ_JAIOJZ010000068.1 GCF_020404845.1 Streptomyces hyderabadensis | reverse complement strand
GAACTGCTTGGGGGACAGGCCGCGGAAGTCGCGGATGCGCGGCAGCGCCAGCGACAGGGTGCGGTCCAGGAACTCCCACATGCGGTCGCCACGGAGCGTGACGTGGGCACCGATCGGCTGACCCTCACGCAGCTTGAACTGCGCGATGGACTTGCGGGCCTTGGTGACGGCCGGCTTCTGACCGGTGATGGTGGTCAGGTCGCGGATCGCGCCCTCGATCAGCTTCGAGTCACGGGCGGCGTCGCCGACACCCATGTTGACCACGATCTTCACGAGGCCGGGGATCTGCATGACGTTCTCGTAGGAGAACTCCTCACGCAGCTTGCCCGCGATCTCCTCGCGGTACTTCGTCTTCAGACGCGGAGTGGTGGTGGTAGCCATCAGATGTCCTCACCCGTCCGCTTGGCAACGCGGATCTTGTTGCCCTCGTCGTCGAAGCGGTAACCGACGCGCGTGACGACCTTGTTGCCGTCCTTCTCCACGACCAGCTGGACGTTGGAGACGTGGATCGGGGCCTCGGTGGTCACGATGCCGCCGGCCTGCGAACCGCGAGCGGTCGGACCGGCCTTGGTGTGCTTCTTGACCCGGTTGACACCCTCGACCAGGACACGGTCCTCGCGGGGGAAGGCCGCGATGACCTTGCCCTGCTTGCCCTTGTCCTTGCCGGTGATGACCTGGACCAGGTCGCCCTTCTTGATCTTCATGCTCACAGCACCTCCGGCGCGAGGGAGATGATCTTCATGAACTTCTTCTCGCGCAGCTCACGGCCGACCGGGCCGAAGATACGGGTGCCGCGAGGGTCGCCGTCGTTCTTCAGAATGACGGCGGCGTTCTCGTCGAAGCGGATGTACGAGCCGTCCGGACGGCGGCGCTCCTTGACGGTGCGAACGATGACCGCCTTGACGACGTCACCCTTCTTCACGTTGCCACCGGGGATCGCGTCCTTGACGGTGGCGACGATGACGTCACCGATACCCGCGTAGCGGCGACCGGAGCCACCGAGCACACGGATGGTGAGGATTTCCTTCGCACCCGTGTTGTCGGCGACGCGCAGTCGCGACTCCTGCTGGATCACGTCTATCTCCTGAATGTCTGCCGGTTCCCCGGGAGCCGGTCACCTGGGTGAACGGCTCCCGGAGCCTGGCGGAACTGTCCTGCGAGGAATGCCCCGCAGGAGATCTTTTACTTGGCCTTCTCGAGGATCTCGACGACGCGCCAGCGCTTCGTGGCGGACAGCGGCCGGGTCTCCATGAGGAGGACGCGGTCGCCGACGCCCGCGGCGTTCTGCTCGTCGTGCGCCTTCAGCTTCTCGGTACGGCGGATGACCTTGCCGTACAGGGCGTGCTTGACGCGGTCCTCGACGGCGACGACGACGGTCTTGTCCATCTTGTCGCTGACGACCAGACCCTCGCGGGTCTTGCGGAAGCCGCGGGCGGCCTTCGTCTCTTCAGTCACGTTGCTCTCGCTCATCAGGCGTTCTCCACCGTCTCGATGCCGAGCTCACGCTCACGCATGAGGGTGTAGATCCGGGCGATGTCCTTGCGGACCGCCTTGAGACGGCCGTGGTTCTCGAGCTGACCCGTGGCCGCCTGGAAGCGGAGGTTGAACAGCTCTTCCTTGGCCTCGCGGAGCTTCGCCAGAAGCTCCTCGTTGCCCAGCTCGCGCAGCTCGGACGCCTTGGTACCGGCCGACATCACGCTTCACCTGCCTCGCGCTTGACGATCCGGCACTTCATCGGCAGCTTGTGGGCCGCACGGGTCAGCGCCTCACGGGCGATCTTCTCGTTGGGGTAGGACAGCTCGAACATGACCCGGCCCGGGTGCACGTTCGCGATCCACCACTCCGGAGAACCCTTACCGGAACCCATGCGGGTCTCGGCCGGCTTCTTCGTGAGCGGGCGGTCCGGGTAGATGTTGATCCAGACCTTGCCGCCACGCTTGATGTGGCGGGTCATCGCGATACGCGCGGCCTCGATCTGACGGTTGGTCACGTACGCCGGCGTGAGGGCCTGGATGCCGTACTCGCCGAACGCAACCTGCGTACCGCCCTTGGCCATACCACGGCGCTTGGGGTGGTGCTGCTTGCGGTGCTTGACCCTACGGGGGATCAGCATGACGGTCAGGCCTCCGTTCCGGTGCTCTCAGCCGGAGCGGCAGCGGCGGACGCGTCGGCCTTGGGAGCCTCGGCGGCCGGAGCCTGCTGCTGCTGCGGCTTGCGCCCACGACGCTCGCCACCGCGGCCACCGCGGGCCGGGCGGTCGCTGCCGCCACGGGCCGGACGGTTGCCGGCGCGGGCGGCGGCGTTCTCGGCGCGGACCTCGGCGATGTTCTTGACGTCGCCCTTGTAGATCCAGACCTTCACGCCGATGCGGCCGAAGGTCGTCTTGGCCTCGAAGAAGCCGTAGTCCACGTTCGCGCGGAGCGTGTGCAGGGGCACGCGGCCCTCGCGGTAGAACTCCGAGCGGGACATCTCGGCGCCGCCGAGGCGGCCACCGCACTGGATCTTGATGCCCTTGGCGCCGGCCTTCATCGTGCCCTGCATGCTCTTGCGCATGGCGCGACGGAAGGAGACGCGGGAGGAGAGCTGCTCGGCGACGGCCTGGGCAACCAGCTGGGCATCGGTCTCGGGGCTCTTGACCTCGAGGATGTTCAGCTGGACCTGCTTGCCGGTGAGCTTCTCGAGCTGACCGCGGATCTTGTCGGCCTCCGCACCGCGGCGGCCGATGACGATGCCCGGACGAGCCGTGTGGATGTCCACGCGGACGCGGTCACGGGTGCGCTCGATCTCGACCTTGGAGATGCCGGCGCGCTCCATGCCGGACGTCAGCATCCGACGGATGGCGACGTCTTCCTTGACGTAGTCCTTGTACAGCTTGTCGGCGTACCAACGCGACTTGAAGTCGGTCGTGACACCGAGCCGGAACCCGTGCGGGTTTACCTTCTGGCCCATTACCGGGTTCCTTCCTTGCTGCTGACGACCACGGTGATGTGGCTGGTCCGCTTGCGGATCCGGTAGGCACGGCCCTGGGCGCGCGGCCGGAACCGCTTCAGGGTCGGGCCCTCGTCGACGTACGCCTCGGAGATGTAGAGGCTGTCGGCGTCGGTGTGGTCGTAGTTGTGCGCGGCGTTGGCGATGGCGCTGTCCAGCACCTTGCCGACCGGCACGCTCGCGGCCTGCGGGGCGAAACGCAGGACCGCCTGAGCCTCCGTGGCGTCCATGCCACGGATGAGGTCCACCACGCGGCGGGCCTTCATGGGCGTGACGCGGATGTACCGCGCCTGGGCCCTGGCTTCCATGGTTGTCCCTTCAGTGTTTGTCATGGTCATTCCACCCCGCTGTTAGCGGCGCTTCGACTTCCGGTCGTCCTTGACGTGACCCCGGAAGGTGCGCGTCGGCGAGAACTCGCCGAGCTTGTGGCCGACCATGGACTCGGTGACAAACACCGGGATGTGGGTCTTGCCGTTGTGCACCGCGATCGTGTGGCCGAGCATCGCCGGGACGATCATCGAGCGACGGGACCAGGTCTTGATGACGTTCTTGGTGCCCGCTTCGTTCTGGGCGTCCACCTTCTTGATCAGGTGGTCGTCGACGAAGGGCCCCTTCTTCAAGCTACGAGGCATCTCAACCCGTCCTTAGCGCTTCTTGTTCGTCTTGCGGCGGCGGACGATGTACTTGTTCGACGCCTTCTTGGGCGAACGAGTACGGCCTTCCTTCTTGCCCCACGGGGACACGGGGTGACGACCACCGGAGGTCCGGCCCTCACCACCACCGTGCGGGTGGTCCACCGGGTTCATGACCACACCACGGACGGTCGGGCGAACGCCCAGCCACCGCTTGCGGCCCGCCTTGCCCCAGTTGATGTTGCTCTGCTCGGCGTTGCCGACCTCGCCGACCGTGGCGCGGCAGCGCTGGTCGACCAGGCGGATCTCTCCGGACGGCATGCGCAGGTGGGCCATCGAGCCCTCCTTCGCGAGCAGCTGCACGGAGGCACCGGCGGAGCGGGCGAACTTGGCGCCGCCACCGGGACGGAGCTCGATCGCGTGGATCGTGGTACCGACCGGGATGTTGCGGAGCGCCAGGTTGTTGCCCGGCTTGATGTCGGCCCCGGGACCGTTCTCGACGCGGTCGCCCTGCTGCAGGTTGCGCGGGGCGAGGATGTAGCGCTTCTCGCCGTCGGCGTAGTGCAGCAGCGCGATGCGCGCGGTGCGGTTGGGGTCGTACTCGATGTGCGCGACCTTCGCCGGCACGCCGTCCTTGTCGTGCCGACGGAAGTCGATGACGCGGTAGGCGCGCTTGTGTCCGCCACCCTGGTGGCGAACGGTCACACGACCGGCGTTGTTACGGCCGCCCTTGCTGTGCAGCGGGCGGACCAGCGACTTCTCCGGCGTGGACCGCGTGACCTCGACGAAGTCGGCGACGGAGGAGCCACGGCGGCCCGGCGTCGTCGGCTTGTACTTGCGGATTCCCATTTCTCAGTCCTCGTCCGATTCCGGACGATCCGGACCTCCGTCAGGAGGTCGGACCGCCGAAGATGTCGATACGGTCGCCCTCGGCGAGGGTCACGATCGCGCGCTTGCTGTCGGCACGCTTGCCGAAGCCCGTGCGGGTCCGCTTCCGCTTGCCCTGGCGGTTGATCGTGTTGACCCCGGTGACCTTGACCGAGAAGACCGCCTGGACGGCCTCCTTGATCTGGGTCTTGTTGGAGCCCGGCGCGACGATGAACGTGTACTTGTTCTCGTCGAGGAGCGCGTAGCTCTTCTCGGACACGACCGGCTTCAGCAGCACGTCACGGGGGTCCGTGAACGCCTTGCTGGCCGGGGTGACGACGGTGTTCTTGCCCTCGGCCTCGTGGCGGCGCGCCTTGGCGACGCGCGCGGCCTTGGCGGCCTTGGCCGCCTTGGAGGCGATGCTCGGGTGACGCGTAGCCATCAGGCTTCGCTCCCTTCGGTGTCAACGGCCTTGTCGGGGCCAGACACGAAGGACTCGAAAGCGGCCTGGGTGAAGACCACGTCGTCCGAGACGAGAACGTCGTACGTGTTCAGCTGGCCCGGCTCCAGGATGTGGATCTGGGGCAGGTTGCGGGCGGACAGCCACGCGGCCTCGTCGCTGCGGTCGGCGACCAGGAGCAGGTTCTTGCGCTCGCTGATCTTGCCGAACAGGGTCCGGGCGGCCTTCGTGGACGGGGTCTCGCCCTCGATGACGCCGGAGACGACGTGGATGCGGTTGTGGCGGGCCCGGTCGGTGAGGGCGTGGCGCAGGGCCGCGGCCTTCATCTTCTTCGGGGTCCGCTGCGAGTAGTCACGCGGCACGGGGCCGTGGACGACGCCACCGCCGGCGAACTGCGGCGCACGGGTCGAACCCTGACGGGCGCGGCCGGTGCCCTTCTGGCGGTACGGCTTCTTGCCGCCACCACGGACCTCGCCGCGGGTCTTGGTCTTGTGCGTGCCCTGGCGGGCAGCGGCCAGCTGGGCGACGACGACCTGGTGGATCAGCGGAATGCTGACCTTCTCCACGCCGAAGATGCCCTCGGGCAGCTCGACGCTTCCGGTCTTCTCGCCGGCCGGCGAAAGGATGTCAACAGTGCTCATCGGTTACCTCAGGCCCCCTTGGCCGCGGTGCGGACCAGGACGAGGCCGCCGTTCGGACCGGGAACCGCGCCCTTGATGAGCAGCAGACCCTTCTCCGCGTCAACGGCGTGGACGGTCAGGTTCTGGGTGGTGACCCGCTCGTTGCCCATGCGGCCGGCCATGCGGAGGCCCTTGAACACGCGGCCCGGGGTGGCGCAGCCACCGATGGAACCGGGCGAGCGGTGCTTGCGCTGGGTGCCGTGTCCGGCGCCGAGGCCCTTGAAGTTGTGACGCTTCATGACACCGGCGAAGCCCTTGCCCTTGCTCTTGCCGGTCACGTCGACCTTGATGCCGGCCTCGAAGACCTCGGCGGTGACTTCCTGACCGAGGGTGTACTCGGCGGCGTCGGCCGTGCGGATCTCGACGAGGTGGCGGCGGGGGGTGACGTCGGCCTTGGCGAAGTGGCCCTTGAGGGGCTTGTTCACCTTGCGCGGGTCGATCTCGCCGAACGCGATCTGGACGGACTCGTAGCCGTCGACGTCGTTCGTGCGGACCTGGGTGACGACGTTGGGGCCGGCCTTGACAACGGTGACCGGAACAACGCGGTTGTTCTCGTCCCACACCTGCGTCATGCCGAGCTTCTCGCCCAGGATGCCCTTGATCTGCTTGGTCATCTCTCAGATCACCGGCCTCAGAGCTTGATCTCGATGTCGACACCGGCCGGGAGGTCGAGTCGCATCAGAGAGTCAACGGTCTTGGGGGTCGGGTCGAGGATGTCGATCAGGCGCTTGTGCGTGCGCATCTCGAAGTGCTCGCGCGAGTCCTTGTACTTGTGCGGCGACTTGATGACGCAGTACACGTTCTTCTCAGTGGGCAGCGGCACCGGGCCCGCGACCGACGCACCAGTGCGGGTCACCGTCTCGACGATCTTCTTCGCCGAGGAGTCGATGACCTCGTGGTCGTAGGCCTTGAGCCGGATGCGGATCTTCTGTCCCGCCATGGCTACTCAGTAGTCCTGTCTCTCGTAACGCTCTGGACCCGGTGGTCCTTGTCCATTCCGCTCCCCCTCCGACCCACGCGGTCGGGCGTGTCGCGCTCCCGCTGACATGGATGTCCCTTTTCGGGACTTCCCTGCAATGGGAGTGCGGGCCCTTCCGGAACCGCGGACCGGGGGCGAGAGGCCCACCGGGTGCCTGGCCGGCACCCCGCTGACGCTTCCCGGAAGATTCCCGTACGTCCGCCCCTGAGCAGGGACGACGAGTACTGTGGGACTCGCTTCCGGTCCCCCCGGCGGGAGGCGCGCAGCATCGGCACTCGACCGAGCAACCCCGCTAGTCTGCCATACGGGGCGCGGGGGTGGCCAATCGGGCCGGAGAGAATACCCCGGGGGTGACGGAGATCAAACCCGGGACGTGCCGGGCCGTGAACCAGAAGCGCCGACCGGCCCGTTCCCTCACAGGCGGTGTCCTCCGCATTGTGGGGAGCACTCGCTGGAGATGCGGGGGCCGGGCGCCGCGACAGCGCCGCAAGCTATGCCGAGGTGACGTGCCTCACCTGTGACCGCGGTGTCGGGGCCACTTGGTGTTGCGCGCGCCATTGGCCGTGATGGTCCATGAGTGCGGCGCGTCCTCCGGGCGAGTTACCCAGGGGATCGACTCCTCACCCTCTCGGAGCTGGTCCAGGATTTCGGCGGCTCGCTCGGCGCGATCCACCAGACGGACCGTGGCTACCGGCACGACGGGCTGGAAGACATGCAGGAAACCGTCGAAAGACCCAGGTCCGTACTGCTCGACCAGCCATTTGTAGTCGCCCGGGAGCCAAACGCCGAGGTCTTGCTCGACCCGGGGCCAGTCGACGCGGACGTCCACGTCCGGCGGGGCGGCACGATGCGCACGAGGTCGTCGCGTGCGGTCACAACACCCTCCGTCTCTCCGAAGAACTGCTCGCGTCGCAGCCTCACGCAGCAGCCTGAAACACACTCCTTCGAAGAGGTGCCGCCCGAGCGCCCCCTAATCACCCCTCACTCGTGCAGTCGTGCCACGGCGAACTGGATCAGCTCCTCGATGCCGATCTCGCGTGGTGCGCCGTTCTGCGTGGTCCAGTCCGCCAGATACCAGGCGCCGTGCCACTCGACGCGCCACACCGTGCCGTGGCGATTCTCGAACTCGACGAAGCTGCCGGCTCCGCCCTCGATGGCTCGCAATTCGCCGAGCAGGCGCTGCGGGTCGGTGAGGCCACGTCCTTTGTTGGTGCTCCGGCCACGGGTACGCGTGTTGGCGAACCGCATTCTCAGGAACGGCACCGGTGCCCGGTCCAGGTCCGTCAACCCGAGCATGCGGTAGCGCGTGACCGCCTCGTCCACGCTTTCCTCTCCGGAGAACTCGCAGGCGTAGGCGGGATACGTCAGCCGTACGTGTTCCGTCAGCTCCGGCTTCTCCGCACGGTAGAAGCGGTGCACCTGGGGCGCGACGGCCACGACGGCATCGAAGCGGCGCCCTGTGGGCGGCTCGAAGCCCTCGAGAGCGCCGAGAAAGGAGTTTCGGGCGACCATCTCGTCTTCGTGTTTCCGCGCGAACCGGAGGGTGGCGACCGCCAGGTCCTCGTCATAGGAGTCCCGGCCGCTCAACTGGAGAAGGCGCTTGCCGTCGGCAGACAGCGCGCCCGCGAAGTCGATACCCGGCGCCGGCGACCAGTGCCAGGCGTCGGGCAGTCCCGGCAGCGGGGCCGCCCCGGAGAATGCCGTCACTACGGCGCGAACGTCCATGTTTCCTCCGTGATCAGGTGCACGAGTATCCGTCTCCGACTTCCTGGATGTACGTCTCCGTCATCTGACCACCGCCTCGCGAGTTCTCGCGCCACTCCATGGGCTCGAGGTCCCTCGTCTCGTTGTAGAAGTCGTTCCGGGTGGGGCGGTCGGTGAAGCGGCCCTGGGTGTTCCAGTGCGTGACCACCGGGTTGCGGTGTTCGTACGTCACCGTACGGTGGAACGGCTTCGGGTTGTCCGCCTGGGGGTTCCAGATGACCTCGTTGTTGCCGTTGCGCCACGTCAACTGATCGCGGGGGACCCGCTCGCCCGTGGTGGCGTCCCGGGGGACTCCGTTGATCGCCCGTCCTTCGTCCGTGAACCGTCGAACCATCTCATCGTGCGTCGTCTGCCGGTAACCGGACGGATACTGGTTGTCACGCGTGTACTCCCGGTCTCCCTCCGGGAGATTCGGGTCACGTCCGAACTGGTTGTTGTTGTCGGGGTCCTGCCACCAAAGGCCGAGCGGGTCACTCCAGGCCCACGGATTGGGCACGTAGGCGCTGTCGTTCGCCGACGGTCCGAGGCCGAGCGGGTCAGGGCTGGCGTACTGCCCCGTGAGCGGGTCGTAGTACCGCAGGAAGTTGTAGTGCCAGCCCGTCTCGTCGTCGGCGTACTGGCCGGGAAAGCGCAAGGGGCAGTCCACCGCCTCCTGGCCTTTGACAACCTCGGTGCCCTCGGGCAGGAGGCTCCCCCAGACGGTGGTACGCCGCTGCCACACCACCTCCCCGTGCGCCGAAACCAGCTCGGCCGGTGCACCGGACAGGTCCGCGACGATCGCCTGGAACCGCGCGTCGGTGTCCGCGGCTGCCCGGTCGAGCTGACTCACTGGCTGATGGCTGCCAGGCATGTAGTCCCAGGTACTGGCTCGGCCGTGGGGCGAGAACTGCTCCACGAGACGGGTGCCGTCCCACGCGAACAGCGTCTCCTCGGCTACGCCGCCCTCCCCTGTCAATCGCTGCTTGGCCACCCGCCGGCCCGCGGCGTCGTACCGGTACCGCCAGCGGCAGCCCTCGGGAGTCGTCGCCGCCACGAGCTGGTTACGACTGTTCCAGCGGAACGAGCGGATCCGGCGTTGCCCGTTCAGCAGCCGCCGGATCTCGCGGACTATGCGCCCCTCGCCGTCCCGCTCGTAGCGGGTGCGTCCGGAGTGCTGTATTCGGGTCCCGACGAACGTCCGTTGTGTGTCGCCGTCCGGAATCACGGGGTTGCACGCCTGTGTGATGTTTCCCAGCGCGTCGTACTGGTAGCTCTCGTTCCATCCCCGGGCGTCCACCTGGGTCACCTGCCCTCGCGGATCAAGGGTGAAGTGACGCCGTCCCGTGGTCGCCTCGTCGACCGACTCGGGCACTCCGTCGGCTCGGTAGCGGTACTCGCGCCGCTGGAGCAGGGCGCCCTGTTCCTTGGGCCCCGAGACACGTGTGAGGCTCTGGGTGGAGAGGCGGCCACTCTCGTCCCACGACTGTGTGAGGCTGACCCCACCCGGCAGGAGGCGATTCGTCTCACGGTCGTACTCGTCGAACGCGAAGGACATACGGTGTCCGTCGGTCACGAGAGCGGCGCCATGCCCCGCCTCGTCGTACGTCCACGTCGACACGATTCCCGTCGGTGTGCGCCGCTCGACGCGCCGCCCCAGTACGTCGTACGCGAAGGTCGTCGTCCTGCCGTCGATTCCCTCGGACAGCAGCAGTCCCTCCGCGCTGAAGGTGCGCTCGACGACGGTGTCCGGCGTGGTTTCCCGGACAACTCGGCCCGCAACGTCGTAGCTGTACCGTGCCGAGATCCCGTCGTACTCGGTCTCGGTGATGCGGCCGAGCACGTCGCGCTGGAAGTACACCCGTTCCCCGGCACCGTTCACTCGGGCGATCGGGGCACCCATGGCGTCCAGCTCGTAGTGGATCTGTCGCCCGCCGAAATCCGTTTCGCTCACCAGTTGGTTCGCCGCGTTGTATTCGTATGCCCACACGTTGTCCTGCGGGTCCGTCACCTTGAGCAGGTTCAGTTCCGTGTCGTAGGCGAAGAGATGGCGGGTTCCGTCGGCGAGACGTCGGGACACCACCTGGCCGAACGTCCCGACCTGGAACGTCGTCGTCCGTCCGGCGCGGTCGGTCTGGGAGACCAACCTGCCCTCGGCGTCCCACACCCAGTGTTCCTCGGTCCCGTCCGGTGCGAGGCACCAGACGGTTCGGCCCTCCACGGTCGTGCGCAGCCGGGTCACCCGGCCCTGTGGATCAGTGAAGGTGCTCACCCGTCCGAGAGCGTCACGTTCGACGGTCCGTACGGCGCCTCGCGCGTCTGTGAACTCAACGGGGAGCCCGGCCGCATTGCACCGGGCGGAGCTGGTGCTGCCGGTCGGGTCCGTGACCCCAATCAGTCCGCCGAACCGGTCGTACTCGTATGAGGTCGTGGCTCCCGACGGCCCGGTCGTCGCGATGTGGTTGCCTCGGCCGTCGTACGAGTGCCTCCATTCAGCTCCCCCGGGGAGCACCACTCGGACCAGCAGGCGCTGGTCGTTGTACTCGGCCTCGGTCGTCGCGCCATCGGGACGCACAACCGTGGTCAGGTTCCCCACGGAGTCGTACCCGTAGTGCGTGGTGTGCCCCAACGCGTCCGTCTGTGCCAGGAGACGGTCGTGTGCGTCCCATTCGTTGTGCACCGTATGACCCAGGGCGTTTGTCGACGAGACGAGTTGCATCCTCTCGTTGTGCTGGTACGTGGTGGTACGACCCAACGAGTCGGTGTACCGCGTCGTACGTGCGTCGGCGTCGTACTGAAGAGCGCAGGTCAGCACTCCGTCAATGCCTTCGCCGCGGATGACGCGGTCAGCCGCGTCATAGGTGTAGCGGTACCAGGAGCCCGTGCGGTCGACCCATGAGGTGATCCGGTCTTCACCGTCGTAGGCGTACCTGTAGGGCAAGCCGGAGGAGTTGACGATTTCGGTCAGACGCCCCTGGTCGTAGCCGTACTCGACCAGGGTCGTCTCGTCGTCCGCGGAACCGATCAGACTCATTGCCGTGACGCGTGCCTCGGCTGTGGCGATGCGGATGTGGTAGCCACCCGAGTGACGAAGGGAGACCGGAGCACCGTCGGGTCCGTATGCGAGCTCTATGCGGTTGCCGTTGCCATCCCACATCGCCTGAAGCGGCAGCGTGAACGCCGTATCGTGCTCGGGACAGGACACTGGCGCGAAAAGACGGCTGATCCCCGAGTCCGGGTCCGTCACACGTATCGCACCGGGCCGATGCGCGTCCCAGGCAAGCGGCCAGCGAGGGCCTTCGATCGGCAGCACCTCACTGTCGTCCGCCGGGCTTGGGTAGTGCAGAACCATGCCGTCAGCGGTGGCGAACAGGACCCCCTCGTCGTCGAGTTCCAAGCGCTGATCGAACGTGGAGGCCCAGGAGGGGCCGAACCACCGGCCCGATCGGTAGGTGGAGACATGGGTACGCGCGACTGCCAGCCTGAGTATTCCGGGAAGCGACACGTCCAGTGTGGTCAACAGCATCTCGCCAGAGACCATGTCGATCGGATCGCCGTTCTTGCACCGTCCTTTGGGCGGTTTGCTGTTGGCCAGCGCGTCGTCGGCCTCCTTGCGCAGTCCTCGCTTGCCCAAGCCCCTCGCCATGGCTTTGAGCCCACCCTTGCCCAGGACCTTGAGCCCCTTTGCGAGTCCGCCGAGGGTCGTCAGGCCCTTCATGCCCGGTATGCAGTCGAGAGCGGCGAATCCGACGTCCCACAGGGACGCCTGGCCTTTCGAGTACTTGTACAAGGTGTCCGCGAGCACGACGAGTCCTGCCACGACGACGATGGCGGCGAGGATCGGCCCGCCGATGATCATCGCGACGATTCCAGCGATCGCGACGACGACCTTGCAGACCGCGACGATGGAATCCCAGTTGTCGGAGAACCAGTCGCCGACCTCCTCCCACCACGAGCGGTTCTGGATGCCGGCGTCCGACGCCTCGTCGATCTTGTTCTTGGCCTCCCGCGCCGCGTCCTCACGCATCTTGCGCGCGTCCTCGGCCATCTTCTTCGCCGCGTCCAGCGCGCTCTGCGCCGAGTCGACGGCCGACTGGGCGTTGGTCTGCGCGGTCTTGGCGTGCTGGACGTCCCGGGTGGCGGCCCGGACCTTCGCCTCGTCCGGCTTGTCCGCGTCCGACTTGCTGCCCGTCGGATCGTCCTTGTACTTGTCCGCCTCCTTCGACGCCCGCGTCACCCACGAATCCGCCGAGGACAGCTTCGACTGCGCCGAGGACAGGTCCTGGCGGGCCTCGCGCGCCTTCACCAGCGCCCGGTCCGCCAATGCCTGCGCCCGCTCCAGCTTCGGCCAGAAGTCCGCGAGCGCGTCGCCGCACATCCCGTACGACTTCTCCAGCTTCTTCAAGTTCTTCGGCACACCCGAGAACTCGTCCTTGAAGACCGTCGCCGACTTCCCCGCCCACTCCGCGAGTGTCGACTCCCCCGCCATCCCCTTCACCAGACGCAACGCCTCCGAGACGTCGTCGGCGAAGTCGTGCAGCGTCTTCGCGAGCGTGCGCACCCGCTGCGGATCACCCGGCGTCGGGTCCTTGTCCAGGTCCAGGACATGCCAGTCACTCGGCCTGTGGCCCGCCATCCCGCAACCCCCGTCAACTCACACGCCGCACCAGCAACTACCCGTGCGCACACGTGAACTTACAAGGCACGGCAGTTCGAAGAAAGATGGTTCGGAAGGGGGCGGCCCGAAGTCTGTCAGTGCCATACCTCGGGGTCCAGGGCCGCTGCGACGTGATCGGCTGCTGTGGTGACGGTCAGGTCGGGTTGGCGTACGCGGGGCGCGATGCTTTCGGGATCGAAGTCGCGGAACTCGAAGTGGAAGTGCTCGGAGATGGCGGGGCGGTCCAAGGGGAAGCCGTCGAGGTCGACGGAGGCGTTGGCACGGTCCGTGCCCTGGCAGAGGACCGAGACGAGGAGGGGGAAGTGGTCCGCGTCCAGGATTAGGTCCGCGTCGCGGATGACGCCTACGATGCCGACACCGCCCGTGGCTGCGCCGCACAGGTCGCTCAGGCAGTCGACCAAGGCGTCCCAGTTCGCGCCGTAGTAGCCGGGGAACCGGAGGGCTTGCGCGAAGGAACGGTGGATGCCCTGCTCGGTCGTCAGCTCGCGGGAGTCGAAGTGGTGGACGTGACCTCCGGCCGCTTCCAAGCCCGCGGCCCGCGCCCGGAATCCGAGTGCGCCTGCGGGGCCGAAGAGCACGAAGGGTTCCGGGCGAGGCATCGCTGTGTGCGGGTGCGGAGGGCGCGGGCTCATCGTCTGCGCACCGCCTTCCAGGCGTCGGTCACCGCGTAGGAGAAGCTCAGCCGCCACGCGTCCAGTTTGTTCCGCACCGTCGAGACGACGCTCCAGCACTTCAGCCACGTCGGAAGTCGTCGGAACGGGACGAAGGTGAGGGTGTCGTCGATGGCATTCACCGCGATGCTCCTGCGGCCCGGGCCTTCCGCCCGCAGTGCGGCGTACAGCTCCGGCGTCAGTGCGCCGTTGAGGCGGGCCGCCGTCCCTGCCGCGGTGAAGGCGAACCCCCGCTGGGCGACGTCCGGGAGTTGCATCGCCCTGATGATCCGGGGCGACGCCTCCTCCAGCGTGCAGTTGAAGGCCAGTCCGATCGCCGCCGTACCGAGGCTTCTCTCCCCGCGCTCGAACGCGGCGTCCCACTCCTCCGGGTCGTCCAGAGCCAGCAGTCGTTCGCCGGTCTGCCAGTTCCAGGCGGTCGGCGAGGTCAATTCCCTCCTCCCGACCCGCTCACTCCGTTGTCCCCTCCGGGCAGTACGTGGCCGGGCTCAGTCATCTGCACGCCGCGTGTGCCCCGAACACCGGGCGTCCGGCGAGGGCCTCGTCCAGTTCGTGCTGGAAGTGCTCGAAGTTCGTCAGTGCGAACCAGCCGCACGGCTCGACCCGCTCCCGGAGGATCTCGTCGTTCTCGTCCACGTAGCCCTCGGTGCTGGCGTCGTAGAAGCAGTGCTGCCGCAGCACGTGCGCGGGCTCCAGGTCCTCATGCGCGACAGTTCGGAAGTAGCCCTTCTGCCAGGGCCAGTTCACGGTGAAGAACGGTGGCATCAGCAGTCGGTCCACTGTCAGCGTGGCGAGGTCGCACTGAAGATCGTCGGAGGCCACGTCGTAGATGTAGGCAAGGATCCCGCCAGGAAAGCGTCCGCGAGACCCGCTCTCCCCCACTTTCACAATTCTGCCGAATCGGTAGCTGGCGTCAGCCGCCTGAAGGACGAACACGTCACCGACCTCGTGCCTGCGACGCTGCCCCTTCATTCTCCTCAATGGCATACCACCCACCTACCGGGTGCCCCTGGTCAGCCCGCGAAGCGGAACGTGGACGTGATCGCGTCGAAGATGTCGAAGAAGGAGTCCGCGAGGTCCAGGACCTGGCTGCTGCCCGCGACCAGGGCGACCTTGCCCTCTTGGCCGGGGACCGGGATGTAGGTCTGCATCAGGACCGCGCGGACCGTGCGGTTCAGGGCGTCGCCCGGGACCGGGATGTCCTCGATGCCCTGGGTGCGGGCGGCGGGGCCGACGCCGGGGATGTCGACGGTGGTGACCTTGCGCCAGGAGTCACCGGGCTTCCTCGCCTCCTTGACGGCGAGTTGGCCGGCGATGGCCGCCGGGTCGGTGGGGAGCGGGTCGCCGGAGGACGTGCGGCCGCCGATCAGGGAGACGGTGACCGAACCCGTGATCGGGGTGTCGCCGCCGAAGCTCTCCGCCATGCAGCCGCAGTACAGCGCGCCCGACTTCCACGCGTCGGACGCCGCCTTCTGGAGGAAGATGACGTAGGCGGAGCGGGAGGGCTTCAGCTCCGGGTGCCGGCGTATGCGGTCGTCGACCATGCGGCGGATCGAGTCGTCCCGGGACTCCGGGCGTACGTCGAACTCCCACCAGGACTCCGGCACCTTGATGCGGAACCCGCCCCGTTCGACGGTCAGTGCTTCCGTGTAACGGGCCATGGCGTGCCCGGCCTCCCCCTGCGTCGATCGATCCGTTGTTCCGTCATCGTCCCACTGATCGGAGGCCGGACGGCGGCGGTGTCCGGAACGAAGGGCCTGACAGCACGAACCGCGTACCCCCGGAGGAGAAAGTCGTTCACCTGCTTGGATGAAAAGCTGTAGCGGCCGATGTAGACATATGACTGTCGCTGTGGTTACTCTTCTGTCGTAGCCAAGAAGTCAGTGAGGCGTGGCAGAGACGAACTGCCCGCATGTGGAACAGCAGGACCAGCAACACCGGAAGTACGACACGGAGAGAAGGAGGAGGACGCCATCAGGATCGCCCGGCCGAGAGCGTTCTCGCCGGGTACCGCAGGCCCCGGAACGGAAGGTGGTCCCACGGTCACGCATCCGCGATCCCTCAACAGAAGGCCGGCAGTGCA
The DNA here is from genome assembly GCF_020404845.1 of Streptomyces hyderabadensis. GTDB lineage: Bacteria > Actinomycetota > Actinomycetes > Streptomycetales > Streptomycetaceae > Streptomyces > Streptomyces hyderabadensis. Next base: position 14,822 of record NZ_JAIOJZ010000068.1, on the reverse strand, counting down.
GTAGGCCGGCAGATGGTGTTACAAATCCCTCGGGGCCTTGGTGCCGTACGGCACCAAGGCCCCTCGACGCATTACGCCAACAGAGGTGCAGATGACCGCAGACACACCGCTCGACCGAATCGACGACGACGACTACCCCGCGTACACCATGGGGCGGGCGGCAGAGATGCTGGGCACCACGCCCGCCTTCCTGCGGGCCCTCGGCAAAGCGCGGCTGATCACGCCGCTGCGCTCGGAGGGGGGCCACCGCCGCTACTCCCGCTACCAGCTGCGTATCGCCGCTCGCGCCCGCGAGATGGTCGACCAGGGAACCTCCATCGAGGCGGCCTGCCGCATCATCATCCTGGAAGACCAGCTCGAAGAGGCTCAGCGCATCAACGAGGAGCTGCGACGCGGTGGCGCCGGGGCGACCGGAGACAAGTCGGGGAGTACCCGTTCCGGCCGGTAGTGGCACCGACCGGCCCGCCCGCGCGAGCCTGCGGATAAAATCCGTTCTCATGTCGAAGCCTGACGAGCTGCTCATGGACATCGCTGCCCGTGTGGAGTCCGCACAGAGCAGCCGGATGTCCCTGACCGTGGTCACCCACGGTGCTGTCATCACCGGCCGCCTGGCCCCCGAGTCCGTGTGGCGGAAGAGGGTGTCGGAAGTGCTGACGGACTCCGCCGAGCTGAGCGCCTTCTCCGCCGCCTTCGATGCTCCGGCGGAAAACGACGGACCGCCCTCCCACCTGCACTTCCACGTCGCCCGGATCCTCCAGGGCACGATGGGAATCCCGGAGACGGGAGGGATGTACCGCGTGGCGATCGAGGACGTCAGTGCTTGGACCGTGGGGGACTTCAGCTACTCCGACCACTGAAGCGGGAACGGACTCCCCGGGAATTCGGGGAGTCCGCAGATACAGCAGATAAAGCAGATGCGGCTGGGGCCCGCACCCCGAAGGATGCGGGCCTCAGCCGCAAGAGCGCGCCCGCGGGCGCGTCGACGTCAGGCGAGGACGATGTTCTCGGCCGTCGGGCCCTTCTGGCCCTGCGCGATGTCGAAGTTCACCTTCTGGCCTTCGAGCAGCTCGCGGAAGCCCTGGGCGGCGATGTTCGAGTAGTGGGCGAACACGTCAGCGCCGCCACCGTCCTGCTCGATGAAGCCGAAACCCTTTTCCGCGTTGAACCACTTCACGGTGCCAGTAGCCATGCCATTTCTCCTTCGGGGCAGTGCACCGGCGCCCGCACTGTACGGACGCCGTGTCGCCGCAATGATCACCCCGACCGGAAAAAGACCGGCGTCAAAAATTCGGGAACCACAACTGCAACTGATAACGACAGTAGCACGTCAGAGCGCCCGGTACGCGCCGAGTAATTTCCCCGAGTTCAGCACTGCAAGGAAACTGGCGGCGCGTTCCGTCAAACCCTCTTCCCGCGAGTACAGATTTATGGGCGTTCATTTCGCAGGAATTATTCGGCAGGCGGGTTCCGTCAGATGACGCCCTGCGCCAGCATTGCGTCGGCCACCCGCTCGAAGCCGGCGATGTTCGCGCCGGTGACGTAGTCGCCGGGAGCGCCGTAGCGCTCGGCGGTTTCGTGGCAGGTGCTGTGGATGCTGGTCATGATCGACGCCAGCTCCTCCTCCACGCGCGCCGCCGTCCACGCCGTACGGGCGTGGTTCTGCGCCATCTCCAGGGCGCTGACCGCGACGCCGCCCGCGTTGGCCGCCTTGCCGGGGCCGAAGGCGACGCCCGCCTGCTGGAGCAGGTGGACGGCCTCGGGGGTGGTCGGCATGTTCGCGCCCTCGGAGACCGCCTTGACGCCGTTGCGGATCAGTGCCTCGGCGTCGGCCTCGTTCAGCTCGTTCTGCGTCGCCGACGGGAGGGCGAGGTCCGCCGGGACCTCCCAGACCCGGCCGCCGGGCACGAAGCGGGCCGAGGCGCCGCGGCGCTCGGCGTACGCGTCGACGCGGCCTCGCTCGACCTCCTTGATCTGCTTGAGCAGGTCGAGGTCGATGCCCTTCTCGTCGACGACGTAGCCCGAGGAGTCCGAGCAGGTGACGGCGTTGGCGCCGAGGGCCGTCAGCTTCTCGATGGTGTAGATCGCGACGTTGCCGGAGCCCGAGACGACCGCGGTCTGGCCCTCCAGGTCCTCCCCGCGCTCGCGCAGCATCGCCGCCGCGAAGAGCACGTTGCCGTAGCCCGTCGCCTCCGGGCGGATCAGCGAACCGCCCCAGCCCTGGCCCTTGCCGGTGAGGACGCCGGCCTCCCAGCGGTTGGTGATCCGGCGGTACTGGCCGAAGAGGTAGCCGATCTCCCGGCCGCCGACGCCGATGTCACCGGCCGGGATGTCGGTGTGCTCGCCGATGTGCCGGTACAGCTCGGTCATGAACGACTGGCAGAACCGCATGACCTCGGCGTCGCTGCGCCCGTGCGGGTCGAAGTCGCTGCCGCCCTTGCCGCCGCCGATGCCGAGGCCGGTCAGCGCGTTCTTGAAGATCTGCTCGAAGCCCAGGAACTTGATGACGCCCAGGTTGACCGACGGGTGGAAGCGCAGACCGCCCTTGTACGGGCCCAGCGCGCTGTTGAACTCCACCCGGAAGCCCCGGTTGACGCGCACACGCCCCTGGTCGTCCTGCCACGGCACCCGGAAGATCACCTGGCGCTCCGGCTCCACCAGCCGCTCGATGAGGCCCGGCTCGGCGTACTCGGGGCGGGCCGCGACGACGGGAGCCAGCGTTTCCAGGACCTCGTGCGCGGCCTGGTGGAACTCGGGCTGGGCCGGGTTGCGGTGCTCGATCTCGGTGAGCAGGTGGTCGAGGGTGGTCTGCGTCTCGCTTCGCGTCGTCACAGGGGCCCTTTCTGGCACGGCGGGCACCGGTCGCATGCAGCGACCGGTGGGAGGCGCTCGGCGCCGTTGCCGCGCGCGGGACACTTAAGTGTTACGCGCATGTAAACCCCGTGGCCAGCACCCGATCACTGGATGAGACGAAGACCTCCCGGTGACGCTACCCCTCCCCGTTCAACATCGCGGCGGTCAGGACGTTGCCCGCGACGCCCCAGCCTCCGTCCGGGACCTCGTCGACCAGGACGACGGTCGTGGGGCGGGCGCGCTCCCCGTAGATCTCGGCGTAGAGGTCGGTGGTGCGTTCGACGATCTTCTTCTTGTCCTCCGGCGAGAGAGTGCCCGCGGGGACCTTGAAGTGGGCGAAAGGCATGTCAGATCATCCCTCCGTTGGCGCGCAGGATCTGGCCGTTCACCCAGTGCCCGGCGGGGCTGCCCAGGAAGGCGACCACGGCCGCGATGTCCTCCGGGGTGCCCAGCCGCTCCAGCGGCGGCGTCTTCGCCAGCCGCTCGACCTGCTCGGGCGTCTTGCCGTCGAGGAACAGGTCGGTGGCCGTCGGGCCGGGGGCGACCGTGTTCACGGTGATGTCCCGCCCGCGCAGCTCCCGCGCCAGGATCATCGTCATCGCCTCCACGGCGCCCTTGCTCGCCGCGTAGCCGCCGTACGTGGGGAACTGCGTCCCCACCACGGAGGTCGAGAAGCCGACGAACGAGCCTCCGGCGCGCAGTCGCCGCGCCGCCTGCTGGGCGACGACGAAGGTGCCGCGGATGTTGGTGCGGTGCATGGCGTCGAGCGCGGCCAGGTCCAGGTCGGCGATCGGCGACAGGGTCATCCGCCCGGCCGCGTTCACGACGACGTCGACGCCGCCGTACTCCTCCTCCGCCCGGTCGAACAGGGCGGCGACCTCCTTCTCCTCCGCCACGTCCGCCTGTACGGCGACGGCACGGCCGCCGGCCGCGGTGATCGCCGCCACCGTCTCGTCGGCGGCCGAGGCGCCGCGGGCGTAGTTCACGACGACGGCCAGGCCGTCCTCGGCGAGCTTGCGCGCGACCGCACGGCCGATGCCGCGCGATCCGCCGGTGACGATCGCCACGCGGGCGTCCGTCACCGTGTTCTCGTTCGTGTTCGTGGTCATGCATCCACGATGCGCCCGGTCGGACTGCGCAGCCAGGGGATGCCATCCCCTGGGTCGGCGGCCCGGCCCGGCGCAGAATGGACCTCATGAGCGCTGTGAAGTACGCCGAGCTGGGGGCGTTCCTGCGGTCGCGGCGCGAGCGCATCCGCCCCGCCGACGTCGGCCTTCCGGCCGGGCCGCGCCGCCGGGTGCCGGGGCTGCGCCGCGAGGAGGTCGCCCAGCTCGCCGGGGCCTCCGTGGACTACTACAACGAGCTGGAGCGCGGCGCCGGGTCCCAGCCGTCCGAGCAGATGATCGCCGCGCTGGCGCGGGCGCTGCGGCTGTCCGCCGACGAGCGGGACTATCTGTACCGGCTCGCCGACCGGCCCGTCCCCGTGCAGGGCGGGCCCGCCTCGCACGTGCACCCCGGCATGCTGGACCTGCTGGGCCGGATGGCCTCCACCCCGGCGCAGGTGATCACCGACCTGCACGTCACCCTCGTACAGAATCCGCTGGCCGTGGCGCTGCTCGGGGACCAGTCCGGCTACCGGGGGCCCCGCGCCAGCTTCGTGCACCGGTGGTTCACCGAGCCGGCGGCCCGGCTGCTGTATCCCGAGGCCGACCACGAGGCCCAGTCCCGCGCCTTCGTCGCCGACCTGCGGGCCGCCGCCGCCCGCCGGGACGCCAAGGATCCGGAGACCGGCTCGATGATCCGTACGCTGCTCGGCGTATCCCCCGAGTTCGCCGCGCTGTGGGCGGAGCACGAGGTCGCCTTCCGGCGCGACGACCGCAAACGGCTGCTCCACCCGGTGATCGGCCTGATCGAGGTCAACTGCCTCAACCTCTTCAGCGAGGACGGCCGCCAGCGGCTCCTGTGGTTCACCCCGGCCGTGGGGACGGAGAGCGCGGGCTTGCTGGAGCTGCTGTCGGTCGTCGGAACGCAGGAGGTCAGCGCCGCGAAGCGTACGGCAGGAAGCTCGCCCAGGCAGCGGGGGTGAGGGTGAGGCGGGGACCGTCGGTGTGCTTGGAGTCCCGGACGTGGACGGTGGCGGGGGTGAGGGCCAGTTCAACGCAGGAGTTGCCGTCCGTACCGCTGCTGTAGCTGCTCTTGAACCAGACCAGTTCGGTCTCGCGGATCATGTTTCTCCCAGCAGTTTTTCGATGAAGGCAAGCGATGCTCTCGGGGGGAGAGCCTGCGCCCGGATGGTGCCATACCGCAGTTCAAGGATGCGCAGCTCCCTCGGCTCAGCGGTCGGCCGACCGTTGAACGCGCCATCACTACGTCCTACTGCCGTGCCGTCCGGGAACTTCAACAGCTCGATCTTGCCGTCCACACCCGGGTGGGCATCGGTGTCCGTCGGCATCACCTGAAGCGAGACGTGGTTCAACGCCCCCACCTCCAACAGGCGTTCGAGCTGCTGCTGCCGCACCATTGTGCCCCCTACCGGCCGTCGCAACGGCGCCTCTTCCAGGACGAAGTGGATCGACGGGGCCGGGTCGCGTTCGAAGACCGACTGCCGAGCCATGCGGGCAGCCACCATTCGCTGTACGTCGTCTGCGGAGTACGGCGGCTGGGCCGCTTCCATCAGCGCTCGGGCATGCTCCGGCGTCTGCAACAGCCCATGGACGCTGTTGCACTCGTAGATGCCGATCTCAACCGCCTTCCCCTCCAGCTTCCCCAGCTCCCGCACCTTCTTCGGGTACCGGACCTTCTTCACGTCCTCCCAGGCCGCCGAGATGAGCCCACCGGCGCCCAGCACCTCGTCCGCCCTGTCCAGATACTCCTGTCGGGGAATCCGCTTGCCGCCCTCGACCTTGTAGACGAGGTCCTCCCCGTACCCGACCGCCACTCCGAACTCGCCGGCCCGCATCCCCGCTGCCTCGCGACGAAGCTTCAACTGCCGTCCCACCGTGGTGATGACCGCGACGCCCCACTCGTCGTCGGGGTCGACCTCCCACCCCGGCTCGTCCGTCTCGACCGTCATCCCGCACCCCTTCGTCGTGCTCGCCGTGTTGCCCCCAGCGCCCTACCCGTACGGTGCGTGCCGACAGCCCCGACAGCGATGGACAACCACCGGACAGTCACGGCACGTACCCGCTGAGTCACTTTTCACGGTACGCACACGCCGCCACGCTGAGTGACGTGAACCAGAAATCCGCCGAACTCTCCGCGTCCGTCCGCAACTTCAGCGTGCAGCTGTCCCCCACGCCACGCGGCGCCCGCCTCGCCCGCCTGCTCGCGACCGAGCAACTCCGTTCCTGGGGCCTGCCCCTGGATCCGGCACGCCTCCTCGTCGCCGAGCTGGCCAACAACGCGGCGGACCACGGGCGCGTCCCCGGCCGCGATTTCCGGCTCACGCTCTACGTCGTCGGCGACACCCTCCGCATCGAGGTGACCGACACCCGGGGCGAGGAGCTGCCCCGCCCCCAATGCCCGTCCCCCGGGGCCGAATCCGGCCGGGGCCTGCTGCTGGTGGAGGCGTTGGCGCTCCGCTGGGGAGTGACCGAGGGCCGCTTCCCGCGCAAGACGGTGTGGGCGGAACTGCGCTGCACACCACCGGAACCCACGTTCTGAGGTTGACCGAGGCCAGCCCGGTCGAACGCCGCGTGGAATTCACCGCACACGGTCTGGGCAACCGCCCGGCCAAGCACCTCTGGAGGAACCTGGTGGCCATGGACCTCTCCTTCTACAAGTCGTACATCTCCGAAGAGATCCGGGATGAGGGCCGTGCTCAGGCCGGCGCCGAGGCTCTGCTGATCGTCCTGGAGCAGCGCGGCCTCACTGTCTCCGAGGACGTACGAGGACGTATCACAGCGTGCGGCGACCCCGGGGTTCTCCGTCACTGGCTCGCACGAGCCGTCACCGCACCCACCGCCGAGGCCGTCTTCGAGGCCGAGTAGTCCTCCCGGCCCTCACGCCACCGTCGACACGCAGAACGGATGACCCGCCGGGTCCAGCAGTACCCGCCAGCGGTCCGGGGACGGCTGGAATTCGGGCTTGGTGGCGCCCAGGGCGAGCAGGCGGGCCTCGCCCGCGTCCAGGTCGTCGACGCCGACGTCGATGTGGGCCTGCTTCTCCTGGTCGGTGCCCGGCCAGGTGGGCGGGCGGTAGTCGGGCAGGCGGTGGAAACCGAGGCCGGGGGCGCCGTCCTTGCCGCCGAGGAAGTAGAAGTCGTCGGTGTTGAAGGAGACGGTGAGGTCGAGTACCTCGCCCCAGAAGCGGGCCATCGCGGCGGGGTCGGAGCAGTCGAAGGTGACGGCCGAGTAGCGGAAGGCGGGGGCCGGGGTGTGCTGCGTTGTCGTCATGGAGGAGACCGTAGGACGTGACCAGGACAGGTTCGGTCCTGGTCGGCAGCCGGACGCGTGGCAGACTTCCGCACCGTGCTCAGTACTTCCGCCCGGCTGCTGCGGCTGGTCTCCCTGCTCGCCGTCCGTCCCGCCTGGACCTGCGGTGAGCTGGCCGAGCGGATGGAGGTCACGGACCGTACGGTGCGGCGGGACGTCGCGCGGCTGCGGGAGCTGGGGTACGCCGTCGACTCCGACCCGGGGCCGTGGGGCGGGTACCGGCTGCGGCCGGGGACGCGTACGCCGCCGTTGATCCTGGACGACGAGGAGGCCCTCGCCGTGGCCGTCGGGCTGCGGGAGGCCGCGCTGAGCGGGGCGCTCGGCGGGGACCAGGCGGCGCTGTCGGCGTTGCTGAAGCTGCGGCAGGTGCTGCCGAAGCGGCTGGGCGACCGGCTCGGCGACATGGACGCCGCGTTCGTGCAGACGCCGCGGGCCGGTGAGCCGCAGGTCGCGGCGGGGACGCTGCTGGAGCTGGCGGCCGCCTGCCGGCGGGGCGAGCGGGCCCGGATGGCGTACCGGGACTGGGGCGGGCGGGCCAGTGTGCGGGACGTGGATCCGTACCGGCTCGTGCACACCGGGCGGCGCTGGTACTTCGTGGCCCGGGACGTGGAGCGGGGCGAGTGGCGGACCTTCCGGGCCGACCGGGTCGAGCGGCTGCAGCCGACCGGGCGGGCCGTCGAGTTCACCGAGCCGCCGCCCGATCCGGCGCTGCTCGTGTCCCGGGCGAGCGCGACCGGACCGTACGCGCTGCTGGCCACCGTCCGGCTGCCGGTGCCCATGGAGGAGGCGCTGCGGCTGATTCCCGCCACGGTCGGGCTGCACCGGGCCGACGGGCCGGACGGCACCGTCGTCGAGGTCGGCGGGTCGAGCGCGGAGGGGCTGGCCCGGTATCTGCTGAGCCTCGGCACGCCGCTGCGCGTGCTGGCCCCGGACTCGGTGCGGGCGGCGCTGCTGCGCCGGACGCGGGAGCTGCTCGCCGCGAACGAGGAGGCAAGTACTTGAAGTTTCCTCCACAGGTCCGTACCAACCCCTTGCCCCCGCACTCCCCGCGTCGCAAGCTCCCCTCATGGAGCTGGAGTTGCGGCATCTCAAGACGGTCCGGGCCATCGCCGACGCCGGCAGTCTCACCAGGGCGGCGACGGCTCTCGGGCTCGCGCAGCCCGCGTTGAGCGCACAGCTCAAGCGGATCGAACGGGCCCTGGGCGGCGCGCTGTTCGTCCGGGGACGGCACGGGGTGCGGGCCACCGCGCTGGGCGAACTGGTGCTGGAGCGGAGCCGGATCGTGCTCCCGGCGGTGACCGAGTTGCAGCAGGAGGCGGCCCGGTTCGCCCGTGCCCCGCGCACCGCCGAGCGGCTGCGGATCGGCGGCACCCACGGGCCCTTACTGGGCGCCCTGCTGGACCGGCTGGCCGGGGTGGCGCCGGACGCCCGGATGACGACCTGCACCTCGTGGTCCGAGCGGGAGCTGGCCGGTCAACTGACCGAGGGCCGGCTGGACTTCGCGCTGGCCGGCACCTGCGGCACCGCGCCACCGCCGCCGGGCGAGGGGCTGGTGTGGCGGGAGGTCGCCGTCGACCCGGTGTTCGTCATGGTGCCCGACGGCCATCCGCTCGCCCACCGGGCGGAGGTGGACCTGACGGAGCTGGCGGACGAGGAGTGGGCCTGCGTGCCCGGCGACGGCTGCTTCGGCGACTGCTTCACCGCCTCCTGCGCCCGCGCGGGCTTCACCCCGCGCCGTATGTACGAGACCGACACCGCGTCCCTCGTGCACCTGGTGCAGGTGGGGCGGGCGGTCGGGCTGTGCCGGGCGACCTTCCCGACCACGCCCCAGATCCTGACCCGGCCGCTGGTCGGCACGCCGCTGACCTGGCGGCACCTGCTCGGCTGGCACGCCGCGACCCAGCGGCAGGACACCGCCGCCGCGGTGCTCTCGCAGGCGCGCATGGCGCACGCGAACGTGGCGGCGAACAGCGACAGCTACACGGAGTGGATGTCGGCGCACCGGGTTCCGTGACAGCGGGTTCCGCGCCACCCGGTTCCGTAACACCGGGTTCCATAACGCCGGGGAGAGGGACGACTGACCTCTTATGCCGGCCGGTCGGCCCTCCCTACGGTTTCGGCACCTCCCCACCGAGACCGAGGAGATCCCCCATGCCCCACCGACACCGACACCACAGAGCCGTGGGTGCCGCCGTCGCCGCGACCGCGGCCCTGCTCGTGGCCGGGCTCAGCGGCTCCGCGAGCGCCGGCACGGCACCCGCCGGCTCCGCCCCCACCGCCGCCGAGACCCTGCGCACCGACGCCGCGCCCCCCGCCCTGCTCAAGGCGATGCAGCGGGACCTCGGTCTCGACCGGCAGCAGGCGGAGCGCCGCCTGGTCAACGAGGCCGAGGCCGGGGCCACGGCGGGGAGGCTGCGGGCCGCGCTCGGCGGCGACTTCGCGGGCGCGTGGGTGGACGGTGCCGAGTCCGGCACCCTGACCGTCGCTACGACCGACGCGGCCGACGTCGCCGCGATCGAGGCGCGGGGCGCGAAGGCGAAGGTCGTCCGCCACTCGCTCGCCGACCTGGACGCGGCCAAGTCCCGCCTGGACAAGGCGGCGGCCGGCCTGAACACCGCCGACGCGCCGGTCTGGTACGTCGACTCGCGCGCCAACACCGTCGTCGTCGAGGCGATCCGTCCCGCCGCGGCCCGCAAGCTGCTCACGGCGGCCGGTGTCGACGACTCCCTCGCCCGCGTCGACCGGCGCACCGAGCGGCCCCGCACCTTCTACGACCTGCGCGGCGGCGAGGCGTACTACATCAACAACAGCAGCCGCTGCTCGATCGGCTTCCCGGTCACCAAGGGCACCCAGCAGGGCTTCGCCACCGCGGGCCACTGCGGCCGGACCGGGGCCAGCACCACGGGCGCCAACCGGGTGGCCCAGGGCACCTTCCAGGGCTCGATCTTCCCGGGCCGCGACATGGCGTGGGTGGCCACCAACTCCCAGTGGACGGCCACCCCGTACGTCCTCGGCTCCGGTGGGCAGAACGTCCAGGTCACCGGCTCCACCGTGGCGCCGGTCGGCGCGTCCGTGTGCCGGTCCGGCTCGACGACCGGCTGGCACTGCGGCACCATCACGCAGCACAACACCAGCGTCACCTACCCGGAGGGCACCATCTCCCCGGTCACCAAGACCACGGTGTGCGCCGAGCCCGGTGACTCCGGCGGCTCCTACATCTCCGGCAGCCAGGCGCAGGGCGTCACCTCGGGCGGCTCGGGCGACTGCCGCACCGGCGGCGAGACCTTCTTCCAGCCGATCAACGCGCTGCTCCAGAACTACGGGCTCACGCTCAAGACCACCGGCGACGACGGCGGCGAGGAGCCCGGCGAGCCCGGCGGCACCTGGGCGGCGGGCACCGTCTACCAGCCGGGCGACACCGTGACGTACGGCGGCGCCACCTACCGCTGCCTGCAGGGCCACCAGGCCTACGCGGGCTGGGAGCCGCCGAACGTGCCCGCGCTCTGGCAGCGGGTGTGACACCCCACTGACCCCCACAGGGGACAACGGGGGAAGGGTCCCGGGCGTGCGTGAGGGAGAGCGCCCGGGCCCTGTCACGTCGTCCTGCGTGCCGCGGCGGCCACCTCTCGGTCCTCGGGGAGGACGGGGTGCGGGCAGCCGTCGTACACCGCGCACACGGTGCGGAACGGTCCGCACGGCTGCCGGAGGCGTGCTGGCGAACCGCGTCAGGCCCGCAGATACGTCAGCACCGCCAGCACCCTGCGGTGGGTCTCGGTCGCCGGGGGCAGGTCGAGCTTGGTGAGGATGCTGCCGATGTGCTTGCCCACGGCCGCCTCGGAGACGACGAGTTCACGGGCGATGGCCGCGTTCGACCGGCCCTCCGCGATCAGGGCGAGCACCTCGCGCTCGCGCGGGCTCAGCCGCTCCAGCGGGTCCCGGCGGCGGCGCAGCAACTGGCGTACCACCTCCGGGTCGACGACCGTGCCGCCGTCCGCGACCTCGGCCAGTGCGTCGACGAACTCCTCGACCTGGCCGACGCGGTCCTTGAGCAGATAGCCGACGCCGGTGCCGTCGCCGGAGTCCAGCAGCTCGGCGGCGTAGGCCCGTTGCACGTACTGGCTGAGGACGAGGACGGGCAGGGCGGGCCGCTCGGCGCGCAGGCGTACGGCCGCGTGCAGGCCCTCGTCCTGGAAGCCGGGCGGCATCCGGACGTCGGTGACGACGACGTCCGGGTCGTGCTGCGGCACGGCAGCGACCAGGGCCTCCGCGTCGCCGACGGCGGCCACGACCTCGTGGCCGAAGCGGGCGAGCAGGCCGGTCAGGCCGTCCCGAAGCAGCACGCTGTCCTCGGCGAGCACTACGCGAAGCGTTCGGTCCACTCGCAAGGAATCTCCACGCTCAGCAGGGTCGGTCCGCCCGGCGGGCTGGACAGGGAGAGTCTGCCATCCAGGACCGACACCCGGTCGGCGAGCCCGGTCAGCCCGCTGCCCGCCGCGGCGTCGGCCCCGCCCCGGCCGTCGTCGCGCACCCGCAGCACGAGCCGTCCGTCGCGGTGGCCGCCGGTCACCTCCGCGCGGTCGGCGCCGCTGTGCCTGCCGATGTTGGCCAGGGCCTCGCGGACCACGAAGTAGGCGGCGGCCTCGACCGCCCGGGGCAGCCGCCCGGGCAGCTCCAGGGCGACGTCGACGGGGACGGCGGAGCGGTCGGCGGCGTCGGCGACCGCCGCGGGCAGTCCGTAGTCGGCGAGGACCTTGGGGTGGATGCCGTGGATGAGTTCGCGCAGCTCCGCCAGGGCCTCGCCCGCCTCGCCGTGCGCCTTGGCCAGCTGGTCGGCCAGCGGTCCCGGCGGGGCGTCCAGGCGGGCCAGGCCGAGGGACATCGTCAGGGCGACGAGCCGCTGCTGGGCGCCGTCGTGCAGGTCGCGTTCGATCCGGCGCCGCTCGGCCTCGAAGGCGTCCACCAACCGCACCCGGGACCGGGTGAGTTCGACGACCCTGGCCTCCCTGGCGTCCGGATCGCCCTCGCGCGGGGCGCCCACCAGCACCCGGGCCAGCTCGGCCCGCGCGCCCGCCGCGAGGCCCAGCGCGTAGCCGCCGAGGGCGAGGAGCAGCAGCCCGAGCACCGCGACGCCGCACGCGGTCGGCCAGGTGGTGACCGTCCACTGCTTGAGGACCTTCGCCTCCTCGCCGCCGCCGAACGTCGCCATCACCAGCGGGGTGGCGGCGAGATGGAGCGGTACGGCCAGGGCGAAGGCGACGACCAGCGCGTCCAGCGGCCAGAGCAGCAGGGCGAACAGCAACGCGTGGCCCAGCTCCCGCCAGGTCGCCCGCTCGCGCAGCCGGGTGACCAGCCAGGGCCACGGGCCGGTGGCGGGCGGCTCCCGCACCGGCCGGCCGGGCACGGGGGCGCGGTCGACCAGACGCAGCCGGTGCCGTTCCAGCCGGGCCAGAGGGATACCGGCGAGGGCGGTGAGCAGCAGCAGCGGCAGTCCCACCAGCACGACGGTGAGGGCTCCCCCGACGACGAGGGCGACCGCGAGCCCCACCAGGGTCGCGGCGCCGGTCACCGCCCCGGTCAGCAGGTAGGCGGTCGCCCGCCACGGCCAGGCGGAGAGGAGGTAGCGGCGGGCGGACAGGGCCTGCCACAGGTCGCGAGAGCGCATGCGGCTCACCGTAGGACCGAGACGGGCGGCACGGCCATCGGCCCAGGGCGAGCAACGGGGGTAGGGCGGGCCATACCCCCGCTCTAGCCCCTGCCGCACTGCGCCGGTGCCGCCCCGCGCGGTTTCGTTGGCGCACCGGGCACCCCATCGAACAGCCCGGACATCGGGAAGTGGAGACTGATGACCAGCGACGACGCGATCCGACTGAGTTCCGTCAGCAGACGGTACGGCGCGGGCGACGGCACCGTGACCGCCCTCGACGACGTGTCCCTCTCCTTCCGCCGCGGCAGCTTCACCGCGGTCATGGGCCCGTCGGGCTCGGGCAAGTCGACCCTGCTCCAGTGCGCCGCCGGACTGGACCGGCCGACGTCGGGATCGGTCGTCGTCGGCGGCACCGAGCTGACCGGGCTGAGCGAGCGGCGGCTGACCCTGCTGCGCCGGGAACGCGTCGGCTTCGTCTTCCAGGCGTTCAACCTGCTGCCGTCCCTGACCGCCGCGCAGAACGTGGCGCTCCCCCTGCGGCTGGCCGGACGGCGACCGCCGCGGGACCGGGTGCGCGAGGCGCTGCGCCAGGTCGGTCTCGCCGACCGTGCCCGGCACCGGCCGGCCGAGCTGTCCGGCGGCCAGCAGCAACGCGTCGCCCTGGCCCGCGCGTTGATCACCCGCCCGGAGGTGCTGTTCGCCGACGAGCCGACGGGGGCGCTGGACTCGCGCGCCGGCCGGGAGGTGCTCCGCCTGCTGCGCGCCATGGCGGACGGCGAGGGCCGGACGGTCGTCATGGTCACCCACGACCCGGTCGCCGCCGCGTACGCGGACCGCGTGCTGTTCCTGGTCGACGGCCACCTGCACGACGAGCTGCCCGCCCCGACCGCCGACACGGTCGCCGCCCACCTGACCCGCCTGGAGACGGCCCCGTGCTGACCACCGCCCTGCACACCCTGCGCACCCGTTGGACCGCCTTCACCGGCAGCTTCGTCGCGCTGGCGCTCGGTGTCGCCCTGCTGACCGTGTCGGGGCTGGCGCTGGCCGCCACGCTGGACGCGCCGGAGCGCGGGCCGGAGCGGTTCGCCGCCGCGCCGGTGGTGGTGCGGGGGCAGGACACCCTGCGGGTGCCGACGGCCTCCGGGGAGCGTACGCAGGAGCTGGCGCGGCCGCGTGCCGTGCCCGACGGCGTCATGGCCCGGCTGAAGCGGCTCGGCACCGTCGTCGAGGACCGGTCCTTCCCGGTGCGGGTACGGGACGGCAGCCGCGGTCCCGGTGATCTGGTGGGCCACCCGTGGTCGACCGCAGCGTCCGCCCCGTACCGCATCGACGCCGGCCGTGCGCCGCGCGCCGCCGACGAGGTCGTCGTCACCGGCGGCTGGGCCACGCCGGGCGAGCGGGTGCGCACGGACCGGGGCGCGCTGCGGGTGGTGGGGACCGTACCGGGCCTCGGGTTCGAGAACGCCGTCTTCTTCACCGACGCGCGGGCCGCCGCGCTCGCCCCGGTCAGCGTGCAGCTCACGGTCGACGCGGAGGCGTCCGCCGTACGGCAGGCGGTGCGGGACGCCGTACGGGACTCGGTGCCGGGCAGCGCGGGCGTCCGGGTGCTCGCCGGGGACGAGCGGCGGTACGCGGACGCGGACCCCGGCCGGGACCGCGAGGCGCTGACCGCCCTGAACGCCCTGTTCGGCACGGCCGGCGGCGTCACCGCCTTCGTGTCGGTGTTCGTCGTGGCGTCCACCTTCGCCTTCGCGGTGGACCGGCGGCGCCGGGAGTTCGGGCTGCTGCGCACGGCCGGGGCGACCCCGGGACAGCTGCGCCGGACGGTGCTGGCCGAGGCCCTCGGGCTCGGCGTCCTCGCCTCCGCGGCGGGCTGCGCCCTCGGTGCGTACGCC
>NZ_JAIOJZ010000067.1 GCF_020404845.1 Streptomyces hyderabadensis | reverse complement strand
TCACCACCTTGGCCAGTGTCTTCGGGTCGACGGTGCGCACGTCCACCCCGTTGACCAGGACCTCGCCGTCGGTGGCGTCGAAGAGGCGGGGGACCAGGCCCAGCAGGGTCGACTTGCCGCTGCCGGTCGAGCCGATGACGGCGGTCGTCTCGCCCGGCTTCGCCACCAGGCCGATGTTCCTGAGCACCGGCTCCTCGGCACCCGGGTAGCGGAAGCCCGCCTCCCGGATCTCCAGGTGGCCGTGCCGGCGCAGTTCGGTGACCGGTGCCACCGGCGGCACCACGCTGCTCTCGGTCTCCAGCACCTCCTGGATGCGCTCGGCGCACACCTCCGCGCGCGGCACCATCATGAACATGAAGGTGGCCATCATCACGGACATGACGATCTGCATGAGGTAGGCGAGGAACGCGGTCAGGTCGCCGATCTGCATCCCGCCGCTGTCGATCCGGTGGGCGCCGAACCAGACCACCGCGATCGACGACAGGTTCACCACCGTCATGACCACCGGGAACATCAGCGCGAGCAGGTTGCCGGTGCCGAGGGCGACGTCGGTCAGCTCCGTGTTGGCCTTCCGGAAGCGCTGCTGCTCGTACTCGTCGCGGACGAAGGCACGGATGACGCGGTTGCCGGTGATCTGCTCGCGCAGCACCCGGTTCACCGTGTCGAGGCGCACCTGCATCTGCCGGAAAAGCGGGCGCAGCTTGCGCACGATCAGCGTGACGCAGATCGCCAGTACCGGCACCACCCCGAGCAGCACCCCGGACAGCGGCACGTCCAGGCCGAGCGCCATCACGATGCCGCCCACGCACATGATGGGCGCCGACACCATCAGCGTGAACGTCATCAGGGCCAGCATCTGGACCTGCTGCACGTCGTTGGTGGTCCGGGTGATCAGCGAGGGCGCGCCGAAGTGGCCCACCTCGCGTGCCGAGAAGGACTGCACCCGGTCGAAGACGGCACCCCGTACGTCCCGGCCGAGGGCGGCCGCGGTGCGCGCGCCGTAGAAGACGGCCCCGATGTTGCAGACCACCTGGGCCAGCGAGATGCCGATCATCAGGGCGCCGTAGCTCAGGATGTAGCCCGAGTCCCCTTTGACGACACCGTCGTCGATGATGTCCGCGTTCAGGGTCGGCAGGTACAGGGAGGCGCAGGTCTGCAGGAACTGCAGGGCCACCAGCAGGGCGATGGGTTTCTTGTACGGCCTGAGATAGGTCCGCAGTAGTCGTATGAGCACACTGAGTCTCTCGGAGTCGGCGACAGGGGCCGCGGTTGGTTGCCCCTGGCCCCTATCGTCGAACACTCCACCCGCGTTACCTCAACCGATTAACCCAAGAGCGCGGCAAATTCCGGCCTACGGGCGGTAAGCCTCCGCTTCACAGCGCGCCCGGGTGCGTCTGCTCGCGCACCGACACGAACTGCTGGCGCACGGCCTGCCCCACCGCCAGCTCCTCGCCCGGTTCCAGGACCTGCGCCACCGCGCCCTGCCAGACCGGGGGAGTGCGCGGGTCCAGGGTGCCCTGGGAGACGCCCAGCGCCCAGGCCGCCTGGCGGGCCGCGCCGATCGCCGCGTAGTCCGCCGGCTGCGGCACCACGACCTGCGTCCCGAACAGCGCCGGCGCCGCCGCCTGCACGGCCGGCAGCTCGGCCGCTGCGCCGAGCAGGAACACCCGCCGTACGTCCACGCCCCGGCCGCGCAGCACGTCCAGGGCGTCGGCCAGGCCGCACAGCATCCCCTCGAAGGCGGCCCGCGCCAGGTGCTCCGGCCGCATCGACTCGCGCCGCAGGCCGGCCAGGGTCCCCGCGGTGTGCGGCAGGTTCGGCGTCCGCTCGCCCTCCAGATAGGGGAGCAGGACCAGCCCGTGCGACCCCGGCGTCGACTTCATCGCCAGCTCCGACAGGCTCTCCAGGTCCGGCATCCCGAGCAGTTCGGCGGTGCCGCGCAGGGCCCGTACCGCGTTCAGGGTGGTGACGACCGGCAGGTGCATGCCGGTGGCGTCGGCGAGGGAGGTGATCATGCCGTACTGGTCGACGAGGGCCTCCGGGTGCACGGCCATCACGGACCCGGACGCGCCCAGCGACACCACCGCGTCGCCCAGCCCGATCCCGAGCCCGAAGGCCGCGGCCTGGGTCTCGCCGGTGCCGGCGGAGATCAGCAGTCCCTCCGGAGTCGTGCCGGCCGCGTCGGCCGGGCCGATCACCTCCGGCAGCATCGCCTGATGCCCGAGCGCCAGCTCGACCAGGTCGGGCCGGTAACCGCCGGTCGCCGCCGACCAGTAGCCGGTGCCCGACGCCCCGCCCCGGTCGGTGGTCCGCCGCACCGGCCGCCCGAGCAGCTGCCACACCAGCCAGTCGTGGGCCTGGAGCAGTACGGCGGTCCGCGCGGCGGCCTCCGGTTCGCTGCGCGCCAGCCACCGCAGCTTCGTCACGGGCTGCGCGGTCTGCGGCACCGACCCCACGGCCTGCGCCCAGGCCTCACGCCCGCCGAGCGCGTCGATCAGGTCGGCCGCCGCCACCTGGGAGCGCTTGTCGCCGCCGACCATGGCCGGGCGCACCGTGTTGCCCTGCGCGTCCAGCGGCACGACCGAATTGGCCTGCGCGGACACGCCGATGGCCTGCACGCCCTCCAGGAGCCCGCCGCCGGCCGCCTCCCCGAGGGACAGCAGCCAGGCCTGCGGATCGACGTCTGCGGGCCGGCCCCCGCCCTCGGGGCTCTCCAGCGGGTGCGGCGCGTAGCCCTGGCGCAGCACGGCACCCGTGTCCGCATCACAGACGACGATACGAGTGAAATCGGGCGAACTGTCCAACCCGGCGACTATCCCCATACCCGAAATTCTGCCGCACCGGCCGAGGTCCCCGTACCGGGACCTCGGGTCTCAGGTGTTGCTGGTGCCCCAGTCGTCGGGACCGCTGCCGTTGCTGCCGCGCTCCCGCAGCGAGCGCACCCGGTGGGCCACCGAGTCGGGCATCCGGTCACCGACCTTGTCGCTCACCACGTGGTACGCCTTGTCGGCGAAGTGCCTGCCCTGCTGGGCCGCCGACTCCGCGGTGTTGCGCACGGCCGGGTTCTGCGCGACCTGCTGCGCGGACTTCCGCAACTGCTCGTAACGCTCCCGCCCGGCCTTCGTGCCGAGCACGTAACCCACCGCTAGTCCGACGACGAACGTGAGCCGGTAACGCATGGCGGCCACCCTTCCCTTCACTGGCTCCGGGGTGCTGGCGAGTACCGATTGGCGGAGCACCCCCCTGCTTGCGCTAATGTATGTGTCGCAGCGAGCGCGCGCCCCCTGGCGAATACCCAGGCAGACACGTTCGATGCGACACGAGACATTCCTCGGTAGCTCAATTGGCAGAGCAGCCGGCTGTTAACCGGCAGGTTACTGGTTCGAGTCCAGTCCGGGGAGCTCGGTCCTCCGTAGCTCAATTGGCAGAGCAGCCGGCTGTTAACCGGCAGGTTACTGGTTCGAGTCCAGTCGGGGGAGCACCGTGAACGAGGGCCCTCCGGGGTCCTTTTTCATGTGCCCGGCAGGTCTTCTCAAGTCCCGGGAACCATGCGGCACGCTGCGGAGTCCTCAAGGTCATGAAGGCAGCCGCGGAAGCCGACCAGCCGAGGCAGGAGATCGTATGAGCGGCTATGCTGCGGCAGACGGCGCGCACACGTGTACGCGACACGCCGCTATGGGGCGGTAGCTCAGCCGGTTAGAGCAGCGGACTCATAATCCGTCGGCCGTGGGTTCGAGTCCCACCCGCCCCACCCAGGATCCTCCCAGGAGAACCGTTTCTACCTGCGGAAACGCGAGAACGGGGGTCACCACTCCAGGGTGGCGACCCCCGTTCATTCGTTCAGACCAAGATCCAGGGGACACACAGGGGACAGGGCCCGGATCAGCGGACACAGGGGCCCTCACGCCGCCTTCCGGCGCCTGTTCGAAGCCCGGCGGGCGGTCCGGGACGCTGCGGGCGGCAGGCCCGTCGGCAGTGCCCAGCCGTCCACGCCCGGAGAGTCGGAGCGGGCGATCGTGAAGCGCGTGAGCGAGAAGTCGGCTCGCTGCTCTTCCGGGTACCGGTCGTTGAAGTTCTCGACCCGGACCAGCTCCAGGTCGTGTGCGGTGCAGTGGTCGCGTATCCACTTCACGGCCGCGTTGGCGGCGTCGTCCTGGCCCCGGCCGGCGAGGGTGATCATGCCGAGGAGATCGGAGTCGGGCTGGCTCTGAGCTCCCACTGCCCAGGTGTCACCTGACTGGCGTGTGCCGTGGGCGAAGAAGACAGCGATGTCGCCCTGCCAGGCCCTCTCGGGGATCGCCAGGGGGGCGCACCTCGAAGGGTACTTCCCGGGGGACGACGGCCATGACCGACTCGGCCTCGGCTCGCATCATCTCGGGCAGCACACTGGTGTAGGTGTCGGAGGTGATCTGGCGCGAGGAGTGCCCCAGCTTCTCCTGGACCACCTTGATGTCGGTACCGGCGAGCAGGGACAGGGTGGCCGCCAGGTGGCGCAGGTCGTACAGGCGGACCGGGGGCAGGCCGGACAGCTCCACGAGGCGGGTGAAGCGGCGGAAGATCCAGTCGGGGTGCAGTGCCTCGCCGTTCTCGTGCGTCCACACGCGGCCGGTTTCGACGTAGCGTCTCCCCACTCCTGGCGCTTCTGCTCCTGCTTCGCCCGGAAGCTGACCAGGTTGTCGCCGGACTCGAGGCTCAGGGAGAGGGTGCGGACGCTGTCGGTCTTAGGCGCTTCGCCGTACAGCTGGTAGGCCACCTCCACGATCTGCTGGGAGATCCGCAGTCATAGGGCGTACGTGCTGACCTCTGTCCAGGGCAGCGCGGCCATCTCGCCGCGGCGGGGGCCGAGGAAGATGAAGCTGTGCCACAGCTCGTAGAACTGACCGGTCAGCTCCGGTGTCCAGACCATGACCGGGCCGGGCTTCTCGCCGGTGCGCTTCCAGTGCTCGATGCGCTCGGGCGTCCAGACGAGCGGCTTCAGCCGGGTGACCGGCGGCAGCTCCACGAGCTGTGCCCAGTTCTTGGCGAACGCCTGCTCGCGCTTAATCCCCCAGGACAGCGCCGAGCTGAGGGTGTCGTTGATGCGGTGCATGGTGGCGGCGGAGGTGACCTTCCGCAGCCCCTTCTTGCCCTCGCGGAGCGCGGCGTTCGCGTCGAGGAAGGCGCGGCGGGCGGCGCGGCGCTCCTCCTTCTTGGCGTAGCCCGCCGTCTTCACCCAGGCCCGGTGTGCGGCGTCACGTTCCTGCTGGAGCTGATCGACGCGGAGACGGTGGAGGATCCGCTCGGCGTTCTCCTTCTCGATCGCGTCGTACATCTTGTGGAGGTGCCGGGCCTTGAGGTCGCGGCGTCTAATGTGCCCGAGGTGAGGGAGGAGGTAGTTGTTGATGTGCTTCTCGTAGCCGTGGCGGGTGGTGCGGGCGAGGAACTTTTTCGCCTTGATCCACCGGAGGAAGAAGTCGCCGCACGTCTCGTCGGAGAGCACGTCGGTGCCGGGCGTGGCCGCGTCGTACAGCTCCTTGGCCTTCTTGGCGTCCTCCTTGGTGGCGAAGCCGCCGCGGCGTATTCGGGCGCGCTTGTTGCCCTCGCCGCGCTCGGCCTCGAAGTAGAAGTACCAGGTGCCGTGTCCCTTGCCGAGCTTCGGGCACGTCAGCCCGATGTCCCCGATCTTCGGCTTGCCCTCCGCGTCGAGGACGGGGGTTGCCCTCCTTGTCCTTCAGCGCCCCTTGCACTGGCACCGCCGGTAGTAGCTCGACTCGAACATCCGACCCCTGCTCCCTGTTGACTGTTGCTTGGATCACAGGCAGACATCGGTGCGCGTACGTGTCCGTACGTGTCTGGCGTGATCTCTTTCGATCTTGCTGGGGGTGTCGGACAGCGTTGTAAAGTTGCTGACAAGTTGGCGCGGGGGAGACAGGCGACCAACGATGACTGCTCGGGAAGCGGGCGGACCGACCGGAGCCATGCGGCTGGAGGAGCTACTTGCTCTCCCGGCCGCGGTCAATGTCACAACAGCGGGACGTGCGCTGGGCATTGGCCGCGACAAGGCATACGAGTTGTTGCGCCGATACCACGCCGCGGACGGACAGCGAGGCGAACGCCCAGTCAGTACATGCCAGGCCACTGACATCGGCACCGCTCCTGATCTTGGAGACTCTGTCCGGGATTGAGTGCACTGCCGGAGGCATATGCGAATCAGGGCGGCACGAGTCGGCCACATCCGGGCACACAAGGCAGCGTGTCTCGAGCATGCAGACGCAGGTCAGGCGGAGGTCATCCCCCGGCGACGGTAAGAGTCTCGTTGCCGTGCGCGGCTCCCTGCGACAGCGCCGCCATCTCTAAGCAAGACGTCGTTTCGGCCGAATTTTACGCCGCGATGCAGGCAGCAAAGCCGCCCGATAAGTTCAGTTAGTTCACATTTGGGAGATATAAGGCGTCGCAAGAGGGTGCCGCAGGAGTACTTACTGTCCAGTACCGAAAGTGCGTACGAATTCGCGGTCTGCTCCGCCGACTGTGTTGTCAGTGGGTGCGCTTAAGCTCGTGCCAGTTGTTAAATCAGCAGGTGGGGGGCGAGCAGAAGGATGTCTCCGGACTTCGAGGTCGGGCACCTTGTCACGTTCACAGGAGCGCCCGGAATCGGCCGAGTGGGGGCTGTCGACGGGGGTTCTCTCCGCATCGACTTCTTCGAGTCCGTCGCCGAGCCAGAAGTCGAGTCGCGCACGGTTCCAGCGACTGCATGCCGGCCCGCCGTGCTCAAGCGGGAGACTCGCGTTTTCTGGCGTAACCCGAACACGGGAGCGTGGCTCGCTGGGCGAGTACAACTGGCCCGGCGTCCCACGTATTTCGTCCACTTCCCGAACACCCAGTCAGACCTGCCGGTGCAGGAGACCGAGCTTCGCGTCCGGTGGGACAAACCTGTGCGCGACCCGCTCCAAGTGCTGGTCTCGGGGGGCAACGAATCCGGCTACTACCACAACACTCGGCTACCGCTGCTTCATAACCTCATCGGCCAGCGGGCAGCCTGTGCCAGCACACCCGCCCTGCTGTCGTCCGCGGTCGAGATCTACCCCCACCAGATCCACGCGGCCCTGACCGTGCTCTCCGATCCGGTCCAGCGGTATCTCCTCGCCGACGAAGTCGGTCTGGGGAAAACCATCCAGGCTGGCTACGTCATTCGGCAGACCTTGATCGACAACCCGAGCGCCCGGATCACGATCATCACGCCGGAGATCTTGCGGCGGCAGTGGCTGAGCGAACTGCGCGAGAAGTTCTTCATCAGCGACTTCGTTGACCGCCGCGTGCGGTACTCATCCCACGAGACGCCGGAGAACTGGGCCGAGTACCACGACAGCGAACTCGTCGTCGTGGACGAGGCTCACGAACTGGTGCACAACGCCGATAATAGTGACCCCCGGTACCGCGAACTGTGCGCCCTGGTCCACGCCGCCCCCAAGCTTCTCTTGCTGTCAGCCACACCGATCACAGCCGGACCGACAGCTCAGTTGGCCCTTCTACACCTCCTCGACCCCGCCCTCTACAGCTGGGAAGACCGGGACGCCTTCGAGCGCCGTCACGAGATGCGTGAGAAGCTCGCGGACCGCGTCTCCGGCCTCGATGAGAAGTTCCCTCCCCTTCTGCCCTCCACCATCGACCGCATCCGGGACGTCATCCCCGAAGACCCGCTCTTCGAGGAGTTGGCCCCGCAAATCCTCGAACTCCTCGACGAGTACGACGAGCTCGCCGACGAAGCGAACACGCCCGAACTCGCCCTGCGTGTCGAGGCGCTCCGTGCTCACATCAGCGAGACGTACCGGCTCGACCGCCGAGTGATCCGTCACCGCCGAGCCCGTGTCCTGCGTGACGACGAAGACTCCGACCTCGTCCCCTATGTCGTACGCGGTCGAGCCCTCCCCCAACTCCTCGGTGACGGGACGCCGCACTCCATTGCCACGGAGACTGCACGGACCTGGCAGCGTGAAACGTGGGATCGTCTCCTTGACGAGAACCTCGATGAACAACGATCCGCGTACGGTCTCGTTCTCGGCATCCTTGTCTCGCGACTCGGCGGTCCCTCCAACGACTTCCTGGACTCCCTGCGGTGGCGCGTGCGCCAAGACACGCAGGCAGCAGGTCGTGCTGGCCTGACGAGCCAGGAGCGCGACCTGCTGGCCGGCCCGCCGCTGCTCACGCACGAGTCGACTCTCCTGGAGCGGCTCGAAACGAAGCTCGAACAGGACCTCCTCAAAGAGGAAACGGACGAGCTCACTGCTGTCCTCCTGCCCATCGTGGCCCAGAGCGGAAGAACCGTGATCTTCGCGGGAGCCGGATCGCTCGCATCGAATCTGGCCGCAGAACTGCGGCGTCGCCTCCCCGACGTGCTCGTTGCCGAGCACACCCGACACGCCGGATCGGAAGCGTCACACAAGGCCGTAGAGGCATGGCGGGCTCCCTATCCGAAGAACCCTCGGGCTGCTCGTGGGGCTGAAAAGCTGCCTCGCGTACTCGTCATGGACGACTCGGCTGACGACGGCCTGAACTTGCAAACCACCAACACAGCGGTACACCTGCGGCTTCCCTGGTCACCGAACCGTCTGGAGCAACGACTCGGCCGCTTCGACCGATACCCCGACTTCGGGGAGACCGGTCAGGACCCCGCGACTCAGTTCGTCCTTGCCGAGGCTGGCGAGTTCACCGGGGCCTGGCAGGCTCTACTGAAAGACGGCTACCAGATCTTCTCCGGGTCGGTCTCCACCCTGCAGGACGCCATTGCAAGGGATCTCGCGGGCGTGTGGTGCACCGCCCTCGTTGAAGGACCGGACGGAGTGGCCAACTCATCGCCACACGTTGCGTCCCAGTTGAAGGACGCTCGGGCTGCCATCGCCAAATTCGATCGAGTCGAGGCCGTCCACGAGTCCGCCACCTACCAGACAGACGTTGCCGCCGAAATCGCAAAATTCGAGCAGCCGCGCCGCAAGATCGAAGATGCCTTGCTCAACTACGCCGGCGACGGATCCTCCGGCATCAAGCTGCCGCACTGGACACGCTCGGTGAACGGCTGCGTCCGCCACAAATTCAACCTCGAGGCCCAGCCGCTGGTCTCCCCGCACCTCTACCAGAGGCTGAAGACCAAAGTGCCGGCCGAAGCCGCTGAGGCCACGTTCTTCCGGGCCGACGCACTGCGCTCCTCCGGCACCCGTCTGCTCCGTATCGGCAACCCGCTCGTCGACATGCTGACCTCGGTCATCTACACCGATGACCGAGGGCAGGCCACGGCCTTCTGGAGACTCGACCCCAACCACCGGGGCGCACTGGAGCCCTACTTCGGCTTCGACTTCGTGGTAGAAGCCAACATCAACGGCGCCGTCGCCCTGGTCAACGATGTGGGCGCGGAGAAGGCCCGCCTCGCGCTCCGCCGACAGGCAGACCGGATCCTTCCCCCCTTCGCCCTCAAGGTGTGGGTCGCAGCAGGCAGCACGAAGGCCGTTACCGACGAGCAGACCCTCGTATGGCTGGAGAAGCCCTACGACAACAACAAGGACCACAACTACAACCCGAAACTGATCCATGAACTCACCGACATCTTCGGAGGGTGGAAGTACTACGCAGCCGCAGCAAAATCAGCCAACGTAATCGCCCTCGAAGAGCTTGAGCAGGTAACCAAACTCCCTGCCATGTGCGACCGCGCACAGAAGGCGGCCCGCCGTCGCCTCGCGGTAGCTGCAGCCCAGGCCAAGTCTCGTGGGGCAGCCAGCCACCTCCTGGGAGATACCGAGAGTTACATAACGGACGTGTCCGTCGCGGACGCCCTTGTCGAGGGACTCACCCAGCCAACAGTGCGACTGGTCGCGGCCACGTGCATCGTGAAGAGCGGGTATAGGAGGGTGGGGCATGGCTCCTGACGCAAGCAGCACCTCCCTGTTCAAGGCTGCTCTAAACATTGACAGTTGGACAGGAGCCGACGAACTTCTGCGTTCCTGGCCCTCGGTTCCGCCCATGGACGACAGCCAAAGCACCCTGCGACGCCTCCGCGACGCCCTCGTCGGACTGGACAACGGGTCGTCGGGATGGCGAGATGCGGCGGCCCTCATCCGTCAAGTCCTGCTTGAAGCCCAGGCCCGCGGGGTCCACAGCGGCCTGGTTGTCCCCAAACACCCTGTACTGCCCTCCCAAGAGCAATGGTCACAATTGCACTGCGATGCGATGCCACACGAGCGGGGCTTGTACATCACAGCGAAGCCCTGGCATCCACCGGTGGAAGAGAGTGATACGGCAGCAGTAGCTCGTGAGGACCTGCGGCAGGTGTACCTAGGAGAAGCGGCCGAACACCGTCGCCGCCGGGAACCCCACCCGGCGGACCCGTTCTGGACGGCGGCGCTCGGCGCGACGCACGAGCAGTACTTGTCCTTCGGTCAAAGGCAGGCTGCGCGGGCCGTCGCGCTCGCGCAAGGCGGCACCGTGATCATCTGCCTGCCCACGGGGCACGGCAAGACCGCAGTCATCCAGGCACCTGCGCTGCTCGCGAGTCGAAGCGCCGGCGTCTCAGTGGTGGTCGTGCCTACCGTCGTCCTTGCCCTCGACATGGAGCGCCGTACCCGCCCTCTGATGGAGGCGCAAGGGCGGATCAGTCCTACGGGACGCTATGCCTATGTCGGTGGCCTGCCGGACGACGTCAAGCAGCAGATGCGCGATGACATCCGCACGGGCCGGCAGCGCCTCGTATTCACCTCACCTGAGGCTCTTGTCCGGAGTCTGCGCAAGCCGCTTGAAGATGCGGCAGGAGCTGGTCTGCTCAAGTACTTCGTCATCGACGAAGCCCACCTCGTGGAACAGTGGGGCAACGGATTCCGACCCGAGTTCCAGACCATGTCCAGCCATCGTCGCACCTGGTTGAGCAAGGCTCCCGAAGGTCTGGCACCCGTCACGGTCGCCATGAGTGCCACCCTCACCACACAGCAAGTCAGCACGCTTGAAGATCTCTTTGCAGGACCAGACAAAGCTCAGATTGTCTGGGCTTCCCAACTTCGTCACGAGCCTACCTATTACATCAACGCGTCCGCGACCACTCAGCGCCGCGAGAACTCCATTCTTGAGGCTGTGTCGCTCCTGCCTAAACCCATGGCCTTGTACGTCTCGACAGTGGCAGATGCAAAAGAATGGACGAGGCGCCTTAAAACTGCTGGCTTTCATCGAGTCACTCATGTAACCGGGGACTCAAGTGACCAGGACCGACGCGATGCAGTGGAAGGCTGGGGCGGTAGATCCACCCACGCCGACAGCAGAGTTTCCTCCAGATACGACATTGTCGTCGGCACTTCGGCATTCGGGCTGGGTGTAGATCTGCCGGACGTTCGGACCGTGCTACACGCATGCCTACCCGAAACCGTTGACCGGTACTACCAGGAGATCGGCCGAGGCGGCCGCGATGGAAACCCGTCGGTCGCGTACATGGTGACAGCACCCGGTGACCGGGACATCGCCGAAACCCTCGGTAGCGAACCAGTCATCTCCTCTGAGAAAGCGTGGAAACGCTGGGATGCCATGTTCCGACGAGAACAGCAACTCGGCGGCAGCCGCTACAGGCTCAACCTAGACTCCCGCCCCAGCCACGTCAGCGAGGATTCTGAAACTAATAGGTCGTGGAACGTTCGGGTTTTGAATCTCATGGTTCGCGCGAAGCTGATCGAACTCCACGTGCCGCAACCTCCTCAGCGCCAAGGTGAGGAACTCGAATCCGCCTGGGAGGCGCGCGTTGAGGAGTTCAAGAAGCGCGTGGCGACACAAGCTGAGGTCACAATCAAAGATCCGCAAGTCAACACTACGGAGCGTTTCGCTGATCGTTTCGAGGCAGAGCGCAAGAAACTTCTTGATGAGCAGAAGAAATCCCTCAAGGGTCTCCAAGAGGCGCTTGGTGGAAGTCAGTGCATTGGTGATGTCCTCGGGGAGTACTACCGCCTGCGTCGAGGCCAAGTTTCCTTGCCAACCCGTGTGACCTGCCGCGGATGCCCGAACTGCAGGGCAACTGGGCACCCCGACAAGTCTGGCTTCTACCGAATCGCGGGTGAGCCTCGGCCGTGGCTGCGTTTCCCGGCACCTCCCGTGGAAGACCCGCTGGCCCACTACCGTGACGGCCTATCGTGTCTGAGTTTGTGGTGGGAGGACGAGCAGGAACTACGGCTCTACGTGCCCCGCCTCCTGGAGCGGCTGGTCCGGCGGGACATGACCATCGTTGGCGGTCCTGGTGTCACGGCTCGATGCCGAGAGGTGCTCCAGAAGGCAGCACGTACACACCCTGTTGTACTCGACGAGGATGCAGAGTTGCTGAAGTCATGGGCCGGCCCCGTGGTTTGGATCTTGGACGATTCGGCGTCACTCGACTACGACACCGCCGCACGGTTCAGTTCGGAGGACGTCACATACCTCCTCCACCCGCACCAAACTCGACACCCAGACCGGGCCACTGACCTGCTGATCGATATTCACCGAGCCAAGCTTCCGGTCTTCCGTGCCTTGGAGGAACTCTGATGACTCTCCTAAACGTAGGCGCAGCCCTGCCATCACAAGCATGGGCCGTGGTGCGGCTGCTCGCCTGCCTTGACAAGGCACCCCCCTTGGAAGAAGCGCGTGCTCTGTTGTCTCCACCTTCAATCCGCGGTGAGAAGACACAGGACAAGCCCGCCTTCGATAAGGCAATCAGCACATTGGAAGAGTTGGACCTAATTCGGATCGAAGGGAAAGATCAGCAACTGTTTCTCGCTGGCCAGGCTGTGGACCTCGACGGCCAGGACGTATCTGCGTTCGGCTCCGCACTCCGACGCGCGATCCTCGATCCTGCCAAGAACACATCGCTTGGCGACTCACCTGACCAAACCGGACCTCGCGACCTGACCAGAGCTCTGGCGTGGCTGCTCACGTTTGACCCCACAGATCCAATGGACTGGCTCAGGGCGCAGAACGAGCAGAGAGAGGCCTTGCGTCCTGAGGCAGGACCCGTTTTCTCCAACCACACTCGTTGGCTTCGCTTCAACTACTGGGCGCCACCTCTAGGCCTAGCGGGAGCGCCTCTATTCCAAATCGAGGAAGGCAACGCAAACCGGCTTGTCCCTGACTGCACAGTCGCCGTGAGACAAACCCTTGCCGAACTACAGCAAACCGACGTGAGGATAAACGCAGTGGAGCTCTTGCGTACAATCCGCGAACAGCTCCCTGTACTGCCAGGTGGTGCTCACTCACGAGCGGTGGGACTCCGCTCACCGGGAGACACCGCAGCCGGCGCAGTTCTCTCATATGCGCTGCTTCGCGGTGAAGACGAGAAGTGGTTGCGGCTGGAGCACGATGACGATGCTCAACACGTTCTCCAGGTGCACGACCCGGATAGGTCATCTGCACGGCCAGTCAGCGCCATCACCATCTTGGAGGCCGTCAATGGCTGACTTCCGCGACCTCTGCTGGGATCCAGCGACCGCAACTGCCACGATCAACACCGAGGCCATCAGCCCGCACCGGTCCGTATTCCTTGCCACGCATGCACCCTTGCGTATCAAGCGCGCCTTGGTCTCGGAGGACAAGCAGGTCCAGCCCATCGGCGACCTGATCAATGAGCGGTCGGTGATAGACGACTTCGTCACGAAGAAGTCGGACTCAGGTGCTCTCCTGATGTTGGTCCTCGGAGACACCGGGTCCGGGAAGTCCCATCTGATTCGATGGGTGCGCGAGAAACTCCCGGAGTTCATTCTCGACTCGGCCACCCACGAGGTCATCTATCTTGAACGCTCTATGACGAGTCTCAAGGCAGTGGTCAAGGCTCTCATCGCCAAGGCAGACAGCAGCGAGCTAGCACAGCTCAGGGATGATGTCGACAGGTTCACTGCCGAAATTGATCAAGAGTCGCTTGGCCGCCGAATCCTCAATGAACTGAGTGAGTGCCTCTCTTCGACGCCACCGAAGGAGATCCCTGGGCCAGGACGGGTCCTTGCCGGCCCCGGCAGACTGGCAGCGATGCTGCATGACCCGTTCATTCGGCAGCACATGCTGTCGGAAGGGAAGTTTGTTCCGCGACTCGCGGCTCAACTCCTCAAGGATCGTCATAGCGGGCAAGATGAGCGTCCCGAGAGCTTCACCATTGAGGACTTGCCCCTAGAAGTCGATTATGACAACGCCGCTTCGGATATGGTCGCCCGGCTGCTTAACCAGATTGCTACGCGAGACGACCTACAGGCCACGGCCGTGGATCTACTCAACAGGAATTTGGAAGCTGCGGTCAAGAACGCGGCCAACCTTGGCGCAGGACGTCTCCAAGACGCCATGATGCAGGTACGTGCGGAGTATCAGCGACTTGGCAAGGAAATCATTCTTCTAATTGAGGACTTTGCTCTCATCCAAGGCGTCCAACAGGACCTCCTGGACGCAGTTATCGAAGCAGCGAACCGAGACGGAAGGACATCGCTCGCCCCAATCCGCACGCTTATGGCTGTCACCCCAGGCTACCTTGAACAAATTCCAGAGACCGCGCTGAGCCGCATTCGAGCCACAGCAGGATACGTCTACAACCTGGATGTCCCATTCAGTCAAACTGACACCGGCAGCCAAGAGATCACCTCATTCGTCGGACGCTATCTCAATGCGGCCCGCGTGGGCCGAAACGCTCTGGAGACAGCTCGTGACGGGGAGACGCCTAACGCGTGTGACGGATGCACTCTACGGGAACGCTGTCACGAGGCCTTCGGCGTGACACCGCAGGGCTACGGCTTGTTCCCCTTCAACGCTTCCGCGCTTGTCAGAACCGTCCACTCTACCGCTGACTCAACGAAACCATGGTCGTTCGTCCCTCGGACCGTCCTGGGCAGTGTCGTACGCCCTCTTCTGATCAATCACGCCGACCAAATCCGCCGAGGAGAATTCCCCGACTCTGAATTTCGACGTCGGTTCCCGAGAGCCGAAATCGATAAGGAACTGGGGCGAGATGCGCATGCCTTCATCGACGACCATGACCGCGTCGATCCTGAACGCCGAAAAACCCTCCTGCTATTTTGGGGAGACGCTCCTGCGGACGCCAATGAGATCGATGAAACAATCCTGGAAGCATTCTCCTTGCCTCCCCTGGATGGGAAAAGTCGAAGGATTCTGGCGGCAACGTCAACAATCTCCATGGCAGACCGAAAGGCTGAGAAACCAGATAAAGAGCCCGAGTCCACCATCGATGCGGATAATATTCCCCGGTCCCTGAAGCGGAAACTGGAAACCGTCAAGGTCTGGCTGACAAAGGAAGAGGTTCTCGACAACACGACGGCTCATAATGTCCGCTCCATAATTGCAACGGCCGTGCTCCAGCGATACCGCTGGGAATCACCGCTCATGCATGAGCAGCCAAAGAAGGTGACGGATAAGGCCTGGCCTAATAATGCGACCGTGGTTTCAGTAACTGGGGCGGATGAACGGCTGGCTGGCGCTGCTGACGCACCTATCCGCTTTGGGCGTACAGCGAAGGACAGTTACTTCTTTGAGAGCCTGTTGTGTGCAGAGGCGGGAAAGGGTCAGGTCAGAAGCCAGGACATTCGGCGTCTCGCAACGTACGCCGACCAGCACGGATCAGCCCTTACTTCCCGTGTTCAGCGCCACCTAGAGATCACCGACGAGCAGTTGGTGCTCGGTCTACGCGCTTCCCTGCTGGGAGCGATGCTCGCTGGTCAGGCGTACCCAGGGATGGAGATCGCTGCTCTACTGACGGCGGTTCTGGACGAAGGCCAGGGATGGGAGCGGACAGACGTCGCGCTGCGCACAAAGCAGTGGAACGACGCCTTGAAGCGTCACCTCGATGCGCGTCCTGCTCTCGTAGATCGACTCAAGGAAGCCGTGGGTGTCGCCCAGGGTGTGACCGGAGCGGTGAGGATGATCGACGCTGCCCGAGTGCTTCCCCTGCTGCGGCAAGCGGCGTCTCAGTGGGAATGGACGGTCGACCGGACGCAGGTTCCGTCTTGGGTCCAGAAGGCAGTAACTGGCTTCGCCTCGCTTCCGACGCTGGTGGACGCTCAACTCGCCGAACTCGAACGGCTGTTGGTCGAGGTCCGGAGCCGTCACCCTCGTGGAACCAACAGCGCACACACCCTCGCCGCAATTGAGGGCGCTCTCGCCGCGGCCCAGGAGGTCAATGGGCTGATGCCCCTCGGAGTTGATCAGACACTCCGTTTCGAGGAATTTCTCGAGCGAGGCAGGAAGGCCGAATGGAGCAAGGTCTCCGAACTGGAAGACGACCTCGCCCGGGCATCAGATGAAATTCGAACCGACCGTGTCCGCCAGGCCGCTCGCTTTGCTGCGGCAGCGCAGGATCGCGGCACAAGCATTCAAGACATCCTTCTCCTGCTCTCCGAGAGCGAATCGTGGCTGGAAGCTGCGCTGAGAAGAGTTGAAGCGCGAGCGGGTACCACTGCCATCGACAGCGTCTCTCTCGCCATGCAAACGGTGCTCGGTGAATGGAGTGAGGTAGCGCACCTCGCCTCTGCCTCTTGGAAGACGACCGAGGCTCCCGTCGCGCAGGAGGGGGATAACGAATGACACAAAGACCCGTCTACGAGATGGCGCTGCAACTACAGGACCGTGCCCGGCAGTTGTCTGAGGGCGCGGCTGGGGAGAAGGAAGCAGCCCGGGTTGCGTCACGTATCAGCGAATTGACGGCACGCCTGGCAGAGCTTCGCAGGGAAGTCACTGTGGCGCTTGCCTTGAAGGACCAGGGCGCAGCAGTCGTAGCGAGCCTGCCGACAGCCAGCGATGGACTGGAGCCGTTCACTCGGCGGGCTGAGAACGGATGGCCTGGCGACCAAGCCTTCAATACGGCCAAGCGCAAGGTGCAGGAAGCAGCCACGGCCATCCGTGAAGAGAATCTAGCGGCGTGGGCCGAGTGGTCTGGTCGACGTCTCGCCGCTCTTCCCCTGGCCAGGATTCCGATGCTGCCTCCACAAGAGCAAGCATCGGCTCGGTCACGTCGCGTGGACCTCGAACGGGCGGCATCAGCCAAAACGGTGACCACGGGCGACATCACGCTGTTCGTGACCAAGTGGGAGTCTCTTGCCGAGTCGCTGCGTGATGCAAAGGAGCCTCCAGCCGAACTACTCGCGCTCCTCGAACGCCTCGACAGTCGGCCCGCACCGACACTCCGTGACATCACAGATCAGGAAATCGCCCTCCTGCGCGAATTCGCCATGGACGGCCAGGTCTCACTGACAAGGAAGGGCGCGTGACACAGCTTTTCGGTCAAGGATTCGCCAATGCTCTCCTCAACCGACTCGAAGATCGCGAACTCCCGCTGCTCTCATGGGGTGTAACGGAAGGCTCGCTTTCCGAGGCCGAAGTTCTGGAGACCATCGACGAACTACTTCTCACACGGCAAGACGCACCATTCGGCGCCTCACCCGACGAGGTTCTTGAGGAGTGCCTCGAGCGGGCCCTGCTACTCGAGGTACCGGTGCCCGTCGTCTCTCCACCGCGGTACCGCACCCGCATGGCAGAAACCTTGAGGCTGACAGTTGGGCTCCGGCAACTCTTCGTACGCGGATGGTCCACGCCGCCGGAACGAGGCTGGTGGCGGCAGCAGAAGCGACTGGTTGCCGACTACCGGCTCCACGTAGCCCCTCGCCGCTACCCCCGCCGTGGCATTCCCGCGGATGTCGCCCTGGCCGAACTGGCCAATCTTGATCACTGGCGCGACCTCCAGCACTCCGTGGCAGCGGCCCACGTCGGGAGCTACAAGCTGGCACGCTTCCAGTTGAAAGCAACCTGTGCTGTGTTTACGGCGCTTGGCGGTCGGCGCTCAGCGGGAATCATCGTCGGCGCCGGCACCGGTAGCGGCAAGACGCTCGCCTTCTATCTACCGGCGTTCGCCGCCATGGCGGAGCACGCACGCCCAGGCACAAAACCGCGCGTGCATACCCTCGCGCTCTACCCGCGGTTGGAACTGCTTCGCGATCAACTTCGGGAAGCGGTTCGCGCGGCTGAGGGCGTAGAGCCCGCCCTGCGTGCCCAAGGACGCCGTCCCCTGCGAATCGGCGCACTATACGGCAGCACACCTTGGAGCATCAATGATCCCAAGTTGCAGCCGGGGAGCCAGGCTCGCGGAGCCTGGGCGCGAACCGCAGACGGGGCCGTCTGCCCGTACCTGCCCTGCCCCAACCCCGATTGCGGGACGGGTGACCTGGTGTGGTCAGACAGTGACCGGCTCCAGCGCCGCGAACGGCTCACCTGTGCGGAGTGCGGCTACACGATCAGGGACGGCTGCCTGGCACTGACGCGAGACTCGCTGAAGGACAAGGAGCCTGACCTCCTCTTCACCACCACGGAAACGCTCAACCAGGCCAGCGGTAACAGTAACCTTGAGCGGCTGCTTGGCTGGTGCGGCGGCGACCCCGGTCCCGCCCTTGTCCTGCTCGACGAGGTCCACACCTACACCGGTGTGCACGGTGCGCAGGTCGCCCTCCTCCTCCGCCGCTGGCGGGATGCGGTCGATCGGCCCGTCACCTTCGTCGGGCTGAGCGCCACACTTCGAGACGCCAAGCACTTCTTCGCGCAGCTCACGGGGCTGCGTCCGGGCGACATCGAGTCGATCGAGCCGGCCGAAGCTGAGTTGGAGGCCGAAGGCCGCGAATACGCCATCGCTCTCCGCGGGGACCCCGTCGCCGGGGCGAGCCTGCTGTCGATGTCGATCCAGACAGCGATGCTCTACGGGCGGGTGCTGGACCTCGAGAGCGACCGATTCCTATACGGCTCCAAGGGCTTCCTGTTCACCGATGACCTCGACGTCACCAACCGCTTCTACGACGACCTCCGTGACGCCGAAGGAGGCCAGACCCGGACCGGCCGCCGAAACGGTTGGGACCCCGTGCTTGCAGGCCTTCGCTCCCCGGATCGAGACGAGCACGGTGCCCGGTACCGTGAAGGACAGTCCTGGGATCTCGTCGAGAAGATCGGCCACGACCTCGATCCCAGCCTCCGCCTGCATCACTTGCGCATAGGCCGTACGTCATCGCAGGACGCGGGCGTCGACCACGACGCGGACCTCACAGTGGCCACTGCCTCGCTGGAAGTCGGCTTCAACGACCCACGCGTCGGCCTGATCTTGCAGCACAAGGCACCTCGGGATGCCGCCGCGTTCATCCAGCGCCGCGGTCGGGCCGGACGTCAGCGCGGGACTCGTCCCATCACTGTGGTCACGCTGTCAGACTACGGTCGTGACCGCCTCGCGTACCAGGCTTATGAAACCCTGTTCGCCCCCGAGGTGCCGGCCCGCACACTGCCCGTGGGCAACCGGTTCGTCCTGAAGATCCAAGGTGCGCAGGCGCTTCTTGACTGGACCGCCCGTAAACTTCGCCGTCGGAACCCATGGGCCGACCCTCGAAAGCTGCTGGAGGCCCCATACAGCAATGCCACGCAGAAGCGGGACCCGGCCTCCGAAGACCTGCTCGCCGACCTGCTCCAGGCGCTCCTCGACGATTCCGGACTCCAGGATGACCTCGCCAACCATTTGGTGAAAGCCCTCCAGATCAGCGCAGACGAAGCTCAGGCACTGCTGTGGGAGCAGCCCCGCTCGCTGCTCCTAGCCGTAGTACCGACAGCCCTGCGTCGTTTGCGGAGCCGGTGGCACCCTCTACGTGAAGACTCGGGGGCAAGGGAAGGCGCTCTCCTGCCAGAGTTCGTCACCCAGTCGTTGTTCGCGCCTCTGAATCTGCCAGAGGTGGACCTACTGCTTCCGTTCTCCGAGGGCGACAGTGTCGAGCAGTTGCCCATCGCCCGTGCTCTGCGCGAGGCGGTGCCGGGGCGGGTCAGCCGCCGCTATGGTTACCGTCGCGACGAGCATCGGACGTGGCTTCCCCTGCCTCCCGACGGTACGGACACCCTGCCGCTCACTGAAATCGTCCGCGGTCACGATCCCGAGGGGACTTGGCACCCTCACGGACAAGACGCCTCTGTTGAGGTCTTCCACCCGCATCAGCTCATCCTCGATCAGCCTCCGCAGGAGATCGACACCCGATCTCAGGGCATTCCTCGATGGGGCACGCAGATCGTTGCCTCCCAAGACGTGCCGCTGAGCCCGGCAGCTGTTCCGTACCCATCTCTGTGGTCTCAGCGCGTCGTGGGGGTGAATTTTGCAACGCATGCCGGCGGCAACCCCATCGAGGTTCGACGTATGACGATGGGCGCAGACTGCGAGGTCGTTCGTAAGCGCGGCGGGAGTGAGAAGCGAACCGTGCACTACGAAGTGAACGGCCAGCCAGCAGCCCTCGGGTTCCGGCTTGGTGTCGATGCGCTCCACGTCAGGCTGCGGCCGCTGAACCTCGCGGATCCTGCTATCCGTGCGTATCTCGCCCGTCCTCAATGGCGGTCGCTGGCGTTTTCGCAGGCAGTCTCTGAAGATCCAACACTCGCCGAAATCACGAACACGTTCCAGCGTGAGTGGCTGGCCCAGGTTTATTTGACAGCGTTCGCCTTGGCTGGTCTCGACGGTATGCGTACCGGCGAGCAGGTGCGGGCTTCGCTCGCCAATGGATCATGGAGTCACAATCTCGCTGAGATCTTCAAGGTCCTCTACCGGGACAACAGCGACTCTGAACAGCCCGTAGACGGTGATCGTCTCGTCACTGCCCTTCTGGAGTTGTCCCACGACGATCGTGTGATCGCCGCCCTCGACAGGGCCGCGGAACTCCTGGTGGCACCCGACGTGGCTGACCTGACCGAAGAACTGGCTCAGCGGGCGTACCGAGACACCCTCGCCGCTGCAATAGCCAGCGCGGCGCAGCGCGCCTGCCCCGACGCGCAGGAAGGCGACTTGATCGTCGACGTGCTCCCCGGAGACGGCCCGGGTGACCCGGCTACTATGTGGCTGAGTGAGACGTCCATCGGGGGCCTGGGCGTCGTCGAGCACCTCGTGCAGTACTACACCGAAGACCCACGCCGCTTCTGGGGGCTCGTTGCCAGCGCGTTGGCCCCCAGCGATTACGAGTACGTCGACGCGACGCTGACTCGTCTCCTACAGCACCTCATTCAGGAACCCGGCGGCGAGGCCGCCGACGCGATAAGGGCTCTTCGCGGTGCTGATGATTCGACGGCAGCGGCTGCTGCGCTCCAAAGGCTTCGGTCAGCTTGGGAGCGTCTGGACGGTCCGCCGAGGCGCACGGCGGTGTCGGCCATGTCGACACGGCTCCTGCGCCCGGGCTCAAGCCCCGATACGGACGCGGTGGCGCTGGGCCTCGTCGACGCCTGGAACGAGTTGGAACGCCGGCTCGGTGTCGAGGTCGACGCACGCGTTGTGGCATACGCAGCCGGGAAGGGCCGCCTCTCGCTGCCCAGTTCGCATGTAACTGCGGACCAGGCGTTCAGCCTGCTGTGGCCTCGCGGACGACAGGCTCGAACCCAAGATCTCCAGCACTACCAGCCTTATGTAGGGTCGCCCGTGCTTGACCGGCTTCTCGTGCAAGTCGCGCACGACGAGCGTATCCCGCAGATCGATGTAACCGAGACCGACTGGGCCCTGACGTATCAGAAAGCGATGTCAGAAGGCGCTGCGGTGCACCTCGTGTGTCCTGCGAGCGAAGGCTCAGCGATGGCACAGGCCCTCGTACGCGTGCCAGCCCTGCCAGTAGACCGCGATGTCCTGCGGGTGTACGGCGAGGTCCGTGGCTTCGCCCGCCAAGGCGACCAACTTCAAGTTCGAGTGGAACTTCGGGAGGCAGCGCAGTGAGCGTCCTGGAACGGACGGTCCGTATCGGAGCGGGTACGGGCCTTCGGATCGATGCAATGCTGTCGTCCGCTTTGATCGCCGAAGTGGTGAACCCAAGCAACGAGATCTGGCTGGTCTCGCCGTGGATCACTGATATCCAGGTCCTGGACAACAGCCAAGGCGCATACGACTCGTTCTTCGGTGATGTGCCTCCGTTGGGCTGGCGGTTGTCTGAGACCCTGATTCAGATCGCGAGCAGAGGGACACGCGTCCACGTGGTGACGCGACCAGACCCCCACAATGCACCCTTCCTACGAAGGTTGGAGTCGTCAACGGAACGCGACTTCATCCATATCGTGCTGAACCCGGATGTGCATGAAAAGACACTATGCGGTGACGAGTGGATTCTGACTGGATCGATGAACTACACGGTCCGTGGCATGGCAGTCAACGATGAATCGGTCACGTACAAAGTCGGCGGTCCAGAGGCAAGCCAGGCCCGGCTGGACCTGAGGCAGAGGTGGGGTGCCGGCGCGTGAATCAGATCCAGAAGCGCACACGTGAGCAGTCCGAGCACTTCTTGCAGATGTTCTTCGGGGAAGGAAACGGGGTCTGGCCGAACCTCGACCCGGAATACCGGCACGGCCACCGGACTCTACCCTTCGTGCAGGCGTTTCGGCGCGGCGACGATGCCCCCATCGTGCTGCCCCGCACGTACCCAAGCGGGGATCGTCGGTTCGTGATGTACGTCGTCGCGAGAGACACAGTGGACGCGGTGAAGACGGCTGAGTTGATCCGTGCATTCGCCGGCCCGACGTACATCGCCTACAACCCGCAGTGGGGCTTGCGTCCCGCCGAACTCGACCCCGACGACCCCATCGAGAAGGCCATCCTCGACCACTTCGGGCCCGGGGTAACCTTCCGTCTCACCACCGGCAAGACCCCTCAGCACCGCACGAACCTGGCTGAGGCACTCCAACTCATGCAGCGGACAGTCGCAACTCGGCCGCCCAGGTTGTGGCGACTCGCCAAGCCCATGGGACGGCTCTTGGCCGATTTCGACGCGTCGCTGTCAGCAGGTGGCGAGTCGGCATCTCTTGATGTGCTGGAGCAGTTGGCCGCAACCGGTGGCATTACTGCAACCAATCTGGCCAACTTGCACATCAAGAGGCTGGACCGGTTGGGGCGCAGTGCAGATGTACTTGCGTTCCCCGGACTGCTCGACATTGTTCGCCAGAACCCGCCTGCTCCAGTCCGGGAAGCGATTCTTAATGCCATCTATTCGGTAGCGTTGGAGAAGCCGCTAACGGAGAACGATCTAGATGCCGCGAAGAGCACCCTGATCGAATCTGGCAGGGTGATCCCAGATCTACTCTCCGGCGAGTTCAGCAGTTTTGGGCCCCAGGCCCTGACGGTGTTGTTGCTTGCCGCCAGAGTCCGTGAGGACATGGCGGTCTTGCAACGCCTTGTAGGCGCCATCCAGCACAGCGGCCATGACAGCGAAGTCCCGTCGTCCGTGTGGAAGCACGTCGTGGAACTGCTGGAGCAGGAGAAGACGGCCGAGGCGTCAGCAGGCCTGCTTCCCGAACAGCAGCCAACTTTGGTCGAGTCAACAGTCGTGCGTGTGCTGGAATCTCACATGCCGGTCGAGTCCTGGGCCGCGCTCTTGAAGGCGATCGCAGGGAGAGCTCCCGAGGCCCAGGCTGTCCTGGAGGATCGGAGATGGGTGGACTGGCCCAGTCCGGCAACCGAAGATGCGGCGCTCGCTGAGTTCCTGGACGGCTTGCAGGACCATGAGGCAGACCGTGTGTGGAGCGCGGTAGGCGCCTTCATCGATGCCATTGGGTATGAAGCACCCGCAGGGCGTACGGCCCACGCCTTCATTCGCAATGCGCTGACCTTCGACCGGTTCGGCCCAGGGGATCTTGTGGTCCTCCAGGCCCTGATGGAGATTGCTCTACGAGCGGCTCCCTCTGAGGCCGAGTACAGGGACCTGCTGGAGGAGATTGGGTCGGAGCGGAGCAGGTGGGTGGCTGCCGAGCGGGCAGCAATCGCCCTCGACTTCGTCGACCGGCTCTTTCTTGCGGCGTGTCCCAGCGAGGATGCTCGCAGCAACCTGGCGTATGCGCTGTTGGAGCCTCTGTGGCTGCATCAGCAACGGCTTGACACAGCTGACTTGGCGTTCGCCAAGCGCCTCTCCCAAGAACTCGGCATCGAGTTTGCGTGGGAGGCGCCTGCCGGTGATGAAGCCGATGACGAGCTGGCGACTGCCATCCCGCCGCTGACGCTCTTGCTGTACTCGCTGGATGAATCCGTCCTCACCCGCTGCCAGGAGGAGGTCAAGCAGCTGGCGCCGGCGGTGAAGGTCGTGACGGCCGCGGATCACGTCGGTTCGCCGCAACTCCGACAGAAGGCCCGTTCAGCGGATGTGATCGTCTTGGCGACGCGCTGTGCGAAGCACGCTGCAACCGGCTTCATCGATCAGAACGCGGAGACCGAGCACATCGGATACGCGAATGGCAGTGGGTCGGCTTCTCTTCTTCGTGCTGCGGTCGACGCTCTTCGCGCTGCTGCATTGTCGTGACGGCGGGGCGGCCGCCCCACAAGGGTGGGGCGGCCGCCATCGGGGAGTGCCGACGGGTACTACTGCGTGACCAGAGCCTGAAGGTGGCTGCTGAGCAGACGTACGTGGCTCATGGTGTTCTGGAGGCTGTTCCAGCCGTACTCCTGGCCATCCGAGAACTTCCAGGTGCCGGAGGTCCAGGCCACGTGGTCCTCCAGGGCTCGGAGGGTGCGCCGGACTTTGTCCCATTTGATCTTTTCGACCGGGGTGCCCGAGGTCAGCCGGTCCATGACGAAGCCCATGGCCTGGATGCCGACACCGTGGGTCAGCCTCGATTCCTTGGGAGGCTTCCCCCACGCCTCCTCGAAGATGTCTGCCACTGGCGTCCAGAACGCCGTCAGGTGAGCCAGCATCCGCTCTTCGTCGCCCGTACCGTCGGTGGCGTTGCGGTACTGGTACAAGGCGCCTTCGTAGATGCTGTACTCCAGCATCTTCAGTACGCTGTTGTCCTTGATGTTGCCATTCGGCGATGTAGGACTGCTGATCCTGCCGCCAAAGGGTCCGTCGCTCATGTTCAGGAGGACCATGAGCCGGGCGGCGAGTTGGCGTCGCGCGTACGAACGCGGCAGCTGGCCGGTGGTCTCGGGCAGTAGTTCGTACACAAGCCCCTTGGGGAGCGGCTTGGTCGAGTTGACCAGGATGAACTGCGACCGCTGCTCCTCCTGTGACGCGATGAAGCCGACGGCTGCGACTGGAAACTCCGCGAGGTCAGCGTCCCTGATGGCGGCACTGCGCTGCTGCCCGTCCACCAGCCAGGCCGGCTTCTGGTCGTCAGCAAGTGACTCATCGACTGGGATGATCAGCTCGCCGGGGATGGAGTACTTCACGTCGCTACTGCGGACGGCCGGTTCGAACGTCACCCGCTCGTCGAAGGCCAGCACCACAGCGTTGGGAAGCATCGCTCCCTCTGACTCGAGGTAGCGGCGGATCGAGCGGATGTGGCTGAGGACCTCGGGCCGCTGGTATCCCTGCAACTGCTTCTGGCCGTCACGGCGGATACGTGAGACGGAGGCGAAGTCGTGCAGTTTCTTGCCGTCGACAGCGAAGCAGTAGATCTCCTTGCTGCCTTGGAGCACCTTGAGCGCGGGAACCTTCAACACGTAGCGGTCGGCCACATCATCTCCTGTTTGAGTTACTTTGAGTGCTATGCGCGGTCTGGGCGATTATGTGAGCGGCAGCTTGCGCATCTTGGCTTCGAGCACCGTCATGTTATGGAATCCGCGGCGCTTGTTTCGCTCCGTTCCACGGAAAATAACCATCTCGATCTTGTGCTGCCTGCACAGATCGCATGGGCAGCGCCGCCAGGGACGGTCAGTGAGGGTGGCCTCGTACTTCTCGACCTT
This sequence comes from Streptomyces hyderabadensis, assembly GCF_020404845.1. Taxonomy (GTDB): domain Bacteria; phylum Actinomycetota; class Actinomycetes; order Streptomycetales; family Streptomycetaceae; genus Streptomyces; species Streptomyces hyderabadensis. The sequence goes on along the minus strand of NZ_JAIOJZ010000067.1, from coordinate 5,548 downwards.
CTTCAGCTTCTTCTCGTCGCGAAGAAGGGACTGGTACGCGCGCAGCGCATCCATGACTTCCTGAACTTCGACGCCGTCGTCTGCGTCGTACCGACGAAGCAACTTGAGGCATTCTCGTTCAGCCTTGATGGCCTCGGATTGCGAAACCACCCCCGCTAGAATAAGTCGCTTGAGGGCGAGATTTCCATCGACCTGGGGAACTCTGATCGCCATGTATGAGCGGTCGGCTGTGTGATAGTTGTTCCGCTCGTCCATGAAGGCTTGACGGAACGCCGATGTGCTGTCGAAGCTGGTGACATGGAATTTAACGAACCGTTCCATGCTATCGATGCGAGTGATTCCGAGCAGATGAAATTCAACGCCGTCCTGGCGAACGTCAGAGATTCGCTCGAGGCATGCAATGATTTCCGGCGTCTTCAGCGGGACCATGCCACCTAGCGCGATCCTCTTGTATCCCATCTCTTGAAGCCTGGAGACACTGTCCGCGTAGCTGTCCGGACTCCATCCCTGAGCCGCACCCACTGGCTCAAGTCTCTTCTTCCCCTCCGACATCAGCTTGTTGCGGCTCTTGACAGCCTTGATGAACTTTTCCGCCAGATCAAGTGAAATCTCGCGACGCTTAACCCATGCCGGATCGGCGTCCTCCTCAGGAAGGTCGGGCTTGTAACCAAAGATCACGTGGTCAATGCTGATTCCCGAGTCGAATCCGCATTTGTAGTAGAAGTCGAGGACTTCATCAATACTGTACGGCGGGTACTCTTGATCAATGTAGTTGAATGCCCCGCAGTCGCCGAGGCTTCTCATCTTGTCGGGCAGCCCAAAGAATTGGCTCACTCCGTCTCGGTAGAGTCGGTCCCGCTGTCCAGTAGTGTACTTTCCGGCGTATTTTCCGGCGCCGTTTACCGTTCCGTCTACGATGGCCTTGCTGACCAGTATCCCGTCGTACGGTGCCGGGCTCACCGCTTGATGGGCGTACAGATCGTCCCTCTGCCGGACCCGATAATATGGGTATTCGTCGTTGATGAAATCGTACCCAGGGCTGATTTGGTCCTGACTGTCTGGGAAATAGAATTTCACGACGCGCTCATCCTCGACTGAAGGTAGATCCGGATCAAGACGTTTGACAGTGTGCTGATATGGCGGGGCGTATTTTGCAAATCGTTCCAAGGGATGTTGAGTTCTGGCCAGCGCCCCTTGGTCCAGTGGCAGTGAGGCTTGACCAGTTCCAGTTCTGCCATGGCCTTGTTGTAAGCATCTTTCGACCCGACTTCTGCACTCAACAGCACACGGTCCATTATCCGGTCCATGAGGCGCCCCATTGACCTAATTCCGACGCCATGCATGAGGCGACTCTTTGTCGGCGAGAGCCCCCAAGCCTCTGGGAAGGTGTCCCTGACGGCAGTCCAGTAGACGACAAGAATATCTCTCATCGCTGCGGTGTCGGTGGTGCCGTTAGAAAGGTTCTTGTATGGGAAGAGCACCCCGGAAGGAGCGAGTGACTCTTCGATCGCGGAGATGAGGCTGTTGTCCTTGACGACGGCTTCTGACTTTCTATCGCCGGTCGTCGAAGCCTGCTTGATGAGCCCTCTAAACGGTGAGTCGCTGTCCTGGTTCAGCGCATTGACAAGGGTGGACGGAAGTTTCCGAGCAGACAGCCTGGTGGGGAGCTTGGTGTTGACCTCAGGCAGGAGTTCTGCCACCAGGTTGGTCGGGAGCGGCGACACGGTATTGACCCGGAGGAACTGGTCGCGTTGGACCTCGAGGTCTTCAGCGACGAATCCCGCAACGGTGACGGGAAGCTTCGACTTTTTCGTGCGTGCAAGAGCGAGGCTTCGCTGTTGCCCATCCACGATCAGAGCGGGGCGGGGTGCTTCGTCGGAGGCCGACAGCGGAATCTCGATAGTCCCGATTGTTGCCAGCCCGTCTGTGCTATTGGGCCCTCGGCTTCCCTTGAAGCGGACCGAGGAGGGGAGAGCGAGGATGAGACCGTTAGGGAACAGGACGTCCTCGCCGTCCAGGTAATCAAGAATCTGCTTGACGTGCTGTTTTTTCTCAGGGCGCTGGTAGCCGAGTAGCTTGCCCGCCTCGTCACGGGAGATTCGGGCGACGTCAGCCACACGATCTACCTCTCCGGCTTCGAGGGCGAAGAGATAGAGGGGGATGCTGGGGTTCTGCTCGATGCGCAGGGCTCTGCGCCGGATGAGGTTCTCTGTCACTGCTTCCCCATGGTCTTGATGTGCAGGGTGGCGAACCGGCTCTGTTCACAGGCCTGCCCCCCGTCTCGAAGCAGACGAAGGAGTCGCGTCCGCGAGATGCCGGGATGGGACGAGGTCTGCTTTCGGATGAAGGCGATCACCTGCTCGTCGGTCATCGGTCGGCGGTTGTGTTGCTCAGGCCTCGACTCAGTAGCGGCCCACTTGTTCCAGGAGTCGCTGGTGGCAGTTGAGGTGAGTTGACCGTCCTGGCAGTGCTGGAGCCACGACGCGGCCATGCGTACATTTAGGCTCGTCAGCGTTCCGCCCAAGATGCGCCTCAACCCTGCGTCGGCGGGGACTCTTTGGATGCCGGCGACTTCCACTCCGCCGAAGAGGAGTGCCTCGCTGGCGACGTCGGCCAGGGCGCGGAGTTCCGCTTCCATGGCTTTTGCGTAGGTTTCGGAGAGGACCAAGAGGATAGGGCTGGCTTTGCCGAGTTCCTGCAGCGTTGCCCGGCCGGTTCCCTCTTGGAGTTGGCTCCACCACAGCGCGCCGTCTTCTGCGGTAGTGGCTACCGAGTCGGCATGTCGGGTGCTGAAGGTTGCCGCGTAGGAGGGGGCGGAGGCAGATACCGGCTGAAGGCCGAGGCCGGCGGAGGCCACCCAGAGGTCGGCCTTGAATCCGGCCTGAGCAGTCGCTTCGCTGAGCCGACGCGCCTGGGTCCAATGGTCGCCGCGGTAGAGCTCGGCGAGCGAGTGGGTGTGAGCGGCACTGTTGATGCGTTCGCTCCAGAGCGTGGCGCGCTCCTTCACGGGTCCTGCGGGAAGCTGCCTCGCCTGTAGTTCGGTCTCCGGCACAGCCGCCTTGCGGTCCGTGCATGTGACGACCAGCGTTAGTTGCTTCACGCAGCCCCTACTCCCCGACGAGTATAACTAGAAGTTTGTTGCCGTTACTCTACCTGCCAGTTTTCACGCTAGTGTTCAGCCGTACACGTGAGATCTAACTAGGAGCAGGCATGGCGGAGCGTCCCGCAATCGTTCTACTGAGTGGCGGGCTGGACTCGACGACTGTCCTGGCGATCGCCAAGGACCAGGGCTACACGCCGTACGCGCTGAGCTTCCGCTACGGCCAGCGGCACAGTGTGGAGCTTGAGGCCGCGAAGCGCGTGGCCGCGGCCCAGGGGGTTGCGCGTCACGTGATCGCGGACATCGACCTGCGAGTTTTCGGTGGCTCGGCCCTCACGTCGGACATCGAGGTTCCGAAGCACGAGTCCCTGGATGCCGCTGACGACAAGGGCATCGACAGCAGCGTGCCCATCACCTACGTTCCGGCACGCAACACGATCTTCCTGTCCTTCGCGCTGGCCTTCGCGGAGACGGTCGGGGCGAGTGACATCTTCACGGGCGTGACGGCGGTCGACTACAGCGGCTACCCGGACTGCCGGCCTGAGTACATGGAGGCGTACGAGCAAATGGCGAACCTGGCCACTCGCGCCGGGGTCGAGGGCACGCAGAAGCTCAAGCTGCACTCCCCGCTCATCTCTATGTCGAAGGCCGACATAGTCCGTGAAGGCCTGCGCCTTGGCGTGGACTACTCCCTGACGTCCTCGTGCTACGACCCGGACGAGCACGGGCGGGCCTGCGGGCACTGCGAGACCTGTCTGCTCCGTCTCAAGGGTTTCGCCGAGGCTGGCGTCGCCGACCCTGTGCAGTACCAGGGCGCGTGAGAATGACCTACCTGGTCAAGGAGATCTTCTACACCCTGCAAGGCGAAGGGAGCCACGCGGGCCGTCCGGCCGTCTTTTGCCGCTTCTCCCGGTGCAACCTGTGGACGGGCCTGGAGAAGGATCGCCACCGTGCGATCTGCCAGTTCTGCGACACAGATTTCGTCGGAACCGACGGAGAAGGTGGCGGTAAGTTCCGGAGCCCGGACGACCTCGCTCAGGCAGTCGAAAACGCTTGGCCGTCGTCCTCCAGAGAGCACCGCTTCGTGGTGTGCACGGGCGGCGAGCCGCTCCTGCAACTCGACGGAGCAGCGATCGACGCGCTGCATGCCCGCGGCTTCGAGGTGGCAGTCGAGACGAACGGCACCCGCGTACCGCCCAAGGGCATCGACTGGATCTGCGTCAGCCCCAAGATCGGATCCGAGTTGGTCGTCACCCGCGGGGACGAACTGAAGTTGGTGTACCCCCAGTTGGGTGGAGACCCTCGCCAGTTCGAGCACCTGGATTTCCGGCACTTCAGGCTCCAGCCCATGGACGGCCCGGACACCGAAGCCAACACCAGGGCGACCGTTGAGTACTGCATGAAGAACCCGCGCTGGACCCTCTCTCTCCAGACGCACAAGTATCTGGGAATTCAGTAATGGAAATCTTTCGCGAGTTCACCTTCGAAGCTGCACATCGCCTGCCCAACGTGCCCGAGGGCCACAAGTGCGCCCGTCTGCACGGTCACTCCTATAAGGTCATTGTCCACGTCGAGGCTCCGGTCGACCCTGAGGCCGGCTGGGTCATGGACTTCGGCGACCTCAAGAAGGCCTTCAAGCCTCTCGAAGCACGGCTCGACCACTACTACCTCAACGACATCGAGGGCCTGGAGAACCCGACTAGCGAGGTCCTCGCTCGCTGGATCTGGAAGCGGCTGCAGCCGACCCTGCCTGCACTCTCGGCCCTCACCGTCCGCGAGACGTGCACGTCTGGCTGCACCTATCGGGGCGAGTGAGCGATGCACGATATTCAGAACGAGACAGACTCTCGCGGCATCGAGCTCGACGATGTCGGCATCAGCGGTCTGCGGTATCCGCTGTACTTCGAGGACGGTCACCTCCGCCAGGAGGGCATTGCCGAGATCGAGGTGACCGTGCGGCTCCAGCATGACCGCCGTGGCACTCACATGAGCCGCATGGTGGCTCTCGTCCACGAACACCTGCGCCGGTTCGATCCGCGGAAGCTGCCGTACGTCCTGAAAGTCGGGGCGGATCTTCTTGATGCGCCGGCGCTCGCGGTGTCCGTTGCCGTCCCATTGAGCACGGCTGTGATCGCGCCTGCGAGCGGTGCCGAGTCGTGCCAGGTTCACGACGTCCGGTTCGACGGCCGCTGGGATGGCGGAGACACGACGTTGATCACATCGGTGACCACCGAGGTCACGAGCCTGTGCCCGTGCTCGAAAGCGATCTCTGACTACGGTGCCCACAACCAGCGCAGTCGTGTCACCCTGTCCGTGACAGGGCATGGCGACACGCCCTATCCGTTTGGGGTGCAGGAGGCCGTACGGCTTCTCGAACGGTGTGCGTCCGCTCCTATCGTGCCCTTGGTAAAGCGTCCGGATGAACGTGTGCTGACGATGCAGGCGTAC
>NZ_JAIOJZ010000066.1 GCF_020404845.1 Streptomyces hyderabadensis | reverse complement strand
GCGCCGGGGGGGGGGCGGGGGACGGGGGGGGCGCCGCCACCGCCGAGGGTGCGGCCGGCCGGTGCGGGGCCCGGGTCCCGCTGCTGGGCGAGCAGCTGGGGCGGCACCAGGACGACGACGCCCGTGCCGCCGCGCGACGAGGGCCGGTAGCTCACGCCGACGCCGTACTTGGCGGCCAGCCGTCCCACCACGGCGAGGCCGAGCCGCGTGCCCTGCAGCGAGGCCAGGTCGTTCGACCGCCCCGACACCGCCTCTTCGGCGTGGCGCATGGCGGCGTCGGCCATCTTCAGCCCGCTGTCCTCGATGGTGACGACGATTCCGGCGGTACGTTCCTCCACGTAGACGTGGACCTCGTCGATGGGCGGCGAGAAGTTGGCGGCGTTGTCCATGAGTTCGGCCAGCAGGTGCATGACCCCCTCGGCCGCGTAGCCGGAGATCGCCGCGTCGGTGGCGCAGTGCATCCGCACCCGCTGGTAGGCGGCGATCCGGCCGACGGCGCCGCGCAGGATGCTCTCCATCACGATGGGCCGGTTCCAGGCCCGGCTGGAGCGCCCGCCCATCAGGAGGGCCAGCCGGTCGGTGATGAGACCGAGCTGCGAGGTGCTGTGGTCCAGGCGCAGCAGGTCCCCGAGGACTTCCTCGCCGTGACGATCCTGCATGTCCCTCAGGTCGGCGAGCATGCTGACGGCCTTGGCCTGCACGCGGCTGAGGGACTTGGCGGAGGCGGCCTGCGCGGCGGCGGTGCGCCGTTCGCTGTGGGCCAGTTCCCGGACGAACAGTTCGGCGCAGGCCCGTGCCGGTGCTCCGCGCGGCCATTCCAGCTCGGCGAGGACATTCTCCGCCGAGGTGCCGTCCCGCAGTTTCTCCACCGCGGCGGGCAGCGTGCTGTTCGTCAGGTGTTCCAGCTCGGCGGTCCCCTGTCGGGCCTCCCGCACCGCCTGCTGCCGCCGGGACTCGGTGTCCGCCGCGTGCCGTACCGCGTCCTCCACCAGGACGGCGAAGCTCTGGACGACCTGCCGCAGGTGGGGACCGGACGCGGGGGCGGTGTTGGCGACGGCCTCGTCCGCGCCGGTCCCGTCGCGCACCTGCTGCGCGATCCCCGGCAGGGCGACGTTGACCAGGTGCACGAGGCCGGCGTTCTCCTGGGCGAGCTGGGCCTTGAGGGCGCTGATCTCCGTGCGCCGGGCCGCGGCGGTCCGGCGCGCCCGGCCGACCAGGTGGGAGCCGAGGACGACGGACACGGCGACGCACAGCCAGGACGTCACGGCGAGGGTGGCGGTCCAGCCCCGGGCGGTCTCGGGTGCGGCCGCCCAGGCGGCACCGGCGGCCGCGGCGGCGGTGGGCAGCACGAGCAGGGGGACGGCAGGGGCGGTGCGATGGGATTTCTGCGTCCGGGCGGGGGTGGGGGGTGCAGACACTGACATTCCGCGGTCCCTCGGGTCCTTGAGAGCGGGGAAAGGGCCGGTCGACCTGGGTCGGCCGCGGGCCGGAGCCGTGCCACCGGTGCGTGGTGATCACTCCGGCGGGCTTGCGGCTCATGCTAGTCACCGGGTTGACGGCGCACGCCGGAGCGGCGACAGACCCCACCGAGGAGCGAACTTTCCCGGCATCAGGCCGATCGAACTCACCCATGTGGTACAGGCGTTCTGCCCGGGACGGGTGAGGACGCACGCGGGTCGCGGGCCGGGCCGGGGCCGGGTCCGCCGCCCCGGTCGCCGAACGCCGGCGACACCGTCTGGGCGAGTGTGGGATGCGGTGGGGCCCGACACCGGTTCGGATGGGTGCCATGCGCAGACCCATAGCCGTGGCGACTCGCCACTCACGCCTGCTCACGTCAGGCGTCATCCTCGCCGCCCAGTCACTCCTCCTGACCCTGTCCGCGGTCCCGGCCTCGGCCTCCGCCCAGGCCGACGGCACCTCGACGCCCGTGCGCGGTTCGGCCTACATGGGCCGGGGCGTCCTCGCCCACGAAGGCGTGCAGGGCCGCCCCGTCGAGACCCGCGTCGCCCAGACCGAGGGGGTGGACGTCTCCAGCCACCAGGGCAACGTCGCCTGGTCGACGCTCTGGAAGAGCGGCGTGAAGTGGGCCTATGTGAAGGCCACCGAGGGGACCTCCTACCGGAACCCGTACTTCGCCCAGCAGTACGGCGGTTCGTACGACGTCGGCATGATCCGCGGCGCGTACCACTTCGCGACCCCGGACACCTCCGGGGGCGCCGCGCAGGCCGACTACTTCGTCGACCACGGCGGCGGCTGGTCCAAGGACGGCAAGACGCTGCCGGGCGTCCTGGACATCGAGTACAACCCGTACGGGGCGACCTGCTACGGACGGACGCACAGTCAGATGGTGAGCTGGATCCGGGCCTTCCTGGACCGGTACAAGCAGCGCACCGGCCGGCACGCCGCCGTCTACACCTCCACCAACTGGTGGACGCAGTGCACCGGCAACTACAGCGGTTTCGGTGCGGACAACCCGCTGTGGGTCGCCCGGTACGCCTCGACCGTGGGGGCGCTCCCGGCCGGCTGGGACTTCCACACCATGTGGCAGTACACCTCCTCCGGGCCGACGGTCGGGGACCACGACAAGTTCAACGGGGCACTGGACCGCGTCAAGGCGCTGGCCAAGGGCTGACGCGGAGGACGGAGCGCCGGCCGCCGGTTCAGCGGCCGGCGAGGGGGTCCAGGATGTCGGCGACCTGCTCGCGCACCACGTCCCGGGCCCCGGTCGGCAGCGCGCCGATGTCGGTCCGCTCCAGGGCGTCGAGGGCCTCGTTGGGGCCCGCGTCGCAGCCGACGGCTTCGCTCAGCACGTCGTAGCCGTCGCGTACGGCGACGCGCAGCCGGTGCCGGCCCTCGCCGTCGGCGTGCACGGCGGTGGCGACCACCAGCGGCGGCGGGCCGCCGGCCTCGGCGGGCTGCTTGCGGTAGCCGCTGGCCACGGGCGTGCGCCAGCGCAGCCCGAGCAGCAGGTGACGCTTCGCCATCACCTCGCCCAGATCGGTCTCGTAGGGGCGGTCCGGGCCCAGCACCGTGGCGCGGGCGTCCAGCACCAGGGCCGCGGGCAGCAGGCAGCGCAGGCTGCTGCCGACCAGGTTGCCGCCGACCGTGGCCGTGCGGCGTACGGCTCCGGTGCCGACCGAGCCCGCCGCCCGGCGCAGTACCTCCGGCACCCGGTCGTCTATCCGGTGCAGCACCACGGCCGCGCCCAGCGTCTCGGGTCCGAGGGCGGTCGCCTCCGGCAGCCCGCGCAGCGACATGGCCAGTTCCGGGAAGCCGTCGCGTTGCCAGGTGGCCCACACGAGAGTGGCCCCGCCGATGGGCACCGCGCCCTGCGCCATGCACTCCTGTGCTTCGGTCACGGTCGTGGGCTGACGCAACAGCATGGCGATCGACCTGCTTCCCGGGAGTCGGCGGTCGGACGACACCGCGTCTTCCGCCGGGTGATCACAGTCACTGGGATTGTCCGCACCGCGAAGGGGGCGCGTACAGGGCTCACTCGTTTTCCATGTGCGCCCTTCGCGCGCCGGGGCACACGCCGAGGCCCGGGCGGCGTCAGCGGCCGTCCTCCTCCGGACGCCGCGCGACGAAGACGAACTCCCGTCCCTCGCGGTCGGGGGCGTCGCGTACCTCCCGCAGCCGGTAGCCCTGTTCCGCCAGGTCGGCCGCCACCTCGTCGCGTTCGCGGAAGCGCAGCGTCGAGTCGGAGGTCAGCACCTCGCCGTCCGCGCCGAGGACATACGTCCACCGGAAGGTGACCAGCGGGCCGCTGACGTCCAGGAGTCGGCACCAGCTCTCGACGGTGCCCGCGCCGGGGACCTCCACGACCCGGTGCGTGTGGGCGCGGGTCCACTGCTCCCAGGCGCGCCGGGCCGGGTCGCGGGTCTCGAACACCAGGTGTCCGCCGGGCCGCAGGGCCTCGTACGCACCGCGCAGCGTGCCCTGCCAGGAGGGCCGGTCGGTGATCGCCTGTGCGACGTTCGCCGTCATGGTCGCGAGGTCGACGCGCAGCGCCGGGAGCGAGGTGGCGTCGCCCTCGATCCAGCGCACCCGGTGGGCGCCCGTCCGCGCGCGGGCCACGTCGAGACTGGCCCCGGCGGGGTCGACGCCGACGACATCGAGGCCGCGGTCGGCCAGCAGCTGGGCGAACACCCCGGTTCCGCAGCCGATGTCCAGCACGCTCCGGGCGCCGAACTCGTCGGCCATGCGCAGATACGGGACCAGGTCGCCGCGGTCGGTGTCGAGCACGTCGTAGAGCGCGGCGAGCCGCGGATGCCGGAAGCACTCGTCAGCCATACGGCCGACGATAGCCAACCCCCCGCCGGGGAACACGGACAGGCATGCGCGCACTCGTGATCAACTGCACTCTCAAACCCTCCCCCCAGCCGTCGAACACCGAGGCGCTCGCCGCCACGGTCATCGCGGCGCTCAAGGGCCACGGGGCGGAGGTGGACGTCGTACGGGCCGTCGACCTGAACCTGAAGCCGGGGGTGGAGACCGACATGGGCGACGGGGACGACTGGCCGGCCGTGCACGACAAGCTGCTGGCCGCCCAGATCCTGATCATCGCGTCGCCGACCTGGCTCGGCCGCCCCTCCTCCGTCGCCCAGCGGGTGCTGGAACGCATGGACGCCATGCTCTCCGAGACCGACGACGAGGACCGCCCGGTCGCCTACAACCGGGTCGCCGGTGTCCTGGTCACCGGGAACGAGGACGGCGCCCACCACGTCATCAGCGAGATCAGCGGCGGCCTCGCGGACATCGGCTACACCATCCCCGGCCAGGCCTGGACCTACTGGCACCTCGGCCCGGGACCGGGTCCCGACTTCCTCAACGACGAGCGCGGCCACGACTGGTCGGTGTCCACCGGCCGGGCCATGGCGTCCAACCTGGTGCACGCGGCGCGGGCGCTCGGCGCGATGCCGCTGCCCGCCCCGCCGTCCTGATCCGCACATCGCCCGCGCATGTCTGCCGGAGCCGATACGGGGCAGTCGTGCACGAGCAACGACGTACGACACGCATGAGGAGCTGAGGTCCGCCATGACGCACGACCTGACCCCGAAGTACACGGTCCCCGGTATCGAGCGCGAGGCCGCCGGACGGCTCATCGGTGTGCTGCGGCTGCGCCTGCACGCCCTCAACGATCTGCACCTGACCCTCAAGCACGTGCACTGGAACGTGGTGGGTCCGCACTTCATCGCGGTCCACGAGATGATCGACCCCCAGGTCGACCAGGTGCGCGACATGGCCGACGACGTCGCCGAGCGCATCGCCGCGCTCGGCGGGGTCGCCCAGGGCACGCCCGGGGCACTGGTGGCCGAGCGCAAGTGGGACGACTACTCCATCGGACGGGCGGACGCCATCGCCCATCTCGGCGCCCTCGACGTGGTGTACACCGGTGTGGTCGAGGGCATGCGCGCGGCGATCGAGGAGGCCGGCAAGATCGACACGGCCACGGAGGACCTGCTGATCGGTCAGCTCAGGGACCTGGAGCAGTTCCAGTGGTTCGTGCGGGCCCACCTGGAGAGTGCCGGCGGCACCCTCGCGACGGGCAGCGCGACCTCCGAGACGGAGGCAGCGGCACGCGGCGCGGAAGTCGCGTAACCGGCCGCACGGTCCCTCGGGGACGGTGTCCCGGCTGTGTGCCGGGACACCCCCCGAGAGGGTCAGCGTCGGCCGAGACGGCGTTCGCCGCGGCTGCCCTGCTCGTAGGGCAGGTGGTAGTGGGCGAAGACCGCGCCCTCGTCCTCGGCGGCCAGCTCACCGTCCGGGTCGATCGCGGGCGCGTCCTTGACCAGCGACTTGTCGTAGGTCACCTTCAGGTAGGACGGTCCGACGGTGGCCTTGTCCACCGGCACGAAGACGAGCCGCCGACGGGTCGGCAGCCCGATCGTGACCGTGGCGAACGCGGGCCGGTCGGTGAGGGTGTCGAAGTAGACGGACTCCAGGGTCCCGATCTTGCGGCCGTCGTAGTCCACGACGTCGAGGCCGCGCCAGTCACGAATGTTTTCGGCTTCAAACATGCCCAGTCTTCCCTTCCGAGAACGCGCTCCCTGTCTAGTTCCCCGCTTCGCCCGGCTGTCGCCTGTTTGTCCCCTCACCGGCGTAGGGCGCCCGATCCGGGATAGGCTGCCTGGCCGGGAGACGCGCCCGGGTTCTCGCAGGTGCCCGGCTGAGTTCCGAAGGGCCCGAGTAAGGGGATCGAGTGTGGATGGCACAGGCGCCACGGGCGGACCGGCCCGCGTCCGAAGCGGCGCCCTGCTGGACGTGGGGCCGTTGTCCGGCCGACCCGGCATCCGGGCCAGTGGTGAGATCAACGTGAGCACCCGGCTCTCCTGGGAGAACGCCCTGACCGAACTGTCCCGGCGGCACACCGACGTGTCCTACGTGGAGCTGTCGCAGGTGCGGTTCGTCGACGTCGCCGGAGTGACGGCGCTGGCCGTCACGGCCATGAACCTGCCCGTCGGCCGGTTCGTGGTGGAACGGCCGCCCCCGCAACTGCCCCGGGTACTGGACCTGTTCTGGCCGTCCCTGCACCGGATCGAGGTGGCGCCACGATGAGCACGGCGACCACCGACGGGACATTCACCCATCCGGCGCTGTTCTACCGCTCCGAGGCCGAGTACACCGACCGCACGGTGGCGTTCGTACGAGAGGGACTGGCCGCGGACGAACCGGTGGCGGTGGCCGTGCCCGGCCCCAATCTGGAGCTGGTCCGCGCCGGACTCGGCACGGACGCGCGGGACGTCACCTTCCTGGACATGACCGAGGCCGGACGCAACCCGGGGCGGATCATCCCGGGCGTGCTGAGGGCGTTCGCCGACACGCACGCGCGGACCCGGGTGCGGATCATCGGTGAGCCGGTCTGGGCCGGGCGCAGCGACGCCGAGTACCCGGCGTGCGCGCAGCACGAGGCGCTGATCAACGCGGCCTTCGCGGGCCGTGCGGCGACGATCCTGTGCCCGTACGACAAGACGCGGCTGGCCGCGGACGTCCTGGCCGACGCGCTGGTCACCCACCCGACGGTCATCACCGGCGGGAGCGAGCGGGTCAGCCCGGAGTACGACTGGCGCGCGGTCGTCTCCCGCTACAACGAGCCGCTCGGCCGCGCTCCCGGCGCCGACGTGCTGGCCTTCGGGTCCGCGGACCTGCCCGAGGCACGCCGTTTCGCGGTCGACCGGGCCGCCGCGCTCGGGCTGACCGGCCGGCGGCTGCAGGACGCGGAACTGGCGGTGTCCGAGTTGACCACCAACAGCGTGGTCCACGGCGGCGGCGACGGAACGGTCGCGGTCTGGGCCGAGGCGGGACAGGTGGTGTGCGAGGTCCGTGACGCGGGCCGGATCACTGATCCGCTCGCCGGCCGACGGCCTCCGGAGCACGGGCAGATCGGCGGCCGCGGTCTCCTGCTCGTCCACTACGTGGCCGACCTGGTGCGGGTTCACACCACCGACGAGGGCACCGCGGTCCGCTTCTACCTGGGCGTCTGAGGCACCTGGTGGGCACTTCGCCGATGTCGCGGCACTCCGCCAGGTGTGCGGAGCCTGACCCGGGGTAGGCGATCGGTCGTCGGCCGACAAGGTGACAACGACGACCGATCCACCGGGAGGGCACATCATGACGACGACGACCGCACAGGCCACCGAGCACGCCACCAAGGACATGCCGGAGATCGCGGACCCGTCCAAGGTGGCGCCCAAGGACGCGCGGGAGTTGTCGAAGCTGTTCTTCGAGCAGCTGACGGTGCTGGAGGAGGGCACGCCCGAATACCAGTACGCGCGCAACACGCTGATCGAGATGAACATGTCCCTGGTCCGCTTCGCGGCCGGCCGGTTCCGCAGCCGCGGGCCGGAGGAGATGGAGGACATCGTCCAGGTCGGCATGATCGGTCTGATCAAGGCCATCGACCGGTTCGAACTGACCCGCGAGGTCGAGTTCACCTCCTTCGCCGTGCCGTACATCGTCGGGGAGATCAAGCGGTTCTTCCGGGACACCTCCTGGGCGGTGCACGTGCCCCGGCGTCTCCAGGAGGCCCGCGTCCAGCTGGCCCGGGCCACCGAGGAGCTGCGCAGCCGGCTGGGCCGCAACCCCACCACCCAGGAGCTGTCGGAGCTGATGAGCCTCCCGGAGGACGAGGTCGTCGAGGCCCGCCTGGCGGCCAACGGCTACAACTCCGCCTCCCTGGACGCGGCCATCAACGGCAGTGAGGACGGCGAGTCGGCGCTCGCGGACTTCATCGGTGCCGACGACGCCGCCCTGGCCCTGGTGGACGACTTCCACGCCCTCGCCCCGATGATCGCCGAACTGGACGAACGCGACCGGCAGATCATCCACTGGCGGTTCGTCGAGGAACTCACCCAGAAGGACATCGGCGAGCGCCTCGGTGTCTCCCAGATGCACGTGTCCCGGCTGATCTCGCGGCTGCTGGGCCGACTGCGGGAAGGCATGCTCAGCACCGCCTGAGCGGTGGTCCGGTCTCAGGCCGCGGTCGTCTTCTTCTTCCGGCGACCGCGGCCGCCGCTGTCGCTGAGCGCGTCGACGAGCTGCCGGCGGCTCATCCTCGAGCGGCCGGCGATGTCCTGCTCGGTGGCCCGCCGGTACAGCTCGGCCTTGCTCAGCTCCCGCAGCTCGTCCCGGGTGGACGCGGTGGCCTTCTTCCGCGGCGCGGACGGCTTCTTGCCGCCCGTGCCCTCGCTCTTGCCGCCCTTCGCCTGTTCCAGGCTGCCGCGCAGGACCTCCATCAGGTCGACGACGTTGGTGGCCTCGGGGGCCTCCTCGGCGACGGCGACCTCCTCGCCCTCGGCCTTGGCCCGGACCAGCTCGCGGACCTTCTCCTGGTACGTGTCGCGGTAGCGGGCGGGCTCCCAGTCGCCGCTGAGGGCGTCGACGAGACGCAGCGCCATGTCCAGCTCCTTGCCCCGGCCCACCCGGTCCGACGGCAGTTCCGGAAGCTCGGCGACGGGGTCGCGGACCTCGTCGGCCCAGTGCAGCGTCTGGAGCAGCAGGACCCGGTCCTCGGCGCGCAGCGCGGTCAGGTACTGCCGGTTGCGCATGACGAAGGTGGCGACGCCCGCCTTGCCGGTCTCGGCGAGGGCGCTGCGCAGGAGTTCGTAGACCTTGACGTACTCCTTGCCGCGCGGGGCGAGGTAGTAGGTGCGGCCGAAGTAGACCGGCTCGATCCGGTCCAGGTCCACGAAGTCGGTGATCTCGAGGGTGCGGGAGCGCCCCGGCGCGATCTCGTCCAGTTCCCCGGGCTCCACGACGACGTACTCGCCCTCGCCCACCTCGTACCCCTTGACGATGTCGTCGGCGCCGACCTCCTTGCCGGTGCGCTCGTTGACCCGGCGGTTGCGGATCCGGTCCGAGGTGCCGCGCTGCAGCTGGTGGAAGTGGACCGTGTGGTCCTCGGTCGCCGTGAACAGACCGACGGGCACCGAGACCAGCCCGAAGGTGATCACGCCCGTCCAGATCGCCCGTGCCATGACCGTCCGCTCCGTCCCGCTCCGTCCGACCCGCCCGCACCGCCCCGTCCCGCCACGCTGCCATCCGGCCGACGGCCCCGCGCGCCGGACGGAGCACACGGGTGGGCGGCCGGGTGACAGCGCGCGGATCGGCGGCGGCCGTTGTTCCCTGTGAGATGTGCGGGACGGCGGACGCACCCGCGGCCTCGGCCGTCTCCACCGGACCGGCGCGCCGTCTCCCCGCCGCACCGCCGCACCGCCGAACGAAGCCGAACGAAGCCGAACAGAGGGACGCCCCATGAGCTGTCGTCTGCAGCCGATCACCCGCGAGGAGCATCTGCGCTTCGTCACGGCCCGGCCTTCCGTGAGCCACCTCCAAGTCCCGTCCTGGGGCGATGTGAAGCCGGACTGGCAGGCCGAGAGCCTGGGCTGGTTCGACGAGGGCGGGGAGCTGGTGGGCGCCGGTCTGGTACTGCTGCGGCCGCTGTCGAGGCTCAAGCGGTACCTCGCGTACCTGCCCGAGGGCCCGGTCATCGACTGGACGGCGGACGATCTGGAGGGGTGGCTGGAGCCGATGCTCGCGCACCTGAGGGAACGCGGCGCCTTCACGGTGCGGATGGGGCCGCCGGTGGTGGCGCGGTGGTGGAGCGCCGACGCGGTCAAGGCGGCGATCGCCGATCCGGAGGCCCGGCGGCTGGGCGACGTGGAGCCGACGGTGCGCGAGCCCGGGGCCGACGACGTCGCCGAGCGGCTGCGCCGGATGGGCTGGCGGCGCACCGAGCCGGGCGGCGAGGACGGCTTCGCCGCGGGCCAGCCGCGCCATGTGTGCCAGGTACCGCTCGCCGGACGGTCGCTGGAGCAGCTGCAGAACGGCTTCAACCAGCAGTGGCGGCGCAACATCAAGAAGGCCGAGAAGGCCGGCGTCAAGGTCGTCCGGGGCGACGAGGAGGACCTGCCCGTCTTCTACGAGCTGTACGTGGAGACCGCGCGACGGGACCGGTTCGTGCCGCGTCCCCTCGCCTACTTCCAGCGCATGTGGCGGGCGCTGACGGCCGAGGACCCGGACCGCATGCGCCTGTACCTCGCCCATCACGACGGGGAGGTGCTCGCCGCGGCCACCATGCTCACGGTCGGCGAACACGTCTGGTACTCCTACGGCGCGTCCACCAGCCGGCGGCGCGAGGTGCAGCCCAACAACGCCCTCCAGTGGCGGATGATGTGCGACGCCCGTGAACTGGGCGCGGCCGTCTACGACTTCCGGGGCATCACCGACACCCTGGACGAGGACAATCACCTGCTGGGTCTGCTGCGCTTCAAGGTAGGAGCGGGCGGGGAGGCCGTCGAGTACCTGGGCGAGTGGGACTATGCGGTGAACAGGGTGCTGCACAAGGCCGTGTCCCTGTACATGGCGCGCCGCTGAGCGGCGTGCGGCGAGGGGGTGGGAGATGGCACGGCTACTGGTGGTGCAGAACCACCGGGGCGGCGGACCGGGCCGGTTCGGTGACTGGCTGGCCGCCGGCGGGGTGTCGCTGGACGTGGTGCACGCGTACGCCGGTGCGGCTGTCCCCCGGCGTACGGCGCACGACGGCGTGCTGGTGCTCGGCGGCGGCTATCTGCCCGACGACGACGTGCGCGCTCCCTGGCTCGTGCCCACCCGGGCCCTGGTCGCCGATGCGCTGGAGCGGGGCGCCCCGGTCTTCGGGATCTGCCTCGGCGGGCAGCTGCTCGCCCAGGTCGCCGGCGGTACGGTGCGGGGCGGGCACGGCGAACCGGAGGTCGGCAGCACGCCGTTGACCCTGCGGTCGGAGGCCGGTGCCGATCCGCTGTTCGCGGGGCTGCCCGAGCGGGTGACGGCGATCGAGCACCACCGGGACGCCGTCACCGCCCTGCCGCCCGGCGCGGCGTGGCTGATGGCGAGCGAGCAGTGCCCCTACCAGGCGTTCCGGGTCGGTGAGCGGGCATGGGGCGTGCAGTTCCACCCCGAGGCGGGGGCGGACCGGGTCGGGTCGTGGGACGCCGGCCGGCTCCGCGCCCGAGGGCTGGACCCGGTGGCGCTCACCCGCCGGGCGGAACTCGACGAGCCCGCGTCCGAGGCGGTCTGGCGCGAGGTGGCCGGCCGCTTCGCCGCGGTCGTCGTCGGGTCGTGAGCACCGGATCATGAGGGCCGGTCCATGAGGGCCGGTGCATGAGGGCCGGTGCATGAGGGCCGGTGCATGAGGGCCGGTGCATGAGGGCCGGTGCATGAGGGCCGGTGCTCAGGGCTTCAGCCCTTGAAGGCTCCCCGGTCGGCGAAGGCCAGCTCGGCGAAGCGTTCGCCGATGAGGCGGTGGGTGGCGGCGTCCGGGTGGACTCCGTCCGGCAGCGGCAGGCCGGCCGCGTCGGCCTGCCCGTAGAGTTCACGGCCGTCGAGGTAGTACAGGTTGGCGTCGTCGGCGGCCCGTTGGGTCACGATCCGGGACAGCTCGTCCCGGACGACGTTCAGGGTCAGTTTCCCGCTCGCGCGTTCCGCCGGGTCGCCCGTGGCGACGAAGCGCACCCGGCCGTCCGTGAAGTCGGGGGCGAGCGGGCCCGGGGTGTCCTCGTGCACGGGGCACAGGATGGGCGAGACCACCAGCAGCGGGGCGGTGGGGTGGCCCTCACGGATGGTGTCCAGGAAGCCGTGCACGGCGGGGCCGAAGGCGCGCAGCCGCATGAGGTCGGCGTTGACCACGTTGATGCCGATCTTGACGCTGATCAGGTCGGCGGGGGTGTCGCGGATGGCCCGTGCGGTGAACGGGTCGAGCAGCGCGCCGCCGCCCAGGCCCAGGTTGACCAGTTCGACGCCGCCGAGGGTGGCGGCGAGGGCGGGCCAGGTGGTGGTGGGGCTCGCGGCGTCGGAGCCGTGGCTGACCGAGCTGCCGTGGTGCAGCCAGACCCGGCGGCCGGGGTCCGGGGCGGGCTCGACGGGGGCGTCGGTGCGCAGGGCGACGAGTTCGGTGGTCTCGTTGTGCGGCAGCCAGATCTCGATCTCCTTGTCGCCCTCGGGCAGGCCGGCGAAGCGGAGGGTGCCGACCGGACCGGGCTCGAGGCCGGCCGCGCCGGTGCTCATGTCGATGGTGAGCGTGTTGCCGCCGGTGACACTGCCCCGGCCGGCGGGGCGGCCGTCGACCAGCAGGTCGTACACGCCGTCGGGGCGCGGCGGGGCACCGACGTAGACCCGCTTGGTTGGCAGGGTGTCCAGCTCCAGGGCGGTGGCGCGGGTGCGCAGGGCCAGGCGTACGCCGGAGGGCTGGGACTCGGCCATGGCCAGCTGTCCGTCGTTGTTCTGCGCGCGGGCCCCGGCGGGGAGCCGGTGCGGGAGCAGGCCGTGCTCGGTGCGCTCCAGGTCGAGGGCGCCCCGCAGGAGGTCCCGGGTGAGGGGCGTGGTGATCCAGTCGTTCGTGGTGTGCATGTCGCCTCCGGCGGTGGTGCGGCCGCCTGCGCGACCCTTTCCTTTGTCGATTATGAATTAACCTAATCTGATTAGGCAAATTCCTCCGAAGGGCAGGGAAGGCGGCGTGCCCTCCCGTGGCAGGAGTGACGGGTTTCAACGGGAAAACGCCACAGCCGCCGGTCACCGTCCCGCCAGGAGGTACGTTCCGGCCATGCACACCGTCGCCGTTCTCGCACTGGACCGGGTGATCCCGTTCGACCTGTCCACCCCGATCGAGGTCTTCACCCGCACCCGGCTCCCCGACGGCCGTCCCGGCTACCAGATCCGTGTGTGCGCCGAACACCCCGAGATCGACGCGGGCGCGTTCACGCTGCGCGCGCCCTGGGGACTGGACGGGCTGCGGGATGCGGACACCGTCATCGTGCCGGGGACGGCCAGTCCCACCGACCCGCTCTCCCCCGCCGTCCGCGACGCACTGCGCGCGGCCGCCCGGGACGGCACCCGGATCGCCTCCATCTGCTCCGGCACCTTCCCGCTGGCCGCCACCGGTCTGCTGGACGGGCTGCGTGCCACCACCCACTGGCTCGCCGCGGGGGCCCTGGCCGAGGCCCACCCGGACATCGATGTCGACCCGCACGTCCTGTACGTCGACAACGGCCGGATCCTCACCTCGGCAGGCGCCGCCGCGGGGCTGGACCTGTGCCTGCACATGATCCGGCGCGACTACGGCTCGGCGGTCGCCGCACACGCCGCCCGGCTGTCGGTGATGCCGCTGGAACGCGAAGGCGGCCAGGCCCAGTTCATCGTCCACGACTGTCCGCCCGTGCCGCGCGGTTCCGCCCTCGAACCCCTGCTCACCTGGCTGCGCGAGAACCTGGCCCGCGACCTCTCCCTCGCCGACATCGCCGCCCACGCCGGGATGAGCACCCGGACGCTGATCCGCCGCTTCCGGGAACAGACCGGCAGCACCCCGCTGCAGTGGCTGCACCGTGCCCGGGTCCGGCAGGCGCAGCACCTGCTGGAGACCACGGAGCACTCCGTGGAGCGGATCGCCGCCCAGGTCGGCTTCGGCTCGCCGACCGCCTTCCGCGACCGCTTCAAGCGCACCACCGGAGTCAGCCCGCACGCCTACCGGCGCACCTTCGGCTGACGGCGGCGACCCGGCGCCGTACCCCGGGCGGGCCCGGGCGGGCACCGTTCGGGTCGCGGGGCCGCCCGGGTGACCGTAGACAGAAGGCGGTCCCGGCGGCTCGCGGCCGGCACCGGGACGGAGCCGGACGGCGCAGGACGGAGGGCTGAGGCCATGCAGCGCAAGGGCGGGCGTCGCCGGGAGACGGGCGGCCAGGACGCGGCGGCGGTCGAGCAGGTCCTGGACGAGCTCTACGCCACCCCTCCGTCCGCCTTCGTGTCCCGTCGCGAGGAGCGCGCCACGGCCGCGAGAACGGCCGGCCGCAAGGAGGACGCCCGCCGTATCCACGCCGCCCGCCGGCCCACGCTCGCCGCGTGGGCGGCGAACCTGCTGAGGCGCTCCCGGCCCGAGGAGACCCGGCGGTTCCTGGAGCTGGGGCAGGCACTGCGCGAGGCGCACCGCACCCTGGACGCCGCCGGGCTCAAGGAACTCTCGGCGCAGCGCAGGCGTATCGTCGCCGCCCTCTCCCGGCAGGCCGCACAACTCGCCGGTGAGGCCGGGCAGCGGCTCTCCCCGGCGGCGCAGCGGGAGGTCGAGTCCACCCTGCGCGCGGTCCTCGCGGACCCGGAGGCCGCCGACCGGTGGGCCGGGGGACGCCTGGAGGCCGCCCTGACCCCGCCCTCGGCCTTTCCTTCGGGCACCGCTCCGGCGGAGGCCGCCCGGCCCGAGCCCGGGCCGGAACCCCGGCCGCGGTCCCCCCGCACCGCGTCCGGCACCCGGGCGAAGGACGAACTCGCCGAGCGGCGCCGCAGACGGCGGGCGGAACTGGAGCGGGCCGAGCAGGAGGCCGAGCGGGCCGAGCGGCACCTGCGGGACGCACGCACCGAGCAGGGGGACGCGCAGGAGGCGCTCCGCCGGGCCGACGACGAACTGGGCCGGATCCGCGAGACGGTGGCCGCCGCCGAGGAGCGGTTGCGCGCGGCCCGCGCGGATCTCGACCGGGCCGAGCGGGAACGGCGCGCGGCCGGGGAACGGGACCGTACGGCCGCCGACGCCCTCACGGGGGCCGAGCGGGAAGCCCGGGCGAGCGCGCGCCGGCTGGACCGTCTGGCCGGGCGTGGCAGGTAATTCGGCTCGTCCGATTGAGTACTCGTACTCATGAAGTGCCTCCCCCCGTCGGGGGACGCTTGCCGCACCAGTCACCCCCCAGGGAGTCAACGTGCGTACCACCACCCATCCGTCTCACCGGTCTCTGCCCGTGCCCGTCGCGCGCACCGGGCGGTCCGTCCGCGGTCTCGTCCTCGCCTGTGTGGCCGCCGCGGCGGTCCTGACCGGCTGCTCCATGGAGGAGGCCAGCTGCGGGGGCGGTGAGTACCCGGTCCTGACCGTCGGTGGCACCGGCAGTGCATGTGTGCCCAACGGCGAGGAGCCGCCCGAGGGTTACACGCGCTATCCCGAGGGCAAGGTCCCCGAACACGTCGGAGACAAGTGGGACACCTACTGGCAGACACACACCGTCGACGAGGACGGGAAGGTCGTGGAGGTGCCCCAGGGCGGGTGACCGCCGCTCTCCGCGGTCCGAACACCTGCCCTGGGTTGCGGCGGCACATACCACGACGGCGGCCATACGTGGTATACCGACTCGGCAGCGAACAGGGCAACAACTGAGGCTGCGCGTCAGCCTTCACGGCCGCGAACCAAGGAGAGTCAACACCATGTCCGAGAGCACGATGCAGTCCGCCACCGAACTGGCGTCGCAGTACAGCCTCCAGGTGACGGACGACCTGGAGCGCAACGTCAAGGAGCAGGAACGTGTCAGCGCGGAGATCACGGCTCTCCAGCAGCAACTGGCCGCGCTGCAGCACGACCACGCCCTGCTGGTGAACATGCAGCAGGCCCTCGGCATCACCTCGCCGCCGTCCCAGCCCGCGCCCGCGCCGGAGCCCGCCGCCGCGACCGAGGCGGTCGCGGTGCCGGCACCGCGTGGTGGTGCCGGCACCCGGTCGGCCGCGCCCAAGTCGACGCGGAGCAAGAAGGCCACCACCGCGCCCAAGCGCGCCGCGGCCCCCAAGCGGGGCGCCAAGGCGGCCTCGAAGCCGACGGCGAAGAAGGCCACCAAGTCGGCCACCACCACGACGGCCACCGGGACGGCCGGCAAGGCACCCGCCGAGACGGCCGCCAAGACCGCCGAGAAGACCGCCGACAAGGCACCCGCCAAGACCGCCGCCAAGACCACGGGCAAGAGCGCGGCGAAGAAGCCGGCGGCGCGGGACGCCGGTCGGCCCACCCTGGTGGAGCTGGTGCGCGAGCACCTCGCCGCACAGCGGGAACCGCGGTCCGCCGCCGAGGTCACCACGGCGCTGAGCGAGGCCCACTCCGGACGCACCGTCAAGACCACGGTCGTGCGCACCACGCTCGAGGGTCTCGTCGCCAAGAACCAGGCCCAGCGCACCAAGCAGGGCACCTCGGTCTACTACACCGCGACGGACGCCACCGCGCCCGAGCGTCCCGAGGACCCCGCGGCCGAGGCCTCCGCCGCACGGAGCGGCAGCTGAGCATCCCCCGGCACCCCGGGCGTGACGCGGCGCGCGGCCGGGGGAGATCGGGGTGAGTATCGGTGGATGGGTGTTGTCCTGCCGGTGCTCTTCGCACTCCTCGCCGCCTTCAGCAACGCGCTGGCCACGGTGCTCCAGCGGCGCGCCGCGCTGAGTGTGCCGCAGTCCCGGGGGTTCCGCCCCGGACTCGTCCTCGACCTGCTGCGGCGCCCCGTGTGGCTCGGCGGCATGCTGGCCGTCGTGGTGGCCGGGGTGGGGCAGGCGGTGGCCCTGGCGACGGGACCGCTGTCACTCGTACAGCCCCTGTTCGTGCTGGAGCTTCCGCTGGCCCTGCTGCTGGCCTCGCTGCTGACCGGCAACCGGCTGCCCGAGGCCCTGTGGCTCGCCGTCGGCGGGGTGGTCGTGGGCCTCGGTGTCGCGCTGGCCTCGGCCGCGCCGGACGGCGGCGAGGCCGACGTGCCCCTGGACCGCTGGGTGCCGGCCCTGGCGGCCTGCGCCGGGGCGGCCGTACTGCTGGCGGCCGCCGGACTGAAGCGCCCGGTCGGCAAGGCCCGCGCCGGGTGCCTCGGCGCGGCCACGGCGGTGTGCTACGCGCTCACGGCCGGTCTGATGAAGGACTCCATGCGCGTCCTGGACAGCGACGGCGTGGTCGGCTTCCTCACCGCCTGGCAGACCTACGGCTTCGCGGTGGCCGGGGTGTGCGCGGTGCTCCTGCTGGAGCACGCCATGCAGGGCGGTCCGCTCGTCGCCTCCCAGCCCGCCCTCACGCTGGGCGACGCGACGGTGAGCCTGCTGCTCGGCGTGGTCCTGTACCGGGAGGACGTACGGGGCCACTGGTGGGTCGTGCCGCAGCTGATCGGGGTGGCGCTGATCGTCGTGGGGGTGCTGAACCTGGCGCGGCGCGGCACGGATCTGCGCGCCGCCCGGTGAGCGCCCCGACGTCCGGGTGGCGAACCGCGCCGCGCGGCCCGACGAACCCGCAGGTCAGCCATTTCCGCAGGTCAACAGGGGTGGCGTAACATCGGCGAAACATGATTCGGGTTACCGTGAGCGGCATGGACCACCACGGGGGACGGCCGCGCGCCGAGCGGGCCCGGCAGTTGGCCGACGTACTGCGGCAGCAGATCACGGACGGTGCCTTCGCCGACGGCATGCTGCCCGACGAGCGGGATCTGAGCCGCCGGTTCGGCGCCTCGCGCAACGCCGTGCGCGAGGCCCTGGCCCTGCTGCGCGCGGAGGGTCTGATCACCCGGCGGCGCGGGGTCGGGACGACGGTGCTGCTGCCGAAGTACGGGCACGGTCTCGACCGGCTGACCGGGCTGGCCGAGGAACTGACCGGGCGCGGCACCGTGACCAACGAGGTGCGGGCCGCCGCTCAGGTGCCGGTGCTGCCGACCGCGATCGCCGCCCGGCTGGAGGTACCGGCCGGGGCGGGCGGTGTCTATGTGGAGCGGCTGCGGTGGCTGGACGGGCTGCCCCTGTCGCTGGACACCAGTTATCTGACCGCCGGCATCGGCCGTGCCGTGCTTGCCGGCGACCTGCGGGAGCGGGACGTGTTCGGCCTGATCGAGGAGGCCGCGGGCGTCCCGCTCGGGCGGGCCGAGGTGGCCGTGCACGCGGTCAACGCCGATCCCGGCACGGCACGGCTGCTGGGGATCGAGCCGGGGGCGGCGGTGTTCGCCCTGGAGCGGCTGACCCGGCTGGCGGACGGTCGGCCGGTGGACACGGAGTCGATCCGGATCCGCGCGGACCGGATGACCCTGCGCGCCACGCTGCATCGTGGCGGGGCCGGGGACCGACGGGGAGGAGACCGGTGATGTCCGGTGCGAGTGTGCCCGTGTCGGTGGCGCTGGGACTGCTGGGTCTGGCCGGCGGGATCGGCATCACCGCGGTCGGACCCGGCGGGGTGCTGCCCACCATCGGTCTGTTCGCCCTCACCGGCCTGACCCCGGCGCAGGTGGCCGGGACCGCCCTCGTCACCCATGTCGCCACCGGCGTCCTCGCGACCGCCGCCTACACCCGTTCCGGGCAGTTGCGCGACCCGGGGACCCGGCGCACGGCGCTGGTCCTCGCGGTGAGCGCGGTCGCCGGTACCCCGCTCGGTGTCCTGGTCAACGCGTACGTGTCCGAGCGGATGTTCGGGCTGGTGCTCGGCGTGTTCGTGGCGGGGGTGGCGGGCCTGGTGTGGTTCCGCGAGCGTCGCCGTCCGGCCGCCCCGCGGGCGCATCCGTCGACGGCGGTGGTGGCCGGGCTGGGTCTCGCGGTCGCCGTCGCGGCCGGGATCGTCGGCATCGGCGGGCCCATGCTCACCGTCCCCCTGCTGGTGGCCCTGGGCGTGCCCGTGCTGGAGTCCCTCGCCTCCGCCCAGGCCCAGTCCGTCGTCATCGCGGGGGTGGGGACGGTCGGCTATGTGGCCCAGGGGGCCGTCGACTGGCCGCTGGCCGTGCTGGTCGGCGTCCCGGAGCTGGCGGGGGTGCTGCTGGGCTGGCGGATCGCGCACGCGCTGCCCACGCGGCATCTCAAGTACGCCCTGATCGCGACGCTGTTCGCGCTCGCCCCGTACCTCGCCCTGCACGGCTGACCGCCGCACGGGCATCGGCGGCGCCGCCCCGCCCGGCGGTCGGCCGGTGGGGGGCGGCCGGGGGGCCGGCCGGGGGCCGGGGGCGGTTGGGAGGCGGTCGGCCGGGGCCGTCCCGGCGGGCCGTCAGTACCGCTCGGCCTGGGCCACCTTCGCGGTCAGCCGCGGCTCCGGCGGCTTCGCACTGATCGCGAGGGGGTGCGCCTTCTCGCCGGGGGCCAGGTCCTGGGCGCCGACGAAGCGGGTCTCCACCACCTTCCCGTCGGCGTCGCCGAAGTCGACCCGCACGGCGTAGGAGGCGGTCTCGTCACCGCTGTTGGTGATGTTGACGGTGAAGGCCCGGACGTTGTTCGTGTCGGCGAGCGGCAGGCCCGTCAGGGAGACGTCGCCGGTCGCGTTGCCCCGCCCCTTCACCTGTTCGAGTCGGCGCTCCGCCTCCGCGCGGGCGCGCTCGGTGTCGGCGGAGACGGACGCCTGGAACGAGGAGGCAGCGGCGGCGGCCGACGACTCGGCCGCGGAGACGGAGGCGCGGGCCTCGGCCTTCCTCGACTCCGCGGCGGAGGACAGGGCGGACGGCGGCTCACCGGAGAACCGGGAGGTGTCGGCGGCGGTCGGGGTCGGGCTGAACCCCTCGGAACCGTCGTCGTCCCCGTCGCCGCCGCAGGACACCAGTACGGCCGAACCGGTGAGTACGGCACACACGGCGAGCGCCACCGCCCGACGGCGCGAACGAGCCGCGCTCGGCGCCTTCTCTGCCTCCATGGATCCGTCCCTTCCTGAAATCCCGAAACACCTCAGATGACAACAAGATGCCCGAAGCCACCACATGTTGCACAGTGGTCCCAATCGCTCAGCCATCCGGAGGGACGGCATGTCGCAGGCCGCTGCTTCCGACGTCGACAGCACGGCTCCGCCCACCGCGAAGGTGGGGCTGTTCACGCTGACCGCCATGGTCGTCGGGTCGATGGTGGGCGCCGGTGTGTTCTCGCTGCCGGGACGCTTCGCGGAGGAGACGGGCGTCGCGGGCGCGCTGATCGCCTGGGCGATCGCCGGCACCGGCATGCTGACGCTGGCCTTCGTCTTCCAGTCCCTCGCCGTGCGCAGACCCGACCTCGACGCCGGTGTGTACGCGTACGCCAAGGCGGGCTTCGGCGAGTACCTGGGCTTCTTCGCCGCCTTCGGCTACTGGGCCAGCTCGTGCGTGGGCAACGTGACCTACTGGGTCCTGATCATGTCGACCGTCGGGTCGGTCTGGCCGGAGCTGGGCGACGGGGACACCGCCGTGGCGGTGGTGCTGTCGTCCGCCGGACTGTGGGCGTTCTTCTGGCTGATCCGGCGCGGGGTGAAGGAAGCGACGGCCATCAACCGGATCGTCACGGTGGCCAAGCTCGTCCCCATCGTCTTCTTCGTCGTCCTGGCCCTGGTGTACTTCGACCCCGGTGTGTTCGCGGACAACTTCGGCGGCGCCGACTACGCCGGTTCCCTCTTCTCGCAGGTGCGCGGCACCATGCTGGCCACCGTCTTCGTGTTCCTCGGTGTCGAGGGCGCCAGCGTCTACTCCCGGCACGCCCGGCGCCGGTCCGACGTGGGCAGGGCGACCGTGCTGGGCTTCCTCAGCGTGTTCGCCGTCTTCGCGTCGGTGACCATCGTGTCGTACGGCGTCATGCCGATGGCCGAGATCGCCGACCTGCGCCAGCCGTCCATGGCGGGTGTCCTGGAAGCGGCCGTCGGCACCTGGGGCCGGGTGTTCATCAGCGTCGGGCTGATCGTGTCGGTCCTGGGCGCCTATCTGGCCTGGACGCTGATGGCGGCGGAGGTGCTGTTCGTCGCGGCCAAGGACGACGACATGCCGCGCTTCCTGCGCCGCGCCAACGCCGCCGACGTGCCGGTCCCGGCGCTGCTGATGACGTCGCTGCTCACCCAGGTGGTGCTGATCGCCACCAGTTTCTCCAACGACGCCTTCGACTTCGCGCTCAACCTGACCAGCGCCCTGTCCCTGATCCCGTACCTGCTGGCGGCGGCCTTCGCGGTGCGGATCGGCAGCCGGGACGACCCGCGCACCGAGGGCGGCCGCACCTCGCGGCGCGAGCTGGTCGTCGGGGTCGTCGCCACGCTGTACACCGCGTTCCTGCTGTACGCGGCGGGGCTGAAGTTCGTCCTGGTGTCCTTCATCGTCTACGCCCCGGCGACCGTCCTGTTCGTGATGGCCCGCCGGGAGCAGGGCCGTCGGCTGTTCTCGCCCGGGGAACTCGTCGTCCTGGCCGTGTCCGTGACCGGCGCGGTGCTCGGCCTCGTCGCCCTGGTGGCCGGGTGGATCAGCCTGTGACCCGCTTCTTCCTCCGTCTCCCCCGCTCTTCCTCCGTTTCCCCCCGCCCCGCACCGCATCCCTCAAGGAGTCCGTGTGACCAGCAACGAGAGCGTCGTGAGGCCCGCCCTCGGCGTCCATTCCGAGGTCGGCAGGCTGCGCAAGGTCCTGGTGTGCTCCCCCGGTCTCGCCCACCGGCGGCTGACCCCCACCAACTCCGACGAGTTGCTCTTCGACGACGTGATGTGGGTGGAGAACGCCCAGCGCGACCATGCCGCGTTCGTCGGCGAACTGCGCCGGCGCGGGGTGGAGGTGGTGGAGCTGCACGACCTGCTGGCGCAGATCATGGCCATCCCGGAGGCCAAGGCCTGGCTCCTGGACCGCAAGATCGTCGCCAACCAGGTCGGCATCGGCCTCATCGACGCGACCCGCGCCTACCTGGAGACCCTCTCGCCGAGGGAACTGGCCGAGTACCTGGTCGGCGGGCTCGCCACGGCCGACCTGCCCGAGGACTTCCGGACCCCGCACTTCGCGCTGGCCCGCGAGTCCACCGGTGCCCGCGAGTACCTGATGCCCCCGCTGCCCAACACCCTCTACACCCGCGACACCACCTGCTGGCTGTACGGCGGTCTCACCCTCAACCCGCTGTACTGGTCCGCCCGGCACGACGAGACGCTGCTGATGAAGGCGATCTACACCTTCCACCCCGACTTCAAGGGCTCGACGGTGTGGTGGGGCGACCCCGAGCGGGACTGGGGCCAGGCCACCTTCGAGGGCGGTGACATCATGCCGGTGGGAGGCGGGGTCGTCCTCATGGGCATGAGCGAGCGCACCTCGCGGCAGGCCATCACCCAGGTCGCCGCCGCGCTGTTCCGCAACGGCGCGGCCGAGCACGTCATCGTCGCCGGGATGCCGAAGCTGCGCTCCGCCATGCACCTGGACACGGTCTTCACCTTCGCCGACCGCGACGTGGTCACCCTCTACCCCCGCATCATGGACGCGGTGCACACCTTCTCGCTGCGCCCCGGCGACCGGGCCCCCGGCTTCGACGTGGTCGACGAGGGGACGACGCCCTTCGTCGACGTGGTCGCCAAGGCGCTCGGGCTGTCCTCGCTGCGGGTGGTGGAGACCGGCGGCGACGCCTACGCCTCCGAGCGCCAGCAGTGGGACAGCGGCAACAACGCCGTCGCGGTGGAACCCGGAGTGGTGTTCACCTACGACCGCAACACCCTGACCAACGCGCTGCTGCGCGAGGCCCGGGTGGAGGTCCACACCATCGTGGGCGCGGAACTGGGCCGGGGGCGCGGCGGCGGGCACTGCATGACGTGCCCGCTGGTGCGGGATCCCGTGGACTTCTGACCCCAAGAGGCCTGAGCGGTCCGAGCGGCCTCAGAGGCCTCAGCGACCTCAGCGACCTCAGCGACCTCAGCGACCTCAGCGACCTCAGCGGCAGAATCCGTACGCCTGCTCCAGCCACCGGTGCAGTGCCGTGTGCACACTGCCGGGGAGCACGCTGAGCTGGTCGATGGCGGCCCGGTCCCCGGCGGAGGGCGCGATGCCGGCGGTGGTGAGCAGGGCGAGCAGGTCGAGGCGGCGCAGGTCGACGGGGTCGACCCGGCAGGCGACGCGCTCGGCCGGGTTGGGCGGCTGGAGCAGGAAGTCGCCCGCCATGTCGCGGCCGCGGGCGGGCGTCGGGGCGGTGGCGGTCGGAGCAGTCGTCGGGTGCATGCCGCGGTCCTCCAGGTGAGGGGTCGCCTTGACGGGTCCCCCGGTCGGGTCGCCGTTCTTGACGGCATGAGACACCGGGGCGCGGACGGCGGTTGCGGGCCGGCCCGAGGACCACACGGGGGATGCAATCGGCGTCTTGTCGCACGAACCGGACGGCCCGGCCGACGCGCAGGTCGGCGCACCCGGGCTCCCGGGCGCTGCTCCGTACGAGTGGTGCGTTCACGGACTCGGTCGTACGGTCGGAACGGAGAAAGGGGCAAGCGGAGACAAGCGACCCCGAGACGGCGGGAGCAGACATGGGCAGGAACCCGATGAGGGCAGCGGTCACACTCTGTGCCGCCGCCGCGCTCGCAGTACCCCTGGGCACGGCATCCGCCGCGCCGTCGGCGCAGCCCGCGGCCCGCACCCAGCAGACGCAGGACCCGGTGCTGGTCGACTGCTCCGGGCAGCCGCAGATCGGGCCCGAGGCGTACGTGCTCGCCTGCGGGGACGGCAACAGCCGTCTGGTCTCCCTGCGCTGGTTCCGCTGGGACGCGCAGGCGGCGGTGGGCCGTGGCACGAACGCCGTGAACGACTGCGACCCGTACTGCGCCGCGGGCGCCTTCCACTCCTACCCGGTGACCGTCCGGCTCGACATGCCGACCGGCGGGGAGCAGGGCACCGGACAGCCGCACTTCACCCGGATCACCCTCACCTACACCGACGGCAGGCCGGACGGGTCGCCCCGCACGGTGACCTATCCCCTGCCCGGCTGACGGGCGGCCGGGCCGGCCGGTCAGTCCGGCAGCACCAGGCGGCAGGTGTCCCCCGGCCGGAGGCGCACTTCGCGGTCCGGCAGCCGGACGTCGATCGGCAGCGGTCCGGCCGCGGGCACGGCGATCTCCAGCCGGCCGTGCTCCAGCCGGAACCGCACACCCCAGTGGCCCTGGTAGCGCACGGAGAACCCGTACGAGGACAGCTCCGGCAGCGGCACCGGGTCCAGCCACAGGGCGCCCGCGCGGGTCTCCAGGCCGGTCAGACCGCGCTGCACGAGGTCGAGGGTGCCCGCCATCGCGCCGAGGTGGATGCCCTCGCCCGTGGTGCCGCCCTGGAGGTCGGCGACATCGCCCTTGAGCGCCTCCTGGAAGTAGGTCCAGGCCTCGGCTCGGCGGGCGCGGGCCAGGATCCAGCCGTGGACGAGCCCGCTGAGGGTGGACCCGTGGCTGGTGCGGGCCAGGTAGTGGTCGACGGTGCGCTGCCAGGTCCGCTCGTCCAGGGTGTAGCCCAGCCGCCGGAACAGGGAGCGGAGTTCGGCCGGGGAGAACAGGTAGCCCAGCATCAGGACGTCGGCCTGTTTGGACGCCTGGTAGTTGTTGACGCTGTCGTTCTCCGCCTCCAGGACGCGGTCGAGGCGCCGGATGTCGCCGTACCGCTCGCGGTAGCGCGCCCAGTCGAGTTCGGCGAGGTCGCCGTACCCCTCGAACTGGCTGACGACGCCCTCGTGGAAGGGGACGTGCAGGGTGCGGGAGACGCTGTCCCACTGTTCCAGTTCCGCGTCGTCCAGCGCGGTCCGCTCGACGAGTTCGCGGCGGCGGGGTGCGGGCAGGTCGTCGAGGACCTCCAGGGTGCGGGACAGCACCCAGGCGGCGGTGACGTTGGTGTAGGCGTTGTCGTCCAGGCCGGGCCGGTCGGCGCCGGGGTAGGCCTCGTGGTACTCGTCGGGGCCGACCACGCCCCGGATGCGGTGCCGGCCGAGATGCTCGTCCCAGGTGGCGGAGTCGGCCCAGAAGCGCGCGATCTGCAGCAGCATCTCGGCGCCCTTGGTGTGCAGGAACTCGGCGTCGCCGCTGGCCTCGCAGTACTGCCACACGTTGTACGCGATGGCGGAACCCACGTGGTGCTGGAGGTGCGAGTGGTCGGGGAGCCAGCGGCCGGAGCGCGGGTTGAGATGCAGCTGCTGGGTCTCCTCGCGGCCGTCGCTGCCGCTCTGCCAGGGGTAGAGCGCGCCACGCCTGCCGATCGCACGGGCCGCGGTGCCCGCCTTCTCCAGGCGGCGGTGCCGGTAGTGCAACAGGGCGCGGGACACCTCGGGGAAGTGCAGGTTCAGGTAGGGCAGGACGAACAGCTCGTCCCAGAAGACGTGGCCGCGGTAGGCCTCGCCGTGCAGTCCGCGCGCCGGTACGCCCACGTCGAGGTCGGCGGTGTGCGGGGAGAGGGTCTGGAGCACGTGGAAGAGGTGCAGGCGCAGGATGCTGCCCGCCTCGCCGGGCACCCGGAGTTCGGCCCGGCGCCACAGCTGGCCCCAGGCGGTGCGGTGGCTGACCAGCAGGTCCTCGAAGCCGGGGGCTTCGGCCACCCGGTCGACCGCGGCCTGGAGCGGATCGCTGATCGCCGGGTCGCGGGAGGTGTGCAGGGCCACGACCTTGTCGACGGTGACGGTGCGGCCCGGTTCGGCGCGCAGGGCGGCCCGCTGGGTGACGCACAGGTGCTCGCGGGCCGCGGTGACCGGCGCGTCGGCGGTGGTGCGGGCGGCCATGCCGATCCGGATGTCGGAGGTGCGGGTCCGGCAGCGCAGCCAGACCGTGCCGTCGTCGGCGCCGTCGGTGTGCACGTGGGTGAGGTGGTGGCCGTCGAGGTCCCGGTAGCGCGGCACCCCGGAGTTGGTGACGCCGCCGTCGAGGGCCGCCTCCACCTCCAGGTCGGCCGGGCCGCCCTCGACGGTGAACTCCGTGCGCAGGGCGGCGAGGTGGGGATCGGCCATGTGCACCAGGCGCAGTTGGCGCACGGACAGCACCCGCTCCCCGTCGAGCCCGAAGCGGGTGAGGCGTTCCAGGACGCCCGAGTCCAGGTGCACGGTCTGCCGGTGGTCGAGCACCTCGGCGGTGTCCGGCGTGAGCCAGTCCCCGCCGGCCGTCCTGAAGCGCAGCGGCAGCCAGTTGGGGAGGTTGACCATGTCCTCGTTCTCGACCTCGCGTCCGGAGACGGCGGAGGTGAGGCGGTTGTAGCAGCCCGCCACATAGGTGCCCGGGTAGTGCACGTCGTCGGCGGCGCACTCGGGCAGGGCGCCGCGGGTGGCGAAGTAGCCGTTGCCGAGGGTGCACAGGGATTCGCGCAGCCGCTCCTCCGCGGCGTCGTAGTGGTCGTAGTCCCAGGTCGACGGGGTCGCCGTCACCGCGAGCCGTCCCAGGTCCAGTCGGCGACCTCGGGCAGGTCCACGCCGTGCTCGCGGATCCATTCGTGGTGCCGCAGCCGGGCGTCCTCCATCCGCTGCCGTACGGCGGCGGCGCGCACGGCTAGGCCGGGCACGCGGTCGATGACGTCCATGACCAGCCGGTAGCGGTCCAGGTCGTTGCCGACCACCATGTCGAACGGTGTGGTGGTGGTCCCGATCTCCTTGTAGCCGCGCACGTGCAGATGGGCGTGGCCGGTGCGCCGGTAGGCGAGCCGGTGGATCAGCCAGGGGTAGCCGTGGTAGGCGAAGATCACCGGCTTGTCGGCGGTGAACAGCCCGTCGTACTCGAAGTCGCTCATGCCGTGCGGATGTTCGCCGCTCGGCAGCAGACGGGCGATGTCCACCACGTTCACCACGCGTACGGCGAGGTCGGGCAGGTGGCGGCGGACGAGCTGGGCGGCGGCCAGCACCTCCTGGGTCGGCACGTCCCCGGCGCAGGCGAGCACGACGTCGGGTTCGCGGGTGCCGTCCTCGGTGCCGGCCCAGTCCCAGATGCCGGCGCCGCGGGCGCAGTGCACCTTCGCCTGTTCCATGGTCAGCCAGTCGAAGCAGGGCTGTTTGCCTGCGACGATCACGTTGACGTAGTCGCGGCTGCGCAGCGCGTGGTCGGCGACGGAGAGCAGGGTGTTGGCGTCCGGCGGGAAGTAGACCCGTACGGCTTCGGGGCTCTTGTTGAGGATGTGGTCGACGAAGCCGGGGTCCTGGTGGGAGAAGCCGTTGTGGTCCTGGCGCCACACGTGGGAGGTGAGCAGGTAGTTGAGGGAGGCGATGGGCGCGCGCCAGGGCAGGCGGCGGGTCACCCGGAGCCACTTGATGTGCTGGTTGACCATCGAGTCGACGATGTGGACGAAGGCCTCGTAGCAGGAGAACAGTCCGTGCCGGCCGGTGAGGAGGTAGCCCTCCAGCCAGCCCTGGCAGGTGTGTTCGGACAGGATCTCCATCACGCGGCCGTGCCGGTCCAGGTTCTCGTCGACGGGCAGGGTCCGCTCCTGCCAGGCCTTGCCGCTGGCTGCGTAGACGGCCTGGAGGCGGTTGGATGCGGTCTCGTCGGGGCCGACGAGCCGGAAGTCGCGCCGGTCGGCGGTGGCGTCCATGACGTCCCGGAGCAGGTCGCCGAGGACCCGGGTGGGCTCGTGCGTGCTCCCGCCGGGCTCGTCGACGGGCACGGCGTACTTCTCCAGCGGGGGCATCGGCAGCTCGCGCAGCAGGAGGCCGCCGTTGGCGAAGGGGGTGGCGCCCAGGCGGCGCGGCCCCTCGGGGACGGCGGCGAGGACGGCGGGCCGTGGGGCTCCGGCGTCGTCGAACAGCTCCTCGGGGCGGTAGGAGCGCAGCCACTGCTCCAGCTGCGCCAGGTGCTCGGGGTTGGTCCGTACGGCGGACAGGGGCACCTGGTGGGCGCGCCAGGTGTTCTCCACGGGCAGTCCGTCGACCTCGGCGGGGCCGGTCCAGCCCTTGGGGGTGCGCAGGACGATCACGGGCCAGCGGGGGCGGCCGGTGGCGCCCTCCTCGCGGGCGGCGCGCCGGATCGCGGCGACGCGGTCCAGGGCCGTGTCCATGGCGCGGGCCATGGCGCGGTGGACGGCGGCCGGGTCGTCGCCGGTGACGTGGATCGGGTCGTGGCCGTAGCCGCGCAGCAGTTCGTCCAGCTCGCCCTCGGGGAGCCGGGCGAGCACCGTCGGGTTGGCGATCTTGTAGCCGTTGAGGTGCAGGATCGGCAGGACGGCGCCGTCGTGCACCGGGTCGAGGAACTTGTTGGAGTGCCAGGACGTCGCCAGCGGGCCGGTCTCCGCCTCGCCGTCCCCGATCACGCAGGCGACCGTCAGGTCCGGGTGGTCGAAGGCGGCGCCGTAGGCGTGCGAGAGCGCGTAGCCCAGCTCGCCGCCCTCGTGGATGGAGCCCGGTGTCTCGGGCGCGACGTGGCTCGGTACGCCGCCGGGGAAGGAGAACTGCTTGAACAGCCGGGCCATGCCGGCCGCGTCCCGGGTGACGTCCGGGTAGGTCTCGGTGTACGAGCCCTCCAGCCACGCGTTGGCCAGCACGGCCGGCCCGCCGTGGCCGGGGCCCCAGACGCACAGGGCGTCGAGGTCGCGGGCCTTGATGACCCGGTTGAGGTGGGTGTGGACCAGGTTGAGGCCGGGTGAGGTGCCCCAGTGGCCGAGCAGGCGCGGCTTGACGTGCTCGGGGCGCAGGGGTTCGGCCAGCAGGGGGTTGGCCATCAGGTAGATCTGGCCGACGGAGAGGTAGTTCGCGGCCCGCCAGTGGGCGTCCAGGTGGGCGAGCTCGTCGTCGGTGAGCTCGGTGGGCGCCTGCTGCGTGTCGACGGACATCGGTGGTCCTTCCGTGTCGGGACAGCCGGTCGGGGCGCGCGGGCACGGGGTGCCCGTGCACATCCCAACCCTGCGCCGACCGGGCGGGTACCCGAGAGGGCCGTTCGGGTCACGTGGTGTTCCGAACGGGTCACCCGGCGCCGGTGCCGAGGGACGACGGGGCCACGGGACCACGGGGCGGAGGGGGCCCCGGGAGGCGGGCGGCGGCGGGTGGCGGGAACAGCACGGCCGTCACCGGCGCCGACCCCGGTGTCGACCGTGCTGGTGCAGCGGATACCCCGGCTTCGGGGCCGCACACCGGAGTTGCGCCGCCTTTGCGGCGCGGTTCCGGGGCGGCGGACCCGGGGCGCTCTGACAACCTGCGACGAATACCCCCCTGGGTATATCTGTTACGGTGGCGGAAGAGATACCCCGGGGGGTAAATCCGGAAGGAGAGCGTGCCGTGTTCTTTGTCGACGTCCTGGAGACCGAGTCGCTGGGCAACCGCAGCTACCTGGCGGGCGGTGCCCGCTCGGCCGTGGTCGTGGACCCGCCGCGGGACATCGACCGCGTCGTCGCCGCGGCCGCCCGGCGCGGGGTGCGGATCACCGCCGTCGCCGAGACCCACGTCCACAACGACTACGTCACCGGCGGCCTGGAGCTGGCCCGCCTCACCGGCGCGCGCTATCTGGTGCCGGCCGGGGCTCAGGTGGCGTACGCACGGGTGGCGGTGGACGACGGCGACGTGGAGCCGGTCGACACGGGGCTGGAGCTGCGGGCGGTGGCCACTCCCGGCCACACCCCGCACCACACCTCGTACGTCCTGCACGAGGCCGGGCGGGCCGTGGCCGCCTTCACCGGTGGTTCGCTGCTGATCGGCGCCGTGGGCCGGCCCGACCTCGTGGAGCCCCGGCTGACCGAGGAGCTGGCCCGCGCGCAGCACGCCTCCGCGCACCGGCTCGCGGACCGGCTCGACGACGCGGTGAGCGTGCTGCCCACGCACGGCTTCGGCAGCTTCTGCTCCGCCACCGCCTCCGGCGGCGAGCAGAGCACCATCGGCGCCGAGCGGGCCGCCAACCCGGCGCTCGTCCAGGACGTGGAGACCTTCGTCCGGGAGCTGCTGGCGGGGCTGGACGACGTGCCCGCCTACTACGCCCACATGGCGCCGGTGAACAGCGAGGGCCCCGCTCCGCTGGACCTGACCGAGCCCCGGCGCGCCGACGCGGACGAGATCGCCCGGCGCCTCGCCGCCGGCGAGTGGGTCGTGGACCTGCGCTCCCGGGTCGCCTTCGCTGCCGGTCACGTCGCCGGGTCGCTCAACTTCGAGGTCGACGGGCAGCTCGCGACCTATCTGGCCTGGCTGATCCCGTGGGGCAGGCCGGTGACGCTGCTCGCGCACGGCCCGGACGACCTGGCCCGCGCCCAGCGGGAACTGGCCCGGGTGGGCATCGACCGCCCGGCCGCGGCGGCGGTCGGCGGCCCGGACGACTGGATCGCCGAGGGGTCCCGGCCGGCCTCGTTCCGGCGTGCCACCTTCGCGGAGCTGGCCACGGCCCGGCGGGACGACGAGGGCGTGGTGGTCGTGGACGTGCGCCGGGCCGCCGAACGCGCCCACGGGTGGGTGCGGGGCAGCGTGCACCTGCCGGTCCACGAGATACACCGGCGCCTCGACGAGGTGCCGCCGGGCACCGTGTGGGTGCACTGCGCGGGCGGGATGCGCGCGGCGGTCGCCGCGTCCGTGCTGGACGCCGCGGGCCGCGAGGTGGTCGCGGTCGACGACGGCTTCGCGGCGGCCGCCGAGGCCGGTCTGCCGGTGGTGACCTCCTCGGACGCTCCCGCCGCATGACGCCGCTGATCCTGGCCCTGTTCGCCGGTGCCGTGGCCGGTGTGTCCCTGGGCGCGCTGGGGGCGGGCGGCAGCATCCTCACCGTGCCCGCGCTCGTCTACCTGCTCGGCTTCACCCCGGCGGCGGCGACCACCGCGAGCCTGGTCGTCGTGGTCGTCACGTCGGTCACCGCGCTGGTCGCGCACGCGCGGGCCGGGACCGTGCGGTGGCGGGCCGGACTGCTGTTCGCGGCGGCGGGTCTGCTGCCCGCCGCCGGGGCCGGCGCCCTGTCCGCGCGGGTCCCGGCGGCCGTGCTGACGCTGCTGTTCGCGGCCGTGGCGGCGCTGGCCGGGCTGCACATGCTGCGCCGACGCACCCCGCGCGGGACCGGCACCGTGTCGGGGACCCGGGCGGCCGGGGCCGGGGCGGGTCTCGGCGCGGTGACCGGTTTCCTCGGGGTCGGCGGCGGCTTCCTGGCGGTGCCCGCGCTGGTGTCGGTGCTCGCGGTGCCGATGAGCGCGGCCGTGGGCACGAGCCTGCTGGTGGTCGGGGCGAACGCGCTGGTCGCACTCGCCGCCCGGGCGTACACCTCGGTGCACCTGGACCTCACCCTGCTCCTGCCCTTCCTGGCCGCCGCGGTCCTCGGCGCGTGGGACGGCAGGCGGCTGGCCGCGAAGGTCTCCGCCGGGACACTGCGGCGCGTCTTCGGTGCCCTGCTGCTCGCCGTCGCCGTGGCGATGGGCGCGACGGCGGTGCTGTGATCCGCTGCCATGCCCCGCGCGTCAAGCCAGGGACAGGAAGAGCTTCTCCAGCCGGGCCCGCATCTGCGCCGAGTCCCGCACCTCGGGGTCGTCACTGGTCATGCACTGCTGCAGCCCCGTGGCGATGATCGAGAATCCGGCCCGGTCCAGGGCCCGGGAGACGGCGGCGAGCTGGGTGACCACGTCCTCGCAGTCGCGGCCCTCCTCGATCATCCTGATGACTCCCGCGAGCTGCCCCTGGGCACGCCGCAGCCGGTTCAGCGCCGACTTCAGTTCGTCGGCCGACATGTCGAGTTCCACGCTTCCGCTCCTCCTCCGTCCGGTACCGCACCCATCGCCACATACCCCCGCGGGTATCCTACCGCGCGGGGGGACGAACAACGAGAAAGGTTTCGCTCCGTGATCACCCCCATGACCTCCGCCACGACCCTGACCACCGCGCAGGCGGCGGCCCGCCTGGACGAGTTCACCGTCGTCGACGTCCGCTCCCCCGGCGAGTACGCCGGCGGCCACCTGCCCGGCGCGCACAACGTCCCCCTGGAGCGCCTCGACGAGGCCGCCGACGCCCTGGCGGCTGCCGCCGCGCGGGGGCCGCTGCTGCTCGTGTGCGCCTCCGGGAACCGCTCCGCCAAGGGGTGCGCGCACCTGGCCGCGCGGGACGTCGCGGCGGCGACGCTCGACGGCGGCACGAACGCCTGGGCCGCGGCCGGTCACCCCGTCGAGCGTCCGGCCGGGGCGCGCACGCCGTGGGCCATGGACCGGCAGGTGCGCCTCGCGGCCGGGTCGCTCGTCGCCGCCGGCTTCCTGGCCGGCCGGTTCTGGCGCCCCGCGCACTGGCTGTCCGGCGCGGTGGGCGCGGGGCTGGTCTTCTCCGGGGTGACCAACACGTGCGGCATGGCCGCGGCGCTGGCCCGGCTGCCCCACAACCGGCCCACCGG
>NZ_JAIOJZ010000065.1 GCF_020404845.1 Streptomyces hyderabadensis | reverse complement strand
TGTTCTTCTACATCGTGCTGTTCGTGCAGAACGTGCTCGGCTACACCCCCATCGAGGCCGGTCTGGCCTTCCTGCCGGTCACGGTCGTGATCGCGCTCGGTGCGGGTATCTCGCAGCGCTTCCTGCCCGTCTTCGGTCCCAAGCCGTTCATGATCGTGGGTTCGGCGCTCGCCGCGCTCGGGCTCGGCTGGCAGGCGCTCATCAGCTCCGACAGCTCGTACGTCGGCGGGATCCTCGGACCGATGCTGATCTTCGGATTCGGCATGGGACTCAACTTCGTGACGCTGACGCTGACCGCGGTCTCCGGGGTCGCCCAGCACGAGGCGGGCGCGGCCTCGGGGCTGCTCAACGCGATGCAGCAGGTCGGCGGATCGATCGGGCTCGCCATCCTGACCACGGTCTTCGGCACCGCGAGCAGGGACGAGGCGGAGAAGCAGGTGCCGGACTTCCTCACCAACGGCTCGCCGGAGCAGAAGGCGGAGTTCGCCCAGACCCACCAGCTGCCCGCACCCTGGGCGCACGACGTACTGGCCCAGGGCATCTCGGCCGCCTTCATCCCGGCCGCCGCCATGGCCGTGGTCGCCCTGGCCACGGCATGGCTGGTGATCCGGGTGCGCAAGAGCGACCTGGAGGCGCTGTCCGGCACGGCCGGGCCGGGGATGGGCTGATCTCCCGGGGCCCCGGCCGGGGCGGGACCCGCCGCCGGGCGCGACGAGCAACGACAGCGCCCTCACGACCCACCCCCTCATGACCTCTGAGACTGCCCGGGGCCCACGCCCCGGGCAGCGGTTGTCATGACAACGCGCGAACAGTCACGCAGAGTTCCCCTCACGCACGGAGGGTATCCGCCGCGTCAGGCCGTGGCCGTGGCCGTCAGCCAGGAGGGCAGCGCCTCGACCCGCCCCGCCCATTCGGCCGGGGGCGCCCCCGCCCGGTCGGCCGCGACGACTCCGCCCACGATCGCGCAGGTCGTGTCCACGTCCCCGCCGACCTGCGCGGTCGTCCAGAAGGCGGTCTCGTACTCCCCGAGGGCGCGGGCCGCGGACCAGAGGGCGAAGGGGACCGTGTCGTGCGCGGTCGTACGGCGGCCGCAGCCCAGGACCGCCGCGACGGTGGCCGCGTCGCCGTAGTCGAGCATGTCCCTGGCGCGTCGCAGGCCGGCGCCCACCGCGCTCTTCGGCACCAGCGCGATCACACCGTCGAGCAGCGCGTGCGCGGAGGGCGGACCGGACGGATCGGCGGCCAGCGCCGCGGCCGCCGCGACGGCCATGGCGCCGACCACCGCCTCACGGTGCTGGTGCGTCGGGTAGGCCGAGATCTCCGCCTGGTGGGTCGCCTGTTCCGGGTCGTCCGCGTACCAGGCACCGAGCGGCGCGATGCGCATGGCGGCGCCGTTGCCCCACGAGCCCTGGCCGTTGAACAGCGCCGCGGCCAGCTCGCGCCAGTCGCCGCCTTCCCTGACCAGCCGCAGCAGCCGGTTGACCGCGGGTCCGTAGCCGCGGTCGAAGTCGTGGTGCCGGGCGAAGGAGAGGGCCAGCGCGTCCTGGTCGATGCGGTGGTGGGCGGCCAGGACACCGACCACGGAACACGCCATTTCCGTGTCGTCCGTCCACTGCCAGGTGCCGGGCGGCAGCTCGCGGCGCTTGAGCAGCGGGTAGTTCGCCGGAACGAAGAACTGAGAGCCCAGCGCGTCCCCCACCGACAGTCCGCGCAGGCTGGACAGGGCCCGGTCCAGGCGCCCGTCGGGAGAAGAGTGAGCGGTCATCGCCCTTCCACTCTATCCGGTGATCCCGTACGGCTCCGGATCTCGCCAGCGTTCGAAAGGCCGGTCGAGCGTGTACTTGCCGTCCTCACCCAGAACGAGCATCCGCATCTCGGCGTTCCCGGGGTTGGACAGCGACTCGAACTCCGCGACCGTCCAGTGGAACCACCGCATGCAGAACAGCCGCATGGCGAGCCCGTGCGTCACCAGCAGCACGTTCGGCGGGTGGTCGGGGTCCTCGAAGCTGCGGAACAGGCTCTCCAGGAAGCCGCCTACCCGGTCGTACACGTCGGCACCGGACTCGCCCTGGGCGAAGCGGTAGAAGAAGTGCCCGTAGGCGTCGCGGTAGGCCTTCTGCAGGCGCACGTCGTCGCGGTCCTGCCAGTTGCCCCAGTCCTGCTCGCGCAGCCGGGGCTCCTCACGTATCCGTATGAGCTCCGGGTCGAGGCGGAAGGCGCGCAGGGTCTCGTGGGTGCGGCGGTAGGGGGAGACGTACACGCTGATCCGCTCACGGCCGAACACCTCGCGGAGCCCCTTGCCGGTCTCCTCGGCCTGTGCCCGACCCCGGTCGGTGAGGGCGAGCGCGTGGTCGGGTTCGCGCTCGTACACGGTGTCATCGACGTTGCCGGTCGACTCGCCGTGCCGGACTAGAACGATGCGCCGTGGTCGTGCCATGCCAGAACCCTAGATCGTGACGGGCGGGACCAAGCACTCGTACGGGCCCCGTACGGCGTAGGTCACACAGTTTCCACACCTGGGCGAGTCGGTGCGGGTCCGGATCTCAAACGGTCCAGGAGGGTTCCAGTTGCACGATGTCGCCCGTCAGCGCCGCGACGTCGGCCTCCGTCTGGGCGCGCAGGGCGAGCCGTTCCACCCGCTCGGTGCGGTACTTCCCGTGCTCGGCGGCCGACAGCCACATGGACAGCACCAGGTACTCGTTGTACCCGTGCCCCGGGGCCTCGCCGAACAGCCCGCGGACCATGCCGGGCGAGCCGGCCATCGCCGGGTTCCAGACCTTCTCCTGCATGAGCACGTAGTGCTCGGACCGCTCCTCGTGGACCCGGCACAGCGCGACCCGCAGCAGGTCTGCGTCGGTGAAGCGCGGCTCGAACCCGGTCTTCACGTCGAACCGGTGGTCGAAGAGCCGCACCTGGGCGTCCTTGAAGGTGCCCAGCTGCGCCGAGGCCAGCCGGTCGTGGGAGCGGGCCATGAAGGAGTCGTAGAAGGCACGGCTCTCCCAGAAGGTGAAGACGTGCGCCACGTCCGGCCGCCCCCGGCTCCAGCCGCCCCCCTGCCCCCGAAAACCCGGCTCCCCCGGAAGCCCCGCCCACTTCCGCTGCCCCCGCTCGAAACCGCGGCGGTCCACCACGGTGCAGCGAATCCACTTGACCAGCACCGCGCCATGGTAGGCCAGGGAACGTGGCACCGGTCACTCTCCGGAGGACCGCTTGCCCGCACCCCGGTGTCGCTGCGTGGCAGGATGGGCAACCGGCCGTCACCGCCCGGCACTTCAGGGGGGCCGGGCAGGGCGGGGACCTGGGAAGGGGAAGTCTGTGAACGGCCTCAGCAAGGGCAGGCGCAAGGTCGAGGTCGCGCTGCGGTGGGATCCGAGCCCGGCGGGGCAGCCGCCCAGCGACCTCGATCTCGTCGCCGGGACCTATCCGGCCGACGATCCGTACGGCGCCCCCGCCTACGTGGTGCACTTCGACAGTCGCTCACCGGACGGCACGATCTATCTGAACCGGGACAGCAAGGACGGCAAGGGCTTCGGTTTCGACGAGGTCCTGACGCTGGAGCTGGAGCGGCTGGACGC
Source organism: Streptomyces hyderabadensis (assembly GCF_020404845.1). GTDB lineage: Bacteria > Actinomycetota > Actinomycetes > Streptomycetales > Streptomycetaceae > Streptomyces > Streptomyces hyderabadensis. The sequence goes on along the minus strand of NZ_JAIOJZ010000065.1, from coordinate 31,167 downwards.
CCGGTACGCGCGCGTGGTGGTGGGCGTCGCCATACAGCAGCACACCGGGAACCGGACCTTCGGCGACGTGGCCAACCCGGGCCTGCGCATCCGCGAGGGCTACACGGACCTGGCCGCGGACGACTTCGCCGACGTCCCGGGCGCCACGGCGGCGACGGTCGCGGAGTTCGTCCGGGACGAGACCGGGGCGTGGGAGTTCCGGGCCGGCGTGCACGGCTTCGAGGGGGATCCGGCGACGTTCACCAGGGTGATGGGCGAGGCTCGTCGTCCCTGACGCCGTGCGGACGCGAGTAAGGGGCGGCCGCCATGGCGGTCGCCCCTTACTCATGAGCCGCTAGGAGCGGTTAGGCATCAGCTGCAGCCACTGGTCGAGCCGCAGCCCTCGCAGATGTAGCAGGAGCCGGCGCGCTGCATCTTCGTACCGCAGGAGAAGCACAGCGGGGCGTCGGCCTGGATGCCCAGCTGCATCTCCACCAGCTCGGCGCTGGTGTGCGCTTGCTGCGGCGCGGGCTTGGCCGCCTCGACCTCGGCCTTCGGCGTGACGACGGCCTTCAGCTCCTGGGCGCGCGGCGCCGACTGGGCCAGGCCCTCGACGTCGAGTTCGTCGTCGGACGGCTCGTACGAACCGGTCTCCAGGTGGCGCTGGCGCTCCTCGGCGGAGTGGATGCCGAGCGCGGAGCGCGTCTCGAAGGGCAGGAAGTCCAGCGCCAGGCGGCGGAAGATGTAGTCGACGATCGACTGCGCCATCCGCACGTCCGGGTCGTCCGTCATGCCGGCCGGCTCGAAGCGCATGTTGGTGAACTTCGAGACGTACGTCTCCAGCGGCACGCCGTACTGGAGGCCGACGGAGACCGCGATGGAGAAGGCGTCCATCATGCCCGCGAGGGTCGAGCCCTGCTTGGACATCTTGAGGAAGACCTCGCCGAGACCGTCATCCGGGTAGGAGTTGGCGGTCATGTAGCCCTCGGCGCCGCCGACGGTGAAGGACGTGGTGATGCCGGGGCGTCCCTTCGGCAGGCGCTTGCGGACCGGGCGGTACTCGACGACCTTCTCGACCGTCTCACGGATGGTCGCCTCGGCCTTCTCGGTGACCTCGGCCTTCTCCTGCTCCTTCTTCTTGGCGGAGAGGGGCTGGCCGACCTTGCAGTTGTCGCGGTAGATGGCGAGCGCCTTGACGCCCATCTTCCAGGCCTCGAAGTAGACCTCCTCGACGTCCTCGACGGTCGCCGACTCCGGCAGGTTGACCGTCTTGGACAGGGCGCCGGAGATCCAGGGCTGGATGGCGGCCATCATGCGGACGTGGCCCATCGCGGAGATGGAGCGCTCGCCCATGGCGCAGTCGAAGACCTCGTAGTGCTCGTGCTTGAGGCCGGGGGCGTCGATCACGTTGCCGTGCTCGGCGATGTGAGCGACGATCGCCTCGATCTGCTCCTCCTGGTAGCCCAGGCGGCGCAGGGCCTGCGGGACGGTGCCGTTGACGATCTGCATCGAGCCGCCGCCGACCAGCTTCTTGAACTTGACCAGGGCGAGGTCGGGTTCCAGGCCGGTGGTGTCGCAGGACATCGCGAGACCGATGGTGCCGGTCGGGGCGATGACGGAGGCCTGGGAGTTGCGGAAGCCGTTCTTCTCGCCGAGGCGCAGCACGTCCTGCCAGGCCTCGGTGGCGGCGGCCCAGATCGGCGTGTCGAGGTCGTCCATGCGGACGGCCTTGGCGTTCTCGTCGGAGTGCTGCTTCATCACCCGCAGGTGCGGCTTGGCGTTGCGGGCGTAGCCGTCGTACGGGCCGACGATCGCGGCGAGTTCGGCGGAGCGGCGGTACGACGTGCCGGTCATCAGGGAGGTGATGGCGCCGGCCAGGGCGCGGCCGCCGTCGGAGTCGTACGCGTGGCCGGTCGCCATCAGCAGGGCGCCGAGGTTGGCGTAGCCGATGCCGAGCTGGCGGAAGGCGCGGGTGTTCTCGCCGATCTTCTGGGTCGGGAAGTCCGCGAAGCAGATGGAGATGTCCATCGCGGTGATGACCAGCTCGACGACCTTGGAGAAGCGCTCGGCGTCGAAGGACTGGTTGCCCTTGCCGTCGTCCTTCAGGAACTTCATCAGGTTCAGCGAGGCGAGGTTGCAGGACGTGTTGTCCAGGTGCATGTACTCGCTGCACGGGTTCGAGCCGTTGATGCGGCCGGACTCCGGGCACGTGTGCCACTGGTTGATGGTGTCGTCGTACTGGATGCCCGGGTCGGCGCAGGCCCAGGCGGCCTCGGCCATCTTGCGGAAGAGCGCCTTGGCGTCGACCTCCTCGATGACCTCGCCGGTCATGCGGGAGGTCAGGCCGAACTTTCCGCCGTCCTGCACGGCCTTCATGAACGTGTCGTTCACGCGGACCGAGTTGTTGGCGTTCTGGTACTGGACGGACGTGATGTCGTCGCCGCCCAGGTCCATGTCGAAGCCCGCGTCGCGCAGGGCGCGGATCTTCTCCTCTTCCTTCACCTTGGTCTCGATGAAGTCCTCGATGTCGGGGTGGTCGACGTCGAGGATGACCATCTTGGCCGCGCGGCGGGTGGCGCCACCGGACTTGATGGTGCCGGCGGAGGCGTCGGCGCCGCGCATGAAGGAGACCGGGCCGGAGGCATTGCCGCCGGAGGAGAGCAGCTCCTTGGAGGAGCGGATCCGGGAGAGGTTCAGGCCGGCACCGGAGCCGCCCTTGAAGATCATGCCCTCTTCCTTGTACCAGTCGAGGATCGACTCCATGGAGTCGTCGACGGACAGGATGAAGCAGGCGGAGACCTGCTGCGGCTGGGGCGTGCCGACGTTGAACCACACCGGGCTGTTGAAGCTGAAGATCTGGTGCAGGAGGGCGTAGGCCAGCTCGTGCTCGAAGATCTCGGCGTCGGCGGGCGAGGCGAAGTACTTGTGGTCCTCGCCGGCCTTCCGGTACGTCTTCACGATGCGGTCGATGAGCTGCTTGAGGCTCACCTCGCGCTGCGGGGTGCCCACGGCGCCCCGGAAGTACTTGCTGGTGACGATGTTGACCGCGTTCACCGACCAGAACTCGGGGAACTCGACGCCACGCTGCTCGAAGTTGACCGAGCCGTCGCGCCAGTTGGTCATGACGACGTCACGACGCTCCCAGGCCACCTCGTCGTAGGGGTGGACGCCGGGAGTGGTGTGGACGCGCTCGACACGGAGTCCCTTGCCCGCTTTGGTGCCCTTGGCGCGGGAACTCCGTGCCGGACCGCTCGCCGTCTCTGTCATGCCGCCTCCCTGTACGGGCGAAAACGCCCTGAAGTGCCCCGATTGTTCCCGTGGGCACGGTGTTCTGTCTGGTGTCGCGGGCATCTCTCGCTCAGCCCGCAACAGGTCTTGTTCTCTCGCCGCCGTCCGGCCGGGCCCGGGCGCCGAAGTCCGGGTCCGGCCCGCCGGTCAGTCGGCGGCGCCCGCGGGCTCGGGGACCTGTCCCGCCCCCGTGGGTCCGCGGTCGTTCTCCCGGCTCCCCGCGCCGGCGTCGTCGTCCACGCCGGAGTGCCCCGTCGTCTCCCTCAGTTCCGCGATCGCGGCCTCGAAGTCCTCGAGCGAGTCGAACGCCCGGTAGACCGAGGCGAATCGCAGATAGGCGACGAGGTCCAGCTCCTGCAACGGGCCGAGAATGGCCAGCCCCACGTCGTGGGTGGTCAGCTCGGCGCTTCCGGTGGCCCGCACCGCCTCCTCGACCCGCTGGCCGAGCTGGGCGAGCGCGTCCTCGGTGACGGGCCGGCCCTGGCAGGCCTTGCGCACACCGTTGATCACCTTGGTGCGGCTGAACGGTTCGGTGACCCCGGACCGCTTCACCACCATGAGCGAGCACGTCTCCACGGTCGTGAACCGACGGGAGCAGTCAGGGCACTGGCGGCGCCTGCGGATCGACGTGCCGTCGTCGGTCGTACGACTGTCGACGACACGGCTGTCGGGGTGCCTGCAGAAGGGGCAGTGCATGGACTCCGAACCCTCCTCACAGCAGACTCAACAGCCTCGAAAGGCCCTTCAGGCCCCTCGAAGCAGCCCCCAGCATAGGCGATCGCCGCGGGCTCGAAGACCCGGGGGACCACAACTTGTGGGCTGCTGATGCAATCCAACCACTAGATGTGGGGATTGGCCCATACAAACACGCCCTGCAGGCGTGTCGCGCCTGTGCGTGCGCGGCCGCCCGGGCCGCACCGCGCACCGGACGGCCTCGTCACGGCCGTGTCGCTCCTGGGCATGCGGAGATACGGTGGGCACCGCGCGGAGGGCACGTGGGACTACCGCAAGAGATGGGAGACCCGCCCCGTCGAACGGGATGCCGGATGGCAGACTGGAGCGACATCCCGAGGGTTGTCACCACGGCGGTGAAGAGTACAGCAATCAGCCCTTTTGTCCGCCAGGCGCCACGGTAGCCATACACCCAGACATGCAATACGGGCGAGCGATTCGCGTTTTTTCACTCGAACGTGTGTTTGGCGCAACCTTTCGAAAGCTACTACCGTTGTGCAGCAGGGAGACCATCGAGAGGGGCCGACGTGACCACCACCGCCGACAGTGCCACCATCACTGCCCAGGAACGCCCCCAGGGCCGTCCTGAGCCGGTGCACGCGATGAGCGACGCCGCGAATCCCGAGGGGCACAAGCGCTCCCTGCCGGGGCGACCTCCCGGCATCCGGGCGGACAGCTCGGGACTCACCGACCGTCAGCGGCGGGTGATCGAGGTCATTCGCGACTCCGTGCAGCGACGCGGGTACCCGCCATCGATGCGGGAGATCGGCCAGGCCGTCGGCCTCTCCAGCACCTCGTCGGTGGCCCACCAGCTGATGGCACTGGAGCGCAAGGGCTTCCTGCGCCGGGACCCGCACCGCCCGCGCGCGTACGAGGTGCGCGGCTCGGACCAGGCCGCCTCGGTGCAGCCCACCGACACCGCCGGCAAGCCGGCCGCCTCTTACGTCCCGCTGGTCGGCCGTATCGCCGCCGGTGGTCCGATCCTGGCCGAGGAGTCCGTCGAGGACGTCTTCCCGCTCCCCCGGCAGCTGGTCGGCGACGGCGAGCTGTTCGTCCTGAAGGTCGTCGGCGACTCGATGATCGAGGCCGCGATCTGTGACGGCGACTGGGTCACGGTCCGCCGCCAGCCGGTCGCCGAGAACGGCGACATCGTGGCGGCCATGCTGGACGGCGAGGCCACCGTCAAGCGCTTCAAGCGCGAGGACGGCCACGTCTGGCTCCTCCCGCACAACGCGGCCTACGAGCCGATCCCCGGTGACGACGCGACCATCCTCGGCAAGGTGGTGGCCGTACTGCGTCGCGTCTGAGCGCCACGGCGGGCGGGTGCGCGCGACAGCGCCCCGCCGACCCGACCGGGCCCCGGGACCTCTGCGCCGGTTCCGGGGCCCAGCGCTGTCAGCCGCTCTCCGCCTGTCCCTCGGCCTCGGCCTCCCTGGCCTTCGCATCGATCGCGGCGAGTGACTTGCGGACCTGGTTGCGGTCCGTGGTGAACCAGAAGTCGGGCAGGGACGCCTTGAGGTAACTGCCGTACCGGGCCGTCGCCAACCGCTGGTCGAGTACGGCGACCACCCCGCGGTCGCCCGACGCGCGGACCAGTCTGCCGGCGCCCTGGGCCATCAGCAGCGCCGCGTGCGTGGCGGCGACCGCCATGAAGCCGTTGCCACCCGCCTCCTCGACCGCCTTCTGGCGGGCGCTCATCAGGGGATCGTCCGGACGCGGGAACGGAATCTTGTCCATGACGACCAGCTGACAGCTCGGCCCGGGCACGTCGACGCCCTGCCACAGCGAGAGCGTGCCGAAGAGGCAGGTCCGCGGATCGGCGGCGAAGTTCTTGATCAGCTCCCCGAGGGTCTCCTCGCCCTGGAGCAGGATCGGGTACTCGGGGATCCGCGAGCGCAGCTCCTCGGCGGCCAGCTGGGCCGCGCGCATCGAGGAGAACAGGCCCAGCGTGCGGCCGCCCGCCGCCTGGATCAGCTCGGTCAGCTCGTCGAGCATGTCGCCCCGGTCGCCGTCCCGGGCGGGGCGGGACAGGTGTTTGGCGACGTAGAGGATGCCCTGCTTGCGGTAGTCGAAGGGCGAGCCCACGTCGACGCCCTTCCACTGGGGCACGTCGTCGCCCTCGGTGCCCTCCGGGGCGAGGCCCAGGGAGGCGCCGACCCCGTTGAAGTCGCCGCCCAGCTTCAGGGTCGCGGAGGTCAGGACCACCGAGCGGTCGGTGAAGAGCTTCTCCCGCAGCAGTCCCGCGACGGACATCGGAGCGACCCGCAGCGAGGCGCCGAACCGGTCGTGGCGCTCGTACCAGACGACGTCCCACTCGGAGCCGTTGGTGATCCGCTCCGCGACGTCGTGCACGGACTCCACGGAGGCCAGCGCCTGCTTGCGCACCGCGTCCTCGTCCTGCACCGACTTGTCGCGGGTGGCACCGATCGCCGAGATGACCGTACGACTGGCGTCCCGCAGCGCCATCAGGGCGTAGCCCAGGTCCTCCGGGATCTCCTCCAGGCGGCCCGGCAGCGCCAGCTCCATCAGCCGCTCGAAGCCCTCGGCGGCGGTCTGGAGCTGGTCGGCGGCCTTCTCGTTGACCAGCTTCGCGGCGCGGCGCACCGCGCGGTTGACCTGGCCGGGAGTCAGCTCGCCGGTGGCCACCCCGGTGACCCGGGAGACCAGCTCGTGCGCCTCGTCGACGATCAGCACCTCGTGCTGCGGCAGGACGGGCGCGCCCTCGATGGCGTCGATCGCGAGCAGTGCGTGGTTGGTGACGACGACGTCGGAGAGCTTGGCCCGCTCCCGGGCCGTCTCGGCGAAGCACTCGGCGCCGTAGGCGCACTTCGAGGCGCCCAGGCACTCCCGGGAGGACACCGAGACCTGCGACCAGGCGCGGTCGGAGACGCCCGGCGTCAGGTCGTCGCGGTCGCCGGTCTCGGTCTCGTCGGCCCAGTCGCGCATCCGCAGCAGGTCCTGGCCCAGTTTGCTGGTGGGGGCGGCGGCCTCGAACTGGTCGAAGAGGCCCTCCTCCTCGTCCTGCGGGACACCCTCGTGCAGCCGGTGCAGGCACAGGTAGTTCGACCGGCCCTTGAGCATGGCGAACTCCGGCCGGCGGCGCAGCTGCGGGTGGAGCGCGTCGACCGTGCGGGGCAGGTCCCGCTCGACCAGCTGGCGCTGCAGGGCCAGGGTCGCCGTGGCCACGACCACCCGCTCCCCGTGCGCCAGCGCGGGCACCAGGTACCCCAGCGACTTTCCGGTGCCGGTGCCGGCCTGGACCAGCAGGTGGGAGCCGCCGTCGATGGCTTCCTCGACGGCTTCGGCCATGGCCACCTGGCCGGGACGCTCCGTTCCGCCGACGGCGGTGACGGCGGCGTGCAGGAGTTCGGGGAGTGAGGGCTTCGTCATAGCGCGACCACCCTACGGCCCGGGACTGACAAACGGGTCGGCGGCTGCGGGGACCGGTGTGATCGACGGGACTGCGGCGACTGGCGCGGCACGGGTGGCTCCTGGGCGGGTGGCCGACGAACGGGCGGGAGGGACGACCGGCAGGACGGACAGGACGGCCGGCGGGAGGACCAGGCCGGCGGGCCGGACGGACACCGCAGCCGGCGTGAGGACCAGGACGGCTGGCGGGACGCGGTGGCGGCAGATGCGGCGGGTGCGGCACGGGTCACGGGGACTCCCGCCCCGCCCGTTCGCGGACCATGAGGGCGGCGCGCTTGGCGGGCAGGTCCACCTCGGCCGCCAGCCGGAACCCGGCCCCGAGGAACGCCGCGACGGACGACCGGTTGCGGACGTCGGGCTCGGCGAGCACCCGCGTGCAGGCGGGGCGCTCCGCGAGGACGAGGTCGGCGACGGTCCTGATCAGCTCGGTACCGAGGCCCCGCCCGCGGTCGGTGTCCGCGCCGATCAGCAGGTGGACGCCGGTGTCGTGCGGCCGGACCGGGCAGTACCGGGCCAGCGGATCGAGGTCGGCCCGGTAGATCTCCCAGTAGCTCATCGGCACCCCGTCCAGCATGCCGACGCACGGGACGCTGCGTCCGTCCCCGGCCAGCTGGGCCCGTAGGTGGTCGGCGGTCACGCTCTGCGGTCCGCTCAGCTCCCAGTACGCGGCGACGTCCGGGTCGTTCATCCAGTGGGCGATGAGCGCGGCGTCCCGTTCGACGTCGGCGGGGACCAGGTGGAAGACGCCCGCGGAGGTGTCGCTCGGTCCCCAGTCGGCGAGGCCGTCGAGGAGGTCCTCACGCGCGCGTGCCGTCGCCGCCCCTGTCGTCGCCTCCGTCTCCGCCTCCGGGAGCGCGTTCCCGTCGGTGCGGAAGAGGGCGACGAACTCCTCGGGCAGGTGCAGGTCCAGGGTGTCGTCGGCGCTCGCGTCGATGGGGTTCACAGTGTCGCTCCTTCGGGAGGGCGGCCCGCTCAGGCATGCAGGGGGTTGGCGATGGTGACGTAGACGGACTGGGTGTCCACCGGGCCGACGAGTTCGTCGAGGCCGTGCAGCCGGGTCAGCAGGTTCGCCTTGCAGCGCAGTACCGGCGAGTCGAGGAGGTGCGCGGGGAGCGGACCGCCCCGTGGGGAGGGGCCCGCGGCCAGCTCGCCGAGGAAGCGGCGGAAGGCGGCCAGCAGCGTTTCCTCCCCGGCGAGACCCTCGGAACCGAAGGCGCCGATGAGACCGAACACGTTGTTGACGGCGAGGTAGTAGGCGAAGCGCTCGTCGGTGACGGCGTCGGCCACGAACGTGTCGGAGTGCTTTCCGATGCCGGGCAGCCGGGCGTCGAGTTCCGCGCGCCGGGACTCGCGGAAGTAGTAGCCCTGGTTGTCGCGGTAGCGGCCGCCCGCGGGCCAGCCGTCGGTGTCCAGCAGGACGAGCGTGTTCTGCTGGTGTGCCTCCAGGGCGATCCCCGCGCGGGCGTCCAGCCACAGGACGGGACGTACGACGTGGTGGAGGTAGCGCAGGAACCACTCGACGGCGACGGCTGCGCGCGGGCGGCCGGTCCGTCCGGCGAGCCGGGTGACGACCTGGGCCAGCCTGGTGCGCGCGGCGCCGCCGGACACACCGTTCGGGGACGCGCGGGGGGCGGGGCTCTCGTCCGCCGCGCTGATGTACGGCGGCCGCGGTGCGACGAGGGAGGCCACGCAGCAGACGTCGTCCGAGGGGCGGAAGGGGTTGTGCCGGACGACGACGTCGAGGCCGCGCACGGGCGTGCCGTCCGGTCCGTCCACGGCAAGCCAGGCCGGGTCGCGGACGATGTCGAAGTCCGGGTGGGCCGCCCGCCACTGCCGGGACAGGCCGCGGCGCAGCAGTCGGTGGACCTCGACACCGCGGTGCAGCTCCTTACGGAGGTTCTCCCGCCGGGAGTTGGTGATGTGCAGGGCCAGCGAGAGCTTGAGCATGGCGGGGGCGCCGCTGCGGTGCACGGTGCGCACGGAGGACGTGGGATGCCATGCCGGGCCCCGCGCGCCGAGGTCCCTGACCAGCCCGGTGTCCAGCAGAGCGGCGACGTCCGGCCGGTGCAGCACCGCGCGGAACTGCCAGGGGTGCACGGGCAGGAGGGCGAACCCGGCCGGCGGTGCCGGACCCTCCGCCGGTGCCGGGCCGTCCGCGGCGAGGCGTGCGGTGAGCGCGCGAGCGGTGACCGCGCGGCCGCGCTCGGTCCAGGCCGAGTCGGTGGCGAGTGCGGAGGGGGCGACGGCCAGCCAGTGCAGGGGGAAGGAACCGCGCAGCTCCGGTGAGTAGCGGCGGGTCTCGGCCTCGGTGAGGCCGGCACGGCTCTTCGGGATGGGATGCAGCGGGTGCCCCAGGAGCAGCGCCTGCTCGGCGGCAAGGAAGAGGTCGGGGCCGCCCCGGTCCGGCGCACCGGCGGGGTCGTCCACGGGGCGTTCCGCGCGGTCCCGGAGGAATAGGGCGGTGCGGTGGACGGAGTCCGCGACGCGCGCGACGAGGTCGGGACCGTCGGGCCCCGGGGCAGCGGCCGTCTCGCGCACGAGCAGCGCGGCGAGCGTGACCGGGTCCACGGGCGGTGCCGAGGCGGGGGCGCCGGTCAGACGCGGCGGCCCGAAGCGGTGCCAGCCGGTCGGTGACCAGTAGCGCACGGGAACGGCGAGGGCCGTACCGGAGGCCGGGAGCGGTACGTGGAGGACGCCGTCGTCGGGGGCGGACACGTCGGCCTCGCGGGCCCAGCAGCGGATCAGGTTCTCGGTGCCCGCGGCCTGGGCGGCGGCGTAGTGATCGAAGGGGTCCGGCGGGCCGGCCGCGGGGCGCCGGGCGAACGGCACGGACCGGGGCGCGGGGAGGGCGGTGGCCTGCGCGACATGGGTGCGCGCGGTGTCCGGCGGGGCGACAGCCCCCGGGGCCGCCGGGGCCCCAGGCTCGGACACGGCCCCGGTGTCCGGCGCGGAGGCCGGCACGGGGATCGGTTCGGGGGCGGGAGGGATGTGCAACGCGGGTTCTCCTGGCGGGCCGTGTCCGGGGGCGGGTCTCATCTCGGGGTGCGCTCCCCGCGTAACGGGACGGAGCCGTCGGGGCGGTGGCGGTCCACCGCACCTACCGCGTCGGCGAGTCGGTCGAGGACGGCCGACATCTGCTCCTCGGTGACGATCAGTGGCGGCAGCAGCCGTACGACGTTCGCGCGCGGACCCGTGACGTCCACGATCAGCCCGCGGCGCAGGCACTCCCCGCGGACGGCGGCGGCTAGGTGGGCGGAGGCGCCGGGGCGGGCGGTGCCGTCGGGCGGGTCCTCGGGCGCCACCAGCTCGACACCGGCCATCAGGCCCCGCCCGCGCACGTGTCCGACGCACCCGGACTCCGCGGCCAGGGCGCGCAGTCGGGCCAGCATCCGGCCGCCCAGTGCGGCGGCGTGTTCGGCGAGGCGGTGTTCGCGGACGTGGGCGAGGGTGGCCGCGCCGGCGGCCAGGGCGAGTTGGTTGCCGCGGAAGGAGCCGGCCACGGGCCCGCCGTGCCCGCTCGGGTCGCCCAGGTCGTCGCGGTGGACCACCGCGGCCAGCGGCAGGCTGCCGCCGATCGCCTTGGCGAGGACCAGCACGTCGGGCGTGACTCCACTGTGCTCGAAGGCCCAGTAGGCGCCGGTCCGGCCGACGCCCGTCTCGGTCTCGTCGACGATGAGCGGGACGGCACCTTGGTCCGCGTGGGCGGAGGGGCGCCGCACACCTCCTGCCTCGGCGCCCGGCCCGTGCGGAGCCGCGGCCTCGCTCCGGGCCGGGTCCAGGAGGAGCCCGGCGGGCGGCTCCTGTCCCGGCGCGCCGCCGTCGGGAAGCGGCTCGTGCGCGTCGGCAAGGGTGACCACCCGGGTCCGTCCGGTGGCGGCACGGACCAGCGCGACGGCGGTGGCGACCGGGTCCGCGCCCGTCGGGTCGCAGAACCGCACGCGCGCGCGGTCGGCGAGGACCGGCGGCAGGGTGCACAGCAGCTCGGTGACGAAGGCGTCCTCGACCGGGGTGGTGTGGTCCATGACGTGCAGGGGGGCGCCGGAGTCGAGGACCCTGCGGATCGACTCCAGGACGACGGGGTGGTTGTGGCCGAGAGCCAGCGTGCCCGCGCCGGAGACGCAGTCCAGGTAACGGCGGCCGTCGGCACCCTCGATGGTGAGTCCCCGGGCCCGGACGGGTACGACCGGGAGGGCCCGCGCGTAGGTCCGCGCGGCCGGTTCCCGCGCGGGCCGGCACCTCGCAGCGCCGCCCCGCACGGCGCTCTCGGCGCCGCCGCGCTCCGCCCCGGCGCTCTCCAGCACAGCGTCCTCCGACCCTGCGCTCTCGGCCCCGGCGCTCCCCGACCCGCCACTCCCCGTCCCGCCGCTATCCGGCACCGCGCTCTCCGCCCCGCTGCCATCCGACCCGGCGTTCCCCGCCCCGCCACTATCCGGCACCGCGTCCTCAGACCCGCCGCTATCCAGCACGGCGCTATCCGGCACCGCGTTCTCCGACCCCGCGCTCTCGGCCCGGGCGTTCTCCGACCCGGCGTTCCCCGACCCGCCACTCCCCGACCCGCCGCCATCCGGCACCGTGCTCCCCCGCGCAGCGCCCTCCTGCCCGCTCCTCCCCCGCACAGCGCTCCTTCGCTCGGCCATCCCCCGCACAGCGCTCCTTCGCTCGGCCATCCCCCGCACAGCGCTCCTTCGCTCGGCCATCCCCCGCACGGCACCCACCGCCCCCTGTACGCCTTCCTCCTGCCCGGCGTGCGCCCGCGCGGACGTCGTGACCGCGGGCTCCGTCACCACGACCGCCCGCCCGGCGTCCCCGCCCCCGTCCGCACCACTCCCGTACGGGGATCCCGCCACGGCTCGTCGACCTCCCGCCGCCCGGACGCGATGCGACCTGCCGGCAGCTCCCGGCAGCAGGGGGACCGCGTCCGGGCAGCGGCACCCCCACCGCTACAACCGAGGTCCGTTCACGGGGTTACGGTCTGCCCGAAGATCGTTGCCGCGGCGGGGACTTCGCGGGCCGCTGCGGCTCCGCGGCCGGGCCCTCCGCACCGGCAGGAGGCGCGTGCCTGGTCAGGCGGCTGTATCCGAACCGTTGCCGTTCCGTCGGAACTCCCCCACAGCCACCGCATAGTGTGTGGTGCCGTTCCCGGTCGCCGCCGCTTGGCGCTCCGGCCGCGGCACCACGTTCGTTCACAGCAGGGGGAGTCAACACCATGCGATCCATACGGCCGTCGTTCAGCACGCGCGGAAACAGGCGCGGGCGGCGCGGAACCTCCTCCGCGGCCGCCGCCGTGGCGCTCGTCTCCGCGCTCGCGCTCACCGCCACGGCGTGCGAGGACGGCGACCCCGAGGCGGGCGGCGACGCCTCGGCCTCCGCGTCCGCCGCGGACGACGGCAACGGCGGCATCCGGATCCCGGACCACATCAAGGACAAGCTCAAGGAACACGGGATCGACGTCGACGACTGGAAGAACGGCGCCTGGAAGGACTGGAACAAGGACGACTGGCTGCGCGAGGCGCAGGACTTCGTCAACCCGATCATCGAGGGGCTGTGGGACCCGGACCGGATGCGGGACGCCGAGGAGCCGGACCAGGAGGTCGACGAGAACGACATCTCCGGGGACCAGGGCGTCACCGACCCGGAGCCCGCCCCCGTCGAGGCGGCGGCCGTACCGGCCAAGTACCACGACAACGCCGCCACGGCCGGCAAGCTCCTCTTCGACTCCCCCAAGGGTTCGATGGTGTGCTCGGCCACGGTCGTGAAGGACCCGGCCCACCCCGGCAAGTCCAACATGGTGTGGACGGCCGGTCACTGCGTGCACGCCGGCAAGAGCGGCGGCTGGTACCGCAACATCGCCTTCGTCCCGTCGTACAACGACGCGGACATGTCGGTCGAGGAGCTGCAGAAGGCCACCAAGGAGGAGATCGCTCCCTACGGTGTCTGGTGGGGGGACTGGGCGCAGACCTCGGACCAGTGGATCGAGCAGGGCGGCGCGACCGGCGGTGACGGCGCCTCGTACGACTTCGCCGTGATCCATGTGACGCCGGAGAAGGGCGGCAACGGCAAGTCGCTGGAGGAGACGGTCGGCGCCGCGCTGCCGGTGGACTTCGACGCGCCGGCCGTGCCGGAGATCGAGAGCATGAAGGCGATCGGCTACCCGGCCGCACCGCCCTACGACGGCCAGAAGCTGTACCAGTGCCAGGACAAGCCCGGGCGGCTGTCGATCAACGCCTCCGACCCGACGATGTACCGCATCGGCTGCACCATGACCGGCGGCTCGTCCGGCGGCGGCTGGGTCGCCGCCGGTTCGGACGGCAAGCCCGCGCTGGTCTCCAACACCTCCATCGGCCCGGTGACGGCCGGCTGGCTGGCCGGTCCGCGCCTGGGCAAGGAGGCCGAGGGCGTGTTCGACGCGGTGAGCGGGAAGTTCGCCGGGCAGTGATCACGCGCGGCCCGCACTGAGCGGGCCGGACGGTGGGGTGTGCCGGGCCCGTCCCGGCACCCCACCGCGCATCCCATGACAGACAATCACGCACTCACACGTTTCAACGGGGGTCCTCGCACCATGCGTTCCACACGTATGTCCGCCGCGCCACGGCGCGGACGGCGCACCGCACTCGCCGCGGCCGGTCTGGTCGCCGCGCTCGCGCTGACCGCGACCGCCTGCGGATCGGAGCAGGACAAGACCGATGCCGAGCCCGGTGGCGGCACCTCGCAGGCCGCCGACGCGGGCGACACCGGTGGCGGCGAGGGCGGTCTGGCGGCCGGCCTCGCGGACCGGCTCAAGGAGCACGGCATCGACGTCGACCAGTGGAAGGACGGCGGCTGGCAGAACTGGGACAAGGACAAGTGGCTCAGTGAGGCCAAGGACTTCGTCAACCCGGTGATCGAGGGCCTGTGGAAGCCGGACCGGATGAAGTCCGCGAAGGAGGCCGACAAGACCGTCACGACCAAGGACGCGGCCGCCGACCAGGGTGCCACCGACCCGGAGCCCGCGCCCGTCGAGGCCGTGGCCGAGAAGAAGCCGTACCACGAGAACGCGGCCCCGGTCGGCAAGGTCTTCTTCGACTCGCCCGAGGGTTCGATGGTCTGCTCCGGCACGGTGATCAAGGACGTGAACCACCCGGGCAAGTCCAACCTGGTGTGGACGGCGGGCCACTGCGTGCACGCCGGCGGCAGCGGCGGCTGGTACCGCAACATCGCCTTCGTCCCGTCGTACAACGACTACGGCAAGTCCGAGGCGGAGCTGGCGAACGCGACGACCACCGAGATGGCGCCGTACGGCACCTGGTGGGCCGACTGGGCGTCCACCTCGGACGAGTGGATCAAGGGTGGTTCGGAGAGCGGCGGCGACGGGGCCGCGTACGACTACTCGGTGCTGCACGTGAAGCCGGAGCAGGGCAGCAAGTCGCTGGAGGAGACCGTCGGCGCCGCGCTGGAGGTGGACTTCTCCGCCCCGTCGGCGACGGAGGTGTCCAGCATGGGCGCCTGGGGCTACCCGGCGGCGCCGCCGTACAACGGCCTGGAGATGTTCAAGTGCGTCGACCGGCCCGGCCGGCTGTCGCTGAGCCCGTCGCTGCCCACGATGTACCGCATCGGCTGCACCATGACCGGCGGCTCGTCCGGCGGCGGCTGGTTCCGGGTGGTGGACGGGGAGACCAAGCTGGTCTCCAACACCTCGATCGGCCCGCTGGAGAACACCTGGCTGGCGGGCCCGCAGCTGGGCCGCTCGGCCGAGGCGATGTACCAGAACATGAGCAAGACGTACGGCGGTCAGTGATCCGCGCACGGATCCGTCCATGACCGAGGGCCCGTCCCCTGCCGCGGCAGGGGACGGGCCCTCGGTCGGTCGGCCCGCTGTCGGGCCGTGCGGGTCTCAGGCGAGCGGCGCGGGAACGTACGGCGCGAACTCCGCCGCCAGTTCCTCGTGCACCCGCACCTTGAGCAGGGTGCCCTCCGGGGTGTGCTCCTCGGAGATCACCTCGCCCTCGTCGTGGGCGCGGGCGACCAGCTTGCCGTGGGTGTACGGCACGAGCGCCTCGATCTCGACCGAGGGCCGCGGCAGCTCGTTGTCGATCAGCGCGAGCAGCTCGTCGATGTTCTGGCCGGTGCGCGCCGAGACCGCGATGGCCCGCTTCTCGACCCGCAGCAGCCGCTGGAGCACCAGCGGGTCGGCCATGTCGGCCTTGTTGATCACGACGATCTCGGGCACGTCGGTGGCGCCGACGTCCCTGATCACCTCGCGCACGGCGGCCAGCTGCTCCTCCGGGACGGGGTGCGAACCGTCGACCACGTGCAGGATCAGGTCGGAGTCGCCGACCTCCTCCATCGTGGAGCGGAACGCCTCGACCAGGTGGTGCGGCAGGTGCCGGACGAAGCCCACGGTGTCGGCCAGCGTGTACAGCCGCCCGCTGGGGGTCTCGGCCCGGCGCACGGTCGGGTCGAGGGTCGCGAACAGGGCGTTCTCGACCAGGACGCCCGCGCCGGTGAGGCGGTTGAGCAGCGAGGACTTGCCGGCGTTGGTGTAGCCCGCGATGGCGACGGAGGGCACCTTGTGGCGCTTGCGCTCCTGGCGCTTGATCTCGCGGCCGGTCTTCATCTCCGCGATCTCCCGGCGCATCTTCGCCATCTTCTCGCGGATCCGGCGCCGGTCCGTCTCGATCTTGGTCTCACCGGGACCACGGGTGGCGAGGCCGCCGCCCTTGCCGCCGCCCATCTGCCGGGACAGCGACTGACCCCAGCCGCGCAGCCTCGGCAGCATGTACTGCATCTGCGCGAGCGCGACCTGTGCCTTGCCCTCTCGGGACTTGGCGTGCTGGGCGAAGATGTCCAGGATCAGGGCCGTGCGGTCGATGACCTTGACCTTGACGACGTCCTCGAGGTGGATCAGCTGCCCCGGGCTCAGCTCACCGTCGCAGATGACGGTGTCCGCGCCCGTTTCGAGGACGACGTCCCGCAGCTCCTCGGCCTTGCCGGAGCCGATGTAGGTGGCGGCGTCGGGCTTGTCGCGGCGCTGGACGACGCCGTCGAGCACGAGCGCGCCGGCCGTCTCCGCGAGGGCGGCCAGCTCGGCCAGCGAGTTCTCCGCGTCCTGCACGGTGCCCGAGGTCCAGACGCCGACGAGGACGACCCGCTCCAGACGGAGCTGGCGGTACTCGACCTCGGTGACGTCCTCCAGCTCGGTGGACAGGCCCGCCACCCGGCGCAGCGCCGCGCGGTCGGAGCGGTCGAACTGCTCGCCGTCCCACTGCGAGTCGTTTCCGTGGCTCCAGGCGACGTCCTCTTCCATCAGGGCATCGGCCCGAAGGCCCTCGGGATAGGTCTGCGCGAGACGCTTGGTGTCCTGGGAGGGGGAAGAAGAGGAGGTCATTGGATCCTTACGTAGCTGGGAAGGTGGGCGCGGCACACGCGCCGCGACATCCGGTACAACGTGCGGGACGCCGGGGAGATTCCCGGGGCCCGGGCCGCGCCGTCCCGAAGATGGTCGCACGGCACGGGCCGTCTCGTCACCGGCTTATTCGCCGTGCGCCCCGTGCGCCGCCTTGGCGGGGGTCTTCGCGGCGGGGGCCTGCTTCCAGTCCGGGTGGCCGGGCATCGGCGGGGTCTTCTCGCCGTACAGCCAGGCCTGGAAGAAGTCGCCCAGATCGCGGCCGGCGGTCTCGGAGGCGAGCCGGACGAAGTCGGCGGTCGTCGCGACGCCGTCCTGGTTGCGGGCGACCCACGCCCGCTCGACGCGGTCGAAGGCGGCGGGGCCGATCTCCTGGCGCAGGGCGTAGAGCACGAGCGCGGCGCCGTCGTACACGTTGGAGCGGAAGATCCCGGTCTTGCTGCCGTTCTTCGGCGGCTTGGGGGCCGCGGGCGGGCCGCCCGCCGTGCGCCAGCGGTCGGAGGCCCCGTATGCGGCCTTCATGCGCGCCGCCATGGGCTTGTCCGCGGTCTCCTCGGCGTACAGCGCCTCGTACCAGGTGGCGTGTCCCTCGTTGAGCCACAGGTCGGACCAGGTGGCGGGGCTGACGCTGTTGCCGAACCACTGGTGGGCCAGCTCGTGCACCATGATCGACTCGACGTACCACTTCGGATAGGCGGGCTCGGTGAACAGTTCCCGCTCGAAGAGGGAGAGCGTCTGGGTCTCGAGTTCGAAGCCGGTGGTGGCGTCGGCCATGAGCAGGCCGTACGTCTCGAAGGGGTAGCGCCCGACCTTCCGCTCCATCCAGGCGATCTGGTCGGGGGTCTTCGCCAGCCACGGTTCGAGCGCCGCGCGGTGCTCGGTCGGCACGACGTCCCGGACCGGCAGCCCGTGCGGGCCGGTGCGGTGCAGCACCGTGGAGCGGCCGATGGACACCTGGGCCAGCTCGGTGGCCATGGGGTGCCCGGTCCGGTAGCTCCAGGTGGTCGTCGGGCCGGTGTGCTCCACGCCCGTCGGCAGACCGTTCGCGACGGCCGTGAGCCCGTCGGGGGCGGTGATGTGGAACGTGAACCGCGCCTTGTCGGAGGGGTGGTCGTTGCAGGGGAACACCAGGTGGGCGACGTCGGCCTGGTTGGCCATGGCGAGGCCGTCGGCGGTGCGCACCCAGCCGCCCTGGCGGTCCTCGGGGTACACGGGGTCGCTGCTGTGCCGGACGGTGATCCGCGTCCAGTCGCCCTCGTCGAGCGCGTCCTCGGGCGTCACGACGAGGTCCTCGCCGGCGGTGGTGAAGGCGGCGGGGTCCCCGTCGACCTCGACGGAGTCGACCTTCCCGTGCGCGAAGTCGAGATTGATCCGGTCCAGGTCGGCGGTGGTGCGGGCCTCGATGGTGGTGACCGCCCGCAGCGGTTCGCTGTTGCTTCCGGAGTAGGTGAAGGACAGGTCGTACGCCGTCACGTCGTAGCCGGGGTTGCCCAGCTGCGGGAAGAGGCGGTCGCCGACGCCCAGCGGGGTCGGCGGGGCGCTCGCGGCGACCAGGCAGACGGAGACGGCGGAGGCGAGCAGCGCCGCGGCCCTGAGCCGGCGGCGGGCGCGGGCGCGGGGTCGAGGAGTCGGGGAGTGAGGGGTGTGCGGCATCCCTCACGGCTATCAGCGCGCACCTGCCCCGCGGCGACGGCGCGCGCCCGGGGCACCCGAACGGGTCCCGAGCGGGCGCGCGCGGGCCGGGCGGGCGCGGGCGCGCGCGGGCCGTGCGCGCGCCGAGTTCGTGGCCCGCGCCGGGCGCACCCGGTTCCCGGCCCCGCCGGACGCGCCCCGTACGCGGTCCACACGGGACCGCTGCCTCGCGCGGACCGCGCCGCGCAGGGCGCGCGTGAGCCGCACGCCGGCGTGCGGGCCCGGGTGTCCGGAGCGTCCGGGCGGCCCCTGCGGGTACGGATCAGGCCTCCGTCGGCGGCGCCCCACACGGGGTACGGGTGAGGCCTCGGTCGGCGGCGCCCCGCGCGAGGTACGGATCAGGCCTCCGTCGGGCGGCGCCCCGCGGTACCGGTGGTCAGGCGCCGGTCGGCTGCGGCTGGGCGCGGCTGACGTCGTACACGCCGGCCACGTCGCGCATGGCCCGCATCAGGGCGGGCAGCCGGGCGGCGTCCGGGAGTACCACGGTGTAGCTGTGCCGGACGCGCTGGCGGTCCGGGGGCTCGACGGTCGCGGAGACGATTTCGGCGCCTTCGAGGGCCATGGCCTCGGTGAGGTCGGCCAGGAGGTGCGGGCGGCCGAACGATTCGGCGAGGAGGGTCACCCGGCACCCGGTGCTCTCGCCCCAGCGCACGCCGACCTCCGCGCGCCCGGCGCTCTTCATGCGCGCCACCACGGCGCACTGGGCGCGGTGCACGGTCACCACTCCCCCGCGCACGGCGAAGCCGGTGATCTCGTCCGGCGGCACGGGCGTGCAGCAGCCCGCCAGCCGCACGGTCGCGCCCGGCCGGTCGACGAGGACGTCGGCCGAGGCGGCGCGGGTCGGCGCGGCGCCCGCGGCCGGGCGCGGGGCGTCGGGGTGGGCATGGGTCTCCGGCGCGGCGGGGCCGCGGGCCGGTTCCTCGGTCTCGGGGGCCGGCTCCGGGTGGGCGGCGAGCCTACGCTGGATGGCGATCCGCGCGGCGGGGGTGCGGGCGTGCTCCAGCCACTGTCTGGACGGCTCGGAGGCGGGGTCCTGGCCCATCAGGAGCTGCACGGTGTCGCCGTCCCGCAGCACCGTGCTCATGGTCGCCAGGCGGCCGTTGACCCGGGCGCCGATGGTCGCGTGCGCGTCTTCGCCGTACTGGGCGTAGGCGGCGTCGACGCAGGTGGCGCCCTCGGGCAGGCCCAGGGTGCCGCCGTCGGGGCGGAAGACGGTGATCTCGCGGTCCTGGGCGAGGTCCTCGCGCAGGGTGGACCAGAAGGTGTCGGGGTCGGGGGCGCCGCGCTGCCAGTCGAGCAGCCGGGAGAGCCAGCCGGGCCGGGTCGGGTCGGCGCGCTCGCCGTCGCCCGCGCTCTGCTCCTCCGACGGAGGCGCGTACGGGTTGCCGAGCGCGACCACCCCGGCCTCGGCCACCTTGTGCATCTGGTGGGTGCGGATGAGTACCTCGACGACCTGGCCGTCCTCCGCGCGGGCGACCGCCGTGTGCAGCGACTGGTAGAGGTTGAACTTGGGGACGGCGATGAAGTCCTTGAACTCCGAGACGACCGGCGTCATACAGGTGTGCAGTTCACCGAGGACCGCGTAGCAGTCGGCGTCCTCCTGGACGAGCACCAGGAGGCGGCCGAAGTCCGCGCCGCGGAGCGTGCCGCGCTTGCGGGACACACGGTGCACGGAGACGAAGTGGCGCGGGCGGATGAGGACTTCGGCCTGGATGTCGGCCTCGCGCAGCACGCCGCGCACCTCGTCGGCGACGGCGGCGAGCGGGTCGTCCGCGCGGGCGGCGTTCTGCTGGACCAGCTCGCGCGTGTGCGCGCACTCCTCGGGGTGCATGACCGCGAAGACGAGGTCTTCCAGCTCGGACTTGAGGGCCTGGACGCCGAGCCGCTCGGCGAGCGGGATCAGGACGTCGCGGGTGACCTTGGCGATGCGTTCCTGCTTCTCGCGGCGCATGACGCCGAGGGTGCGCATATTGTGCAGCCGGTCGGCGAGTTTGATCGACATGACGCGGACGTCGTTGCCGGTGGCGAGGAGCATCTTGCGGAAGGTCTCGGGTTCGGCGGCGGCGCCGTAGTCGACCTTCTCCAGCTTGGTGACGCCGTCGACGAGGTAGCGGACCTCGGCGCCGAACTCCTCGCCGACCTGGTCGAGCGTCACCTCGGTGTCCTCGACGGTGTCGTGGAGGAGGGAGGCGGTCAGGGTGGTGGTCTCGGCGCCGAGTTCGGCGAGGATCAGGGTGACGGCGAGGGGGTGGGTGATGTACGGCTCGCCGCTCTTGCGCATCTGGCCGCGGTGTGAGGACTCGGCCAGGACGTAGGCGCGGCGCAGCGGGTCGAGGTCGGCGTCGGGGTGGTGGGCGCGGTGGGCCTCGACCACGTGGCCGATGGCGTCGGGGAGGTTCCGGCTGCGGGTGGCGGAGCCGAGCAGGGCGGCACGGCCGAGCCGGCGCAGGTCGATCCGGGGGCGGGCCTTCCTGCGGGGCGCCGGCGCGACGGCACCGGTGGCCGCGGGCGGCACGGGGCCCGGGCTCGCTGGATTCACGGCCTCCGCATTCATGGGCACCTCCGGCTGCGCGGACCGGCGGACGGGGAATCCCAGGGCGGACACGGCTCAGGGGATGCTGTCGGTCCCCCGTCCGGGCCGGTGCTTGATGCTATCGAGCCCATCACGTGCGGCCGACCGCCTCTCGCCGAGCGTGAAACGGATCACCCATTCGAGCGATGGTCCGAGGGTTTACGTTTTCGCACTGAGTGTCATGGACCGCGCGGTGGTTCAGCGCGGTCCGGCTCACCGGGTCGTTCTTCAGGCGAGTACCCCTTCCAGCCATGCGGAGTCGAACTCGCCCTCCGCGACGATCACGGCGGGCCCGGTCATCTCGATCTCGCCGTCCGGGCGCTCGGTGATCACCAGGGTGCCGCCGGGCACGTCGACGGTGTACGTCGCCGGGGTGCCGGTGACCGCCGGGTCGGCACCGTCCCGGCGGGCGGCGGCGACGGCGACGGCACACGCGCCGGTGCCGCAGGAGCGGGTCTCGCCGGAGCCGCGCTCGTGGACGCGCATCGCGACGTGGCCGGGGCCCCGGTCGACCACGAACTCGACGTTGACGCCGTCCGGGTAGGCGCCGGCGGGCGTGTGCGAGGGCGGGGCGTACAGGTCGCCGGCGTGGGCGAGGTCGGCGACGAAGGCGACCGCGTGCGGATTGCCCATGTTCACGTTCCGCGCGGGCCAGCTGCGCTCGCCGACGCTCACCTCGACGTCTCCCTCGGGCAGCAGCGCACGGCCCATACCGATGGTGACATCACCGTTCTTGGCGAGGTGCACCCGCTTCACTCCCCCGCGCGTCGCGACGGCGAGGTCGCCTGCCACGGCGTACCCGGCGCGTTGGAGGTAGCGCGCGAAGACCCGCACGCCGTTGCCGCACATCTCCGCGACCGAACCGTCGCCGTTGCGGTAGTCCATGAACCATTCCGCCTCGGCGGCCATCTCCCGGGCCTCGGGGTGCGCCGCGGACCGCACCACGTGCAGCAGCCCGTCCCCGCCGAGGCCCGCGCGGCGGTCGCACAGGGCCGCGACGGCGGCGGGAGGCAGGTCGAGGGCGTTCTCCGGGTCGGGAACGATCACGAAGTCGTTCTCGGTGCCGTGCCCCTTGAGGAAGGCGATCCGCGTGCTCATTCCTCGATCGTACGGGGTGAGTGCGGCACGGCGACGAGGGGCGAGGGCCGCCCTGGGACGCGGGGTGCCGTCAGCTGCGCAGGCGGTCGACCCGCCACACGGCCAGGGCGACGACCGCGGCCACCACCAGGGCGTACACCAGGATCGTCCGCCAGTCGGCACGGCGCCCCGACCCGCGCTGGGGCAGGCCCGGCCAGGTGTATCCGACCCGGCGGGCGGCCATCATGCCCCAGCCTGCCGCGCAGGAGCAGATCAGCAGGCCCAGCATCGCGATCACCGCGCCGCTGTCGCCGAAGTCGAAGGCGAGCGGGAATGCGAACATCAGGGAGCCGAGCGCGGCCAGGCACACGATGGGCGCGAGCTGCCAGATCCGCAGGCGGCGCTGCGGACGCAGCTCGACCTCGACCTCGTCCCCGTACATCTCGTCGGGCTCGGGACCGTCGGCTGCGACGCCTTCCGGCGTCTCGTCGGGGCCGTCGGGGCTCAGGGCGCCGTCCGGCTCCGGTCCGCCGGGGGCGGCGGTGCCGTGCTCGGTGCTCGGTGCGGTGTCGCGAGGGCCGGCCTCCATCGCCACGCGCCCTCCCAACTAGGACTCACTCGGTCGATCGAAGCTCGATGATGGCACGCCGCCGGAGGCCCGGATGACGGCCGGGGCGTCCCGATGCCATCACGTGATCAGGCTGTAACCGGTCGTTCGACCAACGACAGGGCGAGTCGCGGAAGTTCCGTGCGGTCCGCCACACCCCCACTGAGCCAATGCACCCGCGGGTCGCGCCTGAACCACGAATCCTGACGGCGCGCGAAGCGCTTGGTGGCACGGACGGTCTCGTCGCGCGCCTCGTCGAGCGTGCACTCGCCGGCGAGCGCCGCGAGGACCTGCTGGTAGCCGAGCGCGCGCGAGGCCGTACGCCCCTCGCGCAGGCCCTGCGCCTCCAGTGCCCGGACCTCGTCGACCAGACCGGCCTCCCACATCCGGTCGACGCGCCGGGCGATGCGCTCGTCCAGCTCGGGGCGCGCCACGTCGACGCCGATCTGCACGGTGTCGTAGACGGAGTCGTGGCCGGGGAGGTTGGCGGTGAAGGGCCTGCCGGTGATCTCGATCACCTCCAGGGCGCGCACGATCCGGCGCCCGTTGCTGGGCAGGATGGCCCGCGCCGCCTCGGGGTCGGCGACGGCCAGGCGGGCGTGCAGCGCACCGGAGCCGCGCAGTTCGAGCTCCTCCTCCAGGCGGGCCCGGATACCGGGGTCGGTGCCGGGGAACTCCAGGTTGTCGACGGCCCCGCGGACGTAGAGACCGGAACCGCCGACCAGGACCGGCCAGCGCCCTTCGCCGAGCAGCGCGTCGATCCGCTCCCGCGCGAGGCGCTGGTACTCGGCGACGGACGCCGTGACGGTCACGTCCCAGATGTCCAGCAGATGGTGCGGGACACCGGCGCGCTCCTCGGGCGTCAGCTTGGCGGTGCCGATGTCCATCCCACGGTAGAGCTGCATGGAGTCGGCGTTGACGACCTCGCCGCCGAGCCGTTCGGCCAGGAAGACGCCCAGATCGGACTTTCCGGCCGCGGTGGGTCCGACTACGGCGATGACGCGGGGGGCGGGGGGTGCGCTGCTCACCGCACCAGTCTCGCAAACCTCTCACCAGACCCTCGAACGAGTTACGTGACGGCCAGCGTCCGGGGTCGTTGCCCGTTGCGAGGTTCCCGCTCCCCGGACCACCGGGTCATGGCCCCGGCCACGCAAACGGACGCACCGGATGCCGCGGGATTTCGCCCGCACGAGTAACGTATGGAGTTGATATGGGCGTTTTTGCACGGCTTTTTCGGAGGTCGAAGAGCACCGAGGAGGCGTCGGGCGCGGAGACGCGGACCGGCACCCCGGACACCGAGGGCGCGGCGGAGGCGAAGGCGGCCGAGGCCGCGGAGACCGTCGACAGCGGTCCCCGGAACACGGCGGAGGCGGACGAAGCCGGCGGGGCCGCCGCCGAGGCCGGCGATTCGGAGAGCGTGGGCATCCCCAAGCAGCAGTCCGCCGGGGAGGCCGTCGACAACGAGGCCGACAAGGGCGCCCGCACCTGACTGCCTCGTGAGGGAAGGCGAACCATGGGTCTCCTGGACAACTTGAAGGCCAGACTCGAACCGGCGAAGGGCAAGGTCTCCGACCTCGCGCAGCAGCACGGCGACAAGATCGATCGCGGTCTCGACAAGATGGCGCGGACCGTCGACGAGCGGACCAAGGGCAAGTACAGCGACCGGATCCAGACGGGCACGGGCAAGGCCAAGGACGCCATGGACCGCCTCGCCCACAAGGAAGACAAGGACGACAAGGGCACGGAAGGGGGCGCCGCACCCGGCGGGACGCCCGGCGGCACCCCTCCGGCCGGACCGCCCCCGGCGTCCTGACCCACCGCGGCCCCGGACGGCCCCGCGGCCCGAGCAGCGGCTCGGGCGCGGGGCCGTCGCGTGGGTACGCCGACGCCGACCGGCCGCTACGACCAGGCGGCCACGGCGTACCCGACCCCGTAGGGCGCGTCCTCGTACAGCAGCGCGCCGGCTAGATCCGTGCCCTGGGCCGCGCCCGCGAGGACCTGCCAGGGCGCCCGGCCGGAGACCTTGAGCTCGCGGGCCAGTGCGACGTCCAGCGCGGCGAGCGCGGCCGGGTCCGCCGCCGCCAGGGCGCGGCCCACTTCCGCGTCGAAGGGCGCCGCCCGCTCGTCGAGGTAGCCGGGTGCCTTCAGCGTGCGGCAGGCGCTGGCGTCGCCGAGCACCAGCAGCGCCGTCCGCCCGGCCCGTGCGGCGATCTCCCGGCCGAGGCCGGCGCAGCGCTCGGCGGACAGCTCGTCCCCCACACCGATGCCGTCGACGGGGAAGCCGGCCCAGCCGGTCCGCCCGAGCAGCCAGGCGCCCACGGCCAGGCCGTAGGGCAGCTCCGTCCCGTCCGCGTCGCCGCTGTCGGCGCCCAGGTACACCTCCAGGTCCACGCCGAAGCCCCGGAAGGAGCCGTGCGCGCCCCGCGGGTAGGTCTCGGGCCCGGCGGAGTGCGCGGGTCCGACCACCACGAGCCGGTCGGGCCGGGACGCGGCGAGCACTCCCAGCGCGTCCGTGCACGCGGCGCGCGCGGCGTCCAGCTCGGGTGCGGCACCCGCGGCGACCTCCGGGACGAGGAGCGGCGGGCAGGGGCAGACGGCGGCGGCGACAAGCATGATCGGCAGCGTATCCCCGGACCGTCGGCCCCGGTGGCACCCCCCGCGGTCAGTCGCAGCCGCAGCCGCTCGCCACCGCCGGCTGGGGCTCGGGGACGCCGATCTTCGGCAGGCCCAGCAGCACACCGGCCGGCTTGGCCTGCTCGGCGGTGTTGCGCTTCTCCCAGGCGTCGCCCGCGCGCGTGCGGCGCACGTCGAGCACCGCGCCCTCGGCGAGGAGGTGGTGCGGGGCGGCGTAGGTGACCTCGACGGTCACCACGTCGCCGGGGCGGACCTCCTGGTCCGGCTTGGTGAAGTGCACCAGGCGGTTGTCGGGCGCCCGGCCGGACAGGCGGTGGGTGGTGCCGTCCTTGCGGCCCTCGCCCTCGGCGACCATCAGCTCCAGGGTGCGGCCGACCTGCTTCTTGTTCTCCTCCCAGGAGATCTCCTCCTGGAGGGCGACCAGGCGCTCGTAGCGCTCCTGGACCACCGCCTTGGGGATCTGACCGTCCATCTCGGCGGCCGGGGTGCCGGGGCGCTTGGAGTACTGGAAGGTGAAGGCCTGGGCGAAGCGGGCCTCGCGCACCACGTGCAGGGTCTGCTGGAAGTCCTCCTCGGTCTCGCCGGGGAAGCCCACGATGATGTCGGTGGTGATCGCCGCGTGCGGGATGGCGGCCCGCACCTTCTCGATGATCCCCAGGTAGCGCTCCTGCCGGTAGGAGCGGCGCATCGCCTTCAGCACCGGGTCGGAGCCGGACTGGAGCGGCATGTGCAGCTGCGGCATCACGTTCGGCGTCTCGGCCATGGCGGCGATGACGTCGTCGGTGAAGTCGCGCGGGTGCGGGGAGGTGAAGCGGACCCGCTCCAGGCCCTCGATGGTGCCGCAGGCGCGCAGTAGCTTGCTGAACGCCTCGCGGTCGCCGATGTCGGAGCCGTACGCGTTGACGTTCTGCCCGAGGAGGGTGATCTCGGAGACGCCCTCGGCGACCAGGGCCTCGACCTCGGCGAGGATGTCGCCGGGACGGCGGTCCTTCTCCTTGCCGCGCAGCGCCGGGACGATGCAGAAGGTGCAGGTGTTGTTGCAGCCGACGGAGATGGAGACCCAGGCCGCGTAGGCGCTCTCGCGCCGGGTGGGCAGCGTGGACGGGAACGCCTCCAGGGACTCGGCGATCTCGACCTGCGCCTCCTCCTGCACGCGGGCGCGCTCCAGCAGCACCGGGAGCTTGCCGATGTTGTGGGTGCCGAAGACGACGTCCACCCAGGGGGCCCGCTTCACGATGGTGTCGCGGTCCTTCTGCGCCAGGCAGCCGCCGACCGCGATCTGCATGCCGGGGCGGCTCGCCTTCTTCGGGGCGAGGTGGCCGAGGTTGCCGTACAGCTTGTTGTCGGCGTTCTCCCGGACGGCGCAGGTGTTGAAGACGACGACGTCCGCGTCGCCGTCGGCGCCCTCGGGGGCGCGGACGTAGCCCGCGTCCTCCAGCAGACCGGACAATCGCTCGGAGTCGTGGACGTTCATCTGGCACCCGTAGGTGCGTACTTCGTAGGTGCGCGTGCCGCCCGCTGACTGGCTCCGGTCGATGCTGCTCATGGCACTAAGGGTAGGCGGTCCGCGACGGTGGCCCGGGCCGCCTGTGGACAACCGGGACCGCGGCAGGTCAGGGCTGGTCGGAGCGAGGGTGTCAGGGCTCGATGAGCCCCGCGCGGATCGCGTACCGGGTGAGTTCCAGGCGGTCGCGCACGCCCAGCTTCTGGAGCAGGTTCGCGCGGTGGCGCTCCACGGTCTTGGCGCTGATGAAGAGCAGCTCGCCGATCTCCTTGGAGGTGTGGCCCTCGGCGACGAGCTTGAGGATCTCCTCCTCGCGCTCGGTGATCGGCCGCTCGGGCAGTCCGCCGCCGCCCTGCACCCGGTCCAGGTAGGAGCGGACGAGGGCCCGTTCGGCGCCGGGGTAGATGAAGGGCTCGTCGCGCACCGCGGCCCGGCACGCCTCGACCAGGTCCCGGTCGGCGACGGACTTGAGGACGTATCCGCAGGCGCCCGCCTTGAGGGCCTCGAAGAAGTACTGCTCGTTGTCGTACATGGTCAGGATCAGGATGCGCAGCCCCGGCAGGCGGCGGGAGAGTTCGCGGGCCGCCTGGAGGCCGGTCATGCGGGGCATGGCGACGTCCAGGACGGCCAGGTCGACCTCGGTGGCCCGCGCGGCCGCGACCGCTTCGGCACCGTCACCGGCCTCGGCGACCACCGTCAGATCGGGTTCGCCGTCCAGGATGAGGCGGACTCCCCGGCGGACGAGGGTGTGGTCGTCGGCGAGCAGGACGCGGATCGGGGGCCGTGCGGACATCAGGGGCTGTCTCCGGTTCGGTCTGCGGAACGGCCCCCGGGCGGTGCGGGGACGCGCAGGCGTACGTCGGTGCCCCCTCCGGGGGCGGGCTGGAAGTGGATGTCGGCTCCTATCAGCAGGGCCCGCTCCCGCATCCCGCGGATGCCGGCGCCCTCGGCCGCCGTGCCGAGGCCGGTGCCGTTGTCCCGCACGAGCAGTTCGACACCGGCGCCGCCGGGCAGCGGGCGCAGCGTGAGCACCGCGCGGTCGGCGGCGGCGTGGCGGGCGGTGTTGGTCAGGCCCTCCTGGGCGACCCGGTAGAGGACGAGTTCGGCCTCCGGGGCGAGCGGGGGCAGGTCGCCGGGGATCTGGTGCTGGACGGTCAGTCCGTGGTGCGTGAACTCTGCGGCGAGCGAGCGCAGGGCACTGGCCAGGCCCAGCTCCTCCAGAACGCCGGGGCGCAGGCGGCGGGCGATGCGGCGGATCTCGTCCAGACCGGCCCGGGTGGCCTCCTGCGCCAGGGTCACCTCCTCGCGCAGTTCGCCGGGGACCCGGTCGGCGACGCGCTTGAGCTGGAGGAGGACGGCGGTGAGGGTCTGGCCGACCTCGTCGTGCAGCTCGCGCGCGATGCGGTGGCGTTCGCGTTCCTGGGCCTCGAGCGCGCGGCCCGCGCCGGCGGCGCGTTCGGCCTGGAGCCGGTCCAGCATCGTGTTGTACGTCGCGATCAGCTGCGCCGCCTCGGCCGGTCCGGCGACCTCCGGACGGGTCCCGGGCACCAGCAGGTCGGCGGTGGACATGGCCCGGCCCAGCCGGTGCAGCGGGGTGAGTCCGATGCGCAGCACGACCGCGTTGCCGACCAGCAGGACCGCCAGGCCCGCCAGCAGGACGAGGGCCTCGCCGGCCAGCACGGGCGTCGACACGGTGACCGGTCCCAGCAGCAGTGCGGTGGCGACGACCAGGCCGGCGGCGTTGAGCGAGAAGATCCGCCAGAACAGCGACACGTTCCTCTTCCCGCTCCTCCCGGCCTGCTCGCACGACACCCCCGCGGCCAGCTTCGCCGACCGCGACCGGCTGCGTATATCCGTCACGACACCCATATCGCCACCGTACGTGCGGATGGCAGCATGGCGAGGTCGCGAGCACGTCACCCACGTGCGCAAACGAAGCAAGCGCAGCAAGAGTCGCGGCAGGCAACGCAGGACGAGTGAGGGGAAAGCACGTGTCAGCTCCACGCCTGAGGGCGACGCCGCTCCCGGGTATCGGGGTCCAGTACGACCTGGTGACCCGCGAGCACCGCCACCTGTCGGTGGTGGCCCACCGCGACGGTGCCCGCACGGTGAACGTGTACCGGTCCGACGACCCCGATTCCTGCGCCCACTCGCTGCGGATGACGGGGCCCGAGGCGGGCGCGCTGATCGACGCGCTGAAGCCCTCCCACCACAGCGCGAGCCTGCTCTACACCACCGATCTGGGGCTGGTCGCCGAGCGGATCGAGGTGTCCGCCACCTCCCGCTGGAACGGGCGGCTGCTGGGCGACACCCGGATGCGGACCGACACGGGCGCCTCGATCGTGGCGGTGCTCCGGCGGGCCGAGGCGATCCCCTCGCCGGCGCCGGACTTCCGGCTCGTGGGTGGTGACACCTTGATCGTCATCGGCACCCGTGAGGGCGTCGACGCCGCCGCGGCGATACTCGGGCAGGAGTGAGCCGGTGCACTCAGCGGTTCTGCTGATCGAGTTCGGTTCCATCATCCTGGGGCTCGGGCTGCTCGGCCGGTTCGCCGGCCGGTACCGGCTGTCCCCCATCCCGCTGTACCTGCTGGCCGGGCTGGCCTTCGGCGAGGGCGGCCTGCTCCCGCTCGGCGCGAGCGAGGAGTTCGTCGCGACCGGCGCCGAGATCGGTGTCATCCTCCTGCTGCTGATGCTGGGCCTGGAGTACACGGCCAGCGACCTGGTCACCAACCTCAAGTCGCACTATCCGGCGGGCCTCGTCGACTGCGCGCTCAACGCCGTGCCGGGTGCGGTGGCCGCGCTGCTGATGGGCTGGGGTCCGGTGGCCGCCGTGGTCCTGGCCGGCGTGACGTGGATCTCGTCGTCCGGTGTGATCGCGAAGGTTCTCGGCGACCTGGGCCGGGTCGGCAACCGCGAGACGCCGGTGATCCTGAGCGTGCTGGTCCTGGAGGACCTGGCGATGGCGGTGTACCTGCCGATCGTCACCGCCCTGGTCGCCGGTGCCGGTCTGATGACCGGGAGCATCACGCTGGCGATCGCGCTGGCCGCGGCGGGTCTCGTGCTGTTCGTGGCGGTGCGCTACGGCCGCCTCATCTCCCGTTTCGTCTCCAGCGACGACCCGGAGAAGCTGCTCCTCGTGGTGCTGGGCCTGACCATCCTCGTCGCCGGTGTCGCGCAGCAGCTCCAGGTCTCGGCCGCGGTCGGCGCCTTCCTGGTGGGCATCGCGCTGTCCGGGGAGGTTGCGGAGGGCGCGCACACGCTGCTGAGCCCGCTGCGGGACCTGTTCGCGGCGGTCTTCTTCGTCTTCTTCGGCCTGCACACGGATCCGGCCAGCATTCCGCCGGTCCTGCTGCCCGCGCTGGCGCTGGCGCTGCTGACCGCAGTGACGAAGATCGCCACCGGGTACTGGGCGGCGCGGCGGGCCGGGATCTCCGTCAAGGGCCGCTGGCGGGCGGGCGGCGCGCTGGTGGCGCGCGGCGAGTTCTCCATCGTCATCGCGGGCCTTGCGGTCTCGGCCGGTATCGAGCCGTCCCTGGGCCCGCTGGCCACGGCGTACGTCCTCATCCTGGTCGTCCTCGGTCCGCTCACCGCGCGCTTCACCGAACCGCTGGCGATGCGCCTGTTCCGGCGCGGCGGCAACCCCGACCGTCCGGCCGGCCCCGCCGAGGGGGCGCCCCGGGCGGCGGAGGCGGAGGCATCGGTCGGCGACTGACCCGGGGCGGTGCGGTCGAGGCGCGGACGTGGAGCGGGGTGCGGCCCCGTCCCACGTCCGCGTCCCCGGGTCCGGGCCCCGGTGCCGGGCCCCGTGTGAGCCCGGCCCTGGTCAGTGCCGGTGCGGGCTGGCAGGATCGCCCCCATGTCCACGCTGCTCTCCCGTATCGGCGGGCGCCGGGCCGTCCAGGGCGCGGTCGCCGGTGCCGTCGTGCTCGGGCTGCTGCTGTGGTGGCTGCTGCCGCTGGGCGAGAAGCCGCCGGGCGGGACGATCACCTTCAGCACGGGCACCCGCGCGGGCGTCTACCAGAAGTACGGCGAGCTGCTGCGCACCGAGCTGCGCAAGGACATGCCCGGCCTGGACGTGCGGCTGATGACCAGCGCGGGCTCGCAGGAGAACGTCGAGCGGGTGGCGTCCGGGGAGGCAGACTTCACCATCGCCGCGGCCGACGCGGTCGAGACGTACAAGCTCGCCGGCAACCCGGGCGCGGAGGACCTGCGCGGGGTCACCCGGCTCTACGACGACTACGTGCAGCTGGTCGTGCCGAGCGGCTCGGA
>NZ_JAIOJZ010000064.1 GCF_020404845.1 Streptomyces hyderabadensis | reverse complement strand
TGGCCACGGGCAGCGTGTCGTCGAGCAGGGTCGTCGCGGCGGTCAGCAGCACCGCCCGCCCCGCATCCTTCGGCACCCCGGCGGCGGCCCGCCGGTACAGCTCGGCGCCCTCCTCCAGGACGAGCCCGGCGTCGATGCCGGCCGGTACCTTGATCCGCGCGGTGTGCCGCCAGGTGGCGACGGGGTCGCTCCACGCCTCCACCCGGTACGTCCAGTCGCCCGGTGCGTCCGGGGTGACGGTGGCGCCCCAGCGGTCGCTGCCCGGGGCCAGCTCCCGCATCGGCGTCCAGGGACCCGGCCGGCCCTCGGGGTCCTTCAGCACGACGTTGGCGGCGACCGCGTCGTGCCCCTCCCGGAACACGGTGGCGGAGACCTCGAACGACTCTCCCGTCACCGCCTTCGCCGGACGCCTGCCGTGGTCCACCATCGGCTGGACGTCCCGGACCGGGATACGCCCGATCCCCGCGGTCGCGCTCATCCGCATCTCACCTCCGCCGTGCTCGAGGCCGGGCGCACGCCCGGCCGACTGGATTGGACCGATCGGAGGGGACCGACCGGATTGCACCGATCGGGGCAGGCCGATCGGGGGCGGGCCGACCGGGTCAGGCCGCGCCCGAGGGGGCCCGGTGCCCCGACGGGGCGAGCCGCTCCGGCGGCTCCTGCGCATGGGTGACCAGGTTCGTCCGCAGATACCTCTCGGCGGCGTCCGCCGCCTCGCGCGCGCACCGCTTCCCCATCAGCACGCAGAGGGTGTAGCCGGAGTCCTCGAACGTGGTCCGGACGGTGACGTCCGTGGGGGACGCCAGCATCGAGCGTTCCCAGGCGCGGTAATGCCGCAGCTGCCGGGCGACTTCGCTCTTCGCGGGGAGCAGCATGGCCGGTCACCTTCCGGACGGTCCGGTGGTACGGACGATCGGATTCTGGACGATCGAGTTCTTCACACATGGTGCACGGGTGGTGACGCCCCGTCTTGTTGGATCTTCAACTGCTTTTCGGCCGCCCGTTCCGCCCGGATCCCGGCTCCGAGCTGCTCGTGTTGCACGAATGGACTACCGCTCCCACTCTGGAGTGACTCAGAAGCGATCAGCGCTCACGCTTCGTGATCGGGGAGCCCGTCCCCCAAGGGACGAGGAGGAGCGAGAGCCTTCGCGGTGAGGAGCCACGACGATGAAGACCGCAGTGCCCTGCTACTACCACCTCGACGTGGAAGTGAGCCCGGAACGGGTCGGACAGGTCAGGCGCATCCTGGCCGCTCACCTCCGGTTCTGGAACCTGGAGAACCTCGTCGAACCCGTCTGCTCCGGCGCCGAGATGCTGCTCCGGGCGATCGACGAGCACGCCAGCGACAAGAACACGTCGATCGAGATGTGGTGGAACCGCCAGCACCTCATCACGGCCGTGGGGGGCAACGACCACGCGCTCCGGCCCGACCAGGACCTGCGCACCTGTCTGCAGCACCTCGCCGCCAACAGCGACGGCTGGGGCTGCTGCGCCACCGACACCGGGGCGAAGGTCATCTGGTTCTCGCGCCGCGCCCGCGCCGGCGAACGCGTCCCGCTGGTGGAGCGGTCGCCCGAGCCGATCACCCAGGAGGGGCTGGAAGTGCCGCGCGAGATCATGCCGGTGGCCCGGGTGGCCGGCTGGGCACGGACCGGCGACGGCGTGCTGGAGGAGGCCCGGTGACCCGCGCCAGGCCGAACTGGAAGGGGGCGCCCGTGTGGAGCGGGCTCCCCTACCCCCTGGGGGCGTCGTACGACGGACAGGGCACCAACTTCGCCCTGTTCAGCGAGGTCGCCGAGCGGGTCGACCTGGTGCTCGTCGACGACGACGGCAACCACAGCAGCATCCCGCTGCCCGACGTGGACGGCTTCGTCTGGCACTGCTACCTGCCCGGCGTCGGTCCGGGCCAGCGCTACGGCTACCGGGTCCACGGCCCGTGGGCCCCGGCCGTCGGGCACCGCTGCAACCCGGCGAAGCTGCTCCTCGACCCGTACACCCGCGCCGTGGACGGGCAGGTGGACAACCACCCCTCCCTCTTCGAGCGGGCCAGGGGCAGGGCCGACACGGGCGACAGCGCCGGGCACACCATGCTCGGCGTGGTCACCGACCCCTTCTTCGACTGGGGCGACGACCGCCCGCCCCGGCGCCCGTACTCGGAGAGCGTCGTCTACGAGGCCCACGTCCGGGGCCTCAGCCGCACCCACCCCGAGGTGCCCGAGGAACTGCGCGGCACCTACGCGGGCCTCGCGCACCCGGCGGTGGTGGAGCACCTGACGTCCCTCGGCGTGACCGCCGTCGAGCTGATGCCGGTGCACCAGTTCGTGCACGACGGCCACCTCCGGGACCGGGGCCTGTCCAACTACTGGGGCTACAACACCATCGGCTTCTTCGCGCCCCACAACGGCTACGCCGCCCACGGCACCCGCGGCCAGCAGGTCAGCGAGTTCAAGTCGATGGTCAAGACGCTGCACGAGGCCGGCCTCGAAGTGATCCTCGACGTGGTCTACAACCACACCGCCGAGGGCAACGAGAAGGGCCCCACCCTCTCCTTCCGCGGCATCGACAACGCCTCGTACTACCGCCTGGTGGACGGCGACTGGCAGCACTACTACGACACCACCGGCACCGGCAACAGCCTGCTGATGCGCCACCCCTACGTGCTCCAGCTCATCATGGACTCGCTGCGGTACTGGGTCACCGAGATGCACGTCGACGGGTTCCGCTTCGACCTCGCGGCCACCCTGGCCCGGCAGTTCCACGAGGTGGACCGGCTGTCGGCGTTCTTCGACCTCATCCAGCAGGACCCGGTGATCAGCCGCGTCAAGCTGATCGCCGAGCCCTGGGACGTCGGCGAGGGCGGCTACCAGGTGGGCAACTTCCCGCAGCTGTGGTCGGAGTGGAACGGCAAGTACCGCGACGCCGTACGGGACTTCTGGCGTGCGGAGGACCACTCGCTCGGCGAGTTCGCCTCCCGGCTGACCGGCTCCTCCGACCTGTACCAGCACAGCCGCCGCCGGCCCCGCGCCAGCGTCAACTTCGTCACCGCGCACGACGGGTTCACGCTGCGCGACCTCGTCTCGTACAACGACAAGCACAACGAGGCCAACGGCGAGGACAACCGGGACGGCGAGAGCCACAACCGGTCCTGGAACTGCGGCGCGGAGGGCGAGACCAGGGACCCGGCCGTGAGGGAGCTGCGCGGTCGCCAGCAGCGCAACTTCCTGGCCACGCTGCTGCTCTCGCAGGGCATCCCGATGATCTGCCACGGCGACGAACTGGGCCGCACCCAGCGGGGCAACAACAACGCCTACTGCCAGGACAACGAGATCTCCTGGATCGACTGGCGGCTGAACGAGGAACAGCGCGCGCTGCTGGACTTCACCCGGCGCCTGATCGCGCTGCGCGCCGACCACCCGGTGCTGCGCCGCCGCCGCTACTTCCGCGGCGAGACCGTCACCCACGCCGGCCAGCCGCTGCCCGACCTGGTGTGGCTGCGTCCGGACGCACGGGAAATGACCGATGACGACTGGCGGCGCTCCGACGCGCACACCGTCGGCGTCTTCCTCAACGGCGACGCCATCGCCGAACCCGACCCGTGCGGCCGGAGGGTCACGGACGACTCGTTCCTGCTGCTGCTCAACAGCCACTGGGAGCCGGGCGGCTTCCGGCTGCCCGACGCCACCTACGGCGAGCGGTGGACGACCCTGATCGACACCGCCGACCCCGAGGGCACCCCCGACGAGGCGGAGCACAAGGCGGGCACCGTGGTGTCCGTCGAGCAGCGCAGCCTGGTGCTGCTCTCTCGGCCCTCCCGCAC
Source organism: Streptomyces hyderabadensis (assembly GCF_020404845.1). Lineage (GTDB taxonomy): Bacteria > Actinomycetota > Actinomycetes > Streptomycetales > Streptomycetaceae > Streptomyces > Streptomyces hyderabadensis. The sequence continues at coordinate 31,130 of NZ_JAIOJZ010000064.1, read as the reverse complement.
CGGCCGGTGAGCCGGTGAGGTCAGCTGCCCAGACGGCGCGCGGTCACCGTGAACTGCGCGCCGTCGGCGTCCCGGAGCACCGCCTCGTCCGCGCCCAGGGACAGGACGCTGCCGCCGTGCCGCTCCGCGGTGCGGGCGCAGGCGGTGACGTCCTCGACCGCGAAGTGGATCTGCCAGTGCGGCCGGACGGCCGGGTCGGGGGCCGCGCCCAGCGCGCCCGACTCGATGCGGGCCACGACCCCGCCCTCGTGCCGCAGGACCACCTCGTCGCCCTCGTACCGGACCTCGCAGCAGCCCTGCCCCGAGGCCCACTCGAAGATCTCGCCGTAGAAGATCGCGGCGTCGAAGGCGTCACGGGTGTGCAGCCGGATGAACGCGGGACGCTTGGTGCGCCAGGTGTCCCAGTCCGAGAACAGCTCGCCCTCCCAGATCCCGAACGTCGCGCCGTCCCGGTCGGCGAGCAGGGCCGCCCGCCCCGGCGGCAGGGAGATCGGCCCGACCGCGGCCGTGCCGCCGCGCTCCTGCGCCCGCGACACGGCCTCGTCCGCGCTGCGCACGGCGAAGTACGGCGTCCACGCCACGGCCATCTGCCACATCGCGGCGACGGCGGCGATCCCGGCGACCGGCACCCCGTCGGCCAGGGCGATCCGGAAGGGCTCGCCCAGCCGGGCGGGCCGCCACTGCCAGCCCAGCACGGCGGAGTAGAACTCCTCGGTGGCCTTCAGATCACGGCTGGTGAGACTCACCCAGCAGGGGGCCCCGTACACGGAGTGCGTGGACAGGAGGCTCTCCCCGCGGGTGGAGGAGGTCGTGTCGTGGTTCATGGCAGTCGCGTCCTGGTCTCGTCCACCGGCAGCCACCGGCTCCACACCAGTGTCCGGCCGGGAGTGCGGCGGGCGCCTGGCGAGTACCCCGCACATGGCGCCGAAACGGTGGCCCGCCCGCCCCGGACGGCCCAGTGGCGCGCCGGCGCGCTGCTGACGAGGATGGAGGCCCGGAGGTGACCATGCCCCCCAGCGACGTGGACCAGATCTTCCGGCTGCAGGAGCAGGTCCGGCAGCTCAAGGAAGCCGTCGTCTCGCACGCCGTCGTCGACCAGGCGATCGGTGTGATCATCGCCGTCGGCGGGGTGACGCCGGACGAGGGATGGATCGTCCTGAAGGAAGTTTCCCAGCATACGAATATCAAACTCCGCAATGTGGCGGAAACGGTACTCATCTGGGGGCGCACCGGAGTGATGCCGCCGGAGATCCTGGCCGCCCTGGAGGACCGCCTCGGCCGGCCGGGCTTCAGCGGGCCTCCGTCAGGATCTCCTCGCGTATCCGGTCGAAGCAGCCGGTGAGCAGCCGGGAGACGTGCATCTGGGAGATGCCGAGCTGCTGGGCGATGCGGCTCTGGGTCATCCCGCCGAAGAAGCGCAGGTAGAGGATGGTGCGCTCGCGCTCGGGCAGCGCCTCCAGACAGGGCCGCACGGCCACCCGGTCGACGACCGCGTCGAAGGCCGGGTCCGGGCCGCCCAGCGCGTCGCCGAGGGCGTACCCGTCGGTGCCGGGCATCTCCGCCTCCAGCGACAGGGCCGAGAAGCACTCCAGGGCCTCCATGCCGGTGCGCACCTCCACCGTGGTCAGCTGCGCGTGCTCGGCGATCTCCTCGACGGTCGGGGGGCGCCCCGGCGTGGTCTGCGCCAGCTCCTTCGCCGACCTGCGGACCCGGTTGCGCAGGTCCTGGATGCGGCGCGGCACGTGCAGCGTCCACATGTGGTCGCGGAAGTGCCGTTTGATCTCGCCGGTCACGGTCGGCACCGCGTACGCCTCGAAGGCGTGGCCGCGCTCGGGGTCGTAGTGGTCGACGGCCTTGACCAGGCCGAGGGCCGCCACCTGATAGAGGTCCTCCAGGTTCTCGCCGCGGCCGCGGAAGCGGACCGCGATCCGCTCCGCCATGGGCAGCCAGACCCGGATCAGTTCGTCCCGCAGCGCCTTCCGCTCCGGTCCCTCGGGCAGCCCGGCGAGCCGGTCGAACGCCGCGGCCGTGTCGGGAGCGTCGTCGTGCGGGTGGGGCTGGGTTCTGCCGGCGACACGCATCACGCGCACCTCCCTCAGCAGGGGTGCTGGCAAGTCCTCGTATATATGGATACTGAGCGCGAATGCCGCGAACGGCCACTCGAACGGCCGCACACCGGGACCGGTGCGACCGCCCGGTCGCGGGACGTGATGTGCGGCACGCTCCCGGTGATCGCGCCCACCGGCGTCGGCGGATCGTCCCTGGGCAACGCTTGATCACCGATCAAAAGGGACGAAGCCCCTGGCCACAGCGCATTCCGCTCATTTGACAGTGCGCTGAGCGTACGGATAGGAAGCAGCGTCGAGAGGTCGAGAGGGGCACCGTGTACGAGCCGAACGTGGTCGGGGACTGGCAGGAGTACGACGAGCACCCCGGCCTGCGGGTCCGCGTCCACCGGCTCGAGCCGGCCGAGCCGCCGCGGGGCCGTGACGACGCCGCCGAGGGGCTGACGTACTTCCGGGTCCGGGTGACCGTCGAGAACCGGGGCGGGCGGCACCTCGGCATCCATCTGGAGGACGGCCAGATCGACGTGCGGATCGGACCCGACGGGGAGAGCGCCTTCCTCGACTGGCGCAACTCCCAGTTCATCGAGGGCTTCGACGTCTACCCGCTGCGCCGGGCCACGGCCGTGCTCTACGCGGCCGGGCCGGAGGCGAGCCTGAGCCAGGTGGACGTCCAGGTGCAGCTGCGGGTGGACGAGGAGTGGGCCGACCGCCGGCTGTGGAGCGGTGCCCTCGGGCTGCCCGACGGCGCCGGCGCCACCCCGTGCGGCGCGGTGCGGGACGAAGGGCTCGCCCATCAGGTGAGCGCCTTCCTGCGGGGCCAGTCGGAGGACGGCCCCGCCTGACCCGCCGGACGGCCGCGCCTCAGTCCCTAGTGCGCGATGCCGTCGATGATCTCCCGGGCGCCCTGTCGCAGCAGGGCCACCGCGACCGAGGTGCCCAGGGTCGCCGGGTCGAGCCGGCCGGCCCACTCGTGGGCGTTCAGCCGGACCTTGCCGTCCGGGGTGAACACACAGGCCCGCAGGGACAGCTCACCGCCGCGGTCCACCCGGGCGAACCCGGCGATCGGGCTGTTGCAGTGTCCCTGCAGGACGTGCAGGAACATCCGCTCCGCCGCCGCCTCCCGGTGCGTCGCGGGGTGGCCGAGGCCGCTCACCGCGTCGATCAGGGCGCTGTCGCCCTCCCGGCACTGCAGGGCGAGGATGCCCGCGCCGATCGGCGGCATCATCGTCTCGGGGGAGAGGACCTCGCTGATCACGTCGCCGCGGCCGATGCGCTCCAGGCCGGAGACCGCGAGCAGCAGCGCGTCCGCCTCGCCCGCGGCGAGCTTGGCCAGCCGCCGGTTGGCGTTGCCGCGGAACGGCACGCACCGCAGATGCGGGTGGGTGGCGGCCAGCTGGGCGACGCGGCGCACCGAGGAGGTGCCGACGCGCGTCCCGTCGGGCAGCTCGTCCAGGGTGAGCCCGTCCGGGTGGACCAGCGCGTCCCGCACGTCGTCCCGCTCCAGGAACGCGGCGAACACCGTACCGGCGGGCAGCGGCCGGTCGGCGGGCACGTCCTTGACGCAGTGCACCGCGAGATCGGCCTCGCCGGACAGCAGGGCGGCGTCGACCTCCTTGGTGAACGCGCCCTTGCCCTCCACCTGCGAAAGATCACCGAGCCACTTGTCACCGGTGGTCTTCACCGGTACGACCTCGGTGCGCACGCCGGGGTGGAGGGCCGTCAACCCGGCCCGTACGCGCTCGACCTGAGCGAGCGCCATGGGGGAGTCGCGGGAGACGATGCGGATCAGTTCGGGGGCGGACATGCGGACACGATAGTGCCCCCGGGGCGCCCGGGGCGCACGCTTCACCCGACCGGTCCCGGCCCGCCCCCTCGCGTCAGGCGTTCGGGTCGAAGGTGATGCCGGCCGGCTTGGCGGCGGCCAGGTGGGAGGCGAAGCTGCCGTCCTTCAGGCCGAAGTTGGCGCTGCCGAAGTCGTAGGCGCTCAGCTTGTCGCGCAGGCCCGCCGGATAGCCGTTCCAGCCCACCAGGGTCGGGTACTGCCAGGTCGCCTCGTGGTTCTCCGGCGGCTCGTCGCCCGAGGTCGCCAGGCGGAAGCAGTGGGTGCTGATGCCGTCCTTGTGGTAGACGATCTTCGGATGGGTGCCGTCGAAGCGGACGGCGGAGCGCTCGTGCACGCTGAACGAGCCGTGGTTGGACGTCGAGACGTACTGCACGGCGTCGTCCTTCACCCACACCACCACGTGCTCCCAGTCGTGCCGGTGGCCGCCGAGGCTCGTGCCGGGCAGGGCCTGGTCCTTCTCGAAGTAGAGGCCGTACATGTAGGCGCACCAGTCGCCGTCGCACTTGGCGCGCGCATAGCCGTTGGTGTTGTCCAGGTCGGAGGCGTCCCGGCAGTTGCCGTTGAGGGCACCGGTCGGGTTCAGCCCGCCGTTGACCGCTCCGTCGGCGCCGATGGCCGGGGTGGGATAGCAGCCGTCGGTGTCGTAGTCGAACGCGGGCTGGTACGCCCGCTCCAGGCTGTCGGCGTTGCCGGGCAGCCCCGGCGGCGGGGCGGCGAAGGCGGAGGTGGGAAAGGCGACGACGAGGGCGAGGGCACCGAGCGGCACGGTGAGCCATCTGCGGCGGGGCATTGCGGCGGTACGCGGGGACATCGCGGCCTCCTCGGGCTGGGCAGCCCAACGGCTGTGGGGGGAAGGGGAGTTCAGGTTCCCCTCTTTTCCCTCCCGCGCCAAGGGCGCACGGGCGTCCCCGCGGTGAAGGGCAGCCCAACACCTGACCCGGTGTCACCCGCTCACTCCAGGTCGTCCGGGAGGTCCGCGGCCGACTCCTCGGGCGCCAGGTCCGGGCGGAGCCTGAGCCAGGACGGCTGGCGCAGCATGCCCTCCCGGGTGCGGGTGCTGTAGCGGACCTCGCCGACCAGCCGGGGCACCACCCAGCGCGCCCCCGGCACCCGCGGCACCGGGTCGAAGGGGCAGACGTCACTGGCGGCGGCGGCCAGCAGCGCGGCCAGCTCGGTGCGCTCGCCCGCGCTCCAGCCGGTGCCGACCCCGCCGACGTAGCGCAGCCGGCCCGCGGCGCGCTGGCCGACCAGGACGGCGCCGGGGAGGCCCCCGAGCCGTCCCTTGCCGGGCAGCCAGCCGCCGACCACGACGTCCTCGCTGCGCATGTTGCGGATCTTGATCCAGGCCCGGGAGCGGACCCCGGGTTCGTACACCGAGTCCAGCCGCTTGCACACCAGCCCCTCCAGGCCGTGTTCGCGGGTGGCCCGCAGCGCCTGTTCGCCGTGGCCGACCAGCGCGGCCGGGGTCGACCACGACGGGCCGTGCAGACCGAGGTCCGTCAGCCGCTTACGGCGGCCGGTGTAGGGCAGCCGCAGCAGGGAGCGTCCGGCCAGGTGGAGGGCGTCGAACAGGACCAGGTGGACGGGTGCCCGCGCCGCGCGGTGCGCGGCCCGGCCGGGGGCGTGCGCGAGACCCATCCGGGACTGGAGCAACTGGAAGTCGGCGCGGCCGTGTTCGTCCAGGGCCAGCACCTCGCCGTCCAGTACGGCGGCGGTGTCGCCGAGCGCGGCGGCGAGCGGCGCCAGCTCCGGATAGGCGGCGGTGATGTCCTGGCCGGAGCGGGCCCGCAGCAGGACGCTTCCGTCGCCCGGCAGGTAGACCACCACGCGCTGTCCGTCCTGCTTGGTCTCGTAGGCCCAGCGCGCGTCCTGCCCGGCGGGCGGCAGGGTGCCGGGGGTGGCGAGCATCGGGGGGATCAGCGGCAGTTCCACGGGTCAGTACTCGACCCGCCCGGGCGCCGTCACGCGCGTTGCCCGCCAGGTTCGCCTGAACGGCGCCGGTCCCGCCCGGGGCCGACGCCGTCGCGGTCAGCGCACCGAGGCGGGCTCCGTCGCGGCCCCGTCGGCGGGTGCCGGTCCGGCGACCGGTCCGGCCGGACGGTGCCGGGGGATGAAGGACGCGAGGGCGAAGGCCAGCAGGGCCGCGCCCGCGCCGATGGCCATGACCACCTTGAACGCGTTCTCGGACGGCAGCGCGAAGCCGCCGAGGTCGATGGTCAGCTGGGCCAGGATCACACCGGCGATGGCACTGGCCACCGAGGTGCCGAGCGATCGCATGAGGGTGTTGAGGCTGTTCGCGGCGGCCGTCTCGCTCGGCGGCACTGCGCCCATGATCAGCGACGGCATGGCGCCGTAGGCGAAGCCGATGCCCGCGCTGATGACGCAGGAGACCAGGACCAGGTGCCAGACCTCGGCCATCAGCACGATGTTCAGACCGTAGCCGGCCGCCACGATCAGGGCGCCGGTCATCAGCGTCACCTTCGGGCCGCGGGACCTCGAGACCTTCGCGGACACCGGGGCGAACGCCATCATCACCAGGCCGGACGGCGCCATCACGAGCCCCGTGGTGAGCAGCGAGCGGCCGAGCCCGTAACCGGTGGCCTCGGGCAACTGCATCAGCTGCGGAAGGACCAGGGACATCGCGAACATCGAGAAGCCGATGGCGACGGAGGCCAGGTTGGTGAAGAGCACCTGGCGGCGGGCGGTGGTGCGCAGGTCCACCAGCGGCTCCGGGGTGTGCAGCTCCCACCAGCCCCACACCAGCAGGATCACCACGGCCGCCGCGAACAGGCCGAGGGTGGTGCCCGAGGCCCAGCCCCAGTCGCCGCCCTTGGAGATGGCGAGCAGCAGGCTCGCCAGACCGGCGGCCATGCCGACGCCGCCGAGCAGGTCGAAGCGGCCGCCGGTGCGCACCGCCGACTCGGGCACCAGGGTCAGCACCAGCACCAGGGAGACGGCGCCGAGCGCGCCGGAGAGCCAGAACAGCATGTGCCAGTCGAGCTTGTCCGCGATCAGCGCGGCGGCGGGCAGGCCGAGCGCGCCGCCGACCCCGAGCGAGGCACTCATCACGGCGGTGGCACCGGCCAGCCGCTCGACCGGCAGCTCGTCGCGCATGATGCTGATGCCGAGCGGGATCACGGCCGCGGACAGGCCCTGCAGGGCACGTCCGGCGACCATCGGGACCAACGCGTCACTCAGTCCGCAGACCGCGGAACCGGCGATCAGCAGCACCAGGCTGAGCAGCAGCATGCGCCGCTTGCCGAACATGTCGCCGAGCCGGCCGACGACCGGGGTGGCGACCGCGGAGGCCAGCAGCGTGGCGGTCACCGCCCAGGCCGCGTCCGAGGCCGATGCGTCCAGGAGCTTCGGCAGCTCCGGGATGATCGGGATGACCAGGGTCTGCATCAGCGCGACGACGATCCCGGCCAGGGCCAGTACCGCCACCACGGCGTTCGGCCGTGGTGAGGCGGGGGAAGCGGGCATGGAAGAGCCTTTCGAGCGAGGAGTCCTGCGACGGGTGCGGGAAACCGGAACGCGCACCTTTTAAGTCAGTCGCTTGAAGTATCGTACGGGGTGTGGCGGGCGGACGCCCGCCCGGGCCGGGCGGCGACCCGGCGCCACCGCGCCGTAGGCTTTCGTGAGAACCGCCTGCACATCGGCGGACCTGCGACGACTCGAGGGACTGGTCGGCGCGGGCGGTACGGAGAAAGTCCCGGCGCGGTGGTGATCATGGCGGGCAGGGCGGTCCGGACGGAACAGGTCAGCGCGACCCGGCAGCTGATCCTCACCACCGCTGAGCGGCTGTTCGCCGAGCACGGGGTGTACGCGGTCTCCAACCGCCAGGTCAGCGAGGCCGCCGGGCAGGGCAACAACGCCGCGGTCGGCTACCACTTCGGCACGAAGGCCGACCTCGTCCGGGCGATCGCGCAGCGCCACTCGGAGCGCGTCGAGGAGCTGCGCGCCCGGCAGCTCGCGGCCCTCGGCGACTCGGCCGACCTGCGTGACTGGGTGGACTGCCTGGTCCGTCCGCAGTTCGACCACCTGGCGGCGCTGGGCAGTCCCACCTGGTACGCGCGGTTCTGCGCCCAGGTCATGACCGACCCGGCGCTGCGGCAGATCATGACGGAGGAGTCCCGGACGTCCGTCTCCCTGCGGGCGATCATCGAGGGGCGCAACCGGTGCATGCCGGCCCTGCCGGACGAGGTCCGCGCGGAGCGGGGCGACATGGCCCGTCACCTCATCGTGCACACGGCGGAGGAGCGCGAGCGGGCCCTGGCCGAGAACCGGCCCACCCCGCGGGCCAGCTGGCAGGACGCGGCCGACGGCCTCGTCGACGCGATCGTGGGCATGTGGCTGGCGCCCGTCACGCCCCGGGGCGGGGTGTGACGGGCGCCGGTTGAGCGGGTGCGGTCAGCGGGCGAGGCGGATCCGGGTCACGGTGTCCTCGGCGGCGCCGGCCCCCGACTTGTCGACCACGTAGGCGGTGCCGTCGGCGACCTCCACGTGGTTGGGGTTGGCCCCGGTGGCCACGGTCTCCTTAACGGCGCCCCGGCGCGGGTCGACCCGGGTGACGGTGGCGTCGGTGCGGTTGACGACGAGGGCGTCGCCGGAGCGCTCGTCGGTCGCCACGGACAGCGCGCCGGCGCCCGTCGCCACGGACTTGGTGACGACGCCCTTGCGCAGGTCGACCACGGACAGCGTGCCCGAGGTCTGGTCGGCGGTGTAGGCGGTCCGGCCGTTCTTGGACAGCGATACCGAGATCGGGCCGTCGCCGGCCGGCAGGAAGCGCGGGGTCGTGGCGCCGCGCCGCAGCTCGATGAGGCGGTCGTTGTTGAGGTCGGCCGCGTACAGGGCGCCGGTCTTCTCGTTGACGGTCAGGCCGGTGGGGCCGGCGCCCTCGACGGTGACGCGCTCCTTCTCCTTGAGGGTCTTCGTGTCGAATGCGACCAGGGTGCCGTCGCCGAACGCGCTCGCCCACACGGTGTTGTGCTTCTCGTCGACGACGATCTCGCGGGCGTGGTTGACGTTCGGCAGGCTGGCCAGGTGCTCGCCGGTGCGCTGGCTGTAGACGGACACGGTGTTGTTGCGGGTGTTGGTGGTCCAGACGGTGTTGTGCTCGTCGTCGACGGCGACGCCGTAGACGGCCTCGACGGCGCCGGTGGCCGCGTCGGTGACGGGCGGGGTGACGTCGGCCCGTACGGCGAGGGTCCGCGGGTCGACCTTCAGCAGGTGCGACTCGGTGACCGGCGGGCGGCCCACGGCGGCGGTGACCCACAGCACGTCGTTCCGCTCGGAGTACGCCGACTGGTACAGGCCCTTGGTGAGCTTGGCGGTGGTGACCTGCGAACCGGTGGAGTGCGCGGACGCGGTGCCCGCCAGGGTCAGGGTGCTGCCGGCGGCGACCGCCACGGCGACGGCCGCGGTGAGCGCGGAGCGGTGGCGGCGGGTGCGGACGGCGGGGGTGGACATGGTGATGGGACTCCCTCTTCTCGGGATGGGTTGTGGGTGTGGACGGGTTCTGGGTGTGGTCGTTCGACCCGTTGATCAATTAAGATCAAGTAAGGTAAGGCTAACCTAACTAAAAGATGACGGACGGTCAATTGAATTCCGCACACACGTTCGCCGCGGCCCCTCCCGAAGGCACCCCGCACCACCCGCCCCGCACACCCCGCCCCCGCCCCGTGCCGCGGCTCGCCGACCCCGTCTGCGAGCTGCCCGGCCCCGGCGGCACCGACGGCTTCTGGGCGCGCGTGCGCGCGCGGGGCACGCCCCTGACCGGCCCCGACCCGCTGGGCGACGCGGAGCACCGGGCGGTGACGTTCCTGTGGCGCGGCACCCCCGCGACCCGCGCGGTCCAGGTCCTGCCGAACAAGCTCGGCGACCCGCAAGACCCCGCCGGAAACCTCATGGCGCACGTCCCCGGCACCGACGTGTGGCACTGGACGCTGCGCCTGCGCCACGACTGGCGCGGCACCTACGACCTGTACGTCGACGAGGGCGGCGGCCCCGAGGCGGGGAGTGCCGCCTACTGGCGGTGGCTGCGCACCCGCAGGCGCGCCGACCCGTACAACGCCCGCACACTGCCCCACCGCTGGGACGGCGGGACGGTGCCCTGCGCCGGACTCCCCGCCGCGCCGGACGCGGCGGACTGGGCGCCCCGGCCCGGCGTCCCGCGCGGCACCCTCACCGAGCACACGGTGCCGAGCGAGCGCCTCGGCGAGGACCGCCGGGTCTGGCTCTACACGCCGCCCGGCGCCGCCCGGCAGCCGGACGGGCCCGACGGGCCCGACGGGCTGCCCGTCCTGGTCCTGCTCGACGGCGAGCACTGGGGGCCGCGTCTCGGCCTGCCCCACCTGCTCGACAACCTGCTCGCCGACGGCCGCCTCCCGCCCGTCGCCGCCCTGCTGCCGGACGCCGTGGACGAGGCCACCCGCTGGGCGGAACTGTCGTGCCGGCCCCCGTACGCCGGCTTCCTCGCCGACGAACTGCTGCCGTGGGCGGCCCGGCGGCTCCCCCTGACCGCCGACCCGGCGCGCACGGTCGTCGCCGGGCAGAGCCTGGGCGGGCTGACCGCCGCCTACACGGCCCTGGCGGCGCCGCACCGCTTCGGCAACGCCCTCGTCCAGTCCGGATCGTTCTGGTGGCCGGCCGGACCGGAGGCCGAGTGGCTCACCCGGAGCCTCGCCGCCGGCCCGCGTCCGCCGGTGCGCTTCTGGCTCTCCTTCGGCGAGCAGGAGTGGGTGGCCCTGCCGGCCGCCCGCCGCCTGCGCGACACCCTGGCCTCGCTCGGCTGTCACGACTCCTCCTACCGTGAGTACAACGGCGGTCACGACTACCTGTGCTGGCGCACGGAACTGGCCGACGGGCTCGTGGAACTCCTCGGCCGGTGACGGCCGCGGCGCTCACGCGTCGAGTTCCTTGAGCCGCGCGGCCAGCACCGCCGCGATGTCGTCCAGGTACCGGTCCCGCATCAGCTGCGGGTGGGTGCAGTCCAGGTCGTGGTTGACCAGTGCGCCGGTCACGTGCGGCCGCCACGCCTCGCGCGTCAGCCAGTCCTCGGCCCGCGGGGCGGCGGCCGTGAAGAACAGCACGTCCCCGTCGTAGGCGGTGTGCTCGTGCTCGCGCATCATGCGGGCGTGGTTCGGCACGATGTCGACGATCCGCTCCAGGGCACGCCCGGAGAGACCGGCGAGGGGACTGCCCGCCCGGCGCAGCGTGGCCAGCACGTCCTCGCGGTCGCGCTCCCCGGTGCGCTCGAAGCCCGCCATGCGCAGCACCGCGGTCAGCGCGTCGCCCTCCTCCGGCGCGGGCCGGTGGCGCCACTGCTCGGCGGGGAACGCGTCGAGCAGCGCGAGGAGTTCGACCTCCTCGCCCGCCCGCCGCAGCAGGACCGCCACGGTGTGCGCGAGCACCCCGCCGACCGACCAGCCCAGCAGCCGGTAGGGGCCGTGCGGCTGGATGCCGCGGATCTGACGGGCGTAGTCCTCGGCCTCCTCCTGGAGCGTGCGGGGCAGCCGCTCGTCGCCCGTAAGACCGCGGGCCTGGAGTCCGTAGACCGGCTGCTGCGGGCCCAGTCGCGCCGCCAGCCCCGCGTAGCACCAGGCGAGGCCGCCCGCCGGGTGGACGGCGAACAGCGGTGTCCGGTCGCCCTCGGTGCGCAGCGGCAGGACGACACCCAGTGCGTCCTCGCCCGCCGCGCCGGCCGTCTCCAGCCGGGCGGCGAGCGCGGCGGGCGTCGGCGCCTCGAACAGGGAGCCGATGGTCAGCTCCGTGCCGAACTCCTCCCGCACCCGCGCCACCAGCCGCACCGCCAGCAGCGACGTGCCGCCCAGGTCGAAGAACGCGTCGTCCGGGCCGGCCTCCGCCACCTGGAGCACCTCGGCGAACAGCCGGACCAGCGCCGCCTCCCGGGGCGAGGCCGGGGACCGCGCGCCCGCGTCGCCGCCGAACACCGGGGCGGGCAGCTCACGGCGGTCCAGCTTGCCGCTCGGCGACAGCGGGAACTCCGCCAGGACCACCACCGCCGCCGGGACCAGGTGCTCCGGCAACCGACGGGCCAGCGCCGCCCGTACGTCGGCCGGGTCCGCGTCCCCGGTCACATAGCCGACGAGGCGGTCCTCCCGCACCACGGCACAGGCACCGTCGACCCCGGGCCGGGCGGCGAGCGCCGCCTCGACCTCACCCAGCTCCACGCGCTGACCGCGCAGCTTGACCTGGTGGTCGGTGCGGCCGAGGTACTCGACCTCGCCCCGAGGACTCCAGCGCGCCAGGTCCCCGGTCCGGTACATCCTGGCGCCGGCCGGACTGAACGGGTCGCACACGAACCGGGACGCCGTCAGCTCCGGCCGGCCCAGGTACCCGTCGGCCAGCTGCACGCCCGCCAGGTACAGCTCCCCGGGCACGCCGGGCGGGCACGGCTGGAGCGCGGCGTCCAGCACGTACAGACGGGTGTTCCACACCGGCCGGCCGATCGGCACCGGGCCCGCCTGGGCAGGGTCGCAGGCGTGGTACGTGACGTCGACGGCGGCCTCCGTCGGCCCGTACAGGTTGTGCAGCTCCACGTCCGGCAGGGTGTGCGCGAAGGCCCGCGCGGTCTCGCGGGGCAGCGCCTCGCCGCTGCAGAACACCCTGCGCAGCACCGCCCCGCACCCGGCGGCCTCCGGGGCGGCGAGGAACACCTGGAGCATCGAGGGCACGAAGTGGCAGGTGGTGACCGCCTGTTCGCGGATCGTCCGGGCCAGGTACACCGGGTCCTTGTGCCCGCCCGGTTCGGCGACGACCAGCGCCGCGCCCTCCCGCAGCGGCCAGAAGAACTCCCACACCGACACGTCGAACGACGAGGGCGTCTTCTGCAGCACCCGGTCCCCGGCGGTCAGCCCGTACGCGTGCTGCATCCACCGCAGCCGGTTGTCGACCGCCCGGTGCGGGACGACCACGCCCTTGGGGCGGCCCGTGGAACCGGACGTGTAGATGACGTACGCGGGGTGGGCCGGGGTGAGCGCCCGCGGCGGGTTCGTCCACGGCTGCGCCGACACGTCCAGGCCCTCCAGGACCACCAGCTCGGTGCCCGTGCCGTCCGGGAGGCGCCCGGCGCGGTCGGTGACGGCGCAGACCGGCGCCGCGTCCTGAAGCATGTACGTCAGCCGCGGCGCCGGGTAGTCCGGGTCCAGGGGCAGGTAGGCCGCCCCCGCCTTCAGTACCGCGAGCAGGGTCACGACCAGCTCGGCGGAGCGCGGGACTGAGACGGCGACCACCGCGCCGGGCCCGGCGCCCAGGGAGCGCAGGTGCCGGGCGAGCCGGTTGGCGCGGGTGTTGAGCTGCCCGTAGGTCAGGACGGTGTCGCCGGTCACCAGGGCGGTGGCGTCCGGGGTGCGGGCCGCCTGCGCCTCGATCGGCCCGATCAGTGTGGTCGGGGGCACGGCGCGGTCGGTGCGGTTGAACTCCTCCAGCACCAGGGCGCGTTCGGGCCCGGTGGCCATGCCGTGCACGGCGAGCGGGAGGTGCGGGTCCGTGTCGGTGAGCCGGTCCACCAGGTGCAGGAAGCGGTCCTGGTGCGCGGCGAGGTCGCCGTCGTCGTACAGGGCCGGGTTGCCGTCGTGGTCGATGTGCAGGCCGCGGCCGTCGGCGCGGTCGTGGATGTTGACCGTCAGGTCGTCCACGGGGCCCGCGGACAGGTTCCGGGCCCGGGCGGGGGCGCCCGCGAAGTCCACGCCGTAGTCGAAGGGCATGACGTTGACGAGCGGGCCGACCAGGGCGCGGCTCTCGCCGAGCAGCCCCAGGTCGCGGCGGATGTCCTCGTAGCGGTAGCGCTGGTGGCGCCGCGCCTCGCGGATGCCGAGCACCACCTGCCGCACCAGCTCGGCGAAGGTCGCTTCGGGAGAGACGGCGAGCCGGAGCGGCAGCACGTTCATCACCATGCCGGGCACCCGCAGGGCCACCGAGCCCATGCGGCCCATCATCGGCAGGCCCAGCACCACGTCCCCTCGTGCGGTGACGCGGGAGGTGTAGAGCGCCTGCGCGGCGATCAGCACGTCGGGCCAGGTCGCGCGCAGCCGGCCGGCCAGGTCCCGCAGGCGCCGGGTGGCCTCGGGCGACAGCTGGGCGCCGCGGCGCAGGAACGTGCGGGAGGGCAGCGCCCCGCGCCCCGCGAGCCGGGGTGCCTGCGGGCGGTCGGCGAACGCGCCGGCCCAGTGGGCGCGGTCCGCATCGAAGGCCGGTGAGGCGCGGTAGGCGGTGTCGTCGGCGACCAGCTCGGCGAGGGTGCCGAAGGGGCCCGGGGCGGGTCCGGCGCCGCGGACCAGCGCCGAGTACACCTCGGCGGTGCGGCGCACCAGCAGGGAGTAGCCGTAGCCGTCCATCACGAGGTGGTGGATGCGCTGGTACCACAGCCAGCGGTCCGGTCCGACGCGGAACAGGGCGTGCCGGAACAGCGGTCCGTGCGCCAGGTCGAAGGGCTCGGCCAGGTCGGCCCGCATCCACGCCCGAGCCTCCGCGTCGGTGCCCGACTCCCTTACGGTCAGCGGCAGTTCGATGCGGTCGGCGACGTACTGGCGGGGCCCCTCGGGCGTGTCCTCGACGCGGACCACGCGCAGCGCCTCGGCTTCCGAGGCCACCCGGCGCAGTGCGGCGGCGAACAGCTCCGCGTCGAGCGGTCCGTCGATCTCCAGGCACTCCGCGGTGTTCTGCGCCGGGCTGAGCGGGTCCAGGGCCTGGGCGAACCACATGCCCGACTGGGCGGCCGTCAGCGGCAGGGAGGTCAGGTCCGGGGACGCCGGGTCCGGGGACGTCAGGGGCAGGGACGTCATGCGGCCCCCAGCAGCGGGGCCCAGGCCGCGATGGCCGGCCGCTCGGCGAGGTCCGCGAAACCGGCCGTGACCGCGTGCTCGCGGCGCCAGCCCTCCAGCAGCGTCATGATGCGGACCGAGTCGAGGCCGTAGTCGACCAGGTTCTCGTCGACGGGTATGTCCGCCGGGTCCTCGCCGAGGCAGTCGGCGACGTCGGCCCGGATCCGTGCCACGGTCAGCGGGGTGGATGCCACGGCTCAGACCTCCTTCAGGAGTGCGTCGGTGGTGGTGACGACCGCGCAGCGGCCGGCGGCCCAGCGCAGTGCCAGGTCGTGGTCCTCGCGGGAGAAGTCGGCGACGGCGTCGGCGACCACGAACGCCCTGAGGTCCCGCTGCCAGGCGTCGGCGGCGGTCATCAGCACACCGATGTGCGCGTACACGCCGACGATCACCAGCTGGTCGCGCCCCGTCCCGCGCAACAGGTCCGCCAGGCCCGTGCGGACGAAGGCGCTGTACTTCCACTTGGTGAGCACCGTGTCCCCGTCCTCGGGCGCCACCGCCTCGGGCACGGCGAGCTTCTCGGGGTCGTCTGCGACGCCGGGGCCCCAGAAGTCGAGCTGGAGGCCGCGCTCCTCGGGCGTCTGGCCGCCGCGCTGGGCGGAGTAGACGACCGGGACGCCGAGCCGGCGGTACTCCTTCAGCAGGCGGGCCGTGTTGCCGAGCATGCCGGTCAGGGGCTGTTCACCGGCCGGGAAGGCGGACAGGAAGTGCTGCTGGAGATCGTGCACGAGCAGGACGGCCCGCGCGGGATCCACGGTCCACGACACGCGGTTGGCGGGGAGTTCGTCCGCCGCGGGCAGCGGATAGGGGGCGACGGCGGGCAGGGCCATGGGGGAGGGCCTCTCGGGGTCGGACTCGCCGGCGGCGGAGCGCAGCTGCTTCTTGCTGATCTTGCCGATGCCGGTCTGCGGGAAGGTGTCGACGAACTCGACGAGGTCGGGCACCTTGTAGGCGGCGATGCCGCGCTCGCGCACGAACCGCTTGATCTCCACCGGCCGCAGCGGCCCGGCGCCCGGGCGCAGGATCACATAGGCCAGGGAGCGTTCGCCCAGGTAGTCGTCGGGCACCGCGACCACCGACACGTCGTGCACGGACGGGTGGCCGAGGACGACGTTCTCCACCTCCTCGGGCGCGATCTTCTCGCCGCCGCGGTTGATCTGGTCCTTGGCCCGGCCCTCCACCACGAGGTGACCGGCCGGGGTGCGGCGCACGATGTCACCGGTGCGGTAGAAGCCGTCCCCGGTGAACGCCCGGCGGTTGTGCTCCGGGGCCCGCCAGTAGCCGCGGATCGTGTACGGGCCGCGGGTGAGCAGGTGCCCGAACTCCCCGTCGGGGACGTCCCGGTCGGCGTCGTCGACGACCCGGATCTCGTCGTCGGGGGAGATCGGCCGCCCCTGGGTGGTGACGACGGTCTCGGTGTCGTCGTCCAGCCGCGTGTAGTTGACCAGGCCCTCCGCCATCCCGAAGACCTGCATCAGCCGGCAGCCCAGCGCCGGTTCCAGCCGGCGGGCCGCCTGCTCGCTGTACTTGGCGCCGCCGACGAGCACCAGCTCCAGGCTGGACAGGTCGTGCGCCGTCTCGGTCGCGGCCTGCGTCCACACCAGCGCCAGCGGCGGCACCAGCCCCGTCATGGTGATCCGCTCCCGGGCGATCAGCGGGAACGCGGTGTCCGGGTCGGGCTTCGGGCACAGCACCACCGTGCCGCCCGCGTACAGCGCGCCCAGCCAGCCGGGGGAACTCATCGGGAAGTTGTGCGCGGCGGGCAGCACGACGAGGAAGCGGGTGCCGCCGTCCACGCCGCAGATCTCGTCGGAGCCCCGCAGCGAGTACAGGTAGTCGTCGTGGGTGCGCGGAATCAGCTTGGACACGCCCGTCGTCCCGCCCGACAGCTGCAGGAACGCCAGCTCGTGCGGCTCGGGCCCGTCGAACGGACCGGACGGCTCGCACGGCACGTCCGCCAGCGCGGTGTGCTCGCCGGGGTCGCCCGCCACGAACACGTGCCGCAGTCCCGGCACCGCATCCCGCACGCGGGAGGCGAGGGCGCGGTGGTCGTAGCCCGCGTGCAGGTCGGGGACGACGTAGGCGACGGCCTCGGTGCAGGAGCAGAAGTGGGCGATCTCCGTGTCCCGGTGCGCGGGCAGCGCGTACACCGGCAGCGCGCCGATGCGGAACAGGGCGAAGACCACCTCGGCGAACTCGCCGACGTTGGGCAGCTGGACGACGACCCGGTCGCCCTTGCGGATGCCGCGGGCGAGGAACCCGGCGGCGAGCCGGTCGGCCCGCTCGTCCAGCTCCCGGTAGGTCCAGGTGCGCCGCTCGGGGGCCGGATCCACCAGGGCGATCCGGTCGGGGTGCGCTTCGGCGCGCTCGCGCAGCATGCCGCCGAAGGTCTCGCCGCGCCAGTGCCCGGCGGCTCGGTAGCGTGCGGCGAACTCGTCCGGCCAGGTGGGCGCGTCCACGCCCGGGGTGAGGGTCACAGCGCCGCTCCCACCGCGTCCAGGAAGGTACGGAACTTGGCGGCGGTCTCCGCCGTCTCGGCCTCCGGCGTGGAGGCGGCCACCACCCCGGCGCCGGCGAACAGCCTGAGCGTGTGCCCCTCGGCCTCGGCGCAGCGGATGGTCACGACCCACTCGCCGTCGCCGTCGGCGTCCTGCCAGCCGACCATGCCGGTGTACGCGCCCCGGTCGAAGGGTTCGGACGCGGCGATCACCGCCCGGGCCGCCTCGGTCGGGGTGCCGCACACCGCCGGGGTGGGGTGCAGCGCGCCCGCCAGGTCCAGCGCGGTCGTCCCGGCGTCGGCGAGTTCACCGGTGACCGTGGTCGACAGGTGCCACATCGCCGCCGTACGCACCAGGGTGGGCCGCTCGGGCACCTCCAGGACCGTGCAGTACGGCGCGAGCGCCTCCCTTACGGCGGCCACGACGACGGCGTGCTCGTGCAGGTCCTTGGCCGACTCCAGCAGGGCGGCCGCGCGGCGCACGTCCTCGGCCAGGTCCGCGCTGCGCGGTGCCGAGCCCGCGAGCGGGTTGGCGGTCAGCCGGCCGCCCCGCCGGGCGACGAGCAGTTCGGGGCTGGCGCCGATCAGGGTGCGGCCGGGGCCGGTCGGCACGGCGAAGGTGTGGCCGGCCGGGTCGCGGCGGGCCAGGCGGCGCAGCATGGCGGGCAGGTCGGGTTCGCGCGCCGAGGTCAGCTCCAGGGTCCGGGCGAGCACCACCTTGTCGAACTCGCCGGCCCGCATCCGCGCCACCGCCGCCGCGACCGCCTCCCCGTACCGCTCGGGCGCCGGTACCTCCCGCACCCGCCACCGGGGCCGCTCCGCGTCGGCGGGGACGGGCAGGGCGATCAGCGGGTCCTCGCGCAGCGGCGGCGCCCAGCGCACCGAGTGGGGCACGGCGAGCGCGGCCGGGGCGTGGGGCGCGAAGGGCAGGGCGCCCACGACCACCGGGGCGGGGGTGCCCGCCCGGCGTGCCGCGCCCAGCACCTCGCGCACCCGGACGGCGGCGGGGCGGGAGTCGTGGGGTACCGCGGCGGCAGTCCCGCGGCCCAGGAGGGTGCGGTGCGGGGTGGCGAGGAAGCGGTCGGTGGCGGGCCGGTAGGACTCCAGGAGGGCGGTGGCCGCGCCGGGCTCGGCCGGTGCGGCGGCGGGCGGGGGCGTGTGCAGGGAAAGGGACATGGCTGTCTCCAGTGGGGGTGGCGTGCGCGTCCCGTGAGCGGGCGGCCGGGTCATGCCCGCAGGGTGGCGCCGCCGTCGACGTACAGGTCGTGCATCGTGATGTGCCGGGCGCGGTCGGAGGCCAGGAAGACGACCGCGTCGGCGATGTCGGCGGGGTCGGCGATCCGGCCCAGCGGGATGCCCGTGCGGTACGCGGCGAGGTCTCCGTCGACCACGCGCCGCGCGGCGGCCGTCTCGTCACCGGCCGTCCACAGGGCGCGCTGCATGTCGGTGAGGGTGGAGCCGGGGGAGACCGTGTTGCAGCGCACGCCCCGCCCGGCCACCTCCAGGCCGAGGCACTTGGTGAACATGACGGCGGCGGCCTTGGAGGCGGCGTAGGCGGCCAGGCCGGTACGCGGGACACCCGCCGCGTTGGAGGCGACCGTGACGATGCTGCCCCGGCCGCGTCCGGTCATCCGGCGGGCCGCGGCGCGCGAGACGTTCAGGACACCGGTGGAGTTGACGGCGAACGTGGCCGCCCAGTCCTCGTCGGTCAGGTCCACGACGGCCGACGGGCGCAGGATCCCGGCCACGTTGACGGCGACGTCCAGCGGGCCGAGGGCGCGCTCGGTGTCGTCGACCAGCCGCTCCACCGCGTCGGCGTCGGTGACGTCGAGGGGGCGGGCGGTGATCCGGCCGTCGCCGTGCTCGGCGGCGAGCCGCTCGACGCCCTCGGGCGCGCGGTCGGTGGCGACCACGCGGGCGCCCTCGTGGACGAGCGCGGTGACGACCGCCGCGCCGATGCCCCGGCCCGCCCCCGTCACGAGGGCGAGCCGGCCGTCGAGTGCGGCGCTCACGAGGCGAGCGCCGCGGTCAGGTCGTCCAGGACGATCCGCGCCGCGAGCGGTCCGCCCGCGCTGTTCCAGGCCGAACCCTGGACGACCACGACGTGGCCCTCCCGCTCGGCCTTCAGCCTGCCGAAGTTGGGCACCTTCTTCGCCTCGGCGTACGCCTTCTCGCCGTCGGCCTGCTCGCCGAGGGTGCCGAAGAACAGCCAGTCGCCGTCGATGGTGGAGAGCTTCTCCAGGCTGACCGGCTCGCTGTGGCCGGTGCCGACGCCCTGCTGGTCCTTCGGGCGGTCCAGGCCGAGCGCGGTGAGGGTGGCGCCCACGTGGCCCACGCCCCGGCCGACCGCGGACGGCGCCTTGTTCTGCCAGCGCACCACGCTGACGACCGCGCCCGCGTTGTCGCCCAGCTTGCCCTTGGTGGCGGCCACGTCGGCGTCGAAGCCGCTCAGCAGCTTCTCCGCCTGCGCCTTCTGGTTCAGGGCGTCGGCCGTGGCGGTGAACGCCTTCTTCCAGTCCTCGTTGAGCTTGGCGGTGACCACGGTCGGAGCTATGGACTCCAGCTTGGAGACCTCCTTCTTCACCGCCGTGGTCTCGTCGAGGAGGATCAGGTCGGGCTGGAGCGCGGCGAGCTTCTCCATGTCGGCCTCGGCGACGGTGGCGACGACCTCCGCCTTGCCCGCCTTGCCGGCCAGGTAGGTGGAGACCCCCTTCTGGCCGCGTCCCGCGGTCGCGCCGACCGGTTCGACGCCGAGCGCCAGGGCGGCGTCGAGGGTGGGCTCGCTCAGGGTGACGACCTTCTTGGGCGCGGCCGGCACCTCGACCTGACGACCCGTGGCGTCGGTGACGTGACGGGTGCTCGACGCCTGGCCGCCCGCGCTGTCGCTGCCGCCGTCCTCGTCACCGCAGCCGGTGAGCAGCAGCGCTCCCGCCACGACGGCTGCGGCGGAGGTCATGACGGTTCTGCGGGGAGCACGTGCGAACGACATGGGAAAGGGACTCCTTGGAATGAAGGGGATGCAGGGGATGCAGGCGATGAAGGAATGGAAAGGTGAGGGGTTCAGGGGGCGGGGGCGGTGCCGCCCGCGCCCAGCAGGCGCACCAGGCCGCTGGCCAGGGCCCCGTGCCAGCAGGCGTAGTCGTGGCCGCCGTTGTACGTGTCGCGGGTGACCCGGTGCCCCGTCGCGCGCAGGGTGTCGTAGAGGTCGAGGGTGTGCCCGACCATGGCGCCCTCGTGCAGGCCGACGTCCAGATGGACCGTCAGGGGCGCGGCCGGGCCGGCGGCGTAGCGGCCGACCAGCCACGGGGTGCCTTGCACCGGTGGTTTGGCCGCGCCCGGTGGCGGCAGGCCGGGGCGCCACCACAGGGAGGCGGACTGGGCGAGGACGTTGCCGAAGCGGTCCGGGCGCAGCCGCCCCGCGTGGAGCGCCGTCATGGCCCCGAGGCTCTGCCCGGCGACCACGGTCCGGCGCGGGTCGGTGGTCAGCGGCCAGCGCCCGGCCGCCCACGGCAGCAGCGCGTCGGCCAGGAAGGCGACGAACGGGTCCCGGCAGCCGAGGTCGCGCCACCGGGTGCGCCGGTCCACGGCGTCCGGCGCCACCACCACGAGGGGCGGCAGCGCACCGTCCGCGATCAGCGCGTCCAGCGTGTCGCCGAGACCGAGCCGCCCGAGCCACATGTCGCCGTCGCACACCACCGCGACCGGCAGCGAGGCGGCCGGGGCCCGGTCGCTGCCCGGCGGCAGATAGACCCAGACGTCCCGGTCGCCGAACGGGTCCGCGCCCGGCACCCGGTGCCGCTCCACCCGCCCCGCCGGGACCGTCCCCCGGCGCCCGGCCCACGGCTGCGCCGGGGCGTCGGGCAGGGCGAAGACCGAGCTGTCGGCGGACTGCCAACGGGTCGCGATCGTACGGCGGTTGAGGGGATCGGCCGCGGCGTGCGCGGACAGTGAGCGCAGCCGCTGCTGGAGGGCCGCGGGGTCGGCGGGCGCGTCCCCCAGCGAGAGGTCGGCGGCCAGCCGGTAGGAACCGCGGTGGTCGGAGCGCAGCCGCAGACCCAGGCGCCAGACGTCGGTGCCGGGCACCCGTTCCAGGAGCGAACCGGCCAGCCGGTCGCGGTCGGTGATGCGGTTGCCGCACAGCAGGACCCGGCGGGTGGCGCGGTGGCCGCGCCACAGGAAGGTGACCGCCCGGTGGTGCGGCTGACCGTCGAGTTCCTCGACGAGCGGGCTGCCCAGGTGCTCCACCTCGCTCCAGAAGGCGGCCGCAGACGCCGTCCGCCGCGCCTCGTCGGCCCCCTCGGTCTCCTCCAGAAGGCGTGCCACGCGCGGGCCCGTGACCCGGACGGGGCGGACGTCCGGCGCGGCGGCGCCGGGGGAGGCGGGGCGGGGGAGGGTGGTCATCGGTGTTCTCCGTGAACCTCTGGTCGGAGGGCCGGGCAGGCGGGCAGGGCAGGGCCAGGCACTGCCGACGAAATCGTCAACAGCTAAGGTAAGGCTAGCCTAAGCTAAGCACATGTCCATCGGAACATGTACAGCACATCCGGCCGATCCCGCGCCGCCGGGACCCGCGCCCGGCGCGAAACAGCCCCGCCCCAGGGGCTCCCTGCGCACGGCCGGACTGCTCCTCGGTGTCGTCCTGTTGGTGGTGGCCGCCGCCCTCTCCCTGGCCGTGGGCGCCAAGCAGATCCCCCTCGACCAGGTCTGGTCGGCGCTGACCGGCCCGTCCGGCACGGAGAACGACGCGATCGTGCGCGACCTGAGGCTGCCGCGCACCCTCGTCGGCGCCGCCGTCGGCAGCGCGCTGGGACTCGGCGGCGCGGTCATGCAGACCCTGACCCGCAACCCGCTCGCCGACCCCGGGCTGCTCGGCGTGAACGCGGGCGCGTCCGCGGCCGTCGTCACCGCGATCGGCGTCCTCGGCATCACGTCGTTCACCGGGTACCTGTGGTTCGCCCTGGCCGGAGCGGCCCTCGCCGCCACGGCCGTCCACGCCCTCGGCGGCGGCCGGTGGGCCACACCGGTGCGGCTCGCCCTGGCCGGAACCGCCGTCAACGCCGCCCTGTTCGGCTACGTCAACGGCCTGTCGCTGTGGCACCTGAGCACCCTCGACGAGATGCGGTACTGGTCGGTCGGCACCCTCGCCAAACGCGAGGTGTCCCTGCTGCTCACCGTCGCGCCGCTGCTCGTGGCCGGTGCGCTGCTCGCCCTGGCGCTGGCCCGGCCGCTCGGCGCGCTCGCCCTCGGCGAGGACCACGCGCTGGCGCTGGGCACCCGGGTGCGGCGGGTGCGGGTGCTGTCCGTCGTCGCCATCACGCTGCTGTGCGGCGGCGCCACCGCCGTGTGCGGACCGATCGGCTTCGTCGGCCTGATGATCCCGCACGCCGCCCGCGCCTTCTGCGGCCCCGACCCGCGCTGGATGTTCCCCTACTGCGCCCTGTACGCGCCGGTGCTGCTGCTCGTCTCCGACGTGATCGGACGGGTCGTGGTGCCGCCGTCCGAGATCGAGGTCGGCACGGTCACCGCGTTCCTCGGCGGACTCCTGTTCATCCACCTCGTCCGCCGGCGGAAGGTGGCCCAGCTGTGAGCACCGTGAAGGACGGCACCGGGCGCCGCAGCGCCGCCGCGCCGGATCCGGACGGCACCGGGGCCCGCGCCGCCGTGCGGCCCGGACTCCTGCGCGCCGGACGCTGGTCGCTGCGCTACGACGTCCGCGCCCTGCTGGTCTGCGCCGCGCTCGCCGCGCTCACGGCGTGCGCCATGGTGCTCGCCATCGGCACCGGGACCTACGCACTGTCCCCGGCCGAGGTACTGCGCACCCTGGCCGGGGACGGTCCGCCGGGCGCCGGATTCGTGGTGCTCGACCTGCGGCTGCCACGGGCCCTGGTGGCCGCGCTGGTCGGCTTCGGCATGGGCATGGCGGGTGCGGTGTTCCAGTCGCTGACCCGCAACCCGCTCGGCAGCCCCGACATCATCGGCTTCGGCAACGGCGCGTCGGCCGGGGCTCTCGTCGCGATCATCCTCCTCGACGCCGGCGCGGCACAGACGGCGCTGGGCGCGGTGTGCGGCGGGCTGGCCACCGCGGTCGCCGTCTACCTGCTGGCGTGGAAACGGGGCGTGCACGGCTACCGGCTGGTCCTCGTCGGCATCGGCGCCTCCGCCGTGCTCGGCTCGGCGACCAGCTTCCTCTACGTGCGCGCCGACATCGGCAAGGCGGCGCAGGCCGCGAGCTGGATGGTCGGCTCGCTCAACGCCCGCGACTGGGCCGACGTGCGGATCGCGGCGCTGGGCCTGGTGGTACTGGTCCCGGTCGTCCTGGTGTACGGGCGGCGGCTGACCATGCTGGAGATGGGCGACGACACCGCCGCCGCGCTCGGGGTCCCGCCCGAACGCAGCCGTCTGGTCCTGCTGAGCGCCGGGACGGGACTGACCGCGATGGCCGTCGCGGCGGCCGGTCCCATCCCGTTCGTGGCGATGGCCGCCCCGCAGCTCGCCCGCAGGGTCACCCGCGCCGCCGGCCCGGGTGTTCTGGCCGCCGGGTGGACGGGCGCGTTCCTGGTGGCCGCCGCGGACCTGACCACCCAGCGGCTGACCGGATCCGCCCTGCTGCCGGTGGGCGTGGTGACCGGCGTGGCGGGCGGCGCCTACCTCGCCTGGCTCCTGCGGGGGGAGCGCCGCGGCTCCCGACTGTGACGGGCGCGCCTTGCTGCCGGGAACCGGGCGGCCGGGGGCGGAACGGTTCCAGGCGGGGTGCGGGCGGCGAGGCGGGGCCGTGTGGGCCGGGGTGGTGCCGTCCCCGCGGGTGCGGGAGGCTCCGCGTGCGGGCGGGGGCTCCCGGCTGTGCCGGGACCCGTGCCGCAGGGGCCGGAAACGGTCCCGGATTCCCGACGGTGGCGGTCGGGTGGTGTGTCAGTCATGGGGGATGTCGTGCCCGCGGGTGCGGAGCCGGGTCTGGTGGGGCGGGGCGTCTGCCGGGGCCCGTGCCGGCGGGGGTCGGGACGGTGCTTCGGGGTGCTCGGCGGTGGCGGTCGGGTCGTGTGGGGTGGCGGTGTCCCGGGGGGAGTGCGGTGGGGCGCGGGGTATGCCGTGCCCGTGGGTGCGGAGCCGGGCCTGGTGGGGCGGGGTGCCTGCCGGGGCCCGTGCTGGTGGGGGGCGGGACGGTGCTTCGGGGTGCTCGGCGGGCGGTCGGGTCGTGTGGGGCGGTGGTGTCCCGGTGGGAGTGCGGTGGGGCGCGGGGCACCGCGGGCCGGCCGGAGCCGGGGGTGACAGGCGGCGGTCAGCGCACGTCGGCGTCGGGTGCCGGGGGCGACACCACGGCGGGCGACGCCGGGGGCACGGCCGGTTCGCGCAGGCCGCACAGGAGCAGCCGGCCCACGGCGGGCAGCGCCACCAGCGGCAGCAGGGCCGCCCGCAGCGAGGTCGCGTCGGCCAGCGCGCCCAGCGCCGGGGCGGCGAGACCGCCCACGCTCACCGCCAGCCCCAGCGTGACGCCGCTCGCCGTGCCCACCCGGCGCGGCAGGTAGTCCTGGCCCAGCGTGATGTGCAGCGAGAACGGCACGTACAGCCCCGCCGACGTGAGGGCGACGCACAGGTACACCGCGGGACCGGGCACCAGGACGACCCCGGCCACCGCGAGGACCGTCAGGACGTACGACCGCCGTACCACCTTCAGCCGCCCGTACCGGTCCGCGAGCCGGCCCCCGGCGACCGTGCCCACCGCGCCGCCCAGGTAGAGCACGAACAGCGCCGCCGTCCCGGCCGCACCGCCGCCGCCCACCCGCTCCCGGACGTACAGCGACACGAACGTGCTCAGGCCGACGAAGACGACCGAACGGCACACGACGGCGCCGGTCAGCCGCAGGAACGACGGCCAGTCGTCGGTCGCCTCCGGCACCGCCGTGCGGCCGCCCGCCGCGCGGACCGCCCCGGCCGAACGCACCGCCGCCGCGCACAGCACGGCCCCCGCCACCGCGGGCAGCACCAGCAGCCAGGACGCACCGAGCCCACCGCCGCCCACGACGGCCCACACCAGCGGCGGCGCCAGCGCGAAGCCGACGTTGCCACCCAGGGAGAACCACCCCATCGCCGTGTGGCTGCCCCGCGCGGCCTCCCGCGCCGCCCTCGCCGCCTCCGGGTGATACGCGGCGACCCCGGCGCCACCCGCCGCGACGGCCGCGAGGGTGAGCGGGTAGGAGCCGGCGAGGCCGCCGAGGGCGACGCCCGCCCCCGCGGTCAGTGTGCTCAGCGGCAGCAGCCACGGCAGCGCCCACCGGTCGGTGAGCGCCCCGAACAGCGGCTGCACCAGCGACGACAGCAGTGACGCGGCCAGGACGACGCCCGACGCGGCGGCGTAGCCGTACGCCCGCTCGGCGACGAAGTACGGCACCAGAGCGGCCACGGTGCCCTGGTAGACGTCGACACAGGCGTGGCCGAGGGACAGCAGGACGACGGGGCGGTTGCGAGTGAGGGTCACCCGTCGATCGTCACGCCCACCGGACCTGGCCCGCTTTCGGCAACCTGCCGACTTGTGCCGAATCCCCGCCACGTCGCGGCGGCGCCCGAGGGCACTGAGGGGGGCGAGGGCGTGCCGGACCCGGCCCCACGGCCACCCGCCCCCTACCGTCGAGTAATATCGCGCGCCAGGCCCCCCGAGGAGGAACCGTGCCACGGTCCGAACGCTCACCCCTGCTGCTCGCCGGCCTGCTGGCCACCGCGGGCGTCGCCCATCTCACCCGGCCCCGCCCCTTCGACGCCATCGTGCCGCGCTCCCTGCCGGGCACACCCCGGGCGTGGACGCGCGCCAGCGGCGTCGCCGAACTGGGGCTGGCCGCCGGACTCGCCCTGCCGCGCACCCGCAGGGCCGCCGCGCTGACCGCCGCCGCCTTCTTCGTCGGGGTGTTCCCCGCCAACGTCAAGATGGCCTGGGACTGGCGGCACCGCCCCACCCCGCAGAAGGCGGCCGCCCTGGGACGGCTGCCCGTGCAGGTGCCGCTCGTGCTGTGGGCCCGCGCCGTCGCCCGGAGCAGCGAGGGCCGGTCGTGAGCCGGGTCCCCGCCGTGGGCGACACCGTCGCGGACTTCACCCTCCCGGACGAGACCGGCACCCCGCGCCGCCTGTCCGAACTGCTGGCCGACGGCCCCGTGGTCCTGTTCTTCTACCCCGCCGCCCTGACCACCGGCTGCACCGCACAGGCCTGCCACTTCCGCGACCTGGCCGCCGAGTTCGCCGCGGTCGGCGCCCGGCCCGTCGGCGTCAGCGGCGATGCCGTCGAGCGGCAGCAGGAGTTCGCCGTGCGCCACACGCTCGGCATGCCGCTGCTGTCCGACACCGACGGCACGGTCCGGGAACGGTTCGGGGTGAAGCGCGGCCTGGCGCTGGCCCCCACCAAGCGGGTCACCTTCGTCGTCGGGCAGGACCGCACCCTCCTGGAGGTCGTCCGCAGCGAACTCAGGATGAACGCGCACGCCGACCGCGCCCTCGCCGCGCTCCGCGCTCACCGACCGTGACGGGCCCACCCGCGCACCGCCCCGGTTGATACCGCATCGTCCTGGGATGATCCTGGACGGCATGGAGGATTCCTCCGCCGCGATGATCGTCGACGCCCGCGGACGGGTGACGGGATGGAGCGACGGCGCGCGGCGGCTCACCGGATACGCGGCCGAGGAGGCCGTGGGACGCCCCGCGCGGGACCTGCTCGCGCGGGACGTGTCCACCCGCCCCCTGTCCGGCACCGCACCGGCCGGCCCCGGCCTGTCCGGCACCGCCGTGATCCGGCACCGGGACGGCCACCCGGTGAGCCTGCGGCTGCGGGTCCGCCCACTGCTGGGCGCCGACGGCGCACCGGCCGGCTACCTGGCGACCGCCGACGCGCCCGGCGGCCCCGGGCCCGGCCTGATCGACGACGCGGTACGGCAGGCCTCCCTGTCCCTGTCCGTGCTCGACCCCGAACTGCGCTTCGTGCACGTCAACGACACCGCCTGCCGGATGCTGGGCAGACCCGCGGAGGAACTGGTCGGCCGCAGCCTCTCCGACACGCTGGCCGACTTCGAGGGCGACGCCCGGAGCTTCCTGCACCACCTGCGGGTCGTCGCAGACCGGGGGCAGCCCGTCCAGTACGAGAGCTACGCGCCCGCGCCCGCCGGCAGCTGCCTGCACGCCTGGACCGTGGAGATCTGGCCGGTCCACGACGCGGCCGGCACGCTCACCGCCGTCGCGATGGCGGCCGTGGAGAGCACCGAACAGCACCGGGCCCGGGAGCGGCTGGCCCTGCTGAACGCGGCCGGCGCCGTCGGCAGCACCCTCGACGTGGTCCGCACCGCCGAGGAACTGGTGGGGCTCCTCGTGCCCCGGTTCGCCGGATTCGCCAGCGTCGACCTGCTCGACTGGGTGCTCGGCACCGACGAACCCCTCGCCGTGCCGTCCGGAACCGGCGAACTGCGCCGGGTGGCCCACGCCTCCGCCACCGAGGGCTTCCCCACCCCCGCCGTGCACCTCGGCGGACCGGAGGTCCACCCGCCCGACAGCCCGCCGGCCCGGGCGGTGCGGGAGGGCCGCGTCGTCCTCAGCGGCCCCGGCGACCCGGAGTTCGACCGGTGGATGCGGACCCGCGAGGCCGAGGCCCCGCACAACCGCCCGTTCCGCGAAGCCGTCTGCTCGACCCTGTCCGTGCCCCTGCGGGCCCGCGGCACCACGCTGGGCGTCGCGCTCGCCGCCCGGACCGCGCCCCGGGAGCCGTACGCCACGGAGGACGCCGTACTGGCCGAGGAACTGGTCTCCCGGGCCGCCGTCTCCATGGACAACGCCCGCCGTTTCGCGCGCGAGCGCTCCACCGCCCTGGCGATCCAGCACAGCCTGCTGCCCAGGGGCCTGCCCGGACAGGCCGCGGTCGAGGTGGCCCACCGCTACCTGCCCTCCGCCTCCGCGGCGGGCATCGGCGGCGACTGGTTCGACGTCATCCCGCTCTCCGGCACCCGCGTCGGCCTCGTCGTCGGCGACGTCGTCGGCCACGGCATCCCGTCCACGGCCACCATGGGCCGCCTGTGCACGGCCGTGCGCACCCTCGCCGACGTCGATCTGCCCCCCGACGAACTCCTCACCCACCTCGACGACCTGGTCACCCACCTCGCGGCCGGCGGCGCGAACGACGGCGCCGAGACCGAGATCGCGGAACTGGGCGCCACCTGCCTGTACGCCGTGTACGACCCCGTCTCCCGCCGGCTGGCCCTGGCCGCCGCCGGCCACCCCGCGCCCGCCCTCCTGCTGCCCGACGGCACGACCCGCCTCGTCGCCATGACCGCAGGGCCGCCGCTGGGCGTCGGCGGACTGCCCTTCGAGGCGACGGAGCTGGAGGTGCCGGAGGGCTCCGTCGTCGCCCTCTACACGGACGGGCTGGTCGAGGACCGGGACCGCGACGTCGACCACGCCACCACGGAACTGTGCCGGGCGCTGGCCGCTCCCGCGACCTCGCTCGACGCGCTGTGCGACGGCGTGCTCAAGGCCGTGCTGCCCGAGGAGCCCGGCGACGACGTCGCACTGCTGCTGGCCCGCACCCGGGCGCTGGGCGAGGACCGGGTGCGCACCTGGGACGTCCGGCCCGACCCCTCGGGAGTGGCGGCCACCAGGCGGTCCGTCGGCGAACAGCTGACGGCGTGGGGGCTGGACGACACCGCCTTCGTCACCGAACTCGTCGTCAGCGAACTGGTCACCAACGCGATCCGGTACGGCGAGCCGCCCATCCAGCTGCGCCTCATCCGGCACACCGCCCTCATCTGCGAGGTGTCCGACGCCAGCTCCACCTCGCCCCATCTGCGCCGCGCCCACGCCTTCGACGAGGGCGGCCGCGGGCTGCTCCTGGTCGCCCAGCTCACCCAGCGCTGGGGCAGCCGCCAGACGGACACCGGCAAGACCATCTGGGCCGAACAGGCCCTGCCCTCCCGGTGAACCGGCCGCCCGGTCCCCGCCGCCCCGACCGCTACTCCTCACTCTCCTCGGCCGCCACCCGCGCCAGCGTGCGGCCGGTCCGCGCGGACCGGGCCCGCCGGGGGTCCGGGGTGCCGTGCCCGCGTCCGCCGCCGGCCGTCTTCACCAGCAGCCACGCGGCGTCCGTGCCTCCGCCGTCCGTACCTCCGCCGTCCGGGCCGCCGCGGAACCGCGTCAGCGCGTACTCGCCGCGCAGCTTCGCGCCGTGCAGCCGGAACCGGGCGTGGCCGTGCGCCAGCGACTCGGCGAAGTCGACCGGCCGGCCCCGGCGGTCGTGGCTCAGCGGCTCGTAGGTGCCGTGGTCCCACACGATGACCGTGCCGCCCCCGTACTCACCCGCCGGGATCACGCCCTCGAACTCCTCGTACTCCAGCGGGTGGTCCTCCGTGGGCACCGCGAGCCGCTTGTCGCTCGGGTCCGCCGACGGCCCCTTCGGCACCGACCAGGACTTCAGCACGTCCGCCACCTGCAGCCGGAAGTCGAAGTGCAGGGTGCTCGCGTCGTGGATCTGCACCACGAAGCGGGGCGCCAGGCCCTCGCCGGCGGCCCCGCCCTCGCCGGCGGCCCCGCCTGCACCCGGTGCCTCCCGTCCCGCGGGCTCCCCCGTCCGGCCGAAGTCCCGCTTGCCGTGGTAGTCCCGAAGCCGCTCGCCGCCCTCGCCGTCCACCTGGTGCTCCTTCCCGGGCGGTCCGATCCCCGCCGACCCGGACCGGGTACCCCGCTCAGAACTCCTCGTGCACCTCCGGGTCGCCGCCGATCCGCCGGTGGGCGCGGTCCGTCACCGCGCGCATCTGGCCGGCGTCCAGCTCGAAGCCGAAGACGTCCAGGTTCGCGCGCTGCCTCGCCGGGTCCGCGGACTTCGGGATCGGCACCGCGCCCAGCTGGGTGTGCCAGCGCAGGACCGCCTGGGCGGGCGTCACACCGTGCGCGGCGGCGACCGCGGCGACGGCGGGGTCGTCCAGCAGGTCGCTGCCCCGGCCCAGTGGGCTCCAGCTCTCGGTGCGGATGCCCTTGCGCTCGTGGTAGGCGCGCAGCTCGTCCTGCGGGAACAGCGGGTGCAGCTCGATCTGGTTGACGGACGGCAGGACGCCCGTCTCCTTCTCCAGCCGCTCGATGTGCTCCGCCGTGAAGTTGGAGACGCCCACCGAACGCACGAGGCCGTCTTCGCGCAGCTTGACCATGGCCTTCCAGGACTCGACGTACTTGTCCACGCGCGGCAGCGGCCAGTGGATCAGGTACAGGTCGACGTACTCGACTCCGAGGCGGGCGCGGGACTCCTCGAACGAGGCGAGCGTCTCCTCGTAGCCGTGGTGCCGGCCGGGCAGCTTGGTGGTCACGACGATCTCCTGGCGGGGGAGATCGGCGGAGGCCACGCCGCGGCCGACGCCGGTCTCGTTGCGGTAGTTCGCCGCCGTGTCGATCAGGCGGTACCCCGCCTCCAGGGCCTCGCGGACCGCCCGCTCCGCCTCGTCGTCCCCCATCGGCCAGGTGCCCAGGCCCAGGGCGGGGAGGGTGGAGCCGTCGTTGAGTGTGTACGCCGGGATGCTGATCACCGTGGGACCTTCCCTCGACTGTGCGCGGCGGTGTGCCGCCCGGTCCAGCCTCGCCCACGGCGGGTTGGGTGATCAACCGGACGGCGCCGCGGAGGGTCTGCCACGATCTGCGCATGACGACCCGGAGCGCGAACGACACGGCAACGGACACGACGACCGGCGGGGCGGGGGCGAACGACACGGCCGAACGCGCGGCCGCGGCGGCGGGCATCGAGGTGCGGCCCGTCGCCGGGCACATCGGCGCCGAGATCCACGGCGCCGACCTCGCGGCGGGCCTCGACGCCGCGCAGCGCCTGGACGGACTTCACCCGGCCGAACAGCTCGTGCAGCACGTACTCCCAGTGCGGGAAC
>NZ_JAIOJZ010000063.1 GCF_020404845.1 Streptomyces hyderabadensis | reverse complement strand
AACCGATTCCGCGCCGTTCCGAGGACGAACACCCCCCGGCGCGGCCCCGACCCACAAACCACGCACCGCGCTACGCGCACCCCCACCAAACCCGCACAGGCGCCGCAGGCATAGCGCACCCCCACCCACCCCCCACAGGCCGCCGCAGGCACCCCGCGCAACCGCCGGAGGCACCCCGCATCCGAGTGGGCGCACGCGCCACACCCCCGCTCCCTATGCGAGGTTTGTCTGATTAGCGCGTATCGTCGCCCCATGCCCACGCCTTACGGACCCCGCGGCGGCATGGCGTTCGGTGCTCAGGAGCTGCGCGTGCTCCGGCGAGCCCTCGCCCTCGCCCTGAACCCCAGCCCGGCCTCCGCCCAGGAGGCCCAGGACTGCCTCCAGCTCGCAGAGTCGCTGGACGAGGCGATGCGGGAGGCTGCCCGGCACCGCACCTTCCTGCTGGCCGACCTGGCCCGATACCGCGCCGCCCTCCCCGGCACCGCCGCCGGCTACCTCGCACTCCTGGACGAGGCGCTGGGCGCCGGCCACCGCCCCGGCGCGGACGACCTCGCCGCCCTGGGCGCCCTGCGCGGCAACCCGGCCGCGGCCGCCCTCCTGGCCCGCTGCCACCCCGCGCTCCCCGCCGCCCGCACCCGCCTCCACGCCGTCCCCGGCGGCCGGCAGCCGGACAAGGACCCCGCGCGCAAGCCCGCCCCGAAACCGTCCCCCCGGCCCGCCCCGGCCGCCCCGGCCACGCCCAAGCGCCCGGTCCCCACCCCCGGCGAGGTCTTCCCGCGCCGCAAACCGGCCCCGCCGGCGCCACCCGCCCCGGACTCCCGGCACCACCTCGCGGCCGGCTGACGGCGCCTGGCTACCCTGGTGCCATGGACTACGTCTCCGCGCTCCTGCCCCCGGCCGTCATGGCCGTCTTCTTCATCGGCGTGATCCGGGTGATCGTGAAGACCCAGGGCGGCGCCAACAAGGCCAAGGAGGACGCGGTCGTCGACGCCACCCTCGCGCGGGCGGAGGGCGCCCGGCAGGCGTCCCCGCACCCCAAGGCCTGACGCCACCCGAACGACCCGACCGAACCCGGACGGCCGACCGCACCCCGGACGGCCGACCGCACCCGGACGGCCGACCCCGCGTACGGCTCCCACCCCAGGAGCCGTACGCCCCTTTTGCGCCCGTTTTCCGACGAATGCGCACGTCCGGCACGCGATCGTCCCGATCTCCCACTATCGTTCGAAGCGTGCCTCGCCCATTGGGAGAACTCGAAGACGCGGTCATGACGAGGGTGTGGAAGTGGAACCGCCCCGTGACCGTTCGAGAAGTCCTGGAAGACCTGCAACAGGAACGGTCGATCGCGTACACCACCGTGATGACCGTTTTGGACAATCTCCATCAGAAGGGCTGGGTGCGCCGCGAGTCCGAAGGCCGCGCCTATCGATATGAGGCGGTCTCCACTCGCGCCGCCTACGCGGCCGCCCTCATGAACGACGCCTGGTCCCAGAGCGACAACCCGGCCGCGGCCCTCGTCGCCTTCTTCGGCATGATGAGCGAGGAACAGCGCCAGGCACTCGGAGACGCCATCCGCATCGTGCAGGGACCGGAAACCCCGGCGCCGGGACCCGGCGCGGTACCGGAGGGCGGCGAGCGATAGCGTCCCCCCATGCCAAATGCCATCAGCGTCCGGCGCGCCCGCACCAGGGATGTCCCGGACGTACGCCGGCTCCTCGACGCGTACGTGCGCGACCGCATCCTGCTCGACAAAGCGATGGTGACGCTTTACGAGAGCATCCAGGAGTTCTGGGTCGCGGAACGGGACGACAACGCCGAGGTGGTCGGCTGCGGTGCGCTGCACGTGATGTGGGAAGACCTCGCGGAAGTGCGGACTCTCGCGGTGAAGCCCGGTCTGAAGGGCGCGGGCGTCGGCCACAAGCTGCTGGAGAAGTTGCTGGACACGGCCCGCTGGCTCGGTGTTCGCCGCGTTTTCTGTCTCACCTTCGAAGTGGACTTCTTCGGCAAGCACGGCTTCGTGGAGATCGGGGAGACGCCGGTCGACACCGATGTGTACGCGGAGCTGCTGCGTTCCTATGACGAGGGTGTTGCGGAGTTCCTGGGGCTCGAACGAGTGAAACCGAACACCTTGGGCAACAGCCGGATGCTTCTGCATCTGTGATCGCCGGACAGCGCTAGGCAACCACGGCCCTTCCCGACCCTTCCTTGCCCTTCCCGGTCCGGTCCCGGTCCTTCCCTGCCCTTCGCCTCCCTTGGCAGTCCATCGTGGCGCTTCGCGGCCCAAGGTTTATTCCGGAGACGTGCCCTTCACGGGTTCCCGCCCGGTTCCCTATGTCCGAAACGCGCATGTTTCCGGCCCGGAGTGGGGCTACCGGTCTCCGCCGGGGGTTTGTGTTTTTCCGGCAAAAGCGGTTTGCTTTCCGGCGTACTGCAGTACTGCATATAACAAGGGGCGGCGATACGGCGGACGCCGACGGACTCCGGCCCCCAAGTTATCGATGAAAGGAAATCCGGTGGCACAGAAGGTTCAGGTCCTTCTTGTCGACGACCTCGACGGCGGCGAGGCAGACGAGACCGTGACGTTCGCACTGGACGGCAAGACCTACGAGATCGACCTCACCACCGCCAACGCGGACAAGCTCCGGGGTCTTCTCGACCCGTACCTGAAGGGTGGCCGTCGCACCGGGGGCCGTGCCTCGGGCGGTCGCGGCAAGGCGCGCGCCGCTTCCGGCGGCAGCCAGGACACCGCGGCGATCCGCGCCTGGGCGAAGGAGAACGGCTGGGACGTCAACGACCGCGGTCGTGTCCCCGCGAAGGTCCGCGAGGCGTACGAGCAGGCCAACGGCTGATCATCCGACCCGCGCCACGGGCCGCTCCCGCGGTGGGCCGCTCGCGGCGAGCCGGAAGCGGTGGCACTGCGTGGCCAGCGTGTGGACCAGCCGGGCGAGATCGAGGGCGGTCCCGGTACACCCGGGGACCGACAGCGCCGGCAGCGAGGACCCCACCTCGCACCCCGGCTCCGGGGGTCGCAGCCAGACGGCGGCCCCTCGCAGGCCGTCGCGCTCCGGGGGACGCGGCGGCAGCCCGGGAGGCGGTCCGGCCGGGCCGGGCCGCGGGACGAGGGGCGCGTCCATGAGGCCGCCCGCCCCGACGGCCCGCAGGTCGAGCCCCAGTGAACCCCACTCCAGCCACTCCAGCAGCCCGGGCAGCTCCTCCGCGGCACCGGCCGCCACGAGCAGCAGCATCCGCTCGCCCTGGACGGCCACCGGAAACCCCGGCACCGGCGCACCCGCACCGCCCCGCCCGGCGTGCCCCGCACACCTCACCCGGTCCACCCGCTCCAGCGTCGCGTACCCCGCGCCGGCCGGCACGTCCAGGACGTCGAAGCACACGCCCGTGCGCAGCCGCACCGGTTCCCCGGGCGCGGTCGGCCACCCGAGTGCGCTCTCGTACCACCACCGCACCCGCTCGCACGCCGAGCCGCCGTCCCCGGTGGGCCGACGGGGCGACGGCACGACGGGGGACACGGAGGTGACGGGAGCTGCCGGAGCGGCAGGAGACGCGGAAGCGACGGGGACCGGGTCTGGGGCGCCAACCATGCCAAGTGCAACCGTCCGAAGAGCCCTCGGGTTACGCTGGGTGGCGATTCGAATGCGCAGAGTGCTGAAAGAGGGCGGGAAGAGGGGGCGTGCGGGGGTGCGGGGAGGCACAAGGTTGTTCGCCCGTAGCGGAGGGAACCGGTGCGCGCGGCATGGAGTGTCCGTCCCCGCGGGTAAGACATCCCTAGTGGGAGGGGGCGACATGCAGATCGGGCCGTCTCGCGTTCGCCATCGGC
This sequence comes from Streptomyces hyderabadensis, assembly GCF_020404845.1. Lineage (GTDB taxonomy): Bacteria > Actinomycetota > Actinomycetes > Streptomycetales > Streptomycetaceae > Streptomyces > Streptomyces hyderabadensis. The sequence goes on along the minus strand of NZ_JAIOJZ010000063.1, from coordinate 32,577 downwards.
GTACTGGCGAGTGGGGTAAGTGCCTGGCCTGCGGGAACATCGTCTCGCACCATCGGGTTGTGGCAGATGTCGGCGTCAGGGGTCAGGAGGCCATCGACGGTGTCGGCAGTTGGAATGAGCGGTCCCCGCTTGCGGGACTAAGCTGCGGAAGGACAGGGAGGGGAAGTTCCCCCCACTGCCTGACCGCTCTGAGGAGCGATTAACGATGTTCGAGAGGTTCACCGACCGCGCGCGGCGGGTTGTCGTCCTGGCTCAGGAAGAAGCCCGGATGCTCAACCACAACTACATCGGCACCGAGCACATCCTCCTGGGCCTGATCCACGAGGGTGAGGGTGTCGCCGCCAAGGCCCTTGAGAGCCTCGGGATTTCGCTCGAGGCGGTCCGCCAGCAGGTGGAGGAGATCATCGGCCAGGGCCAGCAGGCCCCGTCCGGCCACATCCCCTTCACCCCCCGTGCCAAGAAGGTCCTGGAGCTGTCGCTCCGCGAGGCCCTCCAGCTGGGTCACAACTACATCGGTACGGAGCACATCCTGCTCGGCCTGATCCGCGAGGGCGAGGGCGTCGCCGCCCAGGTCCTGGTCAAGCTGGGCGCAGATCTGAACCGGGTGCGGCAGCAGGTCATCCAGCTGCTCTCCGGCTACCAGGGCAAGGAGACCGCCACCGCCGGCGGTCCTGCGGAGGGCACGCCTTCCACGTCCCTGGTCCTCGACCAGTTCGGCCGGAACCTCACCCAGGCCGCTCGTGAGTCCAAGCTCGACCCGGTCATCGGGCGCGAGAAGGAGATCGAGCGGGTCATGCAGGTGCTGTCCCGCCGTACGAAGAACAACCCGGTGCTCATCGGTGAGCCCGGCGTCGGCAAGACCGCCGTCGTCGAGGGCCTCGCGCAGGCCATCGTCAAGGGCGAGGTGCCCGAGACCCTCAAGGACAAGCACCTCTACACCCTGGACCTCGGCGCGCTGGTCGCCGGCTCCCGCTACCGCGGTGACTTCGAGGAGCGCCTGAAGAAGGTGCTCAAGGAGATCCGCACCCGCGGCGACATCATCCTGTTCATCGACGAGCTGCACACGCTGGTCGGTGCGGGTGCCGCCGAGGGCGCCATCGACGCCGCGAGCATCCTCAAGCCGATGCTGGCCCGCGGTGAGCTGCAGACCATCGGTGCGACCACGCTGGACGAGTACCGCAAGCACCTGGAGAAGGACGCGGCCCTGGAGCGCCGCTTCCAGCCCATCCAGGTCGCGGAGCCGTCGCTGCCGCACACGATCGAGATCCTCAAGGGCCTGCGCGACCGCTACGAGGCCCACCACCGCGTCTCCATCACGGACGAGGCCCTGGTCCAGGCGGCGACGCTGGCCGACCGCTACATCTCGGACCGCTTCCTTCCGGACAAGGCGATCGACCTGATCGACGAGGCCGGCTCCCGGATGCGCATCCGCCGGATGACCGCGCCGCCGGACCTGCGCGAGTTCGACGAGAAGATCGCCGGCGTCCGCCGCGACAAGGAGTCCGCGATCGACTCGCAGGACTTCGAGAAGGCCGCCTCCCTGCGCGACAAGGAGAAGCAGCTCCTGGCCGCCAAGGCCAAGCGGGAGAAGGAGTGGAAGGCCGGCGACATGGACGTCGTCGCCGAGGTCGACGGCGAGCTGATCGCCGAGGTCCTCGCCACGGCGACGGGCATCCCGGTCTTCAAGCTCACGGAGGAGGAGTCGTCCCGCCTGCTGCGCATGGAGGACGAGCTCCACAAGCGGGTCATCGGCCAGGTCGACGCCGTCAAGGCGCTGTCCAAGGCGATCCGCCGTACCCGTGCCGGTCTGAAGGATCCGAAGCGTCCCGGTGGCTCGTTCATCTTCGCCGGTCCGTCCGGTGTCGGTAAGACCGAGCTGTCCAAGGCGCTGGCCGAGTTCCTCTTCGGGGACGAGGACGCGCTGATCTCCCTCGACATGTCGGAGTTCAGCGAGAAGCACACGGTCTCGCGCCTCTTCGGTTCGCCCCCCGGTTACGTGGGCTACGAGGAGGGCGGCCAGCTGACGGAGAAGGTCCGCCGCAAGCCGTTCTCGGTCGTCCTCTTCGACGAGGTCGAGAAGGCCCACCCGGACATCTTCAACAGCCTGCTGCAGATCCTGGAGGACGGTCGCCTGACCGACTCCCAGGGCCGGGTCGTGGACTTCAAGAACACGGTCATCATCATGACGACCAACCTCGGCACCCGGGACATCTCCAAGGGCTTCAACCTCGGCTTCGCCGCCGCGGGTGACACGAAGTCCAACTACGAGCGCATGAAGAACAAGGTCCAGGACGAGCTGAAGCAGCACTTCCGGCCCGAGTTCCTCAACCGTGTCGACGACGTCGTCGTCTTCCCGCAGCTCAGCCAGGACGACATCCTGCGGATCGTCGACCTGATGATCCAGAAGGTGGACGAGCGCCTCAAGGACCGGGACATGGGCATCGAGCTGTCCCAGTCCGCCAAGGAGCTGCTGTCCAAGAAGGGCTACGACCCGGTGCTGGGCGCGCGTCCGCTGCGCCGCACGATCCAGCGCGAGGTCGAGGACACGCTGTCGGAGAAGATCCTCTTCGGCGAGCTGCGTCCCGGTCACATCGTGGTCGTGGACACCGAGGGCGAGGGCGACGCCAAGACCTTCACCTTCCGGGGTGAGGAGAAGTCGGCCCTCCCCGACGTCCCGCCGATCGAGCAGGCGGCCGGCGGCGCGGGCCCGAACCTGAGCAAGGAGGCGTAGCCCTCCGGGGGTGAGCCTGGAAGGGGGCTGCCCGGGACTCCGGTCCCGGGCAGCCCCCTTCGCCGTGCCGCGTCAGCGTTCGTCCACGGTCACTTCGGCGTCGGGGAAGAGGGCGGCGTAGGGGGCGGGGTTGAAGCGGGCGCCGGGGGCCGTGTGCAGGGTGACCTGGCGCACACGGGGGAGCCGAACCGGAAGGGTGGACATGTCCTCGTCCCCCTCGAAGGCCGCGACGTGCAGCTCGGTGACCGAAGGGAGAACCGTGACCGGTCCGAGGCCGCCGCGAAGCAGCGACGTGTTCAGGCGCAGGTCCGTCAGCAGGGGCAGCCGGGCCACCTCCGACCAGTCCTCCGCGTCGAGCGGGGCGGTCGGGGCGAGACTGAGCCGCGTCAGGGTCTGCCAGTGGGACAGGCCGCGCAGCCCGGTGCCGTCGATGGCTGTGTGCCCGAGGTAGAGGAAGTCGAAGGGCGCGTGCCGGGGGAGGGCGTCCGTGAGCCGGGAACCGGGGAGCGTCTGCGCGACGGACAGCAGACTGAGCGACTGCAACTCACGCAGAGCAGACAGGTCGCCCATCCTTCTGATGAGCAGTTCCTCGATCGGCAGCCCCGCCAGTCCGCCGAGATTCCGGGCCGCACCGCAGCCGACGAGTTGCAGGCGCTGCAGGGAGCGCAGGGGCGCCAGCTCGGCCAGATCGGTCACCTCGGGGTTGTCGGTCAGGGCCAGCTCCCGCACGACGCCCGGATCAAGCACCCCGACGATCTCGGACACCGGGTGCGGACCGCGGAAGCTCAGGCGGCTCCACGGCCGCATCTCCGCGAGGACCGCGTACTGCGCCGGAGTCGTACAGGTCAGGAAGAGGTTCGCCCGGTCCAGGTGGTCCAGCACCGCCGCAGCGTACTCCCGTGCCTCGAACCGGCCCCAGGTTCCGGCCAGCTGCCGCCGCACGTCGAGGTCGGGATGGTCCCGGAACCGGCGCAGCACCGCCAGGGCCCCGACCGGTTCGTGCGCCGCCAGCAGCGAGGCCGTCACCGTCACGCCGTGGGCCTCCGCGTCCGTCAGCCCCTGGGGTCCCGGCAGCAGCTCCAGCACCAGCGGCCCCGCCTCGGCCAGCGCCCTCGCGTCCCTCTTCGACCCCGGCGGGACCAGTTCCCCCGCTCGTGCCTCCACCTCTTTGCGCACCAGCGGGTCCAGCGCGGTCGCGTGCTCCAGACAGGCGAGCCCGAGCAGGGTGAGCCGAGGGGTGTCCTCCGCCAGCAGGCGCCGCAGCAGCATCGCCCGCTCGCCGGTGCGGGCATGGGCCACCGCCATGCGGATGACGTCCTCCCACTGGGTGTGGCCCGCGTGGCCCGCGATGACATCGAGGTGGCCCTCCTCGACCGCGTACCGCGCACCCAGGTAGTCCTGGAAGGTGCGGTGGACGAAGTCGAGGGTGCCGTCCCCGGGCTGCCGCAGCAGCCCGCTGCGCAGGACCAGCGCCCGCAGGACCGTCGCAGCGTCGCCCTGCCCCGCCGCCGAGGCCACCGACGGAAGCGCCCGCGCCACGATGCCCTCGGCCGTCTCCATCGCCATCTCGGTGCGCCCGCTCAGCACCAGCGCGTACGCCAGCCGCTGCAGCAGCTCCAGTTGGGCCTCCTCGCCCAGCTCCACCGCCTCCATGCCCCGTTCCCGGTCCCGGCGGGCGAGCAGCATCGTCAGGGCGGCGTCGTACAACTCCTTGCGGCCGGTGGGGAGGTAGCCCCGGCGTTCCCGGTGCAGGGCGCAGATCAGGCCGCACATCAGCGGGTTGGTGGCGAGCCGGGCCAGGTCGCGCTTGGTGCGCAGGGAGTCCAGCAGCCGGGTCTCGAACTCGGGTGCCTCCGCGGCCGCGTGCCAGCGCCGTACGAAGGTCGCGACGTCGGGCTCCCGCATCGGGGTGAGGGACAGCTCCCAAAAGCCCTCGGCGGCCAGCCAGTCGGGGCGTACGGCGGTGGGGCGGGAGGTGAGCAGCCAGCGGTTGCCGGGGAAGGCGCGGATCAGGGCGAGGAGCCAGTCGCGGGTGCGGTGCCGTTCCGCGGCCGGGATCTCGTCCAGGCCGTCGACGAGGACCAGTCCCCGGCCGGCGCCCAGCACCCGTTCCGCCCAGCCCTCCGGAGGGGTGAGCGGGCAGCCGACGGCGGTCAGGAAGGCGGCGGGGGAGGGCAGTGTGCCCGCACGGGTCAGGGTGCGCAGCGGCAGGACGTACGGGACCCGGTCCCCGTCCCGCGCGGCGGTCACCGCCAGCCACTGCACCAGCGTCGTCTTGCCGGAGCCCGCGTCGCCGCGCAGCAGTACCCGGTCGTGGGCGGTCAGCGCGGCCTCGGCGGGGAGACGGACGGTGCGTTCCGGATCGGCCGGCTCATCCGGGAGCGCGGTCCGATCACCGTCCGCGGTCGCCTCCAGGCTCAGGTAGGCGACCTCCAGCGGCCACCGGTCCGGCGAGTCGCGCAGGTCGATGCCGTAGATGGTGATGCGGTTGTGCCGGTCCGCGACGTACGGCAGGTACCGGCGTTCGAACGCCGTGTCCCGGGCGTCCGGCCGGGGGACGCGGCTGATCAGCTCGTCGACCTTGGCGATCAGCTCGGCCTGGCCCCGGGTCTGGGCGACCAGGGTGCGGGCGACGAAGGTGGAGCGCCGGGTGAAGAACTCCAGGACGTGCAGGCAGGCCCATTCGGTCGCCGAGTCGAGGAAGTAGCGGGCGTCGGTGGAGAGCCCGTTTCCGGACCCGGCCGCCTGCCGGCGCAGCCGGGCGGCCAGCTCGCCGTGCCCGAGGCGCACCGCCTGCACGTCGTCCATGTCCAGGTCGCCCAGGGCGAGGAGCCGCGCCGCCAGGGCGTCGGTGACGGCCTCGGTCTCATCGAGAGGGAAGGGCGGCTCGCCGGGGGAGTCCAGGGAGCCCGCCACCAGCTTCCCGGCCAGCCCCCGTACCTCCTTCGGGCCCAGCCTGCGCCGCTCGCCCCGGAAGGAGACCAGGCGGTCCAGCCGGACCGGCCGGTCGGCCAGCCCGGCGCCCGGGCCGCCGGTAACGAACAGCTTCTTCACCAGCGGGGCGACCAGGCTGGAGGCCAACTTTCCGCCGAGTACCGCTGGTTCCATGCGCCACCCCCGTGGTCGTCGGTCGACGAGGGGAGCCTAACGGGCGTCAGGACAGCTGACCGTCGTAGTCCGGGAGCTTGAAGGTCCGCTCGGCGTGGCCGCCCGACAGGTCGGTGGCGCTGTTGCCGATGTTCGCGATGATCGTGTAGCCCTGTGACTCGATCTCGGTCCGCTGTTCGGTCTTGTACTGGGCGACGTCCTTGAACAGGTCGAGGAAGCCGCGGACGTAGAGACCGGAGGACTCGTAACCGGCGTGGGCGAGGTTCCACTCGGTGGGCGCCTCGATGATGCCGGGGCGGGCGGTCACGAAGAACAGGGCGACGCCGTGCTCCTGGGCGTACTCGGCGGCCTCCAGGACCGGACGGTTGGCGGGCTGGGGGTAGCTGAAGCCGAAGTCGGTCTCCAGGGAGGTGTTGTCGATGTCGAGGACGATCGCCTGCTTCTCGCCGGGCGCCGCGTCGGCGATCCGGTCCTTCAGGTACGGCAGCGCCGCGTCCATCACGGCCCGGCAGTCCCGCTGCCAGGTGTCGTAGTCGACGTCGGCGGTCGCGGCGGCCGTCACCGTCGCGGGCCGCGTCTCGGCCGGGGCGGCGACGGACGGCGTGACCGTGGCGACGAGTGCCGCCGCGGTGACGGCGGACGCCGCGGCGACACGCGCCCACGTACGACGGGGAGTCTGTCCGGTCTGGTCGGTCATGGGGGGTGGGGTCCTCTCATGCCTGCGCGGATGCCTGACGGCAAAGTTGTCGCGTGCATGTTCGCCCCGGCAAGTGGCCGTACGGCAACGATTGGGTTACTGAGCAGTAGTCAGCGCCCTGACCTGCGCGTCGACGTCCGCATCCGCGCGCACCTCTGCCTCCGTGCCCGCCTCCGCCTCCGCGCCTACGCCGTGATCTCCACCCCGTCCGGCACGTTCCGCACCCGCGGCAGCCGGGGGTTGACCCGCAGCACCCGCAGCCGGGGGAAGCCCGCGAGCCACGAGACGTCCGTGTCGGGCAGCTCCGCGTTCAGCCACAGGTGGGTCAGCTGGTCGGTCAGCAGTCCCGCCAGCAGCTCCTCGGCCCGCATCACCCCGGCCACCTGGATCCGCGGCCGCCCGCCCAGCTCCCGCAGGGCCGCCAGCTCGGCCGTGTCGGAGACCGGGAAGTAGAGGCCGTCCGGGTCCAGGTGGGCGATGATCTCCTGGGCGTACCGCTCGGTGTCGAAGTGCCGCCAGCCCCGGGCCAGTTCGGTGCGCACCGGCAGCGCGGACCGGGAGCGCAGCCGGACCAGGTAGTCGATGGCGGCGTCGTCCTGGACGCGGGTCGCGGTGCAGGCGAGCAGCAGGGCCTGCCGGTCGTCGGGGACCTGGCCCGGGTCGGGCAGCAGTTCCAGGACGATGGGGCCGACCCAGCCGAGGCCCCGGGCGGCCAGCTCCGTCGTCGGGCGGACCAGGTTCTTGGTGCGGTCGTGGACGAGGCGCTGGACGGCCGGATCGAGTTCGGTGACGTGGTCCAGGCAGGCCGCGGCCATCAGCCGCCGGTGGTTGATCTGCGGGCGGCGCAGCCCGGGGGCGGGCGCCAGCAGCCGTTCCAGGAACTGGGCGCACTCCTCGGGGCGGGCGTGGGCGGCAGCCATGCGGATGACCTCCTCCCACTCGGACTGGTGGGCGTGGTCCACCAGCGTGGGGAAGCGGCCGCGGGCGACGATCTCCTTGGCGGCCAGGTAGTCCTGGAAGGTGCGGTGGACGAAGTCGACCGACTCGCCCGACCGTTCGCGCAGCAGGCCGGTGCGGTGCAGCAGGTGGCGGAAGATCGTCGCGCCGTCCCCCTGGGCGCGGGCGGCGGGCATCGCGGGCAGCGCGGCGTCCAGGATGCCGACCGCCCGCTCGCGGGTCAGCTCGGAGGCGTCCTGCTCCAGCATGGCGTGGGCCAGCTTCTGCAACAGCCGTTCCCGGGTGCTCTGCTGGAGCCGCACGTCGTCGGCGTACAGCACGTCCCGTTCGGGGTCGCGGCGCTGGAGCAGCATCTCCAGGGCGGCGTCGTACAGCTCCTTGCGGCCGCTGGGCAGGGAGCCCGCCCGGTCGCGGTTCAGGGCGCAGATCAGGCCGCACATCAGGGGGTTGGTGGCGAGCTGGCGCAGCTCGCGGTAGATCCGTACGGAGTGCAGCAGCCGCTGTTCGTACTCGTCCAGCGTGCGGCGCTCCCGCTCCCGCTCGCGCGGCCCGGGGGAGCGGGTCTGCTCGTCGAGGCGGGCCGCCGAGTGCCAGTCCCGGATGAAGCGGGTCACCTGGTCCCGTGACATGGGCGCCAGCGACAGCTCGACGAAGTCCTCCTCGGCGAGGCCGCCCCCCGACAGCCAGCCGTCCGAGACCGCGGAGGGCCGGGAGGTGACCAGGCAGCCGTTGCCGGAGAAGACGCGCAGCAGCCGGCGGAGCCGGTCGCGCAGCTCGCCGCGGGTCTTCTCCGGCGCCTCGTCGATGCCGTCGACCAGCAGCAGCGCCCGGCCCGCGAGCAGGGTGCGCACCACCCAGCCCTCCGGAGCCCGGTCGGCGAGCGGGTGCCGGACCGCGTGCAGGAAGTCGTCCGGGGCCGGGAAGCCCTCGCGGGCGAACCGGCGCACCGGGAGCACGAAGGGGACCCGGGAGCCCTCGCGGGCGGCGGCCACGGCCAGCCACTGCACCAGGGTCGTCTTGCCCGAGCCGGCGCCGCCGCGCAGCAGGACCCGTTCGTGGTCGACCAGGGCGCGGTCCGCGAGCAGCACGGTGCGCTGCTCGTCCTCGGCGCCGGCCACGCCGCCGCTGCGTTCCTCCGCCTCCAGGCTCAGGTAGGTCTCCTCCAGCGGCCAACGGTCGGGCGCGTTGGGGAAGTCCACGCCGACGATGGTCAGCCAGCCGTGCCGCCGGGCGACCCACCGGGCGTACTCGGTCTCGAACGCCACGTCCTCGTCGGGCCGTTCGGTCTGGCGGGCCGCCGCCTCGGCGTCGCCCTGGTCGACCAGCTGGGCGATCCGGCTGGCCCGCCCCGGCAGTTGCCGCTGGAGGTAGGCGGAGCGCCGCACCAGGTGGTGCAGGACGTGCAGGCACACCGAGACCAGCAGCGCGTCGTGGAACCAGGCCGCGTCCGGCGACAGCTCCCGGTCGGCGCCCTGCACCGCGCCCCGCAGCCGCCGCGCGTAGTCCTGCGGGCCCAGCCGTACGGCGTCGGCGTCGGTGACGTCGACCTCGGCGATGGCGAGCAGGGTGCGGGCCAGGACGTCGACGACCGGGGCCAGTTCGGCGGTGGGCGCGGCGTGCCGCTCGGCGGCGAGGTGCACCAGGTCGGCGGCGGTGCGGTGGACGTCGTCCGCCGTGGCCGTGGCCCTGGCGCCGCGCCAGGTGACGAGGCCGGGGACCGGCTCGGAGAACACCGGTGGCCGGGCGGGGTCGCGGAAGAGCCGGTGGACGAGGGGCGCGGCGAGACGGGAGGGCGTGCGGACGACGGCATCCATGAAGGTGGGTTACCCCTAAAGGCCTATAGGTAGGTGCGCTCTGCGTACGACGGGGTCTCGAACTCCTCCACCCAGGCCGGGACCTGCCCGGCCACGGACCGGTCCACGTCCGTGCCCACGTAGAGGGACCTCAGGCGGGGGAAGGCGGACAGCCAGGACAGCCCCTCGACCGGGTGCGGTGCGTCGAGTGCCAGGTGGGTGAGCCGCTCGGGCACGATCAGGGCGGTCAGGTCCTCGACCCGGTAGGAGCCGCGGATCGTCAGGCGCCGCCAGCCGCCCAGCGGGACGAGGGTGCGCAGGTCCTCGGGGGTGTGCACCACGAGGTAGGACTGGTAGGTCAGGTGGGAGAGGATCTCCTGCGCGTACCTGGCCCGGTCGAAGCGGTCCCAGGCGCCGGCCAGGGCCCGCTGGACGTCCTCGGCGGGGTGGTCCCGGAAGCGGCTCAGGAAGTGCAGCGCCGCCTCGGTGCCGACCTCGATCGCGGTCTGCACGGTCAGGTACGCCGTCGGCTCGTCGACGCCGTCCGGGCCGGGCAGCATGCCCAGCACCAGGTCGCCCCCGGCCTGCGCGACCTCGACCGCCGCCTCCAGGCCGGCCGGCGGGACGAGGGCCGCCAGCCCCTCCTCCACCCGCTCGCGCACCCCCGGCTCCACCTCCGCCGCGTACCGCAGCCCGGCCGCCGCGAGCAGCGTGGCGCGCGGGGTGCCCGGCTCCAGCAGCCGGCGCAGCATGTACTCCGCCTCCTTGGGCCGGGCGTGCGCGAGGGCGAGCAGGATCACGTCCTCCCACTCGTCCCGGTGGGCGTGGTCGACCAGCAGGTCGAAGTCCATCTCCTGCACGGCCAGCCGTGCGCCCAGGTAGTCCTGGAAGGTGCGGTGCAGGAAGTCGACCCGCCCCTCGGCGGGCTCGCGCAGCAGCCCGGAGCGCAGCAGCAGCGCGTCGTAGACCTGCTGGTCGTCGACCCCGGCCAGGTTCAGCGCGGGCAGGGCGCGGCCGATGATCCGCAGTGCCTCGCCGCGGTCCAGTTCCGCCCGGCCGTTGCGGATCAGCCACCACGCCAGCTTCTGCAGCAGCTGCACCTGGGTCGCGTACGGCAGCGCGGCCCCGGCGGGGGAGTGCAGTTCCCGCTCGCGGTCCCGGCGTTCGAGGAGCATGGTCAGCGCCGCCTCGTACAGGGACCGGCGGTCCTGCGGGAGGAAGCCGCGCCGGTCCCGGTGCAGGGCGCACAGCATGCCGCACATGAGGGGGTTGGTGGCGAGGCGGTTCAGTTCCGAGGTGGTGCGCACGGACTGGCGCAGCGCCTCGCCGACCGACTCCTCGGCACCGGCGGCCCGGTGCCAGCGCCGTATGAAGGTGTCGACCTCCGTACGCCCCATCCGGGCGAGGTCCAGTTCGTGGAAGCCCTCGGCGGCGAGCCAGTCCTGGGGTACGGCCGAGGGGCGCGAGGTGACCAGCCACAGGTTGCCCGGAAAGGCCCGGACCAGTTCGCGCAGCCAGCGGCGGACGGCGGCACGGCGGTCGTCCGCGATCTCGTCGATGCCGTCGACCAGCAGGACCCCGCGCTGGGCCCGCAGGACGCGCTCGGCCCAGCCGGGCGGCTGCTCGCCCGCCACGGGGGCGCCGACCGCGCGGAGGAAGTCCCCGGGCAGCGGCAGCTCGGCACCCGGCCGCACGATCCGGCGCATCGGCAGCACGAACGGCACCCGCCCGATCAGGTGGGGCATCCCGTGGTCGTAGACCCGGCTGGAGGCGGTGACCGCCAGCCACTGCACGAGGGTGGTCTTGCCGGAGCCGGCGACGCCGCGCAGGAACACCTGGTCGTGGCCGGCGAGCACCTGCTCGGCGGAGAGGCGGAGCGGTCCGGCGCCGGCGGGGCCGCGCGGTCCCGGCCGCGTCGCCTCCAGGCTCAGGTACGCCGTGTCCAGCGGCCACTCCCGGGTCCCGGCGTCCAGGCCGTAGATGGTGAGAGTGCCGTACCGGGCGGCGACGTGGTCCGCGTACCGCTCCTCGAACCCGGCGTCCTCGGCCGACTGGGACGGCAGCCGCTCCAGCAGGACGTCGACGGCCTGCACCAGCCGGGCCAGCTGCTGGCTCTGGACGGTCTGCCGGCGGGCCACGTAGGTGGAGCGCTGGGTGAGGAAGTTCAGGATGTGCAGCGAGGCGGTGTGCAGCAGCCGCTCGTACAGCAGCGTGCCGCCCTCGCCGAGCCCGTACGGGGCCAGCGGCACGCCCGCGCCCAGCTCGCGGGCGAAGCGCTCGGGGCCGAGTCCGACGGCCTCGTAGTCCTCGACGGTGATCTCGCCGAGCCGGGCGAGCGTGTGGGCCAGGGCGTCCTTGACGGCCGTCGCCTCGGCGGCGTCGACGGGCGCCTCGCCGGGGCCTGCCGCGCTCAGCGCCCTGCGGACCAGCTCCGAGGCGATCTTGTCGACGTCCTTGGGCGTGACGCTCCGCTTCTCGCCCCGGAAGGACACCAGCGCCGATATCCGCACCGGCCGGTCCACCAGGCCCGCTCCCGGCCCGTCCCGGACGAAGAGCCGGCGGACGAGCGGTGCGACCGCGCTGGAGGCGACCCGGGCCCCGAGTGCTGTGACGTCGACCATGCTCCGAGCCTAGGTGAACCCCCTTGTGCGGGGGGTGGGTTAGCCGGGACGGGAGTAGCCCGGGTCACATTCACCGGCCCTTCGATCATGGCCGCCGGTGATGTGCCGCACAGGCCGATTGCCGTGTACTACGGGGAATAGTGGCCGCCACAAGAACTACGAAAACGGACATACCGGAGCGGATGGCGGAGGGGTTTCCAGGGCTCTGAGCTGGTTTTGTCCAAAATGGCCGCTCTGGTGTGAGTCATGAAGTTTCACGCTGAAGTACTAAATAGCGTCGTAGGTCACACCTTTGTGCGGTTCGGGGTCGGCGGGTTACCAAGGTTGAGCCCGCCCGGTGAGCGCCTGGTGCGTCCCGCAGGTGGGCATTCCTCTGCACCCGTCCCCATGAGGTTCGAATGTTCCCGCGTGTCACGTCCCGTTCTTCCCGTACGACCATCCGCACCCGCGCCGCGGTGATGGCCGCCGGCCTCGGAGCCTCGGTCGCACTGGGAGCCGGGGTCGCGGCCGCCACCGGCACCACGGCGGCCTCCAGCACCAACGCCGCCGCGAGCGCCGTAGAGGCCCAGGCCGCGGCGCAGGCCAAGGCGGCGAAGGCCGAGAAGGCCGCCGCGAGCGCCAAGAAGACCGTCACCGCCAAGAAGACGGCCACCAAGAAGAAGGCCGCATCCTGGGTCGACCCGGTCAAGAAGTACACCCTGAGCGCCAGCTTCGCCCAGAACGGCGGCATGTGGGCGCACAAGCACAGCGGCCAGGACTTCGCCGTGCCGATCGGCACCAACGTCGTCGCCGCCCACGGCGGCACCGTGGTCAAGGCCGGCGGCAACGGCGCCGGTGACGGTCCCGCCTACGGCAACGCGATCGTCATCAAGCACGGCAACGGCACGTACTCCCAGTACGCGCACCTGTCCAAGATCAACGTGAAGATCGGCCAGGTCGTGAAGACCGGCCAGTCGATCGCCAAGTCCGGCAACACCGGCAACTCCAGCGGTCCGCACCTGCACTTCGAGATCCGGACGACCCCGAACTACGGCTCGGCCGTCGACCCGGTCGCCTTCCTGAAGTCCAAGGGCGTGACCGTCTGATCAGCGGGACTGCCCGCCCGCCGCTCCCCGGTGGGCCTGGGTGACCAGATCGATGGCGACCTCGAGAACGGCAGCACGCTGTTCCTCGGGGTCGCCTTCGAGGTCCCGGAGCACGAACATCCCGGCGTGCAGCGTGAACAGCGCGGTGATGCAGCGGACCTGGTCGACCATGTCCGCCTCGGGATCCATGAGGATGTCGCGCAGGCCGAACATCCGCGTCTTGAACAGCTCGCCGATGCGCAGGTCCCGCACCGTCGCCTGGTTCTCCTGCATGAAGCGGAACAGCGGCGCCGCACCGGCCAGTGCCTGGCTGTAGCGGCGGATGATCTCCTGCTTCGTCTCCAGGGTGTGCGGCTGCTCCCGCCCCCAGGCGATCAGGTCCTCCAGCGGCCGGGAGAGATCCTCGAAGATGCTGACGAGGATCTCTTCCTTCGTCTTGAAGTGGTAGTAGAGCGCGGCCTTGGTGACGTCCAGGCGCTCGGCGATCTCGCGCAGGGAGGTCTTCTCGTACCCCTGCTCCGCGAAGAGCTCGAGTGCCACGTCCTGGATGCGCTGGCGGGTGTCCCCGCGGCGTCGCTGCTGCTTGGTGCCGTCCATTGTGCCGCCCATCCTCCTACGCACCTCCTGCCCCGCGCACTTTCCGAAAAACTTACTTGACGCCCGGCTAGTTACGCTACTACCTTCCCCAGTGTAGACAGCTTGCCGGGCGGCAAGTAAGTGGCAAGTGGCACAGCGGTAGCTGGGGGAGTAGGAGAGATGGCCGGTAAGACGGAGGCGGCGGCCGGGGCCGACGCCGGGAAACAGCCGAGGAGCGTGCGGGTCGTCCTGCTCGCCCTCATGATCGCGATGATGCTCGCGATGCTCGACAACATGATCATCGGCACCGCGATGCCGACGATCGTGGGTGAGCTGGGCGGCCTGGAGCACCTGTCCTGGGTCGTCACCGCCTACACCCTGGCGACCGCGGCCGCCACCCCGCTCTGGGGCAAGCTCGGCGACATGTACGGGCGCAAGGGCTCGTTCATGACGTCGATCGTGATCTTCCTGGTCGGCTCCGCGCTCAGCGGCATGGCCCAGGACATGGGCCAGCTCATCGGCTTCCGCGCGATCCAGGGCCTGGGCGCCGGCGGTCTGATGGTCGGCGTCATGGCCATCATCGGCGACCTAATACCGCCCAGGGAGCGCGGCAAGTACCAGGGCATGATGGCCGCCGTCATGGCGCTGGCGATGATCGGCGGACCGCTGGTCGGCGGCACCATCACCGACCACTGGGGCTGGCGCTGGTCCTTCTACATCAACCTGCCGCTCGGCCTGGTCGCGCTGGTCGCCATCAGCGCCGTGCTGCACCTGCCGAAGAAGCGCAGCGAGGCCCGGATCGACTACCTGGGCGCCGCGCTGCTGACCATCGGCATCACCTCCATCGTGCTCGTCACCACCTGGGGCGGCACCGAGTACGCCTGGACCTCCGCGCGGATCATGGAGCTGATCGGCATCGGCGTGGCCGCGCTGATCGGGTTCGTGTTCTGGCAGACCCGGGCGGCGGAGCCGATCGTGCCGCTGCACATCTTCCGCAGCCGCAACTTCACGCTGATGTCCGTCATCGGCTTCATCGTCGGCTTCGTGATGTTCGGCGCCACCCTCTTCCTGCCGCTGTACCAGCAGGCGGTGCAGGGCGCGTCCGCCACCAACTCCGGACTGCTGCTCCTGCCCATGCTGGGCGCGATGCTCGTCACCTCGATGGTCGCCGGGCGGGTCACCACCAACACCGGGCGCTACAAGATCTTCCCGGTGGCGGGCGGTGTGTTCATGACGGTCGGCCTGTTCCTGCTGTCGACCATGGACACCGACACCACGCGCTTCACCTCCGGCCTGTACATGGCCGTCGTCGGGCTCGGCATGGGCTGCCTGATGCAGATCACCATGCTGGTGGCGCAGAACAGCGTGGAGATGAAGGACATGGGCGTCGCGTCCTCCTCCACCACCCTCTTCCGCACCCTCGGCTCGTCCTTCGGCGTCGCGATCATGGGCGCCCTGTTCAACCACCGCGTCCAGGACGTCATGGCCGAGCGGGCCGCGGGATCGGGCGCCAAGGCGACGGAGCAGTCGGCGACGCTCACCGCGGACGCGCTGAAGGCGCTCCCGGCGGCGGTCCGCGACGCCTACCAGCACGCGGTGTCCGCCGGTACGCACGGCGCGTTCCTGCTCGGCTCCGTGGTAGCGATCATCGCGCTGGTCGCGGCGGTCTTCGTGAAGGAGGTCCCGCTCAAGGGCGCGGGCCCGAAGGCGGCCGACGCCCCGGCCGACGGCGACGACGGCACGGCCACGGCGAAGGCACCGGTGGCCGAGTCGGTCTGACCTCGCGGCGGCCCGCCTGCCCCCTCACCAGGCCCCCGGACGGCTTCGGCCGCCCGGGGGCCTTCCTCGTCCGCTGTGCCGACGCACTCGAACCACACCGTCTTGCCCCGCCCGTCCGGGTACGGCGTGACGCCCCACCGGTCGGCCACCGCGGCGACGATCACCAGCCCGCGCCCGCCCTCACCCAGCGCGTCGGCGGCCCCGGGAACCGGCAGTTCCGGGCACCCGTCGGCGACCTCCACGCGCACCCCGCCCGGCCGCAGCAGGAAGCACACGCGGCCGCGCCGTCCGGGCACGTGCCGTACGACGTTGGCGACCAGCTCCGTGAGCGCCAGCTCGGCGGCGTCGGACACCTCGGCCAACCCGGAGCGCACGAGGTAGAGCCGCAGCACGCGGCGCAGATGGCGGGCCGAGTGCGCGCCCATGGCGAACTCGGCGTGGTACTGGCTGTCAATGTCCGCCGCCTGCGGACCGGTTGCGTGATTCACGCCACAACTCTGTGACGTGGTGCGTACGCTCGACTACGCAATGAAACGAACGCCGTGAGGTGTTGCCGTCCGTAGTCCCGCAGCCCCGGAGTGAGGTGCCGCAGTGGCCAACGTCCAGTCCCTCGACCCGACCGCGTCCCCGCTCGACTACTACGGCTGGGAGCTGCGCCGCCAGCGCGAGGCGCACGGCCTCAAACAGGGCCAGCTCGGCGACATCATCTTCTGCACCGGCTCCCTGGTCGGCCAGATCGAGACCACGAAGAAGGTCCCGACGCGGGACTTCTCCGAGCGGGTGGACGCGGCGCTGGGCACGGACGGTCTGTTCTCCCGGCTGATCGGCCTGGTGCTGCGCAGCCAACTCCCCACGTGGTTCCAGCCGTACGCGGAGATGGAGGCGAAGGCGGCGTACATCTCGACGTACCAGGCACAGCTGGTCTACGGGCTGTTGCAGACGGAGGAGTACGCGAGGGCGGTGTTGGCCACGGGTAAGCCAGGGCAGCTCGACAGCTTGCTCGCCGCTCGAATGGAACGCCAGCGCATCCTCGCCTGGGAGAAACCCCCCGTGGCCTTGGTGATTCTGGACGAGGCTGTGCTGCACCGGCCCGTCGGTGGCGACGACGTGATGAGGCGCCAACTGGCCCACCTGTTGGAGTTCACCAACCATCGCTGGATGCGCATTCAGGTGCTGCCGCTGTCCAGTGGTGAACACCCGGGTCTGGCCGGAGCCTTCAACATCCTGCGCTTCGAGGACCACCCGGACGTCTTCTATACCGAGGACATGATGTCCGGCCACATGACGGCCAACCCGGAGACCATCAAAGAGGCCAGCCTCAATTACGCTCACTTGCAAGCGGACGCCCTCTCCGTGAAGGACTCGGCGACGCTGATCGCCCGCGTAATGGAGGAACGCTATGCAGACCGGACCGAGCGAGACCCAGTGGCGTAAGTCCAGTTACAGCGGGCCCAACGGCGGAGACTGCGTCGAGGTCGCCGACAACTGCCCCACCGGCGCCGTCCCCGTCCGGGACAGCAAGAACCCGGCCGGTCCGGTCGTTACCGTCGGGGCCGGTGCCTGGCAGTCCTTCGTCGACGGCCTGCGGTAAGCGCACCGCACCGCACCGCACCGCATCGCCCGCTACTGCTCACCCCGTTCCGCCTGCCGGGCGAGGAACTCCTCGAACGCCGCCTTCTGCTTGGGGTCCATGAAGCCCTGGCGGACATTGCGGGCCTGCTCCTCCAGCCAGTGCGCCTCCGCGGGGTCGAGCAGTTCCGCGACCACCACGCCGTCGCGGGCCACCGCCGTACGTCCGCCGACGCGACGGCGGAAGAACGTGAAGGGGCCGAACTCCTCGGGGTGCGCCAGCTCGGGCCCCTCCGCCCGGTCGCCCGCCGGGTAGGCGGTGGGGGCCCAGTGCTCCCAGAGCGCCAGCGTCGCCGCGGGGACCAGCACCCCGTGCAGCAGGGGCCGCCCTCCCTCCCACGCGAACGTGACCGTGACCGGCTCACCGACCGTCTCGGCCATCCCCAGCACCCGCTCCACCTCGTCGTTGGCGGGGAAACTGACCTCTGCCTCGATGCGTATGCCCATGGCGCCACAGGCTAGGGGCACGCCCCCGGGGCTAGACCAGCCGCTCCGCCAGCAGCAGGGCGCCGACGAGGATCATCGCCGCGCCCGAGAGGCGGGACACCGCCGTGGCGACGGCCGGGCGGGCGCCCAGGATCCGGCGTGCCGTGGTGCCGACGCCCGTGTAGACCACGGCGCAGTTGGCCGTGTGCACCAGGCCGAGGGCGACGATCTGCGCGGCGAAGGGCCAATCGGCGTCCCGGGCGGCGAACTGCGGCAGCAGGGCGAGGAACAGTAGCAGCGCCTTGGGATTGAGCCCGCTGATGCCAAGGCCGCGGACCGCACGCCCCACCCACGAGCCGGAGCCGTCCTGCTCGTCGCCGTCCTCGGCCCGGGGCGCCGCCGCCGGGCGGGCCAGGGTCGTGGCGCCGAGCCAGATCAGATACGCCGCACCCGCTGCCGTCAGCACGGTCAGCACCGTCGGCGAACCGGCGACCGCCGTCGCCAGACCGGCGGCGACCACGGCGGTCAGCAGGACGTAACCGCCCAGCATGCCGCCGACGGCGGGCAGCACCGACCGGTGGCGCAGTCCCGCCGTGATCGCGTAGGCCCAGTCCGCCCCCGGGACCAGCACCAGCAGGAAGGACACCGACCAGAACGCCCCGATGCCGGCCATCTCCACCGTCTCCACCTCACCCTTCTTCCGGCTCTCCGGGGCAGATTAGGCAAGATTGCCCGAAAGGTGCTTTCAAGATTTCCCCGCCGGGGTCTCGCCGGTGGAAGAATTTCCCCCATGGACGACGTGGACCGGAAAATCCTTGCCGAGCTGCAGCGGGACGGCCGACAGACCCTGACCGAACTCGCCGAGCGGGTCCGCCTCAGCGTCTCCCCGTGCCACCGGCGCCTGCGCGCCCTGGAACGCTCCGGGGCGATCACCGGCTACCACGCCGCGCTGAACGCCCCCGCGCTCGGTCTGGGCTTCGAGGCGCTGGTCTTCGTCACCATGCGCTACGAGGACCGGCAGACCGTCGCCGCCTTCGAGACGGCCGTCGCCGAGATCCCGCACGTCCTCCAGGCCCAGCGGCTGTTCGGCGACCCCGACTACCTGCTGCGCGTCGTCACCAGCGACCTGGAGGCGTACCGCCGGCTCTACGACGATCGCCTCGCCTCCCTCCCCGGCGTCCAGCGCCTCAGCTCCACCCTGGTCATGGCCAACCTGGTCGAGGCCCGCCCCCTGCCCCTGTGACGCCCGGCGTCCGGCGTCCGGGCGTCCGGCCGATGTCAGTGCCCCGTGCCACCATCGGCGTATGGACAAGCTGCGGCAGTTGCGGCTGGCGAAGGACGCCATGGACCGCGACTGGGCGGACCCGGCACTCGACCTCGACGCGGTGGCCGCGCACGCCGGGTACTCGCGGTACCACTTCCTGCGCGCCTTCAAGGAGGCGTACGGCGAGACCCCCGGCCAGTACCTCACCCGGCGCCGCATCGAGCGCGCCGAGGACATGCTGCGCACCGCCAGTCTGTCCGTCACCGAGATCTGCCACCTGGTCGGCTTCAGCAGCCTGGGCACCTTCTCCACCCGGTTCAAGGCGCGCACCGGTCTGACCCCGAGCGAGTACCGCACCAAGCACGTGGGCCGGGGCACCGCCCTCATCCCGGGCTGCTACGTCATGCACTGGGCGGGCGGGGTGCGCCGCAATTCCGGAGAAGCGGACGGAGACCGCCGCCACCTACCGTGACAGAGCAAGCGGAAACCACCGCGGAACTGCGGAAACACGGGAGCACGCCATGATCAAGGGTCTCGCCATCTCGACCGTCTGGGTCCTCGACCAGGACCGGGCCAAGGAGTTCTACACCCAGAAGCTGGGCCTGGAGGTCCGCACCGACATGACCATGGGCGAGGGCGGCATGCGCTGGCTCACGGTCGGCTCCCCGAACCAGCCCGACGTCGAGCTGACGCTGATGCTCCCCAGCGGCCCCGCGATGGACCCCGAGTCCGCCGAGATGATCAGGAAGCTGGTGGCCAAGGGTGCCCTCGGCGCCGGCGTCCTGACCACCGACGACATCCACGGCGACTACAAGAAGCTCAAGGACCGCGGAGTCGAGTTCCTCCAGGAGCCCCAGGAGCGCCCGTACGGCACGGAGGCCCTCTTCCGCGACGACTCCGGCAACTGGTTCTCCTTCACCCAGCCCCGCGAGGGCGGCCTCGACATGGACCAGGACTTCGCCTGCTAGGGGGCGGGCCTGGGAGCAAAACCACTCGACCGGGGCGGCTCCGCGCCGGGACCATGAGCACCGATCCCACGGAGGAGGACGGTGTGGAGCCAGACGATCTCCGCCGCGCGGTCGAGGCCGGGCGGACGGTCGCTTCGGAGCAGGGCCTCCAGGCCGACGAGGTGGTCGTCGTCCACAACTCCGACCGCGTGGTGCTGCGCCTGCTGCCCTGTGACGTCCTCGCCCGGGTCGCGCCTTCGGCGCAGCTGCCCGACTCGGTCTTCGAAGTGGAGGTCGCTCACCGGCTCACCGACGCCGATGCACCGGTGGGCGCGCTGGACCCCCGGGCCGACCCCCGGGTCCAGGTGCGGGACTCCTTCGCCGTCTCGCTCTGGACCTACTACGAACCGGCGGGGCCGGAGGTCGTGCCGGCCGACTACGCGGACGCGCTCATGCGGCACCACACTGCCCTGCGCCGGATCGACGTGACCGCACCGCACGTCACCGATCGGGTGGCCCGGGCGCTGGCAGCGGTGGACGACCGGGAGCAGTCTCCCGAGCTGTCCGACGCCGGCCGGAGATTCCTCCACGGCACACTCAGCGGCCTCAGTGCCGAGATCGGCGCCGACAGAGCACGCGACCAGCTCCTGCACGGCGAGCCGCACCCGGGAAACCTCCTCAACACCCGCCACGGCCCGCTCTTCGTCGACCTCGCCACCTGCTGCCGCGGGCCGGTCGAATTCGACCTCGCGCATGGCCCCGAGGAAGCGGCGGAGCACTACGCCGGTGCCGATCCCGCACTGATCCACCGGTGCCGCGCGCTGAACTGGGCGATGTTCTCCGCCTGGCGCTGGCGCCGGGACGACCAGATGCCCGACCGGGACCACTGGAGGACCGAGGGACTCGACCGGGTCCGTGCCGCGCTCGACCGGATGTGACCGCGGGGCGGTGGTCGCCGCCGAGCGGGCGTCACCGCCTCCGGGGCGTCCCCGGGACACCTGCCGGGCGTCTCCCGGGAGACCTACCGGGACGGCGACGAGGCGCTCTCGTTCGTCCGGTCCGGGAGCATCGGGTAGCTGCCCGTGTTGGTCGGGGCGTGTTCCGGGAGCCACAGGACGGCGACCGCGCCCTCGGCCGGTATGTGCGCGGGGGCACCGGCCGGGCGTACGTTGCGGAAGGTGAGCCGGGCGCCCAGGACCCGGGCCTGGCCCGCGGCGATGGTGAGTCCGAGCCCGTGCCCGCGGCCGGCCCGGTCCGTGCTGCCGGTGCGGAACCGGCTCGGGCCCTCCGCCAGCAGGTCCTCGGGGAAGCCCGGCCCGTGGTCGCGGACCCGGATCACCCGGCCCTCGACGCTGACCTCGACGGGCGAGCGGCCGTGCCGGGCGGCGTTGGCGAGCAGGTTGAACAGCACGCGCTCCAGACGGCGCGGGTCGGTGGTGACCTCCGACTCGTGGATCACCCGCACCTCGACGGCCGGGTCCTTGGCCGCCACCCGCCGGGTCACGAAGTCGCCCAGCATGATGTCCTGCAGCTCGGCCCGCTCCGAGGCCCCGTCGAGCCGCGCCACCTCCAGGACGTCCTCGACCAGGGTGCGCATCGCCTTCGCCCGGTCGAGGACCAGCTCGGTCGGCCGGCCCGGCGGCAGCAGCTCGGCGGCGGTGAGCAGTCCGGTCACCGGGGTGCGCAGCTCGTGCGCGATGTCCGCGGTGACCCGACGCTCGGCCTCGATGCGCTTCTGCAAGGCGTCCGCCATCGCGTCCACGGCGCGTGCCACGTCGTCCGTCTCGTCCCGCACGACGCCGCCGATGGCCTCCCGGACCCGGACCTCGGCCTCGCCGTTGGCCACCTGGTTGGCGGCGGCCGCCGCCTTGCGCAGCCGGCGTGACAACTGACCGCCGATGAGCACGCCCAGCGCGCTGCCGCCGAGGACGACCGCGATGGAACCGATCACCAGGGCCTGGTCCAGGTCGCTGAGGATGTCCGCGCTGCGGTCGGTGAAACCGGAGTGCAGGGACATCACGTGCCCGTCCTTGAGCGGCACCGCCGCCCAGATGTCCGTCACCCCGTTCGGCCGCTCGGCGACGTACGTGGCCCGGCGGCCCGCCTCGACCTTGCGGCGCAGCTCGGGCGGCAGGTCGGGGTCGTCGATCTGGGCGTTCGGGAAGTTCTGCCGCCCGGACAGCTCGTAGTTGCGCTGGGCGATCAGGACCCGGTCGTCGGCGAGGTCGCGGGCGTTGTCCAGCATCGACACCCGGGCGGCGTTGTGCACGACCAGGCTCAGCGCGACCGCGACCAGCGCGCCGACCAGCGCGATGGCCGCGCTCAGCTTCCAGCGCAGCCCGGTGCGGATACCGCGGGCCCGCAGCCCGCGCACCCCGATACCGCGCGCCCGACCCCCGGGCGCCGTGCGGTCGTACGGCTGTCCCGGTGGCGAGACGCTCCGGCGTGGTCGGAAGAACCCCCGCATATCCCTGTATCCCCGCTCAGGCCTTCAACTTGTAGCCGAAGCCGCGGACCGTCTCGATCCGGTCCTGGCCGATCTTGGTGCGCAGCCGCTGCACATGCACGTCGACGACCCGGGTGTCCCCGCCCCAGCCGTAGTCCCACACCCGCTCCAGCAGCTTGTCGCGGGAGAGCACGGTGCCCGGTGCGGAGGAGAACTCGAGCAGCAGCCGCATCTCGGTCGGGGTGAGCGCCACCGGCCGCCCGGCCCGGTGCACCTCCATGCCGTCGGTGTCCACCTCCAGGTCGCCGAAGGTGAGCACGCCCCCGGTGTCCGCGGCCCCGGCCGCCTCGGCCCGGTCGCCGCCGCCGGCGTGCCCGAAGCGGCGCAGCACCGCCCGGATCCGGGCGACCAGCACCGCCCCGTCGAACGGCTTGGTGACGTAGTCGTCGGCGCCCGCCTCCAGGCCGAGCACCACGTCGATGGAGTCCGCCCGCGCCGACAGCATGATCACCGGCACCGTGGACTCGTCCCGGATGCGGCGGCACAGGCTGACGCCGTCGAGGCCGGGGAGCATGACGTCGAGCAGGGCGATGTCGGGGCGGTCGGCCCGGAAGGACTCCAGGCCCGAGAGCCCGTCGGGCATCGCGGTGACCGCGAAGCCGTCCCGCTCCAGGGCGAGCTGGGTGGCCTCGCGGATGACGTCGTCGTCCTCGACGAACAGGACGTGGGTCTGGTCTGCCATCCCGGTGCTCTCAGTCCTCAGGGTGTGGTCGGTCGAACGGGCCGGTCGCCGGATCGCCTACGGCGCCGTCACCCCGTCATCGGTACGAACGGCCCGATCGGTTCACGCCGCCGCCGCTCGGGAGCGGTTCAGGCGTCCGGCTCCGGAGCCGGGGTGGGCGCGTTCCCCGCGGCCTTGCTGTAGTCGTTGTGGGTGCGGTACTCCTCGGAGAACCGGTCGGACGCCCAGCGGTACGTGATCACGTTCTCGCCGGACGGACTCGACACCGGGTCGCCCTTGTCGTACACCTGCTTCGTCACCACCAGGTCGCCGCGGTCGATCTCCGCGTAGACCGGAGGCTCCTCGGCCTTGAACACATTCTGGTACGCGCCGTCCTCCTCGCGGTACACGTAACTGCCCACACCCACCGCGTCACCGCACGTCAGCACGTTGACGACGACGTCGTCGGCCGAGCCGTCCGTCAGCTTCCCGTACGACACGTCGACGGGGTACTCGTCGGCGACGCACGGCTTCAGCTCGCGCTTGACCTCCGGGGACACCTTGGGGTCGGCCTTGACGAGCCGTACCGCGTCCACCCGGTCGGGGACCTTCGAGGGCGAGGGGGACGCCTTCGCCGCCGGTGCGGGGGACGACGGGGCCGCGCCGCCCACCGTGTCCGCGTGGGCCGGCCCCTCGTCCCGGGCGCCGGTGCCGCCGGTCCCGCAGCCGGCCAGGGAAACGCCGAGGGCGACGAGCGCGGCCACCGCCGTACTCGCCGCCTGCGTCGTTCTCCGGGTCCCCCCGGGTGTCCGACCGTCGGTCAGGCCGCGCAACGCTCCCGCTCCTCACGCTCCAGCGCCCGTGCGTCCAGATCGCGGGCGACCAGCTCCTCGCGGAGCCGGGCGAGCGCCCGGTGCAGCGTGCTCTTGACCGTTCCCGCCGACATGCCGAGGGCGGCGGCGGTCTCCTCCGTTGACATCTGCTCCCAGTGTCGCAGCACCACGACGCTGCGCTGCTTCGGGGCGAGCACCTTGAGGACGTCCATCAGCAGGGCGCGGTCCGCGTGCTGCTCGGTGGCGTCGTCCATGGGGGACTCGGGGAGCTGCTCGGTCGGCACCTCCTCCAGCTTCCGCGCCCGCCACCACTCGGTCCGGGTGTTGATCATCACCCGGCGCAGGTAGGCGTCCGCGAGCCGCTTGTCCTCGATGGTCTCCCAGCGCCCGTACGTCCGCGCCAGCGCGGTCTGCAGCAGGTCCTGGGCGTCGACGGGGTCGGGGACCAGGCGCCTGGCGCTGCGCAGCAGCGCGTCCTGCCGGGTGCGGACGTACTCCTCGAACTCGAGCACCTCGCCCATGTCAACCGCCCTTCCGATCCCCGTACCCCGGCGTGGTCATCGCCGGTCCACTGCCTGTGGTCTGTTGTCGTGCCATGCCCCGCGGGCACAGAAACGAAGGTAGGGAAGCGTTGTCACGGCGCTGTGCGAAGCAGCCTGCGGCAAACCCTCGGCTGTCCGTCGGTTGTGTAACGGAAGGACGAACCGGGCAAACCGCCGTACCACTTGATGGGGACATCGGGCGATTCGCCCGATACGGGTTTCGTCACAGAGAGGCCATGGAAGCCGCCGTGCATCAGCTCGGCGGCAGCCGTCGCGCGTCAGCTCAGCGGCAGCCGGTACAACCCGTCCGCCAGCGGCTCCACCAGACCGTCGGCGACCAGCCCGTCCAGGGCGCGGGCCCGCTGGACCGGCTCCTGCCACACCTGGTCGAGGGCCGCCTGCGGCACCGGCCCGGCCGCGTCCCGCAGCACGGCGAGCAGCCGCCCGCGCACCTGCCGGTCGGTGCCCGCGTACGTCTGCCCGCGCCGCGGCGGACCGTCGTGGGCGGGCTTGCCGGCCAGCCGCCAGGCGCACCGGGCCGCGATCGGGCAGCGGTGGCAGGACTCGTTCTTCGCGGTGCAGACCAGCGCGCCCAGCTCCATCGAGGCGGCGGCCCAGCGGGCGGCGCTCGCCTCCTCGTCGGGCAGCAGCGCCCGGGCCAGCTTTCGCTCGGCGGCGGTGGTGGCGTTCGGCGGGTACTGCACGCCGGTGACCGCGCGGGCGAGGACCCGGCGGACGTTGGTGTCCAGTACGGCGTGCCGCTGGCCGTAGGCGAAAGAGGCGACCGCCGCGGCCGTGTACTCGCCGATGCCGGGCAGCGCCAGCAGCTGGGCGTGGTCGGCGGGTACGTCACCGCCGTGCCGTTCCGTTATGGCCGCGGCGGCGCCGTGCAGCCGCAGGGCACGGCGCGGGTAGCCGAGCCGCCCCCAGGCGCGCACGGCCTCGCCGGGCGCCTCGGCGGCGAGGTCGGCGGGGCGCGGCCAGCGGGCCAGCCACTGCTCGTACACGGGCTGGACGCGGCTGACCGGGGTCTGTTGGAGCATGAACTCGCTGACCATCACGCCCCAGGCACCGGCCTCGGGGCGCCGCCACGGCAGATCGCGGG
The DNA here is from genome assembly GCF_020404845.1 of Streptomyces hyderabadensis. Lineage (GTDB taxonomy): Bacteria > Actinomycetota > Actinomycetes > Streptomycetales > Streptomycetaceae > Streptomyces > Streptomyces hyderabadensis. The sequence continues at coordinate 7,317 of NZ_JAIOJZ010000063.1, read as the reverse complement.
CGTGCTCGTCGAACCAGTCGATGACGGGGGCGTGCAGCGGCACACCGGACGCGGCGGGGTCGGAGGGTCCGCCTGGCGAGGGCTTCGTGGGCGCAGTCATGACCCTCCGATCCTGCCACGGGAGGACCGCCGCACGGGAACACCGCCACCCGGTGGCGACCGGAACACCTGACGATCGCCAGGGGCGCGCGCGGCACCCCCGCTTGTAGCGTCGACGCCATGCGCCCCACCCGCCCGACCGACGCCCCGACCGCCACCGGGTCTGCCTCCGTCGATCCGGCCGCCACCGGGCCAGCCTCCGTCGATCCCGCGCCCACCGGGTCTGCCTTCGGCGATCCGACCGCCGCCAGGTCTGCCTCCGGCGTCCGGGCGGCCACCGGGTCTGCCTTCGTCGATCCTGCGCCTACCGGGTCTGCCTTCGACGCCCCGGCCGCCGCCGGGTCTGCCCTCGACGACCTCGCGCCCACCGGGACGGCCCTCGACGACCCCGCCCCCGGCGAGGCCGCCCCCGGCCAGGCCGGACCCCGCGAGGCCGCACCCCGTGAGGCCGGACCCGGGGGAGGGCTTGGGGGAGGACCCCCGGGAGCGTTTCCGGAGCGGATCGGTGCGCGGTTGGGGAAAGGGGTCCTCCTCTGGGGCGCGCTCGCGCTGCCCGCGCTCACCGCGGACCGCCTCGGCATGAACGAACCGCGCCCGCCGTGGCAGCAACTGGCCGGTCTGGCGGTGCTCGCCGCCGCCGTCGCCGTCGCCCGGCGGCAGCCGCTCGTCGCGTACGCCCTGACCGCCGGGCTCGGACTGGCCACCGCACCCGCCCTGTTCAGCGTCTCCTACGGCCCCGCCCTCGGCGTCCTCGCCCTGCTGCTCGGCCTGCGCATGCCGCGGCCGCACCCGGCCCTCGCCGCCTTCACGGGCGTCGCTGCCGCGGGCGCCGCGCGCATCGTGCTGGCCGGCGCGGACCCGGCGCCCGAGGCTTTCGTGCTGACCGGCACCCTGCTCTTCGGCAGCGTCTTCCCCTGGCTGGTCGGACGCTACTGGCGGCAGAGCCGGGTGCTCGCCGAGGCCGGCTGGCTCAGGGCGGCCCGGCTGGAGGAGCGGCAGCGGCACGCCGAGGAGCGGGCCAGACTGCGCGAACGGTCCCGCATCGCCCAGGACATGCACGACTCGCTGGGCCACGAGCTGAGCCTGCTCGCCCTGCGCGCGGGTGCCCTCCAGGTCGCCCCCGGGCTCGCCGCCGAGCATCGGGCCGCCGCGGCGGACCTGCGGGCCGCGGCCGCCGACGCCACCGACCACCTGCACCGCATCATCGGCGTCCTGCGCGAGGACGACGAGCCCGTCCCGCTCGCCCCGGCGGGCGAGAGCGTCGAGGAACTCGTCGCCCGGGCCGCCGAGTCGGGGCTCCCCGTGCGCTGGGAGCCCCGGAACACCGCGCCCCTCCGCCCGGAACCCGGCTCCCTCGGCGACCGGCTGCTGCACCGCATCGTGCGCGAGGCGCTGACCAACGCGGCCCGGCACGCGCCGGGCGCCCCCGTCGTCGTGGCGGTCGCCGGGCAGCCGTCCGGCACGACGGTCACCGTCACCAACGACCGGCCCACCGGGCCCGGTTCCCGCTCGGCGGGCGGCGGCACCGGCCTGCTGGGGCTGCGCGCCGCCGTGGCCTCGGTCGGCGGCGACTTCCGGGCGGGCCCGCACGGGGCGGGTTTCCGCGTCCGCGCGTACGTCCCGGCCGACCGGCCCGGAGCCGTCCCCCAGGCCGCTCCCGACGCCCCGGCCGCCCCGCTCGCGCCCGCCGCCCCGTTCACCCGGGCCCGCCGCCGGGTCGCCCTCGGTCTGGGCGCCGCGGCCGGTGCGGGACTCGTCCTGGTCGGCGCGGCGTTCGCCTGGTACGCGTACACCGAGACCCACTCGGTGCTCACCCCGAGCGCCTACGCGCAACTGCGCCCGGGCACGCCGTACGACGAGGTCGCCGCCGTGCTGCCGGACCGGGAGGCCCACGACCCGCCGACCGACCGCGCCCCGGCGCCGCCGAAGGGCGCCGACTGCCGCTACTACCGGGCCGGCGGCGAACTCCTCGTCTCCGTCGACCACTTCCGCCTCTGCTTCGACGCGCGGGGGAGCCTGGTCGCCAAGGACGTCGTGCCCGGCGCCGGACGGCTCGGGGACGACGAGGGGACCGCGCGGTGATCCGGGTCCTGCTGGCCGACGACGAGGCGATGGTGCGGGCCGGGGTGCGCGCCATCCTGGCGAGCGGCGGCGAGAGCGAGGTCGTCGCCGAGGCGGGCGACGGCCGCGAGGCGGTCGAACTGGCCCTGGCGCACCGCCCCGACGTGGCCCTGCTGGACATCCGCATGCCCCGCCTGGACGGCATCGCCGCGGCGGCCGAGATCCGGCGGGCCACCCCGCGGACCGCGGTCGCCATGCTCACCACCTTCTCCGAACAGGCCTACGTCAGCCGCGCCCTGTCCGCCGGTGCCACCGGCTTCCTGCTCAAGTCCGGTGACCCCTACGAACTGATGGCCGGGGTACGGGCCGTCGCCGAGGGAGCCGCCTTCCTCTCCCCGAAGGTCGCCCGCTACGTCGTCGAGGACCTCGGCAGGGGCGCCGGCGGCGGCCGCCTCGCCCGCGAGGAGCGCGCCCGGCTGCGGGTGGGACGGCTGAGCCCCCGGGAGCGCGAGGTCCTCGGCCTGGTGGGGGCGGGCCTGTCCAACCCGGAGATCGCCGCCCGGCTGCACCTGGTCGAGGGCACCGTGAAGGCGTACGTCAGCGCGGTCCTGGACCGGCTTGAGGTGCGCAACCGGGTACAGGCGGCGATCGTCGCGTACGAGGCGGGCCTGGTCGAGACGGACGTCTGAGCGAGGACCGCGGGCAGGTCAACGGCGCCGGTGCGAGGGGACGTACGGGGCCGCGGGGACGACGGCGGCCGGTCCTGGCCCGCTCAACCACCGGGCCAGGGCCGCCTCGGACCCCCGCATCGCCCCGGCCAGCCGCGTCACCGCGCCCGTGCCCAGCCGCACGGCCAGCACGGCGACGACGGCGCCCAGCAGCAGACCGGCGGCGACGTCGTGCGGGTAGTGGACGCCGACGAAGACCCGGGAGAAGGCCATCAACAGCGCGAGCGGCGCCGTCAGCAGCACCAGCGCGCGCCGGACCAGCAGCAGGGCGACGGCCGAAGCCCCCGCGATCGTCGCGTGGTTGCTGGGGAAGGACCAGTCGCCGGTCGGCGGACACTCCACCAGGGAGGCCGCCGCTCCGGAGACCGCCCGGCAGGGACGTTCCTCCGTGAAGCCGGACTTGAGCAGCTCACTGCACACATAGGCCAAAGCCGTGGCCAGAGGTGCAAGGACCGCTATGGCGAACGCCCGGGTGTCACCGCGCCGCGCGCGCCACCACGCCAGGACGAACAGCGCGCCGAAGACCAGGAGCCCCGCCTCGGTCCACACCTCCATCGTCCCGCGCACCCACCCCGGGCTGTCCCCGGCGAAGCCGGTGATGTCGCGGTACAGCTCGTCATCTGTGAAAGTCATGCTCACGGACGGTAGGCGGACGCCCGATACGGTCACACCCTGCGATCGACACGTGGTTCTCCTGACGATCGGCAGGGGCGGGGACCGGTCTCCGGGATGATGATCCGTAAAAGTTGCGGGTCTCAACGGCGGGTGTGACAAGGGAACGCGCCGATCTCTCGTACAGTTTGCGCCGTGGGATCTCTGCGCAATCCGGTCGGGCCGCTTCCCTCCTCCATCTACTGGCGACGGAGGGCCGTACTGCTGTCGCTTTTCGCCCTGTTGGCGCTATTGATCACCTGGATCGTGGTCTCCGGCGGCGGCGACGGCGGCGACGGCCGCAAGGACGGGGCCGACGGCAAGAACCCGGCACCGTCCATCACTCCGGGTCCCTCGGGCTCCGGCCCGGCGATCAGCCAGGCCCCGGGCGGACGCGACGAGTCGGGAAGCGGGGACTCCAACGGCTCGGGTTCCGGCTCGACTTCGGGCGGCGACGGCTCGGGTACGGGATCCGGCTCCGGCGGTGGTGAGTCCGGCGGCGACGGCTCGGGCGGCGGCGAGGGGTCCGCGGGCGGCGGTTCGGTGACGGGCGTCGGCACGGGCGACGCGCTGCCGGCCGGCTCGGCCCTGCCCAACTGCGCCCCGGGCGACGTGAAGCTGAGCCTGCGCAGCGTCCGCAACAGCTACTCGCCCGGGCAGACCCCCGCCTTCGAACTGACCGCGCGCAACACCTCCGGCAGCGACTGCAAGGTCGATCTCGGCCCGGAGCACGCGGTGTTCACCATCACCCCGGCCGACGGCGACGACGCCTACTGGGCCTCGGACGACTGCGTTGAGGGCGCGGGCAGCCTGCGCTACCGGGTGGCGGCCGGCAGCAACATCACCTACACCGTCAAGTGGGACCGCAAGCCCAGCGCCCCCGAGTGCGGGACGCCGCCCGCGGGCTCCGCCAAGGCGGGCACCTACCTGGTGGAGGCCAAGGCACCCGGCTTCGAGAAGGTGCAGACGTCCTTCGTCCTCAAGAACGACTGACACCCCGCAGGTCAGACGTAACGCTCCAGGATCGACGACTCGGCCAGCCGCGACAGCCCCTCCCGGACACTGCGCGCCCGCGCCTCGCCGACGCCGTCCACCGTCTGGAGGTCGTCGACACTGGCGGCGAGCAGCTTCTGCAGTCCGCCGAAGTGCTCCACCAGCCGGTCGATGATCGCGCCCGGCAGCCGCGGCACCTTGGCCAGCAGCCGGAACCCGCGCGGCGACACCGCCGAGTCCAGCGTCTCGGGCGACCCGGTGTACCCCAACGCCCGCGCCACCGTGGACAGTTCCAGCAGCTCGGCATGGCTGAGCTTGTCCAGCTCGGCGAGCGCCTCCTCGACCGTGCGGGACCGCTTCGCGGTCGGCTCGGGCACGTAGTCCCGCACGACCAGCTCGCGCTCCGGCTCCACCCCGGCGATCAACTCGTCCAACTGCAGGGCGAGCAGCCGCCCGTCCGTCCCCAGCTCCACCACGTACTCGGCGATCTCGGTGGCGATCCGGCGCACCATCTCCAGCCGCTGCGCGACCGCCGAGACGTCCCGCACCGTCACCAGGTCCTCGATCTCCAGGGCCGACAGCGTGCCCGCGACCTCGTCGAGCCGCAGCTTGTACCGCTCCAGGGTCGCCAGCGCCTGATTGGCCCGGGACAGGATCGCGGCCGAATCCTCCAGCACCCGCCGCTGCCCGTCCACGTACAACGCGATCAGCCGCATCGACTGCGAAACCGACACCACGGGAAAACCGACCTGCTTGCTGACCCGGTCGGCAGTGCGGTGCCGGGTACCGGTCTCCTCCGTCGGAATGGTCGGATCCGGAAGCAGCTGCACCCCCGCCCGCAGGATCTTCGACAGGTCGGACGACAGCACGATGCCGCCGTCGAGCTTGCACAGCTCCCGCAGCCGGGTCGCGGTGAACTCGACGTCCAGCACGAAACCGCCCGTGCACATCTGCTCGACGGTCTTGTCGGAACCCAGCACGATCAGACCGCCGGTGTTGCCGCGCAGCACCCGCTCCAGGCCGTCGCGCAGGGACGTGCCGGGCGCCACGGCGCTCAGTGAGGCGCGCATCAGACCATCGGCACCGGCACTCCCACCGGACTTTCCGGGAGCTGCTGCCCGGTCGTTGGCTGCCACTGCACTCCTCCGGTCGCAGGTTCTTCTGGCGCTCCCCTGTCGCACATTCGGCCGTACGGACGGGCGAGACCAGGGCAAAGTCTACCGGCGCTGCTCCTCATCCCGTGGGGCCTCTCGCCGACGCGAGCGCGGAAGCACCCGCAGGGCGTCCCCCATGTCCGCGACTTCCAGCACCTTCATACCGTCGGGGACCCGGCCCGGATCGGCCGGTACCAGGGCGTGCGTGAAGCCCAGCCGGTGCGCCTCGGAGAGCCTGCGCTGCACTCCCGTGACCCGCCTCACCTCTCCCGCGAGTCCCACTTCACCGATCGCGACGAGGTTCTTGGGCAGCGGAGTGTCACTGGCCGCACTCGCCAAGGCCAGCGCGACCGCGAGATCGGCGGCCGGCTCGGAGAGCTTCACACCCCCCACCGTCGCACTGTAGATGTCCCTCTTGCCCAGCGCACTGATGCGCCCGCGCTGCTCCAGCACGGCCAGCATCATCGACACCCGCGAGGTCTCCAGCCCCGAGGTCGTACGCCGCGGCGACGGAATCTGCGAGTCCACGGTCAGCGCCTGCACCTCGGCGACCAGCGGCCGGCGCCCCTCCAGGGTGACGGTCAGACAGGTCCCGGGCACCGGCTCGGCCCGCCGGGTGAGGAACAGCCCACTGGGATCGGCGAGCCCCGTGATCCCCTCGTCGTGCAGCTCGAAGCAGCCGACCTCATCGGTCGTCCCGTACCGGTTCTTCACCCCCCGCACCAGCCGCAGCCGCGCATGCCGGTCGCCCTCGAAATGCAGCACGACGTCCACGAGGTGCTCGAGCAACCGCGGGCCGGCGATGGCCCCGTCCTTGGTGACGTGTCCCACCAGCAGCGTGGACATGCCACGCTCCTTGGAGGCCCGGATCAGCGCCCCCGCCACCTCCCGCACCTGCGCCATGCCGCCCGGGGCGCCGTCGATCTCGGGCGAGGCGACGGTCTGCACGGAGTCCAGGATCAACAGCGACGGCTTCACGGCGTCCAGATGCCCGAGCACCGCCGCGAGATCCGTCTCGGCGGCGAGATACAGATGGTCGTCGATGGCATGGATCCGGTCGGCCCGCAGCCGCACCTGACTGGCCGACTCCTCACCGGTGACGTACAGCGTCCGGTGCTCGTCGCTCGCGGACTTGGCCGCCACGTCCAGCAGCAGCGTGGACTTCCCGACGCCCGGCTCACCGGCGACCAGCACCACGGCCCCGGGCACCAGCCCGCCCCCGAGCACCCGGTCCAGCTCGGGCACACCGGTGGAACGGGCGGTCGCCTGCCGGCCGTCGACCTGCCCGATCGGCACCGCGGAGGTGGTCACGCGCCCCGGGGTGGTCGTACGCACGGCGGGCGCGCCGTACTCCTCGACCGTGCCCCATGCCTGGCATTCGGGGCAGCGGCCGAGCCACTTGGCCGTCTGCCAGCCGCACTCGGTGCAGCGGTAGGACGGCCGTTCCTTGCCGGACTTCGTACGGGCAGCCATGCACGAACCGTAACCGCCCCCACTGACAGCGGACCCTCGCCCCCGTCGAATGCGACCCGGCGCGGGGTGTGACCGCGGGGTGGGGAGCGCAGCCCGGCGTTGCGGGGTGCCGCTGCGCCCACCCGTGCCGCCCCAGCGGCACGACTGCCCGCAGCTCC
>NZ_JAIOJZ010000062.1 GCF_020404845.1 Streptomyces hyderabadensis | reverse complement strand
ACCCGCCCGATATCTGGCATCAGCTCATTGCGGGTTGCCTCCGGCACGTATCGTGAGTGGTTGCGGACCGTACGCAGCCGGAACGGCCCGCCGGACGAACGGAATTGACCGACGGCTGCCGGGGGTGGCGACGTGGACGACTACGCGGGACGGGTGCTCGCCGACCGCTACCGCCTGCCCCTGCCGCCGTCCGAGGAGTACGAACTCACCGAGACCCGGGCCTTCGACACCTACAGCGGTCAGGAAGTCCTGGTCCGCCAGATCGCGTTGCCGGAGGTCGTCGAGGCCGAGGTGCTCGACGCGGACGGCCTGCCCGACGGTTTCACGGCCCGGGACGGCGGCGCCCGGTACCCCCGCGGGCGGACACCGGCCCCGGGCGGCGGCCCCGGGCGGCCGGCCGATCCGGTGGTCCGGCGGGCCGTCCAGGCCGCGCAGGCCGCGGCGGCGGTGCCCGACCACCCGCGGCTCGACCAGGTCTTCGACGTCTTCGCCGAGGGCGGTTCGCTGTGGATCGTCAGCGAGCTGGTGGCCGCGAGGCCGCTGGCCGCGCTGCTCGCCGAACAGACCCTGACCCCGTACCGCGCGGCCGAGGTGGCCTCCGACGTCCTGCTGGCGCTGCGGGTGCTGCACTCGTACGGCTGGGTGCACCGCAACATCACCGCGCGCACCGTGCTCGTCTGCGACGACGGGCGGGTCGTGCTGACCGGCCTCGCGGCCGGGGCGGCGGAGGAGGCGCTGTGCGGGTACGACCCGGTGCCCCCGCCGCCCGACGCGGAGCCGGTCACCGCCGTGGACCCGGGCGGGACCTTCGGGCCGGGCGGCGGTGCCACCCGGACCGGCGTCTTCGGTCCGGGCGACGCCGACCCCGAGGCCGCCCGGCGGGCCGCCATCGAGGCGCGCGGCGTCGGCGTGCTCCCGGTGCCCGGGACCCCGGGGCCGGGCGGAGCCCCCGCCTTCGGCGCGGGCGGCGGCGTCCGGCCGGGGCCAGTCGCCGGGCACGGGCAGCCCCCGCACCCGCCAGCCGAACCCGGGCAGGTCGAGCCGCACCCGCCGGTCGTAGGCGTTGCCGCCGCTGGGTGCGGCCGGGTCGTCGACACCGCCCGGCATGACGAAGTGCACGGAGCGCAGGGACATGGGGACGATCCCCCCGTTCCTCGGGGCCGGGGTGGTGACCGGCCCGGGCGGCTGGGCGGGGACGTGGGCGAGCCGGACCGGTCCGGCGGGCGCGCCTGCCGTCGCTTCCACGGAGGTGCCGGTCACAGCGCACGCTCGTAACTCGCCCAGGCGACGTGCGACTCGTGCAGGGTGACGGTGAGCCCGGCCAGGCCCCTGGCCCCCTCGCCGAGCGCCCCCCGGTGCACGCGCTCGGCCAGCCGGTCGGCGATGACCTTGGCCAGGAACTCCGTGGAGGTGTTGACCCCGGCGAAGTCGGGTTCGTTGTCGAGGTTGCGGTAGTTCAGGGCGCCCACGACGGCACCCAGCTCCTGGGTGGCCAGGCCGATGTCGACGACGATGTTGTCCTCGTCCAGCTGCTCGCGCCGGAAGGTGGCGTCCACCAGGAACGTCGCTCCGTGCAGTCGTTGCGCGGGACCGAAGACGTCGCCGCGGAAGCTGTGGGCGATCATGATGTGATCGCGGACGGTGATGCTGAACAACGGACGACCCTCCAGGTGTGGCACGTCTGGTCCCCCGCCGGTCGCTGCGCGGGGTGCCGTCTATTACGGCTGGGTGCCTTCCCCCGTTCAGTCGGTCGTACGTCTTTCCTCAAGGTCAGGCAGCACTGCGGGCGCCCGAGCCGGTGTCCGCCCCGTCGTACCGGATCCGGTGGCACAGTGCGGGGAGCGCACCGGACGCCAACCGCGGCATCAGGTCCGGCAGTTCGGCGAACGCGGACTCGCCGGTGACGAGCGCGTCGAAGGCCGGGTCGGCGAGCAGTTCGAGGGCGAGGGCGATCCGGTCGGCGTAGCTGCGGGTCGCGGCGCGGGCCGGGGACACGGTGCCGACCTGGCTGCCGCGCAGGGACAGCCGCCGGGAGTGGAAGGCCTCGCCGAGCGGCAGGGCGACGCGCCGGTCGCCGTACCAGCTCAGCTCGACGACGGTGCCCTCGGGCCGCAGCAGCTCCAGTGACCGGGCGAGGCCCGCCTGCGTCGAGCTGGCGTGCACGACGAGATCGCGGTCACCGGCGGCGGCGTCGGGTGGGGCGAAACCGGCACCGAGCGCCCGGGCGACCGCCGCGCGGGCCGGGTCGGCGTCGACCAACTCGACGCGGACGCCGGGGAACCGGGCCAGCAGGGCGGCGACCGAGCAGCCGACCATGCCGCCGCCGACCACGGTGACCCGGTCCCCGATCAGCGGCGCCGCGTCCCACAGGGCGTTGACGGCGGTCTCGACGGTGCCGGCCAGCACGGCCCGCGCGGCGGGGACCTCCGCAGGCACGGGCGTGACGGCGGCGGCCGGGACGACGTACCGCGTCTGGTGCGGATGGAGACAGAACACGGTGCGTCCGACGAGGCGCTGCGGCCCCTCCTCCACCACACCCACGCTGAGGTAGCCGTACTTCACCGGCCCGGGGAAGTCGCCCTCCTGGAACGGCGCGCGCATGGCCGTGTACTGGCTCTCGGGCACCCGGCCGCCGAAGACGAGGGTCTCGGTGCCGCGGCTCACGCCGCTGAAGAGGGAGCGCACGAGCACCTCGTCCGCGGCCGGTACCGGCAGCTCCACCTCGCGGATCGCGCCCCGCCCCGGCGCTTCGAGCCAGTAGGCACGTGCCATGCGTGTCATCGGAAGTCCTCCTGAACGATCGGGAAGCCACTCACGTACCGAGGGATGCACAAGCCGCGCACAAGGTAGCGGCGTTGATCGACTCTGTCACACGGCCGGAGGATGTTCGGTGGCCCTGATCAACCTGAACCACACGGACGACGCGTACGACGCCTGTCCCGCGAGGTCCGTCCAGCAGGAGACGGCGGTGGGCGCGGGCGCGCAACTCCTGCTCCTGGCGCTGCTCGGCACCGCGATCGGCATGGGCACGGCGGGCTGGCTGACCGGCCTGGCGTTCGCGTTCGCGGGCTGGGCGGTGCTCTCCCGGGCCCTGCACCGCTCCCGGCTGCCGGTGTTCGGCCCGGCCAACCGGGTCACCCTCGGCCGGGCCACCCTGGTCGGTGCCGTCACCGCCCTGGTCGCCGACTCCTTCCGCGACGCGCCGCCCGTCCCGCTCCTCGTGGGCCTCACGGCCGTGGCCCTGGTCCTGGACGGCGTGGACGGCAGGGTCGCCCGCCGCACCGGCACGTGCACTGCGCTGGGGGCGCGCTTCGACATGGAGGTCGACGCGTTCCTCATCCTGGTCCTCAGCGTGTACGTCGCGACGGACCTGGGCCCGTGGGTGCTGCTGATCGGCTCCATGCGGTACGCGTTCGTGGCGGCGGCCCGGGTGTGGCCGTGGCTGACCGCCTCGCTGCCGCCGAGCACGGCCCGCAAGACGGTGGCCGCGCTGCAGGGCGTGCTGCTGCTCCTGGCGGGCGCGGACCTGCTGCCGCGGGTGGCGAACGCCGGGGTGGTGGCGGTGGCGCTGGGCCTGCTGGTGTGGTCGTTCGGGCGGGACGTGCGGTGGCTGTGGCGACGGTCGCGGGTTCCCGCGGCGCCCGTCGCGGCGGTACGGGAACTCCTCGCGCGGTGAGGTCCGGCGGCGGCTTCCGGTGCCGCCGCGCTCAGCTGCGCCGGGGCAGCAGCCACACCGCTCCCAGCGGTACGGCGGCCAGTACCAGCCACGGCACGGCGACCGGCAGCCCGGTGTCCATCAGCAGACCGGTCGCGGAGCTGCCGGCCAGCACGACGAGCCCGGAGACCGAGGACAGCGCTCCGGTGTACAGCCCGAGCCGCCCCTCCTCCGCAAGGTCCGGCACCCAGGCGCGGGCGACGGGCGCGATCAGCATCTGCCCGAGGGTGAGCAGGACCACGAACCCGGCGGCGGGCACCAGCCCGCCCGCCCCCGTCCACCCGGCGGGCCGGGCCAGCCCCACGGCGGCGAACCCGGCGGCGATCAGCGCCAGCCCCGCCACCATCGCCCGGCGCGGCGCCAGCCGCTCCCCCGCCCACCGGGTCACCGGCAACTGCGCGGTCACCACGAGCAGCGAGGACAGCGCGAACAGCCAGGCCAGCGGCGCCTGTGAACCGGCGGCCCGCTCCACCTCGGCGGGCAGGGCGAGGTAGAGCTGGTTGTAGGCGAGGAGGTAGGCACCGTAGGCGCAGCACAGCGCGAGGAAGCGCCGGTTGCGCAGTACCAGCCGGGCCCCGCCCTTCATCCGGACCTGGGCCCGGCCCGGGATGCGCTGCGGCAGCAGCCACGCGTGCCCGCCGAGGACCAGCACGAAGACCCCGGCCCCGGCGAGGCAGGCGGTGCGGAAGTCGACGGCGAGCAGCAGCGCCCCCAGCAGCGGCCCGGCGAAGGCACCGGCCTGCCCGGCGACGGTGAACAGCGCGAGCACCCGCGTCCGGTCCCCGCCTCCTGCTTCCTCCCGCAGGACGGCCTGCCGGGCGACCTCGGACTCGACGGCCGGCGAGAAGAGCGCGGCGGCGAACCCGATCAGCAGCACGGCACCGATGACGGCCCAGGTCCGCTCGGCGAACCCGAGCCAGGCGAACCCGGCGATCCGCAGCGCGCACCCGGCCAGCACGACGGGCCGGACGCCGTACCGGTCGGCGAGAGCCCCGCCGACCACGAACAGCCCCTGCTGGCTGAAGGTGCGCAGCCCGAGCACGAACCCGACCAGCCAACCCGCCATGCCGACGGACCGGCCCAGGTGCTCGGCGAGGAAGGGCAGCACGGCGAAGAAGCCGACGTTGAAGGCGAGTTGGGTGAGGACGAGCAGCCGGAGCAGCGGGGAGAGGGTGCCGAGCGGGGCGGTGCGGCGGCCGGAAGCCCGTCCGGACCGCCCGGCGGAGGCGGATGCGGAGGTCATGTCACCGGACTCCGGCCGGTTCCCGCTCCGCCCTTGCCACCGGCCGCCGCTCTCCCGCCCCGGACTTCCCGGCCCCGGTCGTCCCGGGGTGCCGTCCCGGGGACCGTCGGCGCAACGCCCCCGCGGCACTGACGGCCAGCGCGCCGAGCAGGGCGAGTACGGCGGCGGGGGCGAGGACGGCCCAGGGGGCGCGCTCGGCGTAGGGCTGGTTCTCGGCGAGGAGCAGGCCCCACTCCGGGGACGGCGGCTGGGCGCCGAGGCCGAGGAAGCCGAGCGAGGCGAGCGCGAGGGCGACACCGGGCAGCCGCAGCAGGGCGTGCCGCAGGACCGGCGGCAGCACGGCGGGCAGCAGTTCGTACCGCAGCAGATGGACCCGCCCGGCGCCCAGCCCCTTGGTGGCGGTGATGTGCAGCGTGGCGCGCTCCTGGAGCAGCAGGGCGGAGGTGTGCGCGGCCAGCGGTGTCCAGGCGACGGCGCCGACGGCGAGCGCGGGGGTGGCCGCCCCGCTCCCGGCGACGGCGGTGACGAGCAGTGCGACCAGCACCGGCGGTACGGCGTTGACCGTGTCGACCAGCGGCGCGGAGACCCGGGGCACGAGCCCGAGCAGTACGCCCACGAGCAGGGCGGCGGCGCTGATGGCGGCGGCGAGGAGCAGCGTGTCCAGCGCCCCGTGGCCGACGCGGGCGAGCAGGTCGCGCCCGAGAGCGTCGGTGCCGAAGGGGTGGTCGAGGGAGGGTGCCCGCAGCCGCTGCCCGGTGTCGAGGGCGAGCGGATCACGGGTCAGCCCGAGCCCGGCCACGGCGAGCAGGACGAGGCCGTAGAGCAGCGGCAGCAGTCCCCCGGCGGGCGGGGCGGGCCGGTGCAGCGAGGACAGGGCGCCGTCGCGCAGCGCGGGCCCGGTCAGCAGCCGGGCGGCGACGCGGGTGGCCCCGGTCGCGAGCGCGGCGAGCAGGACCAGGGCCAGGGTCCCAGCCTGGAGGACGGGCAGGTCCTGCGCGAGGGCGGCCTGGAGGGTGGTGCGCCCGAGCCCCGGGATGTCGAAGACCTGCTCGACGGCGACCGCGCCGCCGGTCAGCCCGACGACGAACAGCCCGAGGTTGGGCAGCAGCGCGGGCACGCACCGCCGGACGGCCTGGCGGGCGATGGACCGCCCGGTCAGCCCGCGGGCCGCGGCGGCCAGCGCCCACGGCTCACCGAAGGCACCCGGCAGCAGGTCGTCGAGCAGCCGCCCGAGCACGGCACCCGCGGGCAGTCCGAGGGCGAGTGCGGGCAGCACGGTCCACTGGGGGCCGTACCACCCCAGCGCGGGCAGCCACCCCAGCTGCACGCCGACGACGGTGGCGAGCACGGAGGCGACGAGGAACTCGGGCAGCGAGGCGAGAACCGCGGACACGCCCCCGCCCGCGCGCCGCCCGCCGAGCCGCCGCCGGGCCCCCAGCCGCAGGGTGCGCAGGCAGATCAGCCCGGCGGTGAGGACGGCGACGAGCAGCGCGGCCCCCATGAGCAGCAGCGAGGCACCGAGGGCCTGGAGCACGTCGGGCAGGACGTCGCCCCCGGAGATCCACGACTGCCCGGCGTCCCCGCGCAGGAGCCCGCCCAGCCAGCCGGTGAGGGAGTGCAGGGGCCCGCCGTCGAGCCCGAGCTGCCGCCGGATGCCGGCGAGCACCTCGGGTGTGGGTTCCCGCTCGGCGGACCGGGCCTTGAGGACGGTGTAGGCGGGGTCGGTGCGGGTGAGCCACGGCAGCAGCCCGACCCCGCACACGAGTCCGGCCGCCAGGACGACCCGCCACGCCAGGGTGGCCACCCGCTGCCGCACGGTTCAGCGCCGGGTGCCGGTGCCGACGAGGGTGCGCTCGTACGGGTCGAGGATCATGCCCTGCACGGAGTCGGCGACGCCTGTGATGACGCGCTGATGCACCAGGGGCAGGACGGCGTCGCTGCCGAGGACGCGGGCCTCGGCGGCCATGGCGGCGTCCTGTCGCTTCGCCGTGTCGGCGATCTTCTCGGCCTCGGCGACGGCCCGGTCCACGCCCTTGTCGCACAGCTGGGCGATGTTGAAGCCGCCGTCGCAGGTGTAGTCGCCGGCGAGGACGGCGACGGGGTCACCGGTGTCGAGGAGAGTGTTGCGGGCGAGCACGAAGGCGTCGAACTTCCCGGCGAGGGCGTCGCCTTCGAGCCGCGAGTACTCCCGCACGGTGAGCTTGACGGTGAACCCGGCCTTCTCCAGCTGCTGCTTGACCACCTGGGCGACCTCGGGCAGCTCGGGCCGGTTGTCGTAGGTGGCGAGGTTGACGGTGGCACCGCCGGCCTTCTTGGCCGCCGCCCGCCCGACGGGCGCGGTCCGCTTCCCTTCCGCCCAGGTGACGGCGGGACCGTACACACCGGCGGCCGGGTCGGCGTACCCCTCGTACACGTCCTCGGCGAAGACCGAGGTGTCGAGCGCGCCCCGGGCGGCGGCCCGCAGCCCGGCGTCCTCGAAAGGCCCGGCGGAGGCGTTGAGCAACAGGCTGGTGGTCCGGGTGGTGGCGGTGTCGCGCCGGGTCTTCTTGTCCAGGGAGGCCGCCTGGGCGACGGGAACGGCCTCGGCGATGTCCAGCTCCCCGGTCCGCAGGGCGTTGGTGCGGGCGGTGCCGTCGGCGATGAAGCGCGCGTCGATGCCGGAGGCCTGCGCGCGGCCGCCCCAGTAGTCGTCGAACCGGTCGAGGGAGGCGGAGGTGGCGCCGTTGACCTCGGTCAGTTCGAAGGGCCCGGTGGCGTGGCCGACGGGGTCGACGCGGTCGCTCTTGCCGTAGGCGCCCTCGGACAGGATCGCGAGGCTGGGGCTGGACAGCCGCAGGGGCAGTACCGGGTCGGGCTCGGCGGTGGTGATGCGGACGGCCCGGTCGCCGCCCGCCTCGGCGTCGAGTTCGACACCGGCGAGGGCGGCGGGGGCGGGCTCGGCGTCGGTGGCGTGCCGGAGGGACTCGGCGACCGCGGCGGGGGTCACTTCGCCCCCGTCCTGGAAGGTGGCGTCGCGGAGGGTGAACTCCCAGGTCTTGTCCCCGTCCCGGCGCCAGGACTCGGCGAGGGCGGGCGCGGCGGAGCCGTTGGCGTCCAGCGCGGTGAGGCCCTCGGTGACTCCGAGGCGGCTGAGCAGGGTGGCGTCGGCGCCGTAGGGGGACAGGTTCTCGGCGGGCGGGAAAGCGAGGCCCACGCGGAGCCGGGCGCCGTCACCGTCCTTGCCGCCGGATGCGGAGTCGTCGCCGCCGGAGGCGAAGCAGCCGGCCAGCAGCGGGACGAGCAGGAGGGGGGCGAGCAGCCGGGGGCGGCGGTGGGAGCGCATGGTCCTCGGATCGATCAGTTCGGGGCGGTCGGGCAGGCGGGCGGCCGGGCACGCGGCAGCGCAACGGACCTTACATGAAAACGGTTTTCACGCCTACCTCGTCCGGGAGAGCACCGGCAGGGGCACGTCGAAGTGCACGATCCCCTGTCCGCCCCCCGCGTCCTCCCGCTCGTCGTGCACCACCTTGGCCAACGACCGCCAGAAGGGTTCGGCCCCGGTGACGGAGGGGTCGGTGTGCAGGTAGACGGCCCGGTACCCGCCGTCGGCGGCGGCGAACGCGAGCAACTCGTCGACAAGTCGACGCGCGAGCCCGCGCCGCCGGTGCTCGGGCCGCACGTACACCCGCCGCAGCTGCGCGGTCGCACCGGAGGGGTACCGCTCGGCGACGTGCGCGGGGTTCGGGGGGTGCGCGGGGCCCCGGGAATCCAGGGCGCCGGTGCCCACGACCTCGCCGTCCGGGGCGACGGCGACGAGGAGGGTGTGCCGCTCGGGCTTCAGGTAGGCCTCGGCCGGGTCGATGACGTCGGCGTGCCAGCGCGGGACGTACCCGGTGCCGAAGTCGCGGTAGACGGTGTCGAGCATGACGGCTCGGGCGGCGTCCAGGTCGGCGGGGGTGGCGGTCCTGAGGGAGTAGTCACTGCTGCGCACTTGCACATCATATGCAGTAAGGCTCGCCGCTTCGGATCCGGCCCCTCCGGCGGGCCGGGTCACCCGCCCAGCTGCGCGAGGATGGCGGTGAGTTCGCGCACGCGCGGGTGGTGCGGCCCGTGGGTGCTGCGGTAGCCGTCGATCGCGTCGCGCAGCAGCGGAACCGCCTCCTGGGCGCGCCCCTGGTTGGCCTTCGTCGCCGCCAGGTCGGCCTGCACGCCGAGGGTCGTGGAGTGCCTCGGGCCGAAGACCCGTCGGCAGCCCGCGAGCGCTTCGGTGAGCCGCTCCTCGGCCTCGGCGACGCGGCCGAGCTTGGTGAGCACCGAGGCGTAGTTGCGCCTGGCCCGCCACGTGCTCTGGTGGTCGTCGCCCTGCCGCCGCGACCGGGCGTCGACCAGGTGGCCGTACATCTCCAGCGCCTCGGCGTGTTTGCCCTGGTGGGTGAGGACGGCGGCCAGGTTGTGCTGCACGGTCATGCTCAGGTCGGTCGTGCCGTCGACGTCGGCCAGCATCGCCCGGTACATGCCTTCCGCCTCGGCGAGCCGGGCCGGGGAGCCGCGCAGCGTGCCCGCCAGGGTGTTCCTGCTGCTGAGGGTGTCCGGATGGGTGGCACCGAGGGTGCGGTTACGGCGGAAGACCGTGTCCCGCATCAGACCCTCGGCCTCCTCCTTGCGCCCGAGGTCGACCAGGGCTCGCGCCAGGTTCGTCGCGATCTGCAGGGTCTGCGGGTCGTCCTGGCCGCGCAGCCGCTCCCAGCCCGCCAGGGCCTCGCGCAGCCACTCCTCGGCGCGTGCGGGGTTCCCGCCGTCCTGCAAGAGCCTGGTCAGGTCGTTCAGCGTCAGCAGCCGGTTCGGCTGGTCGTCCGTGCGGGCGGCGGCCAGCCACTCCAGCAGGGCGATCGCGTCCTCCTGTCTGTCGGGCTGCTCGCCCAGCGCGACCGCGTACACGTGCAGGGCGTGCAGCGTCTCCGGGTGGTTCAGGCCCAGCTCCTCGCGCTTGCGCTGGAATTCGAGGCCGTGGGCGTACTCCGCCGTCACCGACAGTCTGATCTCGACCGAGGGCGGCCGGCCCCGCCGTTCGGTCACCTCGATCTCGGCGCTGCCGAAGTCCCCGACGTAGTGGTCGGTGGTCTTCGGCTTCTTCCTCCAGAACGCCATGTCTCTCCCCTGTCTCGGTCCCGTCCCGCCGCCGGCCCGTCGCCGGTCAGCGCCCGGAATGGAGGTACGCGGCCCACAGTGTCGGGGTCCTGTCGAAACGGTCGCGGCAGCGGTGCACCGCGTGGTGCAGCGCCGTCGCCGCGTCCTCGCCCGCCGCCAGGCCCGTGTGCAGGTCCACGGCGACCGTCCGGGCGACGAGGTCGTTGACCTGCCACAGCGTGCCGACGACCTGCGGGTAGCCGGCGAGCTGGAACGCCGACACCAGGTGCAGGCTCTCGTCCGGGACCCGCGGCGCGCCCAGTGAGGTCTCGCACGCCGACAGCACCGCGAGCCGGACACCGGACAGGTCCAGCGCGGACACGTCCAGCACGGACAGCGGCCCGTCGTGCAGCAGCAGGTGACCGGCCGAGGGATCGTCGGGATCGCTCGCCGCGTGGCAGGCGAAGTGCGCCGACGCGTGGGAGGTCAGTGCGGCGCGGACCGCGTCGGCCGTCGCCGCCGCGCCGTCCAGCCGCGTGGCCCGGGTCAGTGCCGCGATCCCGCTCGCCTCCCGCTCCACACCGCGCAGTGGCCTGGCCCCCGTGGCGTCTCCCACCGCCACCACCACCAGGTCGTCGTCCGCCCGGCTGTGCCGTTGCCCGGCGTGCCGCAGCGCCCGCAGCGTCGGCGTGTACGACGACACCACCCGGTCGAGGACGGACGCGCCGCCCGGTAAGCGGCCGGCCGCGTGGACCGGGAGCAGCGCCAGCCGCCCCACCGGCGACCACCACACCCGCGGCCAGGCGCCCGACGGGCGGGAGGTGTACCCGAGTCGCCGGAGCACGGGTTCGGTTACGTGGTCCCACAGCCACCCGAGCACCGCCGCGGCGGTGGCCTGGGCATCGGTCTCGCCCGCGCCCGGCCGCGCCGCCCCGGCCAGCGCGGCGCCGAAGGCGGCCGCCTGGCCCGCCACGGAGTCCGGGGTCACGCCCGGCAACTCGACCACGGTGACCCCCGACGGGCGGACGATCAACGCGTCACTGCGGTACCGGCTCACGTTGATCAGCACCACCGGCCCGTCCTCGGCCGATGCCAGCAGCTCGTCGAGGTCCGGCGGGGCCAGGAAGTCCGCGAATCCCGGCAGTGCTCGCGCTTCGTCGAGCAACTGCCGCACCCGGACGTCCAGATCGTGCCGTTCGTCCGCCGCGACGCCGATGAGATGCCCGGCCGGGGACAGCCGGCCGAACGCGTCACCCAGTCGTTGCGCGAGCCCGGGGGCCACCGCGTGCAGGCGGGACAGATCGCTGCGGCCCTGCAGCACCTGTCCGCCGAGCAGGCCGCGGCCCAGTTCGAGCAGCCGCACCGCGGTCCGCGGATCGTTCGCCCGCAGGGCGCTCACGGCGGCGTCGGCGGCGAGCCCGTCCAGTTCCGCCAGCAGCCGCTGCTGGTCCACGCGGGCAAGCCGCCGGGGCGCCACCAGCGGCAGCAGGCCGACCGCGTACGCGTAGGCGTCCCGGGCCCGGTCCCATCGTCCGGCCTCGGCCTCGGCGTGGGCCCATGAGCGCGCGGCCCTGGCCCGCCCCAGGGGCTGCAACGCCTCGATCCCGGCCGCCTCGCGGAAGGCGCGGCCCGAGGCGGCCAGTACCCCGGGGTCCCCGGTGAGTTCGTACTGGGCGTACAGGACACCGCCGTGGTTGATCTGGATCTCGCCGCGTTCCGTCGTGTCCGGAGCACTCGCCCGGGCAGCGCTGCCCAGCGCCGTGACGGACCGGTGCAGGGCCTCCGGGCCGCCGCTGAGGCCGTACTCGGAGAACCAGACCCGGCCCAGGTTGCCCAGCGCCACCGCATGGGTCCGTCCGCCGTACGGCACCGTCTCGACGACCTCGGTGTACGCGGCGATCGCCCGGCCGAGGTCGCGTTCCAGTCCGGTGTGCAGGAAGCGTTCGTTGTGCAGCAGCCCCAGCAGGAGCGGGATCATGCCCGGCGCGCCGGCTCCGGCCGGCGCGGACCGGCCGATCTCCACGGCCTGGTCGAGCACGTCGATCTCGCCGGTATGCGCCACCAGGTCCTGCACGGCGATCAGATAGTTCTCGCAGCGGTTCGCCCATCCGGGCTCGTCCGGCGGGGTCGCGCCGAGCACCTCGCGCAGCAGGGCCACGCCCTCCCGCAGCGCGGCGACGTCTCCGGTCTTGCGGCCGCGGTCCCGCAGCGCCGAGGCGAGGTCGACCTTGTGGTGCAGCGCGGCGCGCGAACCGCTCGGGGTGCGCGCCATCGCGTCCCGCAGGTACCGCACGGCGGTCTCCCGCACGGACTCGTCGCCGGTGTGTTCCGCGGATCGCTGCAACACGTTGCCGAGTTGGCTGAGCCGCGGCACGTAGAGCGGGTCGTCCGCCGGCGTCGCGAGGACGCTCTCCTCCAGCACCCGGGCCGCGTCGGCGAGCAGGGCCGGGTCGTGGGTCAGCTCGTACCTGATGTGCAGGGCCTTGCCCAGGACGTACTGGGCGGCCGGTACCCGCGGCAGCCGCGACGCGGACTCGACCGCCTCCACCACGTACGCCAGATCGCGGGTGTGCTCGGCCAGCAGGATCAGTGTCTCCGCCCGCACCATCGCCGCCACCAGGCGGTTCTCCCCGTCCAGCAGCGGGATCGACGCGTCGCACCCGGCCAGGGCCTCGTGCAGCGCGGACACGTCGCCGAAGTGCTGGAAGTGGTCGTGCAGCAGGGCGCTCAGTCCGACCCGCAACGGGTACCTGACCGGATGGTCCGGCACGTGTCCGAGGGCGGTCCTCAACTCCGCGATCCCGTCCAGCAGGTCGGCCGGGTCGCCCAGGAACCGGTAGCGGTCGCGCAGACCCACGGCCAGGTCGTGCATCGCGTTCACCGAACCCCGCGCCGCCTCGCGCCTGTTCCGCTCGATCTCGCTGTCGAAGGGTGTCGGGCTCGTCACTGCGCAACTATCCTCACTGCGATGACCGCTGACCAACTGGCCGTGCTGTGCCGACGCCTGGCCGACGATACCGACGCGGTCCGGACCTCGCCAGAGGCCGGGGCGCTCGCCGAGTCCATCGCCTGCCGGGTCCGCGACGGCACGCCGTTGGACGAACTCGGCGACGACCTGGACGCGTTGGAGATGCTGCTGCTGCGGGCCGGGCACGCGGCGGGACTGAGTCCGGCCCGTTCCTACGCACGGTTCCCCGGCGCGGGCGACGGGCATCGTGTCCTGGAGGTGCTCGCCTGCCCGACCGGCGTCTGCGCCCGGGTCGAGGCGCCGGGCGCGGAGCCGGTGTTCTGCGTGGCGCTGCGGCAGCCGATGGTGGTCACCAGGCTGCGGTCGTGACCAGGTTCCTGGAGGCGCTGGGCGGGAAGCTGGCCGAGCGCTGGATCGCCCTGATGCTGGGGCCCAGCGTGCTGTTGATGGCCGTGGCCGCCGTCGGTGTGACGCTCGGGCACCGGCGCTGGGACGACTTCGGTCTGCTGCTCACCCGGCTCAACGAGTTGTCGGCCGAGCCCGCGTTGCGCAACACCGGAACACTCGTCCTCCTCCTGGCCGGCCTGCTGGCGGCCTCGGCGGGGCTCGGGCTGGCCGCCACCGGGCTGGGCGCGACGGTGGAGCGGCTGTGGCTCGCGACCCGGCCCCGCCGGCTCGCCGACCGGCGCCGACGGCGCTGGCAGGACGCGCACGAGGCGTTCAACCGCGCCCTGCTGGAAATCGCCAGGGCCGAGGGCACACCCGGAGCGGCGGCGGCCGCGACCCGGGCCCGGCGGCTCAACGCGCGGCGCAACCGGATCGCTCTCACCCCACCCGACCACCCGTTCTGGCTCGGCGACCGGGTCGCCGCCGTCGACACCCGCGTCTGGCAGGCCTACCGGCTCGACCTCACCTCCGCGTGGCCACGCGTCTGGCTCGTGCTGGCCGAGGACGTGCGCGGCGAGATCGTCGCGTCCCGCTCCAGGTTCGCCGCCTCGGCCCGGCTGATGGCATGGGCGGTCGGTTACGTCGCCGTGGGCGCCGTGTGGTGGCCGTCGGCGGTGGCCGGTGCCGTCGCGGCCGCCACCGCGTGGCGCCAGGCGCGGCTCGCGGGCGCGTCGTTCGCGGAGCTGGCCGAGTCGGCCGTCGACCTGCACGGCCGGCAGCTCGCGGAAAGCCTCGGCATCGCCTGCGAGGGGCCGCTCACCGAGGATGTGGGGGCCGAGATCACGACCGTGCTGAGGAAGCAGACATGAGCTTGTTCCGTCGCACGTCCGAGCCCGCGCCGGCCGACGAGGCCGTCCTGGTGATCGACCAGCACGCGCTGCCCTACCGGTCGCCTGACTGGTACGGGCACGCGAACTACCACGTCCGGGTCTTCCGTCCCGGCGGCGCGCGCAAGCCGGTCGTCGTCATGGGCGACCTGGCGAACGCCCCCGTGGCCTCGATCACCAACAAGTGCCCGGAGGTCACGGCCATCGTGGCGCACCTGGTGCTCGGCCGGCCCGGGGTCCACCCCAGCCGGCTGGACGACCACGCCCGCTGGATCACCTACTTCCCCGCCACCGGGTTCAACGAGTCGTTCACCGAGGTGCACGGTTTCGACGTGGTGCCCGGTTACGAACCGCAGCTCGTCACCAACAGGTACCGCCACCTGCGTCGCGAGGAGGCCGAGGAGCTGGTCGGCGGCCCCCTGCGCGGGTGGAAGCAGCGCCACTACACCGTCGCGCGGCTCCAGCGCCGTGGCGTCCGCGTGATGCGGGTGCACGCGGCCGGCTAGGACGCCGCAGGTGCCTGCGGCGGTCCCCCGGTGCCGCCCCGGCCGAGGGCCTTCCCGAGCAGTTGCACCAGCTGACGCAGTTCGTCGTCGGTCAGCCCGGCGAACGGCGTCAGCGCCAGGGTCGCCTCGATGACCGCCGACCGCACGCGCCGCCCGTCCTCGGTCAGCGCCACCACCCGTGAACGGCGGTCGGAAGGGTCGGCGGAGCGTTCGACGAGGCCACGGTCGGTGAGCTGGTTCATGACGAAGCTGAGGTTGGGCGCGTTGCAGTACAGGCGTGCGGCCAGCGACTTCATCGAGGGCGGCGCCTCGGTCGGGTCGATGGCCCAGAGTGCCTGAGCGGTCGCGGGGGTCAGCCCGAACTCCGCGAGGACGGACTCGATGCGGTCACCGGTCTGCATGAACAGCTCGTGGTTCGCCGCCACCGCCGTCTCGAGGGTGCTTCGCGTCATGGCCGCATCGTACCCCTATTTACTTCGAGCCTCGAAGTGTATGTTGAGGACCAATTGATTCGAGGCTCGAAGCATCTGGCGACGGGCTGCTCCTCCATGCCTTCATCCGGCCGCACAGGAAGCACTCACCCATGCACGACTACACGCACACCACCGCCCTGGTCACCGGCGCATCGAAGGGGCTGGGCGAGGCGTACGCACGCGAACTCGCCTCCCGAGGGGCCCATTTGGTCCTGGTCGCCCGTTCGGCCGACGCGCTGCACGCGCTCGCCGACGAGATCCGGACCGCGCATGCCGTGCGCGTCGACGTGATCGCCGCGGACCTGTCGGACCGGCACTCGCCGCAGCGGGTCGTCGAGGCCGTCGACGGACTCGGTCTGGACGTGGACCTCCTGGTCAACAACGCCGGGACGGGGGCGGTGGGGCCCTTCCTCAGCCGTCCCCTCGCGCCCACCCTCCGGTCCGTCGACGTGAACGTCACCGCGCTGGTCGGCCTGGTCCACCTCCTGGGCGCCCGCATGGTGGAACGCGGCCGCGGCGGCATCGTCAACATCGCCTCCACCGCCGCCTTCCAGCCCATGCCGTACCAGGCGAGCTACGCCGCCACCAAGGCGTTCGTGCTGTCGTTCACCGAGGCGCTCGCCGAGGAGGTCCGCGGCACCGGCGTACGGGTGATGGCGGCCCACCCCGGAGCCACCGCCACCGGATTCTTCGACGGTACGACCGCCTCCATGGACCCGAGGTTCACGGACGCACCCGCCGACGTGGCCGCCCGGACCCTCGACGACTTCGCCCGCGGCCGGTCGGTCTCCTTCCCCGGTCGCGCCTCCCAGCGGGCCGGAGTCTGGGCCTCGCGGGTGCTTCCCCGCACCACGGTCACGCGCCTGACGGGGGGTCTCAACCGCCGGCTGGGATTCCACGACGTCAGCGATCTCGACCCCGCCGCCGGGGAGCGGTGATGACCCTGCTGAGCGAACCGCTCCGGCTGCCCGGCGGCGCCCTGCTGCCCAACCGGATCGCGAAGGCGGCGACGGAGGAGTTGCTGGCCGAGCCGGGGCAACTGCCCGGGGCCGCGCTCGCCACGCTCTACCGCCGGCTGGCCGCGGGAGGTGCCGGGCTCCTGATCACCGGCCACGTCATGGTCGACCGGCGGGCGGTCGCCCAGCCCGGCGACGTCGTCCTGGAGCGGGACACGCCGCTGGAGCCCTTCCGGCGCTGGGCGGCGGCCGGGCAAGCCGCGGGCGGCCGGTTCTGGATGCAGATCAACCACCCCGGGCGCGTGGTCCCCAAGGACCTCGCCCGCACCACCTGGGCGCCCTCGGCGGTGCCGGTCGACGTGGGCGGCCTGTCCGGCATGTACCCCATCCCCCGGGCGATGACCGCCCGGGACATCGACGAGACGGTGGAACGGTTCGCCGTGACCGCGCGGCGGGCGCGGGAGGCCGGCTTCGACGGAGTGGAGATCCACGCCGCGCACGGCTATCTCCTCTCCCAGTTCCTCTCGCCCCTGGTGAACCGGCGCGACGACCGCTGGGGCGGCAGCCTTGCCAACCGCGCGCGCCTGCTGCTCGACGTCGTGGGCGCGGTCCGTGAGAGAGCCGGTACCGGCTTCGCGGTCGCGGTCAAACTGAACTCGGCCGACTTCCAGCGCGGCGGCTTCGACACCGACGACGCGCGGGACGTGATCAAGATGCTCGCCGACGCGGGGACCGACCTGGTCGAGCTGTCCGGCGGCAGCATCGAGAGCCTGGCCACCGCCGGCTTCCCCGCGGACGGCCGCACCCTGGCCCGGGAGGCGTACTTCCTGACGCTCGCCGAACAGCTGCTCACCACCTCGCCGCTGCCGCTGATGCTGACCGGCGGAATCCGGCGGCGTGCGGTGGCCCAGGAAGTGCTCGACTCCGGCGTCGCCGTGGCGGGGCTGGCGACGGCGCTGGCCGTCGAGCCCGCACTGCCCGGGCAGTGGCTCGCCGGTCATGACGCCCGGGCCGAACCGCCCCGTACCCGGCTGCGGAACAAGACGCTGGCAGCCGCGGCCCTCCAGTCCCTCACCGCACGCCGACTGGCCCGCCTGGGCCACGGCAAGCCGTCCCGGCCGCCCTACTCCCCCGCCGTCGCCCTGGTCCTCGAACGGCTAGTCCGAGGGCGACGACGACGCGGCTATCTCAAGTGGCTGGCGCATGCCTGAGGGCGCGCGTCAGGACGCCTCGTCGCGCCGGTTGGCGCGGTCCACCTCGGCCATGTGCGCCTCGGCCCACTCACGCAGCGCGGCCAGTGGCTCCTCCAGGGTCAGGCCGAGCGGGGTGAGCCGGTAGTACACGCGCGGCGGGACGGTCGCCTCGACCCGGCGGCCGACCAGGCCGTCGCGGGCGAGGCCCTGGAGGGTGGCCGACAGCATCTTCTGCGAGATGCCGGTCATGCTGCGCTGCAGTTCCGCGAACCGCACCTCCTCCGGGGACGCCTCGGCCAGCACCTTGACGGCCATGGACGTCCACTTGGTGCCGATCCGGTCGAGGAGGCGGCGCGTGGGGCACCCCGGGTCGAACAGGTCGCCCCGGTCGCCGTCCGGGGATCGCGGCGCCCCGGAGGTCGAGGAGGAGGTCACCTGTGGCTCACCACCTGTCGCAGAAGTGCGGTCTTGGCTCCCCCACCATAGTTACCTACCGTTTTGTTGTCACCATTGGTTACCACCGCTCACCTCCGGGGGATCCCTGTGCCCGTACTCCGCCGCGTCGCGGTCAACGGCATCGAACTGAACGTGGCCCTCCAGGGCGAGGGCCCCGCCGTGCTCCTGCTGCACGGCTTCCCGCACACCTGGCGGCTGTGGACCCGCGTCATGGGCCCCCTGGCCGAACGCCATCGCGTCATCGCACCGGACATGCGGGGCGCGGGGGCCAGCACGCGTGCGGCGGACGGCTACGACGCGGGCACGCTGGCGTCCGACGCGGAAGCGCTGCTGGACGCCCTCCAAGTGCGCTCGGCGGCCGTCGTGGGGATCGATGCCGGGACCCCGCCCGCGTTCCTGCTCGCCATGCGACGGCCGGACCTCGTCGGGCGGCTCGTGCTGATGGAATCACTTCTGGGCGGGCTGCCGGGGGCGGAGGAGTTCCTCGCCCAGGGGCCACCCTGGTGGTTCGGCTTCCACGCGGTGCCCGGTCTCGCGGAGACGGTGCTGACCGGGCACGAGGCCCGGTACGTCGACTGGTTCCTGGGCGCCGGAACCCTCGGGGAGGGCGTCGGTCCCGATGTGCGGGACGCCTTCGTGCGGGCGTACACCGGCGCCGAGGCCCTGCGCTGCGCCTTCTCGTACTACCGGGCGCTGCCCACGAGCCGCGAGCAGATCGCGGAGGCGGTCGCCGACGGGCGGTTGACCGTCCCGACGATGGCCGTGGGTGCTCACCCGGTGGGCCGGGCCCTCGAACGACAACTGCGACCGGTCGCCGATCACCTCGTGGGTCACGTGATCGACGACTGCGGCCACATCGTCCCGCTGCACCGCCCCGACAGGCTCCTCAGCCTCCTCGAACCGTTCCTGGTCCCGGGGCCCGGTGCCGGGGGCTCGCCTGCCAGGGGGTGAGGATCGCGGCGTCGGACGTACCCCCGTCCGGCCCACCGATGATTTCAGGCCCGGCCGGCAGTCGTTACGGACAAGAGAGCAAGGAGTCCGCCATGTCCCTGCAACGACCTACCGCCGAGCAGCACACGACCGAACAGCCCAAGACCGAGCTCGACGCCCGCTACAGCTCAGCACTCCATCCCCGCCCCGGCGCCGAGGACGTCACCGCCACCGAGTGGGCCGAGGCCCGGCGGCGGGTGGAGACGGCCGAGATCTTCTGGGCGGTCACGATGCGGCCCGGTGGCGGGCCGCACATCACGCCGGTGATCGCGGCGTGGCACGACGGTGTGCTGTATTTCTCGACCGGGCCGGGCGAGCAGAAGGCCCGGAACCTCGCGCACGACGCGCACTGCGCACTGCTCACGGGCGGGAACTCACTCACCGAGGGGTTCGACCTCGTCGTCGAGGGCGAGGCCGAGCCGGTCGGCGACCCTGCGGTGCTGGAGGAGGTGATCGCGGCGTACGAGGCGAAGTACGGGGCGCACATCACCGCGGCCGACGGCACCTTCCACGGCATCGGGGACGCCATGCGGCGCTCGGACGCGGTGCTGTTCGCGGTGGCCCCGGTCACCGCGTACGGGTTCGGCCGGGACGACGGCGTCTACAGTCATACGCGGTGGACGTTCTGAGTCACCGACTCACTGTCCAGGTAGCCGAGTTGGACGTGAGGTCCCGTACGGCGCCGCTGCGGACGGCGGTCGTCGTGTCGACCACCGTGGCGGTCACCTTGTGGGTGCGCCGGTCGGACGGGACGCCGAGGGACGCCGGGAGGACGGACGTCCTGCCGCGGGCCTGTCGTGCCTCGCGCCCGTCGACGTACCAGCGGAGCTGCGGGCGGGAGAGACCCGTGTCCGGGCCCAGGTCGGCGAGTCCGACGGAGAGGCGGGTGAGGCGGGTGGCCTTGACGGCGGTGTTCCGCAGCGGGGTGAGGGCGTTGGCGGAGCGGTAGAAGCCCGCGATCATCGCCTCGCGGCCCGGGAGGTTGAACCGGTCGGTGTTCAGCGAGCGCATGATGGAGTCCTCCGTGGGACGGTAGACCCCGTACTCGTAGTAGTCGGCGCCCTCGTAGGTGCCGACCACCCCACCGCTCGGGTCGGGCTCGCCGAGCCATGCCGCCCATTTGGTGCGCTGTGCGGCCATGCGGTCCGCGGTCAGGATCGAGGCATTGGGGTACACCGGTTCGGGGTGGGGGTAGTCGCCGTAGCCCGCGTACTGGTACTCGTCCGCCAGGAGGCCTCTGGAGTGGGCCATCTCGTGGGCGGCGATCAGGGTGGAGCGGTCGTTGTCGGAGGAGAGCGTGGAGACGCCGTCGTAGCCGTAGTCCGCCGCGAGGCCGGAGTAGCCGGCGCCGCCGTACTTGGCGGAGTTGGAGACCACGATGACGAGGTCGGTCGCGGGGGCCCGGTCCGCGTAGGTCTTCGTCCTGTCGAGGTCGACACAGATCAGGCGCTCCGTCTCGCCGCACCAGAAGTACGAGCCGAGCGCGGTGTTCCTGACGACGTCCCGGGTCGGGTCGCCGGTGACGCCCGAGTCCTCGGAGACGGCCTGCACGGCCCAGACGTTGAAGAGGCCCTCGTAGCTCCTGTACGGGTCGATGTCGGTGACCTCGTCCCACTTCGTACGGGCGTCCTCGAGGAAGTCGTCCTGCTCCGCGGCGGTGTAGCCGTCGCCGATGATGGTGACGTCGAGGCGGTCGGCGGTCGGGCCGGTCTCGGCGAGCGGGACGACCTCTCCGTCCTCGGAGTCGGTGGCGGTGCCGCGTTGGCGGGAGTCGGACGCGGTCGGCCGGGCCCGTTGCGTGTGCGGGCTGTCCGTCGGGACGCTGGTACGCGCGCCCTCGCCGGTCGGCTCCGGAAAGTACTCGACGTCGACGTACGAGCCGTTGGCGGCCGTCGGAGCTTCGGCAGCGCCCGCGATGTCGGCCGCGGCCAAGGAGACGGCGAGGGCGAGGACGGTTGCCGCCGCCGATCTACGCATGCCTATGTGCACGGAGCTCTCCCCGGCCGATCGAGTAACTGCGAATGTAAGTGTGCTTAACTGCGCACTTAAGTTAGGGGTCGACAGGGCTGCTGGCAAGGGGTGTTGGGATGATGCAAGGCCATGGGCCGCCGCGCATCAGGTGTCGCAGGGTTCAGTGGCCGACCGGCCTCGGACGGGTCAGTCGCCCACCCCCAGCGCCCCGAGCAGCATCGGCAGCGACGCGTGCAACTCCCGTTCCCAGTAGGCCCAGCCGTGGGTTCCCGGGCCGTAGAAGTTGGTCGTCACGTGCCTGGCGCCCACCCGCTTCAGCTCCGCCGCCAGCGCGTGGTTCTGGCGGTTGAAGTCGGCCTCCAGGGCGCTGGTGGCCCCCGGCGCGTCCAGGGGGCCGGTGGTGCCGTCGCCGCAGGAGAGGTAGACCGGGATGGACCTCAGCCGTTCGGCGAGGTGGAAGGGGTCGTGGGCCTGCCAGATCCGGCGTTGGGCCACCGGGTCGCCCCAGACCCGGAGCGGGTCGTCGCCCTGCCCGGCGAAGAAGCCCATGATGCGGTCGATCGACTCCTCGTCGAGGAGGGGGTGGGCGGAACCGGAGAAGGCCGCCGTCGCCTTGAACATCCCGGGGTGTCTGGCGGCGTACAGCAGGGCGCCCTGGCCGCCCATGGACAGGCCGGCGACCACGCGGTTGCTTCCCGCGCCCCAGTCGCGTTCCAGGAGGTGGCGCAGTTCCCGGGTGTGGAAGGTCTCCCAGGCCGGGTCGCCGCCGTCCCCGTGGTTCCACCAGTCGCTGTACCAGCCGTTCCAGCCCGCCTCGGGCATCACGACCAGCACGTCGCGCAGGCTGTCCGTCTCCGCCACGTCCGTCATGCTCGTCCACGAGGTGTAGTCGCCGCAGCAGCCGTGCAGGAGCCAGAGGGTGGGCCAGTGCTGCCGGTGGCGTCGGTCGTGCGGGTTCCAGCCGTCCGGGGTGAGCAGGCGGACGTCGACCGTGCGGCCGCCCAGGGCCGCCGAGCGTACCGACAGGTCGACCTGCCGGTCCGCGACCCGGGTGACGGCGACGACCTCCGCGCCGGGGCGGGCGGCACCGGTCTCCGGCTTCCCGGCGGCGGCCACGGCCCCGGGTGCGGTCGGTGCCAGGACGGCGAACAGCACGGCGAGGACCAGCAGGAGTCTCGCCCGCGGCGGGGTGAGGACGGTGGTGGGCACGTTCGCGAACACGGCGGCTCCCTGGGTGGGTTGCTGTTGGTCGCGCGGGGGTGCGGGGGGTGCGGCGGTCGTTCTCGGGCGTCCGGGTCAGGTGCCGTGTCGGCGCGGCAGGATCAACAGCGCGTCGCCGACCGGGCGTTCGCCCGCGGCGTCCGAGGGGGAGTTGAGTACGGCACCCTCGGCCACCAGCGTCGTCGAGCCTCCGCCGTCCAGGTTGACCGCGTCGCGCAGGCCGAGTGACCTCGCGACCTCGGCGCTCTCGCCGATGCTGAGGCCGAGCGAGTCCGTGCTGCGCCCGTCCGCGGTGACGAGGACGGTACGGCCCGCGGCGTCCACTCCGGCCAGGGTGCGGGGGTTGCGCTTGTGGACCCAGCCGTAGTACCAGCTCGGGTCGCCGGGATGCACCATGCCGTCGGTGGCGGGGGTGACGTGAACACGGCCGTCGCGGACCAGTTCGGGCCCTGCGTTCACGATGTCGGTGCGGCGGGAGGGGGTCAGGCGTCGGCCGCGGGAGTCCAGCAGGGCCGTGCTCACCCGCAGGCGGTCGCCCACGCGGGTCGCGGCGGTCAGGTCGGCGACGCGTTCGCCTGTCGCCTGGACCGAGCTGCCGCCCGGCGGGACGGTTCCGCCGCGCGGTGAACGCAGTTCCACGACCCGGTCGTGGGCGTCGAGTACCGCTTCCACGCCCTCGCCCCCGGGTGTGCGGGCTCCGTACTCCGGGGTGAAGGTGACCAACTCGTCGGGGTCGGTGCAGGTGACGTCGTGCAGCGGGAGCGGCGTCGGGGTGTCGCCCGCGCCGCCGCAGTTCCTGATCAGGCCGGGCACGCGGTTGACGCCGTCGAGCGGCAGGGAGGCGCCGCGGGTGGTGACCCGGCCCCGCCAGGTGAGGCGGGTGATCTCCGTGCGGCGGCCGTCGTCGTGGAGGACGAGGCCGGGGCGCCCGGCGACCGGTTCGCTCAGCAGGCGTCCGTCGTACACGCCCACGCCGGCCGGGTCGCCCGGTGCGCCCGCCTCGGGGTCGAGGACGAAGAACCCCGCGTTGACCGCGGCGGTCGCGGCGGCGGACGCCGACAGCGCGCTGGTCGTCTCACGGTTCTCCAGGTCGGGGCCGTACGACGCGTCCAGGGTGCCGCGGAACGTGCGCGGGTCGACGGTGAGTACGTCCACGTGCCACGGGCCGCGGTCCGAACTCCCGCCGTCCCAGCCGGTGTAGACGGCCGATCCGGTGTGACCTGCCGCCCGCAGGCGGGTGCGCTCGGCCGTCGCGGCGGCCTGCGAGCCGAAGGTGCCGATGCGGACCCGCCAGCCGAGGCTGCCGCCCGCGTAGTCGGCCGTCCTGGCTGTCCTCACCTCCTCCACCCGGGCTCCGAAGCCGTCCCGCCGCAGTTCGGCGGCGAGTCCGTCGGCGCTCGCCCGGTCCTTCAGCGCCGTCGGCGGCGCGTCGGGGTCCGGGGAGGTCTCGCCGCCGGGGATGGACACCTCGACGGTCCAGTGGAGTGCCGGGTCCCCGGTGTTCCCGCGCACGATGCGGGTCAGGGTGACGCCCGGCTGGAGGGTGGTCGTGGTGCGCGTCTCGGGGAGGCCGGCGGGGCCCAGGGGCAGCGCCTGACGGGCCGACGGCGGATGTCCGTGCGGGTGCGGGGATGCCTCGGCGGCCGGTGGGAGTGCGGCCGCCGTCGTGAGGACGCCGAGCACGGCACCCGTGGCCCACAGTCTCTTCTTCATCTGTCGTCCCGCCTCGCGCCGACCACGGACACCGACCGACCCATGCTGCGCACAAGTATCGGCCGGTTCCGGCTCGCGTCAAGGCGGCCCGGTGGGCGCGCGGCGCTCCCCCTCCCCACGGCCTGCCCGGCTCAGGGGACCCGCGCGACGCCCACGTAGAAGCCGCTGCGTTCCTGCACCGGCGCCGGCTCCTCCTGGTACCACTCGGTGGCGAACACCAGGCCGGGCGGGACGAGTTGCAGTCCGGCGAAGAAGGGCTCGACCTCGCTCCGGGTGCGCATCCGCAGCGGGATGGCGCCCTTCTTGTACGCGGCCTCGGTGTCCTGCTTCAGTTCCGGGTGCTGGTCGGCGGTGCCGTGCGAAAGGATCAGGTAGCTGCCGGAGGGCAGGGCGTCCACGAGGGTGCCCACGAGACGGTACGGGTCCTCGTCGTCCGGCAGGAAGTGCAGGAGGGCGATCAGGGAGAGGGCGATCGGGCGGTCGAAGTCCAGTGCCTCGCGGGCCCGGTCGAGGATCGTCCCGGGCCGGCGCACGTCCGCGTGGAGGAAGTCCGTGACGCCCTCCGGGGTGCTGGTCAGCAGCGCCTCCGCGTGCCGCAGGACGATCGGGTCGTTGTCCGCGTAGACGATCCGGGCGCCGGGTACGACCGCCTGCACGATCTGGTGCAGGTTGGGTTCGGTGGGGATGCCGGTCCCGATGTCGAGGAATTGGTCGACGCCGTTCTTCGCCAGCCAGGCCGCCGCGCGGTGCATGAACGCCCGGTTCCGGGCCGCGTTGCCCCGGGCCTCCGCGGGCAGGGTCTCGCCGACCTGCTGGTCGACGGGGTAGTTGTCCTTGCCGCCCAGCAGCCAGTCGTAGACGCGGGCGGGGTGCGGCTTGCTGGTGTCGATGCGGGGTCTTGGTGTACCGGCGGTCACAGGACACTCCTCCGTACGCGGAACGGCACCGTCAGGACGCCACCCTATCTCCGCTCTCATGCCAAGATGATGTTCCGAGAGGCACTCACCAGGCGCTCATCAGGTGCTCACCACGCTTGTGCCGTGGGCGGCCCGCGAGTTGAGGACGGAGTCCGGAGCAGCATGACCTCCCTGAGCGGTGGCGAGAACGCCGCCCATCCCGACCGGATCGACACCAGCAGGCCCCACCCCGCCCGGATGTACGACTACTTCCTCGGCGGGAAGGACAACTACGAGGTCGACCAGCGGGCCGCCGAGCAGTTCATGAAGGCGGCGCCCGAGGTGCGCGAGGGAGTCCTCGCCAACCGGCACTTCATGCACCGCGCGGTGCGGCACGTGGTGGCCGAGGGCGGCGTCCGCCAGATACTCGACGTGGGCACGGGCCTGCCCACCGAGCCCAACGTGCACCAGATCGCACGGTCCGTCGCCCCCGCCACCCGGGTCGCGTACGTCGACAACGACCCCATCGTCGCCACCCACTCCCGGGCCCTGTCGGACGACCCGGACACCGCCGTGGTCCTGGCGGACCTGCGCGACCCCCGCGCGATCCTGGACCACCCCGAGGTGCGCGCGGTCATCGACTTCGACCAGCCGGTGGCACTGCTGCTGGTGGCGGTCGTGCACTTCGTCGCCGAGGCGGAGGACCCGGCGGGCATCGTCGCCACACTGCGCGACGCGCTGCCGGACGGCTCCTACCTGGTCCTGTCGCACGCGACGGGCGACGTCCACGAGGACCGGCGCGAGGACGCGGCGGCCGTCTACAACGCCGCCACCGCGTCCCTCAGCCTGCGTTCGCACGCCGCGGTCCTCGACCTGTTCGGCGACTTCACCATGGTCGAGCCGGGGCTGGTCCGGGTCACCGACTGGCGCCCCGAGCAGGCGCGGCGCCCCGACGCCCCGCCGATCGGCATCTACGGCGGGGTGGCCCGGAAGGGCGCCTGACGCCCCGGCGGCCGGTGTACGGCGTACGGACTCAGGCGGCCTTGCGCTGCCTCCCCCGCGCCCGGCCGATGAGGTCGGCGTAGTGGTGTCCGCTGCCCTTGACGGTGCGGACCTGGGTCGCGTAGTCGACGTGGACCAGCCCGAAGCGCTTGTCGTAGCCGTACGCCCACTCGAAGTTGTCCAGCAGCGACCAGGCGAAGTAGCCGGCCAGCGGGGCTCCCCTGCGGGCGGCGGAGGCGCAGGCCGCGAGGTGGGCCGTCAGGTACTCCTGGCGTTCGGGGTCGTCGATGGTGCCGTCGGGGCGGACCACGTCGGGGAAGGCCGAGCCGTTCTCGGTGACGTACAGCTTCCGGGCACGGTACTCGTCGGTCAGGCGCATCAGCAGGTCCTCGATGCCGCCGGCGTCGATCTCCCAGTCCATGCCGGTGCGCGGGACGCCGACGCGGCGGACGGTGCGGACGTGCGGGGCGGGTCCCGTCGGGTCGTCGGCGACGGTCTGGGGGAAGTAGTAGTTCAGGCCCAGCCAGTCGAGTCCGGCGCCGATGAGGTTCATGTCGCCGGGGCGTTCGGGGAGGTCGACGCCGTAGACCTCGCGCATGTCCGCCGGGAAGCCGCGGCCGTGGATCGGGTCCAGCCACCAGCGGTTGGTGTGGCCGTCCATGCGGCGGGCGGCGGCCAGGTCCTCCTCGCGGTCGGTGGCGGCGTGGATGGTGGAGAGGTTGTTGACGATGCCCACCTGCGCGCCGGGGGCCGCCGCACGGATGGCGTCCATGGCCAGGCCGTGGCCGAGCAGCAGGTGGTAGGAGGCGCGGACGGCCGCCGTCAGGTCGGTCCAGCCGGGGGCCATCTTGCCCTCCAGGTGGCCGATCCAGGCCGAGCACAGCGGCTCGTTGAGGGTGGCCCAGTGGCCGACACGGTCGCCGAGGCGTTCGGCGACGACGGAGGCGTACGCGGCGAAGTGCTCGGCGGTCGCGCGCTCGGGCCAGCCGCCCCGGTCCTGGAGCACCTGCGGCAGGTCCCAGTGGTAGAGGGTCACGGACGGCGTGATGCCGGCCGCCAGCAGGTCGTCGACCAGCCGGTCGTAGAAGGCCAGGCCCTTGGCGTTGACCGGGCCGTCGCCGCCCGGGAGGACGCGCGGCCAGGCGACGGAGAGACGGTAGGCGTTGGTGCCGAGGCGCCGCATCAGCTCGATGTCCTCGCGGGTGCGGTGGTAGTGGTCGCAGGCGACGTCGCCGTGATCGTTGTTGTCGATCTTCCCGGGGGTGTGCGAGAAGGTGTCCCAGATCGACGGCGAACGTCCGTCCTCCGCCACGGCTCCCTCGATCTGGTACGCCGATGTGGCCGTGCCCCACAGGAAGTCGTCCGGGAGTGCGGCGAAGTCGATGGTCACGAAGGTCCTTTCGGGTCGGGAGTGGGAGTGCTGAGGCGTACCGGTCACTTGACGGCTCCGGCCGTCAGGCCCGCCACCAGGTAGCGCTGCAGGAGCAGGAAGCCCGCGACCACGGGGACGCTCACGACCAGCGAGGCGGCCATGATCTGGTTCCAGTACACGTCGTTCTGCGTGGAGTAGCCCTGGAGTCCGACGGCGAGGGTGCGGGTGGCGTCGTTGGTCATGACGGAGGCGAACAGGACCTCGCCCCAGGCGGTCATGAAGGCGTAGACGGCGACCGCGACGATGCCGGGGACCGCGGCGGGCACGACGACCTTGAACAGGGCGCGCAGCGGCCCGCAGCCGTCGACGAGGGCCGCCTCGTCCAGGTCTCGGGGCACCGAGTCGAAGTACCCGATCAGCATCCAGATGGAGAAGGGCAGGGAGAAGGTCAGGTAGGTGAGGATGAGGCCGCCGCGGGAGCCGAACAGGGCGATGCCGGTGGCGTTGCCGATGTTGACGTAGATCAGGAACAGCGGCAGCAGGAAGAGGATGCCCGGGAACATCTGCGTGGACAGGACGGTCACCGAGAAGACCCGCTTGCCGCGGAACTGGTAGCGGCTGACGGCGTAGGCGGCGAAGACCGCGATCACGACGGAGCAGACGGTCGCCGCGCCCGCCACGATCAGCGAGTTCACGAAGTACTTCGCCAGCGGGACCGTCGACCAGATGTCGATGTACGGGCGGACGGTGAGGTTGCTCGGCAGCCAGTGGAACCGGCTGGAGACGTCCTCCAGCGGCTTCAGCGAGCTGGAGACCATGACGTACACCGGCAGCAGGACGAAGCCGGTGAGCAGGGTGAGGAAGACGCGGCGGGTCCAGGTGAAGGAGCGCGGCGCCGCCATCGGGGACCTAGACATCGGCCGTCTTCCTCTCCTGGTGGTTGCGTGGGGCCCGCGCGGTCCTGGAGGTCAGGAACAGGTACACGCCCGTCACCAGCAGCAGGAACAGCAGCAGCAGGACCGACATCGCGGAGCCGGTGCCGAAGTTCCAGGTGACGAACGACGACTGGTAGATGTGGATGGAGATCAGGTCGGCGGCCTCCGGCGCCGCCTTGCCGAACAGGACGAACGGCGTGTTGAAGTCGTTGAACGTCCACAGGAACAGCACCAGGACGAGGACCTGGTTCACGGGACGCAGCGACGGCAGGGTGATGCGGCGGATCTGCTGCCGGACGCCGGCGCCGTCGAGGGCGGCGGCCTCGTACAGCTCCTTGGGGATGTTCTGCAGGCCCGCCATGACGATGAGGAAGGCGAACGGCCAGCCCTTCCACACCGACACGACGAGCAGCGCGACGAAGCTGTTGTCGCCGATCAGCCAGAACGAGGGCTTGTCGGTGAGGCCCAGTTGGTCGTGCAGGACGTGGTTCACCAGGCCGTTGTCGTGCTGGAACATGAACGCCCAGGTGATGACGGCCGCGTAGACCGGCAGGGCGTACGGCACCAGGAAGATCGCGCGGAGCAGGCCGCGGCCGCGG
Organism: Streptomyces hyderabadensis; assembly: GCF_020404845.1. Classification (GTDB taxonomy): domain Bacteria; phylum Actinomycetota; class Actinomycetes; order Streptomycetales; family Streptomycetaceae; genus Streptomyces; species Streptomyces hyderabadensis. The sequence continues at coordinate 9,027 of NZ_JAIOJZ010000062.1, read as the reverse complement.
AAGGCGTCCTGCATGCAGATCGCGGCGGCGGTGCCGATCAGCCAGCACAGGCCGACGGAGAGGACCGTGAAGGCGCAGGTGACGAGGAAGGAGCGGAGCAGTGCCTCGCCGACGGGGGCGTCGAAGTCCACCGACATGGTGAAGTTGTCGAGGCCGGTCCAGGGGGCGGTGGTCCAGTCACGGATGTAGAACTGGGTGAGTTCCTTGAAGCTCATCACGATGCCGATGACCATCGGCACCAGGTGGACGAGGAGTTCGAGCAGCAGGGCGGGCAGGAGCAGCAGGTAGGGCAGGCCGATGCGGCGGATCCGCCCGGGACGGCGGCGGGGTCCGCGCGCCGTCCCGGGGGAGCTCTTGCCGACCGTCCGCTCGCCGGGCTGCGCCGAGGCGGTCGTGGTGGTCATGGCGAGGTCCGTGTCCGTGTCGGAGTCGGTGGGGCCGGTTCGAAGTCGAAGGTCGGGGCGCTCACTTGTTGGGCATCTGCTGCTGTGCCTTGGCGAGCTTCTCCTTGACGGAGCCGGTGGTCACCTCGCGTCCGTTCGCGGCGTCGGCGAACAGCTCCTTGACGGCGGTGCCGACCGCGGTCTCGAACTGCGACTCGTCGGGCACCTGGGGCAGGGCCGCGGCGCTGGTGGCGAGGGTCTCGCGCAGCACGGCGGTGGCCTGGGTGTTGAACGCGGGGTCGGACTGGGCGGCCTTGACCGGCGGGATGGAGCCGTAGGCCTTGTTGAGGAGTTTCTGCTCGGCGTCGCTGGTCATGAACTTCACGAACTGCGTGGCGCCGTCGAGGTTGTCGCTGTTCTTGAAGACGGCCATGTTGATCCCGGCGACCATGGAGTTGGTGGCCTGTCCGGCGCCGGGGGTGCCGGACGGGACGGGGGCGGGGGCGACGCCCCACTCGTCGTCCTTCATGCCCATGGTCTTGAAGGTGGCGGAGGCGGTCTGCCAGAGCACCATCGCGGTCTTGCCCTTGGCGAAGTCGCTGAGGGACTGGTTCTGCGCGTACTCGGCGTTGCCGGGCGCGACGACCTTGTCCTCGGCCATCAGGTCGACGTACTGCTTCACGGCCGCGACGGCGCCGTCGGAGGTGAAGTCGGGCTTGCCGTCGGCGGTGAAGAAGTCGGCGCCGTGCTGCTTGGCGAGGACGAAGACCTGGTGGATGTTGTTGGACAGGTTGGAACCCTCGGCGCCCAGGCCCCACTTGCCGTCCTTGGAGATCTTCTGGCCGGTCGCGACCAGCTCGTCCCAGGTGGCCGGGGGCTTGGTGATGCCGGCGTCGGCGAACATCTGCTTGTTGTAGTAGAGCGCGTAGGCCATCGAGTACAGCGGGACCGCGGCCGGGTCCTGGCCCTCGACGCCGGTGGAACCGAGCGCGGAGTCGACGAAGCGGTCCTTGCCGCCGATCATCTCGAAGTTCTTCGCGTCCCAGGGCAGCAGTGCGCCGGTGGCCTGGAGGGAGGCGCTCCAGGTGTTGCCGATGTTCAGGACGTCGGGGCCCTGGCCCGAGGTGGTGGCGGTGAGGATCCGGTTCAGCAGGTCGGACCAGGGCACGACCTCCAGCTTGACCTTGATGCCGGTCTCCTTCTCGAACTTGTCGAGTTCGGGCTGGAGGACCTTCTTGTCGACCTCGACGCTGGCGCCCTGGTTGGACGCCCAGTAGGTGAGTTCCTTCGGCGAGTCGTTGGATCCGCCGCCCGAGGAGGAGCCCCCTCCGCAGGCCGTGGCGGCGAGTGCGAGAGACATGGTCACGGCGCCTACGGCCGCGGCTCTGATGCTGCGCATGGCTCCTGGGTCCTTCCGGGAGTCGGTCGGGAGTCCCGACGGCGGCTTCGGCGGTGTCCTTCCCGAAGCCCCTCATGGCTTAATTTAGGACGTGAGTTAAACCCCGAGAGAAAGACGCGTCAAGGTCTCGCGCACGGTCGGCGGTCGCACGGGGGCACGGAAGGAAGGGTCCGGACGGCTGAACCCGGCCGGCACACGGTCCGTGACCTGCGGCGGGAGCGCCGCGGCACCGTTCTGCAACGGTTGTATGTCGACGGGACGGCGGACCGATGGGCAGCAGGCGCTAGGCCGAGTCCCGTACCACCAGTTCCGGGTCGAAGATCACCGACGTGGGTTCCGTACGAGCACCCTTGATGTGCTCGTCGAGCAGGCGTGCCATCGTGGCCGCCATCTCCTCCACCGGCTGCCGTACGGTGGTCAGCCGGGGCCGGCAGGTGACGGCCACGCTGGAGTCGTCGAAGCCGACCACCGCGACGTCCCGCGGAACCCGGCGACCGTGGTCGCGCAGCACCTGGACGGCGCCCTGGGCCATCAGGTCGTTCGCGGTGAACACGCCGTCGGTGTCCGGGTGTTCGGCGAGCAGTGACGTCATCGCGGCCATGCCGCTGTCCACGGTGAAGCCGCCCTCGGCCACCGGCACGCAGGGGTGCCCGTGCCGGGCCAGGGTGTCGCGGAACCCGGCCAGGCGCTCCTGGCTGGCCGCGACCGCCAGCGGCCCGGTGACGGTGGCAATCCGGCGGCACCCGCGCTCCAGCAGGTGCTCGGCGGCGAGCCGGCCGCCGTCACGGTGGGCCAGGTCGACGTAGCTGAGCGGCACCGGGCGGCCCGGACGGGCGAAGAGCACGGCCGGCAGTCCGGCACCGGCGAGCAGCGCGGGCAGCGGGTCGTCGGGGTGCGTGGACACCACCAGCGCGCCGTCCGCGCCGCCCTGCCTGAGGTAGGCGACGACCTCCTGCCGGGCCTCGGGCGTCTCGGCGAACATCAGCACCGGATGCATTCCGCGTGGCCGCAGGTGTCCGACCACGCCGCCGACGACCCGGCCGAAGAAGGGGTCGGCGAAGACCCGGGCGGCGAACGCGTTCTGCTCCGTGTCCGAGGCGTCGCCCGCGCCCGACACCACCAGGGCGACAGTGGTCGTGCGCCGGGTGACCAGCTGTCTGGCGGCCTGGTTGGGCGCGTACCCGGTCCGTTCGATGGCCCGGCGGACCAGGTCCTGGATGGCCGGGTCCACGTTCCGGACGCCGTTGACCACCCGGGAGACGGTGGCCCGGGAGACGCCGGCCTCCCGGGCCACGTCCTCCAGGGTCGGGGCCTGTCTGCTCATGCCCGCACCCTAACCGGCGGGTCCGGCACGTGGTAGAGCGCTCTCCGCCGCCTCAGGCCGAGGGCGGGCGCACCACCTCCAGGTCCGCGACCAGCGGCACGTCCCCCGCCGACCGCCCGGCCAGAACCCGGCAGGGCCCCGCCTCCGTGCGCCAGGCGCGCTCCGCCACCGACCAGTGGCACAGCGACCGGGCCGGGACCCGCACCCGCGCGGTCACCGTCTCCCCCGGGCGCGCCCGGACCGCCGCGTACCCGGCCAGCCACCGCACCGGGCGGTCGAGCGCGGACGCGGGCCTGGCCAGGTACACCTGTACGACCTCCCGCCCCTCCCGCACACCGGTGTTGCGCACCCGCACCCGCACGGTGAGGTCGTCGCCCGCCCGGGCCACCGGCGGGACGGTCAGCGTCTCGTAGGCCCAGGCGGTGTAGCCGAGCCCGTGCCCGAACCAGTAGGCGGGCGGCCGGTGGTGGCGCAGCCAGCCCCGGTACCCGAGGTGCAGGCCCTCGTCGTAGCCGAGGCGTCCGCCGTCCGGGCGGGTGTCGGTGACCGGGGCGTCGGCGAGCACGGCGGGCCAGGTGGTGGGCAGCCGTCCGCCCGGCTCGGCCCGGCCGAAGAGCACGTCGGCGAGTCCGGCGCCGCCCTCCTGCCCGGGGAACCAGGCCAGCAGCACCGCGCCCGCTTCGTCCCGCCAGGGCAGCTCCACGGGGCCGCCGCTGTTGACGACGGCGACGGTGCGCGGGTTGGCGGCCGCGACGGCGCGGACCAGGGCGTCCTGGGCGGCGCCGAGCGCCAGGCCGGTTCGGTCGTATCCCTCCGACTCCCCGTGCTCGGTGGTGCCGACGACCACCACCGCCGCGTCCGCCGCGCCCGCCGCGCGGGCGGCCTCGGCGAGCGATGCCGACACGTCCGGAGCGGGTGGCGCGGCCACGACCACGGTCGCCCGTCCGGTGCCGGGTGCCAGCTCCCGGCGGGCCACCAGCAGGGCGTCCCGGTCGGCGGCGAGGTCGGCGCCGGCGTACTGGGCCGGCGGGTTGACGTGCACCACCGCCGGGTCGTCGGTGGGGGGTGGGAAGTCTCCCTCCAGCAGGGTGCGTCCGTCCAGGGTCAGGCTCATCCTGCCGAAGCCGGCCACGCCCAGGGTCCAGGAGCCCCCGGTGCGGGGACGCAGCCGGGCGCGGATCTCGACGGTGTGCGCGCCCGGCACCAGGCGCGGCTCCAGCAGACGCCCGCCGCGGCGCCGTTCGGCGTACAGTTCGCGGCCGTCCGCGTCCAGCATCCGCAGCAGCACGCCGGGCAGGCCGGAGCGCGGGTCGGTGCAGGCGTCCTGGTCCAGTGGAGGTGCGGGGCCGTCCGGCCGGGGGCCCGGGACGTGGACGACGCGGGCCCGGCCGTGCAGGGCGTCCCGGATGCCGTCCAGGACGGACACCTCGGCCTGCGGGTAGACGCCCGCGCTGCCGCCGCCCTGGGTCCGGGTCCGCGCGGCGTGCCCGCCGATCACGGCGACCGTCCCGAGGCACCCCGGATCGAGCGGCAGGACGTCCCTGTTGGCCAGCAGGACGGCGCCGGCGGCAACGGCCCGGCGGGCCAGGGCCCGGGCGTCGCGGGTGCCCGAAGGAACCGGCGGTGCGGACGGCCGTGTACCGGGACCCGGACCCGGGCTCGGGCTCGGTACGCCCTGCGCGCCCGACGCCGGTCCCGGGCACGGTGAGCCCTCACCGGACGGCGCCTCCGAGCGGGACGCGTCGCGCGTGCCCAGCGCGCCCAGCCAGGCCGCGAGCCGCAGCAGTCGGCGTGCCTTGTCGTCGACGGCCGCCTCGGGCACCTCGCCGTCGGCCACCGCGCGTGCCAGCGTCTCGCCCCAGGCACCCTCGGGACCCGGCATGGCGAGGTCCAGACCGGCGCGGGCGGTGTCGATCGTGCCGCGCACCGCGCCCCAGTCGGAGACGACGACGCCGTCGAAGCCCCACTCGCTCTTCAGCGGATCGGTGAGCAGTGCGCTGGCGGTCATGGTGGTGCCGTTGACCGCGTTGTACCCGGCCATGACGAGCCGGACCCCCGCGGCCACCGCCGCCTCGAAGGGCGCGAGGTACACCTCCCGCAGCGCCCGCTCCCCCACCCGCACGTCGACGGTGAGGCGGTCGGTCTCGGAGTCGTTGGCCACGAAGTGCTTGGCGGTGGCGGCCACGCCGTGGGCCTGCACACCGCGGACGAGAGCGGCGCCGATGCGGCCGGTCAGCACCGGGTCCTCGGAGAGGCACTCGAAGTGCCGGCCGCCCAGCGGGCTGCGGTGCAGGTTGAGGGTGGGGGCGAGCAGGACGTCCACGCCCTTGCGCCGGGCCTCGGCGGCGAGCAGGCCGCCGAGGCGCTCGACCAGGGCCTCGTCCCAGGTGGCGGCGAGTGCCGAGGCGGAGGGCAGCAGGACCGAGGTGTTCCGCTCGTCCCAGGCCTCGCCCCGTACGCCCGCCGGGCCGTCCGACATCACCAACTCCCGCAGGCCCACGGCCGGTTCCGCCCGCGTCCGCCAGGTCGTGGCGCCGCTGAGCAGCAGCGCGCGGGCGCGTGGCGTCAGTTTGCCGAGCAGCCGGTCGATCTCGTCGTCAGTCGTCCCCACCCGGGTCCCCCCCTCTTCCGGCTCGTCCCCCGGCGTCAGCTGTAGACGCCGAACTCGTACAGCGAGTAGCCGTACCCCGTGCCGCGCGCGGTGCCGTTGACGCGTACGTAGCGGCCGGTCCCGGAGGCATCGAGGGTGTCGACGCCGCCGTTGCCGTCCGTCACGGTGGAGACGGTCCGCCAGTTCTGTCCGTCGTCGGAGGCCTGGACGGTGTAGGCCTTGGCGTAGGAGGCCTCCCAGTACAGCTGGACGTGCCGGAACGCGGTGCGCGCGCCGAGGTCCACCTGGATCCACTGCGGGTCGCTCCAGTCGCTGGCCCACCGGGTGTCCGGGTCGCCGTCCACGGCGTTGGCGGCGGTGCAGGGGCAGTCGCCGTAACTGGGCTGGAAGGAGGAGGCGGTGGCCGGTCTGCCCAGGGCGACGTTGGTGCCGTCCACGGCGGGCGGCACCACCCGCGCCGAGAGGGTCTCGACGCCGACGTTGCCCTTGCCGTCGGTGGCCTTGACGTACAGCTTCCAGACGCCGGGCCGGTCGGGGGCGGTGACCCTGAGGCGTCCGCCGCCGAGGTCGGTCACGGGGAGCGGGGTCAGCTGCTTGCTCTGGTCGATGTAGTTGCTGTTGGCCAGCACCTCGTACGCGATCGGGTCGCCGTCCGGGTCGGTGGCGCGCACGGTGAGGACCAGGTCCTTGCCGGCCTGCACCTGGCCCGCGTCGCCCTCGACGCCGAAGCCGGAGACCACGGGCGGGGTGTTGTCGTGCGAGGTGTCACCGCCGTAGGCCCGCTTCACGGCGTAGTAGGACAGCCGTTTCTGTCCCGCGGGCAGCAGGTTGAACCAGATGCCGCCGAAGTCGTACTCGGTGCCGTAGTGGAACAGGGTCGCGCCCAGGGCGACGCCGCGGTGCCCGGTGACGCAGTTCCACGCGTCGGTGTAGCCCTGCGCCTTGGCCTGGTCGGTGGGCTCCTTCGGTACGCCGTTCGCGTCGTCCGGCACCTCCCACTCGCCGGCCGGTCCGGACTCGGTGACGATGTACGGCTTGGTGTAGCCGCCCTGTTCCCAGGCGGCCCGGACGTCGCAGACGGCGTCGTAGGAGTTGACGGCGTACAGGTCCAGGTCGGGGGCGTTCTTCTGGTAGTAGGGCCAGGCGCCGACCCAGGCGTCGGTGGAGGTCACCGGGTGGTTCGGGTCGACGGCGTGGATCTTCTCGGCGACGTCGTTGACGAAGGTGGTGTAGGCGTCGCGCTGGCGCTCCAGCTCGTCGCCGGCGTAGCAGTTCTGCAGGCCGAGCACCGACTCGTTGCCGACGTTCCACATCAGCACGCCGGGGTGGTCCTTGTACTCCTGGACCCAGCGCGGGAACTCGGCCAGCATCTGGTCCTTGTACGCGGTGTCGGTGAGGTAGTCGACGCAGCCGCCGCTGCCCGGACCGCCGCCGGGCTGGAGCCAGAAGCCCGCGATGACCTTGACGCCGTGCGCGGCGGCGGAGTCGAGCAGCGGGCGGCTGCTCGCGTCGGTGCCCCAGGTGCGGATGGTGTTGACGCCCATGGATGCCAGGTCGGGCAGGTACCGGTCGGCGTCGGCGGGGGACGGTCCCCAGGTCAGGCCCTTGACCGTGTACGGGCTGCCGTCCACGGTCAGTTGCCAGTCGCCCTGGCCGCCGGTGACCTTCACGACGCTGCCAGCGGCGTGCGCCTGCGCGGCGGGCAGGGCGGTGAGCGCGCCGAGCGTGAGCAGCCCGGCGGTCAGGGGTGCGGTGAGTCTGCGGGCGGGGGTGAGTCCGCTGGTGGGGGTGCGGGGTCGGCTCATCGGGGTGTGTCTCCGGTCTGCGGGGTGTCCACGTCCGTGGCGTATGGGGGAGGGGGGAGGATGCGGCCCGGCCGTCGCCGGGGCCGGACGGCCGGGCCGTTCCGGGGCGAGGCAGAACAGCGGTCCGGGTCAGGGCAGTTCGTAGTCCTCGTTGAGCGCCGCTCCGGCCTCGGGGTGGGTCTGGTCGTAGCCGCGCGCGTCGCACTGCAGAGCGCCGACGATGCAGTGGCCGACCATGGCGGCGAGGGTCGGCTCGTCCCAGGCGTTGAAGAAGTCGTAGTGGAAGGAGTAGCTCGCCCCACTGGCCAGTCGCACCCGGGAGAGGTCGCCGTTGACCGGGAAGGCCATCTTGAACTCGATCATCGGCAGGGCGACCGGGTGGTCGGCCGGGCAGATGTTGTTGTTGGTCCCCGGGTTGACGACCGGATACGCCATGTGGCTCTTGTGGTCCGGTGTGTCAAGGTACTTGCCGTCCCAGCAACTGGGCGCCTGGAAGCGGATGTTGACCTGGACGTCCTGGCGTTCGGGGCAGTCGGCCGGGAAATCGACGTTGAAGAAGCTGTCGCCGCACTCCCAGCCCTCGACGAAGCCGGGGTGGTCGCGGAACTCCTGGGCGCTCTGCATGGGGCTGGCCACGACGTAGCGCAGGCCCTTCGGGAAGGGGCGCACGCTGGTGTAGTCGGTGACGCCGGCCTTGTAGTAGATGGTCTGCGGGCCGACCGGGAGGACCGGGCGGTCGCCGTCGTACATGGTCGGCATCCAGTAGCCCGAGCGGTCCCCGGGCGCCAGACAGGTGGTGGAGCCGGCGTCGAGCGAGGCGGTGGTGCTGTACGCGTCGGTCGTCGTGTTGCCCATGAAGGTGTGGTCGTGCGACTTGCCGGGCTGCTGCGCGTAGACGATCGGGTCGTCCGGCGCCGTGTGGCTGACCGCGCAGTTGGCCTGGAACTCGTGGAAGTAGCGGTGCGGCGGCTCCTTCGTGGACGGCGTGACACCGGTGACCGGCGGGTTCGCGGGGATGTAGCCGTCGCCGTCCGGGTCTTCGGGCGAGGCGGCGGTCGAGACCGCCATGGTGTGGCCGGAGTGCGCGGCGGGGGCCGAGGCGGTGGCGGGGGTGTCCGCGTTGGCGGCGACCGTGCCGATGCCGATCGAGGTCAGCAGTAACGCGCTCGCGACGAGGGTGCCGGACAGAACTTTCGATCTCCGTGGCATGGAGACCTCCTGAGAAGGTCGGAGAAATTCTCGGAGAGCGCTCTCCCGAGTCGGAGTGTTGAGGGCGCGGGAGAGGGTGTCAAGGGATTCGACAGAAGGGACGGTGCGCCTGGCTCAACACTCGCTCTGGCCCTACTTGTTGAACGCGGCGCACGAGAAACGGTCGCGACTCTTGACGCCCCATGGCGGACGGATGAAGCATGCACACCCAGAGAGCGCTCCCCCACCCCCACTTCGTTCACTTTCCGAACAAGGAGAGCCGCCCGCATGCCCCCTTCCCCCACGCCTCCCCCCAC
>NZ_JAIOJZ010000061.1 GCF_020404845.1 Streptomyces hyderabadensis | reverse complement strand
GCGGGCGCAGGTGAGCCGGCTGGTCTCTTACCTGGCTGACCGGCCAGGGCTGCATCCCTCGGACGTGGGGCTGTCGCTTGGCACGACGCGTGCGGCGCTGGAGTACCGGGCCGCGGTGGCCGGGACGAGCAGGGACGAGCTGCTGGCCGCTTTGGAGAGTGCTGTTCCCGAGCGGCGGATGTCGGGCGGGACGGCGTTCCTGTTCTCTGGACAGGGCGCCCAGCGGCTGGGGATGGGCCGGGAGTTGTACGCCTCGTTCCCGGTGTTCGCGGAGGCGTTCGACGCGGCCGTGACGGAGCTGGACCGCTATCTGGAGTGTCCGTTGCGGGAGGTGGTGTGGGGTGAGGACGCCGCGTTGCTGGAGCGGACGGTGTTCACGCAGGCTGCTCTGTTCGCGTTCGAGAGCGCCCTGTTCCGGCTCTGGGAGTCGTGGGGTGTCACGCCGGATGTACTGGTGGGCCACTCGATCGGTGAGCTGACGGCTGCGTATGTGGCCGGGGTGTGGTCGTTGGAGGATGCGGCGCGCCTGGTGGCGGCGCGGGGCCGGTTGATGGACGCATTGCCCGAGGGTGGTGCGATGGTCGCGGTCGAAGCCACCGAAGACGAGGTCGCACCGCACCTGGGCGATGAGGTGTCGTTGGCAGCGGTCAACGCACCGGGCTCGGTGGTGCTGTCAGGTGAGGAGAAGGCCGTCCTGGCGGTGGCGGAGCAGTTCGCCGACCGTCGCACCCGCCGTCTGCGGGTCTCCCACGCCTTCCACTCCCCGCTGATGGAGCCGATGCTGGCCGACTTCGAGACGGTCGCCCGTGAACTCGCCTACAGCGAGCCGCGGTTGTCGATCGCTTCCACCGTCGCGCCCGACGCCGATCTCACCGATGCGGCGTACTGGGTGGGCCAAGTCCGCGCCACGGTGCGTTTCGCGGACGCGGTGACGGTTGCCGCCTCCGAGGGGGTGACCCGGTTCCTGGAGGTCGGTCCGGAGGGTGTGCTGTCGGGTGTGGTGCCCGCGTCGGTGCCGGACGGGCGGACCGTCGTGGTGCCGTCGGTGCGGCGCGGGCAGGGCGAGGGTGTGGGCGTGGCGGCGGCGGTGGGTGCACTGGCCGTGTCCGGCGTCGCCGCGGACTGGGCCGCGTTCTACGCCGGTACCGGGGCCCGGCGGGTGGACCTGCCCACCTACGCCTTCCAGCGCCGGCACTACTGGATCGCCCAGGAGGCCGACCACCGCGGCGCCGATGGCTTCGGGCTGGACGTCGTACCGCTGGCCGGTGCCGACGGGCTGGTGCTGACCGGGCGCCTGTCGACGGCCACCCACCCGTGGCTCGCCGATCACCAGGTGCTGGGCACCGTGCTGTTCCCGGGCACCGGCTTCGTCGAGATGGCGCTCCAGGCGGGAGGCGAGGTCGGCTGTGACACGGTCACCGAACTCTCCCTGCACGCACCGCTGGTGATTCCGGCGGACGGCCAGGTGCAGGTGCAGGTCAGCGTCGGTTCCCCCGACGAGGCCGGGCGCCGCGAGGTCACCGTCCACGGCCGTACGGGAACCGAACCCTGGACGCTGCACGCGCTCGGGGCGGTTGCTCCCGCGGCACCGGGGGAGCCGTCCGGACCGGCGGAGTGGCCCCCGGCCGGGGCGGAGCCCGTCGGGACCGAGGGGGCGTACGACTGGCTGGCCGACCAGGACTACGTGTACGGACCGGCGTTCCAGGGACTGCGGCGCGTGTGGCGGCACGGGAACGAGCTGTTCGCGGAGGTGGTCCTCCCCGAGGGCACCGATCCGGCCGGATTCCACCTGCACCCGGCCCTGCTCGACGCGGTGCTGCACGCCTCCCTGGTCGAGGGGGCGGACCAGGAGCGTCCCGCGGTGCTGCCGTTCGCCTGGACCGGGGTGTCCCTGCACGCGGTCGGGGCGACCCGGCTGCGGGTCCGGATCACGCGGCTCGACGACGGCGGACTCCGGCTGGCCCTCGCCGACGACGAGGGCGCCCCGGTGCTCACCGTCGGCGCGGTGCTCGGCCGGCCCGTGGACCCGCAGCGGCTCACGGTGACCGGTGGCGGCCATGACGATCTCTACCGTCTCGACTGGCGGGAGGCGTCCGGTGCCCAGGCCGCACAGCCGTCCGCGGTCGAGGTGTACGAGGCGGGAGGCGCCGACGGCGTCCACCAGGCCGTGCACGGGGCCCTGGAGCGGATCACGCGCTTCCTCACCGAGGCCGAGGCCGAGCCCGGTGCCCGGCTGCTCGTGGTGACCCGGGGAGCGGTGGCGCTGCCCGACGGGCCGCCCACCGACCTCGCGGGCGCCGCGGTGTGGGGGCTGGTGCGCTCGGCCCAGTGGGAGCACCCCGACCGGTTGGTGCTCGCCGACGTGGACGGCCCGGTGGACCCCGCGCAGATCCTCGCGGTCGGCGAGCCGCAGGTCGTCGTCCGGGACGGAGCGGTCAGGGTGGCGCGGCTGTCCCGCCTGCCCGTCGCGGAGGAGGACGTGCCGTCCTCCCGGTTCGACGGCGAGGGCACCGTGCTCGTCACCGGCGCCACCGGAGCGCTCGGTGCGCTGGTGGCGCGGCACCTGGTGCGCGAGCACGGAGTACGCGAACTGCTGCTGGTCGGCCGACGCGGGGCGGCGGCCCCGGGAGCCGAGGACCTGCGGGCCGAGCTGACCGGGCTGGGGGCCGAGGTGACGTTCGCGGCCTGCGACGTCGCCGACCGGGACGCGCTGGCGGACCTGCTGCGCGGGGTCCGGCTCACCGGTGTCGTCCACGCGGCCGGGGTCGTGGACGACGGCCTGATCGACGGGCTCACCCCCGACCGGGTCGACGCGGTGCTGGCGCCCAAGGCCGACGCGGCCAGGCACCTGCACGAGCTGACCCGCGAGCAGCCGTTGGGCGCGTTCGTGCTCTTCTCCTCCGCCACCGGAACCCTCGGCAACGCCGGGCAGGCCGGGTACGCGGCGGCCAACGCCTACCTGGACGCCCTGGCCGCCCGGCGTCGGGCCGAGGGGCTGCCCGCGCAGTCGCTGGGCTGGGGCATGTGGACGGAGACCGGCGGCATGGCCGGTGCGCTGAGCGAGGCGCAGTTGCGGCGGGTCGGCCGTACCGGCATGCGCGGCCTGTCCGCGGACCGGGGCCTGGACCTGTTCGACCTCGCGGCCCGGCAGGCCGAGCCCGCCCTGGTCGTGGCGGCGCTGGACGTCAGGGCGATGGCCGGGGCGGCGGGTGAGGCACCGCCGGTCTTCCGGGAGCTGCTGCCGGCCGGCCGGGTCCGTCGTACGGCGAGTGCGTCGGCCGGTGCGGACGGGGCGCTGCGGCGCAGGCTGGCCGGGCTGGACGCCGAGACCCGCCGTGCCGAACTGTCCGACCTGGTCCGGACGGTCGCGGCAGAGCTGCTGGGCCACGCCGACAAGGAGGCGCTGGACGCCGAACGCGACTTCCTGGAGTCGGGGTTCGACTCCCTGACGGCGATGGAGCTGAGGACCGCGCTGGCCCGGACCACCGGGCTGGACCTGCCCCCGATGGTCGTCTTCGACAGCAAGAGCCCGGCCGGGCTCGCCGAACGGCTGGGCGAGGCGTTCGAGGAGCAGGCGGACGGCCCGAGGCCCGAGCGGTCCACCGGCGCGGCGGGGGAGTCGGCGGACGAGACGCTGGGCGGGATGTTCCGCACGGCGGTCCGGTCGGGGCAGAGCGCCGCGGGATTCGCGCTGCTCCAGGCGGCCGCGGCGATCCGGCCCCGGTTCACCGCGGACGAGGCCGGCGAGCACGCCTCGCGGGCCGGCGCCCTCGCGGACGGTCCGGCACCCACCCGGCTGATCTTCCTCAGTACGCCGATGGCGACCGGCGGCATCCAGCAGTTCGCCCGGCTGGCCGCGGCGTTCAGCGGTGTCCGGCCGGTGTCGGCGGTGCCGCTGCCGGGCTTCGCCGCGGGTGAGAGTCTGCCCGCCGACGGATCCGCCGCGGTGGCGGCGCTGGCCGAGAGCGTGCTGCGGGTGGCCGACGGCGGGCCGTTCGCGCTGGCCGGCTACTCCTCGGGCGGCGCCTTCGCGCACGCCGTGGCCGCCCATCTTCAGACGCGGGGCGTGGAGCAGGTCGCCGGTGTCGCGATGCTGGACACCTTCCCCGTCGAGCGGGACTCCGCGTCCGGGGTGCCGCTGGACGAGCTGGCCCACGGGCTGCTGGCGAAGGAGGCCGCGTTCGGCGGGTTCGAGTCGGCCCGGCTGACCGGGATGGCCGTGTGGGGCGAGGCGATGTTCGACCTGCCGCCCGGCGAAGTCACGGCCCCCGTCCTGTTCGTGCAGTCGGCCGAGCCGTTCTTCGACGCCCCCGAGGGCGACACGAGCTGGCAGGCGCGGCCGTGGCGGGCGGAGCACACCGCCGTCACCGTGGCCGCCAACCATTTCACGCTGGTGGAGGAGAAGGCGGCACTGACCGCCGAGGCCCTGCGCCGGTGGATCGAGACGAGGGAACAGAGGTGAGCATGGCCCCCCGACCGAGTGCCCAGGGCACGGTGCCCTTCGGCGAGTGCCGTACCTGGTACCGGGTCACCGGAGACCTGGACTGCGGCCGTCCGCCACTGGTCGTGGTCCACGGCGGACCCGGCAGTACCCACGACTACCTGCTGGCCGTCGCGGACCTGGCCGAGCAGGGCTGGCCGGTGGTCCACTACGACCAGCTCGGCAACGGCGGTTCGACGCATCTTCCGGACCGCGGCGCGGAGTTCTGGACCGTGCCGCTGTTCCTGGTCGAGCTGGACAACCTGCTGCGCGCCCTGGGGATCGCCGACGACTACGTGCTGTTCGGCCACTCCTGGGGCGGTCTCCTCGCCGCCAAGCACGCCTCCAGGCGCCCGGCCGGCCTGCGGGGCCTGGTCGTCGCCGACTCCCCGGCGTCGTACCCGCTGTGGCGGCAGGAGATGAAGGCGCTGCGTGACGCGCTGCCGCCGGGGGTCAACGAGACGCTGCTGCGCCACGAGGCGGCCGGCACCACCGACAGCGACGAGTACAAGGCGGCGATGATGCCGTTCAACGAACGGCACGTCTGCCGGCTCAAGCCCTGGCCGCGGGAGTACCTGGCGTCGTACTACGAACTCTCCAACGACCCCACCGTGTACTTCACGATGAACGGCCCGAGCGAGTTCCACGTCGTGGGGACACTGCGGGACTGGTCGGTCGAGGACTGCTGCCCGGACATCGAGGTGCCCACCCTGGTGATCTCCGGCAGGTACGACGAGGCCACGCCGGCGACGGTACGCCCGTACGCCGAGCTGATCCCCGACGTCCGGTGGGAGATGTTCGAGGAGTCCTCCCACGTGCCGCACCTGGAGGAGCCCGAGCGGTTCCAGCGGGTACTCGCCGGTTTCCTCGGCGGGCTGCGGGAATAGGGGCGCCGTTAGGGGGCGATCGGGGTTATTCGACGGGCCGGGTGCTTGCAGACTCGGGCGCATGCAGAGCGATTCCCGGCCCGTCGAGGCCGTCGTGTTTCCGGGAATGGGTCCCTTCGCATTCGCGGACGTGGCCCGTTTCCTGCTCATCGACCGGAAGGCGCGGGCCCTGGTGGCCCGTGCGGACGCCGTTCTCGGCTACTCGCTGATCGACCGCTACCGGGAATCCGAAGGCGATTACAGCGAGGACGCGCAACTCGCCTTTCTGGTGAGTTCCCTGGCACTGGCGGGCTGGGCCGAGGAACACCTGGAAATGGCCCCGGCGTTCGCCGCCGGCCCGAGTTTCGGTGCCATGGCCGCGGCCGTGCACGCCGGTGCCCTGGGCTTCGCCGACGGCGTGCGGATGGTCTCGCGCCGGGCGCGCTGCCTGGAGGAGTACTTCGCCGCGCACCACACCGACCTGGTGACCCAGTCCTTCGCCCGGCTGCCCCGGGAAGCGCTCGACGAGATCCTCGGCGAGCTGACCGAACGGGGCGAGTGGTACGAGGTGTCCTGCCGGGTCGACCACGACCTGGCGATGCTGACCGTGCGCGAGGGACTGCTCGACGAGCTGGACCGGCGCATCCGGTCGCTGGGCGGACTCGCGCTCTACGCCATGCGCCCGCCGCTGCACTGCGGGATCTTCGGACCGCTGCGCGAGCTGGCCGAGGAGCGCGTCTTCGCCGGCCTGGAGTTCTCCGACCCGGCCGTCCCGCTGGTCGCCGACCAGGACGGCGCCCAGGTGCGGGACGCGGCGGGGGTGCGGCGGATGCTCCTCGACGGCTACGACCGTCCGGTGCACTGGCCGCGGGTGGTCGACACGCTGCGGGCGGCGGGCGTGCGACGGGCGTACGTGACGGGACCCGACCGCCTGTTCGGCCGGGTGCGCCGCACCACGGACGCGTTCGAGGTGGTGCCGGTGGACGGGCGCAGGGCGCTCCGTCCCCGCGCCCGCTCAGCGGCCGCGAGGACGGGCGCCCCCGCCCGGTGAGACCCGTCCGCCGGACGGGTCAGGCGACCCGCGGCCGCAGCTCCTCCAGCGCGCCCCACAGCGAGGCGGGCGTGGCGAAGGTGGCCGGCGTCAGGGCGTCCTCGGTGAACCGCACCCGGTAGGAGTCCTCCATCGAGTTCAGCAGCTCCACCTTCCCGAGCGAGTCCAGGCCGAGGTCGCGCAGCTCGGCGTCGGCGGCGAGCTGCTCGTCCGTGCCGAGGAACGGCAGGTAGTTGCGCAGGATCTGCTCGAACTGTTCATCCCACATGTCGGCTCCGCATCCGTGACCTGTCTGACGCCCTCATCGCAGCCGGGCGCCCCCGCCGCGGGCAACCCTTACCGCCCCCTATCCCTTGGAGCGACCAGTGAGCGCACCCATCCGTCCCGGCCTCCACGAACGCTTCCGGCGCGGCCTGGAACTGTCCCCGGGGCGCACGGCCGTGCACACGGACACCACGGCCCTCACCTACCAGGACGCCCACGAGCTGGCCCTGACGTGGGCGGGCACGCTGCTGTCGGCGGCCCCCGAGCCGCCGCGCGCCGTCGGGGTCCTCGCCGCGAAGGGCACCGAGGCCTACGCCGGGATGCTCGCCGCGCTGTACGCGGGCGCGGCGGTGGTCCCGCTGCACCCCGGGTTCCCGGCCGTGCGCACCGAGCGGATGCTCCGGGACGCCGGTGTCTCTGCGGTCGTCGCCGACGACCAGGGCCTGGCCGCGCTGCGGGCGCTGCCCCGCGACCCGGGGGTGCCCGTCCTGGCGCCCGGCCGGGACGCCGGGCCGCTGCGGCAGCTGCGGCCGAGCCGGAACCTGGCCCTGGCCGAGCCCCGCCCGGTCGCCGGGGAGGACGTCGCGACGATCCTGTTCACCTCCGGCTCGACCGGCCGGCCCAAAGGCGTCCCGGTCACGCACCGGAGCACCGCCCACTACTTCGACGTCCTCGACCGGCGCTACGACTTCACCCCCGACGACGTCTTCTCGCAGACCTTCGACCTGAACTTCGACTGCGCCCTGTTCGACCTGTTCTGCGCCTGGGGGGCCGGTGCGACGGTGCGGCCGGTGCCCGCGCACGCCTACCGGGAACTGCCGGGGTTCGCCAAGGAGACGGGGATGTCGGTGTGGTTCTCCACGCCGAGCGCGATCGCCCTGCTGCGGCGGATGCGCGCCCTGGCACCCGGGGCGCTGCACGGGCTGCGCTGGAGCTTCTTCGCCGGGGAGGCGCTGCGCGCCGACGACGTCGAGGACTGGCTCCGGGCCGCGCCCGCCTCCCGGGTGGAGAACCTGTACGGACCCACCGAGCTGACCGTCACCGTCACCGGCCACCGTTGGGACCCGCGGCGGTCCCCGGGACGCTGCGTGAACGGCCTGGTGCCGATCGGCGCGGTCCACGACGGCCACGACCACCTCCTGCTGGGCCCCGACGGCCGGCCCGTCGCCGACGAGGGCGAACTGTGCGTCAGCGGCCCGCAGATGACGCCCGGCTACCTGGACCCCGCCGACGACGCGGGACGGTTCCTGCACCACCGAGGTCGCACCTGGTACCGGACCGGTGACCGCGTCCGGCGCCTCGACGACGGCGAACTGATCTACCTGGGGCGGCTGGACTCGCAGGTGCAGATCCAGGGCTGGCGGGTGGAGGTCGCCGAGATCGAGCACGCGCTGCGGTCCAGCGGCGCGGTCGAGGACGCCGTCGTCGTGGCCGCGGCCGGTCCGAGGGGAACCGAGCTGTACGCCTTCTACACCGGCGACGCCCGGCCCGCCGCCGAACTGGCGGGAAAGCTGGGCGAGGTCCTTCCGCACGCTCTGGTGCCCAAGCACTTCCGGCAGGTTTCGCAGTTCCCGCTGAATTCCAATCGGAAAATCGACCGCCGGGCACTGGCCGCGAGCGCCGCCCACGGCATAGGGGTCGGCTAGGGGTGCCTCCCCGGCGTAGCTCTCCCTAGGGTGCCGTTCCAAGAGCGATTGCAGAAAATCGAGGTGGATGATGACGGAAATGGCGATTCAGGAAACGGCCGCCGAATATCCGGCCTTTCCGATGCAGCGGGCCGACCCGCTGGGCCCGCCCGAGCTGTACGCGGAATTGCGCGAACGGGAGCCGATCTCCAGGATCCGGATGAGCGTCACCGGACAGGAGGCGTGGCTGGTCACCCGCTACGACCACTACCGCGAGCTGATCCGCGACCCCCGCGTCAGCGCCGACATGTACGCCGACAACTACCCGCGGCAGATCCCGGTGCCGCTGGAGCTGCTGCGGTCGGTGCCCCGGACCATCTTCCACCTGGACGCCCCCGACCACACCGTCCACCGCCGGCTGCTCACACCGGAGTTCACCTACCGGCGCATCGAGGGCATGCGCGAGCGCACCCAGCAGATCGCCGACGAGTACGTGGACCGGCTGCTGGAGAAGGGCGGCCCGGTCGACCTGATGGCCGAGCTGTCCCTGCCGATGCCCTCCCAGGCCATGTGCGAGCTGCTGGGCATCCCGCCGGCCGACCGGCACATCTACCACGAGTGGATCACCCTGCTGATCGGCACCGACACCACGCCCGAGCAGCACGCCCAGGCCGAGATCACCGTGGTGGGCCACCTCGAGAAGCTGATCGCCCAGAAGACCGAGCACCCCGAGGACGACCTGCTCAGCCGGCTCATCGCCCGCAACAACGAGGAGAAGCTGGTCAGCGACCGCGACGTGCTCAACCTCGCGCGTTCGCTGATCGCGGGCTCCCACGAGACCAGCGCCAACATGATCACGCTCAGTGTGCTGGCGCTGCTGCGCAACCCCGAGCAGCTGGCCCTGCTCAAGGCCGACCCGTCGCTGGACGCGTCGGCGGCCGACGAGATGCTCCGCTACTTCAGCGTCTCCGACGCCGGCACCTCCCGGGTCGTGCTGGAGGACATCGAGCTGGGCGACGTGGTGCTGCGCAAGGGCGAGGGAGTCGTCGCCTCGATCCTGGCCGCCAACCACGACCCGGAGGTGTTCACCGACCCCGGGCGCATCGACATCACCCGCTCGCCCAACAACCACGTCGCCTTCGGCACGGGCATCCACCAGTGCATCGGCCACCTGGTCGTCAAGATGCAGCTCGGCATCGTGCTCGGCACGCTCTTCCGCCGCATCCCCGACCTGCGTCTCGCCATCGACCTGGACGACGTGAAGTTCAAGAACGCCGCCATCCGCGGTGTCGAAGCCCTGCCCGTCACCTGGTAACGAAGGACACCCCATGCGACTGAACGCCGACCGGGACCGCTGTGTCGGAGCGGGAGCCTGCGCCAGCACGGTGCCCGCCGTGTTCGAGCAGGACGAGGAGGAGGGGCTGGTGCGGCTGGTGACCGACCGGCCGGAGTCCGCGCTGGTCGGCGTGGTCAGGCGGGCGGTCAGCATGTGCCCCGCCCAGGCCATCCGGGTGAGTTCGGAATGACGACCACCGTGACGTCCGGGCTCGTCGCCGAACTGCTGGCCGAGAGCGCCGCGAAGGCGGGCGACGCCACCGCCGTCCGCGACGCCGGGGGCGCGTGGAGCTACGCACGCCTGGCCGACCTGGCCCGCGGCTTCGGTGCCTGGCTGGACGCCCGGGGCGTGCGCCGCGGCGACCGCCTGGTGGTCCAGCTGCCCAGCACCCGCGAGCTGGTGGCGCTGTTCTACGGCGCCGCCTTGCGAGGCGTCGTCTTCGTGCCGCTCAACCCGGGGATGAAACGCTTCCACCTGGAGTCGGTGCTCGCCAACGCCGAGCCGGCGCTGATCGTCTCGGCGGGCGAGCGCGCCGGCCGGCTGCGCGGCATCTCCTCCGTCCCGGTGCACGAACTGGCCGAGCTGTGGCCGGAGGTCACCGCGCTCGCCGACAGCGGCGTCGAACCGCCGGCGGCGGGGACCGTTCCCGAGGACGTCGCCGTCCTCGTCTACACCTCCGGCAGCACCGCGGCTCCCAAGGCGGTGATCTGCCCGCACGCACAGATCGTCTTCGCCTCCCGCGCCATCGTCGAGGTACTGGACTACCGGCCCGACGACGTCGTCTTCTGCCGCTTCCCGCTCTCCTGGGACTACGGCCTGTACAAGGTGCTGCTGGCCTGCCTGGGCCGCAGCGAACTGGTCCTGGCCGACGAGGAGTCGGACCTGCTCCTGCTGCGCCGCATGCGCGAGACCGGCGCCACCGTCGTACCCATCGTGCCCTCGCTGGCCCAGATGATCGTCTCGCTGGCGCGCCGCGACCCCCGGGCGCTGCCGCCGGTGCGGATGTTCACCAACACGGGCGCGGCCCTGCCCGCGAAGACCGTGGCGGAGCTGCGCGAGCTGTTCCCCGGCGTGCGGGTGGTCCGCCAGTACGGCCAGACCGAGTGCAAACGCGTGTCCATCGTCCCGCCGCGGGAGGACCGGGAGCACCCCGGGTCGGTCGGCGTGCCGCTGCCCGGCACCCGCGTGCTGATCCTGGACGCGGACGGGCGGGCGCTGCCCGACGGCGAGGTCGGCGAGATCGTGGTCACCGGGCCGCACGTCATGCCGGGCTACTGGCGGGACACCGAGCAGACGGCCCGCACCTTCCGCCCCGACCCCGACACCGGGCAACCGCGCCTGCACACCGGCGACTACGGTCACCTCGGCGCGGACGGACACCTCTACTTCGAGGGCCGGCGCGACGACATGTTCAAGCGCAAGGGCATCCGGATGAGCACCGTCGAGATCGAGGCGGCGGCGCTGGACGTGCCCGGGATCCGCGCGGCCGTCGCGATCCCGCCGGAAGACGGCCACGACCTGGTGATCTTCGTGGAGGGCGAGGTCCAGCCGCACGCCGTGCTGCGGGAGCTGGCCGCCCGGCTGGAACCCGCCAAGGTGCCGGCGTCCTGCCGGGTGCTGGACGCCATACCGCTCACCCAGCACGGAAAGAACGCCCGCCGCGAGCTGGCCGAGACGCTCAGGGGGGACCGCTCATGAGCCGGTACGCCGAGCTGGCCGAACGCTTCGGCACGCCCCTGTACGTCTACGACCTCCAGGAAGTCGCCACCGCCCGGACCGAGCTGCTCGACGCGCTGCCCGAGCGCACCGAGCTGTACTACGCGCTCAAGGCCAACCCGCACCCCGACCTGGCCCGCGAACTGCGCGCCGGCGGCCGGGGCTGCCGCGCCGAGATCAGCTCCAGCGGTGAGCTGGCGGCGGCGCTGGCGGCCGGGTTCGACGCCGCGGACTGCCTCTACACCGGGCCGGGCAAGACCGCCGCGGAGATCGGCACGGCCGTCGCCGCCGGAGTGCGCAGGTTCTCCACCGACTCCGTCACCGACGTCCGGCGCGTCGCCGAGGTCGCCGCGGGCCACGGCGTGCGCGCCGACTGCCTGCTGCGGGTGAACGCCGTCGACGCCGCCGCCCCGACCGGCATCCGGATGACCGGCCGGCCCTCCCAGTTCGGCTTCGACGCCGAGGAACTGCCCAGCATCCTCCCGCTGCTGCGGGACCTGCCCGGCGCCCGGATCAGCGGCCTGCACTTCTTCCCGCTCAGCAACGCCAGTGACGAGGCCAGCCTGACCGAGGAGTTCCGGCAGACCCTCGCCCAGGCCGCCGAACTCCGGCGCGAACTCGCGCTCGACATCGAACTCCTCGACATCGGCGGCGGATTCGCCGCCCCCTACGGCATCCCCGGCGGGCGCGGCAGCTACCCGAAGCTCAGGGCGGAACTGGAGGCGGCGCTCGACCTGTCCTTCCCCGGCTGGCGGGACGGCGCCCCGACCGTCGCCTTCGAGTCCGGCCGCTTCCTCACCGCGTGCGCCGGCACCCTCCTGCTCGGCGTCAGCAACGTCAAGACCAGCCGCGGACGCAAGTTCGTCATCCTCGACGGCGGCATCAACGTCTTCGGCGGCCTGTCCGGCCTGGGCCGGCTGCTGCCCGTGGCCGTCGAACCGGCCGACGGCGACCCGGTCGAACGGGCCAGCCTGGTCGGTCCGCTGTGCACCCCGGGCGACGTACTCGGCCGCGAGATCGAGCTTCCCGCCCTGGCGCCCGGTGACATCGTCACCGTGCCCAACACCGGCGCCTACGGCCCGTCCGCCAGCCTGCTCGCCTTCCTCGGCAGGCCCGCCCCGCTGGAGGTGGTGGTGCGCGGCAGCGACGTGGTGTCGGTGTCGCGGATCGACTACCAGCGGGTTCATCAGTGACCCGTCTTCGGCGAACCCACCGGGAGCACCGAGAGTGATCCAGTCCGACAGCCTTCAGCCGCGCGCCCGCACCGTCACGCCGGGCGGCACCGTGATCGTCAGCACCGTCGCCTCCGACGCCCACACCTGGAACCTGGTCTTCCTCCAGCTGCTGCTGGAGGAGGCGGGCTACGACGTGGTCAACCTCGGGCCGTGCGTGCCCGACGAACTCCTCGTGGCGGAGTGCGTGCGGCGCGACCCGACGATGCTCGTGGTCAGCAGCGTCAACGGGCACGGCTACTCCGACGGGCTGCGGGTCGTCACCAAGCTGCGGGCCCGCCCCGAACTGGAGCGGACCGTCATGGTCATCGGCGGGCTGCTGGGCGTGTCCGAGTCCCCCGAGGAACGGGACCGGCAGCCGGCCGACCTGTACCGGGCCGGGTTCGACGCCGTCTTCGCTGGCGGCGGCGCCGCGGACCTGAAGCGCTACCTGGAGGCCGGGCAGCGCCGGACGCCCGAGCTGGCGGGCCCGCGGTGACCCGTGAACCCGTCCGCCCGGCCCCGCCCCCGGCGCCCCGGCCGGGCACCGGCACCCCCGCCGCACCCGACGCTCCCGTTGACTTCGGCGAGTTCGTCCGGGTCCGGGGCGCCCAGGGCACCCTCGTGATGCAGCCCCGCATGGGCTTCGGCGACCCCGGGCAGATGCGCGCCGGCCTGCTCGCCACCCGGGCCGCCGCGGCCGTCACCGTCGGCACGCTCACCCTGGACAGCTACACCAGACTCGGCGACCACGCCGCCCTCGCCGAGGTGCTCGGCTCCGGCGGCCCCCTCAACGGCTACCCGCTCGTCGCCTACGGCACCGAGGTCACCGCGGGGGTGCTCCACGGCGTCCACGGACCGGACTTCCCCGTCCAGGTCCGGCACGGCTCCGCCGCCCCCCAGGACATCTTCACCGCGCTCGTCGCCGCCCGCCTCAACGCCAGCGAGGGCGGCCCCGTCTCCTACTGCCTGCCCTACGGCCGTACGCCCCTGGCGGAGTCGGTGGCCAACTGGCGCGAGAGCGTCGGGCGGTTCGCCGCGCTGCGCGAACACGGGGTGGAACCGCACCTGGAGACCTTCGGCGGGGCCCTGCTGGGCCAGCTCTGCCCACCCAGCCTCCTGGTGGCGGTGAGCGTGCTGGAGGCCCTCTTCTTCCGGCAGTCCGGAGTCCGCAGCATCTCGGTCAGCTACGCCCAGCAGACCGACCCCGAGCAGGACCGCGAGGCCGTCGCGGCGCTGCGCCGCCTGTGCGGGGAACTGCTGCCCGAACCCACCTGGCACGTGGTCGTGTACGCCTACATGGGCCTGTACCCGACCACCCGCACCGGCGCCTACGGCCTGCTGGCGGAGGCCGTACGGCTGGCGGTGCGGTCCGGCGCGGAACG
Organism: Streptomyces hyderabadensis; assembly: GCF_020404845.1. GTDB lineage: Bacteria > Actinomycetota > Actinomycetes > Streptomycetales > Streptomycetaceae > Streptomyces > Streptomyces hyderabadensis. The sequence continues at coordinate 25,790 of NZ_JAIOJZ010000061.1, read as the reverse complement.
GCTGATCGTGAAGACCGTCGCCGAGTCCCGCCGCATCCCTACCGTCCAGGAGAACGTCGACGCCCTGGAGTTCGCCGCACGGGCGGCCCTGCCGCACCGCCGCGACCCCCTCGGACCCGCCGACTCGCAGACCTACGCCGAGGCCGCCGCCCTCGTCGACGCCGTCCTGAACCTGCACCCGGACGTCGGCACGGCGCTGCTCACGGCCTTCACCCACGGATACCTCGACGTGCCCTACTGCGTGCACCCCGACAACCGGGGCCGCACCCGCAGCTACATAGACGGCGACGGACGGCTGCGCTGGGCCGACCCCGGGGCGCTGCCCCTGGGCCGCCTGGTGCGCACCGACCGGACCCGGCACGTGACCTCGACCAGCCTGCAGTCCGACCTCCTGTACATGCGCAGGAAGTTCGACGACGCACCCGACCCCTCGGCCCTGAACCCGTCCAGTGAACGAAGCGTGGAGCCCGCGGATGACGCAGTTTGACAGCCCCTCTTTCGAACTCGACGGACGCGGGCTCGCCCGGCAGCTCGCCGACGCCCCCGCCGCGGAGCAGGAGCACCTGCTGGCCGGGCTGGTGACCGCCCAGGTCGCCGCCGCGCTGCGCAAGGCCACCGGAGAGACGGTCCCCGTCGACCCCGAGACGCCCTTCCGCCGGCTGGGCCTGGACTCGCTGGGCACCGTCGACCTGCACTCCCGCCTCAACGCCGCCACCGGCCTGGCCCTGCCCCTGACGACGGTGTTCGACCACCCGACGGTCGCCGCGCTCACCGCGCACCTGCGCACCGACGTACTGGGCCTGACCCGGCGCCCGGCCGCCGCCGACGCCCCCGCCCGCCCGGCCGAGGCCACGGACGAGCCGATCGCCATCGTCGGCATCGGCTGCCGCTACCCCGGCGGCGCCGCGGGCCCCGAAGAACTGTGGCGGCTGGCCGCCGACGGCGTGCACGTCCTCACCGACTTCCCCACCGACCGCGGCTGGGACACGGACCGGCTGTTCTCCGACGACCCCGACGACCCCGGCACCAGCTACGTGACCAAGGGCGGCTTCCTGCCCGACGCCGCCGAGTTCGACGCCGACTTCTTCGGCATCGGCCCGCGCGAGGCCACCGCCATGGACCCGCAGCAGCGGCTCGTCTTGGAGACCTCCTGGGAGGCGCTGGAGCGCGCGGGCATCCCCCCGACCTCGCTGCGCGGCACCCGCTCCGCCGTCTTCATCGGCGCCGAGCCGCAGGAGTACGGAGTACGCCTCTTCGAGGCCCCCGACGGCCTGGACGGCTACCTCCTGACCGGCAACACCCCCAGCGTCCTGTCCGGACGCGTCGCCTACACGCTTGGCCTCGAAGGGCCCGCGCTGACCGTCGACACCGCCTGCTCCGGCTCCCTGGTCGCCCTCCACCTCGGGGTGCAGTCCCTGCGCCGCGGCGAGTCCACGCTGGCCCTCGCCGGCGGTGTGGCCGTCATGGGCGGGCCCGGCACCTTCACCGCCTTCAGCCGCCAGCGCGGCCTCGCCCCCGACGGCACCGTGAAGGCCTTCGCGGAGTCGGCCGACGGCACCGGCTTCGCCGAGGGCGTCGGCGTCCTCGTCCTCGAACGGCTCGGCGACGCCCGCCGCAACGGACACCCCGTCCTCGCCGTCGTCCGCGGCAGCGCGGTCAACCAGGACGGCGCCTCCAACGGGCTCACCGCACCCAACGGAGCCGCCCAGCAGCGGGTCATCCGCCAGGCGCTCGCCGACGCCGGGCTGCGCCCCGAGGACGTCGACGCCGTCGAAGGCCACGGCACCGGCACCACCCTCGGTGACCCGATCGAGATCCAGGCCCTGCTGGCCACCTACGGACACGCACGGCCCGAGGACCGGCCGCTGTGGCTGGGCTCCCTGAAGTCGAACATCGGGCACACCCAGGCCGCCGCCGGTGCCGCCGGCGTCATCAAGATGGTCCAGGCCCTGGCCAACGGAGTGCTCCCGCGCACCCTCCACGTCGACCGGCCCACCAGCCGCGTCGACTGGACCCGGGGCACGGTACGGCTGCTCACCGACACGGTGCCGTGGCCGCGCGGGGACCGGCCGCGCCGCTCCGGCGTGTCGTCCTTCGGCGTGAGCGGCACCAACGCGCACGTGATCCTGGAGGAGCCGCCCAGGGAAGAGACGGAACAGGACCCCCCGGCCCCCGCCGAAGCGGCCCCGGCCGGGCCCCTGCCGTTCGTGATCGGCGCACACGACGACAACGCCCTGCGCGCCCAGGCCGCACGCCTCCTCGACGTCACCGGCGCCCCCGCCGACATCGCCCACGCGCTGGCCACCACCCGGTCCGCACTGCGCCACCGGGCCGTCGTCGTCGCCGACGGCACCGCCGAACTGACCGCCGGACTGACCGCGCTCGCCGCGGGCGACACCGCCCCAGGCCTCCTCCGCGGCGACGGAACCGCACCGAGGACGGCCTACCTGTTCACCGGCCAGGGCAGCCAGCGCACCGGCATGGGACGCGGGCTCGCCGCGGCCCACCCCGTCTTCGCCGACGCGCTCGAAGAGGCCTGCGCACACCTCGACCTCCAGCTTGACCGGCCGCTGAAGGACGTCATGTGGGCCGCCGAGGGCAGCCCCGAGGCGGAACTGCTGCACGGGACCGCCTACGCACAGTGCGCCCTGTTCGCCCTGGAGACGGCCCTCTACCGGCTGCTCGCCTCCTGGGGCATGCGGCCCGACTACCTCACCGGCCACTCCATCGGCGAGCTGACCGCCGCCCACGTCGCCGGAGTGCTCTCCCTGGAGGACGCCGCCACACTCGTCGCCGCGCGCGGACGGCTCATGCAGGAACTCCCGGCCGGCGGCGCCATGATCGCCGTACGCGCCACCGAGGAGGAGGTCCTGCCGCTCCTCGGCCCCGACACGGCCGTCGCCGCCGTCAACGGGCCCGACTCCGTCGTCCTTTCCGGCCCCGAGGACGCCGTCACCGAGTCGGCCGCACGGCTGGCCGCCCTCGGCCGCAAGACCCGCCGGCTGAACGTCAGCCACGCCTTCCACTCGCCGCTGATGGAACCCGCGCTCGCCGAGTTCCGCAGCATCGCCTCGCTCATGAGCTACGCGGCGCCGCGGATCCCGATCGTCTCCAACGTCACCGGCCGCCCCGTCGGCCCCGACACCATGAGCAGCCCCGAGTACTGGGTCGAGCACGTACGGCGCACCGTCCGCTTCCACGACGGCCTGCGCTGGCTGGCCGACCGGGGCGTGGGCACCTACCTCGAACTGGGTCCCGACCCCGTGCTGTCCTCACTGGGCGGCGAGAGCACCGGGGACGGCCAGGACACCGCGTTCGTTCCGCTCCTGCGCGCCGACCGCGACGAACGGCGCGCGGTGGTCCACGCCGTCGCCGCCGCCCACGCCCAGGGCGCCGCCGTCGACTGGCACGCCTTCTTCTCCGGCCGCCCCGCACACCGCGTCGAGCTGCCCACCTACGCGTTCCAGCGCCGCCGGTACTGGCTCGACCCCGTCACGCCCGAGAACCCGGCGCGGATCGGTCTCGACCCCGCCGGGCACGCCCTGCTCGGCTCGTCCGTCGAACTGGCGGGCAGCGGACAGGCGGTCTTCACCGGCCGGATCACCCTGCGCTCACACCCCTGGCTGGAGGACCACGTCATCGCCGGGACGGCCCTGCTGCCCGGCACCGCCTTCCTCGACCTCGCCCTGCACGCCGCCGACCGCGTGGGCTGCGCCGGCGTGGAGGAACTCACCCTGGAGTCCCCGCTCGCGGTACCCGCCGACGGCGGCATCGCACTCCAGATCGTCGTCGGCGCCGCCGACGGCGGCGGACGCCGGACGGTCGACTTCCACGCGCGTCCGGACGGCCCCGACGAGGCCTGGACCCGGCACGCGGGCGGCGTCCTCGCGCCCGACGCCGTGGCCGTGGCCGAACAGCACACCGAGACCTTCGCGGTGTGGCCGCCCACCGACGCCGAACCCGTCGACACAACCGGCCTCTACCGCGAACTCGCCGCCCAGGGCTACGACTACGGCCCCGCTTTCCGCGGCCTGCGCGCCGTGTGGCGCCGCGGCACCGAGGTGTACGCCGAGGTGACCGCGCCCGCCGCCGACCCGACCGGATACGGCCTGCACCCGGCGCTGCTCGACGCGGTCCTGCACGCCACCGACTTCGCCGCCCCACCCGCCGAACCGGGCCGCACCAGGCTGCCGTTCGCCTGGAACCGCGTCGCCCTGCACGCCACCGGGGCGACCGGGCTGCGGGTCCGCATCACCCCGTCCGGCACCGACGAGGTGGCCCTCACCCTGGCCGACGAAACCGGGCAGCCCGTGGCGACCGTCGGCTCCTACCTCGTCAGGGAACTGCCCGAAGCGGGCCTGCGGTCGCTGCGCGGCACCGGCCGCGACCTCCACCACGTGCGGTGGCGGCCCGTCGGCCCGGTGGCACCCGGCCACACCGCGCACACGGTGCACCGGACCGCCCCGGCCCGGGGCTCCGTACCGGAGCGGGCCAGGCACATCCTCCACCGCACGCTCGCCGCGCTCCAGGACCGCCCGGAGAACGGACCGCTCGTCGTCGTCACCCGGGCAGCGGTCGACACGGACGGCACCGGCGCCGACCCCGCACAGGCACCGGTGTGGGGCCTGGTGCGCGCCGCGCAGGCCGAACACCCCGGCCGGTTCGTGCTCGTGGACGTCGACGCCGACACCCCCGACACCGACGCCCTGCTGGCCGCCGTGGTCGCCGCCGGGGAACCCGAGGCGGCCATCCGCGACGGCCGGATCCTCGTACCGCGTCTCGCCCCCCTGCGGCAACCGGAGGCCGAGACCCCGTGGGGCCCGCACTCCCACGTCCTGATCACCGGCGGCACCGGCGGCCTCGGCGGACACCTCGCCCGGCACCTCGTCGCCGCCCACGGCGTCCGCAGGCTGCTGCTGATCGGCCGCCGCGGCGGCGGCACCGCCCTGCGCGAGGAACTGACCGCGCTCGGCGCCGACGTGACGGTCGCGGCCGTGGACGTCGCCGACCGCGAGGCATTGGCGGAGCTGCTGGCGGACCACCCGGTGACGGCCGTCGTCCACGCCGCCGGCACGCTCGACGACGGGCTCCTCGACACCCTCACCCCCGAGCGCCTCGAGAGCGTGCTGCGCCCCAAGATCGACGGCGCCTGGAACCTGCACGAACTCACCCGCGGCCACGACCTGTCGGCGTTCGTCCTGTTCTCCTCCACGGCCGCCCTCCTCGACGGCGCCGGACAAGCCAACTACGCCGCCGCCAACGCCTTCCTGGACGCCCTGGCCGAGCGGCGCCGCGCCGACGGCCTGCCCGCCGTCTCCCTGGCCTGGGGCCCATGGGCCGGAGCCGACGGCATGGCCGCCGGGCTGGACCGCACGGCACTCGCCCGCATCGCCAGGACCGGCCTCGTCCCGCTCGGCGTCGAGGACAACCTCGCCCTGCTGGACCGCACCGCGGCGGGCACCGCCCCGGCCGTCGTACCGGTACGCCTCGACCGGAGCGCCCGCCACGGCGACGACGCCCCGGCCCTGCTGCGGGACACCACCGGCCGCCCGCGCCGCCGGGCCGCGACGGCACCCGCCACCCGGCCCGGGCCCGCCGAGTTCACCCCGGACTCCCTGCTCGACCTGGTCCGCGCCGAGACCGCCGTCGTCCTCGGCCACCCGGACGGCTCCGCGATCAGCCCGGCACGCGCCTTCTCCGAGTCCGGCTTCGACTCCCTCGCCTCCGTCGAACTGCGCAACCGCCTGAACACCGCCACCGGCCTCCGCCTCGGCGCGACCCTGACCTTCGACCACCCGACCCCCGCCGCGCTGGCCGCCCATCTCGCCGCCAAGCTCGGCGTCACCGAGGCCACCACCGCCCGCGCCACCGGCCCGGTCGACCCCTCCGAACCCGTTGCCATCATCGGCATGGCCTGCCGCTACCCGGGCGGCGTCGAGTCGCCCGACGACCTGTGGCGGCTGGTTGCGGCCGGCGCCGACGCCGTCACCCCCTTCCCCACGGACCGCGGCTGGCCCACCGACCTGTACGACGACAAGCCGGGCACCCCGGGCAAGAGCCTCGCCCGCGAGGGCGGATTCCTCGACGGCGCCGCCGAGTTCGACCCGGCCTTCTTCCGCATCGGGCCGCGCGAGGCGCAGGCCATGGACCCCCAGCAGCGCCTGCTGCTGGAGACCGCCTGGGAGGCCTTCGAACGCTCCGGGATCGACCCGGCCTCGGTGAAGGGCAGCGACACCGGAGTGTTCGCCGGCGTCATGTACCACGACTGGGGCCTGCGCCTGGGCCCGCTGCCCGAGGACCTCGCCGCCTACCACGGCAACGGCAGCCTCGCCAGCGTCGTCTCCGGCCGGGTCGCCTACGCCCTCGGCCTCGAAGGCCCCGCCGTCACCGTGGACACCGCCTGCTCCTCCTCGCTGGTCGCCCTGCACTGGGCGGCCCGTGCGCTGGCCCGTGGCGAGTGCGGGCTGGCCCTGGCCGGTGGTGTGACCGTGATGTCCACACCGGACACCTTCGTCGACATGAGCAGACAGGGCGGCCTCGCCGCCGACGGCCGCTGCAAGTCGTTCGGCGCGGACGCCGACGGCACCGGCTGGTCCGAAGGCGTCGGCGTGCTCGTTCTGGAGCGCCTCTCCGACGCCCGCCGCAACGGCCACCGGGTACTGGCGGTGGTCAAGGGTTCGGCGATCAACCAGGACGGCGCCTCCAACGGGCTCACCGCACCCAACGGGACGGCGCAGCAGCGCGTGATCCGGCAGGCGCTCGCCGACGCCGGCCTCGGCGCCACCGACGTCGACGCGGTGGAGGGCCACGGCACCGGCACCACGCTCGGCGACCCGATCGAGGCCCAGGCGCTCCTGGAGGTCTACGGGCAGAACCGCACCGAGGACCGGCCGCTGTGGCTGGGTTCGCTCAAGTCGAACATCGGGCACGCCCAGGCCGCCGCCGGTGTGGGCGGGGTCATCAAGATGGTGATGGCCATGCGGCACGGTGTCCTGCCCCGGACGCTGCACGCCGACGAGCCGTCGGAGCAGGTGGACTGGTCGGCGGGCGAGGTGCGCCTGCTGACCGAGGCGCGGGAGTGGGCGGCCGGGGACCGTCCGCGGCGCGCGGGCGTGTCCTCGTTCGGCATCAGCGGCACCAACGCCCATGTGCTCCTCGAACAGGCGCCGCCCGCGGACGATGCCACACCCACGTCCACCGAACGTCCCGCGCCGGCCCACCCGGTGGCCTGGCCGGTCTCCGGCGCCACCCCCGAGGCGCTGCGGGCACAGGCCCGGCGGCTGCGGTCCTACGTCGAGGAGCGGCCGGAACTGCACCCGGCGGACATCGGCCTGTCCCTGGCCACGACCCGCGCCGCGCTGGAGCACCGGGCGGTCGTCGTCGGCACGAGCCGGGACCACCTGCTGACCGCGCTGGACACGCTCGGCACGGCCACGGGCCCCGTCCGGGAGGGCAGGACGGCGTTCCTGTTCTCGGGTCAGGGTGCGCAGCGGCTGGGGATGGGCCGGGAGTTGTACGCGTCGTTCCCGGTGTTCGCGGAGGCGTTCGATGCCGCGGTGGTGGAGCTGGATCGGTATCTGGAGCGTCCGTTGCGGGAGGTGGTGTGGGGTGAGGACGCGGGGTTGCTGGAGCGGACGGTGTTCACGCAGGCTGCGTTGTTCGCGTTCGAGAGCGCCCTGTTCCGCCTGTGGGAGTCGTGGGGTGTCACGCCGGATGTGCTGGTGGGTCACTCGATCGGTGAGCTGACGGCTGCGTATGTGGCCGGGGTGTGGTCGTTGGAGGATGCGGCGCGTCTGGTGGCGGCGCGGGGCCGGTTGATGGACGCATTGCCCGAGGGTGGTGCGATGGTCGCGGTCGAAGCCACCGAAGACGAGGTCGCACCGCACCTGGGCGATGAGGTGTCGTTGGCGGCGGTCAACGCGCCGGGCTCGGTGGTGTTGTCGGGTGAGGAGAAGGCCGTTCTTGCGGTGGCGGAGCAGTTCGCCGACCGTCGCACCCGGCGTCTGCGGGTCTCCCACGCCTTCCACTCCCCGCTGATGGAGCCGATGCTGGCCGACTTCGAGGCGGTCGCCCGCGAACTCACCTACAGCGAGCCGCGGTTGTCGATCGCTTCCACCGTCGCGCCCGACGCCGATCTCACCGATCCGGCGTACTGGGTGGGCCAGGTCCGTGCCACGGTGCGTTTCGCCGACGCGGTGGTGGAGTTGGGCCGTCGGGGTGTGGTGTCGGCGGTGGAGTTGGGGCCGGATGCGGTGCTGGCGCCCTTGACGGGTGAGGTGTGCACGGCGGTGGCCGCCTCACGACGCGACCGTGACGAGGTGCTGGAGGCGGTGGGCGCCCTGGGCCGGGTGCATGCCCTGGGTGTCGCCGTGGACTGGGCCGCGTTCTACGCGGGCACCGGGGCGCGGCGGGTGGAGCTGCCCACCTACGCCTTCCAGCACGAGCGGTACTGGATCGACGTGCCGGCCGGCGTCGGTGACCTCGGGACCTTGGGTGTCGACGGTGTCGACCACCCCGTGCTGAGCGCGGCCGTGCTCTCCCCGGACTCGGGGGAACTGGTGCTGAGCGGCCGGCTGTCGGCCGGTACGCAGCCCTGGGTCGCCGACCACGAGGTGCTCGGCGACGTCCTCCTCCCGGGCACGGCCTTCGTGGAGCTGGCGCTGCGCGCCGCCGACGAGGCGGGCTGCGGTGGGCTGACCGAACTGACCCTGCAGGCGCCGCTGATCCTCCCCCGGCAGGGCGGCGTGCCGGTCCGGGTCGTCGTCGGGCCCGCCGGCGCCGACGGGTCCCGGCCGGTCACCGTGCACTCCCGGGACGCCGACGGCTGGGTCCGGCACGCGAGCGGACTGCTCGCCGCCGACACGGCACCGGCCGCCTTCGACCTGGCGCAGTGGCCGCCCGCCGGAGCGGAGGCCGTCGACGTGAGCGAGGCCTACGAGCGGCTGCGCGACCGGGGTTACCACTACGGTCCGGCGTTCCAGGGGCTCAAGGCCGCCTGGCGGCACGGGCAGGACGTGTACGCCGAGGTCGCGCTCGACGGGGCCGCCCGGTCCGACGCCCCGCGGTACGGGCTGCACCCGGCGCTGCTCGACGCGGCCATGCACGCCGACCTGCTCGGCGGCGGCGAGGACACGCTGCTGCCCTTCTCCTGGAACGGTGTCGCCCTGTACGCGGCCGGTGCGGACGCCCTGCGGGTGCGGATCCGGCCGATCCGGGGCGAGGAGGTCTCCGAGATAGCCGTGGCGGACACGGAGGGACAGCCCGTCGCCTTCGTCGCCTCCCTCACATCCCGTCCGGTGTCCGCCGACCGTCTCGCGGCGAGCCGGCCGCGGACCGGTGAGCCGCTGCGCACGGTGGGCTGGCGCAGGCACAGTGCCGCCCCGGCGCCGGGCGAGGTGGAGGTCCTCCACGTGCCCGCCGGGGACGGCGCGCTGCCCGACGCGGTGCGCTCCGTCGCCGCCGCGGTCCTGGCCGAGCTGAGGGACCGGCTGTCCGGGCCCGCGGGCGCGCCGGTCGCGATCGTCACACACCGGGCCGTCGCCGTCGCCGACGGAGAGCGCCCCGACCTCACCCAGGCGCCGGTGTGGGGCCTGGTGCGGGCTGCGCAGGCCGAGCACCCCGGCCGGTTCGTGCTCGTCGACACCGACGACCGGGACACCCCGGACGCGGACCTGGTTGCCGCGGCCGGCTGCGGCGAGCCGGAGATCGCCCTGCGCGGCGGGGAGTGGTGGATCCCGAGGCTGGTCACCGCGGAGCGGTCCGCCCCGCCCGTCGACTGGGACCCGGACGGCACCGTCCTGGTCACCGGCGGGCTCGGTGGGCTCGGCGCGCTGATCGCCCGCCACCTGGTGACCCGGCACGGGGTCCGGCGGCTGCTGCTGACCGGGCGGCGCGGTCCGGACACCCCGGGCGCCGGCGCGCTCCGGGACGAGCTGACCGCGCTGGGCGCGCAGGTCGACGTCGCCGCGTGCGACGTCGGGGACCGCGCGGCCCTCGCCGGGCTGCTCGCCGGGGTTCCCGCGGACCGGCCGCTCACCGCGGTCGTGCACGCCGCCGGGGTCGCCGACGCCGGGCTCGTCGGCACCCTGACCGACGCGCGTCTGGACGCCGTACTGGCACCCAAGGCGGACGGCGCCTGGCACCTGCACGAGCTGACCCGGGACCTGGAGCTGGCCGCGTTCGTCCTGCTGTCCTCGGCCGGCGGTCTCGTCCTCGCCGAGGGACAGGGCGGATACGCCGCCGCGAACGTCTTCCTGGACGCCCTCGCGCTCGACCGGCGGGCCGCGGGACTGCCCGCGACCGCGCTGGCCTACGGCATGTGGGCCCTGGACACCGGGCTCGGCGGCGCGCTCACCGACGCGGACCTCGAACGGATGCGCCGCCTCGGCCTGCCCGCCCTCACGGTCGAGCAGGCACTGGCCCTGTTCGACGCCGCACTGGCGGCCGACACCGCGCTCGCCGTGCCCCTGCGCGTCGACCCGGCCGCACTGGGCGCCCGCGGCACCGAACTGCCCGCCCTGCTGCGGGGCCTGGGCAAGGGCGGTGCCCGCCGGGTCGCCCGCACCGCCGACCGGGCCGCCGCACGCTCCCTGCGGGACCGGCTCGCCGGGCGCACCGGCGCGGAGAACGAGCGGTTCCTGCTGGACCTCGTGCGCCGTCACGCCGCGACGGTCCTCGGGCACGCCGGCGCCGACCGGGTCGAGCCCGCCAAGGCGTTCCGCGACCTGGGCTTCGACTCGCTGGCCGCGGTGGAGCTGCGCAACCTGCTCAACACGGAGACCGGCCTCCAACTGCCGGCGACCCTGGTCTTCGACCACCCCACCCCACAGGCCATCGCCGAGCACATCGCCGCGCAGTTCGCGGGCGGCCCGGACCCGGTCGCCGAGGCGGCCCGGGTACCCGCCGCGGCCCCGGTCGGCACCGACGAGCCGATCGCGATCGTCGGCATCGGCTGCCGCTACCCCGGCGGGGTCCGGTCCGCCGACGACCTGTGGGAACTGGTCAGGCGCGGCCAGGACGCCATCTCCGACTTCCCGCAGGACCGCGGCTGGGACATCACGGGCACCCACGACCCCGAACCCGGCCGTCCCGGCCACACCTATGTGCGGGCAGGCGGATTCCTTTACGACGCCGCCGACTTCGACCCCGAGTTCTTCGGCATCATGCCGCGCGAGGCACTGGCCATGGACCCGCAGCAGCGCCTGCTGCTGGAGGCCGCGTGGGAGGCGTTCGAGGTCGCGGGTCTGGACCCGGCCGGACAGCGCGGCAGCCGCACCGGCATCTACGCCGGTGTCATGTACAACGACTACGGCACCCGGTTCCGTAAGGTCGACGACGACCTGGCGGGCTACCTCGCCAACGGCAGCGCCGGCAGCATCGCCTCGGGCCGCGTCGCCTACCTGCTCGGTCTGGAGGGGCCGGGCGTCACCGTGGACACCGCGTGCTCCTCGTCGCTGGTCGCGCTGCACATGGCGAGCCAGGCGCTGCGCCAGGGCGAGGTCTCCATGGCGCTCGCCGGCGGCGTCACCGTCATGTCGACCATGAAGCCGATCGTCGACCTCAGCCAGCAACGCGGACTGTCCCCGGACGGCCGGTGCAAGGCCTTCTCCGCGTCCGCCGACGGCACCGCGTACGCCGAGGGCGTCGGCATGCTGCTGCTGGAGCGGCTGTCGGACGCGCGGCGCAACGGTCACCAGGTGCTCGCGGTCGTCAAGGGTTCCGCGATCAACCAGGACGGTGCCTCCAACGGGCTGACCGCGCCCAGCGGTCCGGCCCAGCAGCGGGTCATCCGGCAGGCGCTGGCCGCCGCCGGGGTGGGCGCCGGCGAGGTGGACGTCGTCGAGGCGCACGGCACCGGCACCCGGCTCGGCGACCCGATCGAGGCGCAGGCGCTGCTGGCGACCTACGGTCAGGAGCGGCCCGCGGACCGGCCGCTGTGGCTGGGTTCGCTGAAGTCGAACATCGGGCACGCCCAGGCCGCGGCCGGGGTGGGCGGTGTCATCAAGATGGTGATGGCACTGCGCAACGCCGTCCTGCCCCGCACCCTGCACGTCGACGAGCCCACCCCGCAGGTCGACTGGGACTCCGGCGACGTCCGGCTGCTCACCGAGGAACGGCCCTGGCCGGAAACCGGGCGGCCGCGCCGCGCCGCGGTGTCGTCGTTCGGGCTCAGCGGCACCAACGCCCACGTCGTCCTGGAAGAGGCGGCCGCCCCCGAGCCCCGCACCGGTGCGCCCCTCGCCCCACCGGCCCTGCCCGTGCCGCTGTCGGCGAAGAGCCCGCAGGCACTGGCCGCCCAGGCGGAGCGGCTCCGCGCGCGGCTCGGCACGGCCGAGCCGGTGGACCTGGCCCACTCCCTCGTCACCGGCCGTGGCCTGTTCGACCACCGGGCGGTCGTCGTCGCACGTGACGCGGCCGCACTGGACGAGGCACTGGCCGCGCTCGCCGCGGGCGAACCGCACGACGCCGTCGTCCGGTCGGTGGCGGCGGCCGGCCGCAGCCGCCCGGTGTTCGTCTTCCCCGGCCAGGGCTCGCAGTGGGCCGGGATGGCCGTACAACTGCTCGACGAGTCCCCGGTGTTCGCCCGCCGGATGGCCGAGTGCGCCGACGTGCTCACCGAATTCGTCACCTGGGACCCGTACGCCGTCCTGCGCGGTGACACCGGTGCGCCGCCCCTCACCGATGTGGACGTCGTCCAGCCGGTGCTGTGGGCCGTGATGGTGTCCCTCGCCGAGCTGTGGCGCTCCTTCGGCGTCGAACCCGCCGCGGTCGTGGGCCACTCGCAGGGCGAGATCGCCGCCGCCTGCGTGGCCGGCGGCCTGTCGCTGCGCGACGGCGCCCGCGTGGTGGCGCTGCGCAGCGCCCTCATCCGCCGGAAGCTGGCGGGCAAGGGCGGGATGATGTCCGTCGCCCTGCCCGCCGAGGAGGTGACAGGACGCCTCGCCGACTGGGCGGGCACGCTGGAGCTGGCCACGGTCAACGGGCCGCGCTCGGCCGTCGTCGCGGGCGGCGAGCAGGCCCTGGAGGAGTTCGGACAGCGGCTGAAGGCCGACGGGGTCAGGTACCGCAGGATCCCCGTCGACTACGCCTCGCACTCGGTGTTCGTGGAGGAGATCGAGCAGGAACTGCTCGCCGAGCTCGCGGACGTGGCACCCGGCGCCGGCACGGTGCCGTTCCACTCCACCGTGACCGCCGGGCTCCTGGACACCGCAGGCCTGGACGCCGCCTACTGGTACCGCAACCTGCGGCAGACCGTGCGGTTCGAGGAGACCGTACGCACCCTCCTCGAAGCCGGGCACGACGCCTTCGTGGAGATCAGCCCGCACCCCGTCCTCACCGTCGGCCTCGCGGAGTGCGTGGAGGCGGACGGGGCCGGCACCGCCACCGTGTCCGGCACGCTGCGCCGCGACGACGGCGGCCTGGACCGCTTCCTGACCTCGCTGGCCGAGCAGTTCACCGCCGGCCTCCCGGCCGACTGGTCCCCGGTCCTCACCGGCACCGGCGCCCGCCGGGTCGACCTGCCCACCTACCCCTTCCAGCGCACCCGCTACTGGCTGGAGGGCCCCGCCGAGGACGCGGCGGACGCCGCCTCGGTCGGCCTGCGGCTGGCGGGCCACCCGCTGCTCGCCGGCGTCGTCGTCTCCCCGGACACCGGGGCGGTCACGCTGACCGGCCGGATCTCCCTGCGCACCCACGCCTGGCTGGCCGACCACGACGCGCTCGGCACGGTCCTCATGCCCGGCACCGGCTATGTGGAACTGGCCGTTCGCGCCGGCGAGGAGGTCGGCTGCGACGTGGTCAAGGAGCTGACCATCGAGGCGGTCATGCCGCTCCCGCCGTCCGGCGGCATCCAGATCCAGGCCGTCGTCGACCCCGCGGACGCCGCCGGTGAACGGAGCCTGAGGATCTACTCGCGCATGGAGGACGCGGCCCCCGACATCCCCTGGACGCTGCACGCCACCGGCGTGCTCGCGGTCGAGGGCGTGCCCGTGCCCGCGGCCGAGACCTTCGGCGTGGGCACCGGCGTCTGGCCCCCGGAGAACGCCGAGGAGGTCGACATCAGCGACGTGTACGACTACCTGACCAGCCAGGGGTACGGATACGGCCCGATGTTCCGGGGCCTGCGCGGCATCTGGCTGCGCGGCGAGGAGACCTTCGCGGAGGTGGCCCTGCCCGACGAGGCCGTCGGCGAGGCCGCGCGGTTCCGGCTGCACCCCTCGATCCTCGACGCGGCGCTCAGCGCGACCGACTTCATGAACGGCCGCCGCCCCCAGGACGTCGGCGGCACCCAGCTGCCGTTCGCGTGGACCGGTGTGTCGGTGCACGCGGTGGGCGCCGCCCGGCTCCGGGTCCGGATCACCGCCTCCGGCCCCTCCGGCGCCGGTTCGGACTCGGTCCGCCTGGAGCTCTCCGACCCCTCCGGCACCCCGGTCGCCACCGTGGAGTCCCTGGTGGTCCTCCCGGTGACCGCGCAGAAGGTCAACGCCGCGCTCAACGCCTACGTCGGCGCCCGGCACAGCGACAGCGTGTACCGGCTGGGCTGGAACCAGCTCCCGCTCGGCAGCGCCGTGTCGGCCGCCGCCGACGGCTGGGCCGTGCTCGGCGACACCGAACCGCCGGGGACGGACCCCGCCCTGCCCCGCCACGCGGACCTGGCCGCCCTGACCGCCGCGCTCGACCGCGGCGAGGACGCGCCACAGCTGGTCGTCCACCCGGTCCCGGCCACCCCCGGCGACGTCCCCGAGGCCCTGCGGGGCGGCGCGCACCGGCTGCTCGCGCTCCTCCAGGGCTGGCTCGCCGAACCGCGGCTCGACCGGACCCGGCTGATGATCCTCACCCGTTCGGCCGCCACGGTGACCGCCGAGGAGCAGCCGGACCTCGTCCAGGCGGCACTGTGGGGCATGGTGCGCTCCGCGCAGGAGGAGAACCCCGGCAGGTTCCTGCTGGTCGACACCGACGGCTCGGCGAGCGCCGCACGCCTGCTGCCCGCCCTCGCCCGGTCCGAGGAACCGGAGGCCGCCGTCCGCGGCAGCCAGGCCCGTGTGCCGCGGCTCACCACGGTGGCCGAGGAGAGCGGGCGCACCGCACCCTGGGGCGCCGAGGACACCGTGCTGGTCACCGGCGGCACCAGCGGCCTGGGCGCCCTGCTGGCCCGCCACCTGGCGCGCGAGCACAAGGTCGGCGCCCTCGTCCTGACCTCCCGGCGCGGCCCGGCGGCCGAGGGCGCCGCGGAACTGCGGGCCGAACTGACCGCGCTGGGCTGCCAGGTGTCCCTCGTGGCCTGCGACGTCTCGGACCGCGCGGCGGTCGCCGCCCTGCTGGACGCCCACCCGGTGACCGCCGTCGTGCACGCCGCCGGCGTCATGGACAACGGACTCGTCGGCGCCCTCACCCCCGACCGCGTGGACGCCGTCCTCAAGCCCAAGGCCGACGGCGCCTGGCACCTGCACGAACTGACCCGGGACCGGCCGCTGTCGGCATTCGTCCTGTTCTCCTCGGTCGCCGGACTCCTGGTGGCCGCCGGACAGGCCAACTACGCGACGGCCAACCGCTTCGTCGAGGCGCTCGCCGCACACCGCGCCGCACAGGGACTGCCCGCGACCTCCCTGGCCTTCGGCCTGTGGGCGACCGCGACCGGCATGGGCGGCGGGGTCTCCGACGCCGACCTGGCCCAGCTCGGCTCGCGGGGCATGCCCCCCATGACCGACGAACAGGGCTGTGCCGCCTTCGACGAGGCCGTCGCCTCCGGCCTGCCGGCCACCGTGCCGATGCTGCTCGACAGCACCCTGCTCGACCCGTCCGTCCCGGTTCCGCCGCTCCTGCGCGAGGTGCTGCGCCCCGCGGCACCGACCATCGCCCGGACCGTACTCGGCCAGAGCGCCCCGGCCGACGGCGGCGGTGCCGCGGCCCTGGAGAAGAAGCTCGCCCCACTGGGCGCGGCACAGCGCGAGCGGGCCGTGCGCGACCTGGTCCGCGAACAGGTCGCCGCGGTGCGGCACACCGAGGCCCGCGCCATCGACCCGCACCGGGGCTTCACCGAGCTGGGCCTGGACTCGCTCGCGGCGATCGACCTGCGCAACCGGCTGCAGTCGATCACCGGCCTGAGGCTGCCCGCCACGCTGATGTTCGACTACCCCAACGCGGCCGTCCTGGCGGAGTTCCTGCTGGCCGAACTGGAGCCCGCGCTCGCGGACCCGGCCGAACCGGCCCCGGCACCCGCCGACGCCGACGGCGACGACGAGGACGTACGCCGCCTCGTCCACGCCATTCCCGTGGAGCGCCTGCGCGAGGCGGGACTGCTCGACACCCTGCTCGAACTCGCCGGGGAGACACCCGGCGAGGACGGACAGGCCGCAGAGGACCGAACCGAAGCGATCAAGACGATGAGCGTCGAGGACCTGGTGCGTGCCGCCATGGCCGCGGACGCCGACTGAGGGGGAACCCATGGCAAGCCAGCTCGACACGGGACCTGACCTGCTGTCCTACGTCCGGAAGGTCTCCCTGCGGGACGACGACGTCCTGCGGGAGCTGCGGGAGGCGACGACCCCGCTGCCGGGCGGCCGGGCGATGCAGGTGATGGCCGAGGAGGGGCAGTTCCTGGCGCTCCTCGTCGCCATGAACGGCGCCCGCAACGTCCTGGAGATAGGGACCTACACCGGGTACAGCGCGCTGTGCATGGCCCGCGCGCTGCCGTCCGACGGCCGGCTGGTGACCTGCGACATCACGGAGAAGTGGCCGGACATCGGCCGGCCGTACTGGGAGCGGGCGGGCGTCGCCGACCGGATCGACGTCCGGATCGGGCCCGCACTGGACACGCTCCACCGCCTCACCTCGGGCGAGCCCGGCCCCGGCGGCTTCGACCTGGCCTTCGTCGACGCCGACAAGAGCAACTACGTCGCCTACTACGAGGCCGCCCTGGAACTGGTGTGCCCCGGCGGCCTGGTGGTCGTCGACAACACGCTCTTCTTCGGCCGGGTCCTCGACCCCGGCGCCCAGGACCCCGACACCCGGGCGGTACGGGAACTCAACGATCTCGTGCACGGCGACGACCGGGTGGAGATCGCCCTCCTGCCGTTCGCCGACGGCGTCACCCTCGCCCGGAAGCGGCACGACACACCCTAGAGACCGACGGCACAACGGCGTCGGCCTCAGGACCGCGAGGATCCTGAGGCCGACGCCGTTGCCGTCGCCGCCGCGTCCTACCCGGCGGCACCGGCGGCCGCCGCCAGCTCCGGGGCGCGGAGCGTGAGCGTGGCGGGCGCCGGCTGCGGTGCGGGCACCAGATGGAGCCGCTCGATCTCCGGCTGCGGCGGCTCCGCCAGCCCGGCACGGCAGCCGCACGCGGAGTCGTCGAAACCGGAGAAACGGTAGGCGACCTCCATCATCCGGTTCCGCTCGGTGCGTCGGAAGTCGGCGAGCAGGTGCACCCCCGCCCGCGCGGCCTCGCCCACCAGCCAGTTGATGATGGCCGCACCGGCCCCGAAGGACACCACCCGGCAGGAAGTGGCCAGCAGCTTCAGATGCCACACCGAGGCATGACGTTCCACCAGCAGCACGCCGATCGCACCGTGCGGTCCGAAACGGTCCGTCAGTGTCACGGTCAGCACCTCGTGCGCCGGATCGGACAGCAGGCCACGCAGCTCGGCGTCGCCGTAGTGGATGCCCGTGGCGTTCATCTGGCTGGTGCGCAGCGTCAGTTCCTCCACCCGCGTCAGCTCCTCGCCGGTGGCCCTGCGGATCTCCATCACCAGGTCCAGCGAGCGCAGGAACTCCTCGTCCGGCCCCTGGAAGGAACTCTGCTCCGCCTCGCGGCGGAAGGACGCCTGGTACATCTGGCGGCGGCGCGCGGAGTCGACGGTCACCGTCCCGGGCGAGAACTCCGGCCGGTCCAGCAGCGACAGCACGTCCTCGGCGGCGTAGCAGCGGACCTCGGGCAGATGGTGGACGACCTCGGCCCGCTCGGCCGGCTGGTCGTCGACGAAGGCCATGGTGCCGAGCGCGAACCGCAGCCGGTCCGCCACCCGCCGCACCGCGTCGGACTTGCGGCCCCAGCCGATCTGCGGCAGCACGAAGTACTCGGCGAGCCCCAGCTCCGTCAGCCGGGCCAGGGCCAGGTCGGGATCGTTCTTGCTGGACACGGACTGCATGATGCCCCGCGCGTCGAGGCCGGTGACGACGTCGCGCACCGCGTCGGCCACCCGGACGTCGTCGCCCTCCAGGATCGTGCCGGACCAGAGCGTGTTGTCCAGGTCCCACACGAGGCACTTCACGAGGGTCGTGTTCGTGGACACGAGAACTCCTAGGAATAGTCTGCGGCGAGTGCGTGCCGGGAGAGCATCAGCTGGCAGATCTCGCTGCTGCCCTCGATGATCTCCATGAGCTTGGCGTCCCGGTAGGCGCGCGCCACGGCGTGCCCGTCCCGGGCCCCGGCCGAGGCCAGCACCTGCACCGCGGTCGCGGCCCCCCGGGCCGCGTGCCGGGAACCGGTGTACTTGGCCAGCACGGTGGCCGCCACCATGTCCGGCGAGCCCTCGTCCCAGCAGCGGGAAGCATGCGCGCAGGCCAGCGTCGCGGACCGCTCGTCGGCGTACAGCTCGGCCATGTGCCGGGCGACCAACTGGTGCTCGATCAGCGCGGTGCCGAACTGCCGCCGCTCCCGGGCGTGTGCGCCGACCGCCTCCACGCAGGACCGCAGGATGCCGACGCACCCCCAGGCCACCGACATCCGCCCGTACGCGAGGGCCGCGGTGACCAGCAGCGGCAGCGACTGCCCGGTACCGCCCAGCACCTGACCGGCCGGCACCCGTACGTCCGTCAGCTCCACGTTCGCGTGCCCCGCGGCCCGGCAGCCCAGCGGATCCGCCACCCGGGTCACGCGCACCCCGGGCCGGGAGACGGGGACCACGACGGCGGCCGCGCCGTCCCCGTAGCGCCCGAAGACCACGATCCGGTCGGCGTAGGCCGCCGCCGTCGTCCACACCTTGCGCCCCGTCACCACGACGTCGTCGCCGTCCGGGGTGATGGTGGCCGCCATGGCGGACAGATCGCTGCCGGCGTCCGGTTCGCTGAACGCCACGGCCGCCAGACCGCCGCTCACCAGATGCCGCAGGTGCTCCGCCCGCTGACCGGCGTCGCCCAGCCGCTGGATGGTCCAGGCCGCCATGCCCTGGGAGGTCATCACGCTCCGCAGCGAGCTGCACAGGCCCCCCACGAACGCGGTGAACTCACCGTTCGCGAGACTGCTCGCACCGAGCCCGCCGTATTCGGTGCCGACCTGGGCGCACAGCAGCCCGCGCGCACCGAGGTCGGTCAGCAGATCCGCCGGCAGCTCACCCGCAAGGTCCCAGGCACCGGCCTTGTCACCGACCAGCCCCCGCACGAGGGGCCGGGCCGCGACGAGCGGCTCAGGCATCGCGGAGCCGCAGCACCAGCTCGGTGATGCGCTGCACGGTCCGGAAGTTGTCCAGCTTCAGGTCGCCGCCCACCACCGCGACGCCGTAGCGCTGCTCCAGCAGCACGACGAGCTCCATCGCGAACATGGAGGACACCAATCCGCTGGCGAACAGGTCCAGATCGGGAGAGACCGCCGACTTGGTGCGGGCCTCCAGGAATTCCAGGAGATGGGACTCGATCTCCGCCGGAGTCGGAACACCCGTCTCCGCGGTGGTCTGCTCGGTCACATCGATGCCTTTCCGTAGTCGTAGAAACCGCGGCCGCTCTTGCGGCCCAGATCTCCGGACCGCACTTTCTCCAGCAGCAGCTCGCAGGGCCGGCAGCCGGGGTCTTGGGTGCGTTCGAAGAGGATGTTGAGGGAGTCCACCAGGTTGTCGATGCCGATGAGATCGGCGGTCGCGAGGGGGCCGGTCGGATGGCCGAGGCACTTGCGCATCAGCTCGTCCACCGCCTCCACCGTCGCCGTGCCCGCCTCCACGACCCGCGCCGCGTCGTTGATCATCGGGTGCAGCAGCCTGCTGGTGACGAAGCCCGGAGCGTCCCGGACCTCGATGGCGGTACGGCCCAGCGCCGTCAGCAGCGAGCCGACCCGGGCCAGCGTCCGCTCACCGGTGCGCGGACCGCGGATCACCTCCACCGCCTTGATCAGGAACGGCGGGTTCATGAAGTGCGTACCGACCAGGTCCTCCGGGTGCGGCACCGCCTCGGCCAGCTCGTCGACCGGGATGCCCGAGGTGTTGGTGATCAGCGGAACACCCGGACCGGTCAGTGCCGCGAACTCGGCCAGCACCTTCGCCTTGGTGCCGGAGAACTCCACGACCGCCTCGATGACGGCGGTCGCCTCCGCGGCCGCCGCGGGGGAGGTCGTCGTCACCAGCTCGGCCGGCGCGCAGCCCTCGGGAAGCGCACCGAGCAGCTGGGCGTGGCGCAGCTGCCGGTCGACGTTCTCCCGGGTGACCCGCAGGACGTCCTCGGTCAGGTCCACGAGCGTCACCGGAACGCCGTGGCCCAGGGCCAGTGCGGCGATGCTCGATCCCATCACACCGCCGCCCACGACGGTCAGTCGATGCTGCGGCTCGTCCATCGGCATACGGGGTCCTTCCACGCCATTAACCGGGAATGAGTAAATACAATGCAGGTGATTATGCGGAAAGTAGATCGCGGTGTAATAGCGGGACAACCCCTAGCCCGCGGGGCGTGACCCCTAGCCGGATGACCCCTGTTAGGGGGCCGTTTCAGGGGTTGGGGCGCGCGCTGCGCGTTGGGTAGCTTCCCATCGGAAATCCCCCGGTGGCGGTCGAATTCCGAATCCTTGGACAGGACCTGGCGCTTTCCGGGAACGCGGACGGGAGGCCGGGGACATGAATGCATCCGTCGAGCAGGTCGTCGAGGCGCTGCGCGCGTCGATGCTCGACAACGAGCGGCTGCGACGTCAGAACAAGGAACTCGCCGAAGCCGCTCCCGACGACGACCCGATCGCGATCGTGAGCATGGCCTGCCGGTTCCCCGGCGGCGTCGCCTCCCCGGAGGACCTCTGGCGCGTGGTCGCCGAGGGCCGCGACTGCGTGACCCCGTTCCCCGCCGACCGCGGCTGGGACCTGGCCAGCCTGTACGACCCCGAGCCGGGCCGCCCCGGCCGCTCCGTCGCCCGCGAGGGCGGCTTCCTGTACGACGCCGCGGACTTCGACGCCGACTTCTTCGGCATGAGCCCCCGGGACGCCCTCGGCACGGACCCGCAGCAGCGCCTGCTGCTGGAGACGGCCTGGGAGGCGGTGGAGCGGGCCGGGATCGACCCGACCTCGCTGCGGGGCAGCCGCACCGGAGTGTTCGCCGGCGTGATGTACCACGACTACGGCGCCGGAACGAGCGACGGCAGCCTGGTGACGGGCCGGGTGGCGTTCACGCTGGGGCTGGAGGGCCCGGCGGTCTCGGTGGACACGGCGTGCTCGTCGTCGCTGGTGGCCATGCACTGGGCGATGCAGGCGCTGCGCTCGGGCGAGTGCGACCTCGCGCTCGCCGGCGGCGTCACGGTGATGACGACCCCCGACATGTTCCTCTACTTCAGCCTGCAGCGCGGCCTGGCCCCGGACGGCCGCTGCAAGGCCTTCGCCGCCTCCGCCGACGGCGTCGGCTGCGCGGAGGGCGTCGGCCTGGTCATGCTGGAGCGGCTCGCGGACGCCCGACGCCACGGCCACGAGGTACTGGCGGTCGTGCGGGGCTCGGCGGTGAACCAGGACGGCGCCTCCAGCGGCCTGACCGCCCCGAACGGCCCCGCACAACGGCGGGTGATCCGGCAGGCGCTGGACTCCGCGGGCCTGTCCCCGGCGGACGTGGACGTGGTGGAGGCGCACGGCACCGGCACCACGCTGGGCGATCCGATCGAGGCCCAGGCCCTGCTGGCGACCTATGGCCGGGACCGTCCCGCCGGCCGCCCGCTGTGGCTGGGTTCGGTCAAGTCGAACATCGGGCACGCCCAGGCCGCCGCCGGTGTGGGCGGGGTCATCAAGATGGTGATGGCCATGCGGCACGGTGTCCTGCCCCGGACGCTGCACGCCGACGAGCCGTCGCCGCAGGTGGACTGGTCGGCGGGCGAGGTGCGCCTGCTGACCGAGGCGCGGGAGTGGGCGGCCGGGGACCGTCCGCGGCGTGCGGGCGTGTCCTCGTTCGGACTGAGCGGCACGAACGCCCACGTCATCCTGGAGGAGGCGACGGCGAGGGAGGCGACGGAGGCGACGGAGGAAGGCGAGCCGGTCGACGCGGCCGGGGAGCACGGCCGGACGCCGGGCGTGGCACGGGAGGTCGCCTGGCTCGTCTCGGCCAGAACCGCGGACGGCCTGCGCGCCCAGGCCGCCCGACTCGCCACGTTCCTGGCGGAGCAGTCGGAGCAGTCGGAGCAGTCGGATCAGGCAGGCCCCGACCCCTTGGACGTCGGCTTCTCCACCAGTACGACCAGAACGCAGCTCACCCACCGAGCCGTCGTCGTCGGCAACGACCCCACCGACCTCCTGGAGGGCCTGCGCGCCTTGTCCCTCGACGAGACGCACCCCGGGGTGGTCCGAGAAACGGCCCGACTCGACGAACCGACGGCGTTCCTGTTCTCGGGTCAGGGGGCGCAGCGGCTGGGGATGGGCCGGGAGTTGTGTGAGGCGTTCCCGGTGTTCGCGGAGGCGTTCGACGCGGCGGTGTCGGAGCTGGACCGGTATCTGGAGCGTCCGTTGCGGGAGGTGGTGTGGGGTGAGGACGCCGCGTTGCTGGAGCGGACGGTGTTCACCCAGGCTGCGTTGTTCGCGTTCGAGAGCGCCCTGTTCCGCCTGTGGGAGTCGTGGGGGGTCTCCCCGGATGTGCTGGTGGGCCATTCGATCGGTGAGCTGACGGCGGCCTACGTCGCCGGGGTCTGGTCGCTCGAAGACGCGGCGCGTCTGGTGGCGGCGCGGGGCCGGTTGATGGACGCATTGCCCGAAGGTGGTGCGATGGTCGCGGTGGAGGCCACCGAGGACGAGGTCGCGCCGCACCTGAATGGTGGGGTGTCGTTGGCGGCGGTCAACGCGCCCGGTTCGGTGGTGCTGTCCGGCGAGGAGAAGGCCGTTCTTGCGGTGGCGGAGCACTTCGCCGACCGCCGTACCCGCCGTCTGCGGGTCTCGCACGCCTTCCACTCCGCGTTGATGGAGCCGATGCTGGCCGACTTCGAGACGATTGCTCGCGAACTCACTTACGAACAGCCGCGGTTCTCGATCGTTTCCACCGTCGCGCCCGATGCGGATGTGACTGATCCGGCGTACTGGGTGGGCCAGGTCCGTGCCACGGTGCGTTTCGCCGACGCGGTGGTGGAGTTGGGCCGTCGGGGTGTGGTGTCGGCGGTGGAGTTGGGGCCGGATGCGGTGTTGGCGCCGTTGACGGGTGAGGTTTTTGCGGCGGTGGCGGCGTCGCGGCGTGAGCGGGGTGAGGTGCGGGAGTGTGTGCTGGCGTTGGGCCGCATGTTCGCGCGGGGTGTGGTGGTGGACTGGGAGGCGTTCTACGCGGGTACCGGGGCGCGGCGGGTGGACCTGCCCACCTACGCCTTCCAGCGCCGCCGCTACTGGCAGACCGGAGAGGCGGGCACCACCACCCTCGGGCTCGACCGCGCGGAGCACCCCTTCCTCGACGCGGCGGTGCCGATGGCCGACTCGGGCGGACTGCTGCTCACCGGCAACCTGTCCGCGGCCACCCACCCGTGGCTGGCCGATCACCGGGTACGCGGCGTCAACCTCTTCCCCGGCTCGGGATTCGTCGACCTGGCGCTGTACGCGGCCGGGCTCGTCGGCTGCAACGTCCTTGAGGAACTGACACTGCGGGCGCCGCTCGTCCTCCCAGCCACGGACACCGTCCAACTCCAGCTCACCGTCGTACCGGAGGACGAGTCCGGCCGCTTCTCGGTCGCCTTCCACTCGCGGCCCGCCGCCGACCGCTCCTGGACGCTCCTGGCACAGGGGACACTCACCACCGGGAGCGTCGTGGCGGCACCGCTCGGACCGTGGCCGCCCTCCGATGCCGAGCCCCTCCCCGTCGAGGACTTCTATGAAGGTCTGGCCGCCCGGGACTACGGCTACGGCCCCGCCTTCCAAGGGCTGCTTGCCGCCTGGCGCCACGGTGACGATCTCCTTGCCGAGGTGGCACTGACCGAGGACGCGACGGGGTTCCCGATCCACCCGGCGCTGCTCGACTCCACGCTCCACCTCGGCCTCCTGGACGACGCGGACACCGTCCTGCCGTTCGTGTGGAACGGCGTCGTACTGCACGCCGAAGGCGCGACCACACTCCGCGTCCGCCTGACCCGCACCGGCGACGCGGTCGCCGTCGAGGCCGCAGACCCGGAGGGGCGCCCTGTCCTGTCGGTGCGTTCCCTGGTGGGACGGCCGGTGTCCGAGGACCAGATCACCACCGCGGGAGCAGCACACGACACGCTCTTCCGCCCCGTCTGGTCGCCGCTGGCCGAGGCCGCCCCCCGCCCTTCCGACGACGGGGAACGCGTCGTGTGGGAGGCCCCCGGGGGCGACCTGTTGCCCGCGCTGCACGCCACGCAGGCCGCCGTCCGGGAGCACCTCTCCACGGCACCGGTCGGCACCACCCTCGTCGTGGTCACCCGGAACGCGGTGGCGCTGCCCGGCGAGACCGCGCCCGACCTCACCGGAGCGGCCATCTGGGGCATGCTGCGCTCGGCCCAGGCCGAACACCCCGACCGCATCGTGCTCGTCGACCTCGACGGCCCGGCGGATCCCGTCCCGGCGGCCGGTCTCGGTGAACCGCAGGTCGTCGTGCGGGATGGCGTGGCCCACACCCGCCGGATGGTCCGGCTGGCGACACCGGGTACGACCGGAGCCGCTGATGCTGCCGACGCCGCCGAAGTCGCCGGGAACGAGGAGATCGACGGCACCGTCGTCGTCACCGGCGGCACGGGGGCACTGGGCGCGCTCGTGTCGCGGCATCTCGTTACCCGCCACGGCGTACGCGACCTGCTGCTGGTCAGCCGGACCGGTGAGGCACCGGCCCTGACGGAGGAGCTGACACGACTCGGTGCCCACGTCGAGACCGCCGCTTGCGACGTGTCCGACCGCGGCGCCCTGGAACGCCTGCTGGCCGACCGTCCCGTCGCCGGTGTCGTCCATGCGGCCGGCATCCTGGACGACGGGGTCTTCGCGTCACTCACTCCCGACCGCATCGACACGGTCGTACGGACCAAGGCCGAGTCGGCCCGCCATCTGCACGAGCTGACCGCAGACCGCGACCTGCGCTTCTTCGTCCTGTTCTCCTCCGTCGCCGGTGTCCTCGGCACACCGGGCCAGGCCAACTACGCCGCCGCCAACGCCTGTCTCGACGCCCTGGCCGCACACCGTCGTTCCCTCGGCCTGCCCGCGCACTCCCTGGCGTGGGGGCCGTGGGAGGTCGAGGGCGGAATGGGGGAGGGGCTGGCGGCAGCCGACGGACTCCGCCTCGAACGTCAGGGCCTGCGTCCGCTCTCCGCCGAACTGGGCCTGGCCTCCTTCGACGCGGCCCTGCGCACGGACGAGCAGCTCCTCGTCGTCGCCCGCTGGAGCCCGCCGGCCAGGGCACGGAGCCGGGCGGCCACGACCGGTCGGACCACGCCGGGCACGAAGGACGCTTTGTCGCTGGTCCGGTCCCAGGCGGCGTTCGTCCTCGGACACGGATCGGCGGACGCGGTGGAGCCCGACCGGGCCTTCTCGGAGCTGGGCTTCGACTCCCTGACCGCCGTCGAGTTCCGCAACCGGCTCAGCACCGAGACGGGTCTGCGACTCCCGGCCACCCTGGTCTTCGACCACCCCAACGCCCGCGCACTCGCCTCA
>NZ_JAIOJZ010000060.1 GCF_020404845.1 Streptomyces hyderabadensis | reverse complement strand
CATCCAGTCGGTCGCCGACCTGCGGGGCAAGCGGGTGGCCATCGGGCTGCCCGACTCGGGGGTGCGGCTGATCGCCACCCGGCTGCTGAAGGCCGTGGGCATCGACCCGGAGACGGACATCACGCCCCGGGCGGACGGGATCGACACCGGCCCCGGACGGCTGGGCCACGAGCTCGACGCGTTCTTCTGGTCCGGCGGGGTGCCGACGGACGGCCTCAAGGAGATAGCGGAGCGCTCCGCCTTCCGGTTCGTGCCGATCAGCCCCGACCTGGTCACCAAGCTGCACGGGTCGGGCGGCGCGACCCGCTACTACCGCACCACCAACATGCCCGAGTCGGCCTACCCCACGGTCCAGAACGGCGCGGTGGTACCGACGATGGCCGTGTCCAACCTGCTGGTGACCCGCGCGGACGTCGATCCGCGGCTCACCGAGTGGCTGACCCGGACCGTGCTCGACAGCCGCGACGGCATCGGAGCGCACGTGCACTCCGCCCAGCTGGTGGACCTGCGCACCGCGATCTACACCGACCCGCTGGAGCTGCACGAGGGCGCCCGGCGCTATTACCGGTCGGTCAAGCCCTAGGGTCGCGCTGCCGCGGCTCCGTGGGCGCCGTGCCGGTCCTGGGGACCGTGACGGTGACCTCCAGGCCGTGGGGATCGTGGTGGCCGAAGGAGATCGAGCCGCCGCCCGCCGCGAGCAGCGCCCGGCAGATGGACAGGCCCAGACCGGAGCCCTTGATGTTCTGGTGCCGGCCGCTGCGCCAGAAACGGTCGCCCACGCGCGTGAGCTCCTCGTCGGTGAGCCCGGGCCCGTTGTCGGTGACGACGACGGTGGCCGCGTCCCCGGTGGAGGCCACCGCGACCCGTACCGTCTCGTCGCGCGGCGTGAACTTCACCGCGTTGTCGATGACCGCGTCCAGGGCGCTGGACAGCGTCACCGGGTCGGCCCAGCCCGTGGTCGGCGGGCAGTCGCCGACCAGCCGTACGCCCTTGGCCTCGGCCGTCGGTGCCCAGGCGGCCACCCGCTCGGCGGTCAGGGTGCCGATGTCGGTGACCTTCAGGTCGGCCTGGCTGTGCTCGGCCAGCGCCAGGTCGAGCAGGTCGTCCAGGACCCTGGCCAGGCGTTTGCCCTCGGTCTGGACGGAGGCGATCTCCTCGTTGCCCTCGGGCAGTTCCAGGGCGAGCAGCTCGATGCGCAGCAGGAGCGCGGCGAGCGGGTTGCGCAGCTGGTGCGAGGCGTCGGCGACGAAGGCGCGCTGCTGTTCCAGGACGTCCTCGACGTGGTCGGCCATCTCGTTGAACGACCGGGCCAGGCGTCTGAGCTCCGGCGGCCCGCCGGCCGGCGCGACCCGGGACTTGAGCCGCCCGGTGGCGATGTCGTGGGTGGTGGCGTCGAGCACCCGCACCGGCCTGAGCACCCAGCCGGTCAGCCGCAGTGCGGCACCGACGGCGAGCAGCATCGCGGCGAACTCCCCGGCGCCGATGACCAGCCAGCCGCGCAGGGTCGCCGAGCGCATCGAGTCGGTCGGCGACTCGGTGACGACGACCGCGACCACGTCGCCGTCCCGGATGACCGGCGAGGCCACCACGAGCCTGCCGTCCTGCCACGGCCACACCTGCTCGGGGTCGTGGCTGCGGCGGCTGAGCAGCGCCTCGTCGAAGGACGCGCGGACCTCGCCGGACTGCGGCAGGAACCAGGTCGTGGGCGCGTTGGCCATCGGGATGTGGTTGCGGTAGAAGACCCCCGCCTTGATGCCGTAGACCTCGTAGTAGCTGGTCAGCTCGGTCTGCAGGGTCTCCAGGCGCTCGTCCGTGTCCGTCCGCCGCGAGCCGCCCGTCCCGTCCTCGGTGACGAACTGGGCGAGCGCGGCGAACCGCGCCGTGTCGTCTATGCGGTCGATGACGACCTTCTGCTGCTCCGCGCGGGCGACGCTGACGCCGAGCGGAACGCCGAGCGCGAGCAGTACGGCCGCCATCAGGACGATGAGCAGCGGGAGCAGGCGTGTGCTCACCCGGCCCCGCTAGGCGGTGGGGGCGACGAGGCGGTAGCCGACGCCGCGGACGGTTTCGATCAGCGCGGGCATGTGCAGCTTCGAGCGCAGCGAGGCGACGTGCACCTCCAGGGTGCGCCCGGTCCCCTCCCAGCTGGTGCGCCAGACCTCGCTGATGATCTGCTCGCGGCGGAAGACCACCCCGGGGCGCTGGGCGAGCAGGGCCAGCAGGTCGAACTCCTTGCGGGTGAGTTGGACAACCGAACCGTCCACGCTCACCTGGCGTGTCGGCAGCTCGATGCGGACCGCGCCGAGGCGGACCACGGTCTCGGTGCTCCCGGTGGCGTCCTCGTGCGCGGTGCGCCGGCTGACGGCGTGGATCCGGGCGAGCAGCTCCCCGGTGTCGTACGGCTTGACCACGTAGTCGTCGGCGCCGAGGTTGAGGCCGTGGATGCGGGAGCGCACGTCGGAGCGGGCGGTGACCATGATGACCGGGGTGCTGGTGCGCTTGCGGATCTTGCCGCACACCTCGTAGCCGTCCTGGTCGGGCAGGCCCAGGTCGAGCAGGACGACGCCGAAGCCGTCGACCTCGGGGACGAGCGCCTGGAGCGCCTCCTCGCCGCTGCGCGCGTGGGTGACGTCGAAGCCGTGCCGTGCCAGGATCGCGGACAGGGCGGCGGCCACGTGGTTGTCGTCCTCGACGAGCAGCAGTCTCATCCGGGCTCCCTTCGGTTCATCGGCCGTACGCCTGGGGCGGGTAGAAATCGGGACGGGCTGGCGGACGGGCACGCGCGCGCGTGCGTCCTGTGCAGTGACGCCGATGAGGGGGGACGGCGTCAAGAGGCTTCCGGTTGCGGCCGCTCGAAGTTATCCGGCCGATATGCGCCCAGCTCACAAGTGCTACGACTCGTGTCCGATTGCTATCGGATCGTGATGCTCAGATCTCGCTCAGATGTAGAGACGCGACGTGGCCCGGGTCACTACTGTCCTGCGAAACCCAGGAGGACGGAGCCCGAGAGCGATGACCGAAGTATCGGTGGCCAAGGAAGACAAGGCTGCGACCGGCGAACTGGTCGTCCTGAAGAGTGTCAACAAGCACTTCGGCGCGTTGCACGTGCTCCAGGACATCGACCTGACGATCCACCGCGGCGAAGTCGTCGTGGTCATCGGGCCCTCGGGGTCCGGCAAGTCCACCCTGTGCCGCACCATCAACCGTCTGGAGACCATCGACGACGGTTCGATCACCATCGACGGCAAGCCGCTGCCCGCCGAGGGCAAGGAGCTGGCCAGGCTGCGGGCCGACGTCGGCATGGTCTTCCAGTCGTTCAACCTCTTCGCGCACAAGACGGTGCTGGAGAACGTGACGCTGGGCCAGGTCAAGGTCCGCAAGGCCGACGCCAAGAAGGCCGAGGAGAAGGCCCGCGCCCTGCTCGACCGGGTCGGGGTGGGCGCCCAGGCGGACAAGTACCCCGCGCAGCTCTCCGGTGGTCAGCAGCAGCGCGTCGCCATCGCGCGTGCGCTGGCCATGGACCCGAAGGTCATGCTCTTCGACGAGCCGACGTCCGCCCTCGACCCCGAGATGATCAACGAGGTCCTGGAGGTCATGAAGCAGCTCGCCGAGGACGGGATGACCATGATCGTGGTCACGCACGAGATGGGCTTCGCCCGCTCGGCGGCCAACCGCGTCGTGTTCATGGCGGACGGCCGCATCGTCGAAGAGGCCACGCCGGACCAGTTCTTCAGCAACCCGCGCAGCGACCGCGCCAAGGACTTCCTGTCGAAGATCCTGCACCACTGAGACTTCGGAGCGGCTCCGGCGCCCCGCGCCGGCCGCACCGGCGGCCCGCTCGCGACGGCCGCACCTGATCGCCTGATCCTCTGATCGTCCGATCGCAGCTCGCTCATCGCGGCTCGATCACAGCCAAAGGATGTCCACCATGAAGCTCCGCAAGGTCTCCGCCGCCTCGGCCGCCGTGCTCGCCCTCGCCCTGACCGCCACCGCGTGCGGCGGCGACGACAACGACAGCGGCTCCTCCGGCGGTGACGGCAAGAAGATCACCATCGGCATCAAGTTCGACCAGCCCGGCCTCGGCCAGAAGACCCCGGACGGCTACGCGGGCTTCGACGTGGACGTCGCCACGTACGTCGCCAAGAAGCTCGGCTACACCGAGGACCAGATCGAGTGGAAGGAGTCGAAGAGCGCCGACCGCGAGACCATGCTGCAGCGCGGTGACGTCGACTTCATCGCCGCCACGTACTCGATCACCCCCGAGCGCTCGGAGAAGGTCGACTTCGCCGGCCCCTACCTGCTGGCCCACCAGGACGTGCTGCTCCGCGCCGACGACGACAAGATCAAGTCGCCGGAGGACCTGAACGACGCCAAGCTCTGCTCGGTCACGGGCTCGACCTCGGCGCAGAACATCAAGAAGGAGCTGGCCCCCAAGGCCCAGCTGCAGCCGTACCCGACGTACTCGGCCTGCCTGCCCGGCCTGCAGAACGGCGCCGTCGACGCGCTGACCACGGACGACTCGATCCTCGCCGGTTACGCCTCCCAGGCGCAGTTCAAGGGCAAGTTCAAGCTCGGCGGCTTCAAGCTGACGAACGAGAACTACGGCATCGGCGTCAAGAAGGGCAGCGACCTGAAGAACAAGATCAACGACGCGCTCGAGGCCATGGTCGCCGACGGTGCCTGGGACAAGGCCGTCAAGGACAACTTCGGCCCGGCCAACTACAAGAACGAGCCGGCGCCGAAGATCGGCGACATCAAGAGCTGAGGCCGGGCCTGACCCGGTGCGCCGCCCCACGGCTGGGGCGGCGCACCGGACCGGGCGTCCCTACACGCGGAAGCGCGGGAGATCGTGTTCGACTTTCTCGACAAGTACGACCTGTTGGGAGCCTTCTGGACGACGGTGCAGCTCGCTGTGCTCTCGGCCGTCGGCTCCCTGATCTGGGGCACCATACTGGCCGCCATGCGGGTCGGCCCGGTGCCGTTGATGCGCGGTTTCGGAACCGCGTACGTGAACATCGTCCGGAACATCCCGCTGACCGTGATCATCCTGTTCGCGTCCCTGGGACTGAACCAGACGTTGGGGGTCACCCTCGGCGGCGGTAACGACTTCGAGACGATCAACTTCCGGCTCGCCGTCCTCGGCCTGATCCTCTACACGTCGTCGTTCGTGTGCGAGGCGCTGCGCTCCGGCATCAACACGGTGCCCGTCGGCCAGGCGGAGGCGGCTCGGGCGCTCGGCCTGAGCTTCGGGCAGGTGCTCCGGCTGGTGGTTCTGCCGCAGGCCTTCCGCTCGTCCGTCGTTCCGCTGGCGAACGTGCTGATCGCACTGATCAAGAACACCACGGTCGCCGCCGCCATCGGTGTCGCGGAGACGGCGCTGCTGATGAAGGAGATGATCGAGAACGAGGCTCAGCTGCTGCTCATCTCCGCGGTCATCGCTCTCGTGTTCGTGGTGTTGACGCTGCCGACCGGCCTGATCCTCGGCTGGGTGGGCAAGAAGGTGGCGGTGAAGCGATGAGTTCGGTCCTCTACGACGCCCAGGGCCCCCGCGCCAAGCGCCGCAACGTCCTGTTCACGGTCGTCTTCCTGGTCGCCCTCGCCGCCCTGCTGTGGTGGGTGTTCAGCACCCTCAACGACAAGGGTCAGTTGGAGTGGGCCCTGTGGAAGCCCTTCTTCACCGGCACCGAGGCGTGGTCGACGTACATCTGGCCGGGTCTGCAGAACACCCTGAAGGCCGCGGTGCTCGCGGTGGTCATCGCCCTGCCCCTGGGCGCGGCGCTGGGCATCGCCCGGCTCTCCGACCACGCGTGGGTCCGCGTCCCGGCCGCGGTCGTGGTCGAGTTCTTCCGGTCCATCCCCGTGCTGGTCCTGATGATCTTCGGTCTCGCGCTGTTCGCGGAGTACACCAACGTCAGCTCGGACGACCGCCCGCTGTACGCCGTCGTCACCGGCCTGGTGCTGTACAACGCCTCGGTCCTCGCCGAGATCGTCCGGTCCGGCATCCTGGCCCTCCCCAAGGGGCAGGCCGAGGGCGCCATGGCGATCGGGCTGCGCAAGGGCCAGGTCATGCGGCTGATCCTGCTGCCGCAGGCGGTCACCGCGATGCTGCCGGCCATCGTCAGCCAGCTCGTCGTGATCCTCAAGGACACCGCGCTGGGCGGCGCGATCCTCACCTTCCCCGAGCTGCTCGCCTCGGCCAACACCATGAGCGGCTACTACGGCGCCAACGTGATCGCCAGCTACACCGTGGTCGCCGTGATCTACATCGCGCTGAACTTCGCCCTCACCAGCTTCGCGAGCTGGCTGGAACGCCGGCTGCGGCGGGCGAAGAAGTCGACCGGTGCGGTACTGAGTGCGGACGACGTGGAGACCGCCGACGCCGGCACGGTCGGCAAGGTCTAGCACTTCTGACCCTCGGTCATCTCGTATGACCATCGACGGAGGCCGTGGCGTGATCGCCACGGCCTCCGTCGCTTGACGCAAGCAGCGGCAATAGGTTGCATACGTTCTGTGACCGTGCACCCTGCTCCAATGTCCTGTTCACCCACGTCCCCCGGGACACCGCCACGGGCAGGGGGCGCCGCACCGTGGACCCGGTGATCATCACCGGAGCGGGGCCCGTCGGGCTCACGCTCGCCCTGGCGCTGGCGCGGCAGGAGGTGCCCTGTGTCGTCCTCGACGAGGGGCCGGGCAAGGACGAGCCCCGCCCCGCACGCACCGTCGTCCTGCGCGAGGAGGCCGTCGCGCTCGTCGAACGGCTGACCGGCACGCCACTGGCGGGGCTGGGTTCCCGTTGGGCCGGATGGCGGTCGATGCGGCGCAAGCAGGTGACGCGCGAGGTCGTCTTCGGGGAGGCCGACCCGGCGCCGCTGCACATCGCCCAGCACGAGCTGACCGGGGTCCTGCGCACGGCGCTCACCCGGGAGCGGCTCGTCAGGATCGCCGTGGACAGCCGGCTGGACGGCATCGAGCAGGAGAAGTCCGGCGTCACGGCCCACACCCGCGGCCCGGCCGGCACCTGGTGGCGGGGCAGTTACCTGGTCGGCTGCGACGGCCCGCGCTCCACCGTCCGCAAGCTCCAGGACATCCGCTTCCCCGGCCGTACGGCGGTGGAACGATACGCCGTCGCCGCGCTGCGCACCGAACTCCCGTGGACCGACGAGGCACTGCTCCACCGCATGCCGCCGTGGCGGACGACCGGACCGTGGGCCGGTGAGGTGGTCGGCCGCCCGCTGCCGGACGGCGTGTGGCGCCTGGACTGGCTGCTGCCGCCCGGCAAGGACCTGGTCACGCCCGAACTGCTGGTGAACCGGGTCCGCGAGACCCTCGCGGGGTGGGCCGAGGGTCCGGCCCCCGCCTACGAACTCCTCGACACCGGAGTCCACACCGTCCACCACCGCCTCGCCCGCCGCTGGCGGGTGGGCCGCGTGCTGCTCGCCGGGGACGCGGCCCACCTGCTGGGCGCACTGGGCACGCAGGGCCTGGAGGAAGGGCTGCTCGACGCCGACAACCTCGCCTGGAAGCTGGCCCTGGCCTGGCACCACGGGCCCCGCGAGGCGCTGCTCGACAGCTACCAAGAGGAGCGGCGGGCGGCGATCTCCGCGCGGTTGCGCGCCGCCGATCAGCTGCTCCCGCTGCTGCGCGGCGGCGGTGGGCTGCGTTCCTACGTCCCCGGCACGGCGCGCGGCAACGACGCGCTGCTGACGGACGGTCACCTCGGACGCGGGGCTCTGGGCGCGCCGGTGACGTACGCCCGCTCACCCCTCGCGCCGGAGAACCTCACCGGTGAGGTGGCCGTGGACACCCCGCCCGGGACACCCGTCACCGATGTACGGGTCACTGCGGAGGACGGCACCTTCGTACGGCTGCGCGACCGGCTGGGGCGGGGGGCGCTGCTGGTGGTGCTGATCGCGCCGGGCACCGGGGTGTGGGACCGCAAGCACTGGGTGACGGCCGGGATCATGCCCCGGCTGGCGGCCGCGGTGACGGCGCTGCCCCACCGTGCCGAGCTGCTGGTCACCGAGAGCTATCCCGGTGCCGCGGCGCACACGGTGCTGCTGGTGCGGCCCGACGGCCACCTGGTCACGGCGCTGAACGGGGTGCGCCCGGCCGACCTCTACGCGGCCGCGGAGAGCGCGCTGGGCGGAGCGACGGCCGGGGCGGCGACCGAGGCGGAGCAGGGAGCGGGAGCGGCGGCCGGGTCGCGCTGAACGGAACGCGCCAGTGGCCGTCCGGTCTCAGTACTCGGCGGGGCAGTACAGGGGTGCCGTGTCCGCGTTGTCCTCGGTGACCAGGCGGATCGGGGTGTGGTCGATCTTCTTCGCCGTCCTGTCGCGCAGCAGTGCGATGGTGTTGCGGACGGCCAGTTCACCGGTGTTTCCGGCCGAGTTGGACACCGTCGCGGAGAAGCGTCCGTCCTTCAGCGCGTCGAGGGCCTCGTCGGTGCCGTTGACCGTGACGATCTTGACCCGGTCCGCTCCGGCCGCGTCGAAGGCCTTGCGGGCGGCGAACGCCATCTGCTCGTTGGCGACGAAGGCGTAGTCCAGGCCGGGGTGGGCCCGGGCCATGCCGGCGGCGACCTCCTCGGCCTTGTCGGCGTCGAACATGCCCGGCTGCTCGGCGACCACCTCGGCGTTGGCGGGCAGGGCCTTGGTGAAGCCGTCGGTGAGCAGGTCGGAGGCGGCACCCGGCGCCCCCGCGACGACGGCGACCTGTACGTCCCGGCCGCCGGCGTCGTCGGCGACCCACTGGGCGTCGAGCCGTCCGACCGCCTCCAGGTCGACCACCACCGCGCCCAGGATGTCGTCCGGGTCGGTGCTCACGGAGGTCAGGAAGACGGGGATGTCCGCTTCTTCGGCCTTCGCCAAGTCACGTTTCAGGGCGTCCGTGTCGACGGTCTGCAGGATGATCGCGTCGACCTCGCGCGCGATCATGTCCTCGATGTTGCTCAGCTCGGTCGCCGCGTCCTGCCGGGAGTTGGCGGTGACCAGCCTCGCGAAGTTGTTCTTGGCGGCGATCTCCACGGACCGCTGGAGGCAGGTGTGGAACCGGCTGTCGCCACCGTTGACGAATCCGAGGGTGAGCGGCCCGTCGTCCGCGGAACCGGAGTCGGCCGAGAAGAGGCCGCAGCCGCTCAGCAGCAGACCGGTGCCGAGGAGCAGAACGGGGAGGGCTCTTCGGCGGCGGGCGGGCGTGGGCATGGCAGGGCCGCCTTTCCGGGGCGCTGGAGGAGTGTCCGCGCGGGTCGGTCCGCCGCCGGTCGTCCGGCGACGGGACATGCGCGCGGTGGCCGCGGCTCGTACGGCCACGCGACGGCGCAGACGGTACCGCCGTGCGCAGGGTCCTCACCCTTCCGGGAACGCAAGGTAATCCTGCGCGGTCTTCGCCGGTCGGCGACCGGGTCGCCCTCGCCTGCCCTCGGGTCGGGCGTCGGCTCAGAATCCCTCGTCGCCGAGGTACTCCGTGTCCTCGCCCTCCTCCTCCAGCGCCTGGCGGACCACCCGCAGGGCCATGCCCTCGGGGTAGCCCTTGCGGGCCAGCATGCCCGCGAGACGGCGCAGCCGCTTGTCGCGGTCGAGTCCCCGGGTGGCACGCAGCTTGCGGGCGACCAGGTCGCGCGCGGTCTCCTCCTCCTGCTCGGTGTCCAGCCGGGACACCGCCGCGTCGATGAGCGTGGTGTCGACGCCCTTGGTGCGCAGCTCTCTGGCGAGGGCGCGCCGGGCCAGCCCGCGGCCGTGGTGCCGGGACTCCACCCAGGCCTGAGCGAAGGCGCCGTCGTTGATCAGGCCGACCTCCTCGAACCTGGACAGCACCTCCTCCGCGGCCTCGTCCGGGATCTCCCGCTTGCGCAGGGCGTCGGCCAGCTGCCTACGGGTGCGCGGGGTCCCGGTGAGCAGGCGCAGGCAGATCGCCCGTGCCTGCTCGACCGGGTCCCGCGGAGGCTCCCCCTTCTCGGCCCTCGACGAGGAAGTGGCACCTCCGTCCTCGGCGGACGCCTCAGCGCGCTCGCGTCTCCGGCGCCCGCGCCCGCCGCCCGCTCCGCGGCCCCGTCCGCCGCCGTGGCGCGCCTCGCCGTCACCGTGGCGCGTCGCAGCGTCCTCACGGGGCCCCATGGCGGAGGGGTCCGTCTCGTACGGGGCCGCAGCCGCCCCGTACGCGCCGTCGCCCGGCCCGGCGGAGCCGCTCGCGTACTCGGCCCAGTCGGTTCGTCGGGTCACGGGTCAGCTCTTGGCTGCCGCGGCCTTGGACTTGGTGGCCTTGGCGGTCGTGGGCGCGGGCACCGCCGGTGCGGCGTCGGCCGTGGCGGCGGAGGCGGCGTCCGCGCCGGGCTCGGTGGCCGACTCCTCGGGACGCACGCCGACGCCCAGCTTCTCCTTGATCTTCTTCTCGATCTCGTTGGCCAGGTCGGGGTTGTCCTTCAGGAAGTTGCGCGCGTTCTCCTTGCCCTGGCCGAGCTGGTCGCCCTCGTACGTGTACCAGGCGCCGGCCTTGCGGACGAAGCCGTGCTCCACGCCCATGTCGATCAGCCCGCCCTCGCGGCTGATGCCCTGGCCGTACAGGATGTCGAACTCGGCCTGCTTGAAGGGCGGCGCGACCTTGTTCTTGACGACCTTGCAGCGGGTGCGGTTGCCGACCGCCTCGGTGCCGTCCTTCAGCGTCTCGATGCGGCGGATGTCGATGCGCACGGAGGCGTAGAACTTCAGTGCCCGGCCACCGGTCGTGGTCTCCGGGGAGCCGAACATCACGCCGATCTTCTCGCGGAGCTGGTTGATGAAGATGGCGGTGGTCTTGGACTGGTTGAGCGCGCTGGTGATCTTCCGCAGGGCCTGGCTCATCAGCCGGGCCTGCAGGCCGACGTGACTGTCGCCCATCTCGCCCTCGATCTCCGCACGCGGGACGAGCGCGGCGACGGAGTCGATGACGATGAGGTCGAGGGCGCCGGAGCGGACCAGCATGTCCACGATCTCCAGGGCCTGCTCGCCGTTGTCCGGCTGGGAGAGGATCAGGTTGTCGATGTCGACGCCGAGCTTCTTGGCGTACTCGGGGTCGAGGGCGTGCTCGGCGTCCACGAAGGCGACCTGGCCGCCGGCCTTCTGCGCATTGGCGACCGCGTGCAGGGTCAGGGTCGTCTTGCCGGAGGACTCGGGGCCGTAGACCTCCACGACGCGGCCGCGCGGGAGGCCGCCGACGCCGAGGGCCACGTCGAGCGCGGTCGATCCGGTCGGGATGACCTCGATGGGCTCGTTCGGCCGCTCGCCCATGCGCATGACCGCGCCCTTGCCGAACTGCCGTTCAATCTGTGCGAGCGCGGCGTCCAGGGCCTTCTCGCGGTCGGTTCCTGCCATGGGTTCCACCCGGTTTGCTTGATTCGATCGCTTCACGTCAAAGACGCTAATGCCTGCCACTGACAATGGGCCCCGACGCGGGTCCGGCCTGTGGATAACTCGGGTACATCTCCACCCGAACCCACTCGAATCACCCGTCGCGAGCCCCGCCGGAGCCTCCATAAGAATGGATGTTCGATTTTCGTGTCAAGCGCACCACGCGGCACTTCCGAGCGTACGACCACGGGCCGGCGCGCCAGGTGGTTGGATGCGGATGCGGCACCGGGAGCGGGGACGAGAGGGGACACCGTGGCCAAGGTCAGCATCAGTCTCGACGCCGAACTGGTGGTGGAAGTGATGGTCCTGGCCGGTGTCGGCTCGCCCCAGGACGCCGTCGAGGCGGTGGTGCGGGACTACATCGCCCGCGGCCACCGCACCGAGACCCGCACCGAGTTCAAGGACCGCAGCCTGCGGGAGATCGACGCCAAGCCCCAGGAGCCGCAGGGCTGAGCCCGCTCCCGGGCGGTGCGGTCCCTCAGGAGGAGCCGCCGCCCCCGGTGCCGTCCGTGTCCTCCGGCCCCGGGCGTTCCTGTTCCGGGCGTTCCTGTTCCGGGCGCCGGACCCACAGTTTGCGCAGCCGCGTGGACGATCCGGACACCGTCCGGCGGACCCGGCGTCCGTGGACCCGCGGATCGTCCGTGACGTCGTAGCGCTTGACGTACGCCCCGAGGAACGCCTGCAGCGTGGCGACCGCCGGGATGGCGATCAGCGCGCCGACGGCGCCGAGCAGGGCGGTGCCCGCGATCACGGAACCGAAGGCGACCGCGGGGTGGATGTCCACGGTCTTGGCCGTCAGCTTGGGCTGCAGCATGTAGTTCTCGAACTGCTGGTAGACCACCACGAAGATCAGCACCCACAGCGCGTACCAGGGGTTGACCGTGAACGCGATCAGCATGGGCAGGGCGCCCGCGAGATAGGTGCCGATGGTCGGGATGAACTGCGACACCAGGCCCACCCACACGGCGAGCGCGGGCGCGTAGGGCACCTCGAGGATCTCCAGGAGGATGTAGTGGGCGATGCCGGAGATCAGTGCCATCAACCCGCGTGAGTAGAGGTAGCCGCCGGTCTTGTCGACGGCGATCTCCCACGCGCGCAGGACCTCGGCCTGGCGGGCGGGCGGCAGGACGGAGCACAGTCCGCGCCGCAGCCGGGGGCCGTCGGCGGCGAAGTAGAACGAGAACAGCAGGATCGTCAGCAGTTGGAAGAGGCCGCCGAGGACCTGGGCCGACACGTCCAGGACACCCGTCGCGCTGTTCTGCACGTAGTTGCGCAGCCAGTCGGAGCGGAGCAGGCCCTCCTGGATGTCGACCCGCCGCAGTTCGGTGTGGAAGTGGCCGTTGACCCAGTTGATGACGGAGTCGAGGTAGTCCGGGAAGTCCTCGACCATCTTGACGATCTGCCCGGCGAGCATGGAGCCGAGCAGCGTGACGAACCCCGCGGCGGCGATCAGCACCGCGAGGAAGACGAGGAAGGTGGCGAACCCCCGGCGCAGGCCGCGCCCGGCCATCCAGCTCACCGCCGGTTCGATGGCCAGGGCCAGGAAGAAGGCGATGAGGACGTTGATCAGCAGCCCGGTGAGCTGGTGGAAGGCCCAGCTGCCCAGCTGGAACGCGGCGATGAGCGCGAGGGCCAGCACCATGGCGCGCGGCAGCCAGCGCGGCATGCGGGCGCCCGGCCCGGCGGCGGTGCCGTCGGCCGGTGGGCCGGTGGGCGGCGTGCTGCCGGCCGGGACAGTGTGCCGGGCGGCCTGCCCGGTCTCGTCAGTGGATGCCACGGAGCAAGTCTCGCCCACGCCACCGGCACAGGAGCCCCGTCCGGCGATCTTCGATCGTCACCGCTGTTCCCGCGGCACGTTCATGACGGTGCACACCACCCGCCACACGTCCTTGGCGTCCCAGCCGGCGTCCAGCGCCTCGTGCACCGTACGCCCGCCCAGCTCCGCCATCACGTGATCGCGCGCGAAGGTGTCGGCGTACGCCGGACCGAAGTGATCCGTCATCCGCTCCCAGAAGACCGTCAACCGCATGCCCCCAGTATCCCGCCCCTGAGAGTGGGCCCCGAGCCGGGACCACCTGCCGGAACCGCTTTTCGGCCTACGGTCTGTCCCATGGCCGAAACCGGAGCGTCCCCGCTCCCCGCGATCCCCCCGCCCGCGCCCGTCCGCACCCCGGACTCGCGATCACCGCTCGCGCGCGCGGAGCACTTCGTCTGGCTCACCGCGCGCGTACTGGAGCAGCGGCTGTTCGCGTACCACTTCCGGGGCGGGGACCCGGACCCGGTGGAGACCGCGCTGGAGGCCTACCGCAACGAGGACGGCGGGTACGGACACGCGTTGGAGCCCGATCTGCGCGGCCCGGTCAGCCAGCCGCTGCACACCGTGTGCGCCCTGCGCGTCCTGGACGCCGTCGGCCGCTGCGGCGGGCAGCGGGCCGAGCGGGTCTGCCGCTATCTGACCTCCGTGTCCACGCCCGACGGTGCCCTGCCGGTGACGCGTGCGGGCCGGGACGGGTATCCGGCCGCGCCCTTCGTGCCGGTGGTGGCGGGCCCTGCCGGTGAGCTGCTCGTCACCGGGCCGGTGGTCGGCCTGTTGCACCGCAACGAGGTCTGGCACGCCTGGCTGTTCCGGGCCACGGACTTCTGCTGGCAGGCCGCCGAGTCGCTGGTGTCCCCGCGCCCGTACGAGGTGGCGGCCGCCGTGGCCTTCCTGGACGGCGCTCCGGACCGTCCGCGCGCGCGGGCCGCGGCCGACCGGCTGGGTCGCCTGGTGCGCGAACAGCGCCTGGCCGTGCTGGACCCGGAAGATCTCGACGCGGGTCCGGTACCCGACGGCCACGCCGCGGGCGAGCACCACTTCCCGCACGACTACGCGAAGGATCCGCGTTCGCTCGCGCGCGCGTGGTTCACGGACGACGAGATGACCCGCTCCCTCGACCACCTCGCGGCGGAGCAGGAGGGCGACGGCGGCTGGCCGGTGCGCCGCCGCCGGTGGGCCCCCGCCCCGGCGCTGGAGGCCCGCGGCCGGGCGACCCTCGATGCCCTGCACACCCTCCGGGCGTACGGCCGTCCCCTCGGCTGACGCGCCGGGCGGCCGACCCGGCGGACACCGCCCCGGACGGGCGGTCGGCCCGCCGGTGGTTCAGCCGCCCATGGCCCGTACGCCCGCGGTGACCACCACGGCCGCCGCGACGACGAGCAGGAACGGCGCGCGCAGCAGCAGTGCGACGGCGGCCGCGGCGACTCCGGCGGCCCGCGCGTCCAGGACGAGTTCCTGTCCGTCGGCGAAGGTCTGCTGGGCGGTGAGCGCGGCGAGGAGGGCGACGGGCAGCAGCGCGGCGAGCCGCCGGACCAGGGGCCGTTCCAGGGCGCCCGCGGGGACCAGCAGCCCGAGGAGCTTGACCGCGTAGCAGCCCACCGCGGTCACGCCGATCGCGATCCACACGCTCATCGCCCGTCCTCCCGTTCCACGGCCCCGCGCAGCGCGCCGTCGTCCTCGGCACCACGCGCGCGGCGGCCGCGTGCCCACAGGACGAGCGGCGCCGCCAGCGCGGCCACCAGGACGGGTACGCCCGCGGGCAGCACGGGCAGCAGACCGAGGCCCAGGAGGACGGCCAGGGCGGCGACCACGCGCTCGGTGGTGTTCTTCAGCATCGGCGCCAGCAGCGCCAGGAAGACCGCGGGACCGGCGGCGTCGAGCCCCCAGGCGTCGGTGTCCCCGATGGCCTCCGCGCCCACCGCGCCGAGCAGGGTGGTGAGGTTCCACAGGACGTACAGGGTGAGTCCGGTGACGGTGAACCCGAGCCGGACGGCGCGGCGCGTGGGCTGGGCGAGCGCCACGGCCGTCGTCTCGTCGATGACCCACTGCGCGGCGAACGGTCGCACCGCGCGCGGGAGGGCCAGCAACTGCGACAGGCGCAGCCCGTAGAAGGCGTTGCGCACGCCCAGGAAGAAGGCCCCGGCCGCCGCCGTGAGCGGATTGCCGCCGGCCGCGAGGGCGCCGACCAGCGCGAACTGGGACGCCCCGGTGAACACCAGGAGGCTGAGCGCACAGGTCTGGGCCAGGGTGAGTCCGCTGCCGGCCGAGGTCACCCCGAAGGCGAACCCGGACAGTCCGACGGCGACCCCGACCCCGAGGGCGTCCCGTACGACGGCGGCGTCCGGCTTGGCGCCGGTGTCCCCGATGCCGGGAGCGTCGGAAAGGGCTGTCTGTTCTGTCACGCCTCGAACGGTAGGAGCAGCCC
The DNA here is from genome assembly GCF_020404845.1 of Streptomyces hyderabadensis. Lineage (GTDB taxonomy): Bacteria > Actinomycetota > Actinomycetes > Streptomycetales > Streptomycetaceae > Streptomyces > Streptomyces hyderabadensis. The sequence goes on along the minus strand of NZ_JAIOJZ010000060.1, from coordinate 27,406 downwards.
TCGCCGATCGTCTTGTACGTTCTTGCGCTCCCGCTGGTAGGCACCGGGCGGCACGCCGACGATCCGCGCGAAGTGCCGGTTAAGGTGCGGCTGGTCGGTGAACCCGACGGCGACGGCGGTCTCGGCCGGGGAGGTCCCGGTGTCCAGCAGCCGCCGCGCCCGACGCACCCGGGCGTCCGTCAGCCAGGTGTGGGGCGGCATGCCGTAGGTGTCCCGGAAGGCCCGCAGCAGCGCGAACGGGCTGCTCCCGAGCTCCCCGGCGAGCCGTTCCAGGCTCGGCGGGTCGGCCATCCGCTCCTCCAGCACGGCACGGGCGCGTGCCGCCGTCCTGGCCCCGGCCGTACGCACCCGGCGCCGGGGCAGCGAGCCGCCGTTCAGCCGCAGCAGCCGGGTCACGGCCACCCGCAGCAGGGTGTCGGCGGCGAGCGCGTTCCCGTCGTCGGCGGCCCGCAGCACGTGGTGCACCAGCTCGACGGTGTACGGGTCGTCGAGCACCGGCCGGACGAATCCCGGCGTCCCGCGCAGCGTCGTCGTCTCCGCCGCGATGCCGGCCACCAGTTCGGGTGCCGGGTAGACGGCTCCGTACCGCCATCCCTCCGGCACCCCGGCCCGCCCCGTGTGCGGGGTGTCCGGGTTGACCAGCGCGAGGGAGCCGGCCCCGGCGTACTGGTCGCTCCCGCCGTGGTGGAAGACCTCGACGCCGTCGGCGATGGCGGCGATGACGAAGTGCTCGTGCGTGTGGCGCACGAAGGTCTTCCGTATGTACTGGGCGCGGAGCAGGTCGACGTCGGGCAGCTCCGCGTACCGCCAGTGCCGCGCCCGCTCGCCCGATCCCGCCATGCCCCCATTCTGCGTCACCTGCGGCGCACCGCCGGGAACGGCCGGTGCGGAGCCGCAACCACCCGGCCGACCGGGGCCGGCCGCCTCGGGAGGCCACCGGCCCCGGGGGCCCCGCTCGAACGCCCCCGGCCCCGGCCACCGGCGCAGGACGCCCTCCGCACGCCGACGGTCACGCATGGAGGCGGGACCCGCGGACGGACGGGCACCCGCCGGCTTGCGTCCCGCCATGGCCCGGACGGGGAGGGCGGCGGGCAACCGCCGACCGCCCCCGACGACCGACCCACCGACCCCACCGACGCCTGCTTCCGGCCGCGCCCGGTTCCGGCGGTGACCTGCCCGGTCGCCCGGCTCGGGCCGATTATCAGTGGCCGGGTGCACGATGGATCCATGGTCAGCTCCGCACACCGAGCCCTGGACGGCTTCTCCCCCGCGACCCGCGGCTGGTTCACGGGGGCCTTCTCCGCGCCCACCTCCGCCCAGGCGGGCGCGTGGCAGGCCATCTCGCAGGGTTCGGACGTGCTGGTGGTCGCCCCCACGGGCTCCGGCAAGACGCTGGCCGCCTTCCTCGCCGCGCTGGACCAGCTGACCTCGACACCCCCGCCCGCCGACCCCAAGAAGCGCTGCCGCGTCCTGTACGTCTCCCCGCTGAAGGCCCTGGCCGTCGACGTGGAGCGCAACCTCCGCAGCCCGCTGACCGGCATCCGCCAGGAGTCCGTGCGCCTGGGCCTGCCCGAGCCCGAGGTCAAGGTCGGCATCCGGTCCGGCGACACCCCGGCCGCCGAGCGCCGCGCCCTGTCCACCCGGCCGCCGGACATCCTGATCACCACCCCCGAGTCCCTGTTCCTGATGCTGACGTCGGCCACGCGCGAGGCGCTGACCGGCATCGAGACGGTGATCCTGGACGAGGTGCACGCGGTCGCGGGCACCAAGCGCGGCGCCCATCTCGCGCTCACCCTGGAGCGGCTGGACGAGCTGCTGCCGAAGCCGGCCCGCCGCATCGGTCTGTCGGCGACGGTCCGCCCGGTGGACGAGGTGGCCCGGTTCCTCGCCCCGCGCGGCCGGGTCGAGATCGTGCAGCCGGAGTCGGGCAAGGAGTTCGACCTGTCCGTGGTCGTCCCGGTCGAGGACCTGGGCGAGCTGGGCGGCTCCCCGGTCGCGGACGGCAACGAGGGCGCGGAGCGCCCGTCGATCTGGCCGCACGTCGAGGAGCGGATCACCGACCTGGTCCAGTCGCACCGCTCCACGATCGTCTTCGCCAATTCCCGGCGGCTGGCGGAGCGCCTGTGCAACCGGCTCAACGAGATCGCGTACGAGCGCGCGACCGGCGAGCCCCTGGACGAGCACCACTCCCCGGCCGAGCTGATGGGCGGTTCGGGCGCCGCCCAGGGCGCCCCGCCGGTGATCGCCCGCGCCCACCACGGCTCGGTCTCCAAGGAGCAGCGCGCCCTCGTCGAGGAGGACCTGAAGGCGGGCCGCCTGCCCGCCGTGGTCGCCACCTCCAGCCTGGAGCTGGGCATCGACATGGGCGCCGTCGACCTGGTCGTCCAGGTGGAATCGCCGCCCTCGGTCGCCTCCGGCCTCCAGCGCGTGGGCCGCGCGGGCCACCAGGTCGGCGCGGTCTCCACGGGCGTGGTCTTCCCGAAGTACCGCGGCGACCTGGTGCAGTCGGCCGTGGTCACCGAGCGGATGCGCAGCGGCGCCATCGAGGCCCTCAGGATTCCCGCCAACCCGCTGGACGTGCTGGCCCAGCAGCTGGTGGCGATGACCGCGCTGGACACCTGGCAGGTCGACGACCTCCTGGCCACCGTCCGCCGGGCCGCGCCCTTCGCCTCGCTGCCGGAGTCGGCCTTCACCGCCGTCCTGGACATGCTCGCCGGCCGCTATCCCTCGGACGCCTTCGCCGAGCTGCGCCCGCGCGTGGTGTGGGACCGGGTCGCCGGCACGGTCACCGGCCGCCCGGGGGCGCAGCGGCTCGCCGTGACGTCCGGGGGCACCATCCCCGACCGCGGACTCTTCGGGGTGTTCCTGGCCGGTGCCGACCCGAAGAAGGGCGGCGGCCGGGTCGGCGAGCTGGACGAGGAGATGGTGTACGAGTCCCGGGTGGGGGACGTCTTCACGCTCGGCACCAGCTCCTGGCGGATCGAGGACATCACGCGCGACCGGGTCCTGGTCTCCCCGGCGCCGGGCGTGCCGGGCAGGCTGCCGTTCTGGAAGGGCGACCAGCTGGGCCGCCCCCTGGAGCTGGGCCGGGCGCTGGGCGCGTTCCTGCGCGAGGTCGGTTCGCTGTCCGAGGAGGACGCCCGGCTGCGCCTGGTCACCGCGGGCCTGGACGCCTGGGCCGCGGACAACGTGCTGTCGTACCTCGACGAGCAGCGCGAGGCCTGCGGCCACGTCCCCGACGACCGCACCATCGTCGTCGAGCGCTTCCGCGACGAGCTGGGCGACTGGCGGGTCGTGGTCCACTCCCCCTTCGGCGCCCAGGTCCACGCCCCCTGGGCCCTGGCCCTCGGCGCCCGGCTGTCCGAGCGGTACGGCATGGACGCCCAGGTCATGCACGCCGACGACGGCATCGTGCTGCGCCTGCCGGACGCCGACCTGATGGGCCTGGACTTCCTCGACCAGGACCCCGCGAAGCCCGGCCTCGAGTACGACGCCGAGCAGGCGCCCGTGGGCGCGGCCGACGTCCTCTTCGACAAGGGCGAGGTCGACCGGGTCGTGACCGACCAGGTCGGCGGCTCGGCCCTGTTCGCGTCCCGGTTCCGTGAGTGTGCCGCCCGCGCGCTGCTGCTGCCGCGCCGCAGCCCCGGCCGGCGCACCCCGCTGTGGCAGCAGCGCCAGCGCGCCGCGCAGCTGCTGGAGGTGGCCAGCGAGTACGGCTCGTTCCCGATCGTCCTGGAGGCCGTCCGCGAGTGCCTCCAGGACGTCTTCGACGTGCCCGGCCTGGTCGAGCTGATGGGCGACCTGGAGGCCCGCAAGGTCCGCTTGGTCGAGGTCACCACCCCGGAGCCGTCCCCGTTCGCCCGCTCCCTGCTCTTCGGCTACGTCGCCCAGTTCCTGTACGAGGGCGACTCGCCGCTTGCCGAGCGCCGGGCCGCCGCCCTGTCCCTGGACTCGCGGCTGCTGGCCGAACTGCTGGGCCAGGCGGAGCTGCGCGAGCTGCTCGACGCGGAGGTGCTCACCGAGCTGGAGCGCGAGCTGCAGTGGCTCACCGAGGACCGCCGCGTCAAGGACGCCGAGGGCGTCGCCGACCTGCTGCGGGTGCTCGGCCCGCTGACGGACGCGGAGCTGGCCGAGCGGGGCGCCGAACCGCGGTGGGCGCCCGAGCTGGCCGCGGCCCGCCGCGCGATCAGGGTGCGCATCGCCGGCGCCGACCACTGGGCGGCGATCGAGGACGCGGGCCGGCTGCGCGACGCCCTGGGCACGGCACTGCCCGTCGGTGTGCCGGAGGCCTTCACGGAGCCGGTCAAGGACCCCCTGGGCGACCTCCTCGCCCGGCACGCCCGCACCCACGGCCCCTTCACCTCGGTCACCGCGGCGGCCCGCTTCGGGCTGGGCGTGGCGGTCACCGAGGGCGCCCTGCAGCGACTGGCGGGGACGGGACGGGTCGTCCAGGGCGAGTTCCATCCGGCCGGCATCGGCCAGGAGTGGTGCGACGCGACCGTGCTGCGCAGGCTGCGCCGCCGTTCCCTGGCCGCGCTCCGGCACGAGCTGGAGCCGGTGGCACCGGCCGCGCTCGGCCAGTTCCTGCCCCAGTGGCAGCACATCGGCAAGGGGCACACGCTGCGCGGCGTCGACGGGCTGGTCCGCGCCGTCGAGCAGTTGCAGGGCGCCTCCGTGCCTGCCTCCGCCCTGGAGAAGCTGGTCCTGCCCTCCCGCGTGGCGGGCTACAGCCCGGCGATGCTGGACGAGCTGACGGCCGCCGGTGAGGTGGTGTGGGCCGGTGCTGGTTCGCTGCCCGGCAAGGACGGCTGGGTCTCCCTCTATCTCGCGGACGCGGCCCCGCTGCTCCTGCCGCCCCCGCACCCCCTGGAGACGACCGCCCTGCACGAGTCCGTCCTGAGCGTGCTCGCGGGCGGGTACGGCTTGTTCTTCCGGCAGATCGCCGACCAGGTCCGCGCCACCACCCACCCGGAGGCCACCGATCCGCAGCTGGCCGACGCCCTGTGGGACCTGGCCTGGTCCGGACGGCTGACGAACGACACGCTCGCGCCCCTGCGCTCCCTGCTGGGCTCCGGGCGCACCGCGGGCTCCACGGCCCACCGTGCCAAGCGCGCGGTGCCCCGCGGACGGTACGGCTCGCTGACGGCCGCCGCCCGCCCCGCCTCCCGCAGCGGCCCGCCGACGGTCGCGGGCCGCTGGTCGCTGCTCCCGGCCCGCGAGGCCGACGGCACGGTGCGGGCCCACGCGCTGGCCCGCACGCTCCTCGACCGGCACGGCGTGGTGACCCGCGGCGCCGTCGCCGCGGAGGGCGTCGAGGGCGGCTTCTCGGCGGTGTACCGGATCCTGGCCGCGTTCGAGGAGAGCGGCCAGGCCCGGCGCGGTTATGTGGTCGAGGGGCTCGGGGCGGCGCAGTTCGCCATGGAGGGCGCCGTGGACCGGTTGCGCGCGGTGGCGAACGCCCGCGAGCGCGGTGACGGCCCGCCCGGACCGGAAGGGTTCACGGGCGGCGGCTCCGCGAGCCGTTCCGGTCCCGGCGGCTCCACCGGACCGCACGGCTCCGGCGGACCGCACGGCTCCGGCGGACCGGCCGACGACTCCCCCTTCGGTCCCCTCGCCGGTCCTCTCGGTCCGCTCGACCCCCTGACCCCCTCCGGTGACCCCGCGTCCATCGGCCCCGGGGGACCCGACGACACACCGGACCCCTTCGCCGACTTCTCCCCCGGAGACCCAGGTGACCCCGGCGCCCGCGGCGACCGTGGGGGTCGCGGAGGTCCGGAACACCTCCGAGGCTCCGGGGGACCCGGAGGCCCGGCCCCCTACGACGACGTCTTCGCCGACCCCGACCGCCTGGGCCGCTCCCCCTCCCGGGGCGACTACATCTCACCTCGCGACTATGCCGAGCCGGGCGCCGGCGGTCCACGCGGCGGCGGCGCGTACGGGCGCTTCGACGGCCCGCGCGGCGCGTACGACACCGGGTTCCCCGGTCGCCGTGACCGCACCGCCGCCGGTCCCCGAGCCGTCGTCCTGGCCGCCGCCGACCCGGCGAACGCCTACGGTGCGGCCCTCGGCTGGCCCGAGCCGCCCGCCGGTGCCACGCACAAGCCCGGCCGCAAGGCGGGCTCCCTGGTGGTGCTCGTCGAGGGCGAACCGGCGCTCTACATGGAGCGCGGTGGCAAGACCCTCCTGCTGTGGCCCTCCGACCCCGACCGGCTGCCCACCGAGGACCCGCGGCTGCGGGCCGCCGCGCAGGCGCTCGCGGAGGCGGCCCGCGCCGGTTCCCTCGGCACGGTCACGGTGGAGCGCGTCAACGGCACGGCGGCCCTGACGTCACCCTTCGGCCCGCTCCTGGAGGGAGCGGGGTTCATCGCCACCCCGCGCGGTCTGCGCATCAGGGCGTGACCCTGTCACCCTTGAGCCATGCCCGAAGGAGACACGGTCTGGCAGGCGGCGCGACGGCTGCACAACGCCCTCGCGGGCAAGGTGCTGACCCGCAGCGACTTCCGCGTCCCCCGGTACGCCACGGTCGACCTCACCGGCCGTACCGTCCTGGACGTCACCCCGCGCGGCAAGCACCTGCTCGCCCGGGTCGAAGGCGGCCTGACCGTGCACTCGCACCTGCGGATGGACGGCTCCTGGAGGGTCTTCGCGCCACACCAGCGCTGGAGCGGCGGCCCGGCGCACCAGATCAGGGTGGTCCTCGGCACCGCCGACCGCACGGCCGTCGGCTACCGCCTCCCGGTGCTGGACATCCTCCGCACCGGTGACGAGGAGCGCGCCGTCGGCCATCTCGGCCCCGACCTGCTCGGCCCCGACTGGGACCCGGCGCGGGCGCTGGACAACCTGTGCGCGGACCCGGCCCGTCCGCTCGGCGAGGCCCTGCTGGACCAGCGCAATCTCGCCGGTATCGGCAATGTCTACAAGTGCGAGCTGTGCTTCCTGCTCGGCGTCACGCCCTGGCTGCCGGTCGGCGGGCTGCCCGCCGACCGGGCCGCGCTGCTGCCCACGCTCGCCAAGAAGCTCCTGGAGGCCAACCGCGAGCGCCCGGTCCGCCGCACCACGGGCCTGCGCGGCCAGGACCTGTTCGTGTACGGGCGGGCGCCCCGCCCCTGCCTGCGCTGCGGCACGTCGGTCCGGGTGGCCGACCAGGGCGACGGCTCCCGCGAGCGGCCCACGTACTGGTGCCCGACCTGCCAGAGCGGGCCCGCGCCGCGGCCGGGCACCGTCGCGGGCGCCCGCACACGGCGCTGAGGAAGCCGCCGGGATGCCGGTGCGGCTCAGCCGGTGGTGAGCAGCGCGTCCATCTGCCCGGCCGCCTCGCGCAGGCCGTCCTCCATGCCCATCGTCATGAGCTGGTCCATCTGCTCCCTGGTGTCGAAGACCGCCCGCATCTCCATCCGGGTGCCGCCGTCGCGTGCGGTGAGCGTGACCCGGTTCGCGGTCGTCGGCATCGCGGCGTTCGGCACCCCGTCCTCGTCGGCGAACCCGTCGGTGAACTCCAGCGACCTCGGGGCGTCGACCGTGGCCACCCGCCACCAGCCGCGGAACTTCTCCCCTTCCGGGCCGGTCATGAAGTAGGTGACGTCCCCGCCGGGGGTCAGGTCGTGCTCCTCCACCGTCGCCGGGTAGGCCGGCGGTCCCCACCAGCGCTCCAGCTGCCGGGGGTCGGACCACAGCTGCCACACCCGTTCCACGGGGGCGGCGAAGTCGGCGACCAGGGTGAGGGTCAGGTTGTCGAGGTCCTTGTCCAGGCTGGTGACACTCATCGGCTCTGTCCTTCCGTCGGTTGGTGCGTGGTCTCGGGCTCGGATTCCGAGGGGGATTCCGCCGGGAACTCCGAGGGAGATTCCGATCCGGCCTCCGGCGCCTCGGCGAGCAGTTCGGACATCCGCGCCACCCGCCCGCGCCAGGCACCCTCGAGTTCGTCCAGGGCGCGGCGGGCCCGGTCCAGGGCGTCGAGATCGGTCCGCACCAGCTGCTCCCGTCCGCGTCGTTCCTTGACCACGAGGCCGGCCCGCTCCAGTACCGCGACGTGCTTCTGCACCGCGGCGAAGCTCATCGGGTAGGCCTCGGCCAGCCGGGACACCGACAGCTCGTCCCGCCCGCAGCGGCGCAGGATGTCGCGGCGGGTCAGGTCGGCCAGGGCCTGGAACAGACGGTCCGTGCCCGCTTCCGCTTCTTCGGCCACTCCATCTACAACCATTTGGTTGTACGTTACTCCCTCCGGCCCCTCCCGTAAAGGTCCCTCTGCCGCAAAGGCCGGTGCTCGTCCGGGCTGGAGGGAGCCGGGCCCCGCCGCGCCCCGCGCAGGGCGTTTCGCCACCGCCCCGCCCCCAGCGCCCCCGCTGCCTGCCGCCTCGGCACGCAGTGCACCGGCAGCACGCTCAGTCCCCAGCCGCCGACCGCGACCGCGCCTTCGAGCACCCCGGCGCCGGGCTCCAGCGCCAGGCGCAGCACGGCCCACCACCACAGCGCGCCGAGCCCCAGCGCGGCAGCCCGGCGAGCCGTCCGCGCCGAGACCATCCCGCGTCAGCCGTTTTCCGCCTGGAACATCCAGTGCTGCTTCTCCAGGTCGGCCGTGATCTGGATGAAGATGTCCTGGCTCACGGGATCGGGCTCACCGCTCGCGGCGATCCGCTCACGCATCCGTCCGATCACCGCGCCCAGCGCGTCCACGATGGTCTGCACCGCGGTCGTGTCGTCGACCCACCCCTCGGGGGTCACGTCGATGCCGCTGCCGACGGCGACGGTCGCAGCCCGCCCGTCGGGGGAGACGCCGAGCGCCGAGGCGCGTTCCGCCACGGTGTCCGAGTGCGTGCGGGCGGTGCCGACCAGTTCGTCCAGCTGGAGGTGTACGGAGCGGAAGCGCGGGCCGACCACGTTCCAGTGGATCTGCTTCGCCACCAGGGCCAGGTCGACCAGGTCGACGAGAGCGCCCTGCAACGCCTCGGAGACGGTCTTCAGGTCCGCGTCGGACAACGGGCTCTTCACGACGTACATTCACGCCTCCGTCGGTTCGCCCCCCGGCCATCTCCCTCCACGATGACCGCACCGCAACGGACCGGCAAACCGGGCGGCCGCACCGCACACGGCGCTCAGGCCCGGGCTCCCCGGTGCTCTCCCGGGCATGCGAAGACCCCGGCCCGGATCCCTCCGGTCTCCCGGAGCGACCCCGGCCGGGGTCTCACACGCACACGTTCTCGGGCGCTCAGGCGGCGACGACGTCCACTGCCTCGGCGGGCGCCTTGATGGTCACCCGTTCCGGTGGCACGCCGGTCACCGAGACGGAACCCAGCATCGGGCGCACCGGTGCCGGTACGGTCTCGCTGGGTGTCGCCGCAGCGGACTGGGCCAGCTCGGCGAGGGCGAGTTCGTCGCTCACTTCCCGCATGAGCTCGGACATCCGTACGTCCAGCGCGTCGCAGATGGCGGAGAGCAGCTCGGAAGAAGCCTCCTTCTGCCCCCGCTCCACCTCGGAGAGATAGCCGAGTGAGACTCGGGCGGACGAGGAGACTTCGCGCAGAGTACGGCCCTGGCGTTGGCGCTGCCGACGCAGCACGTCACCCAGCAGGCGACGGAGCAGAATCATCGGTGGCTCCCTCCTCGGACCGTGTAACCGCATCCTTCACGCCCCACCGTACCGCCTCGCGCCGCGGCCGTGCGGGGAGCGATGTCGTGTTCACTCAGGGCTGCAAACATCAAAACCCCCCGTTCCGTTCCGTATCCTGTGCCCGCTCATTCCCGGTCTGTTCGCTCGCAAGCTCCCTCAAAAGAAGTGCGAGTACGCTCCGTACACTCTCCATACGAATTTCCGCGCGGTCGCCGTTCAACCGCAGCGCCTCCACTTTTCCGCCATCGGCGCAACCCTGCGCCGCCCCGAAGGGCCCCTCCACGGCCACGAAGACAGTTCCCACGGGCTGTCCGTCCTGCGGCTCCGGGCCGGCGACGCCCGTCGTCGCGATGCCCCAGTCGGCGCCCAGCGCCGCACGTACACCTGCCGCCATCTGGGCGGCGACCTGCGGGTCCACGGCACCGCGGGCGGCGAGCAGGTCGCCGTCGACGCCGAGCAGCTCCTGCTTCAGCACCGTCGCATAGGCGGTGACGGAGCCCCGGAAGGCCTTGGACGCTCCGGGGACCGCCGTGAGCGCGGCAGCGACCATTCCGCCGGTCAGTGACTCGGCGACCGCGAGGGTCTCGCCCCTGACGGTGAGTAGTCGCACCACGTCGGCAGCCCTGGAACTCAAGCTTCCGTCTCCTTCAACGCCGCTCTGCGGTCGGCGATTCCCCGGCGGCGCAGCACAATGGCCTGCTTCACATAGTCCAGTCCGGTCGCCACGGTCAGGACGACCGCCACGGCCATCACCCAGAACCTCAGGGTGGCCAGGGGCCCCGTGAGCGCCAGCACGTACATGCCGACGGCGATGCCCTGGGTGAGGGTCTTGAGCTTGCCGCCCCGGCTCGCGGGGATGACGCCGTACCGGATGACCACGAAACGCAGGACGGTGATGCCGAGTTCCCGGCCGAGGATGACGGCGGTCACCCACCACGGCAGGTCACCCAGCGCGGAGAGGCAGATGAGCGCCGCGCCCATGATCGCCTTGTCGGCGATGGGGTCGGCGATCTTCCCGAAGTCGGTGACGAGGTTGTAGGTGCGCGCCAGGTGCCCGTCGAAGAGGTCGGTGATCATGGCGATGGCGAAGGCGGCCCAGGCGAAGGAGCGCCACGCCGGGTCGTACCCGCCGTTGCCGAGCATCAGCGCGACGAAGGCCGGCACGAGCAGCAGCCGGAGCATCGTCAGCAGATTGGCGACGTTCCAGACGCTCGCCTGGTTGACGGCCGCGGCGGCGATCTTGCCACCGCGCCCGCCGGCGCCGCCCTCGGTCGCGCCCCGCCGCTCTCCCGCATCCCGTTCCACGGCGCCCCCCGGAGTCGTACGCCCGGCCGGTTCCTGCGCCGCCGGGCCCGAGGTGCCGCGCGGGCCGGTCCTGCGCGCGCTGGAGGAGCCGCCCGCCGCGGACGCCGGGACTCCGGTCATCTGCCGGCCTCCTCACTCCACTCGGGCGAGCCCAGCAGCGGTTCGGCCACCAGGTCGACGCCCTCCGTACCGACCACCTTCGCGTCGACCATACGACCGACGCTCAGGCCCTCGCCGCTCGTGAGCACCACCTGGCCGTCCGTCTCCGGCGCCTGGTGCTCCGCGCGGCCGCGGACAGCGTCGCCCTCGTCGGCCGGGTCCACGGACTCGACGAGTACCCGCACGGTCGCGCCGACGCGCTCGTCGGCCCGCTGCGAGACCAGCTCCTCGGCCAGGCGGGAGACGCGGGCCAGCCGCTCGGCGACGACGTCCTCGTCCAGCTTGTCGGCGTAGGTCGCCGCCTCGGTGCCCTCCTCGTCGGAGTACCCGAAGACGCCGATGGCGTCCAGGCGGGCGTGGTTCAGGAACCGCTCCAGCTCGGCGAGGTCGGCCTCGGACTCGCCGGGGAAGCCGACGATGAAGTTGGAGCGCACACCCGCCTCGGGGGCCTTGCTCCGGATGGTGTCGAGCAGCTCCAGGAAGCGGTCGGTGTCGCCGAAGCGGCGCATCGCGCGCAGCACGTTCGGCGCGGAGTGCTGGAAGGAGAGGTCGAAGTAGGGCGCGACCTTCGGCGTCGAGGTCAGCACGTCGATCAGGCCGGGGCGCATCTCGGCCGGCTGGAGGTAGCTGACGCGCACCCGCTCGATGCCGTCGACCTCGGCCAGGTTCGGCAGCAGCGACTCCAGCAGGCGGATGTCGCCGAGGTCCTTGCCGTAGGAGGTGTTGTTCTCGGAGACCAGCATGATCTCCTTGACGCCCTGCTCGGCCAGCCACCGGGTCTCGTTCAGCACGTCGCTGGGGCGGCGCGAGATGAAGGAGCCGCGGAAGGACGGGATGGCGCAGAAGGAGCAGCGCCGGTCGCAGCCGGAGGCCAGCTTCACCGAGGCGACCGGGGAGCCGTCCAGGCGGCGGCGCAGCGGCGCGCGGGGCCCGGAGGCGGGGGCGACGCCCTCGGGCAGGTCGCTCGGGCCGTGCCCGGGCAGGGCGACGGCGGCGCCGGCCTCCTGCCGCTCGGCGGGGCTGATCGGCAGCAGCTTGCGCCGGTCGCGCGGGGTGTGGGCGGCGTGGATGCCGCCGTTCAGGATGGTCTGCAGGCGGTCGGAGATGTCGGCGTAGTCGTCGAAGCCGAGGACGCCGTCGGCCTCCGGGAGGGCGTCGGCCAGCTCCTTGCCGTACCGCTCGGCCATGCAGCCCACCGCCACGACGGCCTGCGTTCTTCCGTGGCCCTTGAGGTCGTTGGCCTCCAGGAGGGCGTCCACGGAGTCCTTCTTGGCGGCCTCGACGAAGCCGCACGTGTTCACGACGGCGACGTCCGCTTCCTCGGCGTCGTCGACGAGCTTCCAGCCGTCCGCCTCCAGACGGCCTGCGAGCTCCTCCGAGTCCACCTCGTTACGGGCGCAGCCAAGGGTGACGAGTGCGACGGTACGGCTTTCAGGCATGGGCTCAAGACTACTTCGTCCCGCCGACAGCCCATGTCGAAGGGGTTGGCCGATCCCGGCCAACCCCGTCCCGACTCGTCCCCCGGGTCCCTATCCGACCTGCGGGTCGCCCTTCGTGTACGTCAGGCGCTCCACGGCGCCGGGCTGGAAGTCGTCCTCGATCTTCTTGCCGTTGACGTAGAGCTGGATGGCTCCGGCGTCGCCGAGGACGAGCTTGACCTTCTCGTTGTCCTGGAAGGTCTTGGAGTCGCCCTGCTTGAGGAGTCCGTCGAAGAGCAGCCGGCCGTTGTGGTCCTGGGCGGAGATCCAGCTGCGGCCCTCGGTGGCGCTGACCTTGACGGTCACCTTGTCGGCGGGCGCGGCGGCGATGGCGCTGTCGCTCGGTTCCGGCTTGGGGTCGGCGGGCTTGTCGGGCTTGGCGCTCGACGAGGCGGACTCGCCGGACGACGGCTGGGCGCCCTCGGCGACGCTGGCCTCGTTGCCGCCGTCGTCGCCGCCCTTGACGAAGGTGAAGCCCACGAAACCGATCACCGCGACGATCGCGGCGACCATGGCGGCGGTCCAGTTGGGCCCGCGCCGCTCGGGACGGATGCGTTCCGCCTCGAACAGAGGCGCGGCGGGGGTCGGAGCCGGTCGCCCGCCGTGCTCGGCGTCGAACTGCGCGAGCAGTTCGGCCGGGTCGAGCCCGACGGCCTTGGCCAGGGTGCGGATGTGACCGCGCGCGTAGACGTCGCCGCCGCAGGGCGCGAAGTCGTCCGCCTCGATGGCGTGCACGATGGCGATGCGGACCCGGGTGGCGGTGGTGATGTCGTCGACGGTCAGCCCGGCGGCGATCCGGGCCTGCTGCAGGGCGCGGCCCACGGAGGGGCGGGTTTCCTCGGAGACGTCGGCAGGGACGTCTCGGGACACGTCTTCGATCGGACGCTCGTCTTCGGGGGAGTTTCCGTTGGACACGGGGGGCGCCTTTCGAGCGTTTGCCGCCTGTGCTGGGCGTTCAGTCTAGGGGGGGTGCAAACGGGTGGGGCAACCGGGCGGTACGACCTTTACGCCATCGGAATGGCCCGGCACCCCGATGGTGGACTACCTGTTTGTCACTTCCCTCAACTTGACGTAGGGCATGGGGAAACGGTTGCTCAATGATCCCTAACGGGTGAGTCACGATCGGCCGCCCGGCCGTCCTGCCACTCCGTCGGCGGAACCCCCTCGCGCGCCGCTCCCTACCCTTCAGACTCCCCCCGGATCACCGCGAGCACGCCGTCCAGCTCGTCAGGCTTCACAAGAACGTCACGAGCCTTTGAGCCTTCGCTCGGCCCGACGATGCTCCGTGACTCCATCAGGTCCATCAGCCGCCCGGCCTTGGCGAAGCCGACGCGCAGCTTGCGCTGGAGCATCGAGGTCGACCCGAACTGCGTGGAGACCACCAGCTCGGCCGCCTGGCACAGCAGGTCGAGGTCGTCGCCGATGTCCTCGTCGATCTCCTTCTTCTGCTTGGTGCCCACGGTGACGTCGTCCCGGAAGACCGGCGCCATCTGGTCCTTGCAGTGCTGGACGACGGCCGCGACCTCCTCCTCGGTCACGAACGCGCCCTGCATGCGGGTCGGCTTGTTCGCGCCCATCGGCAGGAAGAGGCCGTCGCCCTTGCCGATCAGCTTCTCGGCGCCGGGCTGGTCGAGGATGACCCGGGAGTCGGCGAGCGAGGAGGTGGCGAAGGCGAGCCGGGAGGGCACGTTGGCCTTGATCAGACCGGTGACGACGTCCACGGAGGGCCGCTGGGTGGCCAGTACGAGGTGGATGCCGGCCGCGCGCGCGAGCTGGGTGATCCGCACGATCGCGTCCTCGACGTCGCGCGGCGCCACCATCATCAGGTCGGCCAGCTCGTCCACGATCACCAGCAGGTAGGGGTACGGCTGGAGTTCGCGCTCGCTGCCCTCGGGCGGCTTGACCTTGCCCTCGCGCACCGCGCGGTTGAAGTCGTCGATGTGCCGGTAGCCGTAGGCGGCGAGGTCGTCGTAGCGCAGGTCCATCTCGCGCACGACCCACTGGAGCGCCTCGGCGGCCCGCTTGGGGTTGGTGATGATCGGCGTGATCAGGTGCGGGATGCCCTCGTACGCGGTCAGCTCGACGCGCTTGGGGTCGACCAGGATCATCCGGACGTCCTCCGGGGTCGCCCGCATCATGATCGAGGTGATCAGGCAGTTGATGCAGGACGACTTGCCGGAGCCGGTGGCGCCGGCCACCAGCATGTGCGGCATCTTCGCCAGCGAGTGCATGACGTAGCCGCCCTCGACGTCCTTGCCGAAGGCGACCAGCATCGGGTCGTCGTCCTCGGCGGACTCGGCGAGGCGGAGCACGTCGCCGAGGTTGACCATCTCCCGGTCGGTGTTGGGGATCTCGATGCCGACCGCGGACTTGCCGGGGATCGGGCTGATGATCCGCACGTCGGGGCTGGCGACGGCGTACGCGATGTTCTTGGTCAGCGCGGTGATCCGCTCGACCTTCACGGCGGGGCCCAGCTCCACCTCGTAGCGCGTGACCGTCGGGCCGCGGGTGAAGCCGGTGACGGCGGCGTCGACCTTGAACTCGGTGAAGACGGTGGTCAGGGAGTCCACTATGGCGTCGTTGGCGGCGCTGCGCGCCTTGCCGGGACCGCCGCGCGTGAGGGAGTCGAGGGACGGCAGGGAGTACGTGATGTCGCCGGACAGCTGGAGCTGCTCGGCGCGCGGCGGCAGGTCCCGCTCCTTGGGCGGCGGCGTCTTGGTGAGGTCGGGGACCGCACCGCCCGCCGGTTCCCGGTCGGACTCCTTCGCGGGGTCCTTCTTGAGCTTGCCCGGCTGCGGCCGCGCGGCCGGCACCGGCGTGGGCGTCGGGGTCGTGGACTCGCGGTCCCCCGTGCTCACGCCCTGGGTGAGGTCGGCGACCAGCGGCGAGGGCGGCATCCCGTGCAGTACGGCGCCGTCGAGCGCGGCGGCCGCGGCGGCGGCGACGTCCACGGCGTCCATCGGCCGGTTCATCTCGGGCTGCGGCACGGCCGACCGCCGGGGCCTGCCGCGGCGCCTGTTGAGCGCCTCCTGCTCGGCCGCGTCGGGGTCGTACGGCTCGGCGGCCGCCGGTGCGCCGCGCCTGCGGGGCCGGGCCGGCAGCGCCTCGCGCCACTGCTCGTCGTAGCGCTCGTCGTCCTCGGTGAACTCGTCCGCCGCCGGGTCGTGCACCACGCCGAGCCGCACCCCGAGCTGCCGCAGCCGCTGCGGAATCGCGTTGACCGGGGTGGCGGTGACGACCAGCAGCCCGAAGAGCGTGAGCAGCACCAGCAGCGGCACGGCCAGCACATCGGTCATCGTGTACGACAGCGGGGTCGCCGCGCCCCAGCCGATGAGGCCGCCGGCATCCCTTATGGCCTGCATGCCCGCGCTGCGCGCCGGGGAGCCGCAGGCGATGTGCACCTGGCCGAGCACGCCGATGACGAGCGCGGACAGCCCGATCACGATCCGCCCGTTGGCCTCGGGCTTCTCGGGGTGCCGGATCAGGCGTACGGCGATGGCGCCGAGCAGGATCGGCACGAGCAGGTCGAGGCGGCCGAAGGCGCCGGTGACGAGGATCTCGACGAGGTCGCCGACGGGGCCCTTGAGGTCGGCCCAGGTGCCCGCCGCGACGATCAGCGCGACGCCGAGCAGCAACAGGGCGACGCCGTCCTTGCGGTGGGCCGGGTCGAGGTTCTTGGCGCCCTGCCCTATGCCGCGGAAGACGGCGCCCACCGCGTGCGCGAGGCCCAGCCAGAGGGCGCGCACCAGCCGGTAGACGCCCCCGGTGGGGTTCGGAGCCGGTTTGGGCGCGGGCTTCTTCGCCGCGGCCTTCTTGGCGGGCGCCTTCTTGGCCGGCGCCTTTTTCGCGGGTGCCTTCTTCGCGGCGGTCTTCTTGGCGGGACCCTTCGCGGGAGCGGCCGCCTTCTTCGCGGTCTGCTTCTTGGCTGCGGAGGGACGTGAGGCCATGGGTGTGAGGTTACCGGGGGAGGCGCCGGTCGACACGTGTGCCTACCGCTTCACCCGTTCGTGTCGTCCCCGCGCCGGGGACGGAACTGACGCTTCCGCTACCGCCCCTGACAAGCCCTCACAGGCCCCCGCGGCGTCAGTTGACGGCGGCCTGGCCGCCGGACGCGCCCGGCTCCAGGGCGTCCAGCGCCCGCCGCAGTCCCGTGAGCTTGCGCTCCAGGTGGGCGGCCGTCGCCACCGCGGCAGCGTCCGTCGACTCGTCGCCGAGCTGCTTCGACAGCGCCTCCGCCTGCTCCTCCACGGCCGCCAGCCGCGCCGACAGCTCGGCGAGCAGCCCCGCCGGCTCCTTGGCCTCGCCCGCCTCGGCCTTGCCGTTGCCCTCCAACTGGAGCCTCAGCAGCGCCGCCTGCTCGCGCAGCTGGCAGTTCTTCATGTACAGCTCGACGAAGACCGAGACCTTGGCGCGCAGCACCCAGGGGTCGAACGGCTTGGAGATGTAGTCCACCGCGCCCGCCGCGTACCCGCGGAAGGTGTGGTGCGGGCCGTGGTTGATCGCCGTGAGGAAGATGATCGGGATGTCCCGGGTCCGCTCCCGTCGCTTGATGTGCGCGGCGGTCTCGAAACCGTCCATGCCCGGCATCTGGACGTCCAGCAGAATGACCGCGAAGTCGTCCGTGAGCAGTGCTTTGAGCGCTTCCTCCCCGGACGATGCCCGCACCAGCGTCTGATCGGGCGCCGAGAGGATCGCCTCCAGCGCAAGCAGATTCTCCGGCCGGTCATCGACCAGGAGGATCTTGGCCTTCTGCACCATGGCCCGCCCTCCTCGCCCCGGCGTGGGGCCTCCCCTGTCCACAGGACCTGGCACGGCACCGGCGGGTGCCGCCCCGGGGGACGGCTCCCTTGCGCCGTCCGTCCTTGTGCCGGTCATCGTAGCCGCACCCCGCCTGTCGCCACACCCTGTCACCGTGATGTCACTGTGCTCGTAGCAGAAACGCGGCGGGAGACCAGAAGGTTCCCCGAATCCCGTACTCCTACACGGCTTCGGGCACGCTGAGTCAGCGACTCCGCGTGAACGCCGAAGGTTCCCGCCGTTTACACACACCCCACGTTCGCACACCGCCCGGACGAGCCGCACGGAAGGTGCCCGCAGGGACGAGGACACCGTGCCCGAACGTACTACGGGCCCGGGGTCCGAGCGTACCGACCGCTTCCCGCCAGGCCCGGGCCCCCGGTCCTCGGCCGGGTCCCGGCACCGGCCCCGGTCCGGTCCCGGCTTCCGCCCGCCGCACCGGCTCCCCCGCGCTCACTCCTCACGCATCCACTGCTGCATCACCGTCAGCAGGTGGTCGGGGTCGACCGGCTTCGTCACGTAGTCGGAGGCGCCGGACTCGATGGCCTTCTCCCGGTCGCCCTTCATCGCCTTCGCGGTCAGCGCGATGATCGGCAGACCGGCGAACTGGGGCATCCGGCGGATCGCCGTGGTCGTCGCGTACCCGTCCATCTCGGGCATCATGATGTCCATCAGGACGACCGCCACGTCCTCGTGCTGCTCCAGCACCTCGATGCCCTCGCGCCCGTTCTCGGCGTACAGCACGGACAGGCCGTGCTGCTCCAGGACGCTGGTGAGCGCGAAGACGTTGCGGATGTCGTCGTCGACGATCAGGACCTTCTGCCCGCCGAACCGGATGCCCCGGCTCGCATGCGGGGCCGACTCCTGCCCGGCACCCGGCTGCCGCTCCTGCGGCTCGGGCCGGCCCTCGCTCTCCGCCGCCGACTTGCGCCGACGCCGGAACAGGGCCGCCGCACCGCTCTGCGGGTCCTGGTACGACGTCGCCTCGGCCGACGTCTCGAACTCCGTGTCCGGCAGCTCGCCCGCGGCGCCCGGGGACGCCGGCAGCTCCCCGGCCTCCACGGAGGGCAGCGGCTGCTGGTAGCCGTGCGGGGGCAGCTCGCTCGGGTGCAGCGGCAGGTAGAGCGTGAACGTCGAACCGCGGCCCGGCTCGCTCTGCGCGTGGATCTCCCCGCCGAGCAGCTGCGCGATCTCCCGCGAGATGGACAGCCCGAGGCCCGTTCCGCCGTACTTGCGGCTGGTGGTGCCGTCGGCCTGCTTGAACGCCTCGAAGATCACCTGCATCTTGCTGGCCGCGATGCCGATGCCCGTGTCGCTCACCGAGAACGCGATCAGCTCGGCGTCCGGGTCGCTCACCGAACCGGCCTCCAGCAACTGCTCCCGGATGGCCTGCGGGACCTCGTCCCGGGCCGGGCGGATGACCAGTTCGACGGAGCCCGAGTCGGTGAACTTCACCGCGTTGGACAGCAGGTTGCGCAGCACCTGGAGCAGCCGCTGCTCGTCGGTGTGCATGGTGGCGGGCAGCCCCGGCGACACCCGCACCGACAGGTCCAGGCCCTTCTCCGCGCTCAGCGGCCGGAAGGTGGCCTCCACGTAGTCCACGAGCTGTACGAGTGCGATGCGGGTCGGGGAGACGTCCATCTTCCCCGCGTCGACCTTCGACAGGTCGAGGATGTCGTTGATCAGCTGGAGCAGGTCGGAGCCGGCGCCGTGGATCGTCTCGGCGAACTCGACCTGCTTCGGGGTGAGGTTGGCGTCGGCGTTGTCGGCGAGCAACTTGGCCAGAATCAGCAGCGAGTTGAGCGGCGTACGCAACTCGTGCGACATGTTGGCCAGGAACTCGCTCTTGTAGCGCATGGAGACCGCGAGTTGCTCGGCACGCTCCTCCAGGACCTGCCGGGCCTCTTCGATCTCGGTGTTCTTCACCTCGATGTCGCGGTTCTGCTGCGCCAGCAGTTCGGCCTTCTCCTCCAGTTCGGCGTTGGACGACTGGAGCGCCTTCTGCCGCTGCTCCAACTCCTCCGACCGCTCCCGCAGTTGCTCGGTCAGCTCCTGCGACTGGCTCAGCAGCACCTCCGTCTTGGTGTTCACGGAGATGGTGTTGACGCTCGTCGCGATCATCTCGGCGATCTGGTTCAGGAAGTCCTTCTGGATGTGCGTGAACGGCGTGAACGACGCCAGCTCGATGACGCCGAGCACCTGCCCCTCGAACAGCACCGGCAGCACGATCACCTGCGCGGGCGGGGCTTCGCCGAGCCCGGAGGAGATCTTCAGGTAGCCGGTCGGCGCGTTCTCCACGAGGATCGTGCGCTTCTCCTTGGCGGCCGTGCCGACCAGCGCCTCACCCGGCCGGAACGAAGTCGGCATCGAGCCCATCGAGTAGCCGTACGACCCGAGCATCCGCAGCTCGTACGCGTCGCCCTCGGCGCCCGCCTGCTCCTGCCCGTCGACCAGGGGCATCGCGAGGAAGAACGCCCCGTGCTGGGCGGAGACCACGGGCGTCAGCTCGCTCATGATCAGCGAGGCCACGTCCTGGAGGTCGCGGCGGCCCTGCATCAGACCGGAGATCCGGGCCAGATTGCCCTTGAGCCAGTCCTGCTCCTTGTTGGCGATCGTGGTGTCGCGCAGGTTGGCGATCATCTTGTTGATGTAGTCCTGCAGCTCCGAGATCTCCCCGGAGGCGTCCACGTCGATCTTCAGGTTGAGGTCACCGCGGGTCACCGCGGTCGCCACGCGCGCGATGGCCCGCACCTGCCGGGTGAGGTTCCCGGCCATCTCGTTCACGGACTCCGTCAGGTCGCGCCAGGTGCCGTCGACGTCCCGGACGCGGGCCTGGCCGCCGAGCTGCCCCTCCGTGCCCACCTCGCGGGCGACCCGGGTGACCTCCTCGGCGAACGACGACAGCTGGTCGACCATCGTGTTGATGGTCGTCTTCAGCTCCAGGATCTCGCCGCGCGCGTCGATGTCGATCTTCTTGGTCAGGTCGCCCTTCGCGATCGCCGTGGTGACCATGGCGATGTTGCGCACCTGACCGGTCAGGTTGGACGCCATCTGGTTCACCGACTCGGTGAGGTCCTTCCACGTCCCCGACACGCCCGGCACCTGCGCCTGGCCGCCCAGGATGCCGTCGGTGCCCACCTCGCGGGCCACCTTGGTCACCTGGTCGGCGAAGGACCGCAGCGTCCGCACCATGGTGTTGAAGGTGTCGGCGAGCTGCGCGACCTCGCCGCGCGCCTCGATCGTCACCGTCCGCGTCAGGTCGCCGTTGGCCACCGCCGCCGCCACCTGGGAGATGTTCCGCACCTGGACCGTGAGGTTCTTGGCCATCAGGTTGACGTTGTCGTTGAGGTCCTTCCAGATGCCCACGACGCCGGGCACGCTCGCCTGGCCGCCCAGGATGCCCTCGGTGCCCACCTCGCGGGCCACCCGCGTGACCTGCTCGGCGAAGGACGACAGCTGGTCCACCATCGTGTTGACGGTGGTGACCAGTTCGAGGATCTCGCCCTTGGCGTCGACGGTGATCTTCTTCGACAGGTCGCCCTTGGCGACCGCGGTCGTCACCTCGGCGATGTTGCGCACCTGCATGGTCAGGTTGTTGGCCATGCCGTTCACGGACTGGGTGAGGTCCTTCCAGGTGCCGGAGACGCCCTGCACCTCCGCCTGGCCGCCGAGGATGCCCTCGGTACCCACCTCGCGCGCGACGCGCGTGACCTCCTGGGCGAACGACGACAGCTGGTCCACCATCGTGTTCAGGGTGTTCTTCAGCTCCAGGATCTCCCCGCGCGCGTCCACGGTGATCTTCTGGGACAGGTCACCGCGCGCCACCGCCGTCGCGACCTGCGCGATGTTGCGCACCTGGGCGGTGAGGTTGCCGGCCATGCCGTTCACCGAGTCGGTCAGGTCCCGCCACACACCGGCGACACCGGGCACCTGCGCCTGACCGCCGAGCCGGCCCTCGGTCCCCACCTCGCGGGCCACGCGCGTGACCTGCTCCGCGAAGGACGACAGCTGGTCGACCATCGTGTTGATGGTGTTCTTCAGCTCCAGGATCTCGCCGCGCGCGTCGACGTCGATCTTCTGGGACAGGTCACCGCGCGCCACCGCCGTCGTCACCTGCGCGATGTTGCGCACCTGGGAGGTCAGATTGCCGGCCATGGAGTTGACGGAGTCCGTCAGCTCCTTCCAGGTGCCGGACACGCCGTCGACCCGGGCCTGACCGCCCAGGCGGCCCTCCGTGCCCACGTCCCGGGCCATCCGCGTGACCTGGTCGGCGAAGGACGACAGCTGGTCCACCATGGTGTTCACGGTGTTTTTCAGCTGGAGCATCTCGCCGGACACGTCCACGGTGACCTTCTGCGACAGGTCGCCGTTGGCCACCGCCGTCGTCACCTGGGCGATGTTCCTCACCTGACCGGTGAGGTTGCGGAACGCGGTGTTGACGGAGTCGGTGAGGTCCTTCCACGTCCCCGCCGCCCCCGGCACCTGCGCCTGACCGCCCAGCTCGCCCTCGACACCGACCTCGCGGGCCACGCGCGTGACCTCGGCGCCGAAGGCGGAGAGCTGGTCCACCATCGTGTTGACGGTGTTCTTCAGCTCCAGCATCTCCCCGGCCACGTCCACCGTGACCTTCTGCGACAGGTCACCGCTGGCCACGGCCGTGGTCACCGCGGCGATGTCCCGCACCTGGGTCGTCAGGTTCCGGAAGACCGTGTTGACGGAGTCCGTCAGGTCCTTCCAGATGCCGGCCGCGCCCGGCACGTTCGCCTGCCCGCCGAGCTGCCCCTCCCCGCCCGTCTCGTTCGCCACGCGCGTGACCTCGTCCGCGAAGATCCGCAGCGTCTCGGTCATCTGGTTGATCGTCTCGGCGAGCTGCGCGACCTCGCCGCGGGCCGGCACCGTCACCTTCTTCGACAGGTCGCCGTTGGCCACCGCCGTCGTCACGTGGGAGATCTCCCGCACCTGGGCCGTCAGGTTCCCGGCCATGGTGTTGACGGAGTCGGTCAGCTCCTTCCACACCCCGGCCACGCCCGGCACCTGCGCCTGCCCGCCCAGGGCGCCCTCGGTGCCCACCTCACGGGCCACCCGCGTCACCTCGGAGGAGAACGCGGAGAGCTGGTCGACCATCGTGTTGACGGTGTTCTTCAGCTCCAGCATCTCGCCGGCCACGTGCACCGTGACCTTGCGCGACAGATCGCCCTTGGCCACCGCCGTCGTCACCAGCGCGATGTCCCGCACCTGCGCGGTGAGCCGGTACGCCATCGTGTTGACCGAGTCCGTCAGGTCCTTCCACGACCCGGACATGCCGCGCACCCGGGCCTGACCGCCCAGCTTGCCCTCGGTGCCGACCTCGCTCGCCACCCGCGTGACCTCGTCGGTGAACGTCGACAACTGGTCGACCAGGTTGTTCACCGTCCGGCCGACCTTCAGGAACTCACCGCGCAGCGGCTGCCCGGTGCCCTCGTCGTTCTGCGTCCGCAGCTCCATGCGGGGCGACAGATCACCGTCCGCCACCGCCGACAGCACCCGGCTGACCTCGGAAACCGGCCGTACGAGATCGTCCACCAGCGCGTTCGAGTGGTCGATCGCGGCCGCCCAGGACCCCTCGCAGGCCCCGGTCTCCAGCCGCTCGGTGAGTTTTCCCTCACGCCCGACCACGCGCCGCACCCGCGCCAGCTCACCCGTGAGGTGCAGATTGCGGTCGGCCACCTCGTTGAAGACCGCCGCGATCTCCGACATCACACCGTCGCCGGACACCGTGAGCCGCCGGCGGAAATTCCCCTCGCGCATGGACACCAGCGCCGCGAGCAGCCGGTTCAGCGCGGCGGTGTCCACCGTCGTGCTGCCGGTCCGCGCGCCACCACCCCGCGATTTGCCCTGGTTACTCAGGGACTGTCCGCCTTTCGCGCGCGTCTTCGTGGCCCGCGTCGCTGCGCCAGACTCCACTGTGTCCCTCCCGCAGGGGTCGACCGATACCGCTTGCCCGGGCCGCCAACGCTCGGCGGACCGGTTCCTGCCGCTTGTTTCCCGTACTGCCGGGCGATCCGGCCCGGCACGCCGGACCGCTTCCAGGGCTGCTGCCCACCCGACTCGGCGTGCATTCACCTGCCCGGACCTTCACAAGCAGCTTGCCCAGTGTTTCACCCCGGCCGAACCAGGCCATAACAGTTCGGCAGCTTCGCACATCGTCCGCACACCCTCTGGGCGGAAACACTGCAGACCGGCATCCGGATGGACGGCGAAGGTAAGTAACCTTGCATACGGCTGTCCAGCCAAACCGGTCCGTCCGGTCTGGGCGGTGGCACGGAGACGAGCGGGCATCGGAGGGGCGGCCGGAATGACCACCGGACTGATCCCGGGGGAGCAGCCCCCGGATCCCGGGCCGACGGGTGGACTGCCGCAGCAGCGGCGCGAGCCGGTCGGCCATGAGGCCGTGCACGGGGAGAGAGGGACGAGGAGTTCAGTGATCACCGCGCGCGCGGCCGCCAGCTTCGAGCCCGTCGGACGATCCGTGGCGAGCGCCCGGTCCTTCGTCCGCGACACGCTCCAGGGCTGGGGCCATGCCGACATCGTCGACGACGCCGTGGTGCTCACCAGCGAACTGGTGACCAATGCCGTGGTCCACGCCGGCACCACCGCCGACGTCCTGTGCCTGCGCAGCGACGACGGCGTACGCATCGAGGTGGCCGACCACTACCCGGAGCGCGAGGTTCCCCTCCAGGGCTCCCCCGCCGACATGGGCAGCCCCGACCGCGAGGGCGGCCGCGGCCTCCAGCTGTGCGCGGCCCTGGCCGACCGCTGGGGCGTGGAGTACACACCCACCCTCAAGAACGTCTGGTTCCACCTCCACCTGCCGGAGCGCCCCGTCGGCACCCGCGCCGCCGGCCCCTCCCTCCCGGCCGCCCTGCTGCCGCTCGCCGACGGCCGGGTACGCGTCGCCGTCGTCCAGATCGACCGCACCGGCGCGGTCACATCGTGGAACGAGGACGCCGAGGAGCTGTTCGGCTACACCGCCGACCAGGTCACCGGCAAGCCGCTCACCGACCTCGCCGCCTGGCCGCACACCCCCGGCACCAGCACCGGCATCGCCGAGGCACTCCAACTCTCCCGCTGGGAGGGCAGCTACGGCATGCGCGGCGCCAACGGCCGCGTCACCCCGGTCTACGCCTCCCACCTGCGCGTCCGCGACGCCGACGGCGAGCCCTCCACGGTCTGCCTCCTCGTGCGCGACCACGAACGCGCGGTGCTGCAGACCCCGTTGCGCGTGCCGGCCTCCGACGCCCCGTCCGCCGAGGGCCAGAGCGCGGACCCCTTCGAGGTGTTCATCGGCTCCCCCGCCCCGGACGACCTCGACGGCCTCCTGCAGCGCACGGTCGAACGCGCCCGGGACATGCTCGACGCCGACGCCGCCTTCCTGCTCCTGGCGACCGACGACGAAACGGAGTTGGAGGTCCGCGCCTCCACCGGACTGCCCTCCGCCCGCCAGCGCTTCGCCCGCGTCCCCGTCGAGGCGGGCCCCGGCCGCTACGGCTCGGCACGCATGCCCGCCGTCCACGACGACCTGGAGTCCGTCCCCGGCGCGGTCCCGCTGCTCAACAGCACGGGCATGCGCTCGGTCGTCACCGTCCCCCTCAAGGTGGAGGGCCGCCTCACCGGCTCCCTCGGCGTCGCCGCCGAGGCCCCCGGCCGGTACTCCAACGAGGAGGCGCTGCGCCTCCAGTTCGCGGCCGACCGCATCGCGCTCGCCGTCGAGTCGGCGCGCCTGGGCGAGTTGGAGCGGCTGCGCCGCGGTTCGCTCAGCTTCCTCGTCGAGGCCTCCGACCTCCTCGCCGGCACCCTCGACCGCGACCAGACGCTGGCCCTGATGGCCCAGATGACGGTCCCCACGCTGGCCACCTGGTGCGCCGTCTACACCATCGCCGACCAGGCCTCGGACCCCTACCTCTCCTACGTCCTGCACGAGGACGAGGAGCTGATCGACGGCATCAAGTCCCTGCTGTCGAAGATCGCCCCGCCCGACCCGGTGCCCACCCCGGGCGCCCGGGTGTGGACGGCGCCCGCCGAGATGGCCCACCAGGCGGCGCTGCGCACCTCCATGCGCGACCTCGGCCTCAGCGGCGGCGGCGCCACCCAGCCGCTGAGCACCGGCATCGGCCCCACCCTCGCCACCGCCTCCGCGGTCGGCGGCGAGACCGTGGTCCTGCCGCTGGTCGCCCGCAACCGCGTCATCGGCATGCTCACCCTCGGCAAGCCCACCGACGACCACTTCCGCCAGGAGATCCTGGAACTGGCCGAGGACCTGTCCCGCCGGGCCGCCCTGGCCCTGGACAACGCCCGCCTGTACTCGGAGCGCACGGCCATCAGCCAGTCCCTCCAGCGCAGCCTCCTGCCCCCGGAGCTGCCCGTCGTGGACGGCGTCGAGGTCGACGTCATCTACCGCGCCGCGGGCGAGGGCAACGAGGTCGGCGGCGACTTCTACGACCTCTTCCCCATCAGCGACGACGCCTACGGCTTCGCCATCGGCGACGTCTGCGGTACGGGCCCCAACGCGGCCGCGGTCACCGGTCTCGCCCGGCACGCCCTGCGCCTGCTGGCCCGCGAAGGCCTCAGCGGCCCGGAGGTCCTGCAGCGCCTCAACTCCGCCATCCTCGACGAGGGTGCCCGCAGCCGCTTCCTGACGCTGCTGTACGGCGAGATGCGCCCGCAGGAGGACGGCAGCGCGGAGTTGAAGGTCGTCTGCGCCGGCCATCCGCTCCCGCTCCGCCTGCGCCAGGACGGCACGGTGGAACCGGCCGCCGAACCGCAGCCCCTCCTCGGCGTCATCGAGGACCTGGAGCTGTACGAGCAGACGGTCACCCTCGACCCGGGCGACGTCCTGCTCTGTGTCACGGACGGCGTCACCGAACGCCGCGAGGGCACGCGCATGCTGGGCGACGACGGTCTCGCCGACGTCCTGACCACCTGTACCGGACTGACGGCGGGCGCGGTGGCCGCCCGCATCATGCGCGCGGTGGAGCGCTTCGCGTCCGACGCCCCGTCCGACGACATGGCCATTCTCGCGATGCGCGTCCCGGAGCCCCAGGCGGACTGACCAGGGCATGCGAAAGGCCCCGCCCGAATGGGCGGGGCCTTTGTGCCGGAGCCCCCAAACGGAATCGAACCGTTGACCTTCTCCTTACCATGGAGACGCTCTGCCGACTGAGCTATAGGGGCCTGTCGCTTTCGAGGTTTCCCTCGCGGCAACGGAATAGATCATACCCCGAACAAGCCGGTGCTCCCAACCACGGCCTTTCCTCAGTGCGCGGGTTGCAGCAGCCCACCGAGCGCATTGCAGGCGGACACGATCCGCTGCATGTCCCGCTTGGTCAACGCCGCCTCGACGGGCAGCGCGAGAGTCTCGTCGACGGCCCGCTCCGTCTCCGGAAGAGACACACACCGCCGGAAGCCAGGCATCCGGTGCACGGGCGTCTTCACCGGCACCCGGCACTCGACTCCCCTCCCCCGCACGGCGCGGGCGAAGGCGTCACGGTCCGGCCGCCCGTTCCCCGGCACCCGCACCACGTACTGCTGATAGGTGTGCCCGTCACCCCCGTCGGGGGTCCGCACGCCCCTCAACTTCCCGTCGAGATAGGCCGCTCGCTGCCGGCGTCGCGCTATCTCGTCGTACGGCACCTCGGACTCGCCCTGCTCCAGCACGAGCAGCCCGTGTCGCTCCCCGATCCGGTGCAGGGAGCCCATGTCCGCCGGCCGCCCGAACCGGTGCACGACGACGACGGCGGCGGTCCTGGGCGTCAGCGCCGCCTCCACCAGAGAGGCGTCCAGGCAGTACGTCGCCGGATCTATGTCGGCGAAGACCGGCAACGCGCCCACCAGGGCCACGGCCTCGGCGACCTCCACGTTCCCGAAGGCAGGTACGACGACCTCGTCACCGACACCCACGCCGGCGGCCCTGAGCATTGCTGCAGTACCCATATGTGGGATGGTCGGGGCGCAACGTGAACTCGAAGTAAAGGAAAGCAAAAAAGGACTGGTCCCGGAACCGAAGTTCCAGGACCAGCCCTTC
>NZ_JAIOJZ010000006.1 GCF_020404845.1 Streptomyces hyderabadensis | reverse complement strand
GACGTCGAACATGGGTGTGCTACTGGCCTTGCGGAGGAGTGGAAAGGTGGACGCGCGGGAGGTGCGGCTCAGACCCCGCCGGCCCCCGGCACGGGGAACGCCCCGAACGCCCGTCGCGTGATCTCCCCGTACACCTCGGGGTCGGTCGTGTACTCGCCGAGCACACAGGTCTTCCGGCTGCCGTGGTAGTCGCTGGAGCCGGTCACCAGGAGGCCCAGCTCCTTCGCCGTCCCGCGCAGCCGCGCGCGCGTCTCGGCGTCGTGGTCCATGTGGTCGACCTCGATGCCGTCGAGCCCGGCGGCCGCCAGGTCGGCGACGGCGGCCTCGGGCACCGTACGGCCGCGCTTGGCGGCGGCCGGGTGCGCGAACACGGCGACCCCGCCCGCGCCCTTGATCAGCCGGAGCGCCTCGAAGGGGTCGGTCTCGTGCTTCTCCACGTGGGCCCGGCCGCCGTCGGCCAGCCAGTCCTGGGTGAAGGCGTCGTTCACCGTCGGGACGACACCCAGTTCCACGAGGGCGGTGGCCACGTGCGGCCGGCCGACCGAGCCGTCCCCGGCGATCCGGGCGACCTGCTCCCAGGTGACGGGCACGCCCAGTTCGTTGAGCTTGGCGACCATGGCCCGGGCCCGCGGCACCCGGTCGTCCCGGACCAGCTCGCGCTCGGCGAGCAGGGCGGGCTCCTCGGGGTCGAAGAGGTAGGCCAGCATGTGCATGCTGACGCCGTCGAGGCGGCAGGAGAGTTCGGCGCCGGTGACGAGGGTGAGCCCCTCGGGCAGCGCGGCGACGGCTTCGGCGTGGCCGCGGGTGGTGTCGTGGTCGGTCAGCGCCACGACGTCGAGCCCGGCCGCGGCGGCCTTGCGCACCAGCTGGGCCGGGGTGTCCGTGCCGTCGGACGCGGTGGAGTGGGTGTGCAGATCGATGCGCACGACGCTGACTCCAAGCGGTGACCGGACGGAAGGGGACGCTCAAGGATAACCGGAACCCGGCACCCCGCCGTCACACCCGCAGCAGGCCTGCACCCCCTACGCGCCCGGGACGCACCCACAACGCACCGCTCCGCCGCGCTACGGCACCGTCGGCTCGATCAGCCGCGGCGACAGCGCCCCGCACGGCACCAGGTCCACCTCGGCGCCCGCGTCCCGCAGGTCGGTCAGCACCAGCTCCTCGTACATCAGCAGCCCCGACCGCTCGGGCCACACGACCGCCCACAGCCACATCCCGAGGGCCTCCCCGGCGAAGACGGCACGGTCGACCGGGCCGCCGGAGACGTGCCAGAGGGGGGTGGGGCGGCCCGCGGCGAGCACTTTGACCTGGGGCGGCTTCTCGACGTCCAGGTACGGCCCCGGGTCCGGGGCGTCGAGTCCCGCATACCGTGCGCCGAGGCCGACACCCAGCTCCTCGGCGACCAGGATCAGCTCGCCGAGCCCCCCGAGCGGGCCGGGTCCGGAACAGGCGACGGCCGTGGCCCGGCCCCCGCTGCGGTCGTCGCCCGCGCAGGCCACGCCGGTGAACAGCCAGCCGACCGGCAGCGGCCAGGGCATCCACACCGGCACCTGCGTGCGGTGCACCACGACGCCGAGCGCCTCGACGCTGGGCGGGAGTACGGGCTGGACCGGGTGCACGGTGCCGTGCAGGTCGCACTGCCAGGAATCGGCGAAGAGGCCGGGAGCCCTGACCCGGCCACCACACTTCGGGCAACTGGGTTCGCCCCTCATAGAGCCCCACGGTCCTACCCTCGCTCCCCCACGTCAAGGACGATCACCCGTCCGGAGGGAACGGCGCCGGCCCGGCGGACCCCCGAGCGACTAGATGTATGTTGCATTAATTAGCAGAACTAACTTACTATGTGTATACACCAACCATTCGCCTCGACCACCGACCACCTCGACCTCACCACCTCCACCACCCCACCAAATCCCTTCGATCTCTCGGCATTGGAGAGCAAGCATGGACCCCTTCGACGCGGGTGCGGGCGGCATCCTGCGGCAGCCCAAGGCCGTGTGGGCTACCGCGGGCGCGTCCGTCGTGGCCTTCATGGGCATCGGGCTCGTGGACCCGATCCTCCCGTCCATCGCCAAGGGCCTGGACGCGAGCGCCGGTCAGGTCTCCCTCCTGTTCACCTCGTACTTCCTCATCACCGCGCTGGCGATGCTGGTCACCGGCTTCGTCTCCAGCCGCATCGGCGGCCGCAAGACCCTGCTGCTCGGCCTGGCCTTCGTCGTGGTCTTCGCGGGCCTGGCCGGCACCTCCGACACCGTCGGCCAGCTCGTCGGCTACCGGGCCGGCTGGGGCCTGGGCAACGCGCTGTTCGTCTCGACGGCCCTCGCGGTGATCGTCGGCGCGGCCGCCGGCGGGAGCGCCGCCGCGATCCTGCTCTACGAGTCCGCCCTCGGCCTCGGCATGGCCTGCGGCCCGCTGCTGGGCGCGCTGCTCGGCGACGCCAGCTGGCGCTACCCGTTCTTCGGCACGGCCTTCCTGATGGCGATCGGCTTCCTGTGCATCACGGCGTTCCTGAAAGAGCAGCCGAAGCCGGCCCGCAAGACCTCGCTGCTCGACCCGATCAGGGCGCTGGGCCACGGCGGCCTGGCCTCCGCCGCGGTCTCGGCGTTCTTCTACAACTACACGTTCTTCACCGTGCTGGCCTTCACCCCGTTCGTGCTGAACATGACGCCGTACAAATCGGGTGCCGTGTTCTTCGCGTGGGGTGTGCTGCTCGCCGTCTTCTCGGTCCTGGTGGCGCCCCGCATGCAGCGGCGGTTCGGCTCGCTCAAGGTGCTCGGCGGCTCGCTGGTGCTGCTCGCGGCCGACGTCCTGGTCCTCGGCTACGGCAACCACACCGCGGCGATCGTCTGCACGATCCTGTCCGGCGCGTTCATCGGCGTGAACAACACCGTCTACACCGAGCTGGCCCTCGGGGTCTCCGACGCACCGCGTCCGGTGGCGAGCGCGGGCTACAACTTCGTGCGCTGGTTCGCCGCGGCGGCCGCCCCCTACTTCGCACCGAAGATCGAGGAGTGGACCGACGTCCACATCCCGTTCGTGGTGGCCGCGGTGACCGCCGTGCTCGGCGCGGTCGTGGTCGTCGTACGCCGCCGGGCCCTCACGCACGACGCGGAGGAGCTGGAGGCGCAGCACGCGAGCGAGGACTCGGTGACGGTCTTCGCCAACTGACGGGGCGCAACCGGTGAGTTGCGTCACTCGGCCGCGCGGCTGGGCCGGGTCAGTCCAGGGGAACGGACCTGCGGGACGGATCACGCAGGTCCGTTCCGTGGTTCAGCCAGCGTTCCTGGAGGGCGGGTGCGCCGTGCACACGCTTCCAGGCGGCCTCGTTCGGCGTCATCGGCAGCAGCGGCAGGAACCGCACGGGGTCCAGCGGGGCGTCCAGCTCCAGGTCCTCGACCAGGCCGCCCGGCTCGGCGACCAGCACCGAGGTGAACGGAGCCCCGGGCCACAGCGGCTCGCCCACGTCCAAGGATGCGCCGGGCGCCACGATCACGCCCTCGACCTGCGGGGACGCGGCCAGTACGGCGAGCGGGCGGAGCACCTTGTCGGTGTCGGCCGCCCCGGCCCGCACGGAGAGCAGCAGCTCGGCGCGGGGGCCCTTGACCGGGTCGGCGAGCACGGCCGCGGGGTCCGCCATGGGCTGGGCCGACATGCCCAGGGTGGCGTAACGGACGACGCCGCCCTCCTGGCCGGAGGCGGAAAAGCGCAGCACCTCGATGCGGTCGGTACCGAGGAAGGTGACCGCGGCGCGCGCGTCCGGCTCGCCCAGCGCGTTGTGCAACCGGGCCTCGACCAGAGGAAGAACATCAGCCATGCGGCGAGCATAGAACTCGTCCTGAAGAGGCAAAGCGGCGCCTTGACACGTCGCACGGCTGGTACTGTGGGTGAGCGGTTCGGGGCAGCACGCAGCGCGTCGCGATCAAACCCCGACGCTGTGAACTCTCCCCTACGGGGAACCCCTCCAAACAAGGGGAATGGATCGTCCCTCACGAGGGACCGGCCGGAGGAGGTGGGCGGCATGGACCGAAGTCGACCGTGCAGTACCACCCGCTCTTCCGGCCGCTGACGCCGCTGTTTCGACCTTCCTGCCGCAGCTTCTCTTGCGCGCCTTCCCTCGGAAGAGCACTTCGTCCCGTTTTTCCTGATCTTTTGCCTGATCCGGTCCATCGACGCGTTCACCGTCGATCCGCGTCGACCGCGTCGATCCGTGTCAGCAGCTGAATCAGCAGCGAAACCGGCCACCGCGACGGTGCGGTGCCCCCCGCTTTGTGGACGCGCCGAGCACGCGTGGTCAGGACGTCCTCATTCCGGGTGGTTCCACCCGTCACCGGCCTCGTTCGCTGCCCGCCGCGAAGGAGCCTGCCATGTCGATGATCCGTGACCTGCGCGCCGCGGTCCGCCCGTCCCGCGTCTCGCTGCGCAAGGACAGTGGTCCCTACGACACCACCCGCGACCCGGCGACCGCCTCCGCCGTCGTCGACTGCGCGGTCTACCGCGACGGTCACCGGGTGGAGACCGAGGTGCCGCTGACCCCGCACACGGCGATGCGCCAGGTGCGCCGCGACGGCGGGTTCGTGTGGATCGGCCTGCACGAGCCCACCGAGGACGAGTTCGCCGGCATCGCCCGGGAGTTCGGACTGCACCCGCTGGCCGTGGAGGACGCGGTCCAGGCCCACCAGCGGCCCAAGCTGGAGCGCTACGACGACTCCCTGTTCACGGTCTTCAAGACCGTCCACTACGTCGACCACGACCAGCTCACCGCCAACAGCGAGGTCGTCGAGACCGGCGAGGTGATGTGCTTCACCGGGCGGGACTTCTTCATCACCGTCCGGCACGGCGGGCAGGGCTCGCTGCGCGCGCTGCGCCGCCGCCTGCAGGAGGACCCCGAGCTGCTGCTCAAGGGGCCCTCGGCGGTGCTGCACGCCATCGCCGACCACGTCGTCGACGGCTACATCGCGGTCGCCGACGCCGTGCAGGACGACATCGACGAGGTCGAGACGGAGGTGTTCTCGCCGGGCCGCAAGGGCACCCCGCGCGGCACGGACGCCGGCCGGATCTACCAACTCAAGCGCGAGGTGCTGGAGTTCAAGCGGGCGGTCGCACCGCTGCTGCGTCCCATGCTGCTGCTCAGTGAGCGGCCGATGCGGCTGATCGACCCGGAGATCCAGAAGTACTTCCGGGACGTCGCCGACCACGTGGCACGGGTGCAGGAGCAGGTCATCGGCTTCGACGAACTGCTGAACTCCATCCTCCAGGCCAACCTGGCCCAGGCGTCCGTCGCGCAGAACGAGGACATGCGCAAGATCACCTCGTGGGCCGCGATCATCGCCGTGCCGACCATGGTGTGCGGCGTGTACGGCATGAACTTCGACCACATGCCGGAGACGCACTGGAAGTTCGGCTACCCGCTGGTCCTGTCGGTCACGGTCGCCATCTGTCTGGGCATCCACCGCACGCTCAAGCGCAACGGCTGGCTCTGAGCGCGCCCGACCGGCCGGTCCCGAAGCCGCCCGCCGGCGCCTGGATAGGCTGACCGCATGACACGCGAGCTGCTGGAGCAGGCCCTCGTCGAGGAGGCCACGAAGAAGTCCGGCCTCATCTGGGTCACGGGCCCCGGGGTGCCCGCCCGGGCGCTGTGGCACGTCTGGCACGAGGGCGCGGCCTGCGTCGTCGGCGACGGCCCCGGCGAGCAGCCGCTGCCGGGTCTTGCCGACGGGGCCGCCGCCGAGGTGACGGTGCGCAGCAAGGACAAGGGCGGCCGGCTGGTCTCCTGGAGCGCACGAGTGGTGGAGCTGCCGTCCGGTTCCGAGGCGTGGCAGGCCGCGGTCGCCGACCTCAAGGGCAAAAGGCTGAACGCCCCCGACGGCGAGGCCATGACCGACCGCTGGGCCCGCGAGTGCCGGGTGCTGCGCCTGGAGCCGACGGGGAGCACGGCCCCGCTGCCCGACGCCTCGCTCGCCGAGGCACCGCTGCCGAGCCCGGCGACGACCCGGCAGCCGGTGCCGGCCGGGCTGCCGCGCCTGCTGCTGAAGCGGCGACGGCGCCGGTAGGCCGGGAGCCGGGGGGCCGGGGTCAGGACGTCGGCAGCTGCTTGCCGTAGTCCAGGGTGTCGTCCTTGGCCGGCTGCTCCAGCGCGAAGTCCCTGTTCCAGTCCGAGAAGCTGAGGGTGCCCGCGCTGCCCGCCCGCACCAGGCGCAGCGGGTACGGCGTGCCCTCCAGGGAGACGTCCAGCGAGCCGCCGGCGCCCTCGTCGCCGGTGATCCGGATGGTGCGCACGCCCGCCTGCTCGTGGCGGCCGTCCGTCTTCACCGTGCCGTGCAGGGTCAGCAGACCGCCGAGGAGGACGTCCTTGTCAGTGAAGCCGCTGAACTTCTTGTACACGGGGTCGCTCTGCGGCACCTTCACGTACTTGCCGGCGAGCTTGTCGGCCGCCTTGGCGTCGCCGCCGTCGTGGCTCCAGAACCCGGCGTCGGCCTTGAGGAAGAGCTGCTCACCGACGCGCAGCAGTCCGAACGTCGTCCCCTGGGCGGCGACCGACCCGGTGCCGCCGTCGGCCTTGAGCCGCATGTCGAGGGTGTACCTGCTGCCGCCGGCGTCCACCGTGCCGTGCAGGCGCACCGTGTCGGCGGCCTGTGCGGCCGCCCCGGCCTTCGCCTGGATCTTGTCGGCCGGGAGCTTCCCGACGCCGTTGGTGCCCGCGTCGGGGTCCTCGCTGCTGCATCCCGTCAGCCCGGCTCCCGCCACTGTCAGGGCGCACACCGCGCCCAGCCAGGCGGCCCTGCGGATTCGGCGCCGGGGAGTCACAGACACAGGTGGGACTGCCTTTCTGACGGGGCGGACACGAGGCCGACGGACGTCGGAGGCGAACCGACCGGGCCAGGGCGCAGCGTACCGGGGCCGTGCGGGGCGAACGGAGCCAGTCCGTCCGGACCGGCCACCAGGGCGAGGCCGATCGGGACGGGCTAGCCTGAAGCGCGTCCGAGCGGGCAATTCGGAAAAGAGACACCGTACGAATCAGCCTTCACGCACTCCCACTCGACTTCCACCCACTCCCACCCGACTCCGCGCAGCGTGCGGAAAGGAGGCCGCGGCCATGGCAGCGGGCGCCCCCCGGATCTTCGTCTCCCACCTCTCCGGCATCGCCGTCTTCGACCCGGCCGGTGACCAGGTGGGACGCGTCCGCGATCTGGTCGTCATGCTCCGCGTCGGCCGCAAACCCCCGCGCGTGCTCGGGCTGGTCGTCGAACTCACCACCCGTCGCCGGATCTTCCTGCCGATGACCCGGGTCACCGGCATCGAGTCCGGCCAGGTGATCACCACCGGTGTCCTCAACGTCCGGCGTTTCGAGCAGCGGCCCACCGAGCGCCTCGTCTTCGGCGAGCTGCTCGACCGGCGGGTCACGCTCACCGAGACGGGTGAGGAGGTCACGGTGCTCGACCTGTCCGTGCAGCAGCTGCCCGCCCGCCGGGACTGGGAGATCGACAAGGTCTTCGTCCGCAAGGGCAGGAAGGGCGGCGCCTTCCGCCGCAACAAGGGCGAGACGCTGACCGTCGAGTGGTCCGGCGTCACCGGCTTCTCCGTCGAGGAGCAGGGGCAGGGCGCCGAGAACCTGCTGGCCACCTTCGAGCAGCTGCGCCCCGCCGACCTCGCCAACGTCCTGCACCACCTGTCCGCCAAGCGCCGCGCCGAGGTCGCCGCCGCCCTCGACGACGACCGGCTGGCCGACGTGCTGGAGGAGCTGCCCGAGGACGACCAGATCGAGATCCTCGGCAAGCTCAAGGAGGAGCGGGCCGCGGACGTCCTGGAGGCGATGGACCCCGACGACGCCGCCGACCTGCTCGGCGAGCTGCCCGAGGCGGACAAGGAACGGCTGCTGAGCCTGATGCAGCCCGACGACGCGGCCGACATGCGGCGCCTGATGGCGTACGAGGAGCACACGGCCGGCGGTCTGATGACGACCGAGCCGATCGTGCTGCGGCCCGACGCCACCGTCGCCGACGCCCTGGCCCGGATCCGCAACCCCGACCTGTCCCCGGCGCACGCCGCCCAGGTCTACGTCTGCCGCCCGCCCGAGGAGACCCCGACCGGCAAGTACCTGGGCACGGTCCACTTCCAGCGGCTGCTGCGCGACCCCCCGTACACGCTGGTCGGCTCGATCCTCGACGACGACCTGCAGCCCCTGGAACCGGACGCCGCGCTGCCCGTGGTCGCCGGGTTCTTCGCCGCGTACGACATGGTCGCGGCGCCCGTCGTCGACGACTCGGGGTCGCTGCTCGGCGCCGTCACCGTGGACGACGTACTGGACCACATGCTGCCCGACGACTGGCGGGAGACCGAGTACCACCTGGACGAGACGACGGGGACGACGACGGGGGAGGTGGGCGCCG
Source organism: Streptomyces hyderabadensis (assembly GCF_020404845.1). Taxonomy (GTDB): domain Bacteria; phylum Actinomycetota; class Actinomycetes; order Streptomycetales; family Streptomycetaceae; genus Streptomyces; species Streptomyces hyderabadensis. The sequence goes on along the minus strand of NZ_JAIOJZ010000006.1, from coordinate 200,872 downwards.
GTGGTGCCTGAGCGCGAGACGACGACCCGGGAGCGCGCCACCTCGGGGGCCACCGCGTCCTCCCGGGCCCGGGCCCGCCTCGACCAGCCCCGCCCGCCGCGCCGCAGGCTGCTGCCCGAGTGGGACCCGGAGTCCTTCGGCCGGCTGTCGGAGCGCGTCGCGCGGTTCCTGGGCACCGGGCGGTTCATCGTCTGGATGACGGTCGTCATCATCGTGTGGGTGGTGTGGAACGTGTCCGCGCCGAGCGGGCTGCGCTTCGACGAGTATCCGTTCATCTTCCTGACGCTGATGCTGTCGCTCCAGGCCTCCTACGCCGCCCCCCTCATCCTGCTCGCGCAGAACCGGCAGGACGACCGGGACCGGGTCAACCTGGAGCAGGACCGCAAGCAGAACGAGCGGTCGATCGCCGACACCGAGTACCTGACCCGGGAGATCGCCGCCCTGCGTATCGGGCTCGGCGAGGTCGCGACCCGGGACTGGATCCGCTCCGAGCTGCAGGACCTGGTCAAGGACCTGGAGGAGCGGCAGAACGGCCACCGTCCCGAACGCGGGGTATTCCCGGCGGATCGGTCCGCGGGGCGTGACGTACACGACCGCTGACGGCCCTTTCCGAGCCCCGTGGGCGGCGCCGTACCATCGACCCTATGGCTACGGAAGACGCGGTGCGCGAAGCACTGGCGACGGTGAACGACCCCGAGATCAACCGGCCCATCACCGAGCTGGGGATGGTCAAGTCGGTGGAGATCGGCGCGGACGGAGCGGTCGCGGTCGCCGTGTACCTGACCGTCTCCGGCTGCCCCATGCGGGACACCATCACGCAGCGGGTGAGCGACGCGGTGTCGCGGGTCGAGGGGGTCACGCGCGTCGACGTCGAGCTGGACGTGATGAGCGACGAGCAGCGCAAGGAGCTGGCCACCGCCCTGCGCGGCGGGCAGACCGAGCGCGAGGTGCCCTTCGCCAAGCCCGGCAGCCTGACCCGGGTGTACGCGGTGGCGTCCGGCAAGGGCGGCGTGGGCAAGTCCTCGGTGACGGTGAACCTGGCGGCCTCGATGGCGGCCGACGGCCTCAAGGTCGGTGTCGTGGACGCCGACATCTACGGCCACTCCGTGCCGCGCATGCTGGGCGCCGACGGGAGTCCCACCCAGGTCGAGAACATGATCATGCCGCCGTCGGCCCACGGCGTGAAGGTCATCTCGATCGGCATGTTCACCCCGGGCAACGCGCCGGTCGTCTGGCGCGGCCCGATGCTGCACCGCGCGCTCCAGCAGTTCCTGGCCGACGTGTACTGGGGCGACCTGGACGTCCTGCTGCTCGACCTGCCGCCCGGCACCGGCGACATCGCGATCTCGGTGGCGCAGCTGGTGCCGAACGCCGAGATCCTGGTCGTGACGACCCCTCAGCAGGCCGCCGCCGAGGTGGCGGAGCGGGCCGGCGCCATCGCCGTGCAGACCCACCAGAAGATCGTCGGCGTGGTGGAGAACATGTCCGGGCTGCCCTGCCCGCACTGCGGCGAGATGGTCGACGTCTTCGGCACCGGCGGCGGGCAGATGGTCGCCGACGGCCTGACCCGCACCACCGGCGCGTCGGTGCCGGTCCTCGGCGCCATCCCGATCGACGTCCGGCTGCGCGAGGGCGGCGACGAGGGCAAGCCCGTCGTCCTGTCCGACCCGGACTCCCCCGCGGGCGCGGCCCTGCGCTCGATCGCGGGCAAGCTCGGGGGCCGTCAGCGGGGCCTGTCGGGGCTGTCGCTGGGGATCACGCCGAAGAACAAGTTCTGACGTCCCGCGGGGCAGGAGACACGAGGAGTGGGGCGCTGTCCGCCGGGACGGCGCCCCTCGTCGTGCGTACCGCTGTCACGGCCTCGGGGCGGGCCCGGTCAGGCGTACGCGGCGATGTCCTTGACCACGGCGAAGGCCAGCCCGTAGGCGCTCATGCCCCGCCCGTACGCGCCGAGATGGACGCCCTGCTCGGTCGAGCCGGCCAGCACCCAGCCGAACTCGGACTCCCGGTAGTGGAAGGGCGTCGGCACGCCGTCCACCGGCAGGGACAGCGTCGTCCAGTCCTCGCCCGCCAGGTCGTCCGCGAGCACCCACGCGGTCTCCGTCTGCTGCTCCAGCCAGTCGTCGCGCAGCGAGTGGTCCATCTGGCCGGGCCAGGTGAAGGACAGCAGGCCCACCCCGGCGAGCCAGGCCGCCGAGGACACCGAGGTAGCCTCCAGCAGGCCGGTGCCGTCGGCGCTGCGCCGGTCGGGGTTGGCCGCGACGGTCACGACGACCGCGAACTTCTCCTTGGCGTCCTGCTCGTCGCCCGCCACGTGCTCGTTACGCACCGACGGTTCGTCGCCGTGCCCGATCGAGCCGTGCTCCACGGCCCCGTCGGCCGCCGTACCGATCTGCATCAGCCAGCGCCGTCCCGTGAAGGCCTCGTCGAGGCCGTACCACGGGAAGGGCGCACGCAGGTAGCCGTCGACCGTACGCCGGCCGGAAGGGGACTGTGGTCCGCCCTCCGCGGCCGGCGTCTGCGCGACTGCCCGACTCGTCGTCTCCATGTGCCCGGACGCCTCCTCGCTCTCGTCGGGCCGGAACGGCCCGCCCCCCTTCGGGCGCACTCGTCCGGACCGCACAACAACTCGGGCAGCATAGCCACCCCGCTGGCGGCAGCCGGGAAATCGCCCGGCGCGTGGGCCGCGCGGGCGTCGCGTTCAGGGCCTGTGCGCCCCGTCCGGAGTATGAGACACGTCACGTTCGCGGCCGACGGGCCGGACGCGGACGGGGTGGATCAGGTGGCGTCCATGTCGAAGGGCGGACGGTCGTCCGCGGACTTGTCGGTCTTCCCGGGCGTCTCGGGCTTCTTCGACATGTCGACCCGGCCGCTGCCGGAGCCGGAGGACGAGGGCTCGGCATCGCGGCCGTGGACCGCGTCGGCGACCTCGGCCATCTCCTTCTTCAGGTCGAAGCCGTTGCGGATCTCCTTGAGCCCCAGCTCGTCGTTGTCCAGCTGCTTGCGGAGGAACGTCTTGGGGTTGAGGTCCTCGAACTCGAAGTCCTTGAACTCGGGGCCCAGCTCCTGACGGATGTCCTGCTTGGCGCTGTCCGAGAACTCCCGGATCTTCCGGATGGTGCGGGTCACGTCCTGGATGACCTTGGGGAGCTTGTCCGGACCGAAGACGAGCACGGCGAGGACGACGAGCGTCACCAGCTCTAGTGCGCCTATGTCATTGAACACCTGAAGCTCCCTTGGATGTCCGGGCCGCCACCACGGTACCCGCCCATCCCGTCCGACCGGTACCGTCCCGTGGGCCCCGAGTGGGTGTACGTGACCGCTTTCCGAATTGTTTGCCTTCCTGGCGCCTTGTCGGGACCTTCCCGGCGGTCAGTCGCCGCCGGAGGAGCCGAGCACCAGTGAGACCTTCGTCTCCTTGCCGTCCCGTTCCAGGGTCAGCTCCAGGCGGTCGCCGGGGCGGTGGGCGCGGGTCTTGACGATGAGTTCCTCGCCGGAGTGCACGCGCTGCCCGTCTACGGCGGTGATCACGTCGCCCGGCTTGATGCCGGCCTTGGCGCCGGGACCGCCGGTGGTGACCGCGGGTCCGCCGGCGCCGTCCCCGGCGCTCACGCGGGCGCCGTCACCCGTGTAGTTCATGTCGAGGGTGATGCCGATGACCGGGTGGGTGGCCCTGCCGGTGTTGATCAGTTCCTCGGCGACGCGCTTGCCCTGGTTGATGGGGATGGCGAAGCCGAGGCCTATCGAACCGGCCTGGCCGCCGTCCGATTCGGTGCCGCCGCCGTCGGCGGAGCGGATGGCGGAGTTGATGCCGATGGCCCGGCCCCGCGCGTCCAGGAGGGGCCCGCCGGAGTTGCCGGGGTTGATGGGCGCGTCGGTCTGCAGGGCGTCGACGTACGAGACGTCGCTGGCGTCGCCCTCCTCGCCGCCCGCGGTGATGGGGCGCTCCTTGGCGCTGATGATGCCGGAGGTGACCGTGCCGGCCAGGTCGAAGGGGGCGCCGATGGCGACGACGGGGTCGCCGACGCGGACGTTCTCGGAGTTGCCGAGGGGCATGGGGGTGAGACCGCTGACGCCCTTGACCTTCACCACGGCGAGGTCGTACCCGCTGTCCCGGCCGACGACGGTGGCCTCGGCGGTGTCGCCGCTGTTGAAGGTCACGGTGATCTCGCCGCCGGAACCGGCCGGCTCCACGACGTGGTTGTTGGTCAGGATGTGGCCGCGGTCGTCGAGGACGAACCCGGTGCCGGTGCCGGCCGCCTCGCCGCCGCTCACGTGCAGGGTCACCACGCTGGGCAGCGCGCGGGCGGCGATGCCGGCGACGCTGTCCGGGTCCCGCTCGGCCGACTCGGGCCCGGCCTGCGGCAGTTCGACGGTGCCCACGCCGCCGTTCCGTTCCAGGTGGGCGCCGACGGCGCCGCCGATGCCGCCGGAGACCAGGGCGATCAGCAGCGCCCCGCCGACGAGCACCTTCGCAGCCGGACGGCGCCGCCTCGGCTCGCCGTCGGCCGCGCCGAGGTGCCGGGCGGAGGCGGCCCAGGGGTCGTAACGCCCCCACGGATCGGCGGCGGGTTCACCCCCGGGCGCCGCGACCGCCGGTCCGGCCCACGGGTCGGCGGGCGCGGCGGTCTCCGGGGCGGCACCCCGGGACACCGTGTCGTACGCCGGGACGGCCGCCGCCGAGGCCGGGCCCGGGGCATGCGACGCCGCAACCGGGGTGGCAGTCGGGTGCTGCCCCTGCGGCACCGGAGGCGGAGCATCCGCGAACGCCGGGTCGGGCACGGCGCCCGCAGGCGGCGGCACCGGCGCGGGTGGCATTGCCGTGCCGTGCGCCGGGGTGGCGGCCGGGTGCTGGACCGGGGGTGCGGGGGCCCAGGGGCCGGGCTCGCCGTAGGGCGGGGTTCCGTACGGGTCGGGTTCGTGCAGCGGCTTGGGCCGCTCGGCGGAGGCCGGGACGGAGCCAGCCGGGGCAGCGGCAGCCGGGGCAGGACCGGTCGCGGCCGGGACGGAGCCAGCCGGGGCGGGACCGGTCGCGGCGGAGGCCGGGGCAGGGCCAGCGGGGACGGAGCCGGTCGCGGCGGAGGCCGGGGCGGAGGCAGCCGGCGCGGGTGGCGTCGCCGTGCCGTGGGCCGGGGTGGGGGCGGCGGTCACGGTAGGGGCCGGTGTGGGGGCGGCGGCGTCGGTGTCCGTGTGGGGCGGCGGCGGGGCGGTGGGCCGGTCGCCCTGCGGGGGCAGGCCGGTGTTCGGCGGCTCGGGGGCGTCGGCGTCTGGCGCCCGGCGTTCGTCGGCGGCGGTCGACGGGTCGGTGGGAGGAGCCTCCCGCCGCGGCACGCCGGCCACCACCGGCTCGGCGGTGGCGGCGCCCGGCTGCCGGGGTACGTCCGTCGGTTCGTCCCGCTCGGGCCGGGGCAGGTCCAGCTCGTAGTCGCCCTCGTCGGCCGCGCGGGGCGCCACCGGGCGTTCCAGCTCGAAGTCGCCCCCGTCGGTCTCCCGGTCATCGGTGGCCGTGCCGGTGCCCGCGGTGTGGTCCGGGCGGGGGCGCTCCAGCTCGAAGTCGCCGTCGGGTGCGTCCTCGGACGAGCGGGGACGACTCCACCACTTCGCCTTCGTGGGCTTCCCCTCGTTCATGTTCTCCCCCGCAGCTGGCCGCAGATCGTCGGCTCCAAGGGCTCTGGCGCCACCCCGGATTCAATCAGGTTCGCGGACCGGCGCGCAGATCCCGTCAGCGAACCGGAGGGTAGGAGGCGGCCGGGGAAGCCGCGGGGTAGGGGGACGGAGCCGGGTCGGGGGCGGTGAGCAGGCCGGGCGGCCTGACCTCTGGGGCCGCCGACCAGGAGCTGAGGGAGAGCGGCGGAACGGCTTCCAGCGGACGTATCAGCGGGGACATGGCGGCGGCACCGGCCGTCACCGGAGTGGTCAGCGCCCGGACGGCCTGCTGCCGTGCGTCGGCGCTCCCGGCGGGGGCGGCGGGCATCCCGGGCAGCAGCGGCGCGGAGGCCGTGGTGGGCGCCACGGGGGTGTCGCCGAGGGTGCGCTGGCCCTGCTGGAGCAGCGGACCGCCGGTGCGGCGGCGCTGGCTCTCGGAGCCGGTGGCCGCGGTCGAGCCCGGGGTGCGCAGCGGCGTCACATTGCTGCCGCTGCCCGAGCCGCGCGCCTCGGTGGTGGTGTCCGGTGTGCCGAGGGTGACACCGCCCAGCGCGATCGCGGCCAGCGACACCGCTCCGGCGGCGGCGAAGGCGAACCGCAGGCCGCGCGAGGCCGAACGGTCGGACTCCTGCCTGCTCACGTCCCTGTTCACGTCGTGGATGCGGAAGCCGCGCCCCGACGAGGACGACGCCAGCGCCGGCGCGTGCGGCCGGGCGGGGACGTAGTCGAACTCGAACCGCTCACCCCGCCCGGGGCCGAAGACGGAGTCGGCGGACGTGCCGAAGCCTCCGGCCAGTCCGGCGAACGGCGAGCCGCCACCGTCGGTGTCACCGCCGCCGGGGAGCCCCTGGAGGCGGGCCAGGAAGCTCTCGGACGGGGCGGGAGGGGCCGCTTTTGCGAAGACGTTCTTCAACCGGCGCTGCGCGTCGACCTCCGCCTTGCACTTCGGACAGGTCGCCACGTGCGCCAGCACGCGCTCACGCGCGTCATGACCGAGCTCTCCGTCCACCAGGGCGGAGAGTCGGTCTCCCAGATGCTGCTCTGCGAGGTGTCCCTCGGGTTCACGCCGTGATCCACTCACGCGCTCGTGCCCCCTCCTCCCAGTGCGGGGACACCGGCCGCGAACGAGCGGCGGTCGGCCCGCGCCTTCGGGGAACGGTGCGCGAGCGCCTTGCGCAGCTGGGAACGGCCGCGGTGGATGCGGGAGCGGACCGTGCCGAGCTTCACGCCGAGGGTCGCGGCGATCTCCTCGTACGACAGCCCCTCGATGTCGCACAGGACGACGGCGGCGCGGAACTCGGGCGCGAGGGTGTCCAGCGCCTGCTGCACGTCCGCGTCGAAGTGGGCGTCGTGGAAGAGCTGCTGCGGGGTGGGCTCCCTGCTGGGCAGGCGCTCGGCCGCGTCGTCACCGAGCGCGTCGAACCGGATGCGCTGCTTGCGGCGCACCATGTCCAGGAAGAGATTGGTGGTGATGCGGTGGAGCCAGCCCTCGAAGGTGCCCGGCGTGTAGGTCGACAGGGACCGGAAGACGCGGACGAAGACCTCCTGGGTGAGGTCCTCGGCGTCGTGCTGGTTGCCCGTGAGGCGGTAGGCGAGGCGGTAGACCCGGCCGCTGTGGGTGCTGACGATCTCCTCCCAGGTGGGCGGAGTCCACGCCTGCCCGTCCGCGTCACTGGAGAAGGTCGCGGTCTGGGCGGGTCCCGTGGCGGGACCGTCGGAGTGGCTGTGGTCAGCAGCGGTGTCGTTCACGGATTTCGGCCTGCCTGCCGATCCGAGGAAGCGCCGCAGCACTCCGCCCCGATCCGCGGGTGCGGCCGCACCTCCCCTGTCGGCTCTGGTGGTGTCCAGTGGAGCCCCTACCATAGCCACCTCGCCCGTTAGCTCCGGATAAGCGGTTTTACGAGAATTTGATCTGCACCGGTACGGCTCGTCCCCGGGCGCTCGGTCGTCTCCTCGCCACCGCGTTCTTGCTTCCCCTTTTAACGACTGGTCCCATCTGCGGGTTCCCGACGCCAACGGATACAGTCACGCCGAGGCAACGACGGGGACAGGAGAGGGTCATTACCGGCAACCGGCAGACGAGCTGGGCGTTCGCCGACGCCTATGTCGCCGAGGACGACGCGCTGCTCTGGGCACGCGACCGGGCCCGCGAGGCGGGTCTGCGCTCGGTGACCCCGGGCACCGGCTCCGCCCTGGGGTTGCTCGCCGCCGCCGTGGACGCCAAGGCGGTCGCGGAGATCGGCACCGGCTGCGGTGTCTCCGGGATCCATCTGCTGCACGGCATGCGGCCGGACGGGGTACTGACCACGGTCGACCCGGAGCCGGAGCACCAGCAGTTCGCCCGCCAGGCCTTCCGGGCCGCGGGCTTCGCCAGCAACCGCGCCCGGTTCATTCCCGGGCGCGCCCTGGACGTGCTGCCGCGGCTCGCGGACGCCGGATACGACCTCGTCTTCTGCGACGGCGACCGCCTGGAGTACCTGGACTACCTCGCTGAATCGTTGCGCCTGCTGCGCCCCGGGGGTCTCGTCGCCTTCGAGGGCGTCTTCGGCGCGGGCCGCACGATCGACTCGGGGCCACAGCCCACCGAGGTGCTGCGGGTGCGGGAACTGCTGCGCGCGGTGCGGGAGAGCCAGGAGCTGGTGCCGTCACTGCTCCCGGTGGGCGACGGGCTGCTGTGCGCCGTGAAGCGCTGAGGGGCCCAGGAGAAGGGCACCGGCGCCCGGGAAGGCCGTCGCACGACAGTCGCCCCGGCACCAGGTGCGGTACCGGGGCGACTGAACGGGTATGGTCGCTCGCGCGTCAGCCGACGACCTTCTTGAGGGCGTCGCCGAGCGCGTCGGCCTCGTCGGGGGTCAGCTCGACGACGAGCCGCCCGCCGCCTTCGAGCGGAACGCGCATGACGATGCCCCGCCCCTCCTTGGTCACCTCGAGCGGGCCATCGCCCGTCCGCGGCTTCATGGCCGCCATGCTCGTTCCCCTTCCTGATACCAGCTCACCGTCACCGGCGACGGCCCGTGAGGGCACGCGCAATCCGGCAAGGACGCGCGACACCGGCATCGAACACATTGCTTCCCAGCCATTATCCCGCATCCCAGGACCCGATGACCAACATCGGTCGGCATCGCTTGGGCAACGCGCGCGAGCAAAACCACTCAATTCGGCGATGTGACTGCGATACTGCGCGCCCTCACCCACTTCCACCGAATGGATACGGACCGGAATTCTTTGACGCAGGTCACACCGCATGAACGATCCGTTCCCGGTGATCTCCGTCATGCTGTCTCCCGGACGCCTGCCACCGCATGGCGCCGCACGACCACTGCATGACACTGCATGACACGACGCGGAGGGGATTTCCCATGGCCGACACCGTGCTCTACGAGGTGAGCGACGGGCTCGCGACGATCACGCTGAACCGCCCCGAGGCGATGAACGCGCTGAACATCGAGACCAAGGTCGCGCTCCGGGACGCGGTGCGCTCCGCGGCGGCGGACGACGCCGTACGCGCGGTGCTGCTGACCGCGGCCGGGGAGCGGGCGTTCTGCGTCGGGCAGGACCTCAAGGAGCACATCGGCCTGCTGGCCGCCGACCGCGAGACCGGCTCGGGGCAGACGATGAGCACCGTGCGCGAGCACTACAACCCGATCGTCCGGGCGCTGGCCGGCGCCGAGAAGCCGGTGGTCGCCGCGGTGAACGGGGTGGCGGCCGGGGCGGGCCTCGGCTTCGCGCTCGCGGCGGACTACCGGATCGTCGCGGACACGGCGGCGTTCAACACCTCCTTCGCCGGCGTGGCGCTCACCGCGGACTCCGGCGTCTCCTGGGCGCTGCCGCGCGTCGTCGGCCCCGGCCGCGCCGCCGACCTGCTGCTCTTCCCGCGCAACATCGGCGCGCAGGAGGCGTACGAGCTGGGTATCGCCACCCGGGTCGTGCCGGCCGCCGAGCTGCGCGCCGAGGCCGAGAAGACGGCGCGCGCGCTGGCCGAGGGGCCGACGGTGGCGTACGCGGCGCTGAAGGAGGCGATGGCGTACGGGCTGACGCACTCGCTGTCGGAGACGCTGGACAAGGAGGAGGAGCTGCAGGCACGGGCGGGCGCCTCCGAGGACCACGCGATCGCGGTGCGGGCGTTCGTGGAGAAGGCGAAGCCGACGTACCTGGGCCGGTAGCCGACCCGGCCCGCCCGCGTCCGCCGGGTGCTCAGGTCCGGCGGGCCACGCAGGCCGCCAGGTGGTCGTCGACCAGCCCGCACGCCTGCATCAGCGCGTATGCCGTCGTCGGCCCGACGAAGCGCAGGCCCCGCTTCTTCAGGGCCTTGGACAGCGCCGTGGACTCCGGTGTGACGGCGGGGACGTCGGCGAGGGTGTTCGGGACCGGTCGCCCGGCCGGGTCCGGTGCGTACGACCAGATCAGCTCGTCCAGGTCGCCGGGGGCCCACTCGGCCAGCACGCGCGCGTTGACCAGGGTCGCGTCGATCTTGGCGCGGTTGCGGATGATGCCCGCGTCGGCGAGCAGGCGCTCGCGGTCGGCGTCGGTGAAGGCGGCGACCTTGGCGATCTCGAAGCCGGCGAAGGCGCTGCGGAAGCCGGTGCGGCGGCGCAGGATGGTGATCCAGGACAGGCCGGACTGGAAGGCCTCCAGGCTGAGCCGCTCGTACAGGGCGTCGTCGCCGTGGACCGGGCGGCCCCACTCGTCGTCGTGGTACGTGACGTAGTCCTCGGTGGACAGCGCCCAGGGGCAGCGCAGCGCGCCGTCCGGGCCCGCGAGGGCCTCCCCGGCGCTCACTGCTGCTCCTCCTGGGCCGGCTTGTCCATGACGACGTGGCGGTGGGCCGCCGCGGCCCGGGCGCCCGCCAGCGCGGACTCCAGGTCGGCGATCCGGGCGTCCCGCTCGGCCAGCTCGGCGCCGAGGCGGCCGAGGGCGTCGTCGACGTCCGCCATGCGGTAGCCGCGGACCACCAGCGGGAAGCGCAGCCGCTCCACGTCGCCGCGGTCCACCGGGCGGTCGGGGGGCAGCGCGTCCCGTACCCGCTCGGGCGCGGCGTCGGGCAGCGGCCCGCTCTCGCCGCCGCTCACCACGGCGAGCGTCACCGCGGCCACGACGACGGCCAGCGCGATGACGAGGAACAGGAACATGACCATCGCTGGGGCCCCCATGGTCGGGTCGGAGTCGGAGTCCGGTAGGAGTCGGGCCGGCGGCATCGCCGGAGTCGGTTGTGTCGGGTCCGATCGTGCCATGCGAGTCTGACAGTCGGCGCCGCGGCCGTCGAAGGACCGCGCGCCCGAGGTCGGGAACGGCACGAGAGAACGGTGTGGACGAGGAGATGTCACAGGGGATGCTCAGGCTGGGCAGGCGTGAATTCGCGGTGCACGAGCCGGTGATCATGGCGATCGTGAACCGGACCCCGGACTCCTTCTACGACCAGGGGGCGACCTTCCGCGACGAGCCCGCCCTCGCGCGCGTGGAGCAGGCCGTGGCCGAGGGCGCCGCCATCATCGACATCGGCGGGGTGAAGGCCGGCCCCGGGGACGAGGTGTCGGCCGCGGAGGAGGCGCGGCGGACGGTGGGCTTCGTCGCGGAGGTCCGGCGGCGGTTCCCGGACGTCGTGATCAGCGTGGACACCTGGCGGCACGAGGTCGGCGAGGCCGTGTGCGAGGCGGGGGCGGACCTGCTGAACGACGCCTGGGGCGGGGTCGACCCGAAGCTCGCGGAGGTCGCGGCCCGGTACGGGGTGGGGCTGGTGTGCACCCACGCGGGCGGCGCCGAGCCGCGCACGCGGCCGCACCGGGTGACGTACGACGACGTCATGGCGGACATCCTGCAGGTGACCCTGGGGCTGGCCGAGCGCGCGGTGGGACTGGGGGTGCCGCGGGAGTCGGTGCTGATCGACCCGGGGCACGACTTCGGGAAGAACACCCGGCACAGCCTGGAGGCGACCCGGCGGCTCGGGGAGATGGTGGAGACGGGGTGGCCGGTGCTGGTGTCCCTGTCGAACAAGGACTTCGTCGGGGAGACCCTGGACCGGCCCGTGAAGGAACGGCTGATCGGCACGCTCGCGACGACCGCGGTCTCGGCGTGGCTGGGGGCCCGGGTGTACCGGGTGCACGAGGTGGCGGAGACCCGGCAGGTGCTGGACATGGTGGCGACGATCGCCGGGCACCGGGCGCCTGCGGTGGCCCGGCGGGGCCTGGCCTAGGGCCCCGCCCACGCCCGGACGCTCACCCCGGCAAGGGTCCCGGCCCGTGACCGGCGACTACCGGCCCGCCTCCTTGGAGACCAGGGCCACGGCCTCGTCCACGTCGTCCGTGACGTGGAACAGCATGAGGTCCTTCTCCGCGGCCTTGCCCTGGGCCACCAGGGTGCCGCGGAGCCAGTCGACCAGCCCGCCCCAGTACGCGGAGCCGAACAGGACGATGGGGAAGCGGGTCACCTTCTGGGTCTGCACCAGGGTGAGGGCCTCGAAGAGTTCGTCGAGGGTGCCAAGGCCGCCGGGCAGGACGACGAAGCCCTGCGCGTACTTCACGAACATCATCTTGCGGACGAAGAAGTAGCGGAAGTTCAGGCCGATGTCGACGTAGGGGTTGAGCCCCTGCTCGAAGGGCAGCTCGATACCCAGGCCGACCGAGGTGCCCTTCGCCTCCAGGGCGCCCTTGTTGGCCGCCTCCATGGCGCCGGGTCCGCCGCCGGTGATGACGGCGAAGCCCGCCTCGACCAGGCCGCGGCCCAGCCGCACGCCGGCGTCGTACTCGGGCGAGTCCACCGGGGTGCGGGCGGAGCCGAAGACGCTGATGGCGGGCGGCAGTTCGGCGAGCGTGCCGAAGCCCTCGATGAACTCCGACTGGATGCGCAGGACGCGCCAGGGGTCGGTGTGCACCCAGTCCGTCGGGGCGCGTTCGTCCAGCAGGCGCTGGTCCGTGGTGCTCTCCTGCACCTGGCCCCGCCGCCGGAGGACGGGGCCCAGGCGCTGCTCCTCCGGTGGCCGCTTCTTGCCCTCGGGGTTGCCGGTAGCCATGCGCGCTCCCTCCAGTTGCGGATCGTTCCACCTCAGCGTAGATCTACGCGGGTTACGTACAAGGGACCTCAGCATGTCCGCCACGCAGCGGCCCAAACCCGTCGCGGCCCGGGTGGATCACGCCGTCAGCCAGGCGCGCAGGCGCTCCTCGCCCGCGAGGATCTTCGCCACCTCGACCCGCTCGTCGCGCTTGTGCGCCAGGTGCGGGTTGCCGGGGCCGTAGTTGACCGCGGGGACGCCGAGCGCGGCGAAACGGGACACGTCGGTCCAGCCGTACTTCGGCTGCGGGGTGCCGCCCACCGCCTCGATGAAGGCCGCCGCGGCCGGGTGCGACAGGCCCGGCAGCGCGGCGCCGCTGTGGTCGTCGACCACGAACTCCGTCACCCCGCAGTCCGCGAAGACCTCGCGCACATGGGCGAGGGCCTCCTCCGGGCTGCGGTCGGGGGCGTAGCGGAAGTTGACGGTGACCACGCACTCGTCGGGGATGACGTTGCCCGCGACCCCGCCCGTGATGCCGACCGCGTTGAGGCCCTCGCGGTACTCCAGGCCGTCGATGACCGGGTACCGGGGCTTGTACTCCGCCAGGCGGGCGAGGATCGGGGCGGCGGCGTGGATGGCGTTGGCGCCCATCCAGGAGCGCGCGGAGTGCGCCCGCTCCCCCGCCGTCTTCAGCAGCACCCGCAGGGTGCCCTGGCAGCCGCCCTCCACCTGGCCGTCGGAGGGTTCGAGAAGCACCGCGAAGTCGCCCTCCAGCCACTCGGGGTGGGCCTCGGCGACGTGCTTCAGGCCGTTCAGCTCGGCGGCGACCTCCTCGTTGTCGTAGAAGACGAAGGTCAGGTCGCGGTTGGGGGCCGGGACGGTGGCCGCGATGCGCAGCTGGACGGCGACGCCCGCCTTCATGTCGCAGGTGCCGCAGCCCCACAGCACGCCGTCCTCGTCCAGCCGGGACGGGACGTTGCCGGCGATCGGCACGGTGTCGATGTGGCCGGCCAGGATCACGCGCTCCGCGCGGCCCAGGCCGGTGCGGGCGACGACGTTGTTGCCGTACCGCTCGACCGACAAGTGGGGCAGGGCCCGCAGGGCGCTCTCGATCGCGTCCGCCAGGGGCTCCTCGGTGCCGCTCTCGGACGGGAAGTCGACGAGCCGCGCGGTAAGCTCCGCGGCGTCCAACGTGAGGTCAAGCGGGGTATCGGCCATGGCCCCGACCCTAGCGCCCTGCCCTTTCGGGCAGAGTGCGTACCCGGCGGACACCGGACCCTACCCTCCAGTACCTTGTACGCGTGCTCCAGCCGTCCCCACCCCGCAAACGCCGTGGCCGCCTCGCCCGTTCGGGCGCCGCCGCCATGGCCCTGCTCGCGGTCGCCGGTTACCTGACCGTGCAGTACGTCACCGGGGGCGGGGGCGCACCGGGGTGCAAGGTGTCCGGCGGCGAGGGCGGGCGGACGACCTACGAGTTCACGCCGGAGCAGGCGGTGAACGCGGCGACGATCACCGCCGTGGGCACCGCGCGCAAGCTGCCCGAGCGGGCCGTGACGATCGCGCTGGCGACCGCGCTGCAGGAGTCGGCGCTGCGCAACCTGGACCACGGCGACAAGGACTCGCTGGGCCTGTTCCAGCAGCGCCCCTCACAGGGCTGGGGCAAGCCCGCGCAGATCATGGACCCGGCGTACTCGGCGGGCCTGTTCTACGACCACCTGGTCGAGATCCCCGGCTACCTGGACCTGCCGCTGACCGACGCCGCCCAGCGCGTGCAGCGCAGCGCCTTCCCGGACGCCTACGCCAAGCACGAACCGGACGCCGCGCTGCTCGCCGCAGCGCTCACCGGGCGGTCCGCGGCCACCCTGACCTGCGACGGGCTCCCGGGTCCGACCCGGGAGAAGGGGCCGGACGCGGTACGCGCGGCACTGGTACGGGACTTCGGACACGACGTGCTCCAGCCGGCCGGCGCGGAAGCGGGCGGCGCGGAAGCAGGCGGCGGCTCCGCCTCGCCGCGGCCCGCGTCCGGCTCCGACGAGCGGACGGTGACGCTGCCGGTGACCGGCGGCAGCGGTTCCGGCTCGGACGCCGAGCGCGGGCGGCGCGGCTGGCAGCTGGCGCACTGGGCGGTGGCCAACGCCTCCTCGCTGCACATCCAGCGGGTCACCTACGCGGGCCGGGAGTGGACCGCGGGCAACACGGACAGCAAGTGGAACCCGACACGCACCTCGGGCGCCAAGGGCGCGGAGCGGGCGGCGGGAGCGGTGCGGATCACCTCCGCCCGGTAGCGCGCCCGTACGAAGCGTCATCTGCGCGGGTGACCCGCTTCGGCGCGAAGTCGACGCGGAGCACGGGCTTTCGCACCCTCACCCCCGAACGGGTCGAAGCCCAGAAAAATCAAGGGCCGTAAGGATTCAGCAGACTTTCCGACCGGCGCCCTTTTGCCCGTTTTTCTGTGCACCTGATAATGCGACGCATTACCAACTCTTTACGTTGGGCCGCCGCAACCTTCGTCGCCTTCGAGCGGTAGTCACTGCGTCCGAGCCCGGTCGATCACTCTCCGGTGACTCACCGGTCGTCCTCCGGGCCCGGTCGGATTTTCCATCGTCGTTGTCGACTTACGTCCAAGGAGCATCATGTCCCTCCCCCTGACCCGCCGGATCGCCCGTGCCGCGCTGCTCGTCGCTGCGGGAGCGGCTGCCGGGGTCGGTGCGGCCGGCTCCGCCGGTGCGGCGACCGAACTGCCGGCCACCCCGAACCTCGGGGGACTGACCGCCCTGGACGGGGCGAACGTCGGCAACACCGCCGCCTCCGCGGCCGAGAGCGTCACCGAGACCGCGGGCGACACCGGCGGCAAGGCCGTCAAGAAGGCCGTGCCGACGGCCGGCAAGACCGGTGGATCGGTCGTCAAGAAGGCCACGCCGGCGGCGCAGAACGCGGCCGGGGACGCGGCGGGCTCCGCCGGGGACCTCGTGGGTGACACGGCGGCGACCGCCACGAAGGGTGGGCTGCCGACGGACGCGCTGGGCAAGGGTGGGCTGCCGGTGCAGGGGCTTCCGATCGGCTGACGGCGGCTGCGCCGGGCTTGTACGGCGCCGGGTCCTGGGGTTCCCAGGGCCCGGCGTTTTGCTTGCCTGCTTACCTACGTCGGTGCAGTGGGCGTTTGTTGAGCCGTGCCCGGCGTTGAGGGCTGTGCCCACCCGTTCCGCCCTGCGGAACGATTGCCCACAGCGGGGGCGGAACGATTGCCCACAGCGGTGGGGGCGGGGTCAGGGCTTCAGGCGGGCTGCTGCTTCCTGGACTCGGTCGTCCGTTGCCGTGAGGGCTACGCGGACGAAGTTTTCTCCTGCCGGGCCGTAGAAGTCGCCCGGGGCCACCAGGATGCCGCGGTCGGCGAGGTGGGCGACCGTGTCCCAGCAGGACTCGTCGCGGGTGGCCCAGAGGTAGAGGCTGGCCTCGCTGTGCTCGATGCGGAAGCCGTGGCCGAGCAGGGCCTCGCGCAGGACGGCGCGGCGGGCCGCGTAGCGCTCGCGCTGGACGCGGACGTGCTCGTCGTCGCCGAGGGCCGCCACCACGGCGGCCTGCGTCGGCGCCGAGGTCATCATGCCGCCGTGCTTGCGGATCTCCAGGAGCGGGCCCAGGACGGCCGGGTCGCCGGCCAGGAATGCCGCGCGGTAGCCGGCGAGGTTGGAGCGCTTGGAGAGCGAGTGGACGGCGACCAGGCCGTCGTACGAGCCGCCGTTGACGTCCGGGTGCAGGACCGAGACCGGGTCGGCCTCCCAGCCCAGCTCCAGGTAGCACTCGTCCGAGACGACGAGGACGCCGTGCTCGCGGGCCCAGGCCACGATCCTGGTCAGGTCGGCCTTGGCCAGGACCCTGCCGGTCGGGTTGGACGGGGAGTTGAGCCAGAGGAGCTTCAGGCCGGCCGGGTCCAGGTCCGTGGGGTCGTCGTACGCCTCGTACTCCGCGCGGGCCAGGCGCGCGCCGACCTCGTACGTCGGGTAGGCCAGGCGCGGGAAGGCCACCTTGTCGCCGGGGCCGAGGCCCAGCTGGGTGGGGAGCCAGGCGACGAGTTCCTTGGAGCCGACGATCGGGAGAACGTGGCGGTGGGTGACGTCGCGGGCGCCGAGGCGGCGCTCCACCCAGCCGGTGATCGCGTCGCGCAGCGCCGGGGTACCCCAGACGGTGGGGTAGCCCGGGGAGTCCGCCGCGTCGACCAGGGCCTTCTGGATCAGCTCGGGGACCGGGTCGACCGGGGTGCCGACCGAGAGGTCGACGATGCCGCCGGGGTGGGCCGCGGCCGTCTTCTTGTACGGCTCCAGCTTGTCCCAGGGGAAGACGGGAAGGCGGTCGCGCAGCGACTCGTTGGAAGGGCGGTGGTGGGCGACGGGTGGGCGGTCGGAGACTGCGGACACGGTGGGTGGCTCCCTTTCCTCGTGAGTGCCCGGCACGGCAAACGCCTCGGTCCCGTGCGGCGCCGATCGGGGTGACCGGGCCGTACGGGACCGAGGCGGCGCGAGTGCGGGCCGCTCTTACTGGTTCTGCGGCGGCAGCGCGGCGACGAAGGGGTGGTCGCGCTCGATCAGCCCCAGCTTGCTGGCGCCGCCCGGCGAACCGAGCTCGTCGAAGAACTCGACGTTCGCCTTGTAGTAGTCCTTCCACTCCTCGGGAGTGTCGTCCTCGTAGAAGATCGCCTCGACCGGGCAGACCGGCTCACAGGCACCACAGTCGACGCATTCGTCCGGGTGGATGTACAAGGACCGCTGGCCCTCGTAGATGCAGTCGACCGGGCACTCCTCGATGCACGCCTTGTCCTTCACGTCGACACAAGGCTGCGCGATGACGTAGGTCACGCTGTCGTTCCTCCTCGATAGGGCGCTGGCGGGCCTCCTCAGGCTCCGCCGCCTGGCGCGCGGGAGCGCGGCGTCGTCGATGCCCGCCCCTAGTATCTCCGTTCTTGGGCATGATCCGAACAGGAGGGGTGGACAGACCCGTGGAAATCTCTGCCGCAGGGCGACTTGAGGTCCGTATCACCGCTGCTGACGTGGGTAAACGAGTCTCCGTACGGCGCTTGAGCGACGCTGGTGTCGCAGGTCAGAGGTTCACCGACACGGTCGGTGTTCTCACATCATGGACCGACGGTGTGCTGCTGATCACACGAAAGAGTGGCGAGAGCGTCCGTGTCGCCGAGTCCGACCTGGTCGCCGGAAAGGTCGTGCCGCCCGCGCCGGCCCGCCGCCGCGGCCCCGCGGCGTCCTACGAGGAGCTGGCGCGTGTCGCCGCGCGGGCCTGGCCCCCGGTGGAGAGCGAGCGGCTCGGCGCCTGGGAGCTGCGGGCGGCCGGGGGCTTCACCCGGCGGGCCAACTCCGTACTGCCGCTGGGCGATCCGGGCCTGCCGCTCGACGAGGCGCTGACGGCCGTACGCCGCTGGTACCGCGAGCGCGGGCTGCCCGCGTACGTCCAGACCGCCACCGGCGCCGAGGGCACCCAGGAGCTGCTCTGCGCGGAGCTGGAGCGGCGGGGCTGGGTCCGGGAGGTGACGGCCGAGGTGTGGACCGGCGCGCTGGCTCCGGTCGCCGACCGGGCCGAGGGCGCCGGTGTGGTCCTGTCCCGGGAGGCGGACGAGGCCTGGCTGGCGCGGTACCAGCGCAAGGGTGTGAGCGACGTGGCCCTGCGGGTGCTGGGCGGCGGGCCGTCGGTGTGGTTCGCGTCGGTGCCCGGCGCGGCCGCGGACGGCCCGGGCATCCCGGCGGCGATCGGCCGGTGTGTCGTGGACGGGCGCTGGGCCTCCTTCGCGGCCGTCGAGGTCGACCCCGCGCAGCGGCGCCGGGGGCTCGCGACCGCCGTGCTGGCCGCGCTGGCCCGGCGGGCGCTCGACGAGGGCGCGTCGGCGGCGTGGCTCCAGGTGGAGACGGACAACGCGGGGGCCCGGGCGCTGTACGCCGGGACGGGCTTCGCCGCGCACCACGCCTACCACCACTACCGGGAGCCCGGGGACGCCGGGACGGACCGGTGACCCGTCGCCGTGACATCGCTGTGAAAGGGCACGATTGGGGCATGCGTCATCCTCAGCCACCCCAGCCCCCGTCGCCGGAACGTTCGGCCGAACTGCGCCGGCGGTTCGCCGAAGAGGCCCGGTCCGAGCGGCCCGACCTGGCCACGCTGTGCCTGCTGGTGGGCGCGGAGGCGGACGGGACCCTGGACGAGGCGGGGCTGGACGCCGCGCAGGTGGAACTGGACCGGCTGGCCGGACAGCTCCCGTTCCGGCCGGGTACGCCGCGGGCCTGGGCGGTGGCGCTGCGGGACCTGCTGGGCGAGCGGTACGGGTTCCACGGGGTCGCGGCCGACTACCAGCGGCTGGAGTCGTCGCTGCTGCACGAGGTGCTGCGGCGGCGGCGCGGGCTGCCGATCCTGCTGTCGGTGGTGTGGCTGGAGGTGGCCCGGCGGGCGGGGGCGCCGGTGTACGGGGTCGCGTTGCCGGGGCACTTCGTGGTCGGGTTCGGGGCGGAGTCGGAGCCGGTGCCGGGGTCGCCGACCGGGTCTCTGTCCGGGTCGCCGTCCGGGTCGCTGGAGGAGCGGGTGCTCGTCGACCCGTTCGACGGGGGGCGGCTGCTGACCGGGCAGGACGCGGAGGTGCTGGTCGCGGGCGCGACGGGGGCCGGGCTGCGGCCGTCGATGCTGGAGCCCGCGGCGCCGTTGGACGTCGTGTCGCGGGTGCTGAACAACATCCGGGCGTGGGCGGCCCGGCGGCCGGAGCAGTCGGCGGTGGGGCTGTGGGCGGTCGACCTGGCGCTGCTGTTGCCGGCGCATGCGGCGCGGTTGCGGTACGAGCGGGCGCGGTTGCTGGTGCAGCGGGGGGAGTTCTCGGCGGGGGCCGGGGAGTTGGAGGCGTACGCGGAGGTGGTGGCGGCGGTGGATCAGGCGGTCGCGGAGGAGGTGCGGGGGGAGGCCCGGGCGGCTCGGGCGATGCTGAACTGAGCGTCGGTGGGTGCGAGCCGGGGGGTGGGGTCGCTTGCCCGCGCTGACAGGATGCCGCCTGCGCCCGCCCTCCCCCACGCTCGGCTTCGCTCGCGCGGGGGGGACCCCCATCGCCCCAGCGGCACGACTGCCCGCAGCTGAGTGCTTTACAGCCAGCCCTTGTTCCTGGCCACCTGGACCGCTTCCGCCCTGTTCCGGACCGCCAGTTTCTGGATGGCCGTGGAGAGGTAGTTGCGGACCGTGCCCTGGGAGAGGTGGAGGGCCGTGGCGAGTTCGGCGTTGGTGGAGCCGTCGGCGGCGGCGCGGAGGACCTCGCGTTCGCGGTCGGTCAGGGGGTTGGCGCCCTCGGCGAGGGCCGCCGCCGCCAGGGTCGGGTCGATGACCCGCTCGCCCGCCAGCACCTTGCGCACCGCTGCGGCGAGCTGGGCGGCCGGGGCGTCCTTGACCAGGAAGGCGTCGGCGCCGGACTCCATGGCGCTGCGCAGGTAGCCGGGGCGGCCGAAGGTGGTGAGGACGACCAGCTTCACGGCCGGGAGTTCCCGGTGGAGCAGGGCCGCCGCCTCGATGCCGGTCGCGCCGGGCATCTCGATGTCCAGCAGGGCCACGTCGACGCCGTGGGCGCGGGCGGCGTCCAGCACCTCGTCGCCGCGCGCCACCTGGGCGACGACCTCGATGTCCTCCTCCAGGCCGAGCAGGGCGGCCAGTGCCTCGCGGACCATCGCCTGGTCCTCCGCAAGCAGGACCTTGATCGTGCGGCTCATGCCCCGGATCCTATGTCGGCGCGGGCGGCCGCCGGGACGCGGGCGACCAGCCGGAATCCCCGGTGGGTCCCGCCCGCCTCCAGTGTGCCGCCCGCCTTCTCCAGGCGTTCGGCGAGCCCGGTGAGACCGTTGCCGGGGGTGCTCGCGGCGGCGGGGCGGCCGGAGCCGTTGTCCTCCACCAACAGTTCGAGCACCGCGCCGTCCAGTGTCTGGCGCCCCAGCAGCTCCACCACGCAGCGCCGGGCACCGCTGTGCCGTACGACGTTGGTGACCGCCTCGCGCAGTGCCCAGGCGAGGGCCGTCTCGGACTCCTCGGGGACGCCGGTCAGGTCCGGTTCGCCGGGCAGCTCGGCGACCACCCCCGCGGCCGTCAACGCGACCTTGGCGCCCGCCAGTTCGGTGCTGAGGCGGGCGCGGCGGTAGCCGGTGACGGCCTCCCGGACGTCGACCAGGGCCTGGCGGCTGACCTGTTCGATGTCGGCGACCTGCTGGGCGGCCTTGTCGGGGTGGGCGGGCAGCATGCGGCCCGCCAGCTCGCTCTTCAGGGTGATCAGGGAGAGCGAGTGGCCCAGCAGGTCGTGCAGGTCGCGGGCGAGGCGCAGCCGTTCCTCGTTGGCGGCGAGCTGGGCGACGGTGGCGCGGGCCTCGCGCAGCGCGATGGTGGTCCGGATCAGCTCGCGCACACCGGTCATGGCGAAGCCGCCCAGCAGCGCCGGGAGCAGCAGCGCGGCGATGAAGGAGGTCCCGTCCGGCACCGCGAGCGCGACGACCGTGAGCAGCGCCGAGGCGCCCGGGATCGTCCAGCGGGCCAGCCGCGGCGGCAGGGCGGCACCGGAGGCGATCGCGACGTACACGAAGAGGACCAGCCACTCGCGGCCCAGGGTGAGGGCGAGGAGCGTGGACTGGGCCGCGAGGACGGCGAGGGAGCCGAGGACCAGCCGGGTCCGGTCGCCGCGGCCGGTGCGGAAGAGCAGCAGCATGTACCAGACCACGAAGGCGACCAGGCCGGTCCAGCCGAGGACCTGGACACCGGCGGCGTGACCGCCGTGCAGCAGGTCGCTGACGGGGGCGCTCAGATAGGCCAGCCAGATGGCCGTCCACATCACCTTGACGGTCTTCTGCCTGCGGTTCTCCGGGCGCTGCCCGATGCCGACGCCGCTCACGCCTTCAGCGTGTCCTTCCGGTACAGCCAGGCCGCGCCGCCCGCGAAGAGCACGAAGTAGACGGCGAGGACGGCGAGGTCCTGTGCGTGCGGGGCGTGACTCTGTTCGATCGACTGCCCGAGGGCAGCGTACGCGTGCGTGGGCAGCCACTCGGCGATGTCCCGCAGCCACTGCGGGAAGGTGGTGGTGGGCATCCACAGGCCGCCGAGCATGGACAGGCCGAAGTACACGATCATCGTGATGGGCCGCACCGCGTCCCCGGTCGCCAGGTACCCGATGGCCACGCCGAGCGCGGCGAAGACCAGGCTGCCGGCCCAGATCACACCGGTGAGGGCGAGCCACTGCCAGGCCTCCAGGCGTACGTCCTTCACGGCCGCGGCGACGACGAAGACGACGACGATGGAGGGCAGGCTGACGACGGCGGCGCTCGCGGTCTTGGCGAGGACGTAGCCGCGGCCCGGGAGGGCGGTCAGCCGCAGCTGGCGCACCCAGCCGCTCTCGCGTTCCTTGGCGATGCGCTCGCTGTTGCCCATCAGCACGGCGGTCAGGGCGCCGAAGGAGGCCATCGAGACCATGAAGAAGGTCGGCAGGGTCAGTCCGGTGCCGTCGACCTCGGCGGTGCCGTCGGCGCTGCCCGCGATCAGCAGGAACAGGGCCGAGGGGTAGATCACCGAGAAGAACAGGAATTTGCGGTTGCGCAGCGCCCGGGTGAGTTCGAGCTTGATCAGGCTGTTCACGGCTGCTTGGCCTCCTCGGCGGCGGTGAGGGCGACGAAGGCCTGCTCGAGTCCGAGGCCGGCGACTTCGAGGTTGCGGGGGTAGAGGCCGAGGCGGTACAGGGCGTGCGCGGTGGCGTCGGCGTCGGAGGACTGGATGCGCACGGTCGTGCCGGGGCCTGCGGCGGAGCCGCTCGGGGACACCGTGAGCGAGGTCAGGTGGGGCAGCGCGCGCAGCGCCGCCTCGTCGACGGTCCCGTCCGGGCCGCCGTCCAGCTCGAAGGAGATCCGGCGGGCTCCGGCCCTGGCCTTGATCTCGGCGGCGGTGCCGTCGGCCAGCAGCCGGCCCCGGTGCAGGACGATCACCCGGTCGGCGATGGCGTCGGCCTCCTCCAGGTAGTGCGTGGCGAAGAGCACGGTGCGGCCCTGGTCGGCCTGCTCGCGCATGGTGGCCCAGAAGGCCTGGCGGGCGGTCACGTCCATGCCGGTGGTGGGCTCGTCCAGGACGATCAGGTCACTGTCGCCCGCGGTTGCGAGCGCGAATCGGACCCGCTGGGCCTGGCCGCCGGAGAGCTTGTCGACCCGGCGGTCGGCGATCTTGGTGAGTCCGGCGCGGGCCAGCACCTCGGCGACCGGGTGGGCCTTGGGGTGCAGCGCGCAGGCCAGCCGGACGATCTCGGCGACCGTGATCTCGTCCATCAGGCCGCCGCTCTGCAGCATGGCACCGACCCGTCCGGCGACGATGGCCTCGCGGGGTTCGGTGCCGAACACCCGCACGGTGCCGGCGTCGGGGCGCCTGAGGCCGAGCAGCAGGTCGAGCGTGGTCGACTTGCCCGCCCCGTTCGGGCCCAGCAGGGCCACGGTCTGCCCGGGGTGCAGGGCGAGTGTCAGCCCGTCGACGGCCCGGACGTCGCCGTACGCCTTGGTCACCTGGTCGAAGCCGACCACCGTTGTCCTCGTCATGGCCCCATCGTGGCCGCGGGGGGCGGGCGCCCGGCAGTGTCGGCGGTCCCGGGTGCGGGATGACAGATGTCATGCGGTTCCCGGCCGGGTACGGCGCGAGGGGCGCCCGGCGAGTGCCGGGCGCCCCTCTGCCGTGACCGGGTCAGCTGGGGTCGGTGTCGATGACGGCCACCCGGTCGGTCTTGCTCTTCAGTGCCTGGCGCATGGCGCCGTAGACGTCCTGCGGGGTGACGGCGGTCTTCTCACCGTTGGCCCGGGTGATGAGCACTCCGTCGAAGGTCTGGCCGTACAGCTCCTTGAGGGCGTTCAGGTCGGGCTTGTCGACGAGCTTGCCGTCGACGGCCGTGACCCGGAGGAACTTCCACAGCGACTTCTCGGGGCTCATCGGGATGGAGTGGGCCGGGTCCGTCTGCACGGTCACGCGGTCCGACATGGCCGGCTCGGCGAACTCCTTCAGCATCCGGTCGACCTCGGCCTTGGAGACCGTGGGCTCCTTGGTGGTCGTCGGCACGTTCACCGCGGTGGCGGTGCCGGTCTCCACCTGGGCGCGGTACGCGGCCTGCACGGCCTCGGCGGACTTGGCCACGTCTATGCCCTTGCCGGCCTTGCCGTACACGGGGACGGCCTTGCCCGACTCGAACTTGATGGTGCCCTCGGTCACCGAACCGGCCCCGCCCGCGGCGTTCTCCAGGGCGGCGTGCAGCTTCTCCTCGTCGACGGGCATGACCGGCTCGACGACCCGCTTCTGGCCGAAGAGCGAGCCGATCACGGACACCGGGTTGTAGTCGCTCGTCGCCGCGTCGCTGGCCGTGGCCTGGGTGTCGAGCTGGAGACCCGCCTGGTCCGGCTTCAGGGTGACGGTGTCGCCGCCCACCGTGAGCTTGAGCGGCTTGGCCGCACGCTCGCCCAGGGCCTTGTCCAGCTTCTCCACGGCGTCGTCGCGGGTGCCGCCGCCGATGTCGACGCCGAGCACGGTGGTGCCCTTGGGCACGTCGGAGCGGTTCATCAGCAGACCGGCGCCGTAGGTGACACCGGCGACGACGACCAGACCGCCGACGAGCAGCGGGAGCTTCCCGCGCCCCTTCTTCTTGGCGGGCTTGGCGGGGCTCGCCGGGGGCGCGGAGACCGGCTCGGGCAGCTTGGGCGGCGTGTGCGGCAGCGGCCGGTCGCCGGTGGCGGGCGGGAACGGTGCGGTGCGCTCGCCCGGTACGACGGGGATGCCGCTGGTCACGGTGTTGCCGGAGACGTTGTCCGGGTTGCCCGCGCCGGGGGGGACCGGCCGCTGCGGGGTCAGGATCGCGGTGTCGTCGCTGAGCCCGCCGCCGGGGCCGGGCCGGCCGGCGTCCGGGCCCGCGCCGGGACCGGGGCCCGCGGGCCTGCCGGGGCCGCCCGGGGCGCCGGGTCCTCCCGGTCCGCGCAGGCCGTTCGGCGCGGTCTCGCGCGGCCCGCCCGGCGCTCCGGGTCCCGCGGGCATCCCCAGGTCGCCGAGGTCGCCGACCGGGGGCGGCGACAGCCGGCTGTCGCCGGTGGCGGGGCCGCTCGTCGGTCCCGCGGGGCCCTGGGGCCCGGTGCCGTACGGGGACTGCCCGTTCAGGCCGTTGTGCTGCTCGCCGGGGGCACCGGGGCCCGGGGCGGTCTGCCCCTCCCCCGCGAAGTACGGCAGGTCGTCGCGGCGCGGTCCGGTACCGGCGTCGGCACCGGGCCGGGTGCCGTTGCTGCTGCTGTTGCCTGCGCCGTTGCCTGCGCTGTTCCCGTTGCCGTTGCCGCCCAGCGGACCGGCGGCCAGCGCCTCGGTCACGTCGAAGGAACCGGTGCCGCCACCGTGGCCGGGCGCCACGGGTCCGCCGGTCGCACCGGAGCGGGCGGCGCCGCCCGCGGAGCCGGGCCGGGAGCCGCCGGGTGCGCTCATGGAGCCGACGACACCACCGGGACGGCCACTCCCGCCGCCCGGCCGCGCACCGGCACCCGAGGCACCCGCGCCCGCGGGGCCCGGGCCCGCTGCCCCCGGGCCTCCGGCGGCCGGGCCCGAACCGCCCGGCAGACCGGCACCGTTGGTGGAGCCGCCACCCGGAGTGCCCTTGCCCGCGCCCGACTTGCGTGGCGCGAACCAGTCGCTGGTCGGCTTCTCCTCGGCGGGCTGGGCGGCCTCGGCGGGAGCCTCGGGGGCGGCGGCCGCGGGTGCGGCGGCGCTCGGTGCCGGCGCGGGCCGCCGGCCCGTCGTCTCCGTGTCGTCGGCGCCCTCCGCGCCGTCCGCGCCCTCCGCGACGGGCTTGCGCACGACGACCGGCGGAATGGGCCGCGACCCGGGGATGTTGATCCGGATCCGGGTGGTCAGCGTCGTCTCGGTCTTGCGCTCCTCCGGTCGCGCGGCCGAACGGCCCGCGTCCGCACCGGCGTCGGAAGCCGTGGGTGTCCCGTAGGGCGGGGTGCCCGACGGGTATGCGGCTCCGCCGCGCCCGTGGGGCCCGGAGGACGAACTGTCAGTTTCACGACTCAAGGCAGGTTCTCCCGGTTGGCTCCGCCGCCCGTCACGCCTTCAGCGGGCGGCTCGGCGGCGCGCACCACCATACTGGCCACTTCTCGCGCGTATCCCGTGACCGCCGGGGAAACCCACACGGGACTCGCACGCCCGCGGCACGGCGAAGCGGTACGTCACTTGCGAAGTCGGGCGGAGCCGCCGTCCGGTTGCCGCACCGGCGCGAGGGTGGCGCAGATCACAGCGACGGCGATCCCGCCGAGCAGGAAGAGATAGGAGCCGGCGCCCGCGGCGAAGAGGAAGTCGCCCTCCGGCCGGCTGGTGGTGAGCAGCACCACGGCGAGCGCCCAGCCGAGGGCGGGCGCGACGGCCCCGCCGCGGCGCCCCACGGCACGGCCCGCCCCGAGGCACAGCCCCGCCTCGGCGGCCAGCGCGAGCAGCAGCCCGCCGGGGAACCAGGCCGGCTGCACCAGCGCGCCCGCCACGCCCAGGACGGCCCCGAGCACGAAGAGCCCCACGTACAGGGCGGCCCGTCCGGGCGAGGGCGGGCGCAGCGGCTGGGCCAGTGCGGAGCTCGCCGGTTCGTTGCGGCCGGTCATGACGCGATCCCGGCGAACAGGTCGCTCTCGCGTCCCTCGCCGCCGCCCCGCTCGCCGCGCACCAGTTCGTAGTGCTCGGTGGTCAGGAGGGGCTGGGCCAGGTCGTTGGAGAGGACGAAGTACGGCTCGGCGACCGTGATCTGGGTGGCGTGCGCGCGCATCGCGGCGGCCTTGGCGGCGGCGTACGGGGTGCCCTCACCGTGAATCTCGGTGGTGATCCGCTCGTCGTCGACGACGCCCGGTACGTCCTCGACGCCGGCCGCCTTCTCGAGCGGCAGGCCGGGCAGGTCGTCCCGGAGCCGGGCGAAGGCGTCCTCCACGCGGGAGCGCGGCACGCGGTTCCAGTAGACCTTGGCGACGGGGCACCCGGCCTCGGCCGCCAGCTCCACCGCCCGCATGGCGATGCGGTGGGCCTGGATGTGGTCGGGGTGTCCGTAGCCGCCGTTCGGGTCATAGGTGACGAGCACCTGCGGGCGCACCTCGCGGATCACGTCGACGAGCAGGGCCGCGGCCGCGTCGACGTCCGCCTGCCACAGGCAGCCGGGGTCGTCGTTGTCGGACAGCCCCATCATCCCGGAGTCGGCGTACCGCCCGGGCCCGCCGAGCAGCCGGAAGTCCTCGACGCCGAGCGCGCGCATCGCGGCCGCCAGCTCCCCCCTGCGGTGCCCGCCGAGCGCGGCTCCGGACAGGTGGGCGAGCGCGGGCGGAATGACCTCGCCCCGCTCGCCGAGGGTGCAGGTCACCAGCGTCACGTGCGCACCCTCGGCCGCGTACCGGGCCATGGTGACGCCGTTGTTGATCGACTCGTCGTCCGGGTGCGCGTGCACCAGCAGCAGACGCCGGCCGGGGAGTTCCGTCATGGGGCCACCCTATGAGGCCGCGGGGTCGTTGCCGCAACGCGGGAGCCGTCCACGGCGGTCGTCCCCGGGAGGCGGTGCACCGGTGTCAGAAGTTGATGCTCCCGATCATCCCGGCGATGTTGGTCGTCAGCTCGCTGATCGTGGGGGCGATCGTCGAGGAGGCCAGGTAGAAGCCGAGGAGCATGCACACGACCGCATGCCCGGCCTTCAAGCCTGACTTCTTGACCAGCAGGAAGACGATGATCGCCAGCAGCACAACCGCCGAAATCGAGAGTGCCACGGCGGCTCACCTCCAATGGGCCCAGGGACATGGGGGGTCGGTCGGGGGGTCGGTCGCGGTCAAAGCTTGGGGCAGATAAATCCACGCGGCGGGCACCTGGTTGATACCCACTATGCGCTAGTGATCATAACTATCCGTGCGCGCGCATCTCTCGGCGCACGGCCGCACAAGGGGGCGCATGGCCAATATGGTCAAGGCATGACGACCGAGTCCGACTCCTTCCCCAAACGGCACGCCCGCACCCAGCGGTTCACGCTCGGCGCGCCGCGTTCGTTCACCGTGGCACCCGATGGTTCACGGGTCGCCTTCCTGCGCTCCGGTACCGGTACGGACCGGGCGAACTCCCTGTGGGTCCTGGACGTCGAGGAGGGCGGGGAGCGCGTCGCCGCCGACCCTCGCGCCCTGCTGGGCGGCGCCGAGGAGCGCCTGTCGCCCGAGGAACGGGCCCGGCGCGAACGCAGCCGCGAGGGCGGCGCCGGGATCGTCGGCTACGCCACCGACTCGGCGGTCGAGCTGGCCGCCTTCGCCCTGTCGGGGCGGCTCTTCACGGCCGAGCTGCGGGTCGGCACGGCGCGCGAACTGTCCGCCCCCGGGCCGGTGATCGACCCGCGCCCCTCCCCCGACGGCCGGCACGTCGCGTACGTCGCCCGGGGCGCCCTGCGCGTCGTGGGCGCCGAGGGCGACGGGGACAGGGCGCTGGCCGAGCCGGACGGCGAGGGCGTCACGTACGGGCTCGCCGAGTTCGTGGCGGCCGAGGAGATGGCTCGCAGCCGGGGCTTCTGGTGGGGCCCGGAGTCGGACCGGCTGCTGGTGGCCCGCGTGGACGACACGCCGGTGCAGCGCTGGTGGATCTCCGACCCGGCCCACCCCGGACGTGATCCACAACACGTCCCGTACCCGGCGGCCGGCACCCCCAACGCGGACGTACGGCTGTTCCTCGTCGGCCTCGACGGGGGGCGCACGGAGGTCCTCTGGGACCGGGCGCGGTATCCGTATCTGGCGCGAGTGCACTGGTCAGCGGCGGGTGCACCGCTGCTCCTCGTACAGGCGCGCGACCAGCGCAGCCAGCTGTACCTGGCGGTGGACACCGAGTCCGGGGCGACCCGGATGGTGCACGCCGACGAAGATCCAATTTGGCTGGAACTCTTCCCCGGGGTGCCCTGCTGGAGCCCCTCGGGCCGGCTCGTACGGATCGCCGACGAGGGCGGGGCGCGGGTGCTCGCGGTGGGTGAACGGCCGCTCACCGGCGCCCAGTTGCATCTGCGGGCGGTGCTGGACGTGGGGGCCGACGACGTGCTGGTCTCCGCCTCGGCGGGCGAGGACGCGGCCGAGGCGGAGACCGGCGAGGTGCACGTCTACCGGGTGAACGAACTCGGCGTGGAGCGCCTGTCCCAGGAGCCCGGCGTGCACTCGGCGGTCCGCGCGGGCGGCGTGACCGTGCTCGTCTCCGCGACGCTGGACCGGCCGGGCGCCCGCGTCCGGGTGCTGCGGGACGGGAAGACCCTGGCGACCATTGCCTCGTATGCGGAAGACCCCGGTTTGTCCCCGCGCGTGACCCTCACCCAGGGGGGCGCACGACGTGTCCCGTGCGCCGTGCTTATGCCAACGGACTACCACGGTGACACCCCCCTCCCCGTCCTCCTGGACCCCTACGGTGGCCCGCACGGCCAGCGTGTCGTCGCCGCGCACAACGCCCACCTCACCTCGCAGTGGTTCGCCGACCAGGGCTTCGCGGTGGTCGTCGCCGACGGGCGGGGCACCCCGGGACGCTCCCCCGCCTGGGAGAAGGCCGTCAAGGACGACGTAGCCGCCGTCGTGCTCCAGGACCAGGTGGACACGCTGCACGCCCTCGCCGCCGACTTCCCGCTGGACCTGGGCCGCGTCGCCATCCGGGGCTGGTCCTTCGGCGGCTACCTGGCGGCGCTGGCCGCGCTGCGCCGGCCGGACGTCTTCCACGCCGCCGTCGTGGGCGCCCCGGTCACCGACCTCAGGCTCTACGACACCCACTACCAGGAGCGCTACCTCGGCGACCCCGGCGAACAGCCGGAGGTCTACCGCCGCAACTCGGTGATCGACGACGCCGGACTGGTCGACGCCGCCGAGCCGCACCGGCCCATGATGGTCATCCACGGCCTCGCGGACGACAACGTGGTGGTCGCGCACTCGCTGCGGCTGTCCTCGGCCCTGCTGGCGGCCGGCCGGCCGCACGAGGTGCTGCCCCTGTCCGGTGTCACGCACATGACGCCGCAGGAGTCGGTCGCAGAGAACCTGCTGCGGCTCCAGGTGGACTTCCTCAAGCGGTCCCTGCCCGCTCCGGCCTGACGTCTGCCGCGTCACCCGTACGCCAACGCCTTTGACACGCGGGTAACTTCACCGACGCCGCCGCGACACACGGGCGCGCGAGGCTGATCCGCGTACGGCCGTGCGGGTGCCGTAAGCGGGCCGGGGCTCATGTCACCCCGGCCCGCTGCCCCCGCCCCCGCTCTCCCCCTCGCCCTCCCCCTCCGGCGGCACCACCTGCTTCTCCTCCGCGAAGTGGCAGGCGGAGTCGTGCGCGGCGGGCCCGGAGACCGAGCGGAACTCGGCGGGGACGGCCAGCGCCGGCACCTCCAGCGCGCAGCGCTCCCGCGCCTTCCAGCAGCGGGTGCGGAAGCGGCAGCCGGAGGGGATGTTCGTCGGGGACGGGACGTCGCCGGCCAGGATGATCCGCTCGCGGTGCTCCCGGGCCTGAGGGTCGGGCACCGGCACGGCGGACAGCAGCGCCTGGGTGTAGGGGTGCGTGGGGTGGTCGTAGATCTCCGCGTCCCGGCCGGTCTCCACGATGCGGCCCAGGTACATCACGCCGACCCGGTCGGAGATGTGCCGGACGATCGACAGGTCGTGGGCGATGAAGATGTACGACAGGTCGAACTCGTCC
This sequence comes from Streptomyces hyderabadensis, assembly GCF_020404845.1. GTDB lineage: Bacteria > Actinomycetota > Actinomycetes > Streptomycetales > Streptomycetaceae > Streptomyces > Streptomyces hyderabadensis. The sequence goes on along the minus strand of NZ_JAIOJZ010000006.1, from coordinate 170,532 downwards.
TGGAGGCGGCCCATCAGGTTGATCACCTGGGCCTGCACGGAGACGTCGAGGGCGGAGACCGGTTCGTCGGCCACGATGATCTCGGGGCGCAGCGCCAGACCCCGCGCGATGCCGATGCGCTGGCGCTGGCCGCCGGAGAACTGGTGCGGGTAGCGGTTGATGTACTCCGGGTTCAGGCCGACCACGTCCAGCAGTTGCTGCACCCGCCGGCGCCGGTCGCCCTTCGGGGCCACCTCGGGGTGGATGTCATAGGCCTCGCCGATGATGTCGCCGACGGTCATGCGGGGGTTGAGGGAGGTGTAGGGGTCCTGGAAGACCATCTGGATGTTGCGGCGCACGGCCTTCAGGGCCTTGCCGGACAGCCGGGTGATGTCCTCGCCCTTGTAGCGGATCTCCCCCGCCGTCGGCTTCTCCAGGTTGACCAGCATCTTGGCGACCGTGGACTTGCCGCAGCCGGACTCGCCGACGATGCCGAGGGTTTCGCCGCGGGCCAGTTCGAAGTCCACGCCGTCGACGGCCTTGACCGCGCCGACCTGCTTCTTGAAGAGGATGCCGGAGGTCAGCGGGTAGTGCTTGACCAGGCCGCGGACTTCGAGGATGGGCTCCGTGGTCTCAGCCATGCAGGCACTCCCTCCAGAAGTGGCAGGCGCTGCCCCGCTCGGCGTCGGACTCGGTGACGTCGTAGAGGGGCGGTACGTCGGTGCGGCAGACGTCCTGGGCCATCGGGCAGCGGGGGTGGAAGGCGCAGCCGGGCGGGATCCGGGTGAGGTTGGGCGGCAGGCCCTTGATGGCGTACAGCTCCTGGCCCTTCTGGTCCAGGCGCGGGATCGACTCCAGCAGCCCGCGGGTGTACGGGTGGGCCGGGGCCTTGTAGATGTCGTGGACGGGTGCCGTCTCCACGATCCGGCCCGCGTACATCACCGCGATCTTGTCGGCGACGTCGGCGACCACGCCGAGGTCGTGGGTGATGAGGATCAGGCCCATGTGCAGCTCGCGCTGGAGTTCCGCGAGCAGGTCCATCACCTGGGCCTGGACGGTGACGTCCAGGGCGGTGGTGGGTTCGTCGGCGATGATCAGCTTGGGTTCCAGGGCCATCGCCATCGCGATCATGATGCGCTGGCGCATGCCGCCGGAGAACTGGTGCGGGTACTGCTTCACCCGCTCCCTGGCGGCCGGGATGCGGACCCGGTCCATCAGCTCGACTGCCTTGGCGCGGGCGTCCTTGCGGGACATGCCGCGGTGCACGGTGAACATCTCGCCGAGCTGGTCGCCCACGGTCAGGACGGGGTTGAGCGAGGACAGCGCGTCCTGGAAGATCATCGCCATCTCGGCGCCCCGGACCTTCCGGCGTTCGTCCTCCTTGAGCTTCAGCAGGTCCCGGCCCTCGAAGAGGATCTCCCCCGCGGTGATCCGGCCGGGCGGGACGTCGAGGATGCCCATGATCGTCTGCGCGGTGACGGACTTGCCGGAGCCGGACTCGCCGAGCACCGCGAGGGTCTCGCCCGCGTCCACGCCGTAGTTGACGCCGTTCACGGCCTTGGCGACGCCGTCCCGGGTGTGGAACTCCACGTGCAGGTCGCGCACTTCGAGCAGCATGCGGCGGCTCACCTCAGCTTCGGGTCGAGGGCGTCGCGCACCGCGTCGCCGAGCATGATGAACGCGAGGACGGTGATGGCGAGCGCACCGGACGGCCACAGCAGCGCGTGCGGGGCGTTGCGCACGTAGGGGGCGGCGGAGGAGATGTCGATGCCCCAGGAGACGCTGGGCGGTTTCAGGCCGACGCCGAGGAAGGACAGGGTCGCCTCCAGGGAGATGTAGGTGCCGAGCGCGATGGTCGCCACGACGATGACCGGGGCGACGGCGTTGGGCGCGATGTGCCGCAGCAGCAGCCGGGAGTTGGAGGCGCCCAGTGCGCGGGCCGCCTGGACGTAGTCGTTCTGCTTGGCGGTGATGACGGAGCCGCGGGCGATGCGGGAGATCTGCGGCCAGCCGAGCAGCACGATGAAGCCGATGACCGGCCAGATGGTGTTGCTGGTGATGACGGAGAGCAGCACGAGGCCGCCCAGGACGACCGGGATGGCGAAGAAGACGTCGGTGATCCGGGACAGGATCGCGTCCCCCGCGCCGCCGAAGAACCCGGCGAGCCCGCCGAGCACGCTGCCGAGGACGGCGACGCCGAGCGTGGCCAGGATGCCGACCGCGACCGAGGTGCGGGCGCCGTAGACGGTCCGGGTGTAGACGTCGCAGCCCTGGCCGTTGAAGCCGAAGGGGTGACCGGCCTGGGAGCCCTCCTGGGCCTTGGCCAGGTCGCACTTGAGGGGGCTGCCGGAGGCGATCAGGGACGGCCACAGGGAGATGACGATCAGGAAGAGGATCACCAGCGCCGAGATGATGAAGACGGGGTTGCGGCGCAGGTCGTGCCAGGCGTCGGACCACAGGCTGCGGGGCTTGTCGCGCGGGTCGGCCCCGTCCGGTCCCGGCGGCTGCTCCAGCGTGACCGCCTCGCTGGCGCCGAGGTCCATGGTGCCGCCCATGCCGGTGCCGGCGATGGCGCGTTCGGGCTCGTAGGGCTCCTGATCAGGCATAGCGGATCCTCGGGTCGAGTACGGCGTACAGGAGGTCGACGACGAGGTTGGCGACGAGGAAGACGAGGACCAGGACGGTGACGAAGCCGACCACGGTCTGGGTGTTCTGGCGCAGGATGCCCTGGTAGAGCTGGTAGCCGACGCCGTGGATGTTGAAGATCCGCTCGGTGACGATGGCGCCGCCCATCAGCGCCCCGATGTCGGTGCCGATGAAGGTGACCACCGGGATGAGGGAGTTGCGCAGCAGGTGCCGGGTGATGACCCGGTGGCGGGGCAGCCCCTTGGCGATGGCGGTGCGCACGTAGTCGGAGCGCCGGTTCTCCGCGATGGAGGTGCGGGTCAGCCGGGTGACGTAGGCCAGCGAGACCGAGGCGAGGACCAGTCCGGGCACGATCAGCTCGCCGAAGGCCGCCTCGGAGGAGACGGCCGGGTCGATCCAGCCCCACTTGACGCCGAGCAGCAGCTGGAGCAGCAGACCGGTGACGAAGGTGGGCACGGAGATGACGACGAGGGTCAGCAGCAGCACCCCGGTGTCGACGGGACGGCCGCGGCGCAGGCCGGTGACGACGCCGAGGATGATGCCGACGACGATCTCGAAGAGGATCGCGACGATGGTCAGCCGGATGGTGACCGGGAAGGCCGTCCCCATCAGCTCGGTGACCGGCTGGCCGTTGAAGGCGGTGCCGAAGTCGCCGGTGAAGACGTTGCCCATGTAGGTGGCGTACTGCTGCCACACGGGCTGGTCGAGGCCGAACTCGTGCCGCAGTTGCGCGGCCGTCGCCGGGTCGCACTCCCGGTCGCCGCACAGGCCCGCAATGGGGTCGCCCATCACGTTGACCATGAGGAAGATCAGCAGCGTGGCCCCGATGAAGACCGGGATCATCTGGAGCAGCCGCCGGACGACATAGCGTCCCATGGCGCCCCCTCAGCCGACCTTGATCTCGTTGTAGACCGGGACGCTGAACGGGTTCAGCTCGACGTCGGAGAGCCGGTCCGAGTAGCCGGCGCTGCCGTTCTGGTACCAGAGCGGGATGGCCGCCATGTTGTCGCGGACGACCTCCTCGGCCTGCTGGAAGGTCTTGACGGCCTCTGCGGTGTCGGTCTGCCCGTTGGCCTTGTCGACGAGCCCGTCGAACTCCTCGTTGGACCACTTGCCGTCGTTGGAGGAGGCGTTGGTGTAGTAGAGCGGCTGGAGGAAGTTCTGGATGAGCGGGTAGTCCATCTGCCAGCCGGCGCGGAAGGGGCCGCTCATCTTCTTGTCGGTGATCTGGTTGCGGAAGTCGGCGAAGGTGCCGACCGGGTTCCCGGCGCACGCGCGGTCGTTGTCCAGGGCGTTGTTGATGGAGTTGCAGACCGCGTCGACCCACTGCTTGTGGGAGCCGGTGTCGGCGTTGTACGTGATCTTGACCTGGCCGCCGGGGAGCCCGCCGCCCTCCTTGACCAGCTTCTTGGCCTCCTCGGCGTTGTACTCGCAGGCGTCCCCGCACAGGCCCGGCTTGTAGCCGCCGTCCTCGCCGAGCACCGGCGAGGTCCAGTCGGTGGCCGGGGTGCGGGTGTTCTGGAAGATCGTGTCGGTGATCTGCTTGCGGTCGATCGCCATGGACAGGCCCTTGCGGACCTTCTCCGAACCGGACTTGTTCCAGTCGTTGTCGTAGAACGGGAAGGCGAGGGTCTGGATGATGCCGGCCGGGGTGTTGATGTACCGGTCGCCGAGGTCGTTCTTGACGTTCTTGAGCTGGGAGGCCGGGACGTCGTCGACGAGGTCGAGGTTGCCCGCGATCAGGTCGGTGTAGGCGGTGTTGTTGTCGGTGTAGACCTTGAGGTCCACACCGCCGTTCTGCGCCTTGTCCGGGCCGGGGTAGTCGTCCCACTTGCGCAGGGACATCTGGGAGCCGCGGGTGTAGTTGTCGACCTGGTAGGGGCCGTTGCCGACCGGCTTCTTCAGCCAGGCGTCGTGGTCGTCGAAGAACGCCTTGGGCAGCGGTGCGAAGGCGGCGTAGCCGAGGGTGTCGGGGAAGCTGGAGAACTTCTGGTTGAGCTTGACGGTGAAGGTCCGCGGGCCGGTCACCTTCAGCCCGGAGAGCGTGTCGGCGCTCTGCGAGCCGCTCTCGGGGTGCACCTTGTCGTAGCCGTCGATGTACGCGAAGAAGTACGCGTTGCGCTGGTTGTTCTTCAGGCTCGCGCCGTAGTTCCAGGCGTCGACGAAGGACTGGGCGGTGACCTTCTCGCCGTTGGAGAAGGTCCAGCCGTCCTTGACGGTCACGGTGAAGTTCTGCGAGTCGGAGGTCTCGATCTTCTCGGCGAGCATGTCCTTGGCCTCGCCGGTCTTCGGGTCGTACTTCTTCAGCCCCCGGAAGATCATGTCGAGGACCTTGCCGCCCTGCACCTCGTTGGTGTTGGCCGGCTCCAGCGGGTTCTGCGGGTCGCCCCAGGAGGAGCTGAGCACGCCGCCGCCGTCCCCGCCGCTGCCCCCGTCCCCGCCCCCGCCGCCGCAGGCCGTCGCCGCGAGGACTACCGCCGCCGCGCAAGCGGCCCATTTGGCGTGCGTGGCTCCGCGCATGGAGTGCCTCCTCGTGCCCTGACTCGTCCGCTGGTCCGTTCCGGTCCAGCCTCAAGGGGCGTACTCGGGGGCGCACACTCGTCCGGGCCATACGGGTTGCCGGTGTCCTCCGGACGGGTGCAGGGGGGTGTGCGGCATGCCGAGGGGCGGCGGCGGGAGTCCTCCTCCCGCCGCCGCCCCTCGCCGGCCGCCTGTGTGTGCCGGTCAGCCCTTGGAGACGGCCGCGCCGCCGTCGGCGTCGTCCTCCATCGCCTTCAGGCCCGGGTCCATGACGATGTCCTCGGCCCTGGCCTCCGTCGAGCCCGCCTCCGGGAAGTGGCAGGCCGTCAGGTGACCCTCACGGCTGCCGGAGAGCTGCACGAGCGGCGGCTCCTCGGTCGCGCACTTGTCCTGTGCCTTCCAGCACCGGGTGCGGAACCGGCAGCCGGAGGGCGGCGAGATCGGCGAGGGCACGTCGCCCTCCAGCCGGATCCGCTCCTTCTTGTCGGCGTCGAGGTCCGCCTCGGGCACGGCCGACAGCAGGGCGTGCGTGTACGGGTGGCGGGGGCGGTTGTAGAGCGAGTCGCGGTCCGCGATCTCCACGATCTTGCCCAGGTACATCACCGCGACGCGCTGCGAGAAGTGCCGCACGACGGCCAGGTCGTGGGCGATGAAGACGAACGCGATGCCCATCTCCCGCTGCACCTCCTGCAGCAGGTTCACCACCTGGGCCTGGATCGACACGTCGAGCGCGGAGACCGGCTCGTCGGCGACGATGAGCTTCGGCTGCAGCGCGACGGCGCGCGCCACCCCGATGCGCTGCCGCTGGCCTCCGGAGAACTCGTGCGGGAAGCGGTTGTAGTGCTCCGGGTTGAGACCGACGATCTCCAGCAGCTCCCGGACGCGCTTCTCCCGGCCGCCGGGCGGGTTGATCCCGTTGATCTCCATCGGGCCCGAGATGATCGTGCCGACGGTCTGCCGCGGGTTCAGGGACGCGTACGGGTCCTGGAAGATCATCTGGATCTCGGACCGGATCGGCGCCAGTTCCCGCCGGTTGGCCCGGGTGATGTCCTTGCCCCGGTACTCGATCGTGCCCTGCGTCGGCTCGTACAGCCGGGTCAGCAGCCGGCCGGTGGTCGACTTGCCGCAGCCGGACTCGCCGACGAGGCCGAGGCTCTCGCCCGGGTAGACCTCGAAGTCGACGCCGTCCACGGCCTTGACGTGGCCGACGGTGCGCTTGATCGGGAAGCCGCCCTTGATCGGGAAGTGCTTCGCCAGGCCGCTGACCTTGAGAAGCGGCGCGGTGTCGCCGTCCCGCTGCTGCGGGAAGTCGTCGGCCACCGCTGTGGTGGTCTTGGTGTTGTCGCTCATGGTGATGCCCCAGTCGCCGGTTTCCGCTCAGCCCAGCCGGGGCTGAATCTTCTCGATGAACACCTGCTGCCGCTGGTCGCCCGTCAGGTGGCAGGCGGCGGCGCGGCCGCCGGGGAGCGTCGGACGCTCACCCGAGCAGCGCTCGCCGGAGACCAGGTCGGTGAAGCCGCACCGCGGGTGGAACGCGCACCCGGAGGGCGGGTTCAGCAGCGAGGGCGGCGATCCCGGGATCGGCATCAGCGGCTCGTCGACGTCGGAGGTGAGGTTCGGCATCGAGCTGAGCAGGCCCCAGGTGTACGGGTGCTGCGGGGACTTGAGCACCTCACGCACCGTGCCGCGCTCCACGGCCCGGCCCGCGTACATGACCATGATGTCGTCGGCCATGTTGCCGACCACGCCCAGGTCGTGGGTGATCATGATGATCGCGGAGCCGAACTCCTGCTGGAGGTCCTTGAGCAGGTCGAGGATCTGCGCCTGGACGGTCACGTCGAGCGCCGTGGTGGGCTCGTCCGCGATGAGCAGGTCCGGGTTGCACGACAGGGCCATCGCGATCATGGCGCGCTGGCGCATACCGCCGGAGAACTGGTGCGGGTAGTCGTCGACCCGCTTCTGCGGGTGCGGGATGCCGACCTTCTGCAGCAGGTCGATGGCGCGCATCCGGGCGTCCTTCTTGGACGCGCCGTTGTGCTTCATGAACGGCTCAGCGATCTGCCGGCCGACCGTGTAGTACGGCGACAGCGCGGTCAGCGCGTCCTGGAAGATCATCGCCATCTTCTTGCCGCGCAGCTTCTCCAGCTGCTTCTCGCTGGCGTCGGTCAGCTCCTGGCCGTCCAGGGTGATCGAGCCGTCGATCGCGGTCTTGCGGCGGTCGTGCAGGCCGAGGACGGCCAGGTTGGTCACCGACTTGCCGGAGCCGGACTCGCCCACGATGCCGAGGGTCTTGCCCCGTGCCAGGTCGAAGGAGAGTCCGTCCACCGCCTTGACGACGCCGCCCTCGGTGGAGAAGTGGACCTTGAGGTCGCGCACCGAGAGAAACGCGTCCCCCGCGGCGGCGGCCGGGGCCGCTTCGGGCTTGGTCTGAGTGGTCACGGTGGTTCTCCTAGGACAGGCGCACGCGCGGGTCGATGACGGCGTACAGGGCGTCCACGATCAGGTTGAAGACGATGATGAGCGCGGCGCTGACCAGCATGACGCCCATCAGCATCGGCAGGTCCTTGTTGATGACCGAGTCCAGCGCGAGCCGGCCGACCCCGGCGAGGCCGAAGGTCATCTCGGTCACCATGCCGCCGCCCATCAGCGCGGACAGGTCGATGCCGAGGATGGTGACGATGGGGACGAGCGAGCCGCGCCAGGCGTAGCGGAAGAAGGTGTAGTTGCCCGACATGCCCTTGGCACGGGCCGCCTTCACGTGCTCTTCCTGTAGTTGCTCGATCATCGACGACCGGCTCATACGGGTGTAGTTGGCGGTGAAGATGGTCGCCATGACGATCCAGGGGATCAGCAGACCGGCGAACCAGCCGGCGACGTCCTCGGAGATCGGCACGTACTTGGGCTTCTCCAGCCAGCCGGTGCTGTAGACGAGGGCGAGCAGGACGAGCGGGCCGAGGAAGTAGATCTGCAGGGAGCTGACGACGAGCGAGCCGGAGCTGAACACCTTGTCGATCCAGGTGCCGCGGTTCCTGGCGGCCAGCAGGCCGGCACCGAGGCCGACGATCAGGAAGACGACCAGGGAGCCGACGGTCAGCGAGACGGTCAGCGGGAAGCGGTCGAGGATCGTGTCCCAGACGTTCTGGTTGTTGGCGAAGGAGACGCCGAAGCAGGGGGCCGCGCAGTGGCCGACGGCGAAGTCACGGCCGGCGAAGATGCCGACCAGGAAGTTCCAGTACTGCACCGGGACCGGCTTGTCGAGGCCCAGGTTCTTGTGGATGATCTCCAGCGCGTCCGGAGTGCAGTTCTTGCCACAGGCCAGCATGGCCGGGTCCTGCGGGATCGCGAAGAACATGAAGAAGGTGAAGGCACTGATCAACACCAGGATCAGCACCGCGCCGAAGGACCGGCGAATGAGGAATTGAAGCATGGCAGACAGCTGCTCTCAGGACTGCGGCAGTGGAATGGGGAGGACTGGAGGAGGTCCGGGCCCGGTGGCGGGCGCTCCGCAGCGCGCCCGCCACCGGTTTCCCGGCCGGACGGGTTACTTCTTCAGGAAGACCCGGGTCACGTCCACGTAGCTCGAGTCAGAGCTGTAGCGGATGCCGCCGACGTTCGAACCGAAGATCTGGAAGACCTTGGTGTAGTAGATCGGGGCCGCCGGGTTCACTTCCTTGGAGATGTACTCGTTCAGGTCGTGCCAGGCCTTGGTGGCCTCCGCCGTGTCCGTGATCTGCTGGATGCGCTTGATCTCGGAGTTGACGTGCTCGTCGTTGATGTGCGAGTAGTTCGACGCGCCGTCCTGGATCTGCGTGCCGTCGTAGACCGGCGGGATGACCGTGGAGGCGGACGGCCAGTCCTGGCCCCAACCGGTCATGTAGAGGTCCAGACCGTTCTTGACCTTGCCGACCTGCTCGTACCAGGTGGCGGAGTCGATCTCCTTCTTCTGGATGTCGAGACCGATCTTCTCCAGCGCGGTGGAGATCAGGACGGCCTGCTTCTGCCGCTCAGGCGTGTTGGCGTAGGCGTAGACGAGGCTCTTGCCCTCGAAGCCGCCTTCCTTGATCAGCTTCTTGGCGGCCTCGATGTCGCCGTTCGGCTTCTTGGCGCGGTTGAACGGGTCGAACGACTCGTCGTAGCCCGGGGTGGTGGGCGACATCAGCGAGTTGGCGACCTCGCCGCCGTAGGCACCGCCGTCGGCCTTGAAGACCGAGTCGGAGGGCAGCGCCAGGGTGATGGCGTCACGGAGCTTCTTGTCCTTGACGCGGTCCATGTTGAAGTTCAGCTGCCACACGTACGGGGCGTAGCCCTGGATCGTGCGGTTCTTCATCGCGTCCTCGTCGCCGACCACCTTCTGGAGCTGCGTGGTGGCGACCTGACCCGTGAACATCATGGCGTTCTTGGCCTCGCCCTGGTCGGCGAGGAGGGTCTTGGTCTGGTCCTCGTCGTCGTGGTTCATCTCGATGTTGAACCCGTCGACGTACTGGTGGCGCACCGAGTCGGACTTGGGGTCCCACTGGGTGTTCTTGACCAGCTTCATGGACTTGCCCGGCTTGAAGTCGGCGATCTTGTACGGGCCGACGGCGACGGGCGCGTTGTCGTACTTCTCCTTGGTGTCCGTCTCCTCCGGGACGACGCTGTAACCGGGCATGGTCAGCATCTGCGGGAGGTCGGGGCGGGCGACCTTGAAGTGGAAGACGATCGTCTTGTCGTCCGGCGTCTCCAGGACGTTGTCGGGCAGGTGCTTGCCCTTGTCCGGACCCTCGTAGGCGTCGCGGTAGGTGGTGCCGTCGCCGGACAGCCACTGCTGCAGGTAGGTCGGACCGTCGGTGATGTAGCTGGAGTACATCCGCTCGATCGTGTGGCGGATGTCCGCCGAGTTGATCGGGTTGCCGTTGGCGTCCTTCAGGTTGTCCTTGAGGGTGTACGTCCAGGTCTTGCCGCCGTCGGACTGCTTGCCCGCGTCGGTGGCGAGGTCGCCCACGACGGTCAGGTTGCCGTTCTCGTCCTCGTTGTACTGGGTCAGACCGCGGAAGATGAGGCGGCTGAGCAGCTTGCCGTCCGAGACGTAGATCTGGCCCGGGTCCAGGTGGGAGAAGTCCGCCGTCTGGTACACGGTCATGGTGCCGCCGGGCTTGGCGCCCGGGACCTCGGGGGCCGGGCCGGTGGACGCCTGCGCGTCGCCGATCTGCACCGGCTTCGACTGCGACTTGGCGTCTTCCTTCTTCTTGCTGTTGTCCTTGGCGGAGCTGTCGCTGTCGCCACCACCGCAGGCGGTGAGGGTGAGGGCGCCGGCGGCGACCGCAACTATCGCGGCCGTCGCGGTGCGGTTACGGAGAATGCTCATAGGGACGAATCCACCTGCCTGTGAGTAGTGAGCGCTGCTGGTACGTGGCCGGGACCGGGCTGAGCGGCACCGAACCGGCCGGGGCGAGGATGTGGGGGGATTTCCCCTGGGCCTCAGCGGTTCCCCTTGGGGTCGAAGGCGTCCCGCACCGAGTCGCCGAGGAGGTTGAAGGCCACGATGAAGATCACCATGGCGACTCCGGGGAAGAGCATGTAGTACGGGTCCTGCTCGACGATGTCGGCACCGATGGCGAACATCCGCCCCCAGTCCGGCGTGGGCTCGACGTATCCCACGCCCACGAAGGACAGGAACGCGATGCTGAGGATGGTGCTCGGCAGCGTCAGCGTCGCCTGTACCAGTGTCGGAGTGACGATATTGGGCAGCAGTTCCTTGCGGAGGATGCGCCAGGGCGAGGCACCGGAGATGCGTGCCGCCTCGATGAACTCCCTGTCACGCAACGACATGGTCGCACCGCGGACGATGCGGGCCATGCTCATCCAGCCCAGGAAGGACAGCACGATGATGATCGCGCAGGCGCGCACGTAGGTGGGCGTCTCCTTGTCCGGGGCGACGAACACGGTGGTGATGACGGGCATCGCGGCGACGAAGAAGAGCTGGCTGGGCAGGGCCATGAAGAAGTCGGTGATCCGGCCGAGCCAGTAGTCGATCTTCCCGCCGAAGTAGCCGCCGGCCAGGCCGATCAGGACGCCCAGGACCGTCATGATGAGGGTCGCCGCAAGGGCGGTGGCCATCGAGTTGCGCATGCCGTACAGCAGCTGGGTGAACACGTCGCGGCCCAGACCCGGTTCGATGCCGAACCAGAAGTCGCCGCCGATACCGCCGTACGGCGCGGCGGGCATGGTGAACATGTCCAGAAGGTCCGGGTTGTCCTGCCCGTACAGCGTGTACGGGTCCTTGCCGTAGACCTTCGAGATCAGCGGTGCCGCCGCGGCGATCACGAAGAAGAACAGGACGATGAAGGCAGAGATCACACCGGCCCGGTCGCGCTTGAAGCGCGCCCACATCAACTGGCCGGGCTTGCGCCCCTCCGGCTCCTTGGGCTTCGGGGCGTCGCCCTGCGGCGCGCTCTCTTTGTCCAAGACGGAAGAGGCTTCAGCACCCTCAATCTCGATTGGACTCGTCATGATTCGTCCATTTCACAGGTAGGAGGTCGTCGGCTGTGCACGCGGCCGGCGGCCTTCGCACGGCGTACGTCTGGGCGCAGCGCGCGAGGGGAACAACGACGGAGGGGCGACACCGCCCCCGGAGAACCCTGGCTCGCGGTCGGCGGCTACCGACCGACGGCACACGACGTCAAGGAAGTTCGCGACGCCGGGCCGCTGCCGCATCCACCGTGACGGCACTGAACGCACCCGCGGGGCCTACACCTGCCATCGGGGACGACGCGACCCATATGGCGCTTGTGGCACCTCGCATGGGTTCCTCCTCATGAATCCGCTGGTTCACCGCAAAGAGGAGCACGCGACACATTCCGGCCATCGGCCGGTGATGAGATCGTCGGGCGCCCTCACGCTCGCGAGCCTGCGCCCCGTCAGCGCGTGACCCGTTTATCCGAGCTCTACGCGCCTAACTATCTGCCATCCTCCGGGGAACGAACCACAGGTTCGAGGTCTCGGTTCGATCACAGATAGGGGCCAGATCTTTCAAAATCCGGACAAAGGGTTTGGTACGAGATCGCTGCGAAACGGACTTGTTACACATCTAACGGTGGTGACCGTCCGCATAACGGACGGCCGCGCGGCAGAAATTGATTGCGCGTAACGTGCTGTGGGTGCAAGCTGACCCGCAGGTATGTCCCGCGCCCGGCAGGTCCGCCGGCGCCGGCCGCCGGACACCCGGACGGGACCGCCCGCCGGCACTCCGGGCGGAGTGCTTTCGCGCAGGTTAGTGCGGCCCTGCCCGCCTCGCCGCGCCCCCCGGGGAAATCGAGGGTTTTCCCTACCCCCCGCGTCCCGCCCGCGTCGGGACTCACGCCAAACGGCACCGGACACCACGTGAGCCGTGGCGTCCGGTGCCGTCCGTCGTGCGGTGGTCCGCTCAGCCGTGCTTGGCGCGGCTGGCGGCGCGGGCGCGCTCGCGGGCGTCCAGGTTCACCTTGCGGATGCGGACCGCCTCCGGGGTCACCTCGACGCACTCGTCGTCGCGGCAGAACTCCAGGGACTGCTCCAGCGACAGCTTGCGCGGCGGGACGATCGACTCCGTCACATCGGCCGTGGACGACCGCATGTTGGTGAGCTTCTTCTCCTTGGTGATGTTGACGTCCATGTCGTCGGCGCGGGAGTTCTCGCCGACGATCATGCCCTCGTACACCTCGGTGCCGGGCTCGGTGAAGAGGACGCCGCGCTCCTGGAGGTTGGTCATCGCGAACGCGGTGACGGCGCCGGAGCGGTCGGCGACCAGCGAGCCGTTGTTGCGGGTCGTCAGGGTGCCGAACCAGGGCTCGTGGCCCTCGTGGATGGAGTGGGCGATGCCGGTGCCGCGGGTCTGGGTCAGGAACTCCGTCCGGAATCCGATCAGGCCGCGCGAGGGCACCACGAACTCCATGCGGACCCAGCCGGAGCCGTGGTTGGACATGTTGTCCATCCGGCCCTTGCGCACGCCCATGAGCTGCGTGACGGCGCCCATGTGCTCCTCGGGCACGTCGATCGTCATCCGCTCGACGGGCTCGTACGTCTTGCCCTCGACCTCCTTGGTGACGACCTGCGGCTTGCCGACGGTCAGCTCGTAGCCCTCGCGGCGCATGGTCTCCACCAGGATGGCCAGCGCCAGCTCGCCGCGGCCCTGCACCTCCCAGGCGTCCGGGCGGTCGGTGTCCAGGACGCGGAGCGAGACGTTGCCGATCAGCTCGCGGTCCAGGCGGTCCTTGACCTGGCGGGCGGTGACCTTGCGGTCCTTGACGGCCGCCTTGTTGTCCGCGCCCTTGCCGGTGGCGCCGCGGCCGACCAGCGGGGAGGTGTTGGTGCCGATGGTCATCGAGATCGCGGGCTCGTCGACCGTGATCAGCGGCAGCGGGACCGGGTTCTCCTGGTCGGCCAGGGTCTCGCCGATCATGATCTCGGGGATGCCGGCGACCGCGCAGATGTCACCGGGGCCGGCCTTCTCGGCGGGCTTGCGGGTGAGCGCCTCGGTCATCATCAGCTCGGAGATCCGCACGTTCTGCACGGAGCCGTCGCGCTTCATCCAGGCGACGGTCTGGCCCTTCTTCAGCTCGCCCTGGTGCACGCGCAGCAGCGCGATGCGGCCGAGGAAGTTGTCGGCGTCCAGGTTGGTGACGTGCGCCTGGAGCGGGGCCTCGGCGTCGTAGGTGGGCGCCGGGATGTAGTCCAGGATCGTCGAGAAGAACGGCTCCAGGCTGGTGGAGTCGGCGGGGACCGTGCCGTCCTCGGGCTTGGTGAGGGAGGCGACGCCGTCCCGGCCGCAGGCGTAGACGATCGGGAACTCGATCTGCTCCTCGTCGGCGTCCAGGTCGAGGAAGAGGTCGTAGGTCTCGTTGACCACCTCGTCGATCCGGGCGTCCGGACGGTCCGTCTTGTTGATGCACAGGATGATCGGCAGCCGCTGGGCGAGCGCCTTGCGCAGCACGAAGCGGGTCTGCGGCAGCGGCCCCTCGGAGGCGTCCACGAGCAGCACGACACCGTCGACCATCGACAGACCGCGCTCGACCTCGCCGCCGAAGTCGGCGTGGCCGGGGGTGTCGATGATGTTGATCGTGATCGGGTCCCCGCCGTCCTTCGGGTGGTACTTCACCGCGGTGTTCTTGGCGAGGATCGTGATGCCCTTCTCACGCTCCAGGTCGTTCGAGTCCATCATGCGGTCGTCGACGGAATCGAGCTGGTGCGCCGCGAACGCACCGGCCTGCTTGAGCATTCCGTCGACGATGGTGGTCTTGCCGTGGTCGACGTGGGCGACGATGGCGACGTTGCGGATGTCGTGACGCGTGGTAGACGCGGCCATAAGTGGCTTACTCCCGGAGGGTGTGAGGACGGCCGTCGCGGACGTCCGTGTCACGCGGGCCTGCCGGGCGGTACATGCCACGGCCTCACCCAATGGTACGGGGCCCCGGGGGCTGCGGCTTGCCGGGAGGGTTCAGGACGAGGGCGAGGGCGAGGAAGGGGCGGAGGGCAGGGAGCCCCGGGCGCCCTTCTCGAGGAAGCCCATGTCCTCGTAGAGGGGGGTCTCGAAGCCGAAGGCGCCCGCGTTGGCGAGGTTCTTGCGGGCCGCAACCAGCTGGGGGCGCTGGTAGAGGGGGACCGAGCCGGCCGCCGCCCAGATCCGCGAGTCGGCCTTGCGCAGCAGGTCCCGGGCCTCCTTCTGGTCCAGCGTGGCCATGGCCCGGTCGAAGAGCTGGTCGACCTGGTCGGTGCCGACCCGGGTGTAGTTCTGCGCGACGTTCAGGGAACCGTCGGCGGCCGGGACGGGCTTGGCGTAGATGGGGCGGGCGTCGGTGGCGGGGAAGGCGGAGGCGGGCCAGGAGTAGAGGGCCAGGTCGTACTCGCCGGCGGCGATGTGGTCCTTGAAGTAGCTCTCGTCCGGCACCTTGGTGATCTTGGTGCCGATGCCGATCTCCTTGAGCATGTCCGTGATGCGGTCAGCCACGGTGCGCAGGGTCTCGGAGCCGGGGCCCGAGGGCAGCACGAAGCGGAGGGTGAGCGCCTTGCCGTCCTTGGCGAGCGGGGCCGCGGCGGCGCCGGCCGGGGCCGCGGTGCCCTTGGGGGCGTAGGCGCCGGGCGCGCCGCCCTGGGCGGTGTTCTTGCCGCTGCTGTGCTTCTCGCCGCTCTCGCGGTCCGCGCCGTCGTCGTTCTCGCCGTCGTTCTCGCCGGCGTTCTTGTTGTCCTCGCCGACGATGTACGTGCCGTCGTCGTCGCCCTCGGACTTCTGCCCGTCCTTCTCGTCCTTGTCCTTCTTCTCCTGCTCGGCGCCGGCCGCCTCCTCGCCGTCCTTCTTCTTCACCGGGCCGCCGGGGACCCATCCGGCGTCCGCGAGCAGGGCCCGGGCCTCCTTGGCGTTCTGCTCGCCGAGCGCGCCGCTGCCGTCGGCGTAGGCGGGCTGGCCGGACAGTGCGAGGTGGCTGCCCACGGGGTCGGCGGGCAGGCCGAGCGGCTTCAGCACCGTCTCGGCCAGCTTCTCCCGGTCCAGGGCGCGGGCCACGGCCCTGCGGACCCGCTCGTCGGCGAGGGGGCCGTCGGCGCCGTTGAGGGCGAGCTGGGTGTAGGCGGGCTCCAGCGACTTGCGGACCTCGTAGCCGCTGAGGGCCTGCTGGCGGCGCCGGGCCTTCGCCTCGGCCTCCTGCCGCTTCTCGCGGGCGAGGACCTCCTCCTCGGCGGCCTCCTCGTCGGAGCCGTTGGCGACGGCCCAGGAGCGCAGCGCCTCGGCGGCGGACCTGCCCTGCGCGCCCGGTGCCGGGGAGCCTCCGGGGCCCATGAGCGGGGTGCCGGTGGCGGGGTCCCGGGGGGCGCCCGCCAGGCCGACCTCGTCGGCGGTCTCCGGGTCGATCTCGGCGAGGTCCAGCTCGCCGGCGACCAGTTCGGAGACCCGCTCGTCACGCGGGACGGCGCGCAGCACGATCTGGTCCAGCTTCGCCGGCTCGCCCCACCAGCGGGGGTTGCCGGTGAGGACGACCCGGTCGCCCTTGGTGTCGACCTTCTTGACGGCGAACGGGCCGGCGCTGACCTTGAGCGTCCGCCGGGCGCCGTCGTTGAAGGCGTCCGGGGTGCCCGTGACGTCCTTCGGGTACAGGGGCGTGAACAGGGCCTTCCAGTCGGCGTAGGGCCGGCTGAAGGTGACCTTGACCTCCAGGTCGTTGGCGCCGCGCTCGATCTTCTCGATGCGGTCGTACCCGGCGTTGCGGGCGGTCCAGTAGGCGCTGTCCTTCCCGGACAGGGCGCGCCACTGGGCGGCGAAGTCCGCGGCGCCGATCTCCCGGCCGTCGCTCCAGACGGCCTGCTGGTTCAGCTTGTAGACGACGACCTGCTTGGGCTCGGTGTCGACGACCTCGGCCGACTCCAGGTAGTCGGGGTTGCGCACCGGGCTGCCGGTCTCGTCCGTGCGGAACATCGAGGGCAGCACGGCCTGCGCGACGCGGGTCGTGGTGGCGTCGGCGTCCGACTGGAAGGCGTTCAGCGTGTCCGGCACGGAGTCCACGGCCCAGCGCAGGGTGCCGCCGTCGGCGATCCGGGCGCGGGCCGCGGCGGCGACGTCCTGTTCGGCGAGCGGCTTGCTGGACGGGTCCTCGGAGGTGCAGCCGGCCAGCGCGGGTACGGCGAGGACGCCCGCGGTGAGGAAGGCGACCGAACGCATGACCGCGCGCGGTCCGACGCCGACGTGGGACATCTCTGCTACCTCCGGAAGGCCGCGTGTGCTGCGTTTGCGAGGATTTACGAGATTTGCGGTATTCAAGTTGATCATTTGTATCCGGACGGGGATGCGGCCACTGAAGGGGAAACGGTTCCGCCACGCTGGGAGACACGGCGACGACGGTGTGTAACGTCACCCGTGCGGCGCAACGCCACCCGCGGTGCACCGACACGCCCCGGCCAATCGCTGCACATCCCTTCCCAGCGACAGGTGTGACGCGCGACACTCTCAGGCGCATGAACGTAACCCCCCAGGGCCAGAGGCCCGCCGCCGTGTCCGACGGAAGTGAGGTCACGTCTTGTCCGTGCACGACGATCTGTCATCGGCACAGCGCAGCCTGGACGAACTGTCCCGGACGGTGACCCGGCTGGAACAGCAGCTGGGCAGCGGCGACCTGGAGATCCGCCGGGTCCGCACCGACGCCGACCACCTCCGCGAGAGTCTCGCGCTGCTGCGGGCGGCGGTCGCCGCGCCGGACGCGCCCAGGCGTCCGGACCTCGTCCCGATCCCCGACACGCCCTACGACGGCTCGCTGTGGACGGACTCGGACGACGAGGGTCTCGGCGCCCGCGACCGCCGCGCCCCCTGAACCCGACCCGACCGACCGGAGTCGCCCAGTGGCCACTGGTACGGAACCCCCAGCCACCGACCCCCATCCGCGCGGCGGCGTGCACACCCCGACGCGCGCCGCCATCCGCGCCCCGCACCTGCGCACCGACCGCTGGTGGCTGGCCCCGGCCGCCACCGCCGCGGGTCTGCTGGCCTTCGTCGTCTACTCGACCTGGCGGGCCTTCGCGAACGCCGACTACTACGCGGCCCCGTACGTCTCGCCCTTCTACTCCCCCTGTCTGGCGGAGAACTGCGAGCCGATGCGCTCGGGGCCCAACTGGGAGATCTTCGGCACCTGGTGGGGCATCTCCCCCGCGATCATCATCCTGATCTTCCCGCTCGGCTTCCGCCTGACCTGCTACTACTACCGCAAGGCCTACTACCGGGGCTTCTGGGCGTCCCCGCCGGCCTGCGCGGTGGCCGAACCGCACCGGAAGTACACCGGGGAGACCCGCTTCCCGCTGATCCTGCAGAACGTCCACCGGTACTTCTTCTACGCGGCGCTGCTGGTCGCGGGCATCCTCACCTACGACACCGTGCTCGCCTTCCGCGACGAGCACTACGCGTGGGGCCACATGGGGCTCGGCACCCTGGTGTTCCTCGCCAACATCGTGCTGATCTGGGCGTACACCCTCTCCTGCCACTCCTGCCGGCACATCGTCGGCGGCAAGCTCAGGCACTTCTCCCGGCATCCGGTGCGCTACCGGATGTGGCAGCTGGTCGGGAAGCTCAACGCCCGGCACATGCAGCTGGCGTGGGCGTCGCTGGTGAGCGTGGCGCTCGCCGACTTCTACGTGTATCTGGTCGCCTCCGGTGCCTTCGACGATCCGCGCTTCTTCTGATGAGTGAGGCCTTCTGATGTCCGTGGTCGACCGGCAGGAATGGGACGTCGTCGTGGTGGGCGCGGGCGGCGCCGGGCTGCGCGCCGCGATCGAGGCCCGCGAGCGCGGCGCCCGTACGGCCGTGATCTGCAAGTCGCTGTTCGGCAAGGCGCACACCGTGATGGCCGAGGGCGGCATCGCCGCCTCCATGGGCAACGTCAACTCCGGGGACAACTGGCAGGTGCACTTCCGCGACACCATGCGCGGCGGCAAGTTCCTCAACCAGTGGCGGATGGCCGAGCTGCACGCCCAGGAGGCCCCGCAGCGGGTGTGGGAGCTGGAGACGTGGGGCGCGCTGTTCGACCGCACGAAGGACGGCCGGATCTCGCAGCGCAACTTCGGCGGCCACGAGTACCCGCGCCTCGCCCATGTCGGCGACCGCACGGGCCTGGAGCTGATCCGCACCCTCCAGCAGAAGATCGTCTCGCTCCAGCAGGAGGACTTCCGCGAGACCGGGGACCACGAGTCCCGGCTGAAGGTCTTCCAGGAGTGCACGGTCACACGGGTGCTCAAGGAGGGCCGCGGCGTCTCGGGCGTCTTCGGCTACGAGCGCGAGAGCGGCCGCTTCTTCGTCCTGGAGGCGCCCGCGGTGGTGATCGCCACCGGCGGCATCGGCAAGTCGTTCAAGGTGACCTCGAACTCGTGGGAGTACACCGGCGACGGCCACGCCCTGGCACTGCTGGCCGGGGCGCCGCTGCTGAACATGGAGTTCGTGCAGTTCCACCCCACCGGCATGGTCTGGCCGCCCTCGGTGAAGGGCATCCTCGTCACCGAGTCGGTGCGCGGCGACGGCGGGGTGCTCAGGAACTCCGAGGGCAAGCGGTTCATGTTCGACTACATCCCGGACGTCTTCAAGGAGAAGTACGCCGAGTCGGAGGCGGAGGGCGACCGCTGGTACGACGACCCGGACCACAACCGGCGCCCGCCCGAGCTGCTGCCCCGCGACGAGGTCGCCCGCGCCATCAACGCCGAGGTGAAGGAGGGCCGGGGCTCCCCGCACGGCGGGGTCTTCCTCGACGTGTCCACCCGGATGCCCGCGGAGGTGATCCGGCGCCGGCTGCCCTCCATGTACCACCAGTTCAAGGAGCTGGCGGACGTCGACATCACGGCTGAGGCGATGGAGGTCGGGCCCACCTGCCACTACGTGATGGGCGGCATCGCCGTCGACTCCGACACCGCCGCCGCGCGCGGGGTGCCGGGCCTGTACGCCGCCGGCGAGGTGGCCGGCGGCATGCACGGCTCCAACCGGCTGGGCGGCAACTCGCTGTCCGACCTGCTGGTGTTCGGGCGCCGGGCGGGGCGGTACGCCGCCGAGTACGCGGCGGGCCGGACGGACGAGGGCGCGCGCACCCGGGTCGACGACGCCCAGGTCGACGCCGCCGCCGCGGAGGCGCTGCGGCCGTTCTCCGCCGAGGCCGAGGAGCCCGATGCCGGGCCGCCGGAGAACCCGTACACCCTCCACCAGGAACTCCAGCAGACCATGAACGACCTGGTCGGCATCATCCGCCGGGAGGCGGAGATGAAGCAGGCCCTGGAGAAGCTGGCGGAGCTGCGGGTGCGGGCCCGCCGGGCCGGGGTGGAGGGGCACCGGCAGTTCAACCCGGGCTGGCACCTCGCCCTGGACCTGCGCAACATGCTGCTGGTCAGCGAGTGCGTGGCGCGGGCCGCGCTGGAGCGCACCGAGTCGCGCGGCGGGCACACCCGCGAGGACCATCCGTCGATGGACCGGCGCTGGCGCCCGGTCAACCTGATCTGCTCGCTGGCCGGTCCGGCGGACGAACCCGCGGCCACGGACCCGGAGCGCGGCCGGATCGCCCTGGAGCGGCAGACCACCGAGCCGATCCGGCCCGACCTGCTCGCCCTCTTCGACAAGGAGGAGCTGGTGAAGTACCTCGCCGACGAGGAACTGGAGGGCCGGTCCGAATGAGCGGCTACGAGGCCCGCTTCAAGGTGTGGCGCGGTGACGTGGAGGGCGGCGGCCTGGCGGACTTCACCGTCGAGGTCAACGAGGGCGAGGTGGTCCTGGACATCATCCACCGCCTCCAGGCCACCCAGGCCCCCGACCTCGCGGTGCGCTGGAACTGCAAGGCGGGCAAGTGCGGTTCGTGCTCGGCGGAGGTCAACGGGCGGCCGCGGCTGCTGTGCATGACCCGCATGTCCGTGTTCACCCGCGAGGAGACCATCACCGTCACCCCGCTGCGCGCCTTCCCGGTGATCCGGGACCTGGTGACGGACGTCGGCTTCAACTACACCAAGGCCCGCGAGGTCCCGGCCTTCGTGCCGCCCGCCGACCTCGGGCCCGGCGAGTACCGGATGATGCAGGAGGACGTGGACCGCTCGCAGGAGTTCCGCAAGTGCATCGAGTGCTTCCTGTGCCAGGACACCTGCCACGTGGTCCGCGACCACGAGGAGAACAAGCCCGCCTTCGCGGGCCCGCGCTTCCTCATGCGCGTCGCCGAGCTGGACATGCACCCGCTGGACGCCGCCGGTGACACCGGCCTGGACCGGTCCCGCACGGCCCAGGACGACCACGGCCTCGGCTACTGCAACATCACCAAGTGCTGCACGGAGGTGTGCCCGGAGGGCATCCGGATCACGGACAACGCCCTGATCCCGCTGAAGGAGCGGGCCGTCGACCGCAAGTACGACCCGCTGGTGTGGCTGGGGTCGAAGATCGGCCGCCGGTCCCGGGGCGGCTCCTAGCGCACCCACCCGTCCCGGTACGCCGCCCAGTCCTCCTCCGTCGCCGCGAAGTCGATGTACGCGGCGACGCCGAACCGCTCGCGGTCGGCATCCGTGCGGGACAGGCCCAGGCGCACGCCCCGGACGGCGGCGGCGACGGTCTCCGCGTGGTTCCAGTGGCCGAAGCGGTTCTCGTGGTAGAAGGGCAGGCCCATCAGGAGGTGGGTGGTCGGCGGGGTGGCCTCCAGGGCCAGCGAGGTCTGCTGGGCGACGTAGCCGCCGTACAGGCTCTCCAGGGGCTGCATGGTGTCGTACGACATCACGGCGATCTGGTCGACGCGGCGGGCGACCTGGCCGAAGAACTCCTGCGACCACCACTTGGGGTGCCCGGCGACCGTGCCCCAGAAGGAGTGGAAGCCCGGCAGCGGGTCGATCTGGTGGGCGGCGACCGAGAGCTGCGCGTCCCGGGCGCGGGTGACGGCGCGGACGTCGTCGAGGAGGGAGAGGTAGTTCCGGTCGCCCGAGTGCAGCGGCTCCAGGTCGAGGTGGACGCCTTCGTAGCCCACGTCCAGGACCTGGCGGGCCGAGTCGACGACGGCGGCGCGGGTGGCGGCCTGCTCCAGGCGCATGCCGTTGGGGCTCTCGGTGGCGAGGACGTCGCCGAGGAAGGCCTGGACGCGGACGCCGGGCAGCTCCCGGTGCACGGCGTCCACCAGCCAGCCGGCCTTGGGGTAGAGGGACTCGGGCAGCGTGCCGTCGTGCTCCATCGGGCCGGTGTGGACGTAGAGGTCGCGGATTCCGGTGGTCCTCAGCTCCCGGGCCAGTGCCGTGAGGTCGGCGTCCGTCTTGCGGCCGTCGACCCATGCGTGGCCGAGCCACATCGCGTCGCGGTTCCTGGTGTGGGTGCCGTCGGCGGGGTCGCCCATGTAGTTGATGCGGAGGGCGGTCTCGGCGGTGAGGAGGGGGAGGAGCAGGACGAGGAGGACGGCGAGGGTGATGCGGCGGGTACGGCGAAGCCGCTTCTTCTTCTTCGGCCCTGGTGGGGGCTGAGCGCCGTCGGCGGCTGCCGGATCGGTTTTCGGTTCGGTGTTCCCCGGTTCGGTGTTCCCCGGTTCGGTGTTCCTCGGTTCCGTGTTTCTCGGCTCCGTGTCCTCCACGGCGTCCCCTCCCTGCGGCCCGGTTCCGGTCGCGGCGGCCGGTTGCCGCGCATACGCTCCGAGCGTGGTGCCAGCGGGGACGACTCGAACCGGTGTTCCGGTTGCGGTCAGGGGTGCGTGACGATGATCTCCGCCGATCTGCTGCCGCCCCTGGTCACCGCCGGGGCGGCCCTGCTGCTGGCCGGGTACGGGCATGTGCGCCGCACCCGGCGGGCCCGGACGCGGACGACCCCGGGCCGGGTCAGAACAGGCTCAGCAGGGCCTCCGCGGGGTCGGTGAGCTGGGTGTCGGCACCCGGCAGCGGCAGTTCGAACCAGACCGTCTTGCCGCGCGGCGTACGCCGTGAGCCCCAGGCCGCGCTGAGCAGCCCGACCAGTTGCAGACCGCGGCCGCCCTCGTCGGTGTCGCGGGCCCGGCGCCGGCGCGGCTGGACCAGGCCGGAGTCCCAGACCTCGCAGACCAGGGTGCGGTCGAGCAGGAGGCGGAGCCTGATCTCGCCCTCGCCGTAGCGGAGCGCGTTGGTGACCAGCTCGCTGACGAGCAGTTCCGTGGTGTCGACCAGCGGCTCCAGGTCCCAGGCGAGCAGCTGGGCGCGGGCGTACTCGCGGGCCCGGCCGACGCTGCGCGGCTCGCGCGGCAGGGTCCAGTCGCCGACCGAGTCGCTGGGCAGGCCCTGGACGCGGGCCATCAGCAGGGCGATGTCGTCCTCGCCGTGGTGGCTGTCGAGGGTGTTGAGGACCTGGTCGCAGACGTCCTCCAGGGGCCGGGCGGGGTCGGTGAGGGCGCCCACGAAGGCCTGCAGGCCCTCGTCGAGCGGGTGGTCGCGGCTCTCGACGAGGCCGTCGGTGTAGAGGGCGAGCAGGGCGCCCTCGGGCAGTTCGACCTCCACCTCCTCGAAGGGCTCCCCGCCGACGCCGAGCGGCAGGCCCGGCGGCACGTCCAGCATCAGCGCGGACTCGCCGGGCTCGACCAGGACGGGCGGCAGATGGCCCGCGTTGGCGAAGGTGCAGCGCCGGGTCACCGAGTCGTAGACGGCGTACACGCAGGTCGCCAGGTAGACCTCGGACAGGTCGGCCTCGCGGGGGCGGCGGGCGGCCCGGGTGGCCTGCTGGACGCCTCCCGGGGCGCCGAGGCCGCGGGCGATCTCGTCCAGCTGGGAGAGCACCTCGGCCGGTTCGAGGTCGAGCTGGGCCAGGGTGCGTACCGCGGTGCGCAGTTCACCCATCGCGACGGCGGCGCGCAGGCCGCGGCCCATGACGTCGCCGACGACCAGCGCGGTGCGGTGCCCGGGGAGTTCGATGACGTCGAACCAGTCGCCGCCGACCTCGCTGGCCCGGCCGGTGGCCGCGTTGCCCGGCAGGTAGCGGCAGGCGATGTCGAGTCCGGAGGCCTCCGGGTCGCCGGGCGGCAGCAGTGAGCGTTGCAGTATCAGCGCGCGTTCGTGTTCGCGCCGGTAGAGGCGGGCGTTGTCGATGCAGACGGCGGCGCGCGCGGCCAGTTCCACGGCGAGGTCGCGGTCGCGGTCGCCGAACGGCTCGCTGCCCTTGGTGCGGGCGAACTGGACGAGTCCGACGACCGTGTCGTGGGCGACCATCGGCACGGCGAGCGTGGACTGCACCAGCCCGCCGTCCTCGGCGGGGACGGTGCGCGGCCGGGCGGTGCGCAGGGCGTCCGCGCAGGGCGAGTTGAACGGGTAGTGGTGGACGGCGCCGAGCTTGACCCGCTCGCCGGTGCCGAGGAAGGGCGCGTCCGAGACGGCGCTGGAGAAGGCGACGCGGCGCAGTTCCGCGCTGCCGTCGGCCAGTCCTGGCGGACTCTGGTCGCCGACCAGCAGGCCCTGGTAGAGGTCGACGGTGGCCAGGTCGCAGAAGCCGGGGACGACGACGTCCAGGAGTTCGCGGGCGGTGGTCTCCAGGTCGAGGGAGTTGCCGATGCGGGCGCCGGCCTCGTTGAGGAGGGCGAGGTTGCGCCGGGCGTTGGCGGCCTCGCGGGCGGCCTGGCGGCGGGCGGTGATGTCGGTGCCCAGCCAGGCGACGCCGATGGGCCGGCCGGAACCGCTGTGCACGCGGTAGAGGTTGACGGACCAGTGGCGGCGCTCCTCCGAGCCCGGCACGAACCCCGTGACGTGCATGTCCGTGATGGAGTCGCCGGTCTCCAGGACCCGGCGCAGGGTCGCGGAGACCCGGTCGGCCTCGGCGCGCGGCAGGTAGTCGTGGACGCCCTTGCCGCGGTGGTCGTCGGGGGTGCCGCCGAAGATGGAGGCGAACCGCTGGTTGGCGCGGCGCACCCGCAGGTCGGGGTCGATCAGCAGGAACCCGAACGGAGACTGGCCGAATATGGCCTGCGACGCGGCGAGATCGGTCTCGATGCTGCGCAGGACGCGGACGTCGACGACGATGCAGACGGCGGCCCGCTCCCCGTCCTCGGTGCGCGTCGGCATGACGTACACCTCGGCCAGCCCGCGCCGTCCGCGCCGTCCGGCGGCGGGGAGTCCGGACCCGTCGGCCTCGTCCGGTGTCCGGAACGGGACCACGCCGGTCCACTCCCGCCCGTCGAGGATCTCGGTCATCTTGCGCTGGCCGCGCTCGCGCAGGTCCGGGTCGATGAAGGCCTCGATGGGGTCGGTGCCCACGGCGTCCTCGGCCCGGATGCCGAGCAGTTGCTCCGCGCGCAGGCTCCACTGGTCGACGAGTCCGTCGGGGCCGATGGAGAAGGAGGCGACCTTGATGTAGTCGTAGATGGAGCCGGGCGGGCTGCTCTGCCACACCGCGTCACCGAGTGGCGCGTCTGCCGACGGGCCCTCGGACTCCGTGGACTCCGTGGGCTCCTTGGCCCTCGCTGGTATCTCGCTCACGCGAACCGTCCCCTCCAGCTCACCGCGTCCGGCACCGGTCACCGGAGGCGGCTGCCCGCAGTATCCAGCACTACGGCGCCGCACGACACGGTGTTCACGATCACAGCACGGTCCCGATGGTTTTCGGTCCGGACCGTGACAACACTTCCAGTCTTCTAACCAGCGGACACGGCATCGAATCACGCAGTTCCACAACTGCCACTGGCCTGAACCGGTTGACGGCCCCAGCCACCAGCGATGTCGGGGCATTTCGGACACTTGACCGGCGTGGTCGCGACGGTGCGTCACGAGGCCGTCGCGCTAGCGCGGCAGGGCGAGTTCGAACCACACGGTCTTGCCCTCCTCGCCGGGGCGGGTGCCCCAGCGCCGTGCGGCGGACGCCACCAGCTGCAGACCCCGGCCGTCCTCGTCGTCGGGGCGGGCGACGCGCTCGCGGGGCGGGTCGGGCAGCGGGTCGGAGACCTCCACCCGCAGGACCCCGTCGGCTCCGGCGGCACCGCGCACCAGGCGGACGCCGATGGGTCCGGTGGCGTGCCGCAGGGCGTTGGTGACCAGCTCGCTCACCAGCAGGGCGGCGATGTCCCCGACGCCGCCGAGCCGCCATTCGTCGAGGGTGCGGCGGACCAGGGAGCGGGCGGTGCGCACGGCGTCCGGCGCCGCGGGAAAGACCCACTCGGCACAGTCGCCCTCGCCGTCACTCACGCCGATCACTTCCCCGGCCGACGCCCCCACCGCTGCCCGTTTTCGTGGGGTTAATGGGCACATACCCTTTATCCGGGCTCGGTACCGCTCGCCGGGGTGCCGCCTCGGGTCCCGCCCGAGTCCTGCCCGAGTCCCAGATGGGCGAGCACCCGCTCGACGGCCGGTACGTCCTGGTCGAGCCAGGGCACGTCCCAGACCTGGGCGGGGGTCAGCCAGCGCAGCTCGTCATGGTCCTCGAGGGGTTCGGGGGCGGCGGAGCCGGGGCGCAGGCGGGCGGTCCACACCTGGAGGACGAACGGCTCCCGCAGGGGCCACTGGCCCGGGACGCGCTCACCGGGCTCGGCCGCCACCCCCAGTTCCTCGCGCAGTTCGCGCACGAGCGCCGCCTCGGGCGTCTCGCCCGCCTCGACCTTGCCGCCGGGCAGTTCCCACCGTCCGGCCAGTTCGGCGGGCGCGCTGCGGCGCGCGGCGAGCAGGCGTCCGCCGTCGACCAGGGCGGCGCCCACCACGATCCGTTCCGTCATGCGCCGGAGCCTACGGCCCGCCCGGCCCGGTCCGGTCCGCCGCCCGGGTCAGTCCCCCGTGCGCGGTCCGGGTGTGCCGAGCCGCTCGACCCAGTAGAGCTGCTTGTGTCCGCGACCGTCGAGGGTGTCCGCGATCTGCTGGGCCTCCGCCCGGGTCGCGTACCTGCCCACGCGGTAGCGATTGCCGTTGTCGTCCTGCCGGAAGACCAGCCAGGGAAGAGTGACCGTGCTGTCGTTCATCCCGCCCCTCCACGTCCCGTTCCCGCCGCCCACGGCACCCGCTGCGCCCCGCCCGCCAAGGAAACCGCAATCCGCATATGCCCGAGCCTACGCCCAACCTTCACGGAGCGAATACGGCTTTGCACAAAGAGGTACGCAACCAGCCAGAACGCAGGGGGCGCACGGTGCGGAACGCGCCGTCTACGCACCCCGATGCCTCCGGTCACGGGCATGACGGGGCCGGGCGAGACGACCTGGGGGAACGACCGGATCGCGGCGTCGGCGCGAACGGCGCCGCGGGCCGGACGGCCGTGCGGGCGAGGGGGGTGGAGCGCGGGAGGCGCACGACTGGCGTGCGCCATCTCACACCGCCGAAGGCCGGGACCGGGCGTGTGAACTCCCCCGCCGGGGGCGCCGTTTGACGGGCTACCGGACCGGCAGGTGGTACGCCACCCGGTAGCGGTCGGCCGGGACGACCACGTCGGCGGTCTCCACCGCGCGCCCGGAGGCGTAGAAGGTGCGGTGGACGACCAGCACCACGTGCCCCGGTACGCCGCCCAGGGCGAGCAGCTCCTCGGCGAGGCCGGGGCGGGCGCCGACCTCCTCGGTGACGTTGTCGACGACGACGTCGATGGCGGCCATCCGCTCGACGACGCCCATGCCGCCGAGCGGCCCCTCCTCGGGCAGCATCACCGGGGTGCGGCCGGTGAGGTCCAGCGGCTCCCAGGAGGTGGAGAGCATGACGGCCTCCCCGGCCTCCCGGAACACGTACCGGGTGCACATCACCCGGTCACCGGGCTTGATCCCCAGCCGCTCGGCGACGGTCCCGCTCGCCTCGGCCTGCTCGCTGCGCGACTCCCAGGTGCCGCGTGCGTCGGCGTCGGCCTGCTCCTGGCGGAAGGGCGTGGCGCCGCCGGCCGGCCGGTACCCGGAGCGGGCGACGCGGCGCGGGACGGGCCGCTCGCGCACATAGGTGCCGGAGCCGGAGCGGCCCTCGACCAGGCCCTCGGCCATCAGCACCTTGCGGGCCTCCAGCGCGACGGTGTCCGAGACGCCGTACTCCTCGCGGATCCGCGCCTGGGACGGCAGGCGGGTATGGGGCGGCAGCAGGCCGTCGGCGATCTTCTTGCGGAGATCACCCGCGACACGCAGATACGCCGGCTGCTCACCGAATGTCACTGGCCGCTCCCATCAGGTTGTACAGACAGCAACAGCGTGGCAACCGTAGGTTGGGCCAGGCAAGCAAAGGCCAGAGAATCACTCGATGTGATGACTTGTGCGGGCCGAGGGCTTTACGCAGGCACTTTCTCCCCGCTCACGCCGTTCTCACACCTCCACGCCGGGGTCGTCTCCCCCGCCGTCGCCGCCGTCCTCGTAGTCCGGCCGGGTGGTGGCCAGGCCCAGAGCCTTGCGGGCGGTGACCGTGCTGTCGGCCACCACGAGGTCGTAGCCCTTGCCGTAGTGCTCGTAGTACGCGTCGAGGTCGGCGGCCTTCGCCGCCAGGCCCCACTCCCGCTGGGCCGCCCGCAGGTCCTCGGTCAGCTCGGCGACCGGGCGCTCGGCGCCGGCGGGCCAGCCGTGCCCGTCCAGCATCGCGATCTCCGTCCTGAGCGCCTCCGAGACCTGCCCCGCCCAGACCCGGTAGCCCGCGAAGTCGTCCTCCACGGACTCCGCCGCGGGCACCTCGTCCATGGCCCGGTTCAGGTGTCCCTCCGCCAGGAGGTAAGTGTGCTGGTCCGGGTCGAGCCGCGCGCCGTCGTTGCGCAGCGAGCCGGTCAGCGTGTCCCGCTCGTCCGTGTTCCCGAACAGGCAGGTGATCTCGCGGTCACCGGTCCGCCAGCTCGCGGAGGTGGGGGTCAGGTAGTACACGTCGACGTCGGCCGGCAGCGCCCACCGGTCCATCGCGTAGGCGTCCTGGAGGGCGTAGCACCGGTCGTCGGCGGCGCGCGTGATCGCGGCGTCGCCCGGGTAGGACCCGTCCGGCAGGTCGAAGGCGGCGAACACCTCGCCGTCGTGCTCCTGGGCGCAGGGCACCTCGTCGACGTCGTACGTCACCCCTTGGAGGGAGCCGCCCGGGGTGGTGAAGCACTGTCCCTTCTCCAGGGAGTAGGCGGTGTCCTCGCCGCGCGCCGCGTCCCGGAAGCCGTCCCAGAAGTCGCCGGCGGCGCCGGTGGCGAGGGTCAGCGCCCACAGGACCAGCCCCACGGCGGACAGGACGCAGCCGGCCACCGCGAACCCCTTGCCCCGCTCGCCCCGCTTCCGGATCCGGGCCAGCGCGATCAGGCCGAGGACCAGCCCGACCGCGGGCACGAAGCACAGGACGCCGAGCACGAACGCGGCGACGGCGAGCCCGTTCAGGGGTGCCTGCCGGGGGTACGGCGCGAGCGGGTGGCCCCACTGCGGAGCGTACGGGCCCTGCGGGTACTGCCCTTGGGGTCCCGGCGGTGGCGGTATCGACACGGGTACCGTGCTCCTGTTCGCGGGTGGGGTGCGGCGACGGTGCGGCCTCGCGCATCGTAAGCGGGCCTCGCGCCGGGCGCGGCGCGCGGGTCGCGGACGCGCCGGGCGTCACTGCTCCCACAGCCGTCTGAGCACCGCGTTGACCAGGAAGACACCGGCCAGGACGGCCGCCCAGCCCGGTCTCCCGGCGGCGGCCAGGGCGGCGGCACCGGCACCGAACCACAGCACCTCCAGGACGACCCGCCCGCCCCCGCGCGCCGGGTACCGGGCGCGCGGCGATCCGGACAGCGCCCACACCGCCATCATCACGAGCGGCGCGCCCACCCCCAGGGCCACCTCGACGGGCCACGCGTCGCCGACGGCGACCCCCCAGAGCACGACCGCGGTGTACACCGCGAGCTCCAGCAGGAACATCACCAGCAGGTTGAGGGTCTTCAGGGACGAGAGCACGGGCGGACTCCTGGTTCGGCTGGTCGGCGCGGGCACGGGCCCGGCCGGGTGCGGAGACCAAGGTGCCAGCAACGGCCCTTCGGCGCCGTTCAGTTGTCAAACGCCGTGGTCCGGGTCTGCTTCTCCCAGGCCTCGACCTCCTCGCGGACCTGGTCGAGGTGGCCGAGGACCGCGCTCACGCCGTCGTCGCCCAGCGGCAGGCGCAGCGGGGTGTGCTCGGCGGCCAGGGCGGCCCGGATGACCGCCGCGGCCTTGGCGGGGTCGCCGGGCTGGGTGCCGTCGCCCGCGGCGATCATCCCGCGGGTCTCGGCGACCTTGGCGTACACGCCGCTGTCCGCGCTGATCCCGGCGTTGCCGGCCCCGAACAGACCGGTGCGGAAGGAGCCCGGCTCGACGATCAGCACCTTGATCCCGAACTCCCGGACCTCGTCCGCCAGCCCCTCGGACATGCCCTCCAGCGCGAACTTCGTGCCGCTGTACGCCGAGAAGCCCGCGAAGGACATCTGCCCGCCCATGCTGCTCATCTGCACGATCGCGCCCGAGCGCCGTTCCCGCATGGACGGCAGCACCGCGCGCGTCAGCGCGGCCGGACCGAAGACGTGCACGTCGAACAGCGCGCGCAACTCGTCCTCGCCGGTCTCCTCCAGGGCGCCGACGTGCGTGCGGCCCGCGTTGTTGACGAGCACGTCGATCCGACCGTGCCGTGCCAGCACGTCCCGTACGGCGTCCGCGGCGGCGGCCGTGTCGGCGACGTCCAGGCGCAGTGCCTCCATCTGGTCCGGATGCGCGGCCACGAGGTCGTCGAGCGCCTCGGGGCGCCGGGCCGCGCCGACCACGACGTCGCCGTCGGCCAGGGCCGCCTCCGCGATCGCCCGCCCGAAACCGCTGCTCGCCCCGGTGATCAGCCACACCTTGTTCATTCCGGCTCCCTCGTGTGCGTTGTTCCGACGCCAACCACCCTTGTCCACAATCCGGTTGCCGGTCCAAGACCCACGGTGATAGCCAACGGTTATGACGACGGACGTGCACGTGCGCGAGCTGCGCTACTTCGCGACGGTGGCCGAGGAGCTGCACTTCACGCGGGCGGCCGAGCTGCTGTACGTGTCACAGCCCGCACTGAGCAAGCAGATCCGGGCGCTGGAGCGGCAGTTGGGCGCCGAGCTGTTCCATCGCGGCCCGCGGGGCGTGACCCTCACCGAGGCGGGGGCGGCGCTGTTGCCGCACGCCCGGCGGGTGCTGGCCGACTGGGCCGAGGGCGCGGCGGCGGTGGCGGCGACCCGGGCCGCGCGGCGCGGCACGCTGCTCGTCGGCATGAGCACCAGCCCCGGCCGCGGCGGTCTGCTGCCGGCGATCCGCTCCCGCTTCACGGCGGCCCACCCGGAGGCGACCGTGCGCCTGCGGCAGACGAGTTGGGAGGACCCGACCGCGGGCCTGGCCGACGGCACGGCCGACGTCGCGTACGTCTGGCTGCCGCTGCCCGACGCCGACCGCTACGCCTGGACGGTGGTCGCCGAGGAGCCCCGTCTGGTCGCCCTCCCCGACACCCACCCCCTCGCCGCCCGCCGCGAAGTCGGCTTCGCCGACCTGGCCGACGAGCCGTTCCTCGCCCTGCCCCCGGAGGCGGGCGTGCTGCGCGACTTCTGGCTGGCGCTGGACGAACGGCGTGCCCTGGACGGACCCGGCGCCCGGCCGCCGCGCGTCGGCGCCGAGATATCCGGCACGGAGGAGACGTACGAGGCGCTGGTCGCGGGCCTCGGCATCTGCCTCGTGGCCACGGGCAACGCCCCGCTGATCACCCTGGGCGGCGTCACCACCCGCCCGGTCCGCGGCCTGGCCCCCAGCCGCTACGCCCTGGCCTGGCGCCGCGAGGACGAGGGGCGGGCGCTGGTGCGCGGGTACGTGGAGGCCTGCCGCCGGGTGACGGGCCGGGCCTGACAGCCCCTCCGGACGGCAGCGGAGTCCGGCGGCGCGTGCGGCCCCGTCGAACGGGCCTCAGCGGCTGTGCACATGGGCCCGTACCCCCTGCAGACCGAACAGCACGAGCAGTTCGACCGTGCCGCCGTCCGCGCTGCCCAGCCAGTGCGGCAGGGAGGTGTCGAACTCGGCCGCCTCACCGGGCGACAGGGTCAGATCGCGCTCGCCGACCAGCAACCGCAGACGGCCGCCGAGCACGTACAGCCACTCGAAGCCCTCGTGGGTCTGCGGGGTCGGTTCGAGCGGCGCCGGACGGCTCGGGATGATCATCTTGAAGGCCTGGGTGCCGCCCGGCCGCCGGGACAGCGGCACGAAGACCATCCCGTAGCGCCGGATCGGCTTCAGGTGGATGCGGGGGTCACCCGTGCGCGGGGCGCCGACAAGGTCGTCCAGGGGGACGTCGTAGATCCGGGCGAGCGGCAGCAGCAGCTCCAGGGTGGCGCGGCGCTGCCCGCTCTCCAGCCGGGACAGCGTGCTCTCGGACACGCCGGTCGCCGCCGAGAGGTGGGCGAGGGTGATGCCGCGCTCACGGCGCAGCGCGCGCAGTCGTGGGCCCACCGCGTCGAGTACGTCGTCCGTTCCGGCGTCCATCGGGCCACCTTGTCATAACAGCAAGTTTTCGTGCCGGATCGGGCGGTCGCTGCCGAGACTGGCCACGTCCGTCGCGCACGACCCCTTGCTCGCCGTCGGGCGAGCCGACCGAAGGAGTACCGATGCCTGCCACCGACGCGGTCACGTTCTGGGACGGCCTGTACGCCGCCCGCCCGGCGTCGTCCGACGCGCCGCGCCCCAACGTCCGCCTGGCCGAGACGGTCACCGGCCTGCCGCCCGGCGACGCGCTGGACCTGGGGTGCGGCAGCGGCGGCGACGCGCTGTGGCTGGCCCGGCGGGGCTGGCGGGTGACGGCCGTGGACATCTCCGTCGTGGCGGCCGAGCGGCTCGCGGCGCACGCCCGCGCGCACGGCCTCGGCGACCTGGTGAACGCCGAACGGCACGACCTGCACACCTCCTTCCCCGCGGGCCGGTACGACCTGGTCTGCGCCCACTACCTGCACACCCCCTTCGACCTGGACCGCACGTCGGTCCTGCGTACCGCCGCGCACGCGCTGCGTCCGGGCGGGCGGCTGCTGGTCGTCGACCACGGTTCGACCGCGCCGTGGTCGTGGAACCAGGACCCCGACGCGCACTTCCCGTCCCCCGAGGAGATCGCGGCGGACCTCGCCCTGGACCCGGCGACATGGCGGGTGGAGCGGGCCGACGCCCCGCGCCGGACCGCGACCGGCCCGGACGGGCGCACCGCCGAGGTCGTCGACCACGTCCTGCTCGTCCGTCGTACGGGCTGACGGCCCGGATCCCAGGAGGAGGCCACCGTGCCCACCACCCCCCGCACCCGGCGCCGGGACACCCCGCCGCCCCGGACCGGCGGCAGTGAGGCCGAGACCCTGCGCGGGTTCCTCGACTACCTGCGGACCTCGATCGCCGGCAAGGTCGAGGGCGCCCCGGAGCCGCAGGTCCGCACGGCCGCGGTGCCGTCCGGGACCAACCTGCTCGGGCTGCTCAACCACCTGACCCACGTCGAGCGCGCCCTCTTCCTCGGGGAGGAGGTACGGAGCTGGCCGGCCACCTTCCGGGCCCGGCCCGAGGACGGCGTGGCCGAGGTCGTCGCCCGCTACCGCGAGGCCGTCGCACGGGCGAACCGCGTCCTCGACGCCTGCACCGACCTGGGCGAACCGCTCCCGAGACCCCGTCCCGGCCGCCCCGCGCCCAGCGTCCGCTGGGCCCTGACCCACATGGTCGAGGAGACCGGCCGCCACGCCGGCCACGCGGACATCCTGCGCGAACTGATCGACGGTACGACCGGCCGCTGACCACGGGCGGCCCTTGGCGGGCCGGGCCCTCAGGTCGCGCCCGCGGACCCGCGTGAGCGACGGGAGCGGCGGTTGCGCCACCAGGTGACCAGCCACAGGACGTTGACCCCGCCCAGCACCACCAGCACCATGACCGCGTCGGCGTTCCCGGCGAGTCCGTGGCCCGGCCCGAGGCCGCGCACCGCGCGGACCAGGAGGGCGATGTCGACGGGCAGCGTGACCGCGGCCATGAACGTCAGACAGGCGGCCGTGCCGACCACCAGGACGACGCTGTAGATGCGGACGGCACGACGCTCGTGGGCGGGCAACCGGGCACTGGGGTCGTCGTCACCGCCCCGCGCGTGCCCCCCGCGGCGCACGGTCCGCAGGGCCCGCACCGACCGCCGGACCCGGTACCGGGCGTACGCCAGACCGTCGCCGTACAGGTCTCGGCAGCCGGTGAGGTCCTGGAGGACGAAGTACAGGTCCGTACGGGTGAAGACCATGCACTGGAAGGGCAGCGGCAGCAGGGCCAGCAGCAGGCCCGCGGCCAGCAGCCGGTGCGCGGTCGTGCCGGTCTCCGTCAGGGCGAGGGCGAGGACCAGGGAGGCGGCGACGGACAGGTTGAGGGCGATGCCGGCCAGATAGGCCGTCAGCCGGTGCCGCCGGGGCGCCAGTTCGATGCCGCTGATGTCGGTCTGCATGACGAGGAACTGGAGCCGGGTGCCCAGCCGCATCTTCCCCGGCACGCCCGCCGCACGGGCGGTGACCAGGTGCGCCAGTTCATGGGCCAGCAGCAGCGTCCACCCGGCCGCCGCCCCGGTCAGCAGCACCACGCTGCCGTGCCGGCTCCACAGCAGGTCGCGGTAGCCCGGCAGCAGGTCGGGGCGGCGCACCAGCACGACGACGGCGGCCGCCAGCAGCGCCCCGACGAGCAGCGGGAGCACCGGGTGCAGGGCGAGGCGGACGTGCCGGGGGCGCAGCCACGGCAGTGACGCCCGGGGCGGTTCCGCGTCCGGGACGGGACGATCGCCGATCCGGGCCGCGAACCCCAGCGCGGCCAGGTCCCGGGCGAAGTCCGCGATGTCGAACTCCTCCCCGGTCTCGGCGCGCAGCGCCTCCTCCGTGCGCCCCACGCTCAGCCCCTCGCGCAGGAGTTCCACCGCCCGCGCCCCGGCCGCGGGCAGGGCGACGAAGGTCCGGGTGGCCATGCGGCCCACGATCCACTCGTCCCGGTCCCGCCGTACGGCCAGGTCGTGCAGGAGGACGCGGGTCGCCGGCGTGATCGGGGGCGGGCCGTCGGCGGCGGCGTCGGCGTCGGCCGTGGCGGCGGGGGCCGTGGCGGCGGCGGTGTCGGCGGTGTCAGCGGCGTCGGCGGTGCCCGCCGCGTCAGCGGTGCCCGCAGCGTCGGCGGCGACCCCGGTGTCGGCGACGGTGCCCGCAGCGTCGGCGGTGTCGGTCACGAGGGACCCCGGCCGCCGGTCTCGGAGCGCGCGGCCGGTACCGGAGCGGGGTCCGGCCGGCGGCAGGCCGGGCAGTCGGGGCGCCGCGGCGAGCGTTGTAGGACCGGATCGCCGGGCACCATGAGGTTGAGGCCGAACCGGCAGCCGGGTTCGACGGGCGGGACGCCGCACAGCAGCATCAGGGCGGCGTGCGCCAGCAGCCCGCCGGACAGGCCCGCGGTCACGGCGTTGGCCGGGTTCCACGGCATACGGGGCGAGGCGACGTCCTCGTCCTGTCCCGGCGCGAGCCGCAGGTCGCGCCGCTCGATCTCGGCGTCGCGCAGACACTGCCAGCACGCGCCCCGGCCGGGCGTGAAGACCCCGACGCTGACCAGCGGCCCGCGGTAGCCCGCCTCGGCCCACGGGGTGCCCGAGGCCAGGCAGACCTGGTTGGCCCACCTGCGGATCGTGGCGGGCCGGTCGGCGGCGAGCAGCAGCGCGTCGTATCCCGGGGCGCCGGCGGCACCGTCGTTGCCCTGGGCGCCGGTCAGCAGGTCCTCCAGGTCCGCCGGGCCGCGCACCTCGCGCCGCTCCCCGGTGACCTCGGTGTCCGTGTTCAGCGCCCGCAGCGCGGTCAGCACCGCGTCGAGCTTGGGTCGGCCGATGTCGTGTTCGCCGAAGAGCGTCTGCCGGTTGAGGTTGGACAGTTCGACCACGTCCGGTTCGACGCAGTGCAGCCGGCCCACTCCCGAGGCCACCAGGTCCCGGGCGGCGGCCGAGCCGGTACCGCCGGCGCCGACCAGCAGGACCCGGGCCCGGCGCAGCAGCACCTGCGGCTCCCAGGCACTGCTCCTGGGCCGCAGGTCCATCCAGCGCAGCAGGGTCATGCCCCGGCTGTAGCGCTCGCGTTCCCGCTCGGACAGTTCCGCCGGCGGCGGCGCACCGGCGTCCTCGACGTATCCGGCGTCGGTCAGGTCCGCCATCGCCTGGACGATGTCCGGGGCGGGCAGCCCCAGTTCGGGGTGGCGCCCGGCCACCTCGGCGACGACGTCAGCGGCCTCGCGCGTCCCGTCCATGGCCCGGACCAGCGTCCAGACCCAGCCGTCGGGGTCCTTGACCTCGGCGCCGATGCCGTGGACGACGCTGCCGATCCGCACGTGCCCGTCCACGGTCCGGTAGGCGCGGTGCTCCGGCTTGATCCGGGGCCGCCGCATCGCGTGCACCGTCATTTTCGCGCCAACCTCGCACTTCCCAACCACGGGGACAACAAGGGACGTTGACAACAGTGACGGGGTGGGCGAACGCTGGCAAGAGCACAGCGTGCCCCGCACACCCAGAGGCACCGCCCGCACCACGGGCATCACAGGCATCACAGGCATCGCATGCTTCGCAGGGGACCGGAGGGCACCACACCGCACCAACGGAAGGAGACGGCATGGCGAACAAGATCGAGATCCGTCCGCTGGACAAGAAGGAGACCACCGGCGACAGCGGTGGCAACGGCGGCGCCTGACCGGACGCGCCCGATGCACCGCTACCTCACGGTCGCGGACGTCACCGAGTCGGCGCGGCGGCTGGTCTCCCGGTTGCCCGGGACCTGCCGCCTGCGCCCGATCGGCACGTCCCGGGCCGGCCGGCCGATCCTGATGCTGTCCGTGGGCCACGGGCCGAGCCACGTCCTGGTGGTGGCCCGGCCGCACTCGGACGAGCCGGTGGGCGGCGCGACCGCGCTGGCGCTGGCGGAGCGGGTGGCCGTCGGCGACCGGTGTTCCGCGGCGACCGACCCGGACGCCGTCACCTGGGACATCGTCCTGTGCCTCGACCCGGACGGCGCGGCCCTGAGCGAGGGTCTGGAGGCCGCGACGGCCGAACCCGGACACGCCCTCGACCGCTACTACCGCGCCGCCTTCCGCCCGGTCGCGGCGGAGCAGCCGGAGTGGGCGCCCATCGAGGGGCGGCGACTCCCCGAGAGCCGTGCCCTGTTCGACGCGATCGACGAGCTGCGGCCCGTGCTCCAGTGCTCGCTGCACAGCGTCGACGTCGGCGGCACGTGGGTCCAGCTCACCCGTGACCTGCCGGGCCTCGCGGCACCCTTCCGCGCGTCCGCGGCCACGGTCGGCGTCCCGGTCCAGCACGGCACGTACGACGCCCTGTACTGGGAGAACCCGGCGCCCGGCATCCACGTCCTGCCGCCGCCGGACAGCACCGCCCGGCTGGCGGCCGGGTCGGAGAACATCGGCCTGTCCACCTGGTGCGCGCCCCAGCGGTACGGCGGAGTCACGGCGATCGTCGAGGTACCCCTGTGGGCCACCGCGACCGCCGACGACCTGTCCCCGCACCCGGACCCGGCCGACGCCCTGCGGGAACTGTCCGGCCTGGTGCGCGAGGGCGGCCGGCAGGTGACCGCCGTCTTCGAGAAGGCCCGGGGGTTCCTGCCGCCGGCCGGGGACAGCCCGCCCAGACGCGTGCTGGAGTGGATGGCCGACGGGCTGTACGACCTGGTGGCCGACTCCTGGGAGCCCCTGGTCCGGCAGCCGGCCGAGGCCGCCCGCACCGAGACCTCACCCGGGCTGACGACGGCCGGGATCAGCGCCCTGGAGGTCGTCGCACGCCGCCAGCCGCTGCGCGCGGCGGGACTACTGCTCCGGCTCCTCCGGGCCGCCGACGCCCCGGCGGCCGCCGGCCTCCGCCACGAGCTGGACGAACTCTTCACCACTTGGTGCACGGAGTTCGAGAAGTCCCTGCGCCTGCGCTGGGTCCCCGTGCCGGACCAGGTGGAACTCCAGACCGGCACGGTGGTGGCGGCAGCGGAGTGCGCACTGAAACTCTGATGCACTGAAGCTCTGATGCCTTGAAGCTCTGCCGCGGTCCTGTTCCCGTGCGGCGCGCGTCACCGCGTCGGCGTGCTCCAGGTCTGTCAGGCCTGCCAGGCCCGCCGTTCCCGGCCGCGGGGATCGTCGACCTGCGTCCAGTCGTCGGCGATGCGCATGGTGGCCCGGCGGTCGGTGTCGTACGGGTCCCAGCCGGGGTCGCCGGTCCGGGCGAACCGGATCCAGGCCTCGTGGACGCGTCCGGCGAGGTCCGCGGGGGCCGTGCCGGGGCCGAGCAGGGCGGCGGGGCCGTTGAGCCCGGGCAGGTACGCGAGGTCGAAGACGAAGGGCAGTTCGACCGTGTGGGCGGCCCCCAGTGCGCCGCCCAGGGCGGGGGAGCGCCAAGCGAACTCGTAGGCGTGGGTGGCGGACCGCGAATGGGCGGCGTGGGCGTCGGCCAGGGCGCGGCTGCCCGCGCCGAACAGGGCGTCGGTCATGATGGCGGAGCGCAGTTCCGCGAAGGACGCCCCGGGGCGTGCCGCACGGTAGGCCTCGACGAGCCGCGCCGGTTCCGGGTGCGAGCGTGCCGCGGCCTCGTCGACGTCGGCGGCGGTCGAGGTGGCGTACGTGCCCACCGGGACCAGGTAGAGGTTGCCCTCTTCGGCGTTGGTGCCGACGAGCAGGTCGACGTCGGCGGCGAGACCGGCGGCGACGGATGCCGCGGGCTGGGTCTCCAGGACCAGGCTGAAGGGGCTGAGGCCGATCAGCGGGTCGCGGTGGGTCCCGGTCCGCAGGTCGATGCCCGCGAGCCGGGCCGCCGCCTCGACGAGCTGCTCGTCGGGGACGGCCCCGAAGGCGTCGGCGTGGGGCTCGACGCCCAGGATCTCGGCAGCGGCCCCGGTGACCCGGGCGGCCTGCTCGGGCGTGAACGCGCCCAGGCCGCTGCCGCTCTGCACGATCGCCCGCCGGACCAGTCCGGAAGCCGCACGGGTGGCGAGGACGCCGCCGACGATGGTCGCCCCGGCCGACTGACCGAAGAGGGTGACGTTGCGCGGGTCGCCGCCGAAGGCGGAGACGTTCTCCCGCACCCAGCGCAGCGCGGCGACGACGTCGAGCAGACCGCGGTTGGCGGGCGCCCCGGGCAGGTCGAGGAACCCGGCGATGCCGAGGCGGTAGTTGAGGGTGACGAGGACGACGCCGTCACGGGCGAACGCGGACCCGTCGTACAGCTCGGCCCGCGTCGATCCGGCGACGAAGCCGCCGCCGTGGACGAACACCATGACCGGCAGTTCGCCGTCCCGGGCCGCGGGCGTGAAGACGTTGAGGGTGAGGTAGTCCTCGCCTCGGCTCCAGCCGGTGCCGAAGTAGGGGGTCATGTCGATGTCGCCGAGCCTGCGCGCGGACTGCGGGGCGTTGGGCCCCGGCACGGTCGCGTCCCGTACCCCGTCCCACGGCTCGTGCGGCTGCGGCGGGGCGAACCGGTCCGCGCCGTGGGGCGGGGCGGCGTACGGGATGTTCAGGAAGGTGAGTACGCCGTCCCGGCGCAGGCCGCGAACGGTTCCCTGCGCGGTGGTCACGACGGACCCGTGGTGCTGATTCATGTCACGTGTCTTTCTCGCATGTCATTGGTCGCGTGTGCTTGCTCGCGCGTCCGTGCTCGCGTGTTCTCGCTCGCGTGTCCCTCCGCGGGCCTCAGGCGTGCGCGCCGTACTTGGCGAAGGGCGCCCAGCCCTTGACGGCGAACTTGCGGCCCTCCCGGACGACCTCGGCGGCGCCGTGGCCGCCGAGGTGTGCGGGGAAGAGGAGTGCGTTGGTGTCGGCCGCCGTGCCCAGGAGCTTGTGGCGGGTGGCGCGGGCTTCGGCGGGGTCCTCGCAGAAGCAGCTGTTGGCGTCGGGCTCGTGGATCTGGATCGGGCTGTGCATCAGGTCGCCGACGAACAGCGCCCGGTCGGAGCCGGACTCCAGCCGCAGCACGGACGAGCCGGGGGTGTGCCCGGGGGCGGGGTCGAGGCGCAGGTTAGCGTCGATCCGGTGGCTGCCCTCCCACAACCGGGTGAGTCCGGCCGCGTGCACGGGGGCGACGCTGTCCTCGAAGACGTTCTGGTTGCCGCGGCCGAGCAGGGTCTTGATCTCGTTGGCCGGGTTCCAGTAGTCGAAGTCCGCCTTGGCCATCAGGTAGGTGGCGTTGGGGAACGTCGGTACCCAGGTCCGGCCGTCGAGATAGGTGTTCCAGCCGACGTGGTCGACGTGCAGGTGGGTGTTGATCACGATGTCGACGTCCTCGGGACGGACCCCGGCGCGGGCGAGATTGCCCAGGAAGTCGGTGTCCAGGCGGCTCCACACCGGCGCGTACGGCCGGTCCTTGTGGTTGCCGACGCCGGTGTCGACCAGGATGATCCTGCCCTCGCTGCGCAGGACCCAGGTCTGGATCGCGGTGTTGACGATGCGGGTCTCGGCATCGAGGAAGTCCGGCACCAGCCAGGAACGGTGCGTGTCCCACGCCTGAGCCGGGCTGTCCGGGACGAACGCCTCGGGCGTCATGTCGACGGGACCGAAGTACTCCCAGACGCGGGTCACCGTGACGTCGCCCAGGGTGATGGTGTCCATGGTGCGCTCCTGTTCGATCAGTTCTGCCGCAAGGGTGCGTCGTGGTGACGGGGCGGCGGTATGCGTCAGGTGACTGCATCTGGGCCCGGCTCCGCCCCGCTACTGTCGGAGAAACCCCTGTTTCTGGAGCACCTGTGGCATACGGCGGAAGCGCTCGAGCGGACCGGATCACGGCTGCGGATCCCGGCCCGGTCCTGGTGGGCCGGGACACCGAGACCGCGCGCATCATGAACCGCGTCGCCGCCGACCGGTCCCGCAGCACGGTGCTGGTCGTCGAGGGCGAACCGGGTGTCGGCAAGAGCACCCTGCTCGACCTCGCCGTACGGCGGACGCGCGGTGCCGGCCTCCGGGTGCTGCGGGCGGTCGGCAGCGAGTCCGAGCGGCATCTCGCGTTCGCCGGTCTGCACCAGCTGCTCCGCCCGGTCCTCGGCGACCTGGACGGACTGCCGACGCGGCAGCGTTCCTCGCTCCGGGCCGCTCTGGGGCTGGCCGACCGTGCCGCACCGCCCGACGCCATGCTCGTCGGCCTGGCGGTGCTGACCCTGGTGTCGGACCTCGCGGAACCGGCGCCGCTGCTGGTGGTGGTCGACGACGCCCAGTGGATCGACCGCGCGTCACTGGACGTGCTCTCCTTCATGGCCCGGCGCATGGACAGCGATCCCGTGACACTTCTGATGGGTGTGCGCACCGCCGCCGCGCTGCCCGGGTTCGACAAGGGCTACGAGCGCCTGGAGATCGGGCCCTTGGGCGGGGATGCGGCGAACCGACTGCTCGACGAGCAGCCGTGGCCGCCCACCGGCCGCACCCGGGCCCGGATCCTCCAGGAGGCGGCGGGCAACCCGCTGGCCCTGGTCGAACTGGCCCGGGCGGCCGCGAACAGGCAACCGGAGGGCACCGGCCTGGAGGGCCCGCTGCCCGTCACCGACCGACTGGAAGGGATCTTCGCGCGGCACCTGCGGGACCTGCCCGGCACCACCCGCCGCGCCCTGCTGCTGCTCGCCGCCACCGACGCGGCGGACGCCCCGGCGGCCGCACGGGGCCTGCCCGAGGCGCCCGACACGGTGTGGGCCCCCGCCGAACGGGCCGGTCTCGTACGACGGGAGAGCATCGGGGTCTCCTTCCGCCACCCGCTCGTCCGCTCGGCGATCTACCACGCCGCGCCCTTCGAGGAGCGCAGTCGCGCACACCTTGCCCTGGCCCGGCTGCTGTGCGAGGAGCCCGACCGCCGGGCCTGGCACCTCGCCGCCGCGACCGTGCGGCCCGACGAGCGGGTGTCGGCGGCCCTGCTGGAGACGGCCGGCCGGGCCCGGCGCCGGGGCGGCCACGCGGCCGCTGCCGCCGCCTTGGAGCGCGCCGCGGAACTCAGCCCGCACCGCGCGGACCAGGCACGGCTGCTGGCCGACGCCGCGGACACGGCCGTCCTCACCGGTCAGCTCGGCTGGGTGGAGCGCCTGGCCGAGGAGGTCCGCAGGCGTACCGCCGACCCGGCGCTGCTCAGCCGGGCCGCGCTGGCGACGGGGCAGCTCATGACCGTAGGAGCGCACCACACGGCCGCCTTCGCGCTGCTGTCGCGCATCGCCGGTGAGGCGGCGGAGGCACGGTCGCCCCTCCTGCTGGACGCGCTCGCCGCGGCGGCGGTGGTCCGCTACTACTCGGGCGAGGAGTCCCAGCGGCAGCGGATCGCGGCCCTGCTCTCCGAGGTGCCGGACTCCCCCGCAGGCGGTGCGCTGCGCGCCTGGACGCTGGCCGTCTCCGATCCCACCGGCGCGGGTGCGTCCCTCGCCCCGGCGCTGCCCCGGCTGATCGCCGAGGCCGAACGCGCGGACGACGCCGGATCCCTGACAGCGCTCGCCGTCGTGGCCTGGCTCCTCGACGAGACCACGCTGGCCGCCAGGACCTTCGACGAGGCGTTCGACCGCTGGCGGGCACACGGCCCGCTACCGACCGGTCTGGCCTGCGCCGCCGGCTGGGCCTACGTGGAACAGGGCCGCTGGGCCGAGGCCCGCTCGGTGGCCGCCGAGATCGCGGAGGTGGCCGCGCAGGCCGGGCTGGACCACGCCGAGGCCTGCGCACGCGCCCTCGACGCGACCGTACTGGCGCTGCTCGGTGAGCCGGCCGACGCGCGCCGGAACGCCGAGCGGGCACTGGCCCTCGTCGACCCCCTGGAAAGCCGCTCCGTCACGGTCTTCGCCCGGCGTGCCCTGGGGCTGGCGGCGGTGGCCGAGGGCGACTACGACACCGCGTACGAGCAGTTCCGCTCCGCCTTCACCGAGGCCGGCGACCCGGTCCACTACCACGTCTCCCCCACCGTCCTGGCCGAACTCGCCGCGGCAGCCGTCCGCCGAGGCCGGCCGGAACGCGCCGTGGCACTTCTGCAGCGCTCCGTACGCCACCTGGGCACCGGCCGGTCCGCACGCGCCTCCTCCCTCATCGAACGAAGCCGCGCCCTGCTGGCCGAACCGGACCACGCCGAACCGCACTTCCGTGCGGCGCTGGCTGACCCGGCGGGCGAGCAGTGGCCCTTCGAGCGGGCGCAGACCCGGCTGGACTACGGCGAGTGGCTGCGCCGCCGGCGTCGTATCGCGGAGGCCCGCCCCTTGCTGACCGGAGCCCTCGACACGTTCCGGCGGCTCGGCGCCCGACCGTGGATCGAGCGCGCGAAGGCGGAACTCCGGGCCGCCGGCATCGAGGCGAACGGCACCGCCCCGCACGCGATCACCGAACTCACCCCCCAGCAACAGCAGATCGTCCAGCTCGCGGCCCGCGGCCTGACCAACCGCGAGATCGGCGAGAAGCTGTTCCTCTCCCCCCGCACCGTCGGCTCCCACCTCTACCGCGCCTTCCCCAAACTGGGCATCACCGCCCGCTCCCAACTCCGCGACGCGCTCGACGGCGCACTGACGGATGCCGGGGCAGCGCGGTAGAGGGTGCCTCGCCCTCAATCCGCCCAGCCCAACGACCCGGCGGTGAACAGGTCCCCGGGGCCGTACGCGACGGACACCGCCCGACTGTCTGCGGGCTGGCCGGGCGGGCGGAGGCCGAGAAATCCGTGGCGCACCGGCGGGACCGGCAAGGAGACTGCCAGGGTGAGCGACCGCTACCCCTGCCCATGCTGCGGGGACCGCGTGCTGGACGCGATGCCCGGTTCCTACGAGATCTGCCCCGTCTGCTTCTCGGAGGACGACGGGGTCCAGCTCCGCCGGCCGTCCATGGACGGTGGCGCGAACAGGGTTTCCCTCGTCGAGGCCCAGCGGAACTACCAGGACTTCGGCGCCTGTGACGAGCACGGCCGCCGGTACGCCCGCCCGCCGACTGAGGACGAGCCCCTCGATCCCGCCTGGCGCCCCATCGATCCGGCACGGGACTCCTTCGAGGACTGGGGTGCCGAGGCTCGCGTCCCATGGCCCGAAGACCGCTTGGCGCTCTGCTGGTGGCTCCCCACCTTCTGGCGCCGGGACCACTCCGCGTCATGACCTCCCACATCGAGACACTCGTCCGACAGCTCGACGGCAAGGCCTACGAGTCCTGCGAGGCCCGCGCGGAGCTGATCTGGATCGGCGCCGACGCCATACCCACCGTCATCGACGGCCTGCCTGCCCTCGGCGGCTTCGGTCAGCTGACCGCCATCGAGGTCTTCGAGGAGGTGGGCGATCCCCGTTGCGGCGCCGCTCTCATCGGCCTGCTGGACAGCGACAATCCGACCGTCCGCGAATGGGCGGCGATGGCCCTGGCGAGCCTGAAGATCGACGGCGCGGTCGAGCCCGTGCGCCGCGCCTATCGCACCTGCCTGGAACGGGCGACGCCCCCGGACTGGAGCGAGCCGGAAGGCATCCGCTGGGCCCTGACCGAACTCGGCGCACGCAGCCCCGTCGTCCCGCCGCTCACCGCGCGCCTGCGACCCACCACTGCGGACAACGCCCCAGGCTGGCCCTCGGTCCACCTCACCGAGATCATCAACGACCTGGCCGACCACGCCCAGGTGATCCTCTACTCCCAGTTCTGGCGCGTGGACGCCGGCCGCATCTACGGCGTCTCCGGCCCCGCCCTGAACTGGGAACTCGACTGGACCGCGCCCTGGGAGCACCTGGTCGAGGAGTCCCGCACCTGGTCCCTGCTGGAAGCCTCCGAAGCCCCCGTCGGCGACAACATCTTCGTCG
The DNA here is from genome assembly GCF_020404845.1 of Streptomyces hyderabadensis. Taxonomy (GTDB): domain Bacteria; phylum Actinomycetota; class Actinomycetes; order Streptomycetales; family Streptomycetaceae; genus Streptomyces; species Streptomyces hyderabadensis. The sequence continues at coordinate 126,293 of NZ_JAIOJZ010000006.1, read as the reverse complement.
CCCCCACCTGGATCGACCGTACCGACCTGTACCCGGAAAGGTGACCGATGCCGTCCCAGCACCCCCGGGAGATGGGCTACGGCCACGTGATCGACAGCTACGTGGCGAGGACGTACGGCGGCCTGCCGCGCTACCTCGTACTGAACAGCGGGCGCTTCCTGAGCCCCCGGTGGCGACACACCACCCGTTTCACCCGACACCTGCTGACTGACGCCGCTGCGATCACCGACGAGGAACTGGAAGCCCTCCTCGGTTACGAATGGCGCTCGCGCCTCACCGCCGCCTGGCTGATCGGCGTCGACCACCGCGAACGGTTCCGGGCACGCATCGGCGACCTGCTCCTGGACAGCGAGGTCTGCTACTCCGGCAGCGCCTACTGCTTCGCCCTGGCCCGCTTCGGCACCCACGCCGACGCCGAGATCCTCACCGCCTATCTCGACCGGTACCTTCCCCGCACCGACCTCCACTACGACCAACCCGCCTCCCTGGGCGCCCTCCTCCGACTCGACGCCCTCCTCGGTACCCAGCACGCCGACCGCTTCATCCGGCCCGGCGGCCTCTGGAACAAGTGGGTCAAGGGCGTGGGACGCCTCGGCTACCCCAGTCACATCGCCGCCGAACAGCGCCGCTGGACAGACCTCCAGTGCGAGTTCGGCAACGGCTGGAGTCGGCCGTAGCCGCAGCCGCCTGACCGCGGCTACGTGAAGTCCGCGTACGCCATGTACCGGCCGCAAGTGCGGCACCTGAAGAGGTAGCCGGTGGGCTGACCGTCCTTGTCCAGAGCCTCCAGATAGCTCTCCACTGCCTCGGCAGACCACCCCCACGCGCCGGCCTCGCTGCGCAGTTCCTCCCGGGCATCCGGGAACGCGGCCAGCTCGGCCGCCCCCACCGCTCCCATGAACGCCGTGCCGTCACCGCAGTGAAAGAACCACCGCGAGTCCTGCCAGGAGGAGAAGCCCGGCGTACACGCATCAACGGACATCACGACCTCAAGTGGGACATCGTCGCCGACCGGGTCACCGATGAAGTGCGCGTCGTACTTCGCAGCCGCGCTGCCATCCGCGATGCACCATGGGCACAGCAGGTTGGAGAGGTTCTCGACCGCGTACACGGGGCCCGTGTAGATGAACCCCCGCGCTTTCCCGCAGCAGACGCACGTCGTGCTGGATGCAACGACCGCCCCGGTCGCCAAGGGGTCGGGGTGGTAGGGAAAACCGGGCAACTCCTCGGACATGCCGGTCACGCTACCTGCGCGCAGGAAGGCCGTGCCGGCCTGCACGGGCCCTCGACCCGAAGGCGGTCACGACCGCGGCAGCCGAGTCTGCGGGTCGGAGCAAACGAGCCCCATCGATGCCGCGAGACCGGCGGCGTAGGCCGAGGCCTCCTCGGCCGTGCTGTAGCGCACCCTGTCAGCGTAGTGAGCGGTACGCCGCCGTCGACTGCGGACCCTGTGCGTACCGCAAAGGCCGCCCAACCCGCTCCGTGGCAGGTCGGACGGCCTTTCGCTGGACGTATCAGACGTTGAAGCGGAACTCCACCACGTCCCCGTCCTGCATCACATAGTCCTTGCCCTCCATGCGGGCCTTGCCCTTGGCGCGGGCCTCGGTCACCGAGCCGGTGGTGACCAGGTCGTCGAAGGAGATGACCTCCGCCTTGATGAAGCCCTTCTGGAAGTCGGTGTGGATGACACCTGCGGCCTCGGGGGCGGTGGCGCCCTTCTTGATGGTCCAGGCGCGGGATTCCTTGGGGCCGGCCGTCAGGTAGGTCTGCAGGCCGAGGGTGCGGAAGCCGACGTGGGCGAGGGTGGCGAGGCCGGGCTCGTCCTGGCCGACGGACTGGAGGAGTTCGAGGGCCTCGTCCTCGTCCAGCTCGGCGAGGTCGGCCTCCAGCTTGGCGTTGAGAAAAATCGCCTCGGCGGGGGCGACCAGGGCGCGCTGCTCGTTCTTGAAGGCTTCGTCGGTCAGCTCGTCCTCGTCGACGTTGAAGACGTAGAGGAACGGCTTCGTGGTGAGGAGGTGGAGGTCGTGGAGCAGTTCGTTGCGCTCGGTGCCCTGGACGATGCCGTGCGCGAAGAGCGTGTCGCCCTTCTCCAGGATCTCCTTGGCCTCCTCGACGGCCTTGACCTTGGGAGCGACGTCCTTCTTGATGCGCGACTCCTTCTGGAGGCGCGGGAGGACCTTCTCGATGGTCTGGAGGTCGGCAAGGATCAGCTCGGTGTTGATCGTCTCGATGTCGTCCTTCGGCGAGACCTTGCCGTCGACGTGCACGACGTTCTCGTCCTTGAAGGCGCGGATGACCTGGCAGATCGCGTCGGACTCGCGGATGTTGGCCAGGAACTTGTTGCCCAGGCCCTCGCCCTCGCTCGCGCCGCGCACGATGCCCGCGATGTCGACGAAGTCGACCGTCGCCGGGAGGATCTTCTCGGAGGAGAAGATCTCGGCCAGCTTGGCCAGGCGGGGGTCGGGGACGCCGACCACGCCGACGTTGGGCTCGATCGTGGCGAACGGGTAGTTGGCCGCGAGCACGTCGTTCTTGGTCAGGGCGTTGAACAGGGTCGACTTGCCGACATTCGGCAGACCGACGATTCCGATCGTGAGCGACACGTTGCGACTTCCCGTACGTGAGATGCGGAGGGGCGGGTGGGATGGGGCAGGCCACGCATGGGCCGATCCACCAGTCTACGGGGTGAGCCGCGCCGGGCCCGCGCGGAGTCGAACGCTTGGCCAGCGCCACCCGACGGCGTGTCTGTCGGGCTATTCGGCACATAAACCGACCTAAGTTGGTCCAGTGGAGCAACACAGGACGCGACCTGCGCAGTACGGACCGCGACGGAGCCGGGCGCCGCTGCCCGCACAGGGGCGGGGCGGCGCCGCCGCCGCGCGGCCGCCGGTGGGGCGAGTGGTCGGGCGGCCGACGGGACGGCCCGTGGCACCGGCACGCCCCGCTCCGGGGGCGGGTTCACCGGTGGCCAGGCTGGTGCATGCCGTGCGCGGGATGCCCAATCCGCGGTTGACGGGGCTCGGCAGCGGTCTGTTCTGCGCGGCCGTGATGACCCTGCTCGGTTTCGTGGACGAGCTGCTGTTCGGCTCTTCCCTGACCGTGTACGGGGTGCTGTTCGTGCCGGTGAGCCTGCTCACCGCGCTCTGGGTGCGCCGGGGCGACCTGCTGACCGCCCCCGTCGTCGTGCCGATCGCCTTCGCCGTGGGCGTGCTGCCCGTGGCCGAGAGCGGGGACGGCGGCCTCGGCGGACGGCTGATGGGGCTGGTGACCGCGCTGGCCACCGAGGCGGGGTGGCTGTACGGCGGGACGCTGGTCGCCGGGGCGACCGTGATCGTCCGCCGGATCCGGCTGGTACGGCGACGGACCGCCGCCCGCAACCGACCCCCGGCCTGAGCCACCCGCTCGGAGTACCGGAGCACCGGAGCACCATAGTCCGACCGCCCCGCTCGCACGTCCCCTCGCTCGCTCGGCCGCGGCCCGACCACACCAGCCCAGACCACACCAGACCACACCAGCCCAGCCACGCTCGCGTACCCACGGGCCCCCGAACGGCCCCGCTCGGCCCCGCCCCCTCAGTCACCGGCGTTGCGACCGGCCACGCGCAGCATCACCCCGGCTCAGCCAGCTGCGCCCGGCCAGCCCCGGCGCAGCCGGCCCCGCTCAGCCCGCCGCGCGCATCGCCGCGCCGACGATTCCCGCGTTGTTCTGGAGCTGGGCGGGGACGATCTCCGCTCGGATGCCCTCGATGTGGGGCAGGAACTTGTGGGCCTTGCGGCTGACACCGCCGCCGATGATGAACAGCTCCGGCGAGAAGAGCATCTCGACGTGCGCGAGGTACTTCTGGACGCGGTGGGCCCAGTGCTCCCACGACATGTCGTGGTCGTCCTTGACCTTGCTGGAGGCCCGCTTCTCCGCGTCGTGGCCCTCCAGCTCCAGGTGGCCCAGCTCGGTGTTGGGGACCAGGACCCCGTCGGTGAACACCGCGCTGCCGATGCCGGTGCCGAAGGTGAGCAGGATGACCGTGCCCTTGCGCCCGCGGCCGGCTCCGAAGTGCATCTCGGCGACGCCCGCCGCGTCCGCGTCGTTGACGACCGTCACGTCCAGCCCGCCCAGCCGCTCGCTGAACAGGGCGCGCGCGTCGGTGTCGACCCAGCTCTTGTCGACGTTGGCCGCGGTGCGCACCGTGGCGCCGCCCGTCACCACGCCCGGGAAGGTGAGCCCGACCGGGCCGGTCCAGCCGAAGTGCTCGACGACCTGCTTGACCCCGTCGGCCACGCCGTCGGGAGTCGCCGGGTGCGGGGTCAGCACCTTGCAGCGCTCCTGGGCCAGGTCGCCCCTGTCGAGGTCCACAGGGGCGCCCTTGATCCCGGATCCGCCGATGTCCACGCCGAAGATCTGCATGGCCCTACGTTACGACGGACGACTGACAGTCACGCCCCCGCGGTGCCCGCGGCCCCCGAGCCGCCGCGCTCCGCCACCAGGGACGCCGCCTCCTCGCGCAGGTCGCGGCGCAGTTCCTTGGGCAGCGAGAAGGTGATCGACTCCTCGGCGGCCTTGACGATCTCGACGTCCTCGAAACCGCGCGGCGCGAGCCACTCCAGGACCTGCTCGACCAGGACGTCGGGGACGGAGGCACCGGAGGTGACGCCGACCGTCGTGACGCCGTCCAGCCAGGACTCGTCGATCTCGTCGGCGAAGTCCACCAGGTGGGCGTCGCGCGCGCCCGCCTGCTTGGCGACCTCGACCAGGCGCTTGGAGTTCGAGGAGTTGCGGGAGCCGACGACGATCACCAGGTCGGCCTCGGCACCCATCTGCTTCACCGCGAGCTGGCGGTTCTGCGTGGCGTAGCAGATGTCGTCGCTGGGCGGGGAGATGAGCTGCGGGAACTTGTCCTTGAGCGCGTCGACGGTCTCCATCGTCTCGTCGACGGAGAGGGTGGTCTGGGAGAGCCAGACGACCTTCGACGGGTCACGGACCTCGACCTTCGCGACGTCGTCGGGACCGTCGACGAGCTGGATGTGGTCGGGGGCCTCGCCGGAGGTGCCGATGACCTCCTCGTGGCCCTCGTGGCCGATCAGCAGGATGTCGTAGTCGTCGTTCGCGAAGCGGACGGCTTCCTTGTGGACCTTGGTGACGAGCGGGCAGGTGGCGTCGATGGTGGCGAGCTTCCCGCGCTCGGCCTCCTCGTGGACGACGGGGGCCACGCCGTGCGCGGAGAACATCACGATGTTCCCCGGGGGGACCTCCTCCGTCCGCTCGACGAAGATGGCGCCCTTCTTCTCCAGGGTCTGGACGACGTACTTGTTGTGGACGATCTCGTGCCGGACGTAGACCGGAGCCCCGTACTGCTCCAGGGCTTTCTCGACGGCGATCACGGCGCGGTCCACACCCGCGCAGTAGCCACGGGGGGCGGCGAGCAGGACACGGCGGCCAGACGAAGCAGTCATGGCACCCATCGTAAGGCCGCGTTCGGCGGGTCAGAGATCGCGTGGGGGCGGCGTTGCCGGGGAGACTGGCGGGAACGTTCCGAGACGGAGTCCGAAGCGGAAAGCCGGGCGGGAACCGAGGCACTGGCGGAGGCACGATGTCGCAGGCGGATACGACGGCCCCGGGGGCCGGTGGGGAACACCAGCTGAGGCGCAGTCTGGGCTTCAGGGACCTGGTCGTCTACGGGCTGCTGTTCATCGCGCCCATGGCGCCGGTCGGCGTGTTCGGCACGCTGGACGCCAAGTCGCACGGCGCGGTGGCCCTCGTCTACATCGTCGCCACGATCGCGATGGCGTTCACCGCATTCAGCTACGCGCAGATGGTGCGGGTGGTCCCCCAGGCGGGATCGGTGTTCGCCTACGCGCGCGCGGGGCTCGGGAACGGGGCCGGGTTCGTCGCGGGCTGGATGGCGATGCTGGACTACGTCCTCATCCCGGCGGTGGCCTACCTCTTCTCCGGCATCGCGATGGAGGCGCTGGTCCCCGAGGTGTCGCGGTGGGTGTGGACGGCGATCGCGGTGGTCGTCACGACGCTGCTGAACCTGTGGGGGGTGCGGACGGCGGCCCGGGTGGGCTTCCTGGTGCTCGCCATGGAGATCGTCGTACTGCTCGTCTTCGTGGCCACGGCGGTCGTGGTCCTGGCGCAGGACGGCGCCGAGCGCGACTGGCTGTCGCCGCTGTCGGGGGACGGCACGCAGGGGGCGTTCGCGCTGTCGGCGGTGGTCGGCGCGGTGTCGGTGGCGGTGCTGTCGTACCTGGGCTTCGACGCGATCGCGACCTTCGCGGAGGAGGTCACCGGCGGTTCGGCGAAGGTCGCGCGGGCGCTGCTGTTCTGCCTGGCGCTCGCGGGTGTGCTGTTCGTGGCGCAGACGTACCTGGTGGCTCTCCTGGAACCGGTGTCGTCGGCGCAGCTGGCGGCGGAGCCGGAGCGGCAGGGGTCGGCGTTCTACGACGCCGTGGACGCGTCGGTGGGCACCTGGCTGCACGATCTGGTGGCGGTGAGCAAGGCGATCGGCGCGGCGTTCGCGGCGCTGGCCGGGCAGGCGGCGGCCGGGCGGCTGCTGTTCGCGATGGGCCGGGACCGCCGGCTGCCGGGGGTGCTGTCGCGGACGGACGCCGGGGTGCCGCGCGTGGCCCTGCTGGTGTCGGCGGTGATCACGATGGCGGCGGCGGTGTGGGCGGCGCGCCGGGACGACGGACTCGACCACCTGGTGTCGGTGGTCGACGTCGGCGCGCTGACCGCGTTCACGCTGCTGCACGCGAGCGTGGTGGGCTGGTTCGTGGTGCGGCGCGGCGGGGGCGCGGTCAGCTGGTGGCGGCATCTGCTGGTGCCGGTGCTCGGCGCGGCGATCACGATCGCGGTGATCGTGGAGGCGTCGGGGACCGCGCAGGTGGTCGGGGCGATCTGGCTGGCGGTGGGTCTGGTGGTACTGGCGGTGCAGTGGAGGGGACGCAGGGACGCGGACCACGCGCGCGTGTGACGGAGGGCGGGCTCGACGGGCCCCGTTGTCGGACCCGGCCGTTACGCTCGGGCGCATGGCTGCCAACTCGACTCCCGAAAGCCCGCTGCCCGTCGGTGAGGTGTCCCGGCTGATCGGGGGCTGGATCGACCGGCTCGGCGCGGTCTGGGTCGAGGGGCAGATCACGCAGCTGTCGCGGCGGCCGGGCGCCGGTGTGGTGTTCCTGACGCTGCGCGACCCGTCGTACGACATCTCCGTGAGCGTGACCTGTTACCGGCAGGTGTTCGACGCCGTGGCGGACGTGGTCGGCGAGGGCGCGCGGGTCGTCGTGCACGCCAAGCCGGAGTGGTATGCGCCGCGGGGGCAGCTGTCCCTGCGGGCCGCCGAGATCAAGCCGGTGGGCGTCGGGGAGCTGCTGGCGCGGCTGGAGCGGCTGAAGAAGGCCCTCGCACGCGAGGGGCTGTTCGCGGCGGAGCGCAAGAAGCCGCTGCCGTTCCTGCCGCAGTTGATCGGCCTGGTGTGCGGGCGGGCGTCGGCGGCCGAGCGGGACGTCCTGGAGAACGCCCGGCACCGCTGGCCCGCCGTCCGCTTCGAGGTGCGCAACGTCCCGGTGCAGGGCGTGCACGCGGTGCCGCAGGTGGTGCAGGCGGTGAAGGAACTGGACGCGCTGGACGACGTGGACGTGATCGTCGTCGCGCGGGGCGGCGGCAGCGTGGAGGACCTGCTGCCGTTCTCCGACGAGCAGCTGGTACGGGCGGTGGCCGCCTGCCGTACGCCGGTCGTCTCGGCGATCGGCCACGAGCCGGACAGCCCCCTGCTCGACCTGGTCGCCGACCTGCGCGCCTCCACGCCGACCGACGCCGCGAAGAAGGTCGTGCCGGACGTCGGCGAGGAGTACGAACGGGTACGGCTGCTGCGGGACCGTGCCCGGCGGTGTGTGGCGGCGTTCGTCGACCGCGAGGAGCGGGGGCTGGCCCACGCGCTGGCCCGGCCTTCGATACAGGACCCGCACCGGATGATCGAGGAGCGGGCCGGGCAGCTGACCGCCCTGCTCGACCGGAGCCGCCGCACCCTGCGCCACCACCTCGACCGGGCCGACTCCGAGCTGACTCACACGCACGCGCGCGTGGTGGCCCTCTCCCCCGCCGCGACCCTCAAGCGCGGGTACGCCGTGCTGCAGCGGGCCGACGGGCACGCCGTCCGTGACCCCGGCGAGGTGGAGCCGGGCGAGAGCCTGCGCGCCCGCGTGTCCGAGGGCGATTTCTCCGTACGAGTCGACGCATAGGGTGGGTGGATGACCAGCGAGGTGGAGCAGCCGACGGCGATGTCCGAGGCGCTCGGGTACGAGCAGGCGCGGGACGAGCTGATCGAGGTGGTCCGGCGGCTGGAGGCCGGCGGCACGACGTTGGAGGAGTCCCTCGCCCTGTGGGAGCGGGGCGAGGAGCTGGCGAAGGTCTGCCGCCGCCGGCTGGACGGCGCCCGGGCCCGCCTGGACGCGGCGCTGGCCGAGGAGGCGGACGAGGATGACGCGGACGACGAGTCCGCCGAGCGCGACGGCGGGGCCGTCTAGGGACCTAGCCCTCCTTCGCCGTGTTCTCGGCCAGGGTGTGGGCGACGAGCGCGTTGGCGTGTCCGTGGCCCAGGCCGTGTTCGGTCTTGAGCCAGGCGACGAGTTCCATGTGCTTGGTGAGCGGCGAGGTGCGGATGAGGTCCTTCCACTCCGCGACCGGGCGGCCGTACTTCTTCTCGATGGACGGGAAGTAGCTGGCCGGGCCCTTGACGGTGCTGCTCATGTCGGTGCTCTCCTCGGTACGAGTGGCGACGAGTACGCCGAGTGGCGACGGGTTCCGGTGTACTGCCGTGTAGGACCGTGACCGGCCGGCGAAGTGATCGCCGCGCACGCGTGATCCACGCCACACTTCCGCCACGCCTGTGAAGCGGATCACCACGGTCCCGTTTTGGTTGAAGCTTGAACTTCTTTGGCGTACTGTCGCCGGTGTCAAAGGCGCCCCCGGCCCCCACGCCGCGCGGCGCCCACGCACCCCCGAGGAAGATCACGCATGTCTCTCGTTCTTGACCCCGCCGCCCAGGACCTGCTGTTCCGCGAGGCCCGTACCGCGAACACCTTCACCGACGAGCCGGTGACCGACGAGCAGGTGCAGGCGATCTACGACCTGGTCAAGTACGGCCCGACCGCCTTCAACCAGTCCCCGCTGCGCATCACGCTGGTCCGCTCCCCCGAGGCCCGCGAGCGCCTGGTCGCCCACATGGCGGAGGGCAACCGGCCCAAGACGGCCGCCGCCCCGCTGGTCGCGATCCTGTCCGCGGACAACGAGTTCCACGAGGAGCTGCCGCAGCTCTTCCCGCACTTCCCCGCCGCGAAGGACGCCTTCTTCAGCGAGCGCCCGGTCCGCGAGGGCGCGGCCGGCCTGAACGCCGCTCTGCAGGCCGCCTACTTCATCGTCGGCGTCCGCGCCGCGGGCCTGGCCGCCGGGCCGATGACCGGTTTCGACTTCGAGGGCGTGCGCAAGGAGTTCCTGGACGACGACCACACCCCGCTGATGGTCGTCAACATCGGCCGTCCCGGCCCGGACGCCTGGTTCCCGCGCTCCCCGCGCCTCGCCTACGACCAGGTCGTCACCACGGTCTGAGGCACGCAGGTCTGAGGCACGCACGGTCTGAGGCACGCGGCGCCGCACCTGCGACGAAGCCCCCGGCATCCCGCCGGGGGCTTCGTCGTGTTCCGCGGGCCGGGCCGGGCGGCCCCGCCCGGCGGGCGGTCACGTCAGCTTCAGGGCCGCCGCCATCTTGCCGAGCTGCTCGAACGACCCGGTGCCGGCCACGACCGTCGTCGCGCCCTTCATGTCGTCGGCGCCCTGCAGCACCAGCGCGTCGTACCGGCCGCCCGTGTACCGGGTCCAGGTCCGGCCGCCGATCTCCTCGGTCCGCTCGGTCGCGCGCGCACCCTGGCTGGCGTCGTGGATGAACGTGGACGGCTTCTTCGTGGACTGCTCGATCGCCACGTACTCGCCGTTCGGAGCCCGGAAGCCGAGGTGCCAGGCGTCGGAGTCGTCGCCGCGGAAGCGGACGGAGGTCGGCTTCCAGTCCTCGGACAGCCCCTCGGGCGCCGCCACCGGATACGACGCGGCGCGCTGCGCGGTCAGCAGCTCGACCCGGTAGTCGACCCGCTTGACGTCCGGTTCGCCGTCGTCGTGCGGAATGAACAGCCAGATCACGCCCGCCGCCAGCACGATGACCCCGAGGGAGAGAATCATGTCCCGGGCCGACTTCTGCTTGCCTTTCATACCTGCCACGCCCCCTATCGTCGCAGGTGCCTGATCCGCTCATCCGTGGGGTCCCCTGCTCATTTTGTCGGACTGACGATAGAGTCTTGGCCACACCCTCATCCGGCCGTCGTCGTATCAGAAAGGTGCGTTCCGATGACCGAGCATCATCTTCCGTCCGAGCTGGACGTCCCCTCGGAGGCTCCCGACCGCAACCTCGCCATGGAGTTGGTGCGGGTCACCGAGGCCGCGGCGATGGCCGCCGGCCGCTGGGTCGGGCGCGGTGACAAGAACGGCGCCGACGGTGCCGCGGTGCGTGCCATGCGGACCCTCGTCCACACCGTCTCGATGAACGGCGTCGTCGTCATCGGCGAGGGCGAGAAGGACGAGGCGCCGATGCTCTTCAACGGGGAGCGGGTCGGCGACGGGACCGGGGCCGAGGTCGACATCGCCGTCGATCCGATCGACGGCACCACGCTGACCGCCAACGGCATGACCAACGCGATCGCGGTGCTCGCCGCCGCCGAGCGCGGCTCCATGTTCGACCCGTCCGCGGTCTTCTACATGGACAAGCTGGTCACCGGCCCCGAGGCCGCGGACTTCGTCGACATCAACGCGCCCGTCGCGGTGAACATCCGCCGGATCGCCAAGGCGAAGCGGCGCACCCCCGAGGACGTCACCGTCGTCATCCTCGACCGGCCGCGGCACCAGGGCCTCATCAAGGAGGTCCGGGAGACCGGCGCCCGGATCAAGCTGATCTCGGACGGCGACGTGGCCGGGTCCATCCTGGCGCTGCGCGAGGGCACGGGTATCGACCTGCTGCTCGGCATCGGCGGCACGCCGGAGGGCATCATCTCGGCCTGCGCCGTGAAGTGCCTGGGCGGCACCATCCAGGGCAAGCTGTGGCCCAAGGACGACGAGGAGCGGCAGCGGGCCGTGGACGCCGGGCACGACCTGGACCGGGTGCTGACCACCGACGACCTGGTCTCCGGGGACAACGTGTTCTTCGTGGCGACCGGCATCACCGACGGCGAGCTGCTGCGCGGGGTGCGGTACCGCTCGGAGACGGCCACGACCGACTCGATCGTGATGCGGTCCAAGTCGGGGACGGTGCGGCGGATCGACTCCGAGCACCGGTTGAGCAAGCTGCGGGCGTACAGCGCGATTGACTTCGACCGGGCGAAGTGACTCCGTCGGTTTCGCGGGGCGCCCAGTGAGTTGAGGGTGCCTGTCGTGTGGCGTCTGCGGCGCCGTCGTGGCTTGTCGCGCAGTTCCCCGCGCCCCTTTGGGTCGGCTGCAGCCCCCGGTGTCAGAAGGTGCCGGCGGTCGCGCCCACGCGGCGGAGCCGGTTTCGGCGTAGCAGAGGGCGCCCCCGGTGCGGAGGGGGCGCCCTTTGGGTTGGGGCTTGGTCTTCAGCCGGCCGCCGCTATGCGGCCCGTTGCGCGGGCGGCCTTCTTGAGTTCCAGGTCGCGGCGGCGTCGCCGGGCCAGGACCACCCGGCGTTCGGCGGCGGTGAGGCCGCCCCAGACGCCGTAGGGCTCGGGCTGGAGGAGGGCGTGCTCGCGGCACTCGACCATGACGGGGCAGCGGGCGCAGACGCGCTTGGCGGCCTCTTCGCGGGAGAGGCGGGCGGCGGTCGGTTCCTTGGAGGGGGCGAAGAACAGTCCGGCCTCGTCGCGCCGGCACACCGCCTCGGTGTGCCAGGGAGCGTCTTGGTCCCTGTCCCGCACGGGCACCCGCTGGGCCGGAACGGCAGCTACCTGCAGGGACGAATGCGGCGGTTGCAGCACGGGTCTACTCCTGACGACGGCTTCGCTAGCGAGAGACGATGCGTCAAGGCTTACCCGTTGTACGCGCGCCTATGCACTGAGTTCCCCCACCGCTGCCGGGGCCGGACTACAAGTGCTTGCGCAAACCCTTCTCGACCCGGCGGTGCACCCGGTCGAGGATGTCCGCGACGACCTTGCCGCGCTTGGGTCTGGCCTCGACGCTGCCCAGCACGGCCCACCCGTCCACATAGATGACGGGGGCCTCGGCCTCGCTGGAGTCGAGGGTGTGGACCTCGAAACTGCCGAGCACGCTGCCGCCCGCGCCGCGCACCGACACGTTCTCCGGGACGCGCACCTCGACGCTGCCGAAGACGGAGAACGCCTTGATGACGACCTGCTGGTACTCGAAGACCGCCTCGCTGAGGTCGATCTCGACGCTGCCGAAGACCGCGTAGGCGTGGATGCGGCGGTTCGCCCGCCAGCGGCCCTTGCGGACCGCGCTGCTGAAGACCGCCACCACGTTCTCGTCGGGCTCCGCCGGGATGGCGCCCGCGGTGGGGCGGTTGGGCGCCGGGGCGGCGGTGTCCCGGCCGCGGTGGGCGGCGGGCAGGTCCCGCACGAAGACGTCCAGCTCGCCGACGGTCTTGGCGGCCAGCACGCCCTCGACCCGCTCGGCGTGCTCGTCGGCGGTGAGCCGTCCCTCGGCGAGGGCTTCGCGCAGCATGTCGGTGACGCGGTCGCGGTCGGCGTCCGAGGCGCGCAGCTCGGTGGTGCGCGGTGCGGCGGGGGCGTGCTTCTGAAGGTCCACGGCAGTAGCGTACCGAAACGCGATAGATCGCGACTAGCCCTGTGGACAACCTTGTCGCACGGACCGGAGACCGCCAACTGAGTCCTACCTCACCGCCTCGGCGTCGCGGGCAGGTTCTACGCTGGTTGGCGCTGCCAATGGAGGCCAGCCGTCGTTGCTGAGGAATCCAGCCGCGCGTGATGTCGAGTGAGGAATGGGCGAGATGCCTGAGTTCGCGTACACCGATCTGCTCCCCCAGGGCGAGGACACCACTCCGTACCGGCTGGTGACCGCCGAGGGTGTCTCCACCTTCGAGGCCGACGGGCGGACGTTCCTCAAGGTGGAGCCGGAGGCGCTGCGCAAGCTGGCCGAGGAGGCCATCCACGACATCCAGCACTACCTGCGCCCGGCCCACCTGGCCCAGCTGCGCCGCATCATCGACGACCCCGAGGCCTCCGGCAACGACAAGTTCGTGGCGCTGGACCTGCTGAAGAACGCGAACATCGCGGCGGCCGGCGTGCTGCCCATGTGCCAGGACACCGGCACCGCGATCGTCATGGGCAAGCGCGGCCAGAACGTGCTCACCGCGGGCGGCGACGAGGAGGCCCTGAGCCGGGGCATCTACGACGCGTACAAGAACCTGAACCTGCGCTACTCGCAGATGGCTCCGCTCACCATGTGGGAGGAGAAGAACACGGGCTCCAACCTCCCGGCCCAGATCGAGCTGTACGCGACCGACGGCGGCGCCTACAAGTTCCTGTTCATGGCCAAGGGCGGCGGCTCGGCCAACAAGTCCTTCCTCTACCAGGAGACGAAGGCCGTCCTGAACGAGTCCTCCATGATGAAGTTCCTGGAGGAGAAGATCCGCTCGCTGGGCACGGCCGCCTGCCCGCCGTACCACCTGGCGATCGTGGTCGGCGGCACGTCCGCCGAGTACGCGCTGAAGACCGCGAAGTACGCCTCCGCCCACTACCTGGACGAGATCCCGGCCGAGGGTTCGGAGCTGGGGCACGGCTTCCGGGACAAGGAGCTGGAGGAGAAGGTCTTCGAGCTGACGCAGAAGATCGGCATCGGCGCGCAGTTCGGCGGCAAGTACTTCTGCCACGACGTGCGCGTGGTGCGCCTGCCCCGGCACGGGGCGTCCTGCCCGGTCGCCATCGCGGTGTCCTGCTCGGCGGACCGGCAGGCCGTCGCGAAGATCACCGCGGAGGGCGTCTTCCTGGAGCAGCTGGAGACCGACCCGGCCCGCTTCCTGCCGGAGACGACGGACGAGCACCTCGACGCGGACGGCGACGTGGTGAAGATCGACCTGAACCGGCCGATGGACGACATCCTCGCCGAGCTGACCAAGCACCCGGTCAAGACCCGGCTGTCGCTGACCGGCCCGCTGGTCGTGGCCCGCGACATCGCGCACGCCAAGATCAAGGAGCGGCTGGACGCGGGCGAGGAGATGCCGCAGTACCTCAAGGACCACCCGGTGTACTACGCGGGTCCCGCGAAGACGCCGGAGGGGTACGCGTCCGGGTCCTTCGGTCCGACCACCGCCGGGCGCATGGACTCCTACGTGGAGCAGTTCCAGGCGGCGGGCGGCTCCAAGGTGATGCTGGCGAAGGGCAACCGGAGCAAGCAGGTCACCGACGCGTGCGACGCGCACGGCGGCTTCTACCTGGGCTCGATCGGCGGCCCGGCGGCCCGGCTCGCGCAGGACTGCATCAAGAAGGTCGAGGTCGTCGAGTACGAGGAGCTGGGCATGGAGGCGGTCTGGAAGATCGAGGTCGAGGACTTCCCGGCGTTCATCGTGGTGGACGACAAGGGCAACGACTTCTTCCAGGACCCGGCGCCCGCACCGACGTTCACGACGATTCCGGTGCGGGGCCCGGGGCTGGCCTGACGCCCCCGGCCCGTACGACGGCGGCCCCCCACCAGAGCGAGAGCGACGGCGGGGGGCCGCCCGCGTGAGTGCCGCCCGCGTGAGCGCCCACCCGCGTGAGTGCCCGCCCGCGTGAGCGGAGGTCCGCCGCGCGGGTCAGCCGTCGTCGGACGGGGCGGCCGCCACCGGCTCCAGGCGGGTGCCCTCGCGCGGTGACAGGGACAGCAGCCGGACCGGGCCGTCGATCTCCATGCGGTGCCACCGGCCCCGGGGCACGACGACCGCCGTGCCGGACGTGAGGGTGACCGGCTCCTGCGGCTCGTCCGGGGCCTGGGGCCGCAGGAAGAAGCGGACCGCGCCGCTGAGCACGCACACCAGTTCGTCGGCCGCGGGATGCATCTCCCAGTGGTCGGCGTGGACCTCGGCGTCCGTGGCCGCGTGGAAGGCCGCCAGCTGCCAGGAGCCGGGGCGGCCCTCGGTCATCCGGCGTTCGCCGGCCGTGACACCCCCGTCGGGTCCGACGTGGACCGCGGCGGAGAACAGGTCGATCGGGGTGGGTGTCGGGGTGAGTGCGGTCATGACACGGTTCCTTTCAGTGGTGTCCCGGAGGCCGCGGAAGGGGGCGTCCGGTCGGAATCGGCATCGCCATCGGTGTCGGCGTCGGTGTCGGAATCCGGGTCAGCGTCTGCGTCTGCGTCTGCAGCCGGTTCGGGGCGCCGGGGCCGGTCCGTCGGCAGTACGAACGCGGCGAGGGCGACCGCCGCGAGCAGCAGCACCGCACCGGCGCCCAGGCCGAGCGCGTAGCCGCCGCTGAGCGCCGCCTCGCCGGCGTCCGTGCCGGTGTGCCGGGCCGCCACCGTCGCGAGGGCGGCGACACCGAGGCAACCGCCCAGCTGACGGGAGCTGTTGAGGATCCCGGAGGCGGAGCCGGCCTCGGCGGCGCTCACCCCGGTCGTCGCGGCGACGGCCACGGGCGCCTGGCACAGCCCGATCCCGGCCGCCGTGAGCAGCGAGGGCCCGAGCACGTCCGTCAGGAAGCCGCCCGTCGGGCTGATCAGCGCGAACCAGCCGAGCCCGGCGGCCCCGGCGAGCCCGCCCGCGAGCAGTGCCGCGCGCGGGGAGCGGCGGGAGCCGAGCCGGGTCGCGACCACGGTCGCCGCGACGGTGCCGAGGGAGAAGGGCAGGAAGGCCGCACCGGTGGCGGCGGCGCTCAGGTGCACCACCTGCTGGAGGTAGAGGGAGACGAAGTAGAAGGCGCTGAACTGGCCCGCGGCGACGAGCAGGACGAAGGCGTTGGCTCCGCTGATCCACCGGTTGCGGAACAGTCCCGGGCGGACCAGGGGCTGGCGCACCCGCCGTTCCACGGCCACGAACGCGGCCAGCAGCAGGGTGGCCGCGGCGAGTGAGCCCACGGTCACCGGCGAGGTCCACCCCTCGCGGTCCGTGCGCACCACGCCGAGGACGAGCAGCCCGGTGCCGGCCGTGGCCAGCAGCGCGCCCGGCAGGTCCAGGCGCCCCCGGTGCCCACCGGCTCCGCCCGGCATGCCCGCCAGGCCCGCGACCAGTGCGGCCAGGACCACGGGGACGTTGACGAGCATCACCCAGCGCCAGCCGGCGTACTCGGTCAGCAGCCCGCCGACCAGTACTCCGGAGGCCCCGCCGACCGCGTTGACGCCGCTCCACACGCCGAGGGCCCGCACCCTGGCCGCACCCTCCGGGAAGGTGACGGTGAGCAGGGCCAGGGCGGCCGGGGCGAGCGCGGCGGCCCCGGCTCCCTGGACCGCGCGGGCCGCCACCAGCTGCCAGGGGGCCTGGGCCAGCCCGCCGGCGAGGGACGCGGCGCCGAACACGGTGAGCCCGAGGACGAACAGGCGCCGCCGTCCGTAGAGGTCGGCGGCCCGGCCGCCGAGCAGCAGCAGACCGCCGAAGGTCAGGGCGTAGACGTGCACGACCCAGGCGAGGTCCACGGGCGCGAAGCCGAGATCGGCGCGCACCGCGGGCAGGGCGACGTTCACCACCGCCATGTCGAGGGCCACGACGAACTGCGCGAGCGCCACCGCCGCCAGGACGGTCCCAGGCCGCCCTCCCAAGTTTTTATACATGTAAGAAAACTAGCCCGGCCCGCGCCCCGGCGTCCACCCCCGTCCCGCGGGTGAGTCATCATGGGCCGCATGCCGACCCCCTCCCCGCGCCCAGGCCGCCCCGGCAGGCCGCCCCGCCTGTCCCGCGCCGAGATCGTCACGACGGCGCGCCGGATCGTGGACGAGGAGGGGGTCGCGAAGCTGACCATGCGGCGCCTGGCCAGGGAGATGGACAGCACACCGATGGCCCTGTACCACCACGTGCGGGACAAGGAGGAGCTGCTGCTGCTCCTGCTGGAGGACTTCGCCGCGCACGCGGCGCGGCCCCGGCTGCCGGACGACCCGCGCGAGCGGCTGCTGGCCGCCGCGACGGCCATGCGGGACCTGCTGACCCAGTGCCCGTGGCTGGTCGAAGTGCTCACGGCCGACGACCTGTTGGCGCCCTCGGCACTCTGGTACGTGGAACAGGTCGTCGACGCCGCCGTCGACTGCGGGCTCACACCGGAGCAGGCCGTGCGGGCCTACCGGTCCATCTGGTACTACACGGCCGGTGAACTCGTCGTCCGGGCCGCGGCCGCCCGCCGCCGTGCGGCCGACGCCCGGCCGACCTACCGTGAGCGGGTGTTCGCGGACCTCGACCCCGCCGCGCTGCCCCGCCTCGCCGCCCTGGGCCCGCGCTGGGGCGAGCTGACGGCCGAGGACACCTACGCCGCCGGCCTGCGCGCCCTGGTCGACGGCCTGCTGCCGCCACACCGGACGGGCGCCCCGCCCACGGACATGGACGACCGGCACGACCGACAAGACCGGGAGGACCGGCGAGACCGGGAGGACCGGCAGGACCGAGAAGCCGGGGAATAGCCGCGCCCGGCCCCGCGCTGATCTTCGTGGAGGTACGACGATGACGACGAGCCGAACCGACGACACAGCCGACACCGGCGACACCGGCGACGCCAAGGGCACCGGCGACACCGGGGGCACCGGCTACCGGGTCGAGCACGACTCCATGGGCGAGGTCCGCGTCCCCGCCCATGCCAAGTGGCGCGCCCAGACCCAGCGTGCCGTCGAGAACTTCCCCGTCTCCGGGCAGCGCATCGAGCGCGCGCACATCGAGGCGCTGGCCCGGATCAAGGGGGCGGCGGCCAAGGTCAACGCCGAGCTGGGGGTGCTCGACGAGGACCTCGCCGACGCGATCCGGGAGGCGGCCGCCGAGGTGGCCGAGGGGAAGTGGGACGAGCACTTCCCGGTCGACGTGTTCCAGACCGGGTCCGGGACCTCGTCCAACATGAACACCAACGAGGTCATCGCCACCCTGGCCACCGAGCGGCTCGGCCGCGACGTGCATCCCAACGACCACGTCAACGCCTCCCAGTCGTCCAACGACGTCTTCCCGTCCTCGATCCACATCGCCGCCACCGCCGCCGTCACCCGTGACCTGATCCCGGCCCTGGACCACCTCGCCGGCGCCCTGGAGCGCAAGGCGGAGGAGTTCGCCGACGTGGTGAAGTCCGGGCGCACTCACCTCATGGACGCCACGCCGGTCACCCTGGGCCAGGAGTTCGGCGGGTACGCCGCCCAGGTGCGGTATGGCGTCGAACGGCTCCGGGCGTCGCTCCCCCGGCTGGCCGAGCTGCCGCTGGGCGGCACCGCGGTGGGCACCGGCATCAACACCCCGCCCGGTTTCTCCGCCGCCGTCATCGAGGAGGTGGCCCGCGCGACCGGGCTGCCGCTGACCGAGGCGCGCGACCACTTCGAGGCCCAGGGCGCCCGGGACGGCATCGTCGAGACCAGCGGGCAGCTGCGGACCATCGGCGTCGGGCTGACGAAGATCGCCAACGACCTGCGCTGGATGGCCTCCGGTCCGCGCACCGGGCTCGCCGAGATCGCCCTGCCCGACCTCCAGCCGGGCTCGTCGATCATGCCGGGCAAGGTCAACCCGGTGATCCCGGAAGCGGTCCTCATGGTCGCCGCCCAGGTCACCGGCAACGACGCGACGGTGGCCGCCGCCGGAGCGGCCGGCAACTTCGAGCTGAACGTCATGCTGCCGGTCATCGCCAAGAACGTGCTGGAGTCGGTGCGGCTGCTCGCCAACGTCTCCCGGCTGCTCGCCGACCGGACCGTGGACGGGATCGTCGCCCACCGCGAGCGGGCCCGCGAGTACGCCGAGTCGTCCCCCTCCGTCGTCACGCCGCTCAACAAGTACATCGGCTACGAGGAGGCCGCCAAGGTCGCCAAGCGGGCGCTGGCCGAGCGGAAGACGATCCGTCAGGTCGTGCTGGAGGGCGGGTACGTCGAACGCGGCGACCTCACGAACGAGCAGCTGGACGAGGCGCTGGACGTGCTGCGGATGACCCGTCCGTGAGGAGTCCCGGCACGGCCGGGGGGCGTACGCCGGCGCACGCTCTCGCGATCTTCGACGCGTCGATTGGCCACGGCACCTAATATCTGTCCATGGCAGACGGAGAAGCGGTGAGCGCGGCGGCGGAGCCCGGAGCGGACGGCCCGGCGGGCCCGGTGGACCACTGGACGCCCGGCAGCCGGATCCTGTGGCGGTACCGGGAGAACGGCGGCCCGCACATCCACATCGCGCGCCCCGTCACCGTCGTACGGGACGACCCCGGCCTGCTCGCGGTGTGGCTGGCGCCCGGCACCGAGTGCGTGAAGCCGGTCCTCGCCGACGGCACGCCCGTCCACCTGGAACCGCTGGCCACGCGTTACACCAGACCGCGCACCGTGCAGCGCGACCGGTGGTTCGGCACGGGTGTGCTGAAGCTGGCGCGGCCCGGCGAGGCCTGGTCGGTGTGGCTGTTCTGGGATCCGGGCTGGCGGTTCAAGAACTGGTACGTGAACCTGGAGGAGCCGCTGACCCGTTGGGAGGGCGGGGTCGACTCGGAGGACCACTTCCTGGACATCTCCGTCCACCCGGACCGCAGCTGGCACTGGCGGGACGAGGACGAGTTCGCGCAGGCCCAGCGGGACCGGCTGATGGACGGGGCGCAGGCCGAGCGGGTGCGCCGGGCAGGCCGTGCCGCGGTCGCGGAGATCCGCGCCTGGGGGTCCCCGTTCGCCGACGGCTGGGAGCAGTGGCGGCCCGATCCGGCGTGGCCGGTGCCGCCGCTGCCGGGCGACTGGGATCGCACGCCCGCGCACGTCTCCTCATGAGACCCTTGATGTGCCCCCCGGCAGGAAACGTAGGATCGTCCTCCGCAATGAGCGCGGCAGCGGCAACCGGCGGAGCGTGCGCTGTGCTTGACCGATCGTCACCGAGGGGCGGCAGGACGTGAGCGAGGGGTACGAGGGCAACACGCGGGCGGGCCGCAGACGGTCCGCCGGTGACACAGGAACAGCCTCTGACCACGCGGGAACCCCGTTCCTTGGGCACGGATTGCGGGTATCGGGATTTCTGCGGGACGAACTGCACGCGCCGCGCGCAGTCCCGGACGGATGGATTCGACACGCGTGACGGAGCACCCGACCTCCTTCGACCGCCCCTCGACGGGCGCCGACCCCACGGATCCCCGCGGGGCGCTCCTGCGTACCCCCGTGCCGCCGCGCGGCTCCGGGTCCGCGTTACCGGCCCAGGGGGGCGCCGGCCAGACGCCGCCCGCCGTGGGCGAGGACTCCCCGGGGGCCTTCGAGCACTCCCAGCCGGGCGCCGGGCAGGCCGCCGAGCCCGACACCCACCGCCCGCGGCCCACGTCCGAGGGCGTCCCGGCCCAGCCGGACGGCGGACAGCCGGGCGGCACGCCGTCGGGTGACACCCCCTCGGCGGACCCTGCCCCCGACGGCGTCCCGTCGGACGGCACTCCGGCGGGCACCGCGTCCGCAGGCGGCGCGTCCACGGGCAGCGCTTCCGCGGCCGGCGGGCAGGCCGGTCTCGTGCGCCCGGACTCGGGCGCACCGGCCGGTGCCCCGGGCCCGGGCCGCCGTGGCGCGCCGCCGGAGCCGGACCGGCGTACCGGACAGCCCACCGCGCCCGGCCGCCCCACGCCCATGCGGCGGGACGGGGACCGGCTGCGGTTCGTGGGCGCCGCGACCCGGCGGATCGCCCGGGGCATGGACCTCGACGAGATCGTGATGGGGCTGTGCCGGGCCACCGTGCCCACGTTCGCGGACGCCATCCTGGTCTATCTGCGCGAGCCGCTCCCGGTCGGCGACGAGCGGCCCACCGGCCCCCTGGTGCTGCGGCTGCGGCGCACCGACCGCATACCGGCCGAGCGGGACACCGAGGGCGGTTTCACCCCCGCGCCCCAGCCGGAGCCCTCCGAGCTGGAGACGGTCGGCGCCGAGCTGTGCGAGGTACGGCAGGGCAGCGCGCTGGCCGAGGTGCTGCGCGGGGTGCGCCCGGTGTTCACGGACACGCCCGCCGCCCGCGCCGCGCTGCCGGAACTGCTGGGCGAGGACCGGGACTTCGCGCTGCCCGACGGCCGCCGGGCGATCCTCGCCCCGCTGCGCGGCAGACGCCGGGTGATCGGCGCCGCGCTGTTCCTGCGCGGTCCCGAGCGCATCGCCTTCGAGGCCGACGACCTGCTGGTCGCCGCGCAGCTCGCCACGCACAGCGCGCTGGGCATCGACAAGGCGGTGCTGTACGGGCGCGAGGCGTACATCGCCGACGAGCTGCAGCGCACGATGCTCCCGGAGAACCTGCCGCGCTGCACCGGTGTGCGGCTGGCCTCCCGCTACCTCCCGGCCGCCGAGACCGCGCGGGTCGGCGGCGACTGGTACGACGCCATCCCGCTGCCGGGCAGCCGGGTCGCGCTGGTGGTCGGGGACGTGATGGGCCACTCCATGACCTCGGCGGCCATCATGGGCCAGCTGCGGACCACGGCGCAGACCCTGGCCGGGCTCGACCTGCCGCCGCAGGAGGTGCTGCACCACCTGGACGAGCAGGCGCAGCGGCTGGGCACCGACCGGATGGCGACCTGCCTGTACGCGGTGTACGACCCGGTCGCGCACCGCATCACCGTCGCCAACGCCGGCCACCCGCCGCCCGTCCTGCTGCACCTGGGCGGCGAGGCCGAGGTGCTGCGCGTCCCGGCCGGCGCCCCGATCGGGGTGGGCGGCGTGGACTTCGAGGCCGTGGAGCTGGACGCCCCGGCCGGCGCGACCCTGCTCCTGTACACGGACGGGCTGGTCGAGTCCCGGCTGCGGGACGTGTGGACCGGCATAGAGCAGCTGCGGGAGCGGCTGGCGGCGACCGCGCAGCTCACCGGTCCCGACCATCCGCCGCCCCTGGAAGCCCTGTGCGACGAGGTGCTCGACATGCTCGGCCCGGGCGACCGGGACGACGACATCGCGCTGCTCGCCGCCCGCTTCGACGGCATCGCGCCCAGCGACGTGGCGTACTGGTTCCTGGAGCCGGAGGACGCGGCGCCCGGCAAGGCCCGCAGGCTGGCCCGGCGGGCGCTGGCCCGCTGGGGCATGGAGGACCTCACGGACTCGGTGGAGCTGCTGGTCAGCGAGGTGGTGACCAACGCGGTGCGGTACGCGTCGAAACCGGTCACCCTGCGGCTGCTGCGCACGGACGTGCTGCGCTGCGAGGTCGGCGACGACGTGCCGCAGCTGCCCCGGCTGCGGCAGGCGCGCGCCACCGACGAGGGCGGACGCGGGCTGTACCTGGTCAACCGGCTGGCCCGGCGCTGGGGCGCGACCCGGCTGAGCACCGGCAAGGTGGTGTGGTTCGAGCTGAACCGCGGCTGAGCGGCGGTCGGCGAGCAGCAGCGTGCGAAGGGGCGCCCGGTGAGCACCGGGCGCCCCTTCGCACCTCTCCGCGACCCCTCGCGGCCTACTGCTGCCAGTCCCCGCCGGGGAAGTCGGGGTTCTCCGGCTCGGTGGACCCGCCGCCGTCCGGCGGCGGTTCCGTGGACGGGCTGTTCGACGGCGACTGCGTCGGCGACTCGGGCGGTGCCTCGGTCGTCGGATCGTTCGACGGGGGTGCCTCGGTCGTCGGATCGTTGGACGGCGGCGGCGCCTCGGTCGTCTCCTCCTGGGACGGCGACTGGCTCGGCGACTGGGAGGTGGACGGCGACTTGCTGGGCTTCACGGCGGCGCCCTGCTTGGTGTTCAGGTCGAACTTGGTGACCTTCTCCATGACGCCGAAGGTGTACGCGGCCCAGATCTCCGCCGGGGGGCCACCGCCGTTGACGCGGTAGTCGACGCCGGCCGCCTTGTACATCGGGACCTGCGGGTGCGGTGCCTTGTCGTCCTCACCGAACAGACCGACCGAGGTGACCAGTCCCGGGGTGAAGCCGGTGAACCAGGCCGACTTGTTGTTGTCGGACGTACCGGTCTTGCCGGCCACCTGCTGGCCGTCGCGCAGCGGGTTCTCCCGTACGGACGTCTTGGCCGTACCGTCGTCGACCACGCCGGTGAGCACGGAGGTGACCGTGTCGGCGGCCTCCCGGCTGATGACCTGCTCTCCGACGGGGTCGGGCATCTCGATGTTGCGGTCCTTGTGCTCGACCGACTTCACGATCGCCGGGGTGACCTTCTTGCCGTGGTTGTCGAAGGTGGCGTAGACGCCGGCCATCTCCAGGGGGCTGGCGCCCATACTGCCCAGGGTCTGCGCGGGCACGGCCTGCTCGCCCTCGGTGTCCATGCCGAGGTCGCCCGCGACCTTCATGACCTCGGACATGCCGACGTCGATGCCCATCTGCGCGAAGACGGAGTTGACGGACTTGTTCATCGCCTCCTGGACGTCGATCTCGCCGTAGTCCCGGTCGTCCTCGTTGGGCGGGGCGAAACCGACCTCCTGGTCGCCGTCCATCACGGGGCGCTCGCTGTCGCCGTCGTACATGGTGTTGGCCGTGATCGGCACGCCGTCCTGGGTCTCGGCGTCGTGGTCCACGGCGGCGGCGAGGATCACCGGCTTGAAGGTGGAGGCGGGCTGGTAGTCGTCGCGGGTGGCGTTGTTGGTGTAGTGCTTCAGGTAGTTCACGCCGCCGTACATCGCCACGACCGAACCGGTCTTCGGGTCGACCGAGACGGCTCCGGCCTGGACGTCCGCGTCGACCTCGCGCTTGTCGGGGTCCAGCTTGCTGGTGAGCTTCTCCTTGACCGCCTTCTCCAGCGCGGCCTGCTTCTTCTTGTCGATGTTGAGGGTGACGGTGTAGCCGCCGAGGTCCACCAGGGCCTTGGCCTGCTCCATGTCCTCGGCGGCGCCCTGCGCCACGAGCTGCTGCTTGAGCGCGAAGTTGGCCGCGTCCACCAGGTATCCGGTCTGGCCGTCCATCCCCGCGGCGGCCTTCGGCTCCTTGGGCGTCGGGAACTTCATGCCCTGCCGGTCGCCCGCGCTCAGCCACTTCTGCTCGACCATGTTGTCCAGGACGTAGTTCCAGCGCTCCTGGACGAGCTTCTTGCCGGTCTCGCTGGCGATCGCCCAGTCGTACTGGTTCGGCGCCTGGAGCAGGGCCGCGAGGTAGGCGCCCTGTTCGACCGTCAGGTCCTCGGCGTCGACGCGGTAGTAGGCCTGGGCGGCGGCCTGGATGCCGTAGGCGCCGCGGCCGTAGTAGCTGGTGTTGATGTAGCCGGCCAGGATGTAGTCCTTGGACTTCTCCCGGTCCAGCTTCAGGGAGATGACCAGTTCCTTCAGCTTGCGCGAGACCGTCTGTTCCTGGGACAGGTAGTAGTTCTTGACGTACTGCTGGGTGATCGTCGAACCGCCCTGCGCGCCCTTGCCGGAGAGGGTGTTGAGCACACCGCGCGCGGTGCCCTTGAGGTCGACGCCGGCGTCGTTGTAGAAGGTCTTGTTCTCGGCGGCGACGAAGGTGCGCTGGACGTCCTTGGGGATCTTGGCGAGGTCGACGATCTCACGGTTGCGCTCGCCGGTGCGGGCCATGATGCTGCCGTCGCTGTACTTGTAGACGTTGCTCTGCAGCTCGGCCTCGGGGTTGCCCTCGGGGATGTCGATCATCATGTAGAGCACGATGAAGGCGCCCATGCCGAGCAGGGTGAGGCCGAAGACCGTGCCGAGGATCTTCTTCCAGGTGAACAGCCGGCGTATCCGGCTCTTGCCGCCCGCGCCCTGGGCCGCACCCGACGAACGGCGGCGTTTCGGCGCCGCGCGGCGTCCACCGCGCTGTCGCGCTCTTCTCTCTTCCGCTCGTCCCATGGATCCGATCCGCTCCGCTTCGGTCATCTGTGGGCACGTCTCGCTCACGCGTCACACAGGTTCGTCGCTCAGGTCAGCTCAGAAAGCTAACACCGGGAGATGTGACAAACGGCAGCCGATCCCGCCTTGTACGGACGTGAGAATCAGCACCCGCTCCATAGGAACCGACGTACGAGCGGGGTTCAGGGTTGCGATCGGGGGGTAAAGTGATATCACTTAGTGAGCAAAGAGAGAACGGGGGACCACCCATGTCCACGCACGATGCCCCGCAGGTCACCGCCGATGTGCCCGAGATGCCGGCACCCCGGGTACGCGAGAACCAGGCGCACAGCATCGGCGGCGGCCTCGCGCTGCTGCTGGGGCTGGTCGGGCTGCTGGTCGGCGCCGGTCTGATCGTCTCCGCGACCGCGGTCGCCGCCACCGGCACGAAGGCGGTGCTGATCATCGCGGGCATCGTGATCGCCCTGGCCGCCTTCCTCGCGATGTGCGGGCTGAACATGGTGGCGCCGGGCGAGGCCCGCGTGGTGCAGCTCTTCGGGCGGTACCGGGGCACGATCCGGCAGGACGGCCTGCGCTGGGTCAACCCCCTCACCTCCCGCACCAAGATCTCGACGCGGGTGCGCAACCACGAGACGGCCGTCCTGAAGGTGAACGACGCCTACGGCAACCCCATCGAGCTGGCGGCCGTCGTGGTGTGGCGGGTGGAGGACACCGCTCAGGCCACCTTCGAGGTGGACGACTACGTCGAGTTCGTCTCCACCCAGACCGAGGCGGCCGTGCGGCACATCGCCATCGAATACCCCTACGACGCCCACGACGAGGACGGCCTGTCGCTGCGCGGCAACGCCGAGGAGATCACCGAGAAGCTCGCCGTCGAGCTGCACGCGCGCGTGGAGGCGGCCGGGGTGCAGATCATCGAGTCCCGCTTCACGCACCTCGCCTACGCCCCGGAGATCGCCTCGGCGATGCTCCAGCGCCAGCAGGCCGGTGCGGTGGTCGCGGCGCGGCGGCAGATCGTGGACGGCGCGGTCGGCATGGTCGAGGCGGCGCTCGCCCGAATCAGCGAGCAGGACATCGTGGAGCTGGACGACGAGCGCAAGGCGGCGATGGTGTCCAACCTGATGGTCGTGCTCTGCGGGGACCGCGCCGCCCAGCCGGTGCTGAACACGGGGACGCTCTACCAGTGACCGCCCCGTCCGAGGATTCCGCGCCCGGTGCCGGGCCGTCCGGCGGCCCGGCACCGAGGCGGCGGCCGCGGGAGCGCAAGCAGGTGCTGCTGCGGCTCGACCCGCAGGTGTACGAGGCACTGGCCCGCTGGGCGGGCGACGAACTGCGCTCGGCCAACGCGCAGATCGAGTTCCTGCTCCGCAGGGCGCTGGCGGAGGCCGGCCGGCTGCCCGGTGACGCCGGGCCGCTGCCGCGCCGCGGCCGCCCCCCGAGAGGCGGCGGCCCCCGTCGTAGCGCAACCGTGACAATCGCCTCCGACCTGCGGCCCCGTCGCGCCGGTGAACCCGCCGCCACGATCTCTGCACGGTGCGTATACATGCGGCGTATACACCCTGTGTAGAGTGCTCCGCATGTCCATCGGTCACACCCTCCTGGGGCTCCTGGAGTCCGGGCCGCGCCACGGTTACGACCTCAAGCGCGCCTTCGACGAGAAGTTCGGTCACGACCGGCCGCTGCACTACGGCCAGGTCTACTCGACGATGTCCCGCCTGCTGAAGAACGGCCTCGTCGTGGTCGACGGCATCGAGGCGGGCGGCGGTCCCGAGCGCAAGCGGTACGCGATCACCGACGAGGGGATCACCGACGTACAGCGGTGGCTCGCCACGCCGGAGAAGCCCGAGCCGTACCTCCAGTCGACGCTGTACACCAAGGTCGTCCTCGCGCTGCTCACCCACCGCGACGCCGCCGACATCCTCGACACGCAGCGTTCGGAGCACCTGCGCAGCATGCGCATCCTGACCGACCGCAAGCGCAAGGGCGACCTCGCGGACCAGCTCATCTGCGACCACGCCCTCTTCCACCTGGAGGCCGACCTGCGCTGGCTGGAACTGACCGCCGCGCGCCTCGACAAGCTCCGTGAGGCGGTAACCCGATGACTCCCCCCGCAGGCTCCCTGCTCTCCGCCGAGGCGCTCCGCAAGGCCTACGGCCCCACCCTCGCCCTCGACGGCGCCGAGTTCTCCATCCACCCCGGCGAGGTCGTCGCCGTCATGGGCCCCTCCGGGTCCGGCAAGTCCACGCTGCTGCACTGCCTGGCCGGCATCGTGACACCCGACTCCGGGACGATCACGTACAACGGGCGCGAGCTGTCGGCGATGTCCGACGCCCAGCGCAGTGCGCTGCGCCGCTCGGACTTCGGCTTCGTGTTCCAGTTCGGCCAGCTGGTGCCGGAGCTGACCTGCGTCGAGAACGTCGCCCTCCCGCTGCGGCTGAACGGCACCCCCCGCAAGGAGGCCGAGCGGACCGCGCTGACCTGGATGGAGCGGCTGGAGGTCGACGACCTCAGGAAGAAGCGGCCCGGCGAGGTCTCCGGCGGCCAGGGCCAGCGGGTCGCGGTGGCGCGCTCGCTGGTCACCAACCCGCGGGTGCTCTTCGCCGACGAGCCGACCGGCGCGCTGGACTCGCTCAACGGCGAGCGTGTGATGGAACTCCTCACGGACGCCGCCCGCTCCACCAACGCCGCGGTCGTGCTGGTCACCCACGAGGCACGGGTGGCCGCCTACTCCGACCGCGAGATCGTCGTACGGGACGGCAAGTCCCGGGACATGGAGCGGATCGTATGAGCGTGCGCCAGTGGGCCGCGGACCTGATGCTGGGCGTCCGCTTCGCCTTCACCGGCGGCCGGGAGGGCTGGACCCGGGCCGTGCTGACCGCCGTCGGCGTCGGGCTCGGCGTGGCCCTGCTGCTGCTGACGACGGCCATCCCGAGCGCGCTCAGCGTGCGGCACGAACGGGAGGCGGCGCGCTCCGACATCACCTTCGCCTCCGATCCGATGCCGAAGGCGAACGACACGCTCGTGATCGCCCGGCTCGACGACTACTTCCGCGAGGACGACCTCAGGGGCCGGGCCCTGGAGCCCGAGGGCCCGCGGGCACCGCTGCCGCCGGGCGTGGACAAGTTCCCGGCGGTGGGCGAGATGGTGGTCTCCCCCGCCCTGAAGGAACTGCTGGAGTCGGACTCCGGCGCGCTGCTGCGC
This sequence comes from Streptomyces hyderabadensis, assembly GCF_020404845.1. Classification (GTDB taxonomy): domain Bacteria; phylum Actinomycetota; class Actinomycetes; order Streptomycetales; family Streptomycetaceae; genus Streptomyces; species Streptomyces hyderabadensis. The sequence continues at coordinate 98,248 of NZ_JAIOJZ010000006.1, read as the reverse complement.
GAGCGGCTGCCGGACCGGATCGTCGGCACGATCGCGGAGGACGGGCTGATCGGCTCGGCCGAACTCGCCTACTACCGGGGCGCGGAGGGCCTGGCCGAGCAGATCTCCCAGGGCCGGGTCGAGCGCATCGACCGGTTCGGCGACCCGGAGCCCGGGGAGGAGGACTCCGACCCGGTGCTGCTCCTGCTGGTCCTGGTCGTCTTCGTGGTGCTGCTGATGCCGGTCGCGGTGTTCATCGCCGCCGCCGTGCGGTTCGGCGGCGAACGGCGAGACCGGCGGCTCGCGGCGCTGCGTCTGGTGGGCTCCGACAGCCGGATGACCCGGCGCATCGCCGCCGGAGAGGCCCTGGCGGGCGCGGTCCTCGGGCTGGTCTTCGGCGCCGCGTTCTTCATGGTCGGGCGGCAACTGGCGGGCAGCGCCGAGGTGTTCCGCATCAGCGTGTTCCCCAGCTATCTCAACCCCTCGCCGCTGCTGGCCCTGCTGGTGGCGGTGGCGGTGCCGGCGGCCGCGGTGCTGGTGACGCTGTTCGCGCTGCGCGGGGTGGTCATCGAGCCGCTCGGCGTGGTCCGCGCGGGCCGGCCGGCCCGGCGCCGGCTGTGGTGGCGGCTGATCCTGCCGCTGGCCGGACTGGCGATGCTCTACCCGATGATCGGCAACGGCCGCGAGAACGGCGACTTCAACCAGTACCTGGTGACCGGCGGTGTCGTCCTGCTCCTGGTGGGCGTGACCGCGCTGCTGCCGTGGGTGGTGGAGAGCGTCGTCGCCCGGCTCGGCTCCGGCGGCGTGGCCTGGCAGCTGGCCGTGCGCAGGCTCCAGCTGAGCAGCGGTACGGCGGCCCGCATGGTCAACGGCATCGCGGTGGCCGTGGCCGGGGCGATCGCCCTGCAGATGCTGTTCGCCGGTGTGGACGACGACTACACCAAGTCCACCGGGCAGGACGTGTCGCGGGCGCAGATGGAGGCACAGCTGCCGAGCGGGGTGCCGATGGCCCCGGCCGCCGAGAAGTTCCGCGACACCAGGGGCGTACGGGCGGTCTACGCCTTCTCCGAGGGTTACCTGGGCGACCGCGCCCGGGACCCGGAGCACGGGACCATGATCACCGTGGGCGACTGCGCGTCGCTGCGGGAGGTCTCCGAACTGCCCTCCTGCACGGACGGGGACGTGTTCGCCGTCCACGGTGCCGAGTGGGACACCGGGGAGGACATGTCGAAGCTGGCCGCGCCCGGCCGGAAGCTGTACTCGGACCCGACCTACGAAGGCGGCCCGACGAAGCAGGCGGTCCCCTGGACGGTGCCCCAGGGCATCAAGACGGCGAAGGCGCGCCCGGGCCTGGTGGCCGGGACCGACCGGGGCGGCTTCCTGATCACGCCGGGGGCGCTGCCGGACACGCTCGGGCCGACGCTGGACGGGCACGCCTACCTCAAGGTGGACGAGTCGGTGGCCGACGTGCAGGACCTGGTGCGGAACACCGCGGCGGCCATCGATCCGCTGGCGGACACCGTGACGTGGGCGGAGACGGAGCGGACCGACCGGTTCGACGCCATCCGCACCGGTCTGTTCGTCGGGGCGGCGTGTGTGCTGGCACTGATCGGCGCCAGCCTGCTGGTCTCGCAGCTGGAGCAGCTGCGCGAGCGGAAGAAGCTGCTGTCGGCCCTGGTGGCCTTCGGCACCCGGCGCCGCACGCTCAGCCTGTCGGTGCTCTGGCAGACGGCGATCCCGATCCTGCTCGGCCTGCTGCTCTCCATGGCCGTGGGCCTGACCCTGGGCACGGTGCTGCTGAAGATGACGAGCACCCCGGTGCGCGTCGACTGGACCGGCGTCCTGTCGATGACCGGCATCGGCGCGGCGGTCGTCCTGGTGGTGACGCTGTGCAGCCTGCCGCCGCTGCTGCGGCTGATGCGGCCGGAGGGGCTGCGCACGGAGTAGCGCCGCCGTGCGTCACTGAGGGGCCGGGCGACCGCCGGAGGTCGCCCGGCCCCTCAGTCGTGCACCGTCCGGACCGGCAGGTCGGCCATCGCCTCCCGCAGGGCCGCCGCCAGTTCCTCGTACTCCGCCGAGCGGGCCGCTCCCGTGCGCATGGCCAGGGCGACCCGGCGGGTGGGGGCCGGGTCGGTGAAGGACGCGGTGAGGAGCTGGCTGGAGCGGGAGGTCTCCACGCGGACGGCGGTGCGCGGCAGCAGCGTCACCCCGAGGCCGCCCGCCACCAGCTGCACCAGCGTGGACAGTCCGGCGGCCGTCGTCGTCGCCGGGACGCCCGCGCGGCCCGCCTCGCGGCAGATGTCGAGCGCCTGGTCGCGCAGGCAGTGGCCCTCGTCGAGCAGCAGCAGCTTCAGCTCGCGCAGCACCGAGCGCTCGATGCCCTCCCGGCCGCCGAGCCGGTGGTCGAGCGGCGTGACCAGGACGAAGTCCTCGTCGAAGAGGGGCAGTTCGGTGACTCCGGGGACGCCGAGCGGGACCGCGAGCAGGAGCAGGTCCAGGCGGCCGGTCGTCAGGCCCTCCAACAGGCTGGCGGTCTGCTCCTCGTGGACCTGGAGGTCGAGGTCGGGATAGCGGCCGTGGACCAGCCGCAGCACCGTCGGCAGCAGGTAAGGCGCCACGGTGGGGATGACGCCGAGCCGCAGCGCACCGGTGAAGGGCGCCCGGACCGCCTCTGCCTCCTCCAGGAGCGCACCGACCTCCGCCAGGACCGCCTTGGTCCGCACCGCGAGCCGTTCACCGGCCGGCGAGAGCAGCACCTTGCGCGTCGTACGCTCCAGGAGGGTGACACCCAGTGCCTCCTCCAGGGCGGAAACGGCGCCCGACAGTGCCGGCTGGCTCATGCCGATCGCGGCGGCGGCGTCGCGGAAATGCAGGTGCTCGGCGACCGCGTCGAAAGCCCGCAGCTGGGCGAGGCTGGGCTGCCTCTTCTTGCTGGACACTAATAGCCACCTCCGATCAACTCGACCGAGTGTAGCTATTTCACTAATCAATGCACCCTGTGCCAACATCAACAGCGTCCAACCCATGGGAAACACTCGCAAAATGGGTGTTTCTTCGCTGCGCTTTTGGAGAGCACGTGCTCACTGTCGGTGACAAGTTCCCCGAGTTCGACCTGACCGCCTGCGTCTCGCTGGAGAAGGGCAAGGAGTTCCAGCAGATCAACCACAAGACCTACGAGGGTCAGTGGAAGGTCGTCTTCGCCTGGCCCAAGGACTTCACCTTCGTGTGCCCGACCGAGATCGCCGCCTTCGGCAAGCTGAACGACGAGTTCGCCGACCGGGACGCCCAGATCCTCGGCTTCTCCGGCGACTCCGAGTTCGTGCACCACGCCTGGCGCAAGGACCACCCGGACCTGACCGACCTGCCCTTCCCGATGATGGCCGACTCGAAGCACGAGCTGATGCGCGACCTCGGCATCGAGGGCGAGGACGGCTTCGCGCAGCGCGCCGTCTTCATCGTGGACCAGAACAACGAGATCCAGTTCACGATGGTCACCGCCGGCTCCGTCGGCCGTAACCCCAAGGAGGTCCTGCGGGTCCTCGACGCCCTGCAGACCGACGAGCTGTGCCCGTGCAACTGGAGCAAGGGCGACGAGACCCTGGACCCGGTCGCGCTGCTGTCGGGGGAGTGAGCTGACATGTCCCTCGACTCCCTGAAGTCCGCCGTACCGGACTACGCCAAGGACCTGAAGCTCAACCTGGGTTCGGTCATCGGCAACTCCGACCTCCCGGCGCAGCAGCTGTGGGGCACCGTGCTGGCGACCGCCATCGCCTCGCGCTCCCCCATCGTGCTGCGCGAGCTGGAGCCGGAGGCGAAGGCGAACCTGACGCCGGAGGCGTACTCGGCCGCCAAGTCGGCCGCCGCGATCATGGCGATGAACAACGTCTTCTACCGCACCCGGCACCTGCTGTCGGACCACGAGTACGGCACTCTGCGCGCCGGTCTGCGGATGAACGTCATCGGCAACCCGGGCGTCGACAAGGTCGACTTCGAGCTGTGGTCCTTCGCGGTGTCCGCCATCAACGGCTGCGGCATGTGCCTGGACTCGCACGAGCAGGTGCTCCGCAAGGCCGGCGTGGACCGCGAGACGATCCAGGAGGCGTTCAAGATCGCCGCCGTGGTCGAGGCCGTCGGCGCCACGCTGGACGCCGAGGCGGTCCTGACCGCCGCCGAGTAGTCCCGCACCGGGTTCGTCCCGACGCGGCACACACGGCCCGGGCCCCGCTCACCGAGAGGTGGGCGGGGCCCGTTCGCGTCGCTACGCCGGGGAGGGGTCCGACGGCGGGCCGTCCACCGGGGGCTCCTGGGGCTCCTGGGCTTTCGGCGGCCCCGGGGGCCGGTCGGCCGCGGGGGCGGCGTCGGACGAGGTGGCACCGTGCGGCCTGGGCGTCTGCCGCAGGGCGGCCTCCCGGGAGTACGCCCGCAGATAGCCCACGACGGTGTTGGTCACCGCCACCAGCGGCACCGCGACCACGGCGCCGCCGATGCCGGCCACCATGCCGCCGGCGGCCACCGACAGCACCACCGCCAGCGGATGGACCCGCACCGCGCGTCCGAGGATGAACGGCTGCAGGATGTGCCCCTCGATCTGCTGCACCGCCAGCACCACGACGAGCGTCATGACCGCCGCGAACACGCCCTGCGTCACCAGCGCCACGACCACCGCGAGGGCGCCCGACACCACCGCGCCGACGAGCGGGATGAAGGCGAACAGGAAGATGAACACGGCCAGCGGGACGGCCATCGGCACGTCCAGGAAGTAGATGCCGAGGCCGATGAAGATGGCGTCGATCAGCGCGACGATCACCGTGCCGCGCACATAGGCGGTCAGCGTCCGCCACGCGCGCGGACCGGCCCCGGCCACGCCCGGCCGGGCGGCCGCGGGCACCAGCTTCAGCGACCACTGCCAGATCCGCTTGCCGTCGTAGAGCAGGAAGAGCGTAGAGAAGGCGGCCAGCAGGATGCCGGTGAGCGCCTCGACGACGACCGTGACGCCCTCCAGCCCGGCCGACGTGATCTGGTCGGTGTTGGCGCCGACCGCGTCGCGCAGGTTCTTGGCGATCTCGTTGATCTGCTTGTCGGTGACGTGGAAGGGGCTGTTCAGCAGCCAGTTGCGCAGTTCGTCGATGCCGTCCTGGACCTGGTCGGAGAGGTTGTCGATGTTCTCCATCACCTGCCAGGTGACGAACCAGCCGATCAGGCCCATGATCACGAAGCCGAGGATCGCGGTCAGCGCGGTGGCCGGCCCCCGCGGCACCCCGTGCCGGCGCAACCAGGCCACGGCCGGCTGGAGCAGCGCGGTGATCAGCAGCGCGGCCACGAAGGCCAGCACCACCAGCTGTACGGCGCTGATGACCCGCATCAGCACCCACACGGTGCCCGCGAGCACCAGCAGCCGCCAGCCGGCCTCCGCGGCCACCCGCACCCCCCAGGGCACGGCCTGCGCCGGGTCGGGGCGCTGGGCGAAGGCGACCGGCCGGTGTGCCCCGGTGTGCTCGGCGACCGTGCCCTCACCCGCGTACTCGGTCGCGCCCTCGGCGGCGTGCCCGGCCGGGTCGTCCAGGGACCGCCGCGCGTGCTCGGCGTGGGGCACCGCTCCGTCGTCGGTGTCGTCCCGCCCCGCCTCTGCGCGGCGCCGCTCCAACCGCTCGCTCGCCCGCGTCAGTCCGGCGCCGAGCCGGCCGAGCCACCCTGGCACTCGTGACATGATCCGTCCTCTTCCCCCGTCTTTCCCCACCACTCCCCCCTGGAGTCGTCCGGTCCGACCGTACATGGCGGGAGCGCGAAAGCCCCTCACCCTAGGACGGTGAGGGGCTCTGCGAGGTTGAGCGTGGGCCGCGCCGACGGGGACGACGGGCGGACGGCGGGCTCAGTACCAGTGGTTGGCCTGCCAGAAGGCCCAGGCCTCGCACGGGCTGCCGTAGCGGCTGTCCATGTAGCTGAGGCCCCACTTGATCTGGGTGGCCGGGTTGGTCCGCCAGTCGGCGCCCGCGGAGGCGTACTTGCCCGCCGGGAGGGCCTGGAAGAGGCCGTAGGCACCGGAGGAGGCGTTGACGGCCTGGTAGTTCCAGCTGGACTCGTGGTCCACGATGTTGCTGAAGCACTGGAACTGGCCGCTGGGCACCATCTGACGGGCCATCGCCTGGATCTGGCTGGTGCTGTAGGAGCTCTGGACGGCGAAGCTGGTGGAGTCGCGCTGGGCGTCGCGGCTGGCCGCTTCCTTCGCCGCCTCGCGCTTCTTCGCCGCCTCCGCGGCCGCCTGCTTGGCCTTCTCCTGCTTGGCCACAGCGGTCTTGGCGGCTGCCTTGCGGGCCGCCTCCTCGGCGTCCTTCTTGGCGCTCGCGTCCGCGGCGATGGCCTGCACGTCGGCCTGCTGCGTCAGGGACGCGGTCTGCACCTGCGCCTGCTCACCCATGGGGATGTCGGCAAGCAGGGTCGTGCCTGCTGCCGTCGCCTCCGCGTCGTCGTTGTTCTGCGCGACGCTGCCCGAGGCAACTCCGACGACGCTTCCGACGGCGGTGACCGCCGTGGCCGAGGCCACTGCGAATCCCCGGACCGAGATCCGGCTCACACGGTTTCCTTCCAGCATCGCCCGCTTCGGTGACCCTCGCGGACGCAATCGTGCCCCTGGCGCTGGCCTCCCCAACTACGGGTCACGGGAGGCACGGGCCCGGTGGACAACTCCCTCGGCGGGAGCGCCGCGTGGTGCTCGGGCGGCATACGACGCTGCTATGGAGTTGGATCTGATGCTTCTGGGGCGCCGTACCGCTGGGGGTACGGCTGTGTCGTATGCGGGGCCTGACAGGAACGAGACTCTGCCGTAACCCGGCGGGGTGTGGCAATTCTGTGTTGCGTGTGAAAGCTCACATCCCGTTTGGCCCAGGGGATTCGCGGAAATCCGCACACGCCGAGGCGCCGCCCGGCTAGGCTCTGGGCCTTTCCGGACGGCGCCGAACTGACGGGTAACCGGCTCTCCCGCGGGCAATCGGCCCTTCACGGGTCGGACTTCACGAAAGCGTCAGATGTGACCGTCCTCCAGCATTTCGGTCACGAGCGCCGCGATCTGAGACCTCTCCGAGCGCGTCAGGGTGACGTGCGCGAAGAGCGGGTGCCCCTTCAGCTTCTCGACGACGGCGACGACGCCGTCGTACCGGCCCACCCGCAGATTGTCCCGCTGTGCCACGTCATGGGTGAGTACGACCCGTGAGTTGGCCCCGATCCGGGACAGCACGGTCAGCAGGACGTTCCGCTCCAGCGACTGGGCCTCGTCGACGATGACGAACGCGTCGTGCAGCGAGCGCCCCCGGATGTGGGTGAGCGGCAGCACCTCCAGCATCCCGCGCGCGGTCACCTCCTCGATGACCTCCCGGCTGGTGACGGCCGACAGCGTGTCGAAGACCGCCTGCGCCCAAGGGCTCATCTTCTCGGCCTCGGAGCCGGGCAGATAGCCCAGCTCCTGCCCGCCCACCGCGTACAGCGGACGGAAGACCATCACCTTCTGGTGCTGCCGGCGTTCGAGCACGGCCTCCAGCCCGGCGCACAGCGCGAGCGCCGACTTGCCGGTGCCGGCCCGCCCGCCCATCGACACGATCCCGACGTCCGGGTCGAGGAGCAGGTCGAGCGCGATCCGCTGCTCGGCACTGCGGCCCTTGATGCCGAACGCCTCCCGGTCGCCCCGCACCAGCCGGACGTTCCCGTCGGGCGTGACCCGGCCGAGCGCCTTGCCGCGCTCGGACTGGATGGTCAGCCCGGTGTGCACGGGAAGGTCGGCGGCCTCGGGGACGTACACCCGGCCCTCCTCGAAGAGCACGTCCACCTGCTCGCCCGGCAGGGTGAGTTCGGACATGCCGGTCCAGCCCGAGGCGTCCGTGATGGCCAGCTCGGCGCGGTACTCCTCGGCGAGGAGCCCGACGGAGGACGCCTTGATCCTGAGCGGGAGGTCCTTCGAGACGACGGTGACGTCGAATCCCTCCGCCTGCAGGTTGCGGGCGACCGCGAGGATGCGGGAGTCGTTGTCCCCCAGGCGGTAGCCGCTGGGCAGCACGCTGGGGTCCGAGTGGTTGAGCTCGACACGGACGGTGCCGCCGAGGTCCCCGATCGGGATGGGGGCGTCGAGGCGACCGTGCCGCACCCGGAACTCGTCGAGCAGGCGCAGGGCCTGCCGGGCGAAGTAGCCGAGTTCGGGATGGTGCCGTTTGGCCTCCAACTCCGTCACCACGACGATGGGGAGCACGACCTCGTGCTCGTCGAAGCGGTTCAGGGCGTTCGGGTCGGCCAGCAGGACGCTGGTGTCGAGAACGTAGGTGCGCCTGTCGGGCTTGTGGCGCTTTGTGCTGGTCACCACGGAAGGACGTACCCCCTCGGAAGAGGTCGGGGAGCGACGGAGTGGACGCTGGGCCGGGAGAGCGGGAACGATCCGCGCCGGGCGGGCGAGAACGGATCCCGCCGGGCGGGCCGGAACGAGCCGGCCGGTCCGGGGCCCGCCCGACCGGTCCCGTCGGCCGCCCGGAGAGCGGGCGGACGGGACTCGTCAGGCTGGTCCCCGAGGCCGCCCTGCACTGGCGCGGGCCGTGGACCGGCCCTCCGCCGCGTCTTCCGTGCCGTGACCGCACGGTGGGGCTGGTGCAAAGGGCCTCCCGGGCGGACGGCTCCGTGCCGTCCGCTGAGAACCGACACCCGTGGTTCGGGCATCGACCTGCTTGGCTTATGCCCTCGAACAAGCGCCGCCATGCCACGACACAGGACGGCGCACCGGTGAACTCCTCGTTACGGGCGCACCGCCCGGCACCGTGGAGGAGAGCGGAACCGGGCGCCCGGGAGGCAGCGGAACGGGACGCCCGGAACGGCAGAAGAGGCAGCAGAAGGAAGCACCCGGAAGGGCAGAAGAAGGGGACGCCCGGAGGGGGCAGAAAAACGGGCCGGTCCGTGGGGGGGGAGACGGACCGGCCCGAGGGGGGGTTTCCACCATAACCCTTCGTAAGTGATGCTGCGTGCATCGGCGTGCCACAACTACTCTCCGAAGTCACCCGGCGACGCCCGGATGACCACGGAACCCCTCATTCCGCCCTGAACGGTGGCCAAATCACCGCACATCCCGGGGTGACGGCCGATACGCGTGCGACTGGAGTGATCCGACCGCACCGACGACGGCCATGACGGCACGGAACCCGCTTCCCCCGCCCGGGTGACACCACCGGCACGCACGGGTTTGACCGGCACCGTCCGGGCGCCCGCTCGATCCGGCACCGCGCAGCCCCCTCCACTGCGCGGTGCCACGCGCGCAGCTTTGCTCACGCGAATTACCTGCGTACGAACTTACGTGACCGGGCGGGTCGAGTTCGACCCGAGAAGGACAACGCTCAATAACGATGTGGAAACCCTGTGAGGATCGCCGGGCGATTCCGCACCCTGCCGCCGGACGCGCGAAGATTTGCGAAGGTACCTCACATAGGCCCGAAAAACCCGGCTCGCCCCTCTCCCTCCTCCTGCCTTCCGTCCGCCTTCCTCGCACCTCCCCCGGGAGGCCCGAAGCCGCTGGAGATGGAGGACGGACTCCGTCCTACTCCTCTCCTAACGTCGCCTCATGACGAAGACGACGGGGATCACTTGGGCCGCGGCGAGCGCACGGCGCTGCCAACGGCAGTTCCTGGCCATGTCCGCCCGTACGGGCACGCCGGTCGCCGACGTGGCCGCCGCGATGCTCGGCGTCCACGCCCAGGTACTGTCGGCGGCCGAGCTGTCGCTGGGCCTGCGGACCGACGGCGTCACCCGCGCGGACGTACGCGAGGCCCTGTGGCCGACCGCCCCGCCCACCGCGGCCCCCGCGTCCTCGCCCTCGCTGGTGAAGACGCACGGCCCGCGCGGGACGGTGCACCTGCTGCCGGCCCGCGACCTGCCGATGTGGTGCGCCGCCCTGCCCGCGATCCCGGACGGCACGGCCGCCTTACCCACCGGCGTACGCCTCTCCCCCGGGCAGGCCGACCAGGTCGTGGCGGCGATCGCGGACGCGCTCGACGGCGCGTTCCTGACCGTCGACGAACTCGGCGACGAGGTCGTCGCCCGCACCGGTCCCTGGGCGGGCGACCTGGTCATGCCGGCCTTCCAGACCATGTGGCCCCGCTGGCGCCAGGTCCTGCACCGGGCCGGCCAGTGCGGTGCCCTCTCCTTCGGCCCGAACCGCGGCCGCAGGGTCACGTACACCCGCCCGCCCCGCTTCACCCCGCTGCCGCCCGAGGAGGCGACGCGGCTCCTCGTACGCCGATACCTGTACGCGTACGGGCCCGCGACGCCGCAGCACTTCGCCCGCTGGCTGGCCGCACCGCCCGGCTGGGCGAAGGCCCGCTACGCCGAACTGGCCGCCGCGGGCGCCATCGAGGAGGTCCGCTTCGAGGGCGCGCAGGCGTGGGTGGTGGCCGGCGACACCGCCTTCCCGGACGCCGCGGAGCAGGACGAGCTGACTCGGGGTGTGCGCCTGCTCCCCTACTTCGACGCGTACGTCGTCGCCGCGCAGCCGCGGGAGCTGCTCTTCCCGGGGGCCGCGTACCGGCGGGCGCTGGCGGGCGGGCAGGCGGGCAACTTCCCCGTGCTGCTGGTGGACGGGGTCGCGGCGGGCGTCTGGCACCAGCGCCGCCGGGGCCGGCGTACGACGGTCACGGTCGAGCCGCTGGGCCGCCTGACGGCACGGCAGCAGGGCGAGCTGGCGGACCGCGCGCAACAGGTGGGAGCCGTACTGGAGGCGCAGGCGGAGCTGGTGATCGGCGAGGTGACGGTGGGGGCGCACGCATAAGGGGCCCGGGCCCCGGCGGGTGTCAGGGCATGGCCCGCGGCTTGCGCACGTCGAAGAGATGACGGGAGCTGTGGGCGACGAAGGGCCCCTCGTCCTGGATGCGCTCGTGCAGGTCGCGCAGCCGGTCCCGGTACGCCTCGACGGTGAACCCGGGGACCATCCACACCACCTTGCGCAGGAAGTGGACCACGGCACCGACGTCGAGGAACTCCATCCGCAGCCGCTCCGCCCGCAGCTCCACGACCTCCAGCCCGGCCGCCTCGGCGTCGGCGCGCTCACGCTCGGGATGACGGTGCAGGTGGTTCTCCTCCGGCAGCGGCCCGAGGAAGTACTCGATCAGCTCGAAGACGCTGGCGGGCCCGACGTGCTGGGCAAAGTAGCCGCCGCCGGGCGCGAGCACCCGGGCGACCTCGTCCCAGTGCGGCTGGACGGGATGCCGGCTCACGACCAGGTCGAAGGCGCCGTCCGCGAAGGGCAGGGGTGCGTCGTCCGCCGAGGCGACCACCGGGACACCGCGCGGGCTCAGCCGCCGGGTGGCCTCGGCGACGTTGGGCCCCCATCCCTCGGTGGCGACGACGAGCGGGGCGCGCCGGGGGCCGGCGGCTCCGAGGGCGAAGTCCAGCACCTCTCCGCCCCCGGTCTGCACGTCCAGTACGGCGGTGGCCCCCGCCAGCCGCTCGGCCATGGACCGCGCGTACCCCCAGGACGGCCGAGCCTCGGTGGCCCGCCCCTCGAACCAGGAGAAGTCCCACCCTTCGGTGGGAACGGCGGCACCCTCGGCCACGAGGTCGTCGAAGTCACGGCTGACTGCGGGGTGGCTGACGGCAGGACGGGCGGGGTGGTCGGAGGAACGGCCGTGGGAGGGGTCGGAGGAACGGCGATCCGCCATGACTAGTCCACCACCAGGGGCCGGACCTGCTCGGCGGCGAACCGTACGAACCCCTCCGGATCGGGTTCGTCCCCGGTCGGCTGGAGGATCACGGTGTCGGCCCCGGCCCCGGCCAGCCGCCGCACGGCGTCCGCAACGGCCTCCGCGTCCCCGGCGACCCCGAGATCCGGCACGTCCCCGACACCTTCGGCGACCAGCTCGTCCCGAAGCCGTTCACCGGCGCCGGGGCCGGTGGCGGCGAGGAGATACACGACGACCTTGTGCGGGTCCGTCCGCCCGGCCGCCGCACGCCCCTCGTCGATGAGCCGCCGGGCCCGGCGTACCCCGTCCGGCGGAGTGTTCGCGGTGAGCACGGTCCCGTCGGCGGCCTCACCGGCCAGCCGCAGCGAGCGGGGCCCGGTGGCACCGGCGAACACCTCGACGGCCCGCTCCGGCGGCCAGTCGAGTGCCACGTCGTCAAGTCGGACGTAGCGCCCCTTCGACGTCACCCGTTCCCCGCCCAACAACGCCCGCAGCGCGACGAGATGCTCCCGCAGCAGCGTGAGCGGCGACTCGGCCCGCGCCCCGACCTGCCCCATCCAGTCCTGCACCCCGTGCCCGACGCCGAGGACGGCGCGGCCGGGGAACATCCGGTGCAGCGTGGCGGCCTCCATCGCGGTGACGGCCACGTTCCGCAACGGCACGGGCAACAGCCCGACCCCGACCCGCACCCGCTCGGTCCACGCGAGGGCGGCGGCGGCCGCGGAGATCCCGCCCTCCCGGAAACAGTCCTCCCACAACCACAACTCCTCGAGCCCCACCTCGTCGGCGACACGAGCCACGGCACGCAGCCGCTCAGGGGCCAACTGAGGACGAAACACGGCACCGAGTCCAGTCATGACGCCTTCCTACCTCCGACCGGGGCCCCGCTCAACACGATTACGACGACCCCGGGCCTACGAGGCCACCCGCAACGGATCCTCGAAACGAACGGTCTCGACCATCCCCCTCAGCAAGGCCCGATACTCCTCCCGCCGCGCAACCGCGGTACTACTGACCGTGAACACGGCCAACCGCTTGCAGTCGGGGTGCGGGATGTACGCGTGGACCTGGAGGAGGGGGAGCTGGGGGAGCCCGCTTTCAGCGGCGTAGCGCAAGGTGCTCTCGCTGAGGACGGCGGGACCGCAAGGAAGCTCCTCGAAGGCGATGTGCGTATGCCCCTTGGCCGACGTGGCGGCGCGTGCCGCCGTTACGCCCCGGGGAGCGACGTTCGTGTCGCGCCACGAGATGGTGAAGAGGGAGAGCAGGTGCGCACTCGTGAGATCGATGTCGTCACGATGCAGACCGACCGAGCAATGGACCGTGCCGAATCCGCACAGCGCCCCGAGCATCCGCTGCCCCCACGCAAGCTGCGCAACAAACCGCTGGCGCACCAGTTCACTGGGCGCGGCTTCGAGCAACGGAGCAACAGCCTCGCGCATCGCTTCGGCGTCTGCGGAGCCGGGTTCGGCGAGCAGGGAGTTGAGCGGCAGAGGCATGAATCCTGCCGGCTCGCCGAACCACAGCTCTGCCTGTGGGTCGCGGACGGATTCATGCAGGACAACCATTGGAGTGTTCACGACACGCCTCTCATCTGGTTCAAGAATGGACGGGCTTAACCCCCGCGCGTCGACCACGCTCAACGTCCTCAGGAGTGGCACACCAATCATTGAAGTGCTGCCCACTCCGTGTACCGATTCGCTGCTCAATTACATGCAAGCGTCGAGGAGCGACACCTTTCCTGCCTGGAGCAGCCAAAATTCCGATGAAACGAGGATCACCCGCAAACCAAACCGTTTCGATATGATTCTTCAGCGTCGGTTTTGCATGAGGGGACATACGTTTCACCCACCACCGCGTACGGAGATGCGAAGAAAACACGAGAGGCAACAGATGACCTCGACGTCCCGGGTTAGGAAACTCAAACCAGCCATATTGCCCCCCTTCCACCTCAGGTCGGTCACTAAGACCTCGAGGAACGTCGCGCATAATTCTCCACGGATATTCCCGAAGGACTCTCAGCATGAGAAATGCTGTCAGAAAAATCTTCAATTGTGCGGCCACGCGATAAGGACCGTAAAGAAAGTAGGGCATACAGACCCAGACTGCCCATTGCGGCCCGTAGGTGGAAATGGCCAGAAGCAGAACCCAGCAGGCACCCCACCAAAAGGCACCGATCACACACAGGGAAATGTGGCGAGCCCATGCCCAGCGCGTAGGGAGATGACCCCATGCAGGGCGACAGGAAACGGGGTCCACAGTTGTTTATCCCTTCGGCACGTCAGAACACATGGCGAACAAGGCCCAGAATTCCACCGTTGTCGAGCACAAGACGGGAGCCGTCGATTCCGGCAACGGCGCCGTCCTTGATGCCGTCATCCTCTGCATCCACAGCAGCGTTGTAGAGGCCAAATCCACCAGTTCCGATTCCGGCCACTCCGGAAGCTGCCGCGATAACATGAGCTGCTTTCGCAGGGTCGTCGAACCCACGGACCGCTCGCGCGACCAGATGATTTTCCAGTCCAACGATGAGTTTGGCTTCTTCGAAGGACTTCGAACCGTACGTGGCCGCCTTCTGCCAGAAATCGAGTGACTGACCACCTGTCCGGATCACTCGAGTAGCCTTGATGCTGCCTTTGACCACTGCTCCCACTCCAGGCAGTACTGCCGCTGCGTCTGCCCCTACCGAGACGGCATTGCTCCAGAAGTCGGAATCGAACTCCCCCTTTGCGACACCGTCCAGAAGTGAAGCACGAACCTCGGGATCACTGAGCCGGAGCAGAAGCGCCGTGGCACTCAAACCTGAAGCCGTGAGCATCAAGCCAGCCACCGTCGCGATACCCCAGCCCAGCGGCCCCGCAAGGAGAAGCGCCACCACCCCGATCAGCCCCGCCAAGAAGCTGAGGATGTCCGGGAGGTTGTCGCCCAGCCAGTCGAGTACCTCGTCGAACCAACCCGGCTCATGCGGTACCAGCTTCTTCGTGGCGTCCCGGATCTTCCGCGCCCGATACCCGGCCTTCTCCTCATGCTCCTCGGCCAGCCTCTCCGCCTTGCCGATGATCTTCCTCAGCTCGGCCCGGGCATCATCGAGGTCACCGTTCGCGCGCGTGAGTGCCTTCTGCGCGACGTCGCCGTCGGCCCCCTCCTTCTTGAGGTCGGGGTCCTGCTCCGCCGAATCCGCACGCCCCTGTGCGCGGTCCACCGCGGCCCGGGCGTCCTTCGCGTCGCCCTCCAGCTTCCTGGCCCGCCGCTGGAAGTCGTAGAGTTCGCCCTCCCAGCGGTCCAGCTGCCTGGCCGCCTTGCGGATCGAGTGCGCCGCGTTCTTCAGGTTCAGCGGCAACGGCCCGCCGTCCAACTGCTCGCGAAAGGCGACGGCGGCGTCGCCGTTCCAGCAGCTGCCGTCGAGCAGCTTGGTGACGAGGTCGTACGCCTCCTGGAGCACCTTCGCGCATCCGCTGAGCTTCTTCTCCAGCCCGCGCACGGTCTCCGTGTCCCCCGGCACGGGATTGAAGCCGAGGTGCGGATAGTCGGGGTTCGGGATGGGCGGCGCGGACTTGAGCCCCTGCGGCCTGCCCAGGTCAGCCCGCGACTGCGGGTCGAGAGCGGCACCGTACTGGTCCTGGCCGACCGTGACGGTCACTTCCCGCCGCCGCCCTCGGCCTCGCGCGCCTTCCGCAGCGCCGCCTCGAGCGCCTTGTCGACTTCGAGGTAGCTGTCCTTGCTCTTGCCGATGATGTCGGCAAGGTCCTCCGTCTGTTTCCCGATCTCCTCGGAGCCGTACTTCCAGTCCTCCTGGAAGGCTTCGCACGCCGAGTCCAGCTCATCCGTGCCCAGCCCGACGATCGTCGCGTCCGACAGCGCCTTCCGGACGCCTCTGAGTGAAGTCGACGACTCCTTCAGCGACGTCATGAACCGCCCGAGCTCGTCCCCGTCCACGGCCAGCCGTTCCGCCACCCGCCCGTCCCCTCTCACCGGTCCACCGCACCGATGAGAGGAACGACGCCATCCGCTTTTCGTGACGCCCTGGCGGCTACCGCCGCCCCGAGGACTGGCGAGACGATCAGCGGTTGACGGCCTGGATCTCCTGGACGACGACGTCCTGGGTGGCCCCGAAGGTGCCGTCGGGGAGGTCACCCCCCGCGTTGCCGGTGCCGGTCCAGTGGATCTCCCAGGTGACCGTCGCCTGCAGCGGGAACGTCCCGCCACCCGAAGAGCGCAGGTACTTCACGCCGCACGGAGGTGTGTCGTCCGCCCTGCCCTTCTCGTACGGAGCGCCGATACGGCCGTCCTTGATCTCGCAGACCCCCGACGCCGGGTAGGTCTCGGCATCCGGGGTGCCCGGTTCGATCTGCAGCGACACAGGCTCCGCCGTGGCCGTCGCCTCGATCCCGATCTCCTCCACGGACGCGGTGACCGAAACCGGCTTGAACTCGGCCCCGTCCAGCCACGCCCAGGTCGGGAGATTCACCTTGGTCGCCTCGGCAGGCGCCAGCGTCACCTCGGTGCCGGGGACGCGGAGCTCCGCGTAGGCAAGCTCGGCGAGTACCTCCGGGGTCACGGCGTTCTCCTTGTCCGCCGGCGGCGGGTCGCCCTTGTCCACCCAGAAGTAATCCGTGTCGCACTTGTCCCAGCCCGGCGGGAAGCTCTCGTTCACATACCTGCCCCACCAGAAGCCCTCGCCGGTCTTGTCCTTGTTGAAGCCCTTCTTCTCATCCTTGGCGTTGTACTTCTCCCGCTGCTTGGCATCCCACTCGTACCCCGTGGACTCGGCCTCCCAGATCGGCTCCAGGTAGTCCTGCAGCTCCTGAGGGGTGAACTTCGGGGCATACCAACACGCCGGCGGACTCCACGAGGTCGACGACGTCACCGGCCCGACCGAATCACCACTGCCGTTCTTCGACCGGTCGAAGACAACCCCGCCCACCGTGACCGAAACAGTCCCGTCATCCCCGGCATCGGCGCGCTGCTCCGTTCCTGAATTCTGCGTGTTGCCGTCCAGGATGTCGTCAGCCTGTGCCGCCCCGGGCAGGATGAGAACGGACAGACACCCGCTCACCATCAGTGCTGCTGGCAGCACCTTCATTGAATGTGTCAGGGCTGGCACTTGGCGCTCCCACTCTCCGAGGCGATCTCCTGGATCTCCCACACGCCTTCGTCGTTCTTCTTCAGTGACGTGTGGTAGATGACGTAGCTCTTCGCTGTTACCTCGGTCTTCCTGACCTTGTTGGTCTTCAGGTACTTCACATATGCCTTGCCTTGGTCTTCGCAGTACGTGAAGGAAGCGGTGCCGTCCTCATCGACCGCTACTTCAGGGGCGTAGAAGCGGTAACTCCCTGTGAGTCCCGCCTTTTGGTCAACGTAGTTCTGGATGAACTTCTGCGTACCAGCTGCAGCTTCGCCCTCGTAGTAGTAGAGGTACGCCTTGTCGAGCGCGTCCTGGTTGACAATGGCCAAGTCAACGGCCTTGATGGATTGCTCGGTGTCCGCAAGGATCGCATCCTTGTCCTTGTCACCCGTCTTGGGCCACTCGAACTCGTAGGAGAGGTCGGCCGGGAGTTCGATCTTCGGCCTATCGGCCTTCGACGGCTCGGAGGAAGCCGACGAGGCGGACGGGGAGGTGCTCCCTGTGTCCGCTCCCGCGATCTGGTCATCCCCCTTACCCGGACTGTCGTCGTCGCTGCCGCACGCGGACAGCGTCAAGGCCGCGGCGGCGGTCAGCGTGAGCGCTGCGAGGAAGGTGGGGCGGCGGCGATTCACTGTCGACTCCTGGGTGGGACGAGGCTTCTCTTCAGCGAAGCAACGCTATCCACCGGGGCCGAAGGACACCAGGGCGAAGTTCCATGACACACGTCGACCCAGCCACCGGACACCAAGTGCGGTGTGTGGCGGGCAACCCGTGCACGGCACGCCGAGGGCCGCCCTCCTCCTGCCAACCTGTTCTTGGCCAACTGGGCGTGACGTGGGGGAATGTGAGTGAGTGAAGACCGGAACCCCGAATGGTCACCGGGGACCGACGAGGCTCTGCGCCGGGTCGAGTGGCCGCAGAACCGCATGGTGCCCGCGGAGACCTGGGAAGCAATCCTGCGTGAGCGTGGACCCCACGAAGAGGACGAGGCGGCTCTTGGGCTCCTCGCCGGATCTGGTCGCCAGCCACATGTGGGCCACGGACAAGGCTGCCACAGAATAGAGATTCTCATGGAGAATGTGGATACTGCTTTGCTTCTCCTCACGACGTTGTGCCCGCCTCCCGCTCACCCAGCACTCGGCCGAGCCACTGAGGGCATCACGATCCCAACCAGTCACAACGCCTTGATCCGGACATACGGCACAGGATGTTTCGACGAGTTCGTCTGGGTTTTCGCGGAGAATGCCCAAAGCGTGCAAGTGGACATCACCGAGCGCACCCGCGAGCTGCGGACCATTCTGCGAAGCAAGGAGATGATCACGATCCGTCACGACTTGGGCGTCCATCAGCTCCAGGTCGACGATCTCGTGCAATGGGGAGTTACCGACAACGCCGACGTACTTGCCTGGATCACTCGCGGGGAGCCGGAGGAGTGGCCGACCGTGATTATTCAGGCGGGGCAGTTGCGTTCCGTTGTCTCTCCTCGCAGTTCGACGGCTACGATCCTCGACCTGCTCACGCGGTCAACGGTCGTTCCGTTCTTTCCTCCCGACTTCCCCGGCGATCAGCCCGAGTTCTTAACGAATCCATACAGCTGACTCGCGCACCCTGGACGCCGGGGGGGCCACAGTGTCCGCCGTACCCGGATCGGTGATCGCCTGCGATATGTCCGTCGGCGGGTGGGTCTTTGTACGGCTTCCCATTCACGACGTAGGACTCACCGGACCGGCGCCCCCCTGGTCGTCGGTTCGACACGCAACAGGAAGGTCAAAGGGCCGGCTGTCGTCCGCGGGGCGGTTATGTTCGGCGGGGTGTCGGGGCTGGACGGAGGGCATGCGTATGGGACGGCGGCGGTGGGGGGACGGGGTGGGGGTGCTGGCCGTGGTGGGGGCGGGCGGTGAGCGCGTGCGGGTTCCGCTGGAGATCGCGAGTTCGTACCGCGCGCGGACCAAGGGGCTGTTGGGGCGCGAGTCAGTCGACGGGGCGATGTTGCTGAGTCCCGCCAACAGTGTGCACACGTTCCGGATGCGGATGGCCATCGACGTGGCCTACCTCGACCGGCGGCTCACCGTCATCGCCGTGCGCACGATGCGGCCGGGCAGGCTGGGTCGGCCCCGGTTGCGGGCGCGGCACGTGCTGGAGGCGGAGGCCGGTGCAATGAGCAAATGGGGGGTGCGGGCAGGGGCACGGATAGAGGTCGTCGAGGATCCGGCAGAGCTGTGCCACGGAGTCGATCGGGAAGGCTAATCGTCCATGACATCGACGGGATGGTCGCCGCAATCCTCCAAGACTCTCGGATTGCCGTGTGTGATCACGAGCAGGTACGAGGTCGACACAAGGGCGCAGTCCTTGTGGGCCAATGAGTCAGAGCCTCACTCGTGCGGGACTTCTTCAATCACCGTCTCCCGGAAGCGCCATGACCCGCGGTTGCCGAACGCCTCTGCCCGCAGGCCCATCTCCCAGGCGATGCGGGCAGCTCGGTGTTGCGACAGGTCGGGATAGTGCTCCGGAGAAACCTTGATGTAGCCCCGTCTGTCTGTGGGATACGTACGCAGCGCCTCCCGGAGCCCTTCTTCTTGCTCCAAGGGCGTGGTGTGGCTACGCGCGACGGTCTTGTACACCTTGCGCATGCCGACCGACCGCTTACCCTCGTCTCGCCGCTTCGCAGCGTCCGATCCTCGCCATGCTATCCAGCCGACAGCACTGAGCGCGGCCAGGGCGAGCGCCCCCGCACCGAGCACGTCACCAGTCGCGTCTGCCTGCCCCGGAGTCTGGGGTCGCAGTTCGCCCTTAGGGTCCTCAACCACAGTGATGGTCTGCCCGACATCGAACGAGTCGGATGTGGCCTTCAGAGCACCGCCCGGAACACTTGTGCCGTCCTGATGCTCCAGCTCGTAGTTGTAGTCGCGCGCCTTGCGCCCTTGCGCCGGATCGCGCCACTCCTTCACGACTGTCGCGGTGACCTGATCACCGCGCTGCTGCAGCGTGAGGTCGTCACGAGCCACGGCGGCGACATACACGCACATCGCGGAGGTGAGCACAATGAACAGGGCCACGCCTGCGCTCGACTCCCTGGCCCCGAAGTTCCGAATCAACGCAATGAGAACGAACCCGTGAGCGATCCACACGAGGACCTGGACGAAAGTCCCCACTTCGTCCACGAGAAGGAACATTCCAGGAATGACGGCGAACACATAGCATCCGATGACGGCCGCCAGCATAACCGGGTACCGCGCGCGTCCCTTGGCCGCCTCGCCTGCCGCGTCTGTCCCCCCGCTCATACTTGTCACTCCGATCCTCCAACACCCTGACTACCGGACTCCGAAGTTTCCCCCTCATGAGGCTCGTCTGCCGAGATTGACTTCATAATGCCGCCGAGCATCTCAAGGTACTCATCCCAGTGTTCGATGTCCTGAGTCATGAAGACAAAGAGGACCGAACCGGGGCCATTTGCCAGAGGCACATTGAACTGCACTTCTCGGACCAGTGCGGGTATGGGCTCGTCGAGACCGAAGAAGATGCCAGGGACCTCAAGGTCCTGGTCACGAATACAAAGGGCAGAAATGCCGTACGGCAGCATGACGAGCCCGACCTCGGCATCCGGGTACAGGCGGCGCCACAGGGCTGCCGTACGCTTCGCCGACCCCTGTCTGTCCTGGCTCTGTGGACCGGTGTCCGGTCGCTCAACCAGCACACAGAGCATCCCCTGGGACAATTTGTTCCCGCGCATGCGAAGTAGGCAGCTCGATATGTGTTCGGCTCCGCTCGCGATCACGGTCTGGAGGATGTACTCGCTCGACGCCACGAGGTTGAACTTCTGTTGCGGTGCGGCATCCGCAAAGAGGGCGTCGATCACGTCCGTCATCCGCAGCAAACGGGACTTGGCGTCCTCTCTGAGATCGATCTGCACAAAGCCCGGGGGCAGTTCGAACCAGAAGTCGGCTGTGTCGGCGGGTGAAACGGCGGCCGTGGGAGGCGTCCTCGCGTTCTGAGCGTCAGCGACTGCCATCAATCCGTCAACTCCCAGGCACCCAAACCGATGGTGCTGCCTACTGCGACGAGTCCGCCAAACCGTCCGCCTCCGGTGCCCGTGGCTACATTAGCCAAGCCTGTGCCCCATGTAGCTGCGTCGTAACGGCCAGCACTGGTCTCGTACGCATTGATCGCGGTCGGCGCTGTCCAGGCGAGCTGTGCTGCGGCCTGGATCCCTTCAGTGGCCGTCAGCGCGGCACCACGCGAGACGCCCAATTTGCTGGCAGCAGCCATCACAGGCTTGTCGATCACCTTCGCTACCGGATCCGCGGCCTTCATGAGGTTCTTGGCCGTAGCACCCGCCGTCTTGATGCCGACCTTGGTACCCGCGACGACGCCGCCGGCTGCCCGCCCGGCCTTGACACCCGCTTTGACGCCGCGGAACGCTGCTCCGACACCAGGCACCATGCCGAGCGCGTCGCCACCCAGCGTGAGCCAGTTACCGATTCGTTCACCAGTGGGCGGCCAGAGTCCACTCCAGCCGTAGGCCGAGGCGTGAGCAGCGAACGCCACCGCGCTCAAACCGATGGCCAACGGAGCAAGCACCGGACAGAAGATCGCGATGACACCGATGACTGAGGCCGCGACGGTGATCCAGTCAGCGTGGCTTTTGATCCAGTCGCCGATGTCGGAGAGGAGTTCGCCCACCTGACCGGGGAGGTCGGCTATCGCCTCGCCGAGATCTGCGATGGCGTCACCGAGCTTGTCCCACATGCCGGGTTCGTTCGGAGCGATGTTCATAGCGCTCTTCAGGCGGTCGGCTATCTCCTTGCCGTACTCCTGGTAGTTGCCAGCCAAGCGGCGGCCGCGGCGGCGGAGCTTCTCAAGCTCGTGTTCCTTTGCGTTCACAGCGCGGTCGGCGCCCTGAATCGCATCCTTGTGATCCTGTGTGGTCTTCTTGTCGTCGTCCGCGTCCTTGAGCTTGTCGGCTATCGAATGCGCCTTGCCCAACTGCTCATTGACCTTGGCTGCCTGATCCTCAAGCCGTGCCGCCTCCGCCTGTTTGGTCTCCATGTACGCCGCCCAGTCCTCAAGGACGGTTGCGGCGTCACAGAAGGAGTCACGTGCGTCATCCATACGAGGGCGGAACTCGTCGTCGAACTTTTCTCGGAAGACCTCTGCCGCCTTCCCCTTCCAGTCCCCGACACCGGTTCCGTGCAGGACCTCGGATATTTCGACGAGAGCCTTCGCCGTCCTGCGGACTGTCTTGGCCACATCGTCGGCCATCGTTTGGTCACCAGGACAGGGCACGAACCCGAGGGCGGGGAAGTTCTCCAGCTTTGTCGCAGGCACAGCTACTTACCGCTCCTCTTGGCCTGTTCCTTGTTCGCCTTGGCGAGTTCGTCGTCGAGCTTCTCGAACGCCTCTTTGACAGTGAGCAGTGCCTTGGATGCCTTCTCGGAGAACTTTGTGAGCTGTTTTATACCGTATGACCATTCGTCGCCGAAGTCGTCCATGCGCCGGGCAAGCTCGGGAACCCCCATAGCACTGCCGGTGATCTCCTTCATCTCCCGACCCGGCTTCTTCATCAGTTCGGCGATGTGATCGAGGTTGTGTCTCACCCGGTTCAGCACCTCGTAGTCAGCGGTCAGATCGCTCACAGTCTCGCGGTCCCCTTCGCGCGGCTCGTTCCCCTCCGAGGCCAAGTTGTCGCCTCACGCAAGGCGCGTCTGCGGCAGCTACGACACTCCTCGAACGCATCAAAGCTATCCAGAAGACACATGGGAACACCAGTTTGAACGCGCCCCTTCGGTCAGCCGACAGCCATGCTCGGGCCATTCGCTCAACATCACGGAGGCCGGGGCGATGACTGAGTGGGGGGCTCGGAGGGGGGACGGGTGGAGGTCGAGCGGGGGCGGGAGTTGCTGATCGCTAACTGCGGATGGGTCGGCGGAGTCGGCAGACGAAGTTGGTCGTCCTGGCGTTGCCATGAGCGGTCGCCGTGCACATGGCGGACGTCGGTGTTCCGGTCGTCAGCGGGGAGTGCAGGGTTGGTTGTCGCGGGGTGCAGTTCGCGCCTCGGTCGGCGAGATGCCGTACGCCTCGCGGAAGGTGCGGCTGAAGGCGGCGGGGTGGCGGAAACCCCACCGGGCGGCGATCTCGCCGATCGTGCGGTGGCGCAGACGCGGATCGACCAGGTCGGTCCGGCTGCGTTCGAGTCGGCGGCGGCGGATCGTCGCGCTGACCGTTTCGGGCTCCTCCTCGAAGAGGGCGTGCAGGAGGCGGATGGATATGTGGTGGTGCGCGGCTATCGTCGCCGGGCCCAGGTCCGGCGAGTGCAGGTTGTGGTCGATGAAGGCGTTGATGCGGGTGAGGAGCACCCGTCGGCGGCTTTCGACCGGGAGCGCGGTAGCACTGTCGAGGCGGGCCGCGAGGAAGGTGACCGCGAGGTCGAGGGCCACGGTCCCCAGGCGGCGCAGCTCCGCCGGACCGCAGTCCGCGACGTTCTCGCGCAGACCCGCCAGGTAGGAGGTGAGCAGTGCGCCGGCCCCGGTGCGGGCGGGCAGTGACGTGGCCACCAGGTCGTCCGTCTTGTGGCTGGGCAGCGGCACAGCCGCTCGGGGCAGCCGCAGCACGCTCACCCGCGATTGGCGGCCCTGGTCCTGGAACTCGCTGGCCAGGGGCTGTGACGTGTCGAAGAGGGCCATGTCTCCCGTGCGGAGCAGAACGTTGTTGCGGCGCTGCTCCAGGCCGATGGGGCTGCCGTGGACCAGGAAGAGGTAGTAGTTCTCCGGGTCGGACGAGCGGATGTGGTCCGGCGTCCGGCGCGCCGACATCGGTGAGAAGGAGAAGGCCGAGTACTCGGTGTCCACCAGCCCCACCGTGGTGACCTCGCCTTTGAAGTGGTCGGCGTACTCGCTCGCCAACGCCACCGGCATCACCGCCTTGCTGACCATCTCCCCCCACCAGCCGAATCCGTCGGGCCCGCTGACGCTGTCCGTGGAGAGGTGCACCGACGCTCTTGCACCGGCCCTCCCCACTGCTGTCCCCCGTTCCATCCCCCACCCCCGTAGCGGTCGCGCCTCTGCCGACACCGCGACATTGTCCGCCGCAGCGCGGCGTTGCGGGAGCTGTCGACCGGTCAGTTCGGGCGCGGGGTGCACCCAACGTCAAGGAAGTCTGCACGCTGGGTCGAGGACAGGGGTGCGGGTGTGGCTGACAGTGGTGAGCCCGGATCGGTTCGGTGTCGGAGTCGGTGTCAGAGAGGCGTGGTAGGGCATTGAGCAGTTCTGGTGGCGGTGCCTCGCCGGGGCGGCGTATGGGGGAGGTGGCGGCCGTGGTATCGGCGATCACGGCTGTCGCGGGGCTGCTCCTGGCGGTTTTCGGGATCCCTCTCGTGGGAGGTTCTTCGCCCCTCGGGCGCAGTGGCGGTGCGGGTGCGGGGGCGTCGCCCTCGGACGGGGTCGCCGCCGCGGCGTCGCCGACGCCATCGCCGTCGCCGTCGTCATCGGCATCGGCATCGGCATCGCCGTCGTCTTCGGCGCCGGCTTCGGGTTCGGCCTCTCGGCCGGGTTCGGGGGGCCGATCCGGTTCGGCTTCCGCCTCGGCGTCGGCCGCCTCCTGTTCCGCGTCCCTGCCGAAGGCTTGGACTCGGGTCGAAGAAGACTCTCTGACCGTCTGCTTCGGCCGGCCGGACGGCTGGGACGAGGTGCCCGCGAGCGAGTTGCAGAGCACCTGGCGCTCTCCGGACGGCGCGTACGACCTGAGCGTCAAACGGGACACGTCGTACGGGTCGACTCCGCAGGCCGCCTCGGCGGGGCAGCTGGCCTGGTACCGGGACACCGCCGAGTCGTCGATGGCCGACCTGGAGGTCACCACGCACAAGACGCGTCAGAACGGGCGGGACGCCGTGTGGCTGGAGATCGACTATCACTGGGCGAAGCAGAGCGAACCCCGCAGGCGCCTGGAAGTCTTCGTCGCCGGGAGGGCGGGCTACGTGTACCAACTGCTGGTCGACACCGAGGCGACCGCCCAGCGCCTCTCGGAGCAGACCCGTATGTTCGCGACCGCGCGGGAGAGCCTGCGGATCGATGTCCCCGCGGCGTGACCTGTTTCCGGGGGCCTTCCTCAGGGCGAGACGATGTGGAGCAGTGCCGTGCCGTCCGTGGCCGTGGTCGCCTGGATCACCACGGCGTCGGGCTGCGGGCTCGGGCGGGTGGGCGCGAGGGTGCCGCAGGAGTTGCCGCTGCCGTGTGCGCGGAGGTACGTGACGCAGCCTTGGCCCGGGCCGCTCGCGCCGCCGCTGGAGCGGTTGTTGCCGGACTTCACCTCGTACTCGATCTCGTTCGGGCCGACCTTCGTCACCGACAACGTTGCCCGGCCGGCGTCGCCCGGTGCCTGGAAGCGGACGGTCACGGGCTCGGTCACGGCGATCTCGCAGTTGCCGTCGGTGCAGGCGCCGGGGTCGGTGCCGTCCGCTGCCGCGGAGGTGGGCGAGGGGGAAGGTGAGGGGGACGCGGGTTCGGCTGCGGGGCGGGATGTCGTGGGGTGGGTCCGGGGGGTTCGGGGCGGCTCGTCGTCCGTTTCGTGGGTGCTGCTGCACGCGGTCGTCGTGAGGGCGGTCAGTGCCGCGAGGGCCATCAGGGCGGTGCGGGTGGTGCGGGTGGTTCGTGAGCGGGGGTGCATTCGCTTCCTCATGACGGGTCAGGGTTCCGTGCGGGGGAAGGAGACCTCGACCCTGCGGTTCTTCTTGCGGCCGGCCTCCGTGGAGTTGTCGGCGATCGGGTACTGCTCGCCGTAGCCGCGGACCTCGTAGGTGATGCCGGCGTCGTTGAGGGACTGGGACAGGACGTCGTGCACGGCGTTGGCACGCCGCTTGGAGAGCGCGTCGCCGTGGGCGGAGGAGCCGAGGTCGTCGGTGAAGCCGAAGACGCGGACCCTTGTGGCGTTCTGGGTTCTGATCTCGTCGGCGATGCCTCTGATGCGGGACTTGGCCTCGGCGCCGAGCTTGGAGCTGTCCTTGCCGAACAGCACCTCGGCCTGGAGGGCGAGTGTGACGCTCGTGTTGGTGTCCTCGCGGCGTTCGTCGCCGCTCTGCTCTTCCACGACCGACTTGATGTCCAGAACCTTCGCCTGGGCGAGCGTGGCCCCGTCCGGGAGCTTCAGGTCGGGGTCGTTGGGGTCCACCTCCACGGGGGCGGAGGCGGAGGGTTCGGTGCCCGGGGGGTCGTTGGGGTCGTCGTCGGCGTGGGCGGGGGTGGTGCCGTACAGGGTCGTGGCGAGGAAGAGGGTGACTGCGGTCAGCAGGCGCGGGGGTGAGGTCATGGTGTGCCTCACCCGGAGATGGAGATGGTCGCGCTGGCGAAGGTCGGTAGTTGGAAGGTGACCTCGGTCGTGGCCGCCGGGGGTGACGGAAACTGCATGAACACGGCTAGTCGATCACCGGCCTTGATGGTTGAGAGGCCGGTGGTCGTCAACGGGCGGCCCTCTGTGTCGCGCAGGACGTAATACCGCTTCTTGCTCTTGGAGTCGACCAAGGTGGCTCCGCCGAGCGACCGGCCGTTCTTGATGATCTCCGTCTCGTTGCCGCTCAGACCCGATGGAATCGCCACACTTTTGTCACCTTCGTTCTTCAGCTCGCCGTTCACAGTCACGAAACCGCCGGAGTCGCGTTCGGCGGAGGTAATCCGCAGCAGCAAACCATTACTTCCTCGCAGTTCGGCCAAAGGCTCTTCTGCGCTGCCTTCCTGAGCGCTCGGTTCGGACCCCTCCGCAGTCGACGCCGATGCCGCCGCCTTGGGTTTCTCGTCGTCGCCGCCGCTACTGCAGCCGACCGCACCGATGGCCAGGCTGAGGAGAACGCTCAGTGAGAGCGTCGCTCTGCGGGTTGAGGTCCGCATGCTCATGTCTTCGTTTCCTTCATCACTCGTCACCCGCTGGTGAGTCGGCCAGGTGGACGTCGAACAGATCCTCGGGCTGCGGTAGATCCGTGAGGTCATCCGGTGTGAGATCCCATTGCGTGCCCTTGCACGACAGACTGGGCAGTTCGGCTCCGTCATCGTTCTCGGAGGAGAGTTCGAACGAGCAACGGCTGTCGATGACGGCGGTGGCGGACTCGGTGGCCTTCTGAGTCTCCGTTCCCGGCACGATGGTGTCGCCTACGGAATCATTGGTCTCGGCGACAACGGTGTATGCCAGCAAGCCTTCGGGACGGCAGGTTACGCTCGCGTCGTTGCGTGCAGCGAGCTGCTGAGCGCGCCAGCAGGCGTCGGTTACGGGCGCTTTGCCCTCGAAGATGGCTTGCCAGGATTCCGGGTCGAGTATGTTCGTGACCCACTGATCGACAAGCTGATCTCGCGTTTCGAGAGCCGCAGCGAGCGCGGCCGCATCCGCAGCAGTTTGAGCCTTGTTCCGAGTCGCTCCGGCCTGGCCGACCGCCAAGTACGCGAGCGCCAGAAGAAGCAGGCCCCCCACCACGGTGATGTAGATGGGGAAGGCCTGCCCTGCGTCGCCGAAATGACTGGGTCGGCTCAACCACCGGTGACTTCGGCGATCTTCGACGTGATCGCATCGAAGATCGTCTGCCCGATGTCCGTCCCCGTGATGGCCAGGACGATGGCCACCACCACCGCGATGATGCCCAGGTACTCCACCGCCGTCTGGCCCTTGTCGTTGCGGGTGGTGGTGTGGGTGTGCAGGTAGGCGGCGATGGTGTGAAGCCAGTTGGTCATGGTGTTCCCCTCCAGGGTGGGCGGAGCCGCGTTCCTCGTGCGGAACGTGCGGGTGGGCGGCGGTGATCTGCTGGCTGGTCATGCCGGACGTCACGTCGTCGTCCACGATCGCCACCTCCCTTGCGCTCGGTTGGGACCTCGGCCTGTCGGGAGTACCAGGCAACGACTGTCCCACAGCTGATTGCATGTGCGAAAGGTATTGCGCAGAATGGGTCCTACTGGGCTCGGTTTCATCGGTTGTTGACGTTGATGGCGTATGTGCAGTCGCACTGTTTTCGTTTACGCGTTGCTCCTCCCTACTCGCCCGTGATCGTGCCGAAGTCCGTCCCCGAGCCCAGGATCAGGCCCGCGCCGAGGAGGATCATCGTGGCCGGGACCATGAAGGTCGTGATCATCAGCGTGGCCTTGGGGACCGCGCGGGCGGCCTTGCGGCGGGCGTTCTGGGCGTCCGTGCGGCGCATGTCCTTGGCCAGGGAAACCAGGGTGTCGACGATGGGGGCGCCCAGTTCCTCGCCCTGCTGGAGCGCCGTGACGAACATCGCCACCTGTTCGGAGTCGTTGCGTCGGCGCAGTTCCGTGAAGGCCTCGCGGCGGCTCATGCCCAGGTCCATCTGGCGGAGCGTGATGCGCAGTTCGTCCGCCCAGGGGCCCTCGTACCGCGTCGACACCCGGTCCAGGGCCTGGCGGAAGCCCAGGCCCGCGCTGACCACCACCGCAAGCACGTCCAGGAAGTCGGGGAGCGTGCGCTCGATGACGTCCTTGCGGATGCGGATCGCCGACCAGATGCCCACCTCCGTCCAGAACGCGCCGAAGGCCAGGAGCAGCAGGGCCACCAGGTACTGGCCGCGGAGGAGGAAGACCAGGAAGCCCAGGGCGCCCAGGAAGCCGTAGACGGCGCGGCGGGCGGCGTAGCGGTCGATGGTGAGGCCGCCGGGGTTGCCGGCCAGGTCGATCCTGCGGCGGTACCTGGCGACCAGGGCGGGGCCCATCAGGCGCAGTACGGCGGGGGCGTAGCGCATGCCCATGCGGTCGATGAGGGAGTGCGCCGCGCCGGTGCGGGTGGCGCCGACCTCCAGGGCGAGGGCGAGGTCGTCGGGGAGTCTGGCGTCGGCCCGGTACATGCGGATGCCGGCGAAGGCGCCCCAGACGGCCAGGGCCATGAGGAGGGCGAGGAGTATGCCGGGCAGTTCGAGACCCATGTCGATGTCTCCCCCCTCTCAGACGTCGATGCGGGACATGCGGCGGATGAGGACGAAGCCGACGGCGTAGAGCGCGAAGGCGGTGATCACCGCGACCTGGCCGGCCGGGGAGCCCGTCATGCGTTCCAGGGCGCCGTCCTTCACCCCGTTCATCAGGAGCAACGAGCCGACGCCCAGGACGGGGACGGCGTACGACGTCATCGTGACCTGGGAGAGCTGGGTGCGGATCTCGCGCCGGGTCTCCTTGCGTTCCTCCAGGGTCTCCGTCAGGTTGCGCAGCGCGCCGACCACCTGGCCGCCCGCCCGGTTGGAGAGCACGAGGGTGGTGACGAGGACGACCAGTTCGCGGGAGGGGAGGCGGCCGGCGAGTTCGCCGAGGGCGTCGTCCATCGAGGCGCCGATGGCGAGCTGGTCGGCCACCTTGCCGAGTTCCTCGCCGGCCGGGGCCTCGAGTTCCTCCGCCGCCATGCCGATGGCGGTGCGCAGGGCGAGGCCGGCCTGGGTGGCGTTGGCGAGGATGCGGGCGAGTTCGGGGAGTTGGTTGATGAACTTCTCGATGCGTTTCTGGCGTTGCCAGTTGAGGAACTGGACCGCCACGCCGATGCCGAGGAGGCCCGCCAGGGGGCCGAAGAAGGGGGCCAGGGCCGCCTGGCCGATCAGCCACAGGCCCGCGACCGTCGCCAGCATGTAGGCGAAGAACTCGCCGGGGGTCACGTCCAGGCCGGTCGCCGACAGGCGGCGTTCCAGGTTCCGGCCGAGTCGGGTGCGGCGCAGGCGGCGGTCCAGTCCCGGGAAACGGCGCCGGCGTCCCGTCACCGGTGTCCGGCCGGCCGCGGTGAGGCGGTCGACCAGGGCCGCGCGCTGGGCCTTCCCGGCGGCGTACGAGTGCAGGCCGACGACCGCCAGGACGCAGGTCAGCAGGGTGATGCCGGTGGTGAGCGTGACGAGCGTGTCGAGTTCCAGTTCCATCGGGCGGTCCTACCTGGCTTCTCGGGTGGTGAGCTGGTCCGGTGTGCGGGCCACGCCGAAGGCCTGCGGGACGGGCTGGCCCGCCATGTAGAGGCGCTCGGCGGTGCGGTGCGGGAGGGGGTGGTACTCGTAGGCGCCGAGGACGTGGCCGTCGGGGGTCATCGGGCGGGCGTTGAAGCGGGCGACCGTGGCCAGGCGGTACGGCTCCCCGCCGTGGCTGGCCAGCAGGGCGATCTCGGTGATGCGGCGGGCGCCGTCGGCGAAGCGGGTGAGCTGGACGATGACGTCGACGGAGCTGTTGATCTGGTCGTGCAGGGCCACGAAGGGGATCTCGACGTCCGACATCGAGGCCAGCGTCTGCAGGCGCATCAGCGCGTCCTCGGCGCTGTTGGCGTGCACGGTGGCCAGCGAGCCGTCGTGGCCCGTGGACATGGCCTGGAGCATGTCCAGGGACTCGCCGCCGCGGACCTCGCCGACGACGATCCGGTCGGGGCGCATGCGCAGCGAGTTGCGGACCAGGTCGCGGATCGTGACCCGGCCCTGGCCCTCGACGTTCGGGGGGCGGGCCTCCAGACGGATGACGTGCGCCTGCTGGAGCTGGAGTTCGGCCGAGTCCTCGATGGTGATGATGCGGTCGGACTCGGGGATCAGGCCGGAGAGGGCGTTGAGGAGCGTGGTCTTCCCGGTGCCGGTGGCGCCCGAGACGATGATGTTGAAGCGGGCCTGCACGAGAGCGGCCAGCAGATAGAGCATGTTCTCGTCGAGCGAGCCCAGGCCGAGCAGTTCGTGGAGGGTGAAGGAGCGCGGGAAGCGGCGGATGGTGAGGGTGGCGCCGGTGAGGGAGAGCGGGGGGATGATGACGTTCACGCGCTCGCCGGAGGGGAGGCGGGCGTCGACCATCGGGTTCGACTCGTCCACCCGGCGGTTGACCGTGGAGACGATGCGCTCGATGGTCTGCATCAGCTGGTCGTGGGAGGCGAAGCGCAGGGGCAGCTTCTCCACCCGGCCCGCCCGTTCGACGAAGATCGCGTCGGGGCCGTTGACCATGATCTCCGTGATCGAGGCGTCCTCCAGGAGCGGTTCCAGGATGCCGAGGCCGAGGGCCTCGTCGACGACCCGGCGGATCAGCTGGGAGCGTTCGACCGTCGACAGGACCGGGCCCTCGCGGCTGATGATGTGCCCGAGGACCCGCTCCAGGCGGGCCCGCCGCTCGGCCGTCGCCAGCGCGCTCATCTCGGCGAGGTCGATCTCCTCCAGGAGCTTGGCCCGGTAGGAGGCGACCAGGTGTCCGTCCTCGCCCCGGCTGCCGTGCTCCTCGGGGGAGTGGATGCGTGCGCGCAGGCTCATGCGTCCTCGGCTCCTCGGTCAGTGGTCCAGCGGCATGGTGGCGGTCTTGCGGGCCGGGTCGAAGTCCCACCCGGGCACGATCGACGGGATCTCGACGGTGGCGGTGACCGTCACCTCGTCGCCGCCGTAGGACGGCCCGGGGCAGCTCGTGCCGTCCGCCAGCCAGCTGCTGACGGCCGCCGCGCACGCCGCCTGGGCGCTCTCCTGGAGCGAGGCGCTGCGCGCCCCCGCGCGGGCCGCCGTACCGGCCTGCTGGGCGGTGTACGCGATCAGGCCGAGCTGTACGACGGCCATGCCCACGAGGACCAGGATCGGGAGGAAGCCGAGGTACTCGATGGCCACCTGGCCCCGGTCCCTCGGCCGTCGCCCACCGGCGTACGGCATCCCGGCCGGCTTGCTGCGGGAGTACGGCATCTGCGTCGTCGTCCTGCGGGAGTACGGCATCTCAGTCGTCCTCCTCTTCCACGGCCCCGGCGTGACCGTGCACGGTGAACGGGACGCTGAGGGTGCCGGGGAAGAGGAGGGGGACCTCGATGTGCACGTCGGCGGTGACGTAGCCGCCCGCGGTGCCGCAGTCCACCCGGGCACCTCCCTCCCACGAGCCCGGCAGCTTGTCCAGGCCCGCCTCCTGGCAGGCGCCCTGCCGCGCCCCGCGATCGGCGGCCGTCGCCGCCCGTACCGCCTCGTCCGCAGCATTCCCCGCGAGCGTGTACGTGTATCCCACGAGCACGAGCTGCCACAGCACCACCAGCGTCGCGACGATCACCGGCGTCATACCGAGGAACTCGATGGTGACCTGGCCGTCGTCCCGGGCACGGTCCCGCCCGCGTAACCCGCTCACCCGGCACCGTCCTTCCGCCGCCGGAAGCCGGCCGCGCCCCGGTCGCCCCGTTCGCCGCGGAAGCGCCCGTGGCCCCTGCGGCCCCCCTCGGGCAGGCCCGCCAGGCCCAGTTCGCCCGCCAGGGTCCACAGGGCCTGCTTCACGGTGCTCCTGGCGTCCAGTTCGTGGACGCGGCCCGCGTCCACGGCGCCCTGGAGTTCCTTGAAGGCCGCGGGGACCGTGGTGGCGGCGATCGCCGTGCCGGTGATCTTCTGGATCAGCGGCGGCTGGATCTCCGTACCCCGCGTGTGCCGGTTGACGACCACGGTCGTCTCCTGCGCCTTGCGGATCTGCAGCCGCTCCCACATCCGCACCGCCCGCTTGGCGCCCCGTACGGCGACCACGTCCGGGGTGGTGACCAGCAGCGCCGTGTCGGCGCTCTCCACGGCGGCCGCGCCGGCCCCGCCGAGCTGGGCGCCGCAGTCGACGACGACCACCTCGTACCGGGAGCGCAGGGCGGCGACGATCTGGCGGGCGGCGCGGTCGGTGACCTCCTCGCCGCGTTCGCCCTCGCCGGGGGCGAGCAGCAGGGCCAGCCCGCTGTCGTGGCGGAAGACGGCGTCGGCCAGGACGCGCGGGGAGAGGTCGGTGATGGCGGCCAGGTCGGCCACGGAGCGGCGGAACTGGACGTCCAGGTAGGAGGCGACGTCGCCGGTCTGCAGGTCCATGTCGAGCAGGGCCGTGGACCGGCCGGACGCCTGTGCCGCCAGGGCGAGTTGGACGGCGGTCAGGGTGGCGCCCACGCCGCCCTTGGCGCCGCTGACGGTGACGACGGTGCCGCCCGCTCCGGTGAACACGTCGACGGCGCCGCCGAGGTGCCGGCGTACGCCCACCGACCACTGGGCCACCGCCTGGACGCGGCTGGCGAGTTCCTCGTACCCGAGCGGCAGGGCGACCAGGCCCCGGGCGCCGTAGTCCATGGCGGCCTGGAAGAGGCCGGGGCCGGGGTCGGAGGTGACGAGGATGACGCCGACGGCCGGGAAGCGGAGGGCGACCTCGCGGATCAGCTCCAGGGCCGGGACCGGTCCGATGCGCTCGTGGACGACGACGACCTCGGGCAGTTCGTCCACCGACTCGGCGGCGAGCCGGGCGAGGGTGTCGACGAGCTGGGTGGAGTCGGCGACCGGGGCGACCGGTTCGGCGTCCGGCAGCTGGCTGAGCAGCGACGTGAGGGACCGTACGGCGTCCGGGTCGCCGACTGCCGGGAGGATCCTCGTGGCCATGCGGCTCTCACTTGTCCTTCGCGAGTTCGTACGTCCGGTCCTTGTCGGGGACCGTGGTGTCGCCGCCGGGGGCCACCAGCGCGAGCCGGACGCGCCGGGCGAACGACTCGGCGTAGGTGATGCGCTGGGCGTCGATGGTGGACAGGGCGAAGGTGATGGGGACGGCGTCGGTGGGTTCGCGGTCGCGGCTGTCCTCGTCGGGTTCCAGCGAGGTGAGTTCGCCGACGTCGATGACCTCGGCGCCGGTCACGATGATCTTCGACTGGTCGGGGTCGCCCTCGCGCGCGCCCTCGAAGGTGGCGTACACGTTGACGGTGGAGCCCGGGGTGATCTTCCCGGCGACGCCGGTCGCCGCGTCGATCATGATGGCGACCTCCTGCTGTCCGGGCCGCAGGGCGGGCGTGTCGACGATCATGTCGCTCTGGAGCAGCGAGCCGGCCTTCAGCCTGGTCACGGCTATCTTGCCGCGGACCTGGGACAGGTCGGTGACGGCGTTCTCGGACAGCCAGCGCTCGGGCATCTCGATCTTCTCGAACTGTGCCGCGCCCAGCTCCGTGTAGGGCTCGATGTCGCTCTTCAGCCGGTACGCGGTCACCTCGGGGCCGACCTTGGACTTGACGTCGTTGATGACGGACAGCACGCCGGCGAAGGCGCCGAGGGCGCACAGGACCGAGACGACGAGCAGGACGATGCCGCGGCGCTGACGGGAGTTCATGGGCCGTGCAACCTCATCGGGGGGTGGTCGGACGTCCGGGCGGACGGGGGGCTGACAGCCGGAGGGGGCCGGCGGGGGCTGATCGGCGGACAGGGGGCTGATCGGGGCTGACGGGTGGAGCGGTACCGACCTACCCAGTCAGGGCCCGTCTCTCACGACGGCGGCCCAGGGCGGGGTCGCGGCGGTGGCCCAGCGCGCGCTCGCGGGCCGGGGCTGCGCCCCCTCCCCCGCCTCCTCCCGCTCCGCCTCCACCGTCGCCGTAGAGCGGCGCTGTCGCGGAGCAGAACACGCAGCGGTCGCCGATGACGTCGATGCCGCACCAGTGGCAGGCGCTTCGCCGTACGGAGGTGACGAGTTGGTAGAGGACGGAGAGGTCGGGGAGGTACGCGCAGAACTCGGTCAGCCGGCCCGTGCCCCACCAGGCGGCGGACTCGGCGGGCAGCGCCGTCTCGCGCAACCCCTGCACGCGCCAGGACGGGGCGAGGGTGCCGGTGACCCAGTCGGACGCGAGCTGCCCCTTGGCGACCAGCAGGCAGGTGCCGAACTCCGGTCCGGCCAGGGCCGCTTCGGGGCCGATGCGCACCAGCTGCGGCACGGGGTGGGCGACGACGCCGAACTGGCTGCCGGGCACCCAGGACCTGGCGTGCGCCTTCAGGTCCACGGGGACGTGGTCGAGCCGGGCGACGGAGCCGAGCAGGGCGCCGGCGTGGACGTAGTGGGTGAGCAGCCGGCCGGCGGAGGCGAGGACGCCGGGGGCGAGGTCGCAGGAGGCCAGCTGGCGCAACTGGCGGGCGAGTACGGCGATGCCGAGCGGTGGCAGGGGCGGCCGGAACAGCGCGATGCGGTCGGTCTCCAGGAGGGCGCGGACGGTGTGCAGGCGCCGTTCCACGCTCGCCGGGACGGCCTCGGAGCACACCACGATCACGTGTCCGTGCTGGTCGACCAGCGTCTGCAGCTCGGCCAGCACGTGTTCCAGGGGGCGCCGGTCGACGTCCTGGAGCACGGCCGCGGGCAGCGTCCGTTCGTCCTGCGGCGGCAGTGCCATGTCGGCACTGGTCACGGCAATGGCAGTTGGCACGCGCGGCTCCCCGTCTCCCATGCCCGTCGGTCCGCCGGTGTTACTCCGGCACACCCGGATGACTTCACTGCGTGACTACGTGAGCACTGTATCCACGCGTCTGTGACCGGAGAACAGCGTTTCTGTAGCTCTGGAACAACTTGCGTTGCACAAGGTGCGCCAAAACGGGGCAGGTTGAGCATTTTCCAGAGCGAGTCGACCGCCGCGCCCCGGCCGCGAAGTTGGTCCGTACCTACCCCTTGACACCTTCAATTGGTCTGGACCACCTTGTACGTCAGCGGTGGCCACCGTCCCCCATTCCGCCCCACCCCACCCCCGGAGGCAGCAGTGGACCCCGTAAGCAGACGGCGCGGCAGACGTCTCGGCTCCTTGACGGGCGCCGTCACCGCCGCCCTGGCCCTCGCGTTCACGGCCGTCGGCCCCGCGTCGGCCGCGGACGTCAACAACGCCAAGAACGCCGGTTTCGAGTCCGGCCTGAGCAACTGGACCTGCTCGGCCAACAGCGGCGCCACCGTCTCCTCCCCGGTGCACGCGGGCTCCGCCGCGCTCAAGGCCACCCCGGCGGGGCAGGACAACGCACGCTGTGCGCAGAGCGTCGCGGTGCGGCCCAACTCGACGTACTCGCTGAGCGCGTGGGTGCAGGGCGGCTACACCTACCTGGGCGTGACGGGCACGGGCACCACGGACGTGTCGACCTGGACCCCGGCCGCGGCCTCCTGGCAGCAGCTCAAGACGACCTTCACCACCGGCTCCTCGACGACCTCCGTGACGGTGTACACCCACGGCTGGTACGGGCAGTCGGCGTACTACGTCGACGACCTGTCCGTCTTCGGCCCCGACGGCGGTGGCGGCGACGGAGACCCCGACCCCACGGTGCCGTCCGCCCCGGCCGGTCTGAGCGTCTCCGGCACGACGCCGAACTCCGCCTCCCTCACCTGGAACACGGTCTCGGGCGCCACCGGCTACAACGTCTACCGCGACGGCACGAAGGTCACCGCGGTGACCGGCACGTCGGCGACGGTGACCGGCCTCGCCGCCTCGACCTCGTACTCCTTCCAGGTCACGGCGACGAACGCGGCCGGTGAGTCGGTGAAGTCTGCAGCGGTCACGGCCCGCACCACGGCGCCGGACGACGGCGGCAACGAGAGCGACCTGCCCAAGCACGCGGTGACCGGCTACTGGCAGAACTTCAACAACGGGGCCACGGTCCAGAAGATCTCCGACGTGCCGTCCGCGTACGACATCATCGCGGTGGCCTTCGCCGACGCGACCACGACGCCGGGCGCCGTGACCTTCAACCTCGACTCGGCCGGGCTCGGCGGCTACACCGTCGACCAGTTCAAGGCGGACGTCCGCGCCAAGAAGGCCGCGGGCAAGAAGGTCATCATCTCGGTGGGCGGCGAGAAGGGCACCGTCTCGGTGAACAGTGCCTCCTCCGCGACGAACTTCGCCAACTCGGTCTACTCCCTCATGCAGGAGTACGGCTTCGACGGTGTCGACATCGACCTGGAGAACGGGATCAACCCGACGTACATGACCCAGGCCCTGCGCGCCCTGTCGGCGAAGGCCGGCCCGGACATGATCCTCACCATGGCCCCGCAGACCATCGACATGCAGTCGACGCAGGGCGGCTACTTCCAGACGGCCCTGAACGTGAAGGACATCCTCACGGTCGTCAACATGCAGTACTACAACAGCGGCACGATGCTGGGCTGCGACGGCAAGGTGTACGCGCAGGGCACGGTCGACTTCCTCACCGCCCTGGCCTGCATCCAGCTGGAGGGCGGCCTCGACCCGTCCCAGGTCGGCCTCGGCCTGCCGGCCTCCACCCGCGCGGCGGGCGGCGGCTACGTCGCCCCGTCGGTGGTCAACGCCGCCCTGGACTGCCTCACCAAGGCGACCAACTGCGGCTCCTTCAAGCCGTCCAGGACCTACCCCGACCTGCGCGGCGCGATGACCTGGTCCACCAACTGGGACGCGACGGCGGGCAACGCCTGGTCCAGCGCGGTGGGCGCCCACGTCCACGCACTGCCGTAACTCCGACCGCCCCGGCACACCCTGAACGCCCCTGCCGACCCGGCCCCCGCCCGCTGCCTCGCGGACGGGGGTCGCCGTCGCTGTGAAACATTTCCGGGGGCCCACCGCATCAATGAGGTGTAGGCGGTACACGGCGGCGGTGGCTTCGGGGGAGCGTGTAGATGAGGCAGGGGCGGGCGGACGAGTACGCCGAGTTCGCGGTGGCGCGGGCCGGGCACCTGTACCGGTCCGCGTGTCTGCTCACCGCCGGGGACACGCATCTGGCCGAGGATCTCGTGCAGGAGACCTTCGGGCGGCTCTACGTGCGGTGGGGGCGGGTGTCGCGGGCGGAGAACCCGGCCGCGTACGCGCAGACCGTGCTCACCCGCGCCTTCCTCGCCCATCAGCGGCGGCGCAGCAGCGGGGAGCGGGCGACCGACGTCTTCCCCGATCTGCCCGGCGCCGGTGACGGGGACGCGTCCTTGCGCCTGACGCTGCTGGACGCGCTCGCGCGGCTGCCCGCCAAGGACCGGGCCGTCGTCGTCCTGCGCTACTGGGACGACCGCTCCGTCGAGCAGACCGCCGACGTGCTCGGCGTCAGTTCGGCGGCGGTGCGCACCCGGTGCTCGCGGGCGCTCGGCCGGCTGCGGGACCTGCTGGGCGAGGACCTCTCGGAGTACGCCAGACCCTAGTCGGCGCCTGCCCGGCCCGGCCCCGGACCGCCGACCGTCCGTCCGCCGCTGTCGACAGTTCATCTCAGACTCATTTGTGGAAAGGGTGGTTCGCCATGCTCGGAACCGATCGTCCCGACCCCTTCGAGGACCGTCTGTCCGCCGCCCTGCGCGACGCGGGTGACGACTTCCAGGCCGATCGCGCGGCCCTCGTCTCCGCCGGGCGGGTCCGGGGGCGGCGGGCCCTGCTGCGGCGCCGGACGGCCGTGGTGGGCGGGGTCGCCGGGGTCGCCCTGGCCGGGGTGGGCGGTGCGCTCGTCCTCCCGGCGGACGACCCGGCCGGCCACGACCGGGCCGGCGCCGCCTCCGCCGGCACCCCGAAGAGCACCGCGACCGCCGCCGCGACCGTCTTCACCGGCGACGACCTGCTGCGCGAACTCAAGGGCCTGCTGCCCCGCGGGACCTACGGCGAGGAGTCGGCCCGGGCCTCGGACCACCAGCTGGGTCCGGCCGCGCGGCTCGTGTACGACGACGGGGCCGGGGCCGCCGCCATCGGCATGGGCTTCGCGCGGGTGGAGCCGGGGAGCGCCCAGGTGCGGGAGCTGACGGCGTGCCCCGACCACAACGTCACGCCGTACGACGACTGCACCTCCGACCGGCTCCCCGACGGCTCGACGCTCAGGCTGTACCAGGGCTACGAGTATCCGGACCTGCGCGTGGACACCAAGCTCTGGACCGCCGACCTCGTCACCGCCGACGGACAGCACGTCAGCGTCTCCGAGTGGAACTCCCCCGCCGAGAAGGACGCACCGGTCAGCCGTGACGAGCCGCCGCTGTCCACCGAGCGGCTGCGGGAGCTCGTCACCGCCGGGGTGTGGCGCGAGGTGGTCGACGCCATCCCCAAGAGCCCGAAGCCGCCGCGGTCGACGGCGCCCCGCACCGAGCGGCCCGAGGTCTCCGGGAAGTCGGTCGGCGACACGCTCGCCGGGCTGCTCCCCGAGGGCTTGGGCGTCGTCACGCGCGGCGGGCAGGAGTCCGAGTACGCCTACCTCGTCGTGGACGACGGGCGGGGCCGCAGCCTCCTCCAGGTCAACGTCCAGTACGGCATGGCCGACGGCGCCGGGCAGGCGTACGCCGGCGGGGAGATCCTGCCCGACGGCACGCGTATCGTCACCCGGCAGGAGCCCGGCGAGAAGGCCGGTTCCGGCGTGCTGATGTGGACGGTGGACACGCTGCGCCCCGGACCGGCGGGCTTCCGCGTGGTGATCAGCGCCTTCAACACCGGCGACCAGAACAAGGACGCCACCCGCGACGCCCCCGCGCTGACCATGGAGCAGCTGCGGAAGATCGCGCTCAGCACGGAGTGGGACCGGTTGCGGTAGTCCGCCACGTGGTCGAGGAGCGCCGCCGCCGTTCGGGCGGCGGGCGACGGCTGTTCGGACCCGCCTACGAGAAGAACTCCGACCACGGCTGGTCCCAGATCTGCTTCACGCACAGGACGAGGAACAGCAGTCCGGCGACGGCCAGCATGCCGTTGCTGAGGCTGCCGTTGCGCCACTCGCGCGGGGTGCGGGAGGAGTTCAGGAGCCACATCAGGGTGAGGGCGAGGAAGGGCATGAAGGCGGCGCCCAGGACGCCGTAGATGATGATCAGGCGGAAGGGCTCGTCCTGGAAGAGCAGGACGATGGGCGGGAAGGTGAGCCAGAGCAGGTAGGCGCGGAAGGCCCAGGAGCGTTCGCGGCGGCCCGAGGCCAACTCGTCACCCCGCGCCTCGCGCTCGCCCCGGCGGCGGGCCAGGAAGTCGGCGAACATCAGGCTCACGCCGTGCCAGACGCCGATCAGCGAGGTGAAGCTGGTGGCGAAGAAGCCGACCAGGAAGAGCTTGCCGGTCGCCGTGCCGTACTCCTGCTCCAGGATGTCGCCGAGCTGGATCAGGCCCTTGTCGCCGCTCGCGATCGCGATGCCCGCCGAGTGGAGCAGTTCGGCGCCGACGAAGAGCATCGCGACGACGAAGATGCCGGTGGTGGCGTACGCGACCCGGTTGTCCAGGCGCATGACCTTCATCCAGCCGGTGTTGGTCCAGCCCTTGGCGTTGACCCAGTAGCCGTACGCGGCCAGCGTGATGGTGCCGCCCACGCCGCCGATCAGGCCCAGGGTGTTGAGGACGGAGTCCTTCTCGTCCGGGAGGACGGGCAGGAGTCCGGCGAAGGCGTCGCCCAGGTTCGGCGTGACGCGGATCGCCAGGTAGACGGTCACGACGAACATGACGCCCACCAGGACGGTCATGACCTTCTCGAAGACGTTGTACTTGTTGAACCAGACGAAGACCAGGCCCACCAGGCCGCAGGCGATGCCCCACCATTCCAGGCCCATCACGTCCGGGAAGAGCGCCTGGAGGGGGAGGGCGCTGGACGACATCGCCGCGGCGCCGTAGACGAAGCCCCAGATCACGGCGTAGATCGCGAAGAACCACGTGGTCCAGGGGCCGATGCTCGCCCAGCCGTCGAAGAGGGTGCGGCCGGTGGCCAGGTGCCAGCGGCCGCACGCCTCGGCGAGGGAGATCTTCACCAGACAGCCGATGATCGCGGCCCACAGCAGGGTGTAGCCGAAGTTGCTGCCCGCGATCAGAGTGGCCACGAGGTCGCCGGCGCCCACACCGGTCGCCGCCACGACGATGCCGGGGCCGATGTAGCGCCAACTGGACTTACGGGGGGCCGGGGCCGCCCCGCCGGATACGCCTGCCGCTGAGGTGTTGCCCGTGGTGTCCGCCATGGAGGTCAAGAAAGCCCATGGTCGCCGGTGCCACAAGAGGGTGTGCACCCATCTTCACCCGATGCGCTTACTCCGCGCGGGCCTTGGCCTCCTCGGCGCCCTTCTCTGCCGTGTCCGCCGGCTCCGGCGACTCCGGCGACTCCGGCGTATCTTCGGCCGGCTCTTCGGCCTCCGCTTCGGTTTCGGACTCCGTCTCGCCGTCCTCGAAGTACGCGTCCAGGACCTCGTCCAGGGCCGACTCCCACTCCGCGAAGCGGCTCCGGGACGAGGCCTCGATCTCGATCGGGTACCAGCGGCGGTCCGGCGTGTGCACCGTGACCGTGAACCGCTTGCCGAAGCGGCCGGTCTCCGTCTCGACGGCCCCGACCTCGTCCCAGCGGAACTCGCACTCCTGGTCGTCGAGGGACAGGCGTACGCCCCTGTGGTCCGCGACGATCTTGGCGCGGCGGTCGGCGGCCTCGAAGACGGGGCCGTCCACCGGCGCCTCGTCGTCCGGTTCGTCGGCGTCCTCGGCGGACGGGTCGCCGGCTTCCGCGGGCTCCGGGGACTCCGAGGGCTCCTCGGTCTCCGCGTCGGCGTCCTCGCCCGCCTCGTCCGCGTCGCGTCTCACGTCCTCCGGCTCACCGGACACGGGTGCGGTGAGCCCGGGGATGAATGCCGGGTCGAATCCGGCGCCTTCCAGGGGCTGGCTCGTCGATCCTCTGCGCTGCTCCACGCGGGCAGTATGGTCGACGATCCTGTGCCGGACACAGCCAGCCCCAACTTCGTTATCAGACGCCTACACGAGCCGCCCGCACGAGTCGCCCGTACGAGCCGCCTACACGAACAGGCTCACCACCGCCGCCACCACGAACCCGGCGACCGACAGCACGCTCTCCAGCACGGTCCACGTCTTGAGCGTGTCCCGCTCGCTGATGCCGAAGTACTTGGCGACCATCCAGAAGCCGCCGTCGTTGACGTGCGAGGCGAAGATGGAACCGGCCGAGATGGCCATGATGACCAGGGCGACGAACGCCTGCGAGTGGTCTCCCTCGGCGAGCAGCGGCGCCACGATGCCCGCCGTCGTCACGATGGCCACCGTCGCCGAGCCCTGGGCGACCCGCAGCACCACGGAGATCAGGTAGGACAGGACGATCACCGGCAGGCCGACGTCGTTGAAGGTGTCGGAGAGCGCCTGCGCGACGCCGCTGGCCTTCAGGACGGCGCCGAAGACCCCGCCCGCGCCGACCACCAGCAGGATGTTGCCGACCGGCTTCAGCGAGGCCGTCGAGACGGTCTCCAGGGACTTGCGGGACCAGCCGCGCCGGATGCCCAGCAGGTAGTAGGCGAGGAGCAGGGCGATGGTCAGGGCGACGAACGGGTTGCCGAAGAACTCGATCACCGAGCGGAGGGTGGAAGGGTCCAGGGCGATGGAGGAGAAGGTCGCGGCGAGGATCAGGACCAGCGGGGTGCCGATGATGCCGAGGACCGTGCCGAGCGCGACCGGGGTCTCGGTGGGCGCGACGCCCGCCTTGCGCTGCTCCTCGACGACGGCCTGCTTGGCCTCCTCGGCCGCCTCGACCATGTCCTGCGGCACCGGCACGAAGATGCGGCGGCCGATCCAGGCGGAGAACACCCAGGCGGCGAGGACGGCGGGGATGCCGCAGACGATGCCCATGAGGATGATCCAGCCGAGCTTGACGTTCAGCAGCCCGGCGGCGGCCACCGGGCCGGGGTGCGGCGGCAGGAAGGCGTGGGTCATGGACAGGCCGGCCAGCAGCGGCAGGCAGTAGAGCAGGATCGACTTGCCGGAGCGCTTGGCGGCGGCGTAGACGATGGGCGCGAGGACGAAGATGCCCACGTCGAAGAAGACCGGGATGCCGAAGATCAGACCGGTGAGGCCCATGGCGAGCGGGGCGCGCTTCTCCCCGAACAGGCCGAGCAGCCGTGCGGCCAGCACCTGTGCGCCGCCGCTGACTTCGAGGATCGCGCCGAGCATGGTGCCCAGGCCGATGATGATGGCGACGTGGCCGAGGATGCCGCCCATGCCGGACTCGATGGTCGAGACGGCGTCCGACTTCTGGACGGTGCCGAAGAGTTCGGTCACCGACAGGCCGGCGAGCAGGCCGACGGCTATGGAGACGGCGAGCAGCGCGACGAAGGGCTGCAGGCGCACCTTGATGATGAGGAAGAGCAGCAGCGCGATGCCGATCGCGGCGACGGTCAGCAGGCCGGCCGTGCCGTCGATCAGGGTGAGCAGTCCACCGGTGTGGGGCGGGGCCTCGGAGCCGGAGGCGGCGGCGAACTGGAGGGACGGATAGGACATGCGGGGGTCCTCTGGATAAGTACATGGAGCTTTCGGGCAGGGTGGAGCGCGGCACGGCGCCCCCGGGGGCGGGGGACGCCGTGCCGTTCACAGACAGACAGTCAGACAGGCGGTACGGAGGGACGGAGGGACGGTCAGCCGAGGACGGCGAGCGCGTCGATCTCGATGAGGAGGCCGGCCGGCAGACCGACGTACACCGTGGTGCGCGCGGCGGGCGGCTGGGTGAGGCCCTGCTCCTCGAAGTAGGCGTTGTAGATCTCGTTCATCTCGGCGAAGTGGTCCACGTCGGTGAGGTAGACGCGGAGCATCATCACGTCGTCCCAGGAGGCGCCGCCCTCCTCCAGGATCGCCTTGACGTTGGCGAGGGTCTGGAGGGTCTGCTCGCGCAGGGTCGGGCCGGCCGGGGTGGGGGCCTTGCCCTCCTCGTGGGGCAGGAAGCCGACCTGGCCGGCGACCTGGAGGATGTTGCCCTTCTTCACGCCGTGGGAGAACTTCGCCGGGGGGACGGTGTGGGTCGCGGGGGTGAGAGCGATCTTGTCGGTCATGCGGTGACTTCCTTGACTGGGGTCCTGCCGGAGTACTCGCCGCTGATGGCGTCCGCCGTACGGCGCACCAGCGGGAGCAGGGTGAGGAGTTCCTCGGCGGTGACGACGACGTTCGGCGCGGAGACCGACATCGCGGCGACCACCCGGCCGTCGGC
This sequence comes from Streptomyces hyderabadensis, assembly GCF_020404845.1. Classification (GTDB taxonomy): domain Bacteria; phylum Actinomycetota; class Actinomycetes; order Streptomycetales; family Streptomycetaceae; genus Streptomyces; species Streptomyces hyderabadensis. The sequence continues at coordinate 54,873 of NZ_JAIOJZ010000006.1, read as the reverse complement.
GCCCCGGATGGGCGCGGCGACGCAGTTGATGGACTCCTCGTGGCCACCGAGGTCGGTGGCCCAGCCCTGTTCGCGCACCTTGGCGAGTTCCTTGAGGAACCCGTCGGCGTTCGGTGTCGAACGGGCCGTGTACATGGGGTAGTCGAGCTGCTCGGCCACGGCCCGGCGCTCGTTCTCGGGGAGGTCGGCCAGCAGCAGCTTGGCGACGGCGGCGACGGTGATGGCGACGGGCTTGCCGATCCGCGAGTACATGCGGACCGGGTAGCGGCTCTCGACCTTGTCGATGTAGAGGACCTCGTCCTCCTCGTGGACGGCGAGGTGGACGGTGTGTCCGACCTGTTCGTTGAGGCGGACCAGGTGGGGGTGGGCGATCTCGCGGACGTCGAGGTTCTCCATCGCCTCCTGGGCGAGGGAGATGAGCCGGGCGCCGAGGCGGTAGCGCTGGTCGGACTGCCGGTAGACGAAGCCGTGTTCGTGGAGGGTGCGCAGCAGGCGCAGGGCCGTGGACTTGTGCACGCCCAGGCGCTCGGCGACCCGGCCCAGGTCGGCGGGGCCCTCGGCGAGCAGCGGCAGGATGCTCAGCGCGCGGTCGACGGTCTGGCTCATGGTGTGCGTACCTCCTCCTCGGCCCCTTCCGCGGCGTGTGTCCAGCCGGGGCCGAGTCGCAGTCTCCCCCACGCGGCGTCGTCGAGGGCGGCCAGCCGGTCGGCGTGGTCGCGGGCGGGCGGCGCGGCGAGGTCGCCGGGGGCGGTGAGGGCGGCGGCGGCCATCAGGTGGCCGTGGCGCAGGCGCTCGCGCACGGGCTTGTCGCGCAGGGTGGCGGAGAGGAACCCGGCGGCGAAGGCGTCGCCCGCGCCGACGGCGGCGACGACGTCGACGGTGAGCGCGGGGACGGAGGTCACCTCGTCGGCGCCGCCGCCGGTGCGGTGGAAGGCGGTGGCGCCGTCGGCGCCCTGCTTGACGACGAGCAGTTCCGGTTCCGGCAGCGCGGCGCGGACGGCCTCGGGTCCGCCGAGACCCCAGGCGTCCCGTGCCTCGTCGTCGCCGACGAAGACGAGGTCGGCGCCGCGGGCCAGGTCGAGGAGCACCTCGGGTCCGTGGCCGTGACCGGCGTCGCGCCACAGGCCGGGGCGGTGGTTGACGTCGAAGGAGACGAGGGGGCGGCCGGGGCGGCGGGCGGTCAGCTCGCGCGTCAGGTCCAGGCAGTCGGCGGAGAGCGCGGGCGTGATGCCGGACAGGTGCAGGACGCGGCCGGAGCGGACCGCGTCGAGGTCCATGGTGTCGACGGACATCGCGGAGGCGGCCGAGCCCGCCCGGTAGTACGCGACCTCGTGGGCGTCGGTGGCGCGGTCGCCCGCGGTGCGGAAGTAGATGCCGGTCGGGCGGGCGGGGTCGCGGCGCACGGCGCGGACGTCGACGCCGTAGGCGCCGATCGCCTCGACGAGGTGGTCGCCGAAGCCGTCGGCGCCGACCCGGCCGGCCCAGCGCGCGGAGTGTCCGGCGGCGGCGAGCACGCAAGCCACGTTGGACTCGGCGCCGCCGATGGCCCGGTCGAAGGAGGGGACGTCGGCGAGGCGCCCGGGGCGGGAGGGCAGGAAGGTGACCATGGACTCGCCGAGCGCTACGACGTCCACGACGTCGGGGGCGGTGCTGGTGCGTCCGATGGCGGTCACGATGGTGGGGGCTCCTCGTCGCGTGTGGCGGGCGGCTGCTCCGTTGACCCCGCGTTCGCCGAGATGTTAGACAGCAGTAAGCGATATACGCAACGGTCGTTGCAAGTGTTGCAACACACTCGCGACGCATCAGATCAGGGAGGCTCCATGGCCCTCGACACCGGCTCTCCGCACGGCCGCGAAGCCCTCGCCAGACTGGCCGAGGAGCACGTCGACCACCGTTTCAAGGGCCTCCCTCCGGACGCGTACGGTCTGACCCTCGCCGAGCTGGCCGGACAGCGCCGCAACCTCTTCACCGGCGGTTTCACCACCCCCGTCCTCGCGCTGTCCGCCGAGCGCCTGGAGCACAACCTGAAGCTGATGGAGACCTACTCCGCCCGGCACGGCCTCGCCTTCGCGCCGCACGGCAAGACCTCCATGGCCCCGCAGCTCTTCCACCGCCAGATCGAACACGGCGCCTGGGGCATCACCCTCGCCGTACCGCACCAGGTGCGGGTGGCGCGCGCCTTCGGCATCGAGCGGGTCTTCCTGGCCAACGAGCTGGTCGACGCCGCCGCCCTGCGCTGGATCTCCTCCCAGCTGGACGCCGACCCGGACTTCCGCTTCGTCTGCTACGTCGACTCCGTGCGCGGCGTGCAGCTGATGGACGCGGCCCTGACGGACGCGGGCGCCGCCCGTCCGGTGGACGTCGTGGTGGAGCTGGCCGCCGGTGCGGGCGCCCGGACCGGCGTGCGCACCGAGGCCGAGTGCGCCGCGGTCGCCGACGCGGTGGCCGGGACGCGGACGCTGCGGCTGGCCGGGGTCGCCGGGTACGAGGGCGAGGTGCCGGACGCCGATCCGGAGCGCGTGCACGCCTGGCTGCGGCGGCTGGTCGCGCTCGCCGTCGACTTCGACAAGGCGGGGCGGTTCGACGGCCTGGCGGAGATCGTGCTGAGCGCGGGCGGCAGCGCCTGGTTCGACGCGGTGGCCGACGTGTTCGCCGAGGTGCCCGAGCTGTCCCGGCCGGTGCTGAAGCTGCTGCGCTCCGGTGCTTACGTCTCCCACGACGACGGCCACTACCGCGAGCTGACCCCCTTCAACCGGGTCCCCGAGGAGGGCGCCCTGGAGCCCGCCTTCCGGCTGTGGAGCCAGGTCGTCTCCCGCCCCTCCCCCGGGCAGGCGTTCACCAACGCGGGCAAGCGGGACGCGGCGTACGACCTGCACCTGCCCTTCGCCCAGGTGGTGCGCCCCTCGGACGGCGGCCCGGAGCGCCCGGCGACCGGCATCACGGTGACCGGCCTGTCCGACCAGCACGCCTGGCTGCGCACCGCCCCGGACGCGGACCTGGAGGTGGGCGACTGGGTCGGGGCGGGCCTGTCGCACCCCTGCACGTCCTTCGACAAGTGGCAGCTCATCCCGGTCGCCGAGGCGGACGGGACGGTCGTCGACTACATCCGCACGTTCTTCTAGGACGCCCGAGAACACCTGGGAAAGGGAGCCGGACATGGAAGAGCTGGTCATCAGGGACGCGGACGTCGTCGACGGCTCCGGGGCGGACGGGTACCGCGCGGACGTCGTGGTCGACGGCGGCCGGATCGTCTCCATCGTCAAGGAGGCGGCGGCCGCCGGCTGCCAGCGCCCGAAGGCACGCCGTGAGCTGGACGCCGAGGGCCTGGTCCTGTCGCCCGGCTTCATCGACATGCACGCCCACAGCGACCTGGCGCTGCTGCGGGACCCCGATCACAGCGCCAAGGCCGCGCAGGGCGTCACCCTGGAGGTCATCGGCCAGGACGGGCTGTCGTACGCGCCGGTCGACGACCGCACCCTCGGCGAGGTCCGCCGCGCGATCGCCGGGTGGAACGGCCCCGGCGACGACATCGACTTCGACTGGCGCTCGGTCGGCGAGTACCTGGACCGGCTCGACCGCGGCATCGCGGTCAACGCCGCCTACCTGATCCCGCAGGGCACGGTGCGCGCCCTCGCCGTCGGCTGGGACGACCGGGAGGCGACCGAGGGCGAGCTGGAGCACATGCGGCGCCTGGTCGCCGAGGGCCTGGAGCAGGGCGCGGTCGGCATGTCGTCCGGGCTGACGTACACGCCGGGCATGTACGCCAAGGACGCGGAGCTGACCGAGCTGTGCCGGGTGGTGGCCTCGTACGACGGCTACTACTGCCCGCACCACCGCTCCTACGGGGCCGGGGCGCTCCAGGCGTACCAGGAGATGGTGCAGCTGACCCGGGAGGCGGACTGCCCGCTGCACCTGGCGCACGCCACCATGAACTTCGGCGTCAACAAGGGCAAGGCGCCCGAGCTGCTGGCGCTGCTCGACGGGGCGCTGGCCGACGGCGCCGACATCACGCTCGACACCTACCCGTACACCCCCGGCTGCACCACCCTCGTGGCGATGCTGCCGAGCTGGGCGAGCGAGGGCGGCCCGGAGCAGATCATGAAGCGGCTGTCGGACGACGACACCGCGGAGCGCATCCGCCACCACGTCGAGGAGACCGGCTCCGACGGCTGCCACGGCGTGCCGATGGAGTGGGACACGATCGAGATCTCCGGCACGGGCGACCCGGCGCTCGGTGAGTACGTCGGCCGCACGGTCGCGGAGTCGGCCGCCCTGCGCGGCGAGACCCCGTGGACGGTGGCCCGCAACCTGCTCCTGGCCGACCGGCTGGCCCCGACGATCCTCCAGCACGTCGGGCACGAGGAGAACGTCCGCGCGATCATGCGGCACCGCGTCCACACCGGCGGCTCGGACGGCATCCTCCAGGGCACCAAGCCGCACCCGCGCGCCTACGGCACCTTCCCGCACTACCTGGGCCACTACGTGCGCGAGCTGGGCGTGCTCTCCCTGGAGGAGTGCGTGGCCCACCTCACCTCGCGCGCGGCCGCCCGGCTGCGGCTGCCGGACCGGGGCCTGGTCCGCGAGGGGTACCGGGCCGACCTGGTGCTCTTCGACCCGGCGACGGTCGCGGCCGGCAGCACCTACGAGGACCCGCGGGTGCTGCCGACGGGCATCCCGTACGTGCTGGTCGACGGGCGGTTCGTGATGGAGGACGGGCGGCGCACGGACGTACTGGCGGGGCGGTCGGTGCGCCGGGTTCCGCGCTGAGCGCGGGGCCGGTGCGGCGGGACCCGCCGGACCGGCCCCGGCCCGGTGGTCAGGGCTTGGGCAGGACGCAGCCGCTGCGCGCGAGGTCGAGCTTGCTGTCGAGGCCGAAGCAGGCGGGGATCTGGTAGGTCTGCTGGCCGTAGTTGATGCCCTCGCGGACCGTCACGGTGCCGTCCTCGGCGACCTCGCAGGGGTTGTTGTCGGTGCAGCGCCCGCCGTCCTCGTTGCCCGTGTTGTTGACGGCGACGACCTTGCCGGTGGCGTTGTCGACCACCGGCGATCCGGAGGTGCCGCCGATGGTCTGGCAGGCGGAGGTGTAGCGGACCGAGTCCTTCCAGGTCCACTCCCCCTCCTTGAGGCGGTAGGCGAACCCGTCGACGGCGCAGGCGTAGGTGCGCTTCCAGTAGCCGGAGACGACGGTGATCGCGGTGCCGGCCGTGGGACGGGTGTCGTTCAGGGTGAGCGGGCTGATCCCGTAGGAGCCGCGGATCTGGGCGTACGTGCTGGTGAGCTGGTAGAGCGAGACGTCCGTGTCGGTCATCGTCGCGTAGGCGATCTTGCTCGCCCGCAGGGTGCCGACGCGGGTGCCGGAGGCGTTGAGCAGCCCGAAGGTGCGGCTGGAGGGCTGGTCCACGACGACCTCGCCGGCCGCCGGGAAGCCGGTCTCCAGACAGTGGCCGTTGGACATGACCAGCGCCGGGTCGTCGTCCTCGGAGGCGGGCAGGCGCACCAGGGAGCCGGAGCAGTTGCTGAGCGCGACGGTCCCGGCGAAGGACACGGCCCGGGCGGCGGGAGCCGCGGGTGACGCGGGAGCAGCGGGAGCCGCGGAGGCCGCAGGGGCGGCGGAGGCCGCAGGGGCGGCGGAGGCCGCAGGGGCGGCGGAGGTCGCAGGTGCCGCGGGAGCCGCGGCCGCCGGTGCCACGCCGACCCCGGTGACGGCCAGGGTGGCGAGCGCGGCAAGGAGAGGCTTGTTCATGTGGGGGTCCCCTCTTTGGAGGGCACCGGCCGGAGATCGTCCGGGCGGCGCCGCTTTGTCATGAGCATTCTCACGACAGAGAGGGGTGCGGACAAGGGCCGGTAACCGGCCGCCAGTTGGCGCGAACGGACCCACCGGGCACCGTCACGGGCGGCCGGGGCCACCCGGACAGGCGCGTCTCACGTGGTGGAAAACACGGCCCATGGGTCGTAACCGGGTCGTAAGCTCACGGACATGCAGGTGATCCAGTCGACCAAGCTCGCCAACGTCTGTTACGAGATCCGGGGCCCGGTGCTCGAGGAGGCGATGCGGCTGGAGGCGGCCGGTCACCGCATCCTGAAGCTGAACACCGGAAACCCTGCCGCCTTCGGCTTCGAGTGCCCGCCGGAGATCCTGGAGGACATCCTCCGCAACGTCTCCACGGCACACGGCTACGGCGACGCGAAGGGCCTGCTGGCGGCCCGCCGGGCGGTCGTCATGCACAACCAGACCCTCGGCATCGAGACGGACGTCGAGCACGTCTTCATCGGCAACGGCGTCTCCGAGCTGATCGTGATGGCGATGCAGGGCCTGCTGGACGACGGCGACGAGGTGCTCGTCCCGGCCCCGGACTACCCGCTGTGGACGGCCGCCGTCTCGCTGTCCGGCGGCACGGCGGTGCATTACCGCTGCGACGAGCAGTCCGACTGGATGCCCGACCTCGCGGACCTGGAGCGGAAGATCACCGACCGCACCAAGGCGCTCGTGATCATCAACCCGAACAACCCGACGGGCGCGGTCTACGACGAGGCGATGGTGCGCGCACTGACCGACATCGCCCGCCGGCACAACCTGCTGGTCTGCTCCGACGAGATCTACGACAAGATCCTGTACGACGAGGCCACCCACACCCCGACCGCCGCCATCGCCCCGGACCTGCTGACCCTCACCTTCAACGGCATGTCGAAGGCGTACCGGGTGGCCGGCTACCGGGTCGGCTGGATGTCGATCTCCGGACCCCGCGCGCACGCCGAGTCCTACATCGAGGGCCTGACGATCCTGGCGAACATGCGGCTGTGCGCCAACATGCCGGGCCAGCACGGCGTGGTCGCGGCGCTCAGCGGACGGCAGACCATCAACGAGCTGGTGCTGCCGGGCGGGCGGCTGCGCGAGCAGCGGGACGCCGCGCACGAGGCGCTGACCAGCATTCCCGGTGTGACCTGCGTGAAGCCGAAGGGCGCGCTCTACCTCTTCCCGCGGCTCGACCCCAAGGTCTTCAAGATCAAGGACGACCGGCAGATGGTCCTGGACCTGCTGCGCCAGGAGAAGATCATGGTGGTCCAGGGCACCGGGTTCAACTGGCCCGAGCCCGACCACTTCCGGGTGGTGACCCTGCCGACGGCCGTGGACCTGCGCGAGGCGGTGACCCGGATCGGGAACTTCCTGGACGGGTACGGCCAGCCCTGAACAGCGGCCGCGCCCCCCTGAGGCTTCACTGGAGGAGTTTCCCGAACGCCGTCAACTTTAGATTGGATCTAATGTAGGATGGTTTCCTGAAGCACTCAGGAGGCCATCCCATGTACGAGCCGATCCGCAGCAAGTCGGTCCACAGCACGATGGCCGGCAGCACCACGGACTTCCCCCACCGGTCCCGGGACGAGGAGCTGGACATCCAGCTCGCCGGCCATCTCGCGGCCCTGCTCGCCGTCACGGACGAGCTGCGCGCGCTGGCGCCCGAGCCCGGTCTGGACACCGCCGCCGACCGGCTCGCCGAGCAGGTGGCCCGGCTGCGGGGAGGCCGGGCGCCGGTCCGCCTGCAGGTGGCCGCCACCCGCCCGGAGCCGTGTCCGGCGGCGCTGCACCGGCGGGCGCACACCCTGGCGGCCCGCGCCCTGGTGGTCGCCGCCTCCCGCGCCGACACGGCGGTCGCGATCCTGACCGCCGAGCGCATGGACGCGCACTCCGCGGCCCTGGAGCCGCGCGAGCTCGCGGCCGGCTGAGCCCTCCCGGGCCCCCTCTACGGCCCCGGTCCGCGCGCACCCGCAGCGACGCGCGGACCGGGCGCCACACACCCCACCGCCCGGCCGGGTCGGCACCGGCCGGCCGGTCAGCCGAGGATCACCGTCAGGACGACGAAGACCAGGACGACCGCGAGGATGATCGCCCACACCGGCCAGTTGCCCCGGCGGTGCGGATCCTCCGGGCCGCCGCCGCGCGGCCGGTCCTCCGCCAGCTGCGGATCGGGCTCCCGCGGCCGGTCGCGCGAGTAGAAGTCACCACCGTCTGCCACGGCGGGTCCCTCCTTCCTCTTCCTGTTCTCCGCGGTTCCGATCCCCCCGGGTACCCGCGGGGAGCCGCGCATGCCCGCCGCCACCGGCGGTCCCGGAGTGGCCGGTTCCCGTTGCATACCGGTATCGGCCGGTCACCTCCCGTTCACCGGGACCCGCCAGGAACGTCTGGTTCCGGGAGCACGCTCACCGCGTGAGACGCATCGCTGGAATCGTCCTCGCGGTCCTGCTGATCGGTGGCGTGGTGGCCGCCGTCGTCGCGGGCCGGGACAACGAGGAGACGGGCGCGGCAACGAAGACCGTGCGCATGGTCATCGGGTCGGAGAAGGCGCAGTTCTTCGCCGACCCCGAAGTGGTGAAGGCCCTCGCCGCCAAGGGCTACACCGTGCGGGCCGAGACCTCCGGGTCCTGGGCCATGGAGGAGCTGGACCTCAAGGGCTACGACCTCGCCTTCCCGTCCAGTCAGGCCCCGGCCGACGAACTCGCCGACAAGTACGGCGTCCGGGGGCCGCTGCCCCGGCCCTTCTACTCGCCGCTGGTCGTGGTGACCCACCGCTCCACCGCGGCGGTGCTCGCGGCGAACGGGCTCGTCACCCTCGACCGCAGCCGGGGCGGCACCCTCAGGATGGACGCCTACCTCGACGCGGCCCGCGCCGGCCGCACCTGGCAGCAGCTCAAGGGCGCCGACCGGCACACCGAGCTGACCGGGACCCTGTACATCGCGACCACCGACCCGGAGACCTCCAACTCCGGCGCGCTCTACCTGGCCGCGACCTCCTACGTCGCCAACGGCGACCGCGTGGTGTCGAGCGACGCCGACCTGGACCGCACGGCGCCCCTGCTGCGAAAGCTGGTCCAGGTGCAGGGCGCCCAGAAGTCCAGCTCGGACGCCACGTTCCGGGACTTCACCAGCGGCGTCGGCGAACCGCTGGTGCTGGCCTACGAGTCACAGGTCGCCGCCCTGCTCGGGGAGGGCGGGGACACGGTCTCGGACCTGGTCGTCCTGTACCCGGACACCACCGCCACCAGCGACCACACCGTCGTACCGCTCACCGACACCGGCCGGGAACTCGGTGAACTCCTCTCGACCGACCCGAAGCTGCGGCAGCTGGCCGTCCGGCACGGCTTCCGGCCGCAGGGCGCGTCCGCCGAGTTCACCCGGGCCACCGAGGCCCACACCGCGTACCTCAACCAGCGGCTGACCGGCGTCCGGCAGGCGCCGGTGCCCACGTCCGGGGTACTGCGCCGGATGGCCGTCGGGGCGCGCGGATGACGGCCCGCGACCACCGGCCGGCCCGGCCACCGGCGGACACGACCGGACCAGCAGCGAAGCACCAGCGGACCACAGGGGGATTCGGCCACGTGACCGGCACCGACCACGACCTCACGCTCACTCTCACCCCGCCCGAGCCCGTCGCCCCCGTACCGCGCGAGCGGGCCGGCGGCCTCGTGCCCCTGGACGACGCGACCCGCGCGGACATGGCGCGCAAGGCCGCCGCCTACGTGGACGGGCTCGCCGCGCTCGACGCCCGCTCGCCCGAGTTCGCCGGCAAGGTCGGCGAGATCACCGGCCTGGGCGCCGCCGAGATGCGCACCGCCGCCGCGCAGTCCAACCGCATGCTGGAGCGCACCGTGCGCAGCCTGCCCGACCGGGGCGGCGACGCCCAGACCCGGGTGGCGGGCTCCCTGGTGGAGCTGCGGCGCGTGGTGGAGGACCTGGACCCGCGCGACCTGCCCGCGTCCAAGGGCCGCAAGCTGCTGTCCCGGCTGCCCGGCGGCAACCGGCTGCGCGACCACGTCGCCAAGTACGCCTCCGCCCAGGGCACCCTGAACCGGATCGTCGGCGCGCTGCGCGGCGGCCAGGACGAACTGCGGCGCGACAACGCGGCGTTGCAGACCGAGCGGGTCCGCCTGTGGGAGACCATGGGCAAGCTCCAGGAGTACGTCGTGCTCACCGAGGCGCTCGACACGGCCGTGCAGGAGCACGTCGCCGGGGTCGAACCGGGCGACCCGCAGGCCGCCGACGCCCTGCGCGCCGACGTCCTCTTCCCGGTCCGGCAGAAGCACCAGGATCTGCTCACCCAGCTCGCGGTGTGCGCCCAGGGCTACCTCGCGATGGACGTCGTGCGCCGCAACAACGAGGAGCTGGTCAAGGGCGTCGACCGGGCGGCCACGACCACCGTGTCCGCCCTGCGGATCTCGGTGATGCTGGCCGCCGCGCTCGACCACCAGAAGAAGGTCGTCGAGCAGGTCGACGCGTTGCGCGGAACGACGGAGGACCTGATCCGGGGCAACGCGGAGATGCTCGCCACCCAGAGCGGGGAGATCCAGCGCATCGCCGCCGACCCCGCGGTCGGCGCGGAGACCCTGCGCGCCGCCTTCCAGCAGATCTACCGCACCCTCGACACCATCGACACCTACAAGGCCCAGGCGACGGAGGCGATGGCGGCGACCGTGGAGTCCCTGACCGGTGAACTCCGGCAGGCCAACGCCTACCTGGAGCGCAGCCGTTCCCAAAGCGCCCTGGACTCCTCCCGGGAAGGGGGCCTCGCATGAGATCCGGCCGTCGCACGAGGCGCGCCCTGGCCGTCTGCCTCACCGCGCTCGCCCTCCTCACCGGCTGCACCTCGCAGGGCGACGGGGACGGCACGGACGGGGTGCCGACCCCCGGGGTCCCGGGCAGCGCCGAGCCGGGCACCTTGCGGGTCCTCGCCTCCAGCGAGCTGAGCGACATGAAGCCGGTGCTCGACCGGGTCCGCGAGGACACCGGCCTCACCGTCCGGCTCACCCCGATCGGCACCCTCGACGCCGTGGACATGCTGGCCAAGGGCACCACGGACGGCGCGTACGACGCCGTGTGGCTGTCCTCCAACGACTCGCTGCGACTGCGCCCCGAGGCGGCGCAGCGGATCGTCTCCGAGACACCGGTGATGGCCAGCCCCGTCGCGATCGGCGTCAAGGACGCCACCGTGCGGCGGCTGGGCTGGCGGCCCGGGTCGGTCACCTGGTCCCAGGTCGAGCAGGCCGTCGCCGACGGGAAGCTCACCTACGGCATGACCGACCCGGCCCGCTCCAACTCCGGCTTCGCCACCCTGGTCTCGGTCGCCTCCGCGCTCTCCGGCGCCCAGTCCGCGCTCACCGACGCCGACGTGGCGAAGGCGACGCCGCGGCTGCGGGAGTTCTTCGCCGGGCAGCAGCTGACCTCGGGTTCGTCGGGCTGGCTGGCGGCGGCCTACCAGCGGCGCGGGAACGTGGACGCGCTGCTGAACTACGAGTCCGTCCTCATGGGCATCCCGGACCTCACCGTGATCCGCCCCACCGACGGCGTCCTCACCGCCGACTACCCGCTCTCCACCCTCGCCTCGACGGACGACTCGACCCGCGGCGACGTCCGCCGCCTCGCCGAGGCGTTGCGCGCACCGGAGATCCAGCGGGAGATCACCCGCAGCACGCACCGCCGCCCGGTCCTCACCTCCGTGCCGCCCGCGCCGGGGCTGGACACGAGCCGGCGGCGCGAGCTGCCCTCCCCCGGCTCGCGCTCCGTCGCCGACGGCCTGCTCGACGCGTACGAGAACGACCTGCGCCGCCCGTCCCGGACGGTGTACGTCCTCGACACGTCCGGGTCGATGGCGGGCGAGCGGCTGACCCGGCTGAAGACCGCGCTGACCGCCCTCACCGGCGACTTCCGCGACCGCGAGGAGGTGACGCTGATGCCGTTCGGCTCGGACGTCAAGCGGGTGACGACCCATGTGGTGGACCCCGCCGACCCGGGCGCCGGTCTCGCGGGCATCCGCCGGGACACCGAGCGCCTGACCGCCGAGGGCGACACGGCGGTCTACACCTCGCTGGAGAAGGCGTACGACCATCTCGGCGGCGGCCGGGACGCGTTCACGTCGATCGTGCTGATGACGGACGGCGAGAACACCACCGGCACCGACGCGGCCGGCTTCGACCGCTTCTACGGCTCGCTGGGCGGGCAGCGGCAGGAGATCCCGGTGTTCCCCATCCTGTTCGGCGACTCCGACCGCGCGGAGCTGACGCACATCGCCGAACTCACCGGCGGCCGGCTCTTCGACGCGCAAAAGGGGTCGCTGGACGGCGCCTTCGAGGAGATCCGTGGCTACCAGTAGGCCCCACAGGCTCGTCGGCTTCCTGGAGTCCCGCAAGAACCTGACCGGCAGTGCCTGCGGGCTGGCGGGCGTGGTGCTGACCTTCACGGGGGTGGCGGGGCCGTACTGGCCGGTGGTCGTCGCGGGACTGTACGGCGCCGGTGCGCTGCTCGCCCCGCCGGAGCGGCCCGCACCGCCCGACTTCCCCGACCCGTCGGCCCAGCTGGCGGAGGTGCGCGGGGACTTCGGGCGGCTGCGCGGCTATCTCGCGGACGTGGAGCTGCCGCCGGCCGCCGAGGAGCGGCTGGCCGGGCTGACCGGACTGCTGGCCGGGCTGCTGGAGCCCGGCTGGGTCGCCGAGGTGCTGGCGGCCGACCCGGAGGGGCTGCACGAGGTGTCCCGGGCGGTGCGGCAGGACGTGCCGGAGGCGGTGGACGCGTATCTGCGGACCCGCTGGTGGACGCGGCTGACGCCGGGGCAGGAGCCGCCGGAGGCGCATCTGGAGCGGCAGTTGGCGCTGCTGCGGGAGGAGGCGGAGCGGCTGGCGGACCGGCTGCGGGACGCCGAGGCCCGGCGCCAGGAGTCGCACACCCGGTACCTGGAGGACCGCTCGGAGCACTGATCGCCGTACGGGCCGGGCCGGGCGTGCTGAAGGGCCGGGTCCGTCGCACGCCGTTGTGCGGGGACCCGGCCCGAACGGGGCTTCTCCGCGCTCCGGGGTGAGATGAGCTACTGGAGCGCGGGGAGACCCCCTCGTGACCGGCCTTCGTGACGACTTCGCGGGTCAGGGCTAGTCGGACCGGCCACGGAGCTGGGTGGTGGCGGGGCTCAGCCCAGGCGCTGCACCAGCGCCCGGTACTGGTCCCACAGCTCGGCGGGCGTGTGGTCGCCGAAGGTGTTCAGGTGCTCGGGGACGAGCGCCGCCTCCTCGCGCCAGACCTCCTTGTCGACGCTGAGCAGGAACTCCAGGTCGGCGTCGGCGAGGTCGAGCCCGTCGGTGTCCAGGGCCTCCTTGGTCGGCAGCACGCCGATCGGGGTCTCCACGCCGTCCGCCTTGCCCTCCAGGCGCTCCACGATCCACTTCAGGACGCGGCCGTTCTCGCCGAAGCCGGGCCAGACGAACTTGCCGTCGTCGTCCTTGCGGAACCAGTTGACGTAGTAGATCTTGGGCAGCTTGGACTGGTCCTTGTCCTTGGCCACGTCGATCCAGTGCCCCATGTAGTCGCCCATGTTGTAGCCGCAGAACGGCAGCATGGCGAAGGGGTCGCGGCGCAGCTCGCCGACCTTGCCCTCGGCGGCGGCGGTCTTCTCGGAGGCCACGTTGGCGCCGAGGAAGACGCCGTGGTTCCAGTCGAAGGACTCGGTGACCAGCGGGACGGCGGTGGCGCGGCGCCCGCCGAAGAGGATCGCCGAGATCGGCACGCCCCTGGGGTCCTCCCACTCCGGCGCGATGATCGGGCACTGCGCGGCGGGGGTGGTGAAGCGGGCGTTGGGGTGTGCGGCGGGGGTGCCGGACTCGGGGGTCCAGTCGTTGCCCTTCCAGTCGGTGAGGTGGGCCGGCGTCTCCTCGGTCATGCCCTCCCACCACACGTCGTTGTCGTCGGTGAGGGCGACGTTGGTGAAGACCGAGTTGCCCCACAGGGTCTTCATCGCGTTGGCGTTGGTGTGCTCACCGGTGCCGGGCGCGACGCCGAAGAAACCGGCCTCGGGGTTGATCGCGTACAGGCGGCCGTCCTCGCCGAAGCGCATCCAGGCGATGTCGTCGCCGATGGTCTCCACCGTCCAGCCGGAGATCGTGGGCTCCAGCATGGCGAGGTTGGTCTTGCCGCAGGCCGACGGGAAGGCGGCGGCGACGTACTTGGGCTCCCCGGTGGGCGGGGTCAGCTTCAGCACCAGCATGTGCTCGGCGAGCCAGCCCTCGTCGCGGGCCATGACGGAGGCGATGCGCAGCGCGTAGCACTTCTTGCCGAGCAGGGCGTTGCCGCCGTAGCCGGAGCCGTAGGACCAGATCTCGCGGTCCTCGGGGAAGTGCGAGATGTACTTGGTGCTGTTGCAGGGCCAGGGGACGTCCGCCTGGCCGGGCTCCAGCGGGGCGCCGACGGAGTGCACGGCCTTGACGAAGAAGCCCGTCTCGCCCAGCTCGTCCAGGACCGGCTGTCCCATGCGGGTCATGGTGCGCATGGAGGCGGCGACGTAGGCGGAGTCGGTGATCTCGACGCCCAGCGCGGACAGCGGCGAGCCGAGGGGGCCCATGCAGAAGGGCACGACGTACATGGTCCGGCCGCGCATGGCGCCCCGGAACAGGCCCTGCTCCCCCGTGAAGATCTCCCGCATCTCGGCGGGGTCCTTCCAGTGGTTGGTCGGGCCGGCGTCCTCCTCCTTGGCGGAGCAGATGAAGGTCCGGTCCTCGACGCGGGCGACGTCGGTGGGGTCGGAGGCCGCGTAGTACGAGTTGGGGCGCTTGATCGGGTCGAGTTTGCGGAAGGTGCCCTTGTCGACGAGCTCCCCGCACAGGCGCTCGTACTCGGCCTCGGATCCGTCGCACCAGACCACTGCGTCCGGCTGGGTCAGTTCGGCGATCTCGTTGACCCACGAGATCAGTTCCTGGTGGTGGGTGGGGACGGGGGGAGCCGCGATGTCGCGCGCCACGATTGCTCCTAGATGAGGGGTTTTTTGTTGGAGGCCCCGTGGGGGCTGCGACCCGGATGCGTGACGTTGACCTCGTGGGCGCTCATCCGGTGTCGACCGCACTCATTTGATCATCCGACGTGAGTGCCCATCTGTCCAGAGGGCGTCACAACTGAGCGGCGTGAGGAGCGCCACGTGCCCGTCGGAGGCCGCCGCAGGGCCGCGGCCGGGGGTGCACCGCCGGGTTCCCCGTGAGACGATGGCCACTCGCCCCGGGACATACGTTCGCACTGATACGTAACTTACGGGACCGTAGGTACGATGCGCCCATGACTGCGTCCGTCCCCGACGCGCCCAGGGACCTGCCGGCCGGCGGCCGCGGTCCCGTGGCGCTCTCGCTCCCGCACCCGGTGAAGCCGAAGCTGCGCGGCTGGCTGCACCTCGGCATGTTCCCCGCCGTCCTGGTCGCCGGTCTGGTGCTCACCGCGCTCGCCGAGTCGCCCGAGGGCCGCATAGCCTGCGGGGTCTACGTCCTGACGGCCTGCCTGCTGTTCGGCGTCAGCGCGCTCTACCACCGGGGCAACTGGAGCCCGCGCATGGACGGGGTGCTGCGCCGCCTCGACCACGCCAACATCTTCCTGATCATCGCGGGCACCTACACCCCGCTCACGATGCTGCTGCTGCCCGGCGCCAAGGGCGAGTGGCTGCTGTGGGGCATCTGGGCGGCGGCCGCGGCCGGGATCGTCTTCCGCGTCTTCTGGGTCGGCGCCCCGCGCTGGCTCTACACCCCGTGCTACCTCGCGATGGGCTGGGCGGCCGTCTTCTACCTGCCCGAGTTCATGCGGGCGGGCGGCATCGCCGTCCTGGTCCTGGTGATCGTCGGCGGTGTGCTCTACAGCGCGGGCGGCGTGATCTACGGCCTCAAGCGCCCCAACCCCTCACCGCGCTGGTTCGGCTTCCACGAGGTCTTCCACTCCTTCACGCTGGCCGCCTTCATCGCCCACTACGTGGGGATCTCGCTGGTCGCCTACTAGCCGGGCCGCCCGCGCGAAAAGGCCGGGGACCGGGGGCCGCCCGCGTGGCATCCTGACCGGGTGACCGGTCCCGAGATCCACGTCGAGTTCGCCCCCGAACTGCACCTGTTCGTACCGCGCGCCCGCCCCGCCGGCGCCGTCCGCGCGGCCACCGACGGGGTCTCCACCCTCGGCCACCTCGTCGAGTCCCTCGGCGTCCCGCTCACCGAGGTCGGCACCCTGCTCGTCGACGGCCGCGAGGTGCCGCCCGGCCACATCCCGGCGGGCGGCGAGTCGGTGCGGGTGCGGCCGGTCCGGCACCCCCAGCGGGTCCCCGGCGCGCCGCTGCGGTTCCTGCTCGACGTGCACCTGGGCACCCTGGCCCGCCGGCTGCGGCTGCTCGGCGTGGACACGGCGTACGAGTCGACGGACCTCGGCGACCCGGCGCTCGCCGCGCTGTCGGCGGCCGAGAAACGGGTCATGCTCAGCCGCGACCGCGGCCTGCTGCGCCGCCGCGAGCTGTGGGCCGGCGCCTTCGTCTACAGCACCCGCCCCGACGAGCAGCTCCAGGAGGTCCTGGACCGGTTCCGGCCCGCGCTGCGCCCCTGGACGCGGTGCACCGCCTGCAACGGTCTGCTCCGGACGGCCACCAAGGAGGAGGTGGCGGAGCAGCTCAAGGGCGGCACCCGGCGGTCGTACGACGTCTTCGCCCAGTGCACCGCGTGCGGCCGCGCCTACTGGCGGGGCGCCCACCACGAACAGCTGGAGGCGATCGTGGAGCGCGCCATGAGCAGGGGTACTCAGGGCGGCTGAGCACTCCGGCCGATCACCGACAGCCGCCCGGTGCGGTGTGCTGGACGGCATGACCGCCCCGTCCCGCCTCCCGGCCGCGCAGCTCTCCCACGCCCGGCTCTCCGCCCGCGCCCTGACCGCGGGCTCCGTGGCCGGACTCGCCCTGCTGCTGCCCACCGTCGCCCTCGCGTGGGCCGTCGTGCTCGCCTCCGGGCGCGGCAGCCACTGCCTGACCTACGGCGAGCAGTGCTCGCGCGTGCCCGGCGACGCCCTGTGGGCCTGCTTCTGGGCCGCGGCCGCCCTGGGCGTCCTGGCCCTGGCCTGGCCCCGCACCCGGTGGGCCCCCGCCAGGTGCGGGGTCGTCGCGCTGCAGTGGGGCGCACAGCTCACGCTGGGCGCGCTGATCCTCGCCGGTGCCTGACGTCCTGCGCGGGCCGGGCCGGTGCGCGCCGTCTCAGCCGTCCTGGGCGGCGGCCCCCAGTGCGGCGCGGAGCCGGTCCGGGTCGGTGGTCGGCGCGTCGCAGGTGAAGTTCCGGCAGACGTAGGCGGCCGCCGCCCCGCCCACCAGGGGCCGGTCGGCGAGCAGCGGGAACTCGTCGCTCCCCTCGGTGCCGAAGGCGACGACCGCCCCGGGCGCGGTCCCGAGCAGCGCCGTACGGTGCAGCCCGCGCGCGGCGGGGTCGGCGGCCGAAGGTCCGACGACGGCGACTTCCCGGGGACCGTCCAGCAGCGCCTCGGCGGCGGCGAGCCCCCAGCCGACGAAGCGCGGCACGCGCGGGCCGAGCGCCTTCACCACACCGAGGGCGCGTTCGGCGGCGGTGCGGTGGGGGGCGGAGCCGGTGTGGGCGGCGTACGACAGCAGGGCGGCCGCGGCGGCGCTCCAGCCGGACGGGGTGGCGTTGTCGGTGGGGTCCTGCGGACGGCGGATCAACTGCTCGGCGTCGGCCGCGGTGTCGTACAGCGCGCCCGACTCGTCCGTGAAGCGGGTGAGGACGTGGTCGAGCAGGAAACCGGCGAAGTCCAGCCAGACGCCCTCCCCGGTGACCGAGGCCAGCGCGAGGAAGCCCTCGGCCACGTCGGCGTAGTCCTCCAGCACCCCGGCGTTGGCTCCGGGCCTGCCGTCCTTGCTGGTCCGGGTGAGCCGGACCTGCTCGTCCAGGTGCAGCCGCACCAGCAGGTCGGCGGCGGCGACGGCGGCCTCCACCAGGTCGGGGCGCTCGAAGCAGGCGCCGGTCTCGGCGAGCGCGGCGATCGCGAGGCCGTTCCAGGCGGCGACCACCTTGTCGTCCCGGCCCGGGGCGGGGCGGCCGTCGCGCGCGGCCAGCAGCCGCTCCCGGACCGACGCGATCCGCGCGGCGTCGAAGACGCCCTCCTGCTGCGGCAGTTGCAGCACGGAGGCGCCGTGCTCGAAGGTGCCCTCCTCGGTCACCCCGAAGTACTGCGCGGCCAGCTGCGCGTCCGCGTCGCCGAGCACCTCGGTGAGCTGGGCGGGCGTCCACACGTAGTAGGCGCCCTCGACGTGCCTGCCACTGCCGTCGTCACTGTCGGCGTCCAGCGCGGAGGCGAACCCGCCCTCGGCGGTGCGCAGTTCGCGCACCATGAAGTCGGCGGTCTCCAGGGCGACCCGGCGGGCCAGGTCCGAGCCGGTGGCCCGCCACAGGTGGGTGTACGCGCGGCACAGCAGGGCGTTGTCGTACAGCATCTTCTCGAAGTGCGGCACGACCCACTCGCGGTCCACGGAGTAGCGGGCGAAGCCGCCGCCCAGCTGGTCGTAGATGCCGCCGCGGGCCATCCGTTCGCAGGTGTCGGCCGCCATCTGGAGCGCGCCCTCGGCGCCGGTGCGGGCGTGGTGGCGCAGCAGGAACTCGATCACCATGGACGGCGGGAACTTCGGCGCCCCGCCGAACCCGCCGCGCTCGGCGTCGTACTCCCGGGTGAGCCCGAGCAGCGCCTGCCCCAGCTGCTCCGCTCCGGGCGCCTCGGCGTCGCCGTAGGAGATCTCCCGCCCCGCGAGGTCCCGGACGATCTTCCCGGCCACCTCGCCGACCTCCTCGCGCCGCTCGGTCCACGCCTGCTGGACGCCCTGGAGCACCTGGCGGAAGGAGGGCATGCCGTGCCGGGGCTCGGGCGGGAAGTAGGTGCCGAAGTAGAAGGGCTCGGCGTCCGGCGTGAGGAACACCGTCATGGGCCAGCCGCCCTGCCCGGTGGCCGCCTGCACGGCCTCCATGTAGACGGCGTCGATGTCGGGACGCTCCTCGCGGTCGACCTTGACGCTCACGAAGTGCGAGTTGAGGTACTCGGCGGTGGCCTCGTCCTCGAACGACTCGTGCGCCATGACATGGCACCAGTGGCAGGCGCTGTACCCGACGCTCAGCAACACGGGAACCCCGCGCCGCCGGGCTTCTTCGAACGCCTCCGCCTCCCACGGCCACCAGTCGACCGGGTTCTCGGCGTGCTGGAGGAGGTAGGGGGACGTGGCCTGCGCAAGTCGGTTGGGCATGGCTCCATCCTGGCGCACGCGGCGCCGCCCCGCCCATGCGCCACGGGTGGTGGGGCGCACGGGCGGGGCGGTCGGGGTCGCGTGGGGGCTTCTGCTCAGTAGTCGACGCGGTCGGACTTGGCGATCCAGGCGTCGAACGGCTGGGTGCGGTGGGGCAGGTCGAGGTGTTCCACGGTCATGGGCCAGTTCGCCTGCGGCCGCTTCTCGAACAGGTCGTAGAACTTGCGGTCGTCGAATCCGGCCACCGCGGCGTCGTGGCGGTCGGCGGAGAAGACGAGGCGGTCGATGCGGGCCCACAGCGCCGAGGAGAGGCACATCGGGCAGGGCTCGCAGGACGTGACGAGGGTGCAGCCCTCCAGGCTGAACGTGTCGAGCGCCTTGCAGGCCGCGCGGATGGCGCTGACCTCGGCGTGCGCGGTGGGGTCGAGGCCGGCGGTGACCTGGTTGTTGGCGACGGCGACGATCTCCCCGTCCTTGGCGATCAGGGCGCCGAAGGGGCCGCCGCCGTTGCGGACGCTGGCGGTGGCCAGCTCGATGGCCTTGTTCATCCAGGCGCGCTCGAACTCACGGGTGCCGGTCTCGAGGGTGTCGGTGGTCATGCGTGCTCCTTCTTGGGCAGGAAGCGTGCGGGAGTACGGGCGTGCGGGCCTGGGAACGTCACAGGGAGGAGGTTTCGTAGGAGCAGTACACAGCTCGCGCACGACGACCGGCCAGGGGCCGAAAACATGAACTACGGACCGGCCGCGACCCTCGCTTCGTAGATTCCTACAAGGGCGGGCAGGCGTCCTGAAGGGGGTCAGTCCCCCTCGGCCTCGAAGGTGCGCAGCAGGTCGGCGGCGACGCTCACGGCGATGGTCGCGGGTTCCTTGCCGGTGATGTCGGCCAGCCCGATCGGGGTCTTGATCCGGTCGATGACGGCGTCCTCGTGGCCGCCCTCGGTGGCGAGGCGTTTGCGGAACCGCGCCCACTTGGCCGCCGATCCGATCAGCCCGATCGAGCCGAGGTGGCCGGTGCGCAGGGCCGCGTCGCACAGGGCCGCGTCCTCGGCGTGGTCGTGGGTCATGATCAGGACGTGGGTGCCGGGCGGCAGCTCGGCCAGCACCTCCTCCGGCAGCAGCGGCGTGTGGTGCGTGTGCACCCGCGCCACCGCGTCCGCCAGCACGCCGAGCCGCTCCTCGGCCAGCAGGTCGGCGCGGCTGTCGACCAGGTGGAGGTCCAGGTCCTGACGGGCCAGGATGCGCGCCAGCTCCAGCCCGACGTGTCCGACGCCGAAGATCGCCACCGACCGGACCACCGGCAGCGGTTCCAGCAGCACCGCGACGGTGCCGCCGCAGCACTGCACGCCGTGCTGGTTGGTCACCTTGTCATTCAGGGCGAAGTCGAGCATCTCCGGCTCCGCCCCGCCCGCGGCGATCATCTCCCGGGCCCGGTCGATCGCCACGGCCTCGACGTTGCCGCCGCCGATCGAGCCCCAGGTCTCGGTGTGTCCCACGACGAGCTTGGCACCGGCGTCGCGCGGGGCGTGGCCGCGCACGGCCGCGACGGTCACCAGCACGCCGGACTCCCGGCGTGCCCGCAACCGCGCGACCGCGGCGATCCACGTCATGTCAGGCACCGCTCAGCGCTTCCACGCCGGTGCGGACGCCGCCGTCGGCGACCGCCTCGCCGCGGGCGCGGCCCTTCCCGGCGGTGCCGCCCTGCCGCGCCGACTCGATCGCCCAGTACACCGCCTCGGGGGTGGCGGGCGAGGCCAGCTCGACCGCCGTCCCCCTCGGCCCGAACGCCGCGGCCGCCTGCCGCAGCGCCTCGCGCACCGAGAACGCCAGCATCAGCGGGGGCTCGCCGACCGCCTTGGACCCGAAGACCGCGCCCTCCTCGGTGGCGTTCTCCAGGAGGGTGACGTGGAACTCCTCGGGCATCTCCGAGAAGCTCGGCAGCTTGTACGTGCTCGCCGCCTGGGTCAGCAGCCGACCGCGGTTCGGCCCGTCACCGGTGTCCCAGCGCAGGTCCTCCAGCGTCAGCCAGCCCGCGCCCTGCACGAATCCGCCCTCGACCTGGCCGATGTCGATCATCGGGGAGAGGCTGTCGCCGACGTCGTGCACGATGTCCACCCGCCGGATGCGGTACGCGCCCGTGAAGCCGTCCACCTCCACCTCGGTCGCGGCGGCGCCGACGGCGAAGTACTTGAACGGCGAGCCCCGGAAGGTCTGGGCGTCCCAGTGCAGCCCCTCGGTCCGGTAGTAGCCGGCCGCGGAGAGCTGGACCCGCTGGAAGTACGCGGTGCGCACCAGGTCGTCCCAGGCCAGCTCCCGGTCACTGCCCAGGGCGCGCGCGACGCCCTCGACGATGCGCACGTCCGAGGCGTTGGCGCCGAGCTGCGAGGCGGCCACCTGGAGGAGCCGTTCGCGCAGTTGCTCGCAGGCGTTCTTCACCGCTCCGCCGTTGAGGTCGGCGCCGGAACTGGCCGCGGTGGCGGAGGTGTTGGGCACCTTGTCGGTCCGGGTCGGGGCGAGGCGCACCTTGTGCAGCGGGATACCGAGCGTGGTCGCGGCCACCTGGAGCATCTTGGTGTGCAGGCCCTGGCCCATCTCGGTGCCGCCGTGGTTGATCAGGACGGAGCCGTCCTTGTAGATCAGCACCAGCGCGCCGCCCTGGTTGAAGGCGGTGAGGTTGAACGAGATGCCGAACTTCACCCCGGTGACCGCGAGGGCCCGCTTGGTGTGCGGGTGCGCGGCGTTGAAGGCGGCGATCTCGCGCTCGCGGTCGGCGACGTGGCCGTTGTCCTGGACCTGCTGCCAGACGGCGGCGATCCGCTCGGCCTGGGTGACCGGCTGCCCGTACGGTGTGGTCTGCCCCTGGCCCGGGCGGTAGAAGTTGCGTTCCCGCAGCTCCTTGGCGTCCAGGCCGAGCTGCGGCGCGCAGCGGCCCAGGATGTCCTCGATCACCAGCATGCCCTGCGGTCCGCCGAAGCCGCGGAAGGCGGTGTTGGAGACCGTGTTGGTCTTGGCGATGCGGCCGGCGACGCGGGCGTTGGGGATCCAGTAGGTGTTGTCGATGTGGCACAGGGCCCGGGCCAGGACCGGCTCGGACAGGTCCAGGCTCCAGCCGCCGTCCGCGGTCAGCGTGGCGTCCAGGGCCTGGATGCGGCCCTCGGCGTCGAAGCCGATCCTCCAGGTGGCGTGGAACCCGTGCCGCTTGCCGGACATGGTGAGGTCCTGGGTGCGGTTGAGCCGGAACCGCACCGGGCGGCCGGTCAGCTTGGCGCCGAGCGCGGCGACGGCCGCGAAGCCGTGCGGCTGCATCTCCTTGCCGCCGAAGCCGCCGCCCATCCGCAGGCACTGCACGGTCACCTCGTGGGCGGGCACCCCGAGCACGTGCGAGACGATCTCCTGGGTCTCCGAGGGGTGCTGGGTGCTGCTCTGGATGAACACCTGCCCGTTCTCGTCGACCTGCGCGAGGGCCGCGTGCGTCTCCAGGTAGAAGTGCTCCTGCCCGGAGAACTGGAACTCGCCGGTGAACACGTGCACGGAGTCGGCGAAGCCCGCGTCGACGTCGCCGTGCGTCATGACGGGCCGGGCGCCGTGGTAGCTGTCCGCCGCGATGGCGTCCTGGAGGGTGATCAGGGAGGGCAGCTCCTCCAGGTCCACCTCCACGGCCGCCGCGCCGATCCTGGCCGCCTCCAGCGTCTCGCCGAGCACCCAGGCGACCGCGTGGCCGTGGAACATCACCTCGTCGGGGAAGAGCGGCTCGTCGTGCTTCATGCCGGCGTCGTTGACGCCGGGCACGTCGGCGCCGGTCAGCACCCGTACGACACCCGGCACCGCGAGGGCGGCCCCGGTGCGGATGGCCGCGACCCGGCCGCGGGCCTTCATGACCTGGACCGGATAGGCGTGCAGCACGTCCTTGGTCCGCTGGACCAGGTCGTCGGTGTACAGCGCGGTGCCGGTGACGTGCTGGACGGCGCTCTCGTGCGGCATGGAGACGCCGACGACGGGCTTCTCGGGACGCTCGGACAGGTGGCTCATGACGGCACCGCCTCGGTGGTCTGTGCGTACAGCTTCAGCAGGCTCTGGCCGAGCATCGCGGCGCGGTACCCGGCGCTGGCGCGGTGGTCGCTCATCGGCGTGCCCTCGCCCCGCAGCACCTCGGCCGCCGCCTCGGCGGTACCGGAGGTCCACGGCCGGCCCTCCAGGGCGGCCTCGGTGGCGAGCGCGCGGACCGGGGTGGCGGCCACGCCGCCGAGCCCGATGCGCGCCTTGCGGACGGTCCCGTCCTCGACGTCGAGCGCGAAGGCGACCGCCACGCTGGAGATGTCGTCGAAGCGCCGCTTGGCGATCTTGTGGAAGGCCGTGACCGGCGTCAGCGGCAGCGGCACGCGCACCGCGCGGATCAGCTCGCCGGGCCGGCGCACGCTCTGCCGGTAGCCGGTGAAGTACTCGGCCAGCGGGACCTCGCGCTCCCCGTCGGCGTCGGCGAGCACCAGCGAGGCCTCCAGCGCGAGCAGCACCGGCGGGCTGTCGCCGATGGGCGAGCCGGTACCCAGGTTGCCGCCGAGGGTCGCACCGTTGCGGATCAGCCGCGACGCGAACTGCGGGAACAGCTGCGCCAGCAGCGGGACGCTGCCGTCGAGGCGGCGTTCGATCTCGGTGAGCGTCAGCGCGGCCCCGATCTCGACGTGGTCGGACTCGACCCGCAGTTCCCGCAGTTCGGGCAGCCGGTCGACGGCGACCACGCAATCGGCCCGCCGGGAGCGGATGTTGACCTCGACGCCCCAGTCGGTGCTGCCCGCGACCACCACCGCGTCGGGCCGCTCGCGCAGCAGCCGCAGGGTCTCGGCCAGGGTGCTCCGGCGCAGGAAGGCGCGGTCGTCCTGGCGGTACTCGGTGGCGACCGGTGCGGGCGGGTCCTGCTCGCGGCGCCGGGCCAGCGGGTCGTCGTCGGTGGGTGTGCCGACGGCGAAGGCGGCGTCGCGGATCGGCCGGTAGCCGGTGCAGCGGCACAGGTTGCCGCTGAGCGCGTGCAGGTCGAAGCCGTTCGGACCGTGCTCGGCGTCGCCGCCGTCGCCGGTGCCGCTTGCGCCGGCCCCGCCGGTCGCCTCCGCACCGGCACCCGCGTCCGCGTGCGCGCAGCGGTCCGGGCGGTAGTACTCGGCCGCCATGCTGCAGACGAATCCCGGCGTGCAGTAACCGCACTGGGAGCCGCCGCGGACCGCCATCTCCTCCTGCACCGGGTGCAGGACGGGCGGCGTGCCGGGCGCCTCGACGGTGGCGAGGCCCTCGGAGGTGACGACCTCCTGCCCGTCGAGCGCCGCGACCGGGACCAGGCAGGCGTTGACCGGCACCCAGTCGGTGGGCTTGTTCACCCCGGGGCGGGCCACCAGGACCGAGCAGGCGCCGCACTCGCCCTCCGCGCAGCCCTCCTTGGTGCCGGTGAGGCCGCGCTCGCGCAGGAAGTCGAGCACCGTGGTGTGGGGTGCGGCCGGTGCGATCGGTGCTTCTTTTCCGTTGACCGTGATCCGTGCCGTCACCATGACAGACCTTCTTTTCGACTGGGGACAGGTCGACTCGGGACAGGTCGATTCATCATTGTCGCCAATTTCGGGCAGCTTTCTGAGTCCGGACGCGCCGCGGGAGAGGAGCGAGCGCAGATCGGCACGCGTCATCGGCATGCCGTGAAGTGGTGAAAGTCAAAGCGAAAGGGGAAAACCCGGAATGTGCCACGCGGGGGCACAGCGGAACGGCGTGTCAGCAGCCGTGCGCGACCCGACCCGAAACCCACACGGTGCGGCGGGCGAGGCGACTCAGATCAGAGTTGGCGCACATCTGCCGATCGCCTCCTGTCGATAGTCATGGGTCTGCTTCCATTGCAAATTAGTGGCTTCGGTCACCCTGGTCAAGAGGGGAATTCGTCGACTTTCCCGGCCGGTGCGAACCACCCCTCCCCAGGGTCTCCTCGCAGCAGGACACTTGACCCACGCATAACCGGGGAAGGACCCGGGGATGGGCCGGGAGGGCCCCTGGGACGCCTGGGGCCACCGGGGCGCCTGGGGCGACCCGGCAGGACACCGATGCCGCCGGAGGGGGCGCGACATGCGGGACAGTCATCGGGCGGAGGCCGAAGGGCTGCTCAGGCGGGCCGTGGAGGAGGAGGTACGGCGCTCGGGCGGACGCACGGACGGGAACGTACTGCTCTCCCGGGCCCGCGCGGCACTGGACGCGATGGCGGGGACGGCCGGCGAGGAGTACGCGGCCTACACCCACGCCCTCGACGAGGCCGCGGCCGGGCAGCTCACCTTCCGCCAGCGCTACGCCCGTGAGGGCGCCGGCACTCCCCTGCTGGTGGCCGCCGTGGCGGCGATCGCCGCGGTGGTGGCCGACGTGGCGCTCGGCACCGGCACCGGCACCGCGGTGGGCGCGGGGGTCACGGTCGGGGTCGTCGGAGCGGCGGCGACCGTGGTCAAGGTGGTCGGGGCCCATGTGCCGGCCGCCCACCACCGCGCCGGGGCGGTCAGCCAGCCCGGCGGACCCGAGCAGCTGCGGCTGCAGTGGCTCACCGCGCTGGAGGTGCGCGGCATCCGGCCCTTCCTCGACCAGCAGCGGATGCTCGCCGCGTCCACCGCTCCGGCCAAGACCGGGCCGAAGCTGCGGGGTGCCGACAAGAGCGCGGCCGCCCGAGGACGCAGCGCGCTGGAGCAGTCGTTCGGGCAACTGCCGGAACCGGAGGGGGTGTTCGCCGGCCGGCGGCAGGAGATGGCGCGGCTGCGGCAGTGGGTGCAGGCGGCCCGCGCGAGCACGGAGACCAAGCCGACGGTGGTGGTGCTGCACGGGGCGCCCGGCAGTGGCCGTACGACGCTGGCGGTCCGGGCCGTCCACGAGCTGCGGGACTACTTCCGCGGGGCCTGCCTGGTCGATCTGCGCGGTGCCGGGTCGGCGGCGGGCGGCTCCGGGTCGGGCGGTTCCGCGGCGAACGGCTCCGCGGGGAGCGGCTTCGTGGAGGGCGGGGAGTCGCCGCTGAGCACCCGGGACGCCCTGCTGCACCTGCTGAACCGGCTCGGGGCGCCGCGCGAGCAGCTGCTGTTCCGGGAGCGTTCCTCCGCGGACCAGCAGGTCAAGCGGCTCAGCGAGCTGTACCACCAGCATCTGACGGGCGTCCCGGTCACCGTCGTCCTCGACGACGCCTCGGACCCCGAGCAGGTGCGCACCCTGGTGCCGGAGCGCTCGGACAGCCTGGTGCTGGTCACCGCGCGCCGGCCGCTGCGGCTGCCGCCCGACCTGCCCGCGCGGGTGTACGACCTGCCCGTCGAGGAGCTGGACGCGGCGGGCGCCGAGGAGCTGCTGGGCGCGGCGGCCGAGGACGCCTCGGGGCCCTACGACGCCGAGTCCAGCGAGCTGATCCGGCAGCTGTGCGGCGGGCTGCCGCTGGCGCTGCGGGTCGCCGGGTCCTCGCTGGGCCCGCGCTCACCGCGCGCGCTGGCGACCGACCTGGGCGCCTACGGGCCGGTGGAGCCGGTCGAGCGGGCGCTGTGGCTGCGCTACACCGACCTGCCGGAGCCGGCCCGGCGGCTGCTGCGCCGGCTGGCGCTGGCGGGGCGCACCTCGCTGGGGGCCGCGGCCGCCGCCGCGCTGCTGGCCACCGACGAGGCGGAGGCGACCCGGCAGCTGACGGCGCTGTCGCGGGCGGGCCTGATCGACCACGTCCGGGGCAGCCGCTACCGCCTGCACGACGTGGTGCGCGCCTTCGCCCGCGCCCGGCTCGCCGACGAGGAGGAGCCCGCCGACCGGACGGCCGCGCAGGAACGGCTCATCGCGAACTACGCCGAGCTGGCCGACTCCGTCCTGCGCCTGGTCGACGGCAACATGTCGACCCGCTCCAACCAGTTCGGGCAGTACGGCTTCACCTCCCTGGACGAGGCGCTGCGCTGGCTGGACGACGAGTCGAGCTTCATCACGGCGACGCTCAGGCACGCGGAGGGCGTCGACCAGGGCGCGGTGCTGAACCTGCTGGGCGCGCTGTGCGACTACTGCCTGCTGCGCGGCGACCTGTACCGGCTCGGTGAGATCAGCGAGCTGGCGCAGTCCGTGGACCAGGGGCTGCTGGTGCGCTCGGTGCAGTGGCGCACCGGCATCGCGGCCCGGCAGCTGGGCGAGCTGGACAAGGCGCGTACGACGCTGGCCTCCGTGGTCGACCTGTACCGGGACGCCCACCACGACGCCGGCGCGGCGCGCGCCCTGTGCTCGCTGGGGATCACGCTGCACCACCAGGGCAACCTGACCGACGCGGCGGCCAAGCTCCGGGAGGCCCTGGACCTGCAGGCCGCGCCGGAGCTGGCCACGGACCGGGCGTGGACGCTGCACGCGCTGGCGGCGGTGCAGCGCGACCGGGCCCGGCTGGCCGAGGCCCTGGAGCTGCTCACCGAGTCGCTGGTGCTGCACCGCGCGGGCGAGTCGGTACACGGCCAGGCGTGGGCCCACTTCCAGCTCGGCCAGCTGCACCTGCGGATGGGCGACGTGCCCGGCGCGGAGTCCGATCTGCGGGCCGCCCTGGACCTGTACGGCCGCACCCAGGACGCCCGCGGCGAGGCCTGGGCGCTGACCCAGCTGGCGCGGGCCCGTCTGGTGGACGGCGATGCCTCCGAGGCCGTGGAGGAGCTGCGGCGGGCGGCGGCCCGGCACCGGGAGAACGAGGACGCCCGCGGCGAGGCGTGGACGGTCTACTACCTGGGCCAGGCGCTGGAGGAGACCGGCGACCTGGACCAGTCGGTGCGCGAGCTGGAGCGCTCCCGCACCATGTTCTCCCGGATGCGGGACGTGTACGGCCTGGCCTGCGCCCGGCACCACTCGGCGCGGGTGACCCGCGACCAGCGGGCCGCCCAGACCGGCTCGCTGCGCAACTCCGGCTTCGCCCGCCAGCTCCTGGTCGACGCGCGCGCCGACTTCCAGCGCATCGGCGTCGGCCACGGAGAGGCGTGGACGTGCCTGGAGCTGGCGGTCGTGGACGCGGGCAACGCGCGTACGCCGCAGGCGCTGGCCCTGTGCGACGAGGCGGCCGCCCTGTTCGCCGGGTACGGCGACCGGCGCGGCGAGGACTGGGCCCGCTTCCTGCGCTGCACGCTGCTGCCGTACGCCGCCCCGGGCGGGGTGGAGATCGGCACGGCGGTGGCGCAGGAGGAGCTGGCCCAGCTCTCCCGCGCCCGCCACTCGGCCCGCGACACCAAGCTGGACGACTACGTGGACGCCTACCAGCTCCTGCTGGAGCGCGGCGTACAGCTGGAGGCGGGCTGGCAGGCCTGGCGGCTGGGCATGGTCCCGGGCCGCCAGGCGCGGGAGGTGATGGGCGTGGCGGTCACGGCCTGAGACCGGGCCCGCCGCCCGCCGCCGAGGCGGGCGGCCCGGGTCAGCTCCGCTGCGGCTTGGCCTCGGGGCCGCCGGAGGCGTCCCGCTCGGCCGGCTCCTTGAAGTCCACCCTGCCCATGTGCCGGTTCATGGACTTCATCAGTCCCCACACCGCCAGAGCCATCACCGCGAACACGATGAACCCGAGGACGCCGGGGGTGACCTTGTCCTCGTCCAGCTCGGCGAGCGTGACGAGGTGCGTCATTGCCAGGCTTGCGCTTGCACTCATGTCAGGCATTGTCCCGGATGCCCGCGAAGAGGTCGTCCTCGGGGAGGGAGGTTTCCACGAGGGACTTCGCCAGCTCGTACTCCTCGGTGGGCCAGACCTCCTTCTGGATCTCCATCGGCACCCGGAACCAGCCCCCGTCGGGGTCGATCTGCGTGGCGTGCGCGATCAGCGCCTTGTCGCGGGTCTCGAAGAAGTCCGCGCAGGGCACGTGCGTGGTGAGGGTGCGCTCCGTGCGCTCGGACTCCGCCCAGCGCTTGAGCCAGTCCTCGTAGGGCGACTCCAGGCCGCGCTCCAGCAGCGCGTTGTGCAGCGCCTCGGTGCGGGGCCGGTTGAAGCCCTGGTTGTAGTACACCTTCAGCGGCTGGTACGCCGGTCCGTACTCGCCCTCCGGGTACTTCTCGGTGTCGGCCGCGCCCTCGAAGGCCACCATCGTGATCTTGTGGGTCATGATGTGGTCGGGGTGCGGGTAGCCGCCGTTCTCGTCGTAGGTGGTGATCACCTGGGGCCGGAAGGAGCGGATCTTCCGCACCAGCTCACCGGCCGCCTTGTCGACGTCCTCCAGGGCGAAGCAGCCCTCCGGCAGCGGCGGCAGCGGGTCGCCCTCGGGAAGGCCGGAGTCGACGAAGCCGAGCCACTCCTGCCCGACGCCCAGGATCTCCCGGGCCTCGTCCATCTCCTTCCGGCGCACCTCGTGGATGTTCTCCTCGATGTACGCGTCGCCCTGGAGCTTGGGGTTGAGGATGGAGCCGCGCTCCCCGCCCGTGCAGGTCACCACCAGCACGTCCACCCCCTCGGACACGTACTTCGCCATGGTGGCCGCGCCCTTGCTCGACTCGTCGTCGGGGTGGGCGTGGACGGCCATCAGTCGCAGCTGGTCAGTCAAGACTCAAATCCTCGGTCAGTCGGCGCCCCGGCGTGCAGAGGCGCAATGTGAAGGTGCCGCCCCGTAGGGGCGTCGTTGAGGGGCGGCGGTCGGGTGGCGGGCGGGAGGCTTCTATAGTGACCGAATCGGGAGCGGAATAATTCCGGGGCCCGGACCGGACCCGCTCCCGCGGAGAGGACGATCATGAGTACGGCGAGCACGCGGACGCCCCAGGGCCGCTACGGCCGCTCCTCGGACGAGCAGGCCGACCGCACGCTCAAGATCGTCGGTGCCGTGCTCGGAGCCCTCCTGCTCGCCCTGATCGGCTGGTTCGGCTACCACTACGTCGGCCAGAACAAGATCAGCGGCGAGCTGATCGGCTTCGAACTCGCCGAGGACTCGGTGCAGGTGCACCTGGAGGTCCGCAAGGACGCCGGCGTCACCGGCTACTGCACGGTGCGCTCCCAGGCGGAGGACGGCGACGAGGTGGGCCGGGCCGACTTCCGCTTCGACGGGGACGACACCCGCATCGACAAGGTCGTCACCCTGCGCACCAAGGCCGCGGGGACGTCGGCCGAGCTGCTCGGCTGCCATCCGGAGTGATCCGGCGAGGCCCGCGGGCGCCAATACCTGCCGCCTGACCTGCGACGACAGGAATCTGGTGGCTTATGTCCTCCCCCTTTGGCCACTGAATTGTTAGGCTCGTGGTTTCGCCCTTCCGTGAAGGAACATCCTTCTGGGTAGGGCGTTGATTTGTATTCCCAGTACCAACGAGGAGCACCCGTGACCCAGACCAGCGAGAACGTCACCTGGCTGACCCAGGAGGCGTACAACAAGCTCAAGGAGGAGCTTGAATACCTTACTGGTCCTGCGCGCACCGAGATCTCTGCCAAGATCGCCGCGGCTCGTGAGGAGGGGGACCTGCGTGAGAACGGCGGGTACCACGCGGCGAAGGAGGAGCAGGGCAAGCAGGAGCTCCGCGTGCGCCAGCTGACCCAGCTGCTCGAGAGCGCCAAGGTGGGTGAGGCCCCGGCCGCCGACGGTGCGGTGGCGCCCGGCATGGTCGTCACGATCGCCTTCGACGGCGACGAGGACGACACCCTGACCTTCCTGCTCGCCTCGCGCGAGTACGCCAGCTCGGACATCGAGACCTACTCTCCGCAGTCCCCGCTGGGCTCGGGCGTCATCGGCCACAAGGTCGGCGAGGACGCGCAGTACGAGCTGCCCAACGGCAAGCCGGCCTCGGTGAAGATCCTCAAGGCCGAGCCGTACAACGGCTGACGCGCCGCTCACCGTCGACGAGCCCCCGGTGTCCCCGTGACGCCGGGGGCTCGTCGCGTCGTCCCCCGGTCAGCTGGCCGCCGAGCGGTACTTGCGCACCGCCAGCGTGCGGAAGACCGCGATGATCAGGACGGACCAGATCAGCGAGGCCCAGACGGGATGCTGCATGGGCCAGGCGTCGGACTGCACGACGCCGGGGTTGCCGAACAGCTCGCGGCAGGCCTGCACGGTGGCGCTGAACGGGTTCCACTCGGCGATGTGCCTCAGCCAGGGCGTCATCTGGCTGGAGTCCACGAAGGCGTTCGAGATGAACGTCACCGGGAACAGCCAGATGATCCCGCCCGAGGTCGCCGCCTCCGGGGTGCGCACGGACAGCCCGATCAGCGCGCCGATCCAGGTGAAGGCGTATCCCAGCAGGAGCAGCAGCGCGAAGCCGGCCAGGATCTCGCCTGCGCTGGTCGGGTCGGCGGAGCCGGTGCGCCAGCCCACGATCAGCGCGACTATCGCGAGGACCAGCAGGGTGATGGCCGTCTGCACGAGGTCGGCCACGGTGCGGCCGGTGAGGACCGCGCCGCGGGCCATCGGCAGGGAGCGGAAGCGGTCGACGAGCCCCTTCTGCATGTCGTCGGCGATGCCGGCCGCCGATCCCGCGGTGGCGAAGGTGACGGTCTGGGCGAAGATGCCCGCCATCAGGAAGTCCTTGTAGACGTCCGCGTCGGTGGTGTTGCCGATCTTCATCGAGCCACCGAAGACGTAGGTGAACAGGACCACGAACATCACCGGCTGGATGACCCCGAACAGGACCATCTCGGGGATCCGGGTCATCCGGATCAGGTTTCTGCGGGCGATGACCAGTGAGTCGCGGACGGACTGGCCGATGCGGTTGGCGGGCGCCGTGACCGGCGTCGTGTCGGTGGCGGCGCTCACTTGGCGGCCTCCTTCTCCTGCTCGTGGCCGGCGTCGTCCGCCGAGCCGTTCGCCTCGTCCTTCGCCTCGGCCACGTGGCCGGTGAGGGAGAGGAAGACGTCGTCGAGGGTCGGGCGGCGCAGCCCGATGTCGTCGATCTCGATGCCGCGGACGTCCAGCTCGCGGATGACCTCGGCGAGCAGCTTGGCGCCGCCGGTGACGGGGACGGTCAGCTTGCGGGTGTGCTCCTCGACCGTGGTCGACCCCTTGCCGAATCCGGCGAGCACCTCGGCGGCCGTCGTCATGTGGTCGCGCTCGTGGACGACGACCTCGACCCGCTCTCCCCCGGTGCGGGCCTTGAGCTGGTCGGAGGTGCCGCGGGCGATGACCCGGCCGTGGTCGACGACCGCGATGTCGTGCGCGAGGTGGTCGGCCTCCTCCAGGTACTGCGTGGTCAGCAGCAGGGTCGTACCGCCGGCGACCAGCTGCTTGATGACCTCCCACAGCTCCTGGCGGTTGCGGGGGTCGAGGCCGGTCGTGGGTTCGTCCATGAACATGACGGGCGGGGAGACCACCAGGGCCGCCGCCAGGTCGAGCCGGCGGCGCATGCCTCCCGAGTAGGTCTTGGTGGGGCGGTCGGCGGCCTCCGAGAGGTGGAACTGGTCGAGCAGCTCGGCGGCGCGGGCCTTCGCGGCCCTGCCCTTCATCTGGTAGAGCTGGCCGACCATCTGCAGGTTCTCCCGGCCGGTCAGGTATTCGTCGACCGCGGCGAACTGGCCGGACAGGCCGATGGAGCGGCGTACCTCATTGGGCTGCCTGAGGACGTCGATGCCCGCGACGACGGCCTTGCCGCTGTCGGGGCGCAGCAGGGTCGTGAGGCAGCGGACGGCGGTGGTCTTGCCCGCGCCGTTCGGCCCGAGCAGGCCGAGGACGGTGCCCTCGGGAACGTCGAGGTCGACGCCGTCCAGAGCCCTTACGTCGCCGAAGGTCTTGACCAGGCCTTCGGCATAGATGGCGCCTGGCATATGAGTCTCCACGTCGTCGGGGATTCTTCGGAAAGCCTAGGTTTGTGCGTTTCGCAGCGCTCAGCGAGCGATTTACGACACACCATAACGCGATGTATCGCGTCTCACAATGGAGTTTCTCGAACGAGTGACGAAGGAGGGGCGAAGCGGCCGGGCCGACGGCGGCCGCCGAACCCCGGCCGGGGCTCCCCGGAGGCTCAGGCGATGACGGTGTAGCCGGCGTCCCGCAGCGCCCGGCCGACCTCGGCGCAGTGTTCCGGACCCTTCGTCTCCAGGTGCAGTTCGACCTCCGCCTCCGTGAGCCCGAGCCGCGGATGGGTTCGGACGTGGCTCACGTCGAGGACGTTAGCGTCGACCACTGACAACACCCCGAGAAGCGTGGCCAGGGCGCCGGGCCGGTCCGTCAGCCGCAGCCGGACCGCCAGGTAGCGGCCCTGCGCGGCCATGCCGTGCCGCAGCACGCCCTGCATCAGCACCGGGTCGACGTTGCCGCCGGACAGGACCGCGACGACCGGTCCCTCGAAGGCGTCCGGCTCGCTCAGCAGCGCCGCCACCGGGCTCGCCCCGGCCGGTTCCACGACCAGCTTGGCCCGCTCCAGACACAGCAGCAGCGCGGTCGACAGCGCGTCCTCGGAGACCGTGCGGACCTCGTCCACCAGGTCGCCGACGATCCCGAACGGCACGTCGCCGGGCCGCCCCACCTTGATCCCGTCGGCCATCGTCGCCGGGTTCTCCACGGCCACCGGGCGCCCCGCGGCCAGCGACGGCGGGTAGGCGGCCGCGCCCTCGGCCTGCACGCCGACGATCCGCACGTCCGGCCGCAGCGCCTTCACCGCGACCGCGATCCCGGCCGCCAGCCCGCCCCCGCCGATGCCGACGACGACGGTCCGTACCTCGGGGCACTGCTCCAGGATCTCCAGCCCGACCGTGCCCTGGCCCGCGATGACGTCGGGGTGGTCGAAGGGGTGGATGAAGACCGCGCCGGTCCGCTCCGCGTACTCCTGCGCGGCGGCCAGCGTCTCGTCCACCACCTGGCCGTGCAGCCGCACCTCGGCGCCGTAGTCCCGGGTCGCGCTGATCTTCGGCAGCGGCGCCCCCTGCGGCATGAACACCGTCGACCGCACGCCGAGCAGCGACGACGCCAGCGCGACGCCCTGCGCGTGGTTGCCCGCGCTCGCCGCGACCACGCCCGCGGCCCGCTGCTCGGGCAGCAGCCCGGCGATCCGCACATAGGCGCCGCGCAGCTTGAACGAGCCCGTCCGCTGGAGGTTCTCGCACTTGAAGTGCACCGGGGAGCCGACCAGCTGGGACAGGTGCCTGCTGCCCTCCATCGCCGTCACCCGCGCCACGCCCGAGAGCATCTTCTGGGCTCCGCGCACGTCGTCGAGGGTGACGGGAGCGACCAGGCGCGTTGTGCTGTAGCTCATACCCTCCAGCATCGCAGTTCCCCGACGCCCCGCGCCGTTGTGACCAACCTCCGAGACCCGCTTTGCCCAGCGCCGGTACGCCTTGCCGCCCGGCCGCGTACCCTGTCCCCCAATTAGCAGCCCTCCACGAAGTGAGCCCCCGGCCATGCCCACAACACCTGAAATGTCGATGGACATGACGACCGCCGGTGACACCGGTCTTCTCGAGACGCTCCAGCACGAGGTCGCGCTCTTCGCCCGACGCGCCGAACAGACCCGCCTCGGCGGGGTCGGCCAGGTGCGCAACTCCATGGACCGCGCCGCCTACCTGCTGCTCAACCGCCTCGACAAAGAGGGCCCGATGGGCGTGAAGGCGCTCGCCGCGAGCATGGGGATCGACTCCTCCACGGTCACCCGGCAGGTGGCCCCGCTCGTCGACACCGGACTCGTCAAGCGGACCTCCCACCCCGAGGACGGACGCGCGGTGGTCCTGCAGCTGTCGCCGCGCGGCGTGGCGCGACTGGAGGAGGTCCGCTCTTCCCGACGTCAGCTCATGGCCGAACTGACCCACGACTGGGCGCCGCAGGAGCGCGAGACGTTCTGCGCGCTCCTCGCGCGCTTCAACGGCGCCCTGTCCGCCCGTATGGCCCCCTCCGGCGCGGCGTCCCCGGAGGCGCCCGCGGGCTCCTGAGCGAGGCGCCGAACCCCGTCCCGCAAGCTTCCGGAACGGGGTTCGCACCGAACCCTTGACCGGCGGGCCGCCCCTGGCCTGATATGAGACCTCAGGGGTCGTCGCCGTCTGGGCGGGAGGCGCGGTGCGAGAACGGCATGCGTCCCGGGAGGCCCGTCGGGCCCGCGAGTTCGAGACGTTCGTCGCGGGCGCGGCAGGGCGGCTCCTGCACGCCGCCACGCTGCTCACCGCCGAGGCCCCGGACGCCAACCCGCGCGCGCGGCGCCTGCTGGCCCTGAGTCTGGCCCACACGTACGCGTCCTGGGACCGGCTGCACGGGGAGGACCCGTACGACCGCGCCCGCCAGCACCTGGCCACGCGTTTCGCCCGGGCGGCCTGGCACCGGTACGGCGTCCCGGGCCGGGCCCGCCTGCGGTCCGCGGGCCCCCTGGGCCCGCTCGCCCCGCAGGAACGCCTGATCCTGGTGCTCCGGCTGTACGAAGGTGTCGCCGAGGAGCAGACGGCCGCGCTGCTGGGCCTGCCCGTGGAACGGGTACGGGCGATCTGCGACCGCGCGACGGCCGCCCTGCTGCACCCGCCGCCGTCACCGGCCCGGCCGGTGACGGCGGAGGCGAAGGCGGCGACGCCGTGACGCGCGCGGCGGACGGCCGGGGCACGCGCGCGACGACGTGCGCGACGAGCGGCCCGAGCACCCGCGCGACGACGTGCGCGACGACCGCTCCGGTGACCGGCACGGCGGCCGCCGTGGTGACCGGCACCCGGGTGTGGCGGGCCGGGAGGTGCGGGTGAACCGGCCCCGGCGTGAGGCCGCCGCCCGGCGGATCATGGAGCAGTCGCCGCCGCGGGTACCGCCCGACCTCTGTGCGGAGGCCGTCCGCCGGGGCGGCCGCATGCTGCGCCGCAGGACCGCGGCCCGCCGTCTGATGTGGCTGCTGCTGGCCGCCGCGGCCGTGGCGTTCGCGGTGTGGGCGCTGACCGTGCAGCCGTGGGTGGAGCCGCCCTCGGAGACGACTCCGCCCGTGACCGGCTGGGAGGGCTGGTGAGTCCTCCCGGGGGGCTGTCCTAGCCCAGTGCCTGCTGGAGGTCCGCCAGCAGGTCGTCGGCGTTCTCGATGCCGACCGAGAGCCGTACGAGGTCGGCGGGCACCTCCAGGGCGGAGCCCGCCGCGGAGGCGTGCGTCATCCGGCCCGGGTGCTCGATCAGCGACTCGACGCCGCCCAGGGACTCGCCGAGCGTGAAGACCTTCGCCCGGTTGCAGACCTCGACCGCCGCCTGCTCCCCGCCCTCGACGCGGAACGACACCATGCCGCCGAAGGCCTTCATCTGCTTGGCGGCGACCTCGTGCCCCGGGTGCTCGGGCAGTCCCGGGTAGAGCACGCTCGTCACGCGCGCGTGCCGGGAGAGCATCTCGGCGACCTTGGTCGCGTTCTCGCTGTGCCGGTCCATGCGCACCGCGAGGGTCTTGGTGCCGCGCAGCACCAGCCAGGAGTCGAAGGGCCCGGCGACCGCGCCCATCGCGTTCTGGTGGAACGCCAGCTCCTCGCCCAGCTCCTGGTCGCCCACGATCAGCGCGCCGCCGACCACGTCCGAGTGTCCGCCCATGTACTTGGTCAGCGAGTGCACGACGACGTCCGCGCCGAGCGCCAGCGGCTGCTGGAGGTAGGGGGTGGCGAAGGTGTTGTCGACGACGAGCCGGGCGCCGGCGTCCCGGGCGACCTGGGCGATCTGCGCGATGTCGGTGATGCCGAGCAGCGGGTTGGAGGGCGTCTCCACCCACACCGCCTTGGTCTTCGGGGTGAGCGCGGCCCGCACGGCGGCGGCGTCGCCGGTGTCGGCCACGGACCACTCCACGCCCCACCGGGTGGCAACCTTGGCGAAGAGCCGGAAGGTGCCGCCGTAGGCGTCGTTCGGGATCACCACGTGGTCGCCGGGGCGCAGCAGCGTACGCAACAGGCAGTCCTCGGCCGCCAGTCCGGACGCGAACGCGAGGCCTCGCCTGCCGCCCTCCAGGGCGGCGAGGTTCTCCTCCAGGGCCGTACGGGTCGGGTTCGCGCTGCGGCTGTACTCGTAGCCGCCCCGCAACCCGCCGACGCCGTCCTGCTTGTAGGTCGACACCTGATAGATCGGCGGGACGACCGCGCCCGTCAGGGGATCGGCGGTGTTGCCCGCGTGGATCGCGAGCGTCTCGAAGTGCTGACTGATGTGCCTGTCGCTCATGGGCACCGAGGGTAGCCGTGCGGAACGCCTCGCGGGTTTTCCACAGGGCGGGGGACAGGTTGGCCAATTGTCGGCGGCGTCTGGTTCGCTTGAGACATGGAGATTCTCTGGGTCCTGATGGCACTGGTCATGCTCGGCTTCGTGCTGCTCCAACTCTCGCGGCGCCGGCGCGGCGCGGTCGGCCTGGTCGAGCCCGGCCACCCGGACGCCGCCGACCCCGCGAACTACGGCTTCGCCCGTGAGGAGGAGCTGGACGTCCGCATGCCGGGTCCGGACGAGGACCTGCTGGACGTCCTGGACCTGGTGCAGCGCACCCAGGACTACCGGGGGGCGCAGCAGCTCCTGGCCGGTACGGAGGCGGAGGGCGAGCGGCGCTGGCAGCGTGTGCAGGCCTTCGCGGGCGCCGCGTCGCTGGAGCTGCGGCAGCGGCCCGGCGGCGTCGCGGAGACCCCGGGTGGGCAGTGGCTGCGGGTGTGGCGGGCGGAGGCACCCAAGGACGCGGGGGGCGCGGCGGTGCACGCCGAGTTCCTGGTGCAGCAGGCGTGGCGGACGGCGACGCCGGGCACGGACGAGTTCCGGATCATCATGGAGGAGGCCAAGGCGGCCTGCGGCGAGGCGGCCCTGCTCGCGCCCGGGGACCCGGTGCCGTACATCGTCGAGCTGTCGGTGGCCCGCGGCCTCGGCTACGCCCGCGAGGAGTTCGAACAGCTCTGGCTGAAGATCCTGGACCGCGCCCCCAACCACATGGGCGCCCACCTGGCCGCCCTGCAGTACTGGTGCGAGAAGTGGCACGGCTCGCGCGAGCTGGCGTACTCCTTCGCCGAGGCGGCGGCCGCCCGCGCCCCGCGGGGCTCCCTGCTGGCGGCGATGCCGCTGTTCGCGGTCTTCGAGCACCTGCCCGAGGTCAACCTGGTCAGCGGCTTCTATCAGAGCGAGGTCGTCACCAAGGCCGTGCACGGCGCGCTGCACGCGGTCCACTCGGCCCACCGGGACGACCCGACGCAGGCGCACGTCCGCCACCTTCTGGTCTTCTTCCTGGTCCGCGGCGAGCGCTGGGCCGAGGCGATGAACCAGCTGATGGTCATAGACGGCCACGTCGGCGCCCTGCCCTGGACCCTGTCCAGCGACCCGGCGGCGGAGTTCGCGGTCTACCGCGCGCTCGCGGTGGCGGGGTACGAGGCGAACGGCGGCAGCCCGGCGACGCTGCCGCACTGAGCGCCGGCCGGGCGCGCCGCCCGCACGGACGGTCCGGCCGAACCCGGCCGGACCGTCCCGCTGCTGCTCCCCCTCAGCCCTCGGTGCGGGCGGGCAGCCGCCAGCCCGGGCGCGGGAAGTGGCAGGTGTACCCGTCCGGGTAGCGCTGCAGGTAGTCCTGGTGCTCGGGCTCGGCCTCCCAGAACGGACCGACCGGCTCCACCTCGGTGACGACCTTGCCGGGCCACAGTCCGGAGGCGTCCACGTCGGCGATCGTGTCCTCGGCGATCCGCTTCTGCTCGTCGTCCACGTAGTAGATCGCCGAGCGGTAGCTGGTGCCGATGTCGTTGCCCTGGCGGTTCCTGGTGCTCGGGTCGTGGATCTGGAAGAAGAACTCCAGGATCGTGCGGTAGTCGGTCGCCTCGGGGTCGAAGAGGATCTCGATGGCCTCCGCGTGCGTGCCGTGGTCGCGGTACGTCGCGTTCGGCACGTCGCCCCCGGTGTACCCGACCCGGGTCGCGGTCACGCCCGGGAGCCGGCGGATCAGCTCCTCCATCCCCCAGAAGCATCCGCCCGCCAGCACGGCCCTCTGCGTCTGCGCAGCCATTGCGGCACCCTCCAAAATCTCTCGGCTCGATCGTCCGGGCCACTCGGCCCGTACCTCACCGGCCTGCATGCCCACGCTGCGTGCAACGCTCGGGGCGCCCCGACGATTCCGCGGCGTCGGACGGGCGTATCGGTTCTGTCCCGCCCGTTCGAGCGGTGCGGCGGCGCCCCCCTGCCGGACAGCCTGAGGCGCGGGACCGGAATCGCGCCCGTGGGCGCAGCAATGACCATCTCCGTCTCGGCAACGGCCCGCGCTCGGGCGGCGTCCCCGTCGAAAACCGGTGGCCCGGGCGAGGCCTCCGGCCGAAGCTGTACGGCATGGAAGCAGCGCAGCACGAGATCCGGGCGGTCCACACGGCGTCCACCGTGACCGTCTACCAGGCCTACTCCCCTCGGATCGGCCTCCCCGCCGCCCGCGACGGACGCTTCCCCGCCGCCTGGAAGCGGGACCGGATGACGTGGATCAAGCCGTCGTTCCTGTGGATGATGTACCGCTGCGGATGGGCCGCCAAGGAGGACCAGGAGACCGTCCTGGCCGTCGAGATCGGCCGCGAGGGCTTCGAGTGGGCCCTGCGCCACGCGTGCCTGTCGAGCTACAAGCCCGGCGTGCACCCCGACCGGGCCACCTGGCAACGGGACTTGAAGCGCTCGCCCACCCGCGTCCAGTGGGACCCGGAACGCGATCTGCGCCTGCGGCCCCTGCCCCACCGCTCCCTGCAACTCGGCCTCTCCGGCGAGGCCGCCCGCCGGTACGCCGACGAGTGGACGGTCTCCATCCGCGACGTGACCCCCCTCGCCCACGAGATCCACGCCCTCGTACGGAACGACGACCTGGACGCGGCCCGGGCCCTGCTGCCCCGGGAGCAGCCGTATCCGGCGGCGGAGGACCTGATGGCCGGCCTGCGACCGTGACGGACCGCTCCCCCGCCGCGCTCGCCGCCCTGTGGCGCGCCCGGCACCCGGCGGTCCCGCCCGTCGCGCACACGTTCCGCAGCGCGTACGCCGACCGATGGGTGCGCTGCCACAGCCTGCCCGGCTCGAAGCGGTACCCGGAGTCCGAGGACGAGTACACGGCCGTGCTGCACCGGTACAACACGGTGCTCGACGGGTTGTTCACC
Organism: Streptomyces hyderabadensis; assembly: GCF_020404845.1. Taxonomy (GTDB): domain Bacteria; phylum Actinomycetota; class Actinomycetes; order Streptomycetales; family Streptomycetaceae; genus Streptomyces; species Streptomyces hyderabadensis. The sequence goes on along the minus strand of NZ_JAIOJZ010000006.1, from coordinate 14,894 downwards.
GGCCGGGACGTGTACGTCGTGACCACGGAGTGGTCCGGTACGCCCGACGGGCCGGCCGCCTTCCCGACGCCGCGGCGGGAGCTGCACCCGCACGGTGTCCACTGGTGGACCGAGTCGGACGAAGACGACCCCGACCCCGCCTTCCACACCCACACGCGCTTCTACGCCGACCGGCGGTCCTGGCGGCACGGCTGCGTGGACGCGCTGCTGCGCGCGGTGGCCGACGAGGCGCTCGCCGGGGTGTTCGTCACGGACACGGAGCTGCGCCGCATCCACCACCCCTACGACGGTGGCGCGGACGTCGTTCTCGCCACGCCCGGCGAGCGCGGAAGGTTTCGCGACCGCCACTCCGACTGGCTGTCCAGCCATCCTGCCGGACTGTGAGGAAGTGCCACGATGTTCCGGGCGAAGAAGCCGTCGGCCACCGAGCAGACGGAACACGAGCCGAAGCTTTCGGCGTACCAGCGGGGCATGCGTGACCGGATGCTCGCAGCGCCCGTGGTGGCCGCGCCCGAGCCCTGGCGGTCCGTCGCCCTCGTACCGGTCGGCGGGCTGCTCGGCATCGGCTTCGCGTCGCACCCCGAGAGCGGACACGACCTGGTCATGGTCGTCTCGCACGACGGTCACGGTCTCTTCGACACCGTCACCGGCGAGAAGATCGCCAGGGACCGGGACCCCGACCCCGAGGGCAGCACGCCCGACGAAGCGGCCGATCTCTCCTGTCCCGGGCTGGGGCCGGTCGAAGGCAGCCGGGTGCACATCGCGGGGCTCTTCGGCGGCGGGTTGCACGCCAGCACCCGGGACGGGTGGGAGCTGGAGGTCGTCACCCCGGCCTGGCCGAACGAACGCGTCCTGCTGTCCCGCGACGGCGGGCTCCCGCACGCCGGTCCGCACGGGGAGGGCTGGTGGCACATCTTCCACGCGGACTACTCGACCTTCCGGGCGGCCGGCTTCTCGCCCTCCGGCCGGACCATCGCCGTGGCGACGAGCAGCGACCTTTCCCTTTGGACCCGCCACCACAGAAGCCTCCTGCCGACACGGCCCAGGAGTTTCATGAAGGCGGCTTGACGCGGGTCATCAGAGAGCGTTGACAGCACCACTGCGCGGTCGGCCGGGAGAAGGAGCCGCTCCGGCTCTCAGAGTCCGGCTGGCCGCAGGCGTGCCGAGCGCCGCCGTCTCGTCGAGCCGCGGCCTCGGCGCTGCTGCGACGTACTACTCGGGTTTGCCATCGACGTACGGGTGCGCAGGCATACGCTCACGAGGATGTGTTGGCGGCGAGGGGGAACGGGGCGCGCGGGCAAGGATGACTACACGGGACACAATCATCCGAATTGGACTTTTCCTGCTGTCCAGCGTTTTCGCCGGTGGCGTCTTCGCGCTGTCCATCGTGGCCGACGAGGCCAAGGGCTCGGACAAGTGGAGGTGGACTGCCGTCGGCACCATCGCGGCAGTGTCAGTCGTGGCGGTTGCGGCATTCGAGAACCATCGCGCCGAGTCCGCCAGGCAGAAGACCTACAAAGCGGCGGTCAAGGCGTCCGGAGACTTGGCACTTGCTTACAACCAGGTCCTGATGCCGACCACAGAGCGCCTTCGTGACCTTTCCGCCGACTATGCGGCAGCCAATCCTCCGAGCACAAGTGGAACCCATGCCACCCAAAATCACTACCTGCCCATCCTTCATTCGCTGCTCGAAAGCGCCGTGGTCCTGACCGCCGAACCCACGCCTTCCAGTTACCCAAGGGCCCGTAGCGCGTACTACGCCCGGGACCCTTCCACCGGTGACTTCGACCTCGTCGACAAGTACGGAAGGACACCATCGCCACGGCCCAAAATCCCGGGCGCAGACGTCGCCGGCGCGCACATGAATACGATCCTCACCGGGAATTCGCCGTACTGGGCCGACGGCACGCCGGGAAAGGTGAGCTACCTCGACCCGGCGGGCAACCGGTACAAGGCCGTCATCGCGGTACCCGTCCGCGCAGGAGGCACACTGTTCGGGGTGTTAACAGTGGATGCACCCGACTATGACGATTTTACGCGGGCCCACGTAGACCTCATGAGCACGTTGGGTAACATCCTTGCTGCTTCATTGACCCTAGGTGGCCCCTGATGAGTACCCCCGCCCCCCGACCGGGTCGCAGATTACGCGGAATCCCTCTGTTTCGGCGCCGCCCCCGAGGGCCGGAACCCGAGCCCGAACCCAATCCTCGAACCCCAGAGGGTCGCGACCTGATCGCCTTCAGGGAATACCAGTCCGTTCGGGCCCACATGCAGGCACAGGCGTCCCAGAACCTGGATTCTCGGCTCAACCTGGCCAAGGATTCGGCCGTCTGGAATACCGCCACCTTCGGCACTCTCACCCTGTCGTCCCTCACCCTGGCGATCACGCTGGCAGTGACGGGATTCACGTGGTGGGTCCTCGCACCACTGGCCGGAGCCGCCCTGTTCCTTTGGCTTCTCGTCGTTTCCGTGGACAACGTACGAAGAGGCGGGGACCCTCGGCGGCGTTGATCACCGCCTTGCCCTGCCTGCCCTGTCCCCGGCAGCCTCGCGCCGGCGGCGTCTCAGTCCACCTCGACACCGAACTCGCGCAGCAGTTCCTCCAAGCCGCCCGGGTAGCCCTTCCCGCCCAGGACGAAGTCCCAGTCGCCGCTGGCCCTGCGCCGGAAGGAGCCGAGGACCAGGGCGGTCTCGTGCGGGCGACCGTCGGAGACCTGGAGTTGGCCCAGTTCCGTGAGAGCCGGATCGAGGAGGCGGATACGGGCGTCCGTGAAACCGGAAAGATCGGCGTCCGGATTGGCCTCCGGGTCGACGGCGGCGACCAGCACGAGCCGGTCGGCGTCGTCAGGCATGGTGTCGAACGAGGCGCAGATCGCGGCCCTGTCGGGCGCGGTGGCGGGCAGCGTCCGTACGGAGCCGTCCGGGGTCTGCGGGTTGTTGTAGAAGACGAGGTGGTCGTCGGACAGAATTCGGTTGCCGCGACACACCAGGGCGCACACGTCCAGGGCGACACTTCCGGTCCATGACATGCCGAGGATGTTGTAGTCGTCGGGAAGCGACGGCTCCGGAAGGGGCGCGAGCGGCGGGGCCGAGTCCGTGCGGTCCCCGTCGCCCAGCCGACCGCGCAGACCGTGGCGGCGCAGCAGGTCGACGAGTTCTCTGCCCGCGATCAGTTCCAGCGGCTTTCCGTTGGCGAAGGTGTGCGCACCGGGGCCGAAGCCCGACGTGGTGACGAGGACACCCTTGTTCGCCCCGGCGTCCTGCACGGTTCCGTAGAGGTCGCGGACGGCGGTGGGCGGCACGGTGTTGCGGTACCGCTTCACCTGGACGACGATCTGTCCGCCCCGGATCGGCGTCGGGTCGAACGCCTTGACGTCCACACCGCCGTCGTTGGAGCGCTGTGTGGTCACCGCCTGCATCCCCATGGCCTCGAACAGCTCCGCCACCAGTCCCTCGAAGGCGATCGGGTCCATCTCGTACAGATCGGGTTCCTCGTCACCGCCGTGGGTGGCGACGCGATGGCCGACCTCCTCGGGCCGTCGGCCCGGCCTGATCGCGACGAGTTGGTCCGGGCGAGCCGAGAGCTGTCCGCGCAGCGCTTCGGCGAGGCAGCTCTCCGCGTCCACCTGGGCCAGATGCAGTTCGCGGAACGAGGAGCACTCGGCCATGACGGTGGCCAGGAAGATCTGGGCCCGTCTGCCCGTGGTGGGGTCGTGCCCGTCCACAAACCCGTTCAGGGCCACCGAATCCAGCGCGCCGGACTCGTCGGCGGCGAAGAGTTCGTGCAGCACCAGCAGCATGCACTGGGCGACGACCTCCTTGTAGAGCGCCCTGCGCTGTCCCACCGGGCGGGGAGTCTCCCTGTACTGGTCGGCCGCGTACATGTACCGGATGTACTTGGACTGCGGGACGACGCTGCCGGCAGGCAGCTCCCAGTCCACCACCAGTTGCCGGGCTGCCGGGTCGTAGGTCATCGCGACCCGGCGCGGAAAGCCTTCGGGCCATGCCGTCGAGGTGTAGAGAGCGGCGGAGAAGTACTCGACCACGGCATCGGGCTCACGGCGCCCGACACCTTCGACCACCGCGGCCAAGGGCGGGAGGTCTTCGGCGAGCATGAGGGTGGACGGCCGGAAGGCAGGAGCCCGGCACCCCGAGGCCAGCAGCTCCTGGAGCGCCGCCACCTGTGCGTCCAGCTCCTCCGTGCGGCGGATCGCCTCGGCCTGCTTGTATTCGCGGTAGCTCTGGGCGGCTCGCCGCTCGTAGGCCCGCGCCTGCCGGGCCTCCTGTCTGCGTTGCCGTGCCTCGGCCTCCAGCTCGCGCTGTCGCTGCCGCTGCATCTCTGCCCAGACCCCGACGTGACCCGTGGCGCGACGACTCATGGGTTGTCAGCCCTCCCCCCAACACCGGTTGTCCCCACAACCAGTTGTAGCGCGTCGACCTTATCCAGCAATCGGTGCCGCGCACATCCACTCGGCCCCTCTGGCCGACAGGCGGGGATCAGCTCCCGTCGCGCAGCCCCGCCACCAGGAGCCTCGCCAGTTGCCGAGCGTCGTAGCGCGGGTCGGGGGTCTCCGCGCCGATGCAGAGGTTGCCGACGCCGCGCATGAGGGCGTAGGCCTCGATGTCGGTGTGGATCTCGCCGGAGGCGGTCGCGGCGGTGAGGAGGTCGGTGCAGACCGGGACCAGGCGGTCGAGGAAGTACGCGTGGAGGGTCTCGAAGCCCGCGTTGTCGGCCTGGAGGACCGCGGCGAGGCCGTGCTTGGTGACCAGGAAGTCGACGAACCGGTCGATCCAGGCCGCGAGCGCGGCGTACGGGGTGGGGCTGCCGGCCAGCAGGGCGGGCCCGGCCTCGGCGCAGGCCTCCACCTGGTGCCGGTAGACGCCGATGATGAGGTCCGCGCGGGTCGGGAAGTGGCGGTAGATCGTGGCCGTGCCGACGCCGGCCTCGGCCGCGATGTCGCGTACGGGGGCCTCCACGCCGGACCTGACGAACACCGCGGCGGCCGCGTCGAGCAGCGTCTTCTCGTTGCGCCGGGCGTCCGCACGCTTGGGCCGGGAGGCTGCCCGCCCCGCCGCCGCTTCGCCGTCCTTCACCGTGCCGTTCCCTTCACCGGTTGATAAACGGGACAGCGTTCCGTATCGTTGGACGAGTAAACGGGACGGTGTTCCGCTTGGTCTCTCCATGATGCCAGAGCGTCGAGCCCGCCACCAAGTCATGCCTCATCGCCCCCAGCAGTGGAGGAACCGTCATGCAGTACCGCACCTTGGGCCGCACCGGTGTGCAGGTCAGCTCGCTCGCGCTCGGCGCCATGAACTTCGGCAGCATCGGGCGCACCACCCAGGACGAGGCCACCGCCATCGTCGACGCCGCCCTGGAGGCCGGGGTCAACCTCATCGACACCGCCGACATGTACGGCCGCGGCGAGTCCGAGGAGATGGTCGGCAAGGCGATCGCCGGGCGCCGCGACGACATCGTGCTGGCCACGAAGGCGAGCATGCCGATGAGCGACGAACCCAACCACCAGGGCTCCTCGCGCCGCTGGCTGGTCACCGAGCTGGACAACAGCCTGCGCCGCCTCGGCGTCGACCACGTCGACCTGTACCAGATCCACCGGTGGGACCCGAACACGAGCGACGAGGAGACGCTGTCCGCGCTCACCGACCTGCAGCGCGCCGGGAAGATCCGGTACTTCGGGTCCTCCACCTTCCCCGCGTACCGGATCGTCGAGGCGCAGTGGGCCGCCCGCGAGCACCGGCTGAGCCGGTACGTCACCGAGCAGCCCAGCTACTCCGTGCTCCAGCGCGGGATCGAGAGCCACGTGCTGCCCGTGACCGAGCAGTACGGGCTCGGCGTGCTGGTGTGGAGCCCGCTGGCCTCGGGATGGCTGTCCGGCGCGGTGCGCGCGGGCCGGGAGGTCACCACGCACCGGTCCGGGTTCATGCCCGAGCGCTTCGACCCCGCGCTGCCCGCCAACCAGGCCCGGCTCGACGCCGTCGAGAAGCTGGCCGCGGTCGCCGACGAGGCCGGGCTCACGCTCATCCAGCTCGCGCTCGGCTTCGTGACCGCGCACCCGGCCGTGACCGGCGCGCTCATCGGCCCCCGCACCCTGGACCACCTGCGCTCCCAGCTCGCCGCCGCCGACACCGTGCTCTCCGACGACGTCCTCGACGCCATCGACGGCATCGTCGCGCCCGGCACGGATCTGGCCGCGCACGAGAAGTTCGACGCCACGCCCGCACTGCTCGACCCGGCGCTGCGCCGCCGCCCGGCGGCCCGCTGAGCAAGTCAGCGTCCCGGTCGGCCCGGGCAGTTCGTCGTCCGCGGTGAAGAGTACGGCGAGGTCGCCGAGGGGGGTGGAGTCACCCTGCCATCCTCTCCGCCAGGAATTCGGCCCACGTCATCTTGCCGACCAGCGCGTCCCGCAGGGTGAGGTTCTCGCCAGAACGGTACGCGCGCCCCGCTTTCCCGGGAATCCGCACCGGCAGCTTCGGGCGCCGGCGTCCACCGCGCAGGTCGAGATAGGAACGGGCCAGCGTGGCCAGATCGTGGACCTCGGGACCGGTCATGTCGGGCACCCGGCCGGACGGCTCGCCGAGGGTCAGTTCGGCCAGGCGTACGGCGACCTCGCGGGCGGCGACCGGCTGCAGGCGCAGCCCGCCCGGCGCCGGGAGGACCGGCAGCCGGGTCATCTTCTCGATCATCGTCAGGGTCAGCTCGTGGAACTGGGCCGCCCGCAGCACCGTCCAGCCGATCCCCGAGCCGGCGATCGCCCGCTCCGACTCCAGCTTGGTGCGCAGCCAGGCCAGCGGCACGCGGTCGGCGCCCACGACCGAGATGTAGGCGAGGTGCCGCACGTCCGCGCGGGCGGCGGCGCGCACCAGGGTGCGGGTCGCCTCGTCGTCGCCCTTGGGGCCGCCCGCCAGGTGCAGCACGGTGTGCACGCCGTCGACGGCGGCCTCGACGCCCTCGCCGGTGCGCAGGTCGCCGGTGACGTACGTGATGCCGTCGCCGCCGGTGTGGCGGGTCCCGCGGGTGAGGACGCGCACCTCCTGCCCGGCCGCCCGCAGCAGCGGGACGACGTGGCCGCCGAGGGTGCCGGTGCCGCCGGTGACCAGGACAGGTGTCGTGGAGGAGGTCGGAGGGTGGGTCATGGCTGCCGCTCCCGGTGTCCGTGACGTCCGAGAGGCGGGGTGGAGCCGATGTGGGACCGCCCCGCCCGGACGTCCGCCGTATGTGGTGGCGGTATGACCCGGGGCGGGGCGGCCGTGTGACAGCGAGGAGGAGGGAATCCGGAAGATTCTTCCTCCGGCGATCAGATCGTCGCGGTGTCGATCACGAAGCGGTACCGCACGTCACTGGCGAGCACCCGCTCGTACGCCTCGTTGACCTCGGACGCGGCGATCAGCTCGATCTCGGCGCCGATGCCGTGCTCCGCGCAGAAGTCCAGCATCTCCTGGGTCTCGGCGATGCCGCCGATCATGGACCCGGTGAGGGACTTGCCGCCGCCGAGCAGCGCGAAGAGGTTGAGGGAGACCGGCTCCTCGGGGGCGCCGACGTTGGCCAGCGTGCCCTCCGTCTTCAGCAGCCCCAGGTAGGCGGCGAAGTCGAGCGGGGCCGAGACCGTGGAGACGATCAGGTCGAAGGTGCCGGCCAGCTCCTCGAAGGTGGCCGGGTCGCTGGTGGCGTAGTAGTGGTCGGCGCCCAGCTTCAGGCCGTCGTCCTTCTTGCGCAGCGACTGCGACAGCACGGTCACCTCGGCGCCCAGGGCGTGCGCGAGCTTGACGGCCATGTGGCCGAGGCCGCCCAGGCCGATGACGGCGACCTTCTTGCCGGGGCCCGCGTTCCAGCGCCTGAGCGGGGAGTACGTGGTGATGCCGGCGCACAGCAGGGGCGCGGCCTCGTCCAGCGAGATGCCCTCGGGGATGCCGAGGACGAAGTTCTCGTCGACGACGACCTTCTCGGAGTAGCCGCCGTAGGTGGGCTCGCCGTCCTTGCCGATGCCGTTGTACGTCATCACGTTGCCGCCCGTGCAGTACTGCTCGCGGCCGGCCTTGCAGTTCTCGCACTCGCGGCAGGAGTCGACCATGCAGCCGACGCCCACCCGGTCGCCGACGGCGAACTTGGTGACGCCGGGGCCGACGGCGGAGACGATGCCCGCGATCTCGTGGCCGGGGACCATCGGGAAGATGGCCTCGCCCCAGCCCTCACGGACCTGGTGGATGTCGGAGTGGCAGATGCCGGCGAACTTGATGTCGATCAGGACGTCGTGCTCACGCACCTCGCGCCGCTCGATGGTGGTGCGCTCCAGCGGCGCCTTGGCGGCGGGTGCTGCGTACGCGGCGACAGTGGTCATGCCGGGTTCTCCGGGATTCTCTTGGCGTGACTGGGTGATGCTTCCACCCTGCCTGCGACCTGCGGATCCACCCAGACCACGGCTTTGCGTACGACCGGCGTGCGTACCACTGACGGGGACAGGCTCATGGGCGTACGACCGGGAATACGTCCGGTGATACTGGAAGCATGGATGGACAGCTTGACCGGCGGGCCGAACTGAGCGAGTTCCTGCGCACCCGGCGGGCTCGGCTGAAGCCGGAGGACGTGGGCCTGGAGTCGTACGGGCGGCAGCGCCGGGTGCCCGGGCTGCGGCGCGAGGAGCTGGCGCAGCTGGCCGGGGTGTCGGTGGCGTACTACACCCGCCTCGAACAGGGCAACGGGCAGAACGTGTCGGCGGAGGTCCTGGACGCCATCGCCCGCGCGCTGCGGCTGACCGACGCGGAGCAGGCCCACCTGACGCACCTGGCGCGGCCGAAGCAGCAGCGCCGGCGGGCCGGGGCCCCGCGGGGCAAGCAGCCGGTGCGGGTGGCGCTGCTCCAGCTCCTGGAGTCGATCGACACGGTCCCGGCGTACGTGTCGGGCCGCCGCTCGGAGATCCTCGCCTGGAACCGGATGGCCGCCGCCCTCTTCGGCGACTGGGGCAAGCTGCCCGCCGCGGAGCGGAACTGGGCGCGGCTGGTCTTCCTGAATCCGGACTACCGGGAGCTGTTCGTCGACTGGGACCAGAAGGCCTACGACATGGTCAGCTTCCTGCGCATGGACGCGGGCCGCCATCCGGACGACCCGCGACTGTCCGCGCTGGTCGGCGAGCTGTCGGTGAAGAGCGAGGAGTTCCGCCGTCTGTGGGCCACGCACGACGTCAAGGAGAAGAGCTACGGCGTCAAGCGGATGCGGCACCCGCTGGTCGGCGACCTGACCCTGTCCTTCGAGACGTTCCGCCTGGTCGACGACGACGAGCAGGCCTTCGTGACGTACCACGCGGAGCCCGGCTCCCCGTCGGCGGACGCGCTGCGGCTGCTGGCGAGCTGGGGTACGGACGCGGCGGCGGCCGCGGTCACGCCCTGAGGGTGCCCCGGCTCAGCGCGGTGTCGAAGGGGGCCCAGGCGCGGGCGGTGAGGAGGAGGACGGGGCCGTCGCCGTCGCGGGAGACCTTGGAGTCCCGGACGGGGACGAGGCCGGGGATGCCGTCGGCGACTTCGACGCAGTGGCCGCCGTCGCCGTTGCTGTAGCTGCTCTTACGCCATGCCGCCCAGGAAACGCTCCGGGTACTTGCCATTTCGATAGTCCTCTGCTGCTTGCTCAATGAGCTTGAGGGACGGTTCGGGAGGAAGCGCTGCGGCCCTGAGACGACCGTACGCCTTCGCATACTGCCTCACGAGCCCCGGATCATCGACCAATTGCCCGCTGTACATCCCCTCCGTGTACATGACCGGCGGGGCATCGGCAAAGGTCATGAACCTTGTCGTGCCCATCATGAAGGGGTGGGCGCCTGAACTCAGCGGAAGGACCTGCGGAACCGCCCGGCGCTTGCGTGCCACCTCGGCGATATGAGCGAGCTGGTCGGCCATCGTGTCGGGCGGAATGATCGGTTGTCGCAGAACCGACTCGTGCAGCACGAGCCAACTTTCGGGTGCCTGCTGGTCCTCGAAAAGCCACGCTCGTGATCGCCGCGCCTCGATTTTCCCGGCCACCGTCTCCTCCGAGTCCGATGGGTGAGCGGCCAGCACGACAGCCCTGATCTACGGCGCCAGTTGTAGCGGCCCTGGGATGAGCGTCGGGTCCCACTCCTCGATCTCCTGCGCACGCTTCTCCATCTCCGCGACGTCCACGAAGTACTCCGCGTGCCCTCCCCGCCGCGCCTTCCGCACGTCCTCGCACCGTCGCTCGAAGAACCCGTCCGTCCCCAGTACCTGGTCCGCGTGCCGGGCCAGGTCCAACGGCATGCGCCGCTCGCCCCGTTCGATGTCGCTCAGGTGCGACTTGCCGTAGAAGCTGCCCTCGACCAGCGCCTCCAGCGACAGCCCGGCCCGCTCCCGCTGCCACCTCAACTCCTTGCCGTAGAAGGTCGGGACGCTCGTCGAGCCGTCGATGTCCTTGCGTTGTGCCATGGCGTTGCCTCTTCCGCACTCCGGGCTGCCGACGCGAGATCCCTTTCACGGTAGGGCGCCGAACGTCACTGTGTGAGGCGTTCGTCACAGAGCGCACACGGAAAGGCGCCCGTTCATGACCCAACCGCCCCGTCCGCAGGACGACATGACCCGCTGCGTGGAGGAGCTGCGCGCCGCCCTCGCCCTGCACGGCATCGCCCTGCCCTCCCTCGGCCTGGACCTGCCGACGTTCGCCGGCGCGTACGCACCGCCCACCGGTCTCGTCTCGCTCGGCAACTGCAACGCGGCCACCGCCCGTGCGCTCGCCGCGGTCCTGCGTCGGGCGGCGCCGTGACGACCTGGGAACTGAGCCTGCTCGCCACGCCGGAGGCCGTACCGGAGGTGCGCCGCCTTCTCCGCCGTTACGACCACGACGTCCGCCTGTGCGTGACCGAGTTGCTGACGAACGTGATCGACCACGTGGGCGAGGGCACCCCCGCGACCGTCCGCGTCGCCGTCCTGCCCACCGGCCACACGCGTGTGGAGGTCACCGACCCCGACCCACGCGCCCTGCCCCTCCTCACCGGACCGGCCGGTGTCACCGACGAGTCCGGGCGCGGCCTCGCCCTCCTCGACGCGCTGGCGCTGCGGTGGGGCGTGGAGCAGTGCGGGGACCGCAAGACGGTCTGGTGCGAGCTGGCGGGAGAGCCGCCGCCCGACGACGCTCGGGCGCCCGCCGCCCCGCCATCCCCGGCGGTCCGGAGCGGACGGTGAGGGTCAGGACTGGTCCAGGGCCCGTTCGATCGCGCGTCGGGCCCGGTCCGCGGCCGTGCGGTCGTGCTGGAGCTGCATGGCCGCGTTGAGGGCAAGCCCCGCCGCGACGATCTCGAACAGCGCCTGGTCGACGTCGAAGCCGGCGGGCAGCTCACCGTTGTCCACCGCCGCGGTCAGGTCGGACCGCAGCTGTTCGCGCCAGCGGGACCACACCTCGGCCACCGCGTCGCGGACCCGGCCGGGGCGGCCGTCGTACTCACTGAGTGCCGCGGTCATCAGGCAGCCGCCGGGCAGCAGGGGTTCTTCCAGGTAGCCCACGGAGTTGGCGCACAGCGCGCGCAGCCGCCGCAGGCCCGGCGGCTCGCCCAGCACCGGTTCGACCACCCGGTGCCAGAAGTCCACGAACGCCTTGTCCAGGGTGGAGATCTGCAGCGTCTCCTTGGTGCCGAAGTGCTTGTGCACCCCGGACTTGCTCATCTCCAGCTCTTCGGCGAGCCGGCCGATGGTGATGCCGTCCAGCCCTTCTTCGGAGGCGATCTCGGCGGCACGGCCGAGGATCCGGCCCCTGGTGGCCTGCGCTTCGGCCGCTGAACGTCGTGGTGACATGCACCCCAGATTAGCGCACGACCGTTCGCTATTGATTTAGCGAACGACCGTACGCTAATGTCCGGAGTCCACCGGAACGAAGGAGTACGAGATGCGGGTGCGACGACTGGGCTGGGCCGGACTGGAGGTCGAGGCGGGCGGCGAGCGGCTGGTGATCGACTACGTGCGGGACCTCTCGCCGCTGTTCACGGGGTGGAAGCCCGGCGAGAACGTGGCTGCGCCGAGCGGACCGGCGTCCGCCGCGCTCGTCACCCACCTGCACCGGGACCACACCGACGCGTCCGCGCTCTCGGAGGTGTTGACGCAGGGGGCGCCGGTGCTGCGGCCGGCGCCCGGTCACGGTGACGACGTGGACAACGTGACGACGCTGCCGGCCGAGCGCGAGCTGGTCCGGCACCGGCTGGCCGTCGAGGTCGTGGACGTCTGGTCCACGCGCGACCTCGGGCCGTTCCGCGTCACGGCGGTCCCCGCCGTCGACGGGCTGGGCGACCCGCAGCTGAACTGGGTGGTGGAGGCCGACGGACAGCGGATCTTCCACGGCGGCGACACGATGTTCCACGGCTTCTGGTGGCTCGTCGCCCGCCGGTTCAGCCCCTTCGACGCGGTGTTCCTGCCCGCCAACGGCGCGGTGGTCGACGCACCGCACCTGCAGCCGCCGAGCCCGGTGCCCGCCGCGCTGGACCCGCTGCAGGCCGCCGCGGCAGCGGAGATCCTCGACGCCCGGCTCGCGGTGCCGATCCACTACGAGCCGGAGCAGCCGGACAAGATCCCGGGCTACGCCGAGGTCGCCGACCCGGCGGCCGGGTTCCGCACGCACGCCGGGCGGCGCGCCCGGATCCTGCCCGTCGGTCAGTGGCTGGACCTGGCCTGCTGAAGGTCAGGCCGACGCGTTCTCCTTCACCGTGATGCGTCCCTTGCGGATGGTCGCCACACGGGGGGCTTTCTTCGCGATCGCCGAGTCGTGGGTGACCATCACGAAGGTGAGCCCCAGCTCCTTCCACATGCGGTCGAGCACGTCCATGATCTCGTCGCGGGTCGACTCGTCGAGGTTTCCGGTGGGTTCGTCGGCGAGCAGCACCTTGGGCTGCTTCACCAGGGCGCGGGCGATGGCGACGCGCTGCTGCTGGCCGCCGGACATCTCGCCGGGCAGGTGGCCGAGGCGTTCGCCGAGGCCGACGGAGGCCAGGGCCTCGGCGGCCTTCTCGCGCCGGTCCTTCGCCTTGACGCCGAGCGGGACCAGGGCGGTCTCGACGTTCTCCTGGGCGGTCAGGGTCGGGATCAGGTTGAAGGACTGGAAGACGAAGCCGATGCTCTCGCTGCGCACCCGGGTCAGCCGGGCCTCGGGGAGCTTCGCGAGGTCGGTCCCGTCGAGGACGACCTGGCCCGTGCTGGGCCGGTCGAGGGCGCCCAGCATCTGGAGCAGGGTGGACTTGCCGCCGCCGGTGGGGCCCTGGATGACGAGCCGGTCGCCGTCGGCGATGGTCAGGTCGACGCCGTCGAGGGCGTGCACGGTGGCCTTGCCGCGGGTGTAGCGCTTGGTGACGCCGCTGAGTTCGTACATGGTGCAACTCCTGGGGTACGGGGGGAGGGTGGCGCTACTCGACGCGGCGCAGGGCGTCCGCGGGGCGCAGCCGCGAGGCGCGCCAGCCGCCGAAGCCGCCGGCGACGAGCCCGCCGGCCACGGCGAGGCCCACCGCGAGGGCGATGGTGGTGAGGCTGACGGGTGCGGTCAGCGCGATGTCCAGGGTCTTGGCGGCGGCCTGCCGGCCGGGACCGCCCATGCCGCCCCCGCCCAGGCCGCCGGGCCCGCCAGTGCCGCCGCCACCGCCCGTGCCGCCGCCCAGCTGGGCCTGCAGCGTCGGGCTGACGGCGGTGACGGCGTAGGCGCCCGCGAGGCCCAGCGCGATGCCGAGGGCGCCGCCGACCAGGCCGTTGACGACGGCCTCGCCGATCACCTGCCGGGTGACCCGGCCCGAGCGCCAGCCGAGCGCCTTGAGCGTGCCGAACTCGCGCACCCGGCGGGAGACGGCGGAGGAGGTGAGCAGACCGGCGACCAGGAAGGCCGCCGCCAGCACGACGACCGACAGCCACTTGCCGACGCCGGTGGCGAGCGAGGAGGCGGTGGACAGGGAGCCGGACACGGTGTCGGCGAGGTCGGCGGAGGTGGTGACCGTCGTACCCGAGATGTTCTTCTGGATCGCGGACTTCACGCCGTCGATGCGCTGCGAGTCGGTCGCCTTGACGTAGATCGTGGTGACCTTGTCCTTCGCGTCGCCCAGCGTCTGGGCCTGCTTCAGCGGCACGTAGAGGTTGGCCGCCGCGTCGCCGCTGTCGGCCGTGGCGATGCCGACGATCTCGAACTTCGTGTCCTTGACGGTGACCGTGCTGCCGGTCTTGAGCTTCTTCTCCTTGGCGTAGGCCGAGTCGGCGACGGCCACCTTGGCGTCGGTCTCCGACTCCTTGAAGGTGCGCCCGCTGGTGATGGTGGACGTGGTCAGCGGACCGAGGGCGGGCTCGGTGACGTCGGTGCCGTAGACGGAGTAGCTGTTGACGTCGAAGTCGGCGCCGCCGCCCTCGACCCGGCCCTGCGGGGACTGGCCGCCGCCCGGGCCGCCGCCCTGGCCCGCGCCGCCGCCGGAGGTGTCCTGCTTGAACTGGCCGCGCGAGAACTCGCCGCTGACCTTGACGACCTGGAGGCTCAGGCCGCCCACCGCGTCGGCGACGCCGCTCTGCCCGGCGACCTTGCCGACGGTGGAACTCGCCAGCGTCTGGAAGCCCTGCACCATGACGCGGTCGGTGCTCTGCTCCTCCTCGGAGCCGTCGTCCTGGGCGTCGAAGCGGAAGCGCGGCCGTTCGGCGGTGCTGCCGGAGGAGGCCTCGGCGGCCTTGGTGACCGTCATGTCCGTGCCGAGCCCGTACAGGGACTGCAGGACCTTGTCCTGGGCCCGGCCCATGCCGGAGGAGACCGAGTCGACGACGATGACCAGGGCGATGCCCAGGGCCAGTCCGGAGGCGACGACGAGGGCCGCCTTTCTGCGGCGGCGCAGCTCGCGCCTCAGGTAGGTGAAGAACATGGCCGCAAAGTAGGGACG
>NZ_JAIOJZ010000059.1 GCF_020404845.1 Streptomyces hyderabadensis | reverse complement strand
GTTTCCAACACTATCAGGCTTTCCCGGTGCTCTTGACCACCGTCCCGCGGGCATGCAGAAGGTGATCCAGCGATAGGATCTGATGAGTTGGGTACTGCCGGGGCGAGGACGCCTTGCTGTGCATCGCTCAACCTCAGGCAGGACTAACGACTGTACACGGAGCCGCAGAACGGGTGCAAATCCGTGAGGAGTGTGGTCTAGACCTCTAATCGGAACACTCATGCGGAACCGGTACTTCCTATGACATACCCTGCTGCTCAGTGTGCCGTCCGGGACAGGCAGTGACGGCCCGTACAGATCTCCGCCCTGGGAGGCTTCCCATGACCACCGTCTCGTCCCCGCTCGCAGGACGCGCCATCGGCCTGGCCGCTGTGCCCGATCCCGTCTTCTCCGGGGCCATGGTCGGCCCGGGCACCGCCATCGACCCCGTGCGGGAGGCTTCCGAGGCGGTCGCTCCGGTCGACGGCGTCATCGTTTCCCTGCACCCGCACGCCTTCGTCGTCGTCGACGCGAGCGGGCACGGTGTACTGACCCATCTCGGCATCGACACCGTGCAGCTCAACGGCGAGGGCTTCGAGCTGCTCGTGAACAAGGGCGACACCGTCGAGCGCGGTCAGGGCGTGGTGCGCTGGGACCCGGCCGCGGTCGAGGCCGCGGGCAAGTCGCCGATCTGCCCGATCGTGGCCCTGGAGGCCACGGCCGAGGCGCTCACCGAACTCCGTGAGGACGGCGACGTGAAGGCCGGCGAGAGTCTCTTCCTCTGGAAGTGACGCCGATGCCGTGACACGACGGCTTCGACGGCTGGTAGGACAACCACCGCGGCGGCGGGACCCGCCGCACTATCGGGACGGGTGAGATGGAGACAACGCTGCGAGGCGTCGGCGTGAGCCACGGTGTGGCGATCGGCGAGGTTCGGCACATGGGGACGGCGGTCCTGGAGCCGCCGGCGAAGCAGATTCCGGCCGAGGACGCGGAGCGCGAGCAGGGGCGCGCCCGCAAGGCCGTGGAGGCTGTGGCTGCCGATCTGATGGCGCGCGGCAATCTGGCCGGGGGCGAGGCCCAGGCCGTGCTCGAGGCGCAGGCCATGATGGCCCAGGACCCCGAGCTGCTGGCCGACGTCGAGCGGCGGATCACGGTCGGCAGCACTGCCGAGCGTGCCGTGTACGACGCCTTCGCCGCCTACCGCGCCCTGCTGGCCGGTGCCGGGGAGTACCTGGCCGGTCGCGTGGCCGACCTCGACGACGTGCGGAATCGTATCGTCGCCAGGCTGCTGGGGGTGCCGATGCCGGGCGTTCCGGACAGCGACGAGCCGTACGTCCTCATCGCGCGGGATCTGGCGCCTGCCGACACCGCGCTGCTCGACCCGACGCTCGTCCTGGGCTTCGTCACCGAGGAGGGCGGGCCGACCAGCCACAGCGCGATTCTCGCGCGGGCGCTCGGCGTGCCTGCCGTGGTGGCCCTGCCGGGCGCGGGCGAGATTCCCGAGGGCACCGTCGTCGCCGTGGACGGGAGCACCGGTGAGATCTTCGTGAATCCCGGTGAGGAGAAGAAGGCGCGGCTGACGGCCGAGGCCGCCGAACGCAAGGCCGCGCTGGCCGCCGCGACGGGGCCGGGCGCGACCTCGGACGGTCACAAGGTGCCGCTGCTGGCGAACATCGGTGGTCCCGCCGACGTGCCCGCGGCGGTCGAGGCGGGCGCGGAGGGCGTCGGCCTGTTCCGGACCGAGTTCCTGTTCCTCGACGACAGCCAGAACGCGCCGTCGGAGGAGAAGCAGGTCACCGCCTACCGTCAGGTGCTTGAGGCGTTCCCGGAGGGCCGGGTCGTGGTCCGGGTGCTGGACGCGGGCGCCGACAAGCCGCTGGACTTCCTGACCCCCGGTGACGAGCCGAACCCCGCGCTCGGTGTGCGGGGCCTGCGGACGCTGCTCGATCACCCGGACGTGCTGCGTACGCAGCTGACGGCGCTGGCGAAGGCGGCGGAGGGCCTGCCGGTCTACCTCGAGGTCATGGCGCCGATGGTGGCGGACCGGGCCGATGCCAAGGCGTTCGCCGACGCATGCCGGGAGGCCGGGCTGCGGGCGAAGTTCGGCGCGATGGTGGAGATCCCGTCGGCCGCGCTGCGGGCCCGTTCGGTGCTGCAGGAGGTCGAGTTCCTGTCGCTGGGGACGAACGACCTCGCGCAGTACACCTTCGCCGCCGACCGTCAGGTGGGCGCGGTGTCCCGGTTGCAGGACCCGTGGCAGCCGGCGCTGCTCGATCTGGTCGCGCTGTCGGCCGAGGCGGCGAAGGCCGAGGGCAAGAGCTGCGGTGTCTGCGGTGAGGCCGCGTCGGATCCGCTGCTGGCGTGTGTGCTGACCGGTCTCGGTGTCACCTCCCTGTCCATGGGTGCGGCGTCGCTGCCGTATGTGCGGGCGACGTTGGCGAAGTTCACGCTGGCGCAGTGCGAGCGGGCCGCGGCTGCGGCCCGGGCGGCGGACAGCGCCGAGGAGGCGCGGAACGCCGCGCAGGCGGTGCTGTCCGGCGAGTAGGAGCCGGGGGCGGCCGTGGTCGTCGCTGCCGTTGTCGATGTGGTGCGGGGCGTTCCGCCTTCGGGTGGGGCGCCCCGCCCGCGTTCAGTGGTGGTGTCCCGGTGGCATGCGGTCGTCTCCGAGGTCGGGCGGTGCGCAGTAGTCGACGTTGGATTCCGGGGAGATCAGGTCGCCGGACTCGACGTCGGTGCAGTAGGCGTCGAAGACCTCGGCGGCGGTGAGGGGTTCGAGGCCGTATCCCCGCAGGCGCCAGCCGTGGATGCGGTCGGGGCCGCTGGGGCTGCTGATCCGCATGACGAGTCCGCCGGGGCTGTGGGTGGCCAGGCCGAGGGCGAGGACGCTGGTGAACTCCAGGGCCTCGGCCTCGTCGATGCGCTGGGTGCCGTCGCTCTCCGTGTCGACGAGGAGGACGGAGGACAGGGTCTCCTCGGGATGGCCCGCGACGCTGCAGACCAGGTGCCGGCTGCCCGGTGGTGCCGTTTCGAGGACGCGGCGCAGGAGGCGGGTGGCGCGGGTGAAGGCGGCCCGGCCGAGGTCCTCGCCGCAGGTGGCGCAGTCGCCGAGGCGGGCGAGCAGGGTGGACGTGTACTCCCAGGTGGCCTGGCGGACGGCTTCGTCGACCAGGGTCGGGAGCAGGTCGGCGAGGGGTTGGCCCTCGTAGGGCACGGTGGGGCCGTGGGCGGCGAGTTCGGCGGTGAAGCGGGCGCGGCTGGCGGGAGCGTCGGCGTCGAGGCCCGCGGCCGTGCAGTAGTCGGCGTACTCCTGCGGGTCGAAGAGCGCGACCGTGGTGTGCGTGCCCTGTGCCGCGCGTGCCCTGAGGAGGGCTTCGACCTGGTGGAGGTAGGCGGTGTGGTCGTGGAAGGTGAAGCTGCGGTAGCGCCGCATGGCGCGGAAGTCGTGCTCGTCGGTGAGCAGTCCGATGGTGCCGGCGATCTCGCGGCGCAGGACGCGTCGCATGGTGTGGTCGGTCTGGTCGGTGTACGCCATGTTTCCCCCTGTGCACGGTCGATCAATGCTCACTCACAGTAATCGGCGGCACTGACAACGGCGTCGGGCGGGCGCGGGGAGCCGGCCGCTGTTCGGGGCGGCCGGCTCGTCGGTGTCCTGGTCAGGAGCGTTTGCGGGCGAGGTCCTCGTAGAAGTGCAGCAGGTCGAGGTTGTCGATGGAGCCGGGGTTGACGGCCTTGTCCAGGGGGGTGCCCTGGAGGAGGCGCTTGACCGGGACCTCGATGCGTTTGCCGGTCAGGGTGTGCGGGATGCCTGGCACCTCGATGACCTCGTCGGGGACGTGGCGCGGGGACAGGTTCGCGCGGATGGTCTGCTTGATGCGGTCCAGGAGGGCGTCGTCGAGGGCGGCCCCGGGTGCCAGGTGCACGAAGAGGGGCATCCAGTAGCCGCCGTCGGGCTGTTCGATGCCGATGACGAGGGACTCCTTGATCTCCGGGAGCCGCTCGACGGCTTCGTAGATGTCGGCGGAGCCCATGCGGACGCCCTGCCGGTTGAGGGTGGAGTCGGAGCGGCCGTGGATGACGACGGAGCCGCGGGAGGTGAGGGTGATCCAGTCGCCGTGCCGCCAGACGCCGGGGTAGGTGTCGAAGTAGCTGTCGTGGTAACGGCTGCCGTCGGGGTCGTTCCAGAAGCGGATCGGCATCGAGGGCATGGGATTGGTGACGACCAGCTCGCCGACCTCGTCGGTGAGGGGGTTGCCGCTCGGGTCCCAGGACTGGAGGTCGGTGCCGAGGCCGGGTGCCTGGAGTTCGCCGATGTGGACCGGGAGGGTGGGGACGGCGCCCGCGAAGCAGGAGCAGACGTCGGTGCCGCCGCTGACGGAGGCGATCCACAGGTCGGCGCCGCTCGCGGCGAACTCGTCGTGCAGCCAGCGGAAGCCGTCGGGCGGGAGCGGGGAGCCGGTGGTGGCGACGCACTGGATCGCGGAGAGGTCCAGGTCGCGGGCCGGGTGGACGTCGGCCTTGCGGCAGGCCATGACGTAGGCGGCGGAGGTGCCGAAGAGGGTGGCGCCGGTGCGTTCGGCGATGCGCCACTGGGCGTCCGTGGCCGGGAAGCCGGGGCTGCCGTCGTAGAGGACGATCGTGCTGCCGGTGAGCAGGCCGGAGACGAGGAAGTTCCACATCATCCAGCCGGTGGAGGTGTACCAGAAGAAGCGGTCCTCGGGGCCGAGGTCGCAGTGCAGGCCGAGCTGTTTGAGGTGCTCGACGAGGATGCCGCCCTGGGACTGGACGATGGCCTTGGGAAGACCGGTGGTGCCGGAGGAGTAGAGCACCCACAGGGGGTGGTCGAAGGGCACCGGCTCGAACACGGGCTCCGTGTCGGCGGCGGTCAGGGCTCCCCAGTCCAGCGCGCCGTCGGGCGCCTCGGTGCCGAGGAGCGGGATGTGGATCACCGCGCGGAGGGTGGGCAGTTCCCGGCGGAGTTCGGCGACGGTGTCGCGGCGGTCGTGTTCCTTGCCGCCGTAGCGGTAGCCGTCGACGGTGAACAGGACGACGGGTTCGACCTGCTGGAAGCGGTCCAGGACGCTGCGGGCGCCGAAGTCGGGCGCGCAGGAGGTCCAGACTCCGCCCACGGCGGCGGTGGCGAGGAGGGCGACCACGGCCTGCGGGATGTTGGGGAGGTAGCCGCTGACGCGGTCGCCGGGGCGTACGCCGAGGGCGCGCAGTTCGGCGGCGAGTGAGCCGACCTGGCGGCGCAGCTCGGTCCAGGTGACCGGGCTCGGTTCGTGGGTCTCGTCGACGTACAGGAGGGCCGGCTCGTCCGCGCGGGTGTCGGCCGCGCGCAGGGCGTGTTCGGCGTAGTTCAGGGTGGCGCCGGGGAACCACTGGGCGCCGGGCATCGTGCGGTCGCCGAGCACGCGCGCGTAGGGGGTCGAGAAGCGGACGTCGAACCACTGGGTGACGGCCTTCCAGAAGGTCTCCAGCTCGTCGACGGACCAGCGGTGCAGGGCGGCGTACCCGCCCGTGGCGGGGGCGCCGTGGTGCTCGGCGGCCCAGGTCTGGAACCTGGTGATGCGGGCCTCGGCAATGCGTCGTGCATCCGGCTGCCAGAGCGGCTGGGAATTCTCGGTCGGCATGGGGCGACTCCCGGACTGTGCGCGTCGTGTGCGTCCTCCGCGCACGGGCCGGGGTGTGCGCGTGACGCGGCTGACAGGGACGATGCCATGTGATCGACTTCCACACCAGGGCGCGGCCCACATAGTCGGCGACATGAAGATGTGGTCCGGTCACGGGTGAACGGCAGTTGAACGACGCCCCCGCACGCGCCGGTCGGTGGCAGGGTGAGCAGCATGGACGGTCGTGACCTGGTGCGTTCGATGAAGACGGTGGGTTCCGGGGGGATGGCGCAGGGGTTGCGTACGGTACGGGCGGCGTGGCGCAGGCGGCGTGTCGATGCGGCCGGGCTGCCGCCGCGCGGTGCGGAGCGGGCGCGGGTGCCGGGTCCGATGCGGGAGGTGGAGCCGGGGCCAGGGGGCGGTGTGGTGCGGTTCGGGCGTTCGGAGCTGCGGATCCTCGTCGCGGTGAACGGAGCCGTGTTCTGGGGCTGGGACGGGGCCGGCCCGGAGCCGTCCTACGCGTTGGCGGGCCATTGTCCGGAGCCGGATCCGCGGGCGGTGCTGGAGCCGGACAAGGACGGCGGCTGGCGGGTGGTGGCGGAGCGGGCGACGGTGGCCGTGTCCCGGCACGGCGCGGTGGAGGTGCGTACGCCCGGGGGTGTGGTCCTGCGGCGTGAGCTGCCGCCCCGCTGGTGGGAGCCGGTCGACGGCGGTCCCGCGCGCTGGACGCAGCGGTCGGAGGTGGCGGCCGACGCCCGGTTCTTCGGGCTCGGCGGCCGGTCGGCGGGTCCCCGGCTGCGGGACGGCACGTACCGGCTGTGGAACACCGGTCCCGGCCCGTCCCCCTCCGCCGAGGGCGCCTCGGCCGTCACGATGCCGGTGCAGCTGGTGGTGGCGGACGCGGGTACGCACCTGGTCTTCCACGACAGCGCGTGGGACGGCACGGTGGTGCTGCGGGAGGGTGAGGAGGGGGCCGGATCGGGGCACGACCGGCCGGGGCGCAGTGTGCTGCGGATGGACGGCGGGCCGCTGCGGTGCTGGGTGACGGTGGGTACGCCCGCCCGTGCGCTGCTGACCTGGGCGTCGCTGACCGGCGCGCCCGCGCTGCCGCCGGCGTGGGCGCTCGGGCATCAGCACGCGTGGTGGGGCTCGGGCGACGAGCAGGACCTGAGGCGGGTCGTGGCCGGTCACCAGGAGCGTGATCTGCCGCTGGACGCGGTGCATCTGGGGCTGGGGCACACCGATGCCCAACAGGTGTTCACGGTCGACGAGGAGCGCTTCCCGAAGCTGCCCGTGCTCGCCGAGGAGCTGCGCCGGGAGGGCGTCCGGCTGGTGTCGGCCGTCGAACCGGCGGTTCCGCGCGCGCCGGGCACCGCGGTGTACGACGGCGGGACGCGCGCGGACGTGTTCGTGCGGGACGCCGCCGGGGCGGTGGTGCGCGGGGTGGGACGGCCCGGGGAGGTGGTGTTCCCGGACTTCACGCGGGCGGGGACGCGGGAGTGGTGGGGCGGGCTCCACGAGGAGCGGCTGGGGCGGGGGTTCGCCGGGGTCTGGCACGACCTGGACGCGCCGACGTCGTTCGCCGCCTTCGGGGAGCCGACGTTGCCGCGCTCGGCCCGGCACGCGCTGGAGGGCGGGGGCGGCGACCACCGGGAGGCGCACAACGTCTACGCGCTGTGCATGGCGCGGGCCGGGTACGAGGGGCTGCGGGCGCTGACGCCCGACGAGCGGCCGTTGGTCCTGTCCCGTTCCGGCTGGGCCGGCCTGCAGCGTTACGGCGGCGTCTGGTCCGGGGGCGTGGCCCCGGGCTGGCCGGGGTTGCGGGCGTCGCTGGCGCAGGTGCTGGGGCTCGGGCTGTGCGGGGTGCCGTTCGCGGGGGTGGACGTGGGCGGCGCCGCGGGGAGTGCGTCGCCGGAGCTGTGGCTGCGGTGGTTGCAGCTGGCCGCCCATCTGCCGTTGTTCCGCACCTCCTCAGGGGCGCGGTCGGGGCGGCGGGAGCCGTGGGCGTTCGGGGCCGAGGTGGTGGAGCACGCGCGCGCGGCGCTCGTCGGGCGGCGGCGGCTGCTGCCGTACTTCGTGACGCTGGCGCACCTGGCCCGGCGCACCGGTGCTCCGTATGTGCGTCCCCTGTGGTGGCAGGCGCCGGAGGACCGGGCGCTGCGGGACTGCGAGGACGCCTTTCTGCTGGGCGACTGTCTGCTGGTGGCCCCGGTGCTCGATGCCGGGGCGGACCGGCGTGCGGTGCGGTTGCCGCGGGGGCGCTGGTACGACGTGGCGACGGAGCGGGCGTACGAGGGGCCGGCGCAGGTGCTGGTCGACGCCCCCCGGGCGCGGATTCCGGTGTTCGCGCGCGCGGGAGCGGTGGTTCCGGTGCGCGGGGAGGACGGCACGCCGGAGCTGGAGGTGTGGGCGCCCGCGCGGGGGCGGACCGGCGGTGGGCTGGTCGTGCCGGACGCGGGCGACGGCTGGGTGGAACCGGAGATCGAACGGTACGTGTCCCGCTGGGAGGGGCCGCGGGTGGTCGTGGAACGGGAGGGCGAGGACGGTCTGAGCGAGCCGTCCTGCCCGGTCCGCGTCCGGGGGCTGGCCGAGCCCGCGGCTCAGATGTAGCGACCCTCGAAGAAGGCCCGTACGGCCCGGGTGTGGAGCGGGAAGGCCAGCTCCTCCGCCCCGCGCAGCAGGTGCCATCCCTCGGTCTCGTCCGTGGCGGCGGAGGGCGGCAGGCCCTCGGCGGGCCGTTCGGGCAGCAGCCCGAAGAGCAGCAGGTGGCCGTCGGGCGAGCTCATGGCGTCGGCGAGGCGTACGTCGCGGCTCGCCGCGTCGATGCCGGTCTCCTCCTTGAGTTCGCGGACGACGGCCTGGCGCCAGTCCTCGCGGTCGTCGACGTAGCCGCCGGGCAGGGCGACGCCCCCGAGGGCGGGGGCCACGGTGCGGGTGATGACGACCAGGGCGGTGCCCTGCGTGTCGTACACGGGCTGGAGGGCCACCGCGACCGGCAGTGGGTTGCGGTAGGCCACCGTGCCGCACGCGGGGCAGGTGCGGGGCCAGCCGGAGACGCCCTCTCCGTAGGGCGATCCGCAGCTCGAACAGTGGGAGTCGGGCGCGGAGTTGGGAACGGAGGTTTCAGTTTCGGACACGCGGCGGACTGTATCCGATCACGGAGTGGACGCCTCCGGCAGGCCGGTCAGCGGCGGCCGGCGAGCGACTTCGCGGAGACCGGGAAGTCGAAGTAGGTGTCCGGGTACGGCTCGGGCTTGTACGTGAAGTGCCACCACTCCTCGGGGAGGTTGACCAGGCCGACGTCCTCCAGGGTGTCCTTGAGCAGCAGCCGGTTGGCGCGCTGGGCGCCCTGGACGCGGGGGTCGAGGGTGTGCGAGCGGGTGTCGAAGCAGTCGTAACCGGTACCCATGTCGACGGAGTTGTCGGGGAAGCGCTCGTCCTGTGGCGCGTAGCAGGGCACCAGGGGCTGTCCGGGGTGGTACGGGCGGGTGGGCCTCGCCGGGAGCCGGACGAGGGTGAGGTCCATGGTCGAACCGCGGCTGTGGCCGGACTTCTCGGCGATGTAGCCGTCGGCGAACAGGCGGGTCTTGTCGACGTCCGGGTAGAACTCGGCCTTCATGGCCTGGTCGTCGAGGTCCTCGGCCCAGCGGACGAAGTGGTCGACGGCGCGCTGCGGGCGGTAGCAGTCGTACACCTTGAGGGAGTAGCCCTGGCGCAGCAGCCGGGTCTGGGCGCGGTGGAGGGCCTCGGCCGCGGGGCGGGTGAGGATGCACAGGGGCTGCCGGTAACCGTCGACGCGCTCGCCGACGAAGTTGTGCGCGGTGACGTAGCGCATCTCTTCGATGATCGTCGCATCGACGCTGCGCAGGGCGACGAAGTCCTCCGGCGCCCTGGGGTCGGGGCGGACCTGGGCGGCGGCGGGGGCTGCCGCGGCGGGGAGGGAGGTGACGGCGAGCAGGGCGGCGACGGTGGTGACCAGACCGCGGAGCGCGGCGGAGAGTCGTGTCATGTCCCCTGCATCTATCAGGGTGGGGCGCGGCGGGGGAAGTGGGCGGCGCTGCGACACGCCGGCCATACGCTGCGTGAGCGCGCGGGAATCCTGCGTGAACGTCGCGTGAACTGGGCCCGGGCGCGGGGCCGTCGGGCCATCCTGCTCCCGTGCGCTCCTGGACGGACACTCTCCGCTTCGCCTTCCAGCCGGTGGTCAACCTGACGACCGGCGGGGTCGCGGCGCTGGAGATACTGGCCCGGCCGGAGACCGGTGACGTGCTCGCCGAGGCGCGACGCGATCCCGAACTCGACGGTCTGCTCGCGGTGTCGGCGCTGCGCGCGGCGGTGCGCCGGGAGACGCTGCTGCCGCTGCACGTCAACGTGTTCGCGGGCACGCTCGCCGACCTGGGAGGTCTCCAGCCCCTGCACGACGCCGTGCGCGAGGCGGGACGGCTCCCGTGGGAGGTGACACTGGACGTGTGTCCGCCCTACACGCACGTGCCGCGGCAGGCCCTGCTCGACGCGGTGGCCGCCTTGCGGCGGCAGGGGTTCCGGATCTGCGCGGACGGGGTCGGTGACGGGGACGCGCCGTTGCGGCTGCTGACGGATCTGGCGCCGGAGCTGGTGAAGCTCGACGCGTCGCTGCTGGCGCGGCCGGCTGCCGTACGGGCGATGCGGGTGCTGTGCGAGGAGTCGGGGGCGCTGCTGGCCGTCGAGGGCGTGGAGACGGAGGCCCAGTGCCGCGTCGCGCGGGCGGCGGGGGCGCAGTTGGCGCAGGGCGAGCTGTTCGCGCCGCCCGCGCGGCTGCCCACGGTGGACGTGTACGTTCCGCCGGGCTCCCCCGGCCTCGTGCCGGCGTCCCGGTCGGGGCCGCCGGTGGCGCAGTTCGTCCGGCCGGCCGCGCTGTTGCCGGTGACGGCCTCGGCGGGGCGGGTGCGGGCGCTGCTGACCGGGGCGCCGGACGTGTCCGGGGTGCTGCTGGTCGACCGGGACGGGGTTCCGGTGCGCTCGGTGCACCGCTCCCGCTTCCTGCTGTCGATGTCGGGGCGCTACGGGCACGCCCTGTACGCCGACCGGCCGGCCGCCAAGCTCGGTGATCCACCGCGGGTCGTGGGCGTCGACGCGACGGCCTGGGAGGTGCTGGACGTGGTCGCCGTAGGGGGCCCGAACCGTACGTCGGACGACGTGGCCGTCGTGGACGCGCGCGGTCGGTGCGTGGGTGTCGTACGGCTCGCGGACCTGGTGCGGGCGTTGGCGGAGAGCCGGGTGGAGGAGGCGGCCGGGCTCAATCCGCTGACCCGGCTGCCCGGTTCGGACGCGATCACGGCCGAGGTGGACCGGCGCATCGCGGCCGGGCGGGCGTTCGCGCTGAGCTGGCTCGACGTGGACCACTTCAAACAGGTCAACGACGGGGCCGGGTTCGCCGCGGGGGACGAGCTGATCCGGGCGGTCGGGCGGGCGCTGCTGCGGACGGCGGCCGGGGAGACCCGCGTGGGTCACATCGGCGGGGACGACTTCCTGGTGCTCAGCGATCCGGAAGGACTGGATCCGCTGGCCGCCGCGGTGCTGGACGTGCCGTGGTCGGCGGGCGGCCTGCCGGTGACGCTGTCCTTGGCGACGGTCCTGTGCGCGCCGGGCAGCGTGCCGGACCACCGGCGGGCGGCGGCCCACCTGGCGCCGTTGAAGAAGGCGGCGAAGGCGTTGCGCGGGGCGAGTTGGGTGCTGGGCCGGGCGGAGGCACCGGGTCACGAGGTCAGGCGCGGCACGGACCGGACGACGGCGCCGGCGGGCTGAGCCAGGAGCCGCGCGGGCGGGTCGCAGGCCGGGCGGGGCACCCGTGCGGTCGGCGGCCCGACGCCCGCCGGGCTCTGTGCCGGGGCCGCCCGGCCCGGAGACTTCGGTGCGCGGGGACGGGCCTGCCCGGGCCCGGGGGCGGAGGAAGGCCTCGGCCGAGCGGTCGGGGCGTGGGAGGAGGGGACCGAGGCGGCGGCGACGCCGGGCGCCCGCCGCGCTACGGCGGCGGGGCTCAGGTCGTGACGGCTCGGCGGCGGTCCGCCGCCTGGGTCATCGCGTGCTGGACGACGCCGATGAGGACCTCCTTGACGGACTCCCGGTCCCGGGCGTCGCACATCACCAGGGGCACGTCCGCGTCGAGGTCGAGGGCCTGGCGGACGGTCTCGGCCGGGTAGCGCGCCGCTCCCTCGAAGCAGTTGACGCCGACCACGAACGGGATGGAGCGCCGCTCGAAGTAGTCGACGGCGGCGAAGCAGTCCTCCAGGCGCCGGGTGTCGGCGAGGACGACGGCGCCCAGCGCGCCCTCGGACAGCTCGTCCCACATGAACCAGAACCGCTCCTGGCCGGGCGTGCCGAAGAGGTACAGCACCAGGTCCTCGCGCAGGGTGATCCGTCCGAAGTCCATGGCGACCGTGGTGGTGTGCTTGCCCTCCACCCCGCTGACGTCGTCGACGGGCCGCCCGGCCTCGGTGAGCAGTTCCTCGGTGCGCAGCGGCCTGATCTCGCTGACCGCGCCGACGAGGGTGGTCTTGCCCACGCCGAACCCGCCGGCCACCAGGATCTTGAGCGTGACGGGCTCGACCGGCGGCTTGCCGCGCTGAGAACGCCCGAAGATCATCGATCTCTTCTCCTCAACGTGCCGCCGCCCGACGCGCCCGGGGGCCGGCTCACAGTGCCCTCAACCCGTTGATCACATCGCGCAGAATGTTCTCGTCCGGCAGTTCGGCCGGCGGCACGGGCCGGTTGACGTGCACGAGTTCGATGTCCACGAGGTCGCCGACCAGGACCCGCACGACCCCGACGGGCAGGTCGAGTTCGGCGGCGAGTTCGGCGACCGACTGCGGGCTCTCGCGGCACAGGCCGACGATGTCCACGTGCTCCGGGGAGAGGGTGACGTCCGCCTCGGGATCGTCCGCGTGGGGTTCCGTGACGACCACCGCGATCAGGTCGAGGCGGTGCTGGGCCGCGCTGGTGGTGCGGCCGCGCGTCATGGCGTACGGGCGGACGACGGGGCCGGCCTCGTCGTCGAACCAGTGGTTTCTTCCCTGACCGTCTGCGCTCATGTCATCCCACTTACCCGCCCGAGGGCAGATCGGTGCGCGGCGCGGTGCCCAGGTGCACGCCGACCCGCTTGACGAGCAGGGTCATCTCGTAGGCGACCTGTCCGACGTCCGAGTCGGCGTCGGACAGGACGGCCAGGCAGCTCCCGTCGCCCGCGGCCGTGACGAACAGGAAGGCGTCGTCGAGTTCGACGACCGTCTGCCGGACGCTGCCCGCCTCGAAGTGCCGGCCCACGCCCTTGGCGAGGCTGTGGAACCCGGACGCCACGGCGGCCAGGTGCTCGCTGTCCTCCCTGGTCAGGTCCTTGGACACACCCGTGGCCAGGCCGTCGCCGGACAGCACGACGGCCTTGCGGATGCTCGCGACGCGGTCCACCAGGTCGTCGAGGAGCCAGTTCAGCTCCCCGGACTTGGTCGCGGTGTGGCCGGTCGCCTTCGGTGCGGTCATCGACCGTCCCCCTTAGTCGTTCCTCGTGGTGCTGATGGTGCTGTGCCGCCGGGTGGGTCGTCACCCGCGGCGTTCTCCTTGCGGCCGCGCTGCCAGCCGCGCTGGAGCGAGGCCATACGGCTGCGTACCTCGTCGGCGTCACGGTCGGCGGGGTCGGAGCGGTCCTCGGTGGCCGGTTCGGGGCTCTGCCGGAGCTGGGGCGCCAGGCTGGCCTGCCGTACCCGGCGGGGCAGCGCGCCGGCCCCGGCGTCCGCGACGGGGGCGTCCTCGCGCGCGCGGGGCACGGCGTCGCCGCGATCGGTCGCGGGGCCCGCGGTGCGGTCGGCGGTGCGGTCCCCGCGGCGGCGGGCGGGCAGGGCGGGCAGTTCGTCCGCTCGGGGGCGGGACGCGGTCGGGGTCTGCGTCCGGTCCGCGCCGGTGGCGGGCGGCTCCTCGGCGCTGTCGCGGTCGCTCCGTTCGGGGACGGGGCGCCCGTGCGAGCTGACCAGCTTGGGGGTGCGGCGGCGGGGCAGCGCGACCGGTGCGTTCTCCTCGGGCGCGTCCTCGGCCGGCGGGTCGTCACCGGGTCGGGACTCGGGGCGTCGCGGGCCGGTGCGCCGGGCGGCCCGGTCGTCGTCGGCCGCGGCCAGGGAGCGGCGGGGGCGGAACAGGCCGCCGCGTTCGCTCTCCTGGTCGTCGAGGGCGGCCGGGAGTCCGTCGAGGGCGTCCAGGTCGACGGGCGCCTCCAGTTCGACCGGCCCGTCCAGCAGGGCGGCCGGCCGCTCCGGGAGTCGCGCGGGCACGTGCGAGAGGGCGGAGCGGCGGTTGTCGGCCCGCTCCTTCTCCTTGGCCTGCTGGGGGCGGTCGAGGCGGAAGCCGACGCCGTTGGTGTCCGGGGCGTCGTCGCTGAGCAGCGCGTCGGGGACGAAGACGACGGCGGTGGTGCCGCCGTAGGGCGAGGGCTGCAGGGACACCCGGACGTTCTGCCGCTGGGCGAGCCGGCTGACCACGAACAGGCCGAGCCGGTCGGTGTCGGACAGCTCGAACTCGGGCGTCTCGGCCAGCCGGAGGTTGGCGTCGAGGAGGGCGTCGGCGGCCATCCCGAGGCCGCGGTCGTGGATCTCCAGGGTGAAGCCGTTGGCCACGCGCTCGCCCAGCACCTGGACGGCGGTGTGCGGCGGCGAGAACACCGTGGCGTTCTCCAGGAGTTCGGCCACCAGGTGGGTGAGGTCGGCGACCGCGGGGCCGGTGACGGCGACCCGCGGCAGCCTGCGCACCTCGATGCGCTCGTAGTCCTCGACCTCGGCGACGGCGGCCCGCACCACGTCCATGAGCTGGACGGGCTTGCGCCACTGCCGGGAGGGTGCGGCGCCGGAGAGGATGACCAGGCCCTCGGCGTGCCGGCGCATACGGGTGGTCAAGTGGTCCAGGCGGAACAGGTCGGCCAGTTCCTCGGTGTCCTCGGTCCGGCGCTCCATGGTGTCGAGGAGGGTGAGCTGCTTGTGCAGGAGTACCTGGCTGCGGCGCGCGAGGTTGACGAAGACCTCGG
The DNA here is from genome assembly GCF_020404845.1 of Streptomyces hyderabadensis. Classification (GTDB taxonomy): domain Bacteria; phylum Actinomycetota; class Actinomycetes; order Streptomycetales; family Streptomycetaceae; genus Streptomyces; species Streptomyces hyderabadensis. The sequence continues at coordinate 28,669 of NZ_JAIOJZ010000059.1, read as the reverse complement.
AGACGCCGGCACGGAGTTCGGCCTGTTTGACGGCGGCTTCCACGGCGGCCCGCTGGAGGGTGTTGAGGGCCTGGCCGACCTCGCCGATCTCGTTCCGGTCGTACTCCAGGCGCGGCACCTCGGTCTCGACGTCCACCTCCTCGCCCGCCGACAGGCGGCGCATCACGCTGGGCAGGCGGACGCCGGACGCCTCGTGGGCCTCCAGGCGCAGCTGCTTGAGGTCGCGGATGAGGGAACGGCCGACGCGGACGGACAGGAACAGGGAGTACAGCAGGGCGATCAGACCGAGCGCTCCGGCGACGACGGCCTTGGCGATGGTGCTGGTGGCGACCGGGTCGACGCGGTCCTGGTAGCGGTCGGCGGCGTGGTCGTCGAGGTCGCCGAGTTCCTTCAGGACGCTTCCGGCGGCGGTGTCCCAGCTCTGGGCGGTGACTCCGCGCGGCATGCCGCCGTCGGAGGAGACGGCGGCCTGCTCGGCGACCCGGAGCGGGGCGGAGGAGGCGTTCTGCCAGAAGCGCTGGTAGCGGCCGCGTTCGGTGGCGGGCAGCAGCGGCAGGTTGATGTCGTACAGCACGGTGCGCTGCGCGACGAGGTCCGAGACGTCCCGGGTCTCCGCTCGGGTGAGCCGCCCGGTGACCAGGGCGGAGCCGAGGAGGGCGTCCTCCCGGGAGAGCAGTTCCCGGGCGCGGGAGACGTTGACCAGCGCGCGGTACTGCTTGTCGAGGCCCACGTCGTCGACGACGTCGAGGTTGGCGAGCAGGTCGTGGCAGGGGTCGACCAGGCGGTTGTACAGGCCGAGGGCCTGGGCGCGGTCGACGGTGCCGTCCTCGACGCTGCGGCGCAGGGAGCCGAGGCCGTCGAGGGCGTCCAGTACGGCGGTGAGCCGCTCTTCCCCGGCCCGACCGAGGTCGTCCCGCACGTCGGCGTCGGCGGCGTTGCGGCGGATCTTGGCGACGGCGTCGTCGGTGGCGGTGCGGCTGCGCCGCAGGTCGGCGAGTCCGTCGGAGGCGCGGGGGTCGGCGAGGTGGACGAGGGTCTGGCGGCGTTCCTGCTGGAGGACGCGGACGGTGTCCTCGATCGGGTAGCCGATCTCCTCGACGACGTTGGAGACGCTGAACAGCCGGGCGGCCTCACGGCCCGTCAGTACCGTGGCGAAGGCCCAGATCGCGGTCAGGGACACCAGCGGCACGAGGAGCAGCGCCACGATCTTCCGGCGGATCGACTTCCCGCGAAAGCGCATGGCCTCCCCCAGCTCGACCCCCGACTGCGGGGGCACACATGTGCGTCAACAAACGGCGCGAGCCTACTACTGACACACAGGTAACTCGAAGACCCGTCCGGAGGCCGAACTTCCGCACCCGGTAACGGCGATGGTCAGTTGTCCGGTCATTGCGGGAGATTGCCTCCCGGGATCGGCCGACGGGGCCGAGGCCCTCGGGGCGGCACGACGGGCGGATTGGCCGAAATTATTCGACTGCGCGGGATTTTCGGGAATCTTGGGGACTCGTCGTTCGTCTTTCACTACGGGAAATGGAGGCGGAATCGGCCACAGGAGCCGCATCCCGCCCCCGGGCGGCGTAAAGCAGCGCAAGCCGGGCAGCCAGAGGGGAGCCGTGTCTTCGGACACGGACGAGCTGTCTGTCGGCGGTGGGGAGTGACATGTTGATGGGCACGGCGGAGCGGAGCGGGACGCCCGCGGACGAGGGTGCGACCGAGGTGGCGGCACCGGCGGCCCCGCAGGCGCCGGTTCGGGACATTCCGGCGGCCGGGCCGGAAGTCCGGGCGGAGCCCCGGGCCGAGCCCCGCGCGGACGAGCGGCCGCCGGGGTACCGGCCGCTGTGGCGCGAGGAGCCCGCGCGGCGCCGCCGGTTGCCCGATCCGGTGCGTACGGCGGCCGTGCGCGCGGTGCTGGTCGTCGCCGTGACGCTGATCATGGCCATGGTGGCCTTCCTGTGCACGCTGGCGGAATCCTGGCTGGCGTTCCCGATGGTGCTCGGCAGTGTGGCGGGCACGGTGGTGGCCACCTGGGGCGTGCTGGACGTATGGGTGACCCGGCAGGTGTGGAACCAGCGGCACGGTGTGGTGTCGGTGCCCAGCAGCACCGCGCGGGCCATGCGCCGGGAGCGTCGCCGGGCCAGGCGGCAGGCCCGGGCCGCCGAGCGGGGCGGTCAGGGGCGGATAGGCCGACGGGGCGGCGCGGGGCAGCTGTCGCACCCCTGAGCGGCCGGGTGACGGTCGCCCGGCCGCTCCTGCTTCCGTCGCTCTCCGACGCTCCCTCAGTCCTCGTCGCGCAGCCGGGCGGCCAGTGACGTCAGCGGCTCGGTCTCCTCGGTGTGTCCCAGGGCGGTCAGGCGGGAGACGGCCGCGTCGAGGCGGGCGAGGGCGGGGCCGGGGCGTTCCAGGTAGACGCCCTCCATGGCGGCCGCGAAGCGGACGCACTCGGCCCACTCGCCCGCCCGGTCGTTGGCCGGACCCGGCTCGCCGACCAGGGCGAGGGCCTTCTCCAGGGCGGTCAGGGCGTCGTCGTAGGCACCTGCGTAGGCGTGGACCCTGCCGTACTCGTAGGCCAGCGCGGAGTCCAGGGGCCGTCCGTGGGCCTCGTACCCGGCGGCGCGGGCTCCGTCGGCGACCCGGCCCGCGTCGGCGAGGAAGGCGAGCGCCTCGGCCAAGCCCTCGAGGCCCTGCTGCTGGGCCTGGAGGCGGGCCAGTTCGCGCAGGCAGTTGCTCAGCGCCTCGTGGCGCGGGTCGCGGGCGTGGGCGGCCAGCGCCTGGTCGGCCGCCTCGCGGGCCCGGCCGAACTCACCGGCCTCGGCGAGGAGTACGGCGGTCTCCGAGGCGATCATGGCGTGGCTTCCCGGGTCGTCGTCCCAGCCGGCCGACTCGGCCGCGAGGGCGAGGAACTCGGCCGTGGCCGCCTTGAGGTCCTCCCCCGTGTGCAGTGCCCGGGCGCGGGTCAGCCGCAGTTGGGCGACCAGCCGGTCGTCCAGCTCTCCGGCGGCGACGTCCGGTTCGGCCAGCAGGGAGTCGAGCAGCGCGATGCAGTCCTCGACGCGGCCGAGGTCCAGGCTGAGCGTGGCGGCGTTGCTGTAGGTGCAGTACGCGTCGAAGCGGTCGCCGCGCCTCAGGTTCAGCTCCGCGGAGCGCGTCAGGTGCCGCAGCGCCTCGTCGGGGCGGCCCAGGTGCATGCAGGCCTCGGCGAGGTCTCCGTGCAGGCGGGCGGTGTCGACGGCGTCGGCCGGCCAGTCGGCGGCCAGGCGCAGCGCCTCGCCCAGGTCCGCGTGGGCGGCCTCCGCGTCCTGGAGCCCGAGCCGGAGCCGGGCGCGCAGGCCCAGCGCCCGGGGCAGGTGCCAGGCGGGGCCGTGCGCCTTCAGCCGGTCCAGGAGGGCGTCGGTCTCGGCGAGGGCGGCGGGCAGGTCGCCGGCGATGGCGTAGGTGCTGGCCCGCAGCATCAGGGCACCGGCGATCTGTCCGAGGACGTCGTGCCGGGTGGCGAAGGCGTGCAGCAGCTCGATCTCGTCGAGGACCGCGGTGACGTGCCCGTCGCTCGGGGACGTCTGCAGGCGCAGGCCCAGCGCGGTGGCCCGGAGCCGCAGCAGCCGGGCCTCCTGGTACGGGGCCAGGCCGGGCGTCTCCTCGTACAGGCGGACCATGGCCGCGTGTGCGGCGGTCAGCGCGGCGATCCTGGCCGGGGTGGCATCGGTCGGGCTGGCATCGGTCGGGGTGCCGTCGGCGCGGTCCGTCGGTGGCTGGGACGGAGCAGGCGAGGCGGCTTCGGCCGGGGAGTCGGCGACGCCTTCCCCGGCGGGCGCGGCCCCGGACTCCGCGGGCTCCCCGGCGGGAGCACCCGTGCGGGTCGGCGCCGCCGCTTCCGTCGGCGGCGGGGCGGCGGACTCAGCGGTTGGGGCGGGCTCGGGGTCCATGGGTTCCCGGGCGGTGGGTGTTCCGGCCGTCGCGGGCGGCTCGGCCGCGGGTTCCGAGGGGGTCGGTGCCGGTGCCTCGGCGGTGGCGAGGAGGGCGTGGGCGCGGGCGAGTGCCGCGTGCGCCGGCGTTTCGGCGTCCTCGTACAGGGCCGCGGCCTCCTCATAGAGGGCGGCCGCCTCGGTGAAGTCGTCCTTCTCGCCCAGCCGGCCCGCCTCGTCGGCCAGCAGGTCGGCGCGCAGCCGCGCGAGCGGGCCCACGGCGGGGTCGTCGGGGTGCGTGTAGCCAGGGGCGGTGACCCGGGTGCGCAGCTCCGCCCAGCAGGACCGCGCGTCCGGGTGCCCCTGTGCGTCCAGCGCCCGGGCCCGGGCAACGAGTTCGGGCAGCGACTCGGGGACGGCGGGGGCGGTACGGGCGGCGGGAGCGGCGACCGGGGCGGCCGGGGCCACGTCGTCGAGGTGGCGGGTGCGCAGGGTCAGTTCCAGCGACGGAAGGAGCGGGGCACGGTCGAGGCGGGCCGCGCGGCGCTCCGTGTGGGTCGTGGTGCCGTTGCGGGCGTCGAAGCGGGCGGCGAGGTCGTCGGCGCGGTCGCGCACCTCGGCGCGCAGGCCGGTCACCGTCCATGTGCGGCCCGGGTAGCCGGCGGCGGGCAGGTCGCCGTGGCCGAGCTGTTCGACGCGCTGCAGGAGGACCTCGACGCCGGTGAGGAAGCCGAGGAGTTCCAGCGGCGAGTCGACCTCGTCGAACAGGGCGCGGTTCTCGGCGAGCAGTTCGAGACCGCGTGCCTCGTTGCCGGTCAGCGCGCAGAACTCCAGGTGCCGGCCGACCTCGCCGGACATCGAGGGGTTGCGGCGGCAGCCGCGGTACCCGGCCAGGTGCAACTCCCGGGCCCGGTCGGTGTGGCCGGTGCGCAGCAGGGGCAGCAGGGCGTACGCCATGGAGCGGGCGGGTTCCTCCTGGCACGACTCCTTGCCGGTCAGGACGGGCTCCCAGGTGCGCAGCGCCCGCTCGTCGTCGCCCGACGCGAGGTGGTACAGGGCGCGTTCGCAGATCTCGCAGGCCTCGCAGTCGCTGAGCCGGGTGCGCGTACGGCCCGCCCACAGCTCGTAGGCGAGGTCCGCGTCCGCTCCGATGTGGGCGGCGAGCCGGTAGGCCTGCCCGTAGTAGGGCTGGAGGCCGTAACCGGCCTTCTCGTACCGGTCGCGCATCTCGGTCAGCCACTGGCGCAGGCTGGCCAGCGGTATCTCCGGCAGCGCGCGCAGGGCGGCCGCCACCCACTTGAACCGCCAGAACACCAGGTGGCGCAGGTTCTCGTCGAAGACGTCCGGCTGCTCGTCGAAGAGGGTGAGCAGCCGGGCGAAGGTCACGGGCGACTTCCGGGGCTCGGCGCCGTACTCGTACGCCTCCTGGAGTTCGAGCAGCGCCCGGACGAGCGGCAGGGGCTCCCCGAACTGTTCGGCGGCGTCGACGAGTTCCTCGGCGGTGACGGTGCGCGTACGGCCGTAGGGGCGCCGCTGGTTGGCCTGGAGCGCCTCGTACAGCTCGTCGATGGTCTGGAGTGTGGTCGGCATCGTCAGTTGTCCTTGCGGAGGGCGTGGGCGAGGAGGTCGAGGAAGGAGCGGTTGATGAGGCTCGACTCGGCGGGCCTGAGCGGGCGCCGGGACAGCAGTGCCGCCTGTCCGTAGAGGGCTTCGGCGCTGGTGCGGGCCAGTTCGGGCTCGTCGATGGCGACGGCGGTGCGGACCAGCGGGTTGAGCTGGTTGAGGATGAGCTGGGCGCGCGGGGCCTCCTGGCGCAGGGCGCCGAGGATGTCGCCCCACAGGCCGCCCTCCTGCTCCCGGGCGAGCTGGGAACGGGTGCGCTCGTGCCGGGCCTCGCGGCTGTCGACGAGCAGGGCGGGGGCGGAGGCGGGCTGGAAGGTGCGCAGCGCGACGTCGCAGTCGAAGACGGCCAGGGCCTCGCGGGCCCGGGCGAGATAGGCCGCCGCCGCGAGTTCCGTCTCCCGGTCGACCGGGTCGAGGTGGGCGGTGAGGGTCGCCGGGTCGAGGTCGGCGACGCTGGTCTCCGGCCTGATCTCGGGCAGCCGGTGGACCAGTTCGCGGTCGTAGGTGTAGCCGCCGTTGACGACGCCGAGCCCGGCGGCCGAGGCGATCGCGGCGACCTGCCGGAACTCCTCCACGCTCGACGTCACGAGCACGGTGCGGTGGGTGCGGGCGAACTCGTCGAGGGTGGTGTGCCCGTCGGTGGTCTCGAACGGCAGCCAGGGCAGCAGCATCCGCAGGATCTCGTCGTCGTGCACGGCGAGCGACTTCACGGCCAGGTGGTGGGCGTGGAGGAAGCGGGCGAGCAGGTCGGGGTCGCTGGCGGCGGCCCGGGCGATCCAGGCGCGCAGCCGCTCGGCGAGGGCGTCGCGGACCGCGGCGAGGGTGTCGTCCTCGTACAGCGACTCGCGGGAGGCCGTCGGGCGCAGGCTCTCGGCGTCGACGACGCAGCGGACGAAGAACGCCCACTCGGGCAGGATCTCCTCGGCCTGCTCGGACAGCAGCATGCCCTTGACGTGCACGCGGTGGCCGTGGCGCCGGCCGGCCGGTACCCCCTGCGGCAGGACGCAGGCGATGCCCTTCAGGCCCACGGCCGGCAGGTCCAGCTCGATGGTGTCCAGCGGCGTGAACCCGAAGACCTCCTCGCCGTACGCGGCCAGGGCCCGGGAGCGGGCCCCGGGGGTGGGGTACGTACGCGCCCAGGGGGCGGGCTCGGGGTTCACGGGAGCGCCCGCACCGCCCGTGCCGTCGTCGAAGGTCACGGGGTGCCGCAGCAGGGAGCCGAAGTGCCGGGCCAGCGCCCGCACCTGCGTGGGCCGGGTCCACTCGCCCGCGTCGGCGCGGGGCGTCAGGGTGACGGTGGTACCGGGCCGGGGCCGGGCGGAGGCACGCAGGGTGCGGATGGTGTAGCTGCCGTCGCCGCGTCCGCGCCACTCCACGGCGGGTGCGTCGGGGGTGCGGGCGGAGCGGCTCACGACGTGGATCTCGTCGGCGACCAGGAAGCAGGAGAGCAGTCCGATGCCGAACTGGCCGATGAAGTCGCCGCGTTGCTCGGCGACCTGCTCGGCGCGCTTGCTGCTGCGGCCGATGGTGGCGAGGAAGGTGTGCACGTCGGCCTCGGTGAGGCCGACACCGTCGTCCTCGACCCGGACGACCGAGCCGTCGGCGTACAGCCGGATGCCGAAGGCTCCCGCAGGGGCGGCCGGTTCGAGGCTGTGCCGGGCGGTCAGCGCGTCCACCGCGTTCTGCAGGAGTTCGCGCAGGTAGACGCGGGGGCTGGAGTAGAGGTGGTGGGAGAGGAGGTCGACGAGGCCGCGCAGATCCACCTGGAAGGTGCGGTCGGCGCCGGCCGGGTTCGAAGGAGCGTCGGACAGAGTCATCGGGCAGTCCCGGGGGTGGCGTGGCGGAGGAGTGAGGGGCGCGAGGGGCGCCGGACTGGGCGTCCGGAGGCCGGAGTGCGGCCCGGCCGGATCGGCGTGGCGGCGGCCGGAGTACGGCCCGGCCGGTTCATTCGTCGTGGCGGCCGGAGTACGGCCCGGCCGGTTCAGGCGTGGCGGCGGAAGCGGGCGTAGGCCTTCTCCGGCTGTGCCATGTAGCGCCAGGGCCACGGCGTGTAGGCGCCGCCCAGCTCGTGGAAGACCCGCGGGGCGACGATGCTCTCGGAGGCCAGCGACAGGGCCATGGCGAAGGTGTTGAAGTCCTGCTGCCAGCCCGGGCGGCGCTCGTAGGCGGGGTGGAGGATGCTGTGCCTGGCCGCGTCCCGCAGCTCCTTCTGGATGTACGGCAGATCGAGGCAGCTCGGGCTGTCCGACTCCACCCAGTCCTCGATGTGGGCCATGGCCACCACGCAGCCGAGGCGGTGCCCCTCGGGTGCGCTGCTGAACGCCTCGCGGGCGTACGCCATCGCCTCCCCCGGTTCGCCGCCCCACCGGGGCTGCAGCTGGGACACGTGCTCCAGGTGGGTCTCCAGGTCGAGCGGGTCGCGGCGCAGCGCGGCCTCGTACCGGGTGCGTTTGACGTCGTCCGGCAGCGACATGCCGCGGGCGGAGGTGAGGAGGCGGCACCAGGGGGTGATCCAGTCCGGCCGCAGCTCGGCGGCGAGCAGCAGCTGCTCCTCGGCGATTTCGAGCCGCTCGTGGAAGAGGCGCCACTGCTCCTGCGTGACGTTCACGGCGCGTTCGGCGGTCCGTGCCTCCCAGCCCCAGGCGATGTGGCGCGCCCCGGATATCAGCAGCGCGGTCGCCCGGTGCTCCGCGTCCTGCTCGACGGCCCCGCCGATCCAGTCCTGCACACCGTCCAGGTCGGCCAGTTCGCCGAGCACCTGGTGGTCGCGGCCGAGGTCGAACGGGCTCAGCGCCGCCGTCACCCCGGCCCAGTCCCCCGCGTCGGCCGCCTCCACCAGTGCCAGCACCCGCGTGTCACCGAGGGCGCGTACCGGGTACGTGCCGTTCCTGCGCCCGCGCGGGGCGGGGAGGGCGTTCGGATCCGCCGCCGGTCTCTCCCCCGTCTTGCCGAACAGCTTGCCGAGCATGTCGCGCCCTCCCCAGGTGCCGCTTGATCAACCGGAGCAGCATAAGGGGAACCTCCGACAACGCCTCCACTTCATTTCCACACCGGCTTCACGTGCGGTCCACCGTTACGCGGGCGACTGGGCGGGGCGTTTGTACATGCGGGTCGCCGTGATCTCGCTGTGCACCGCCTCGCCCTCCCCCTCGGCGGCCGGCGTCGGCTGCGGCAGGCCCGGCCGCAGGTGCTCCTCCACGCTGATGTACTTCAGCCCCGCCCTGAGGTCGGCGTCGTTGCGCAGCCGGATGACCAGCGGGAACTCGGCCAGCGCGGTCGTGTCGAACAGGCCGGTGGTGTACAGGAGCTGGACGCCGAGCGCGTCGGACACCGCCCGCTGGAGCTCCAGCAGGTAGGTGGCGTTGGCACGGCCGATGGGGTTGTCCAGGAACAGGGTGCCGGCGTGGCGGTGCCGGTCGCGGCCCCGGTCGTTGCTGCGCAGCGCGGCCATCGTGCAGTACAGGGCGATGGCGGCGGTGAGCAGCTGGCCGCCGGAGAAGACGTCTCCCATCTGGCCGACGGGGACGCGCTCGGCGCGCAGTACGGCGTCGGGCTTGAGGATCTCGACGGCGACGCCCTTGGGCTGCAGGGCGGCGGCGACTCCGCGCAGCAGCAGGGACATGCCGTCGCGGCGCAGGTCGGAGTTCTTCTTCACGGCGGCGCGGGTGGCCTCGTCGACGACCTCGCCGAGCCGCTCGGTGAGGGTGGCCTGGTCGGGTTCCTCGAACCGGATGCGCAGGAACTCCTGCCCGGACCACTCGCCCAGCCCCTCGGGCAGCCGGGACAGCCGCTGGGCGGAGCGGAGGGTGGCCAGCGCGGACTCGACCAGGCCGCGCAGCCGGTCCACGATCGAGTCGCGGTTGCGCTCCAGCTGGGACAGCTCGTCGGTGAGCACGCGCAGCCGCGGCTCGAAGGCGTCGGCCCACTTGGCGGCGTGTTCGGGCAGCGCGGCGGCGGGCAGTTCGCGGATCTGCTGGCGGGCGGGGGTGCGGACCTGTTCGTAGCGGGTGGAGTTGGCGTGCCGGACGAGGACGTCGCTCGCCTCGCGGACGGCGGCCTCGGCGGCGGACAGGTCGGCGGCGCAGCCGCGCAGCGAGCGGCGGGCCTCGGCGGCCGACCGTCGGGCCTCCTCCAGGTCGCCGGCGTAGGGCTCGGGCTCCTCCTGCTCCTCCTCGGGGGCGTGTTCGCGCAGCAGGTCGCGGAGCATCGCGGCGATCTCGTCGAAGCCGCCGGCGGCGTCCTCGGCGGCGCGGTGCGCGTCGAGGAGTTCGGCGTGGGCGTCGCGGGCCTGGGCCAACGCCTCGGTGCGGGCGGCGAGTTCGGTGGTCGCCGTGCGCAGCAGGGTCTGGGCGTGCTCGGTGTCGTGCGGCTGGAGGTCGTCGGGCAGGTCGGTGTGGGTGTCGCCGTCCTCGGGTGCGTGCCGTTCGGCCTCGCCGCGCAGCCGGCCGAGCTGTTCGCTCGCGCTGGACATGCGGGTCTCCAGGAGCTGCACCAGCTCCTCGGCGCGGGCGGCGGCGGCCTGCCGGGAGGGGCCGTCGGAGCCGTCGGGTGATTCGAGGAGCTGTCCGGCGCGGGTGCGGACCTTGTTGCTGAGCCGGTCCAGCTCCGCGCGGGCGGCGCTCTCGTCGCTCTCCGCGCGGGCCTGTTCGGCGCGCAGGTCGGCGCCGACGCCGACCTTCTCGTACACCTGGGAGGCGGCGCGGTAGGCCTCGCGGAGGTCGGGCAGGGACGCCTTCGCCTTCGGCGCCTCCGGGCCGTTGCCGGGTGCCTCCTCCGGTACGTCGTCGGGGGCCCCGGCGATCTCGGAGCGCTCGGCGCGCAGGGCGCGGGCGGTGCGGCGGGCGTCGTCGGCGGCACGCTGGGCGGCGCGCCGGTCCTCGTCGGCGGCGCGGGCCCGCTCCAGGCAGGCCTGGGCGCGGGCCTCGGACTCGGCGCCCTCGTCGGCCAGTTCACGGAGTCTGGCCTGCCACCCGGCACGTTCGCGCAGCCGGAAGGCGAGTCCGGCGAGGGCGTCGGCGGCGCGGCGGGCCTTCTGCGCGGCCTCCTGCCGCTCGTCCCGCAGGTGGACGGCCTCGGCGGCGCTCTCGTCGGCCTCGGCCCGCAGGGTGCGGGCCTCGGTCAGCTCGGCCTCGGCCTCCTCGGCGAAGGCGCGGGCCTCCTCGGCGGTGCGGGCCAGCTCCGCGAGGCGTCCGGCGGGGCAGCCGGTGCGCCAGGAGGCGAGCCGGGCCGCCAGCTCGCGGTCCTTGCCGAGGCGGGCGGCGAGGGTGCGGATCTCCTCGTCCCGCTCGGCCGCCCGGGCGCGCAGCGCGTGCCGCTCCTCGTCGGCGGCCTGCTCGTCGTGCATGGCCGGGTTCGGCGGTACGAGGAAGACGCCCCCGGTGCCGGTCTCGTCGGGGGCCGGGGTCGGAGCGAGCAGCGCGGCGGCCGTGCCGACGGCGACGGCGGAGCGCGGCAGCAGGGCGGCGTCGGCGAGGGCCTCGCGGGCGCGGGTGTGCGCGTCGGGGTCGGTGATGACGACGCCGTCGACCAGCTCGGGGCGGGCGGCCAGGACGCGTGCGTGGTCGGCGGGGTCGACGGCCTGGGCCAGGTAGCGCCAGCCGGGCAGGGCGGGGATGCCGTGCTCGCCGAGGAACTCGACCGTGGCCAGCACGTCCGGTCCCGGCGGCAGCAGTCCGCCGTCGCCGAGCGCGCCGAGGATGCGGGAGTCGTCGGCCGCGGCGGTGCGCAGCTCGAACAGCTGGCGTTCGGCGGAGGAGACGGTGCCGTCGAGCAGTTCGCGCAGTTCGTCGGCGAAGCGGTCGAGGTCCTCGGGGGTCAGCGCGCCGTCGGCGGCGGTGGGAGCGTCGTCCCGGTCCTCGCGGTCGGCGTCCCGGCGGGGCTGGGGGATGCCCGGGCGGGTCCCGGTGGCCAGGCCGAGCAGTTCGGCGAGCCGTTCCTCGGCGGCCAGGGCCTCGGCGGTGCGCCGCTCGCCCTGGTGGGCCCGCTCGGCGGCGGTGGCCGCGTCCGCCGCGCGGGCCGCGGTCAGTTCGGCGCGGCTCTCGGCGGCGGCCGCCTCGCGGGCGTGCTCGGTGGCCCGGCGGGCCGTCTCGCGGGCGGTGTCCCAGGCGGCGACGGTGGTCTTCTCCGCGTCGCTGGCGGCGAGGGCGGCACGGGCCGGGTCGGCGTCGGGGGTGCTGTCGTCCAGCCAGCCGGCGCGGACGGCTTCGGCGGTCTCCTGCTCGACCTCGGTGAGGCGCTGGCGCAGGTGCCCGGCCTCGCTGCGGGCGCGCTGTGCCTCGGTGGCGGCGGTGGTGGAGTCCCGGTGGGCGGTGTCGCTGACCTCCTGGAGCGCGGCGGACCGCTCCTCCTCCTCGTTGGCGTGGTCCTCGGCCTTCGCTGCCGCCGCGTGCAGGGCGCGGACGAGGTCGACGGCGGCCTTGGTGCGGGCGGCGAGGGCGGGGGCCGCGTCCCGCTCGGCCTCCTGGATGGCGGCGGACACGCGGGCGACGCGGTCGGCGGCGGCGCGGTGACGCAGCACGGCCTCGGCGGCCTGCCAGGCGGAGTGCAGGGTGCGGGCCTCGGCCAGTTCGCGCTTCTGCGCGGCTGCGGACTTCTCGGCGCCGGCCAGGGCCAGGGAGGCGTGCCGGTAGGCGAGTTCGGCGGCGACGAGGGCGCTGCGGTCCCGGGCGGACTCGGCGTGCGTGACGGCGTACGCGGCGGCCGTGACCCGCTGGGCGAGGTCGGAGGCCCGGACCCGCTCCTGGCCGCCGCGGGCGGTGAGCCGACGGGCCAGGTTCCTGGTGCGGCGTTCGGCGGCGGTGTGGATGTCCCGCGCGCGGGTGCGCGCCTCGGCGGCCTCGACGATCCGGCCCAGGAGGTCCACGGACCCGGCGGTGAAGTCGCGTTCGGCGATCAGCTCGGCGCGGCGGCCCAGCTTGTTGCCGAAGCCGCCGACCAGGTCGGCGAGGCCGTCGGTGTCGCGGGTGTCGGTGACGGCCCGCAGCAGCAGGTCGGTGAAGTCGGAGTCCTTCTTGACCGCGAAGAGACCGGCGGCCTCGCCCTCGTCCGCGTTCATCTCGCGCTGGTAGCGGAAGAGTTCCGGATCGAGTCCGAGGTCGCCGAGGTGCTCGATCCAGCGGTCGTGGATCTCCTCCCAGTGCACCTCCAGATGCGGGTAGGCCTTGCCGGCCTCGGTGAGGGCGTCGCGGAAGCCCTTCATGGTGCGCCGCCTGCCCTGCGCTCCGGAGGCGCCCTCGACGGGCGGGCGCACGGCGGTGGCCTCGGCGACCGGCAGGTTGTCCAGGGTCAGTCCGGGGCCCGGCCGGAAGGAGTACCAGGCCTCGGCGAACTTGCGCGGGTCGCCCGACACCTGCCGTCCGCGCCACTCGCTGACCTTGCCGACGACGACGCACTCGCCGGTCTGCACGTGCTGCCACTCCAGCGCCACGTGGCCGCAGTCGTCGGCGAGCAGGAACTTGCGCAGCACGCCGGAGCTGGCGCCGCCGAGGGTGTTGCGGTGGCCCGGCAGCATCACCGAGAAGATCAGCTTGAGGAGCACGGACTTGCCGCCGCCGTTCTCCAGGAAGAGCACGCCCGCGGGCGCGGGCCGGCGCGGCGGTCCGACGGGCTCCTCCTCGAAGAACTCCGCCTGCGTGGGCGCGGGGTCGGGCACGGGCTCGCCCACACCGCGCAGGTCAAGCACGGTGTCGGCGTAGCGCGCACCGGCGGGTCCGATGGAGTAGAGGCGGACCCGGGACAGCTCGTACATGGCGGACTCTCGTAAGTCTTCGGACGTCGGGGACGGTCGGGCGGGGCGGAGGTCGGTCGGGGCGGGCGGAGGTCGGTCGGGTGCGGTCGGCGGGGACGGGTCAGGAGGAGTGGAAGGGCAGGCCGGCGTCGGCGACCAGCTCCAGGTCGTCCGTCTCCTCGGCGGGCAGCAGCGTGGCGGTGCCGTCGGTGACCGGGACGACGCCCAGGTCGAGCAGTTCCGCCATGGCGGCGCTGCCCGCCATGTCGCGCACCTGGAGCTGGTAGCGGGCCGTCGTGCGGTAGGTGCCGCCGTGGTCGTCGCCGGTGCGCTGGAGGAAGCCGGACTCGGTGAGGAACGCGGCGGCCTTGCCGACGATGCCGGTGGTGGAGCCCGGGAGTCTGCGCGCGTCCTTGGTGGCGCCGGTCGCACTGCGCCGGACCCAGATCCGCCAGGCGGCCTCCAGGCCCGGGGCGTCGGTGGCCGGGTCGGTGTTCTCGCCCTGCTGCTCCGCGCGTTCCTCGAGTCTGCGGCAGGCCTGACGGACGAACGCGTCCACGCCGTTGACCGTGACGCGGCCGATGTAGCCGTCGTCGGCGAGGTCCTCGGGACGCGGGTAGGCCATGGCGGCCACGGCGAGGTGGGCGAGGCCGTGCAGGAAGCGGTCGGCGGAGTCGGTGGCGGCACGGCGGGCGTAGTCGCCCATGCGGACGGCGAACACCGAGTCCTCGGCGGCGGCCACGGCCATCCCCGCGCGCGGGGACACCTCCAGGACCACCAGCCCGAGCCCGGCCGCCACGGCGTCGGCGAGCCGTGCGAAGGGCGGGTCCTCGCGGTAGCGGCGCAGCAGGTCGGCGTACTCCTGGTCGCGGGCGGGCAGCAGCTTGGGCTGGAGGCCGAAGGCGACGAGCCGCGCCGCGTCGGCGGCGTCGGCGGGCGTGACGGCCGCGGTGGCCGGCGCGGCGCCCGCCTCCGGCTCGCTCCGGTCGACGTGCTCGGTCACGGTCGGTACTCCTCGCTGTGCTGGCGCTCTGCAGTGCGGTGTCGGGTGGGTCGGCGGTGGCTGAGGTGGTGGGACAGGTACGGGAAGACGGGGTGCGGGCCGGTCGTCATGCCGCCTCCGTCCGGTCCGCCGCCATTCCCGCCGCGTCCAGCAGTGCCGTGCCGACGATGAGGTCGGCGCCGCCGAACTCGGGGTCGTCCAGCTCGGTGCCGTCGTCGACGGCGAACAGCAGCTTCGGCTCGCCCTGGCGGTAGGCCGTGCCGACCGGTGGGCTGGCCGCGTGGACGGCGAGCAGGGCGACGAGGTACGGCAGTTCCGCGTCGCGGGCGCGCGCGTCGGCCAGCAGCCCGGACAGCCGGCGCGGGGCGTCGTGCGGCAGGTCGAGCAGCTCCATGGCCGCGGCGAGCTGCTCCTCGCTGAAGCGGCTGTCGTCCGGGGTGGCGATCAGGTCGGGCTCCGGCATCTCGGCGCCCAGGTGCTCCCGCTCCACCGGCGGGGTGAGGAGTATGTCGACGAGGTCGCCGACCCGGACGGAGACGGGCGTGCGCAGCCCGGTCCCCCGGGCGAAGAAGGCGTCGGTGACGCGGAGCGCGCTCTCCACCGGCAGCGGCAGCACGGGGGCGACGAGGTGGCCGTACAGGTCGAGGCCCGAGGTGGTCAGGGGGGTGGCGAAGGCCTGCCGGTCCTGTTCGGCGCGGAAGAGCGGGCCGGCTTCCAGGAGGCGGGACTGGAGCTGGGTGTGGCGGCGGATACAGTCCTTGACGATGTCGACCAGCTCGGCGGCGCGGCGCTTGTGCTCGGCGTCCTCGGTCTCGTCGCGGGCCTTGCGGATGTTGGTGAGGATCGCGTTCTCGTGCCGGTAGCGGTCGGCGACGTGGTCCAGGGCCTCGGCGATCATGTCGGGGACGGCGCTGAGCCAGTCCACCGCGCGGACGTTGCGCCGGGTGGCGTCCAGGGCGCGGCGCAGGGTCTCCGAGTACTGCACCGTCCGGTACCGGGCCTGCTCGGCGGCGAGCTGGGCATCGGCCAGGCGGCCGCGGTTGATCAGCACCTCCAGCTTGACCTCGGCGGCGATCTGGGCGCTGGTGACGTCGGTGTCCAGGGCGCCCACCAGCACGTTGACCGCCTCGTCGGTGGTGCGCAGGTAGACCGTGCCGCCGGGGCCGGGGACCTCTTCGAGCAGCTTGAAGTCGTAGTCGCGGCGCACATAGGTGCCGTCGGGTCCGAAGGTGCCGTACACCGCGCGGAAGCCGCGGTCCACGCTGCCGACGTTGATCAGGTTCTCCAGGACCCAGCGGGCCACCCGCTCGTGCTCGGCGGCGGGGCGGCGCGGTGCCTGGGCGGCGACGCGCGGGATCAGCCTGGCCACTATCTGGTCGTGGTCGGCGCCCGTGTCGAAGTCCATGTTCAGCGTGACGAGGTCGATGGCGGCGAGGGCGACCTCCGCCATGCCGTACACCGAGTACTCGCCGGCGAGGTTGGCCTTGCGCGCGTCGAGGTCGTGCAGCGGCGCCGTGCAGGCGAGCGCGCGCAGCCGCCGCGCCAGCCCCTCGTCGGCGGCCGGGCCCGGGGCGGGGCGCGGCCCCGCGCTGAGCTGGGGCGGAACGCTGTCCGTCGATGCAGGCGAAGTCACGGTGCACAGACTAGGTCCTCGGTCTGACATCGTCCCAAACGACGCAGATGACCCCCCTCGGGCGCGGCGGTCACCCTCGGGCACGGTGATCGGCCTCGGGCACGGCGGTCGGCCTCCGTACCGTGTGGTCGCCCTCCGGCACGGTGATCGACCTCCGTACCGCCCCGGGGTCTACGCCTCGTCGCCGACCCGCCGCAGGTAGACCTCCACGACGCGCTTGAGCGAGTTCTCCAGGTAGACCGCGAGCAGCCGCGCCGCCTTCTCCCGTTCGCCGCTCTCCAGGGTGGCGAGGATCTCCGCGTTCCGGGCGATGTACGGCTCGTGCAGGCGGCGCGGGTCGTCCACGACGTGGAAGGCGAGGCGCAGTTCGGCGAAGACGCTGCGCATCAGTTCGTCGGTGCGCTCGCTGCCGGCGAGGGCGACCAGCTCCCGGTGGAAGTGGATGTTGGCGGTACCCACGCCTTTCCAGTCACCTTCGCGGGCCGACCGGCGCCCGTCCTCGACCGCCTCGGCGAGTCCGTCCAGCGGGTAGGGCGGCTCTCCGAGGCCGCGGACGACGGCGCACTCGACGAGGGAACGGGTGCGGTAGATGTCCTCGACGTCCTCGACGGTGAGGACGCGGACGAAGACGCCCCGGTTCAGTTCGTGGACGAGCAGGCGTTCGTGCGTGAGCAGGCGGAACGACTCGCGCAGGGTGTTGCGGGAGACGCCGAGGGCGCCGCCGATGCTGTCCTCCGAGAGCCGGGTCCCGGGCGGGAAGTAGCCCTCGGCGATCCGGCTCCTGAGGATGTCCGAGACCCGCTCGGCGGTGCTGGTCCGCCCGAGGAGGGCACGGTCGTCGGCCAGTCCCGTCAACTGCTCTGCCATGCCCGGAATTCAATCGCAGATACCAGAACGAAACAACAGGGGTATTGAGGGATCGTTGAACGATCCCCTACGGTGCCATCAAGTTCCCTCAGGTTCCCGCTCGATCCGCACTCTCCGTCCTCCCACTGCGAGGTGCACCATGAGCACACCCCCGTCCCCACCGGCACTCTCCGCCGACAGCCGTGCGCCCGGCACGGCCGAACACGTCGCGCAGGACGGCCCGTTCGGCTGGCTGCGCGCCCTCGGCCCGCGGGGCCGCCGCGCCTTCGGCGGCGCGTTCGGCGGCTACGCCCTCGATTCCTACGACTACTTCACGCTGCCCCTGACCATGGTCGCGCTGTCCGCGTACTTCGGCCTGGACAGCGGCCAGACCGGTCTGCTCACGACGGTCACGCTGGTCGTCTCGGCGGTCGGCGGCGCGCTCGCCGGTGTGCTGGCCGACCGCGTCGGCCGGGTCAGGGCGCTGCTGCTCACCGTGATCACCTACGCCGTCTTCACGGTGGCCTGCGGCTTCGCGCCCAACTACGAGACGCTGCTGGTCTTCCGCGCCCTCCAGGGCCTGGGCTTCGGCGGCGAATGGGCGGTGGGCGCCATCCTGGTCGCCGAGTACGCCAGTCCCCGGCACCGCGGGCGCACGCTCGGCGCGATCCAGAGCTCCTGGGCCGTGGGCTGGGCACTCGCGGTGATCGTGTACACGCTGGTGTTCTCGCTGGCCGGGGACGACCTGGCCTGGCGCATCATGTTCTGGACGGGCGCGCTCCCGGCGCTGCTCGTGGTGTGGGTGCGGCGCAGCGTCCAGGACGCCCCGCGGGCCGCCGAGGTCCGGGAGAAGGGGGCCGGCAAGGGTTCGTTCGCGGCGATCTTCAAGCCGGGCACGGCGGACTCACCGGGGCTGTTGCGCGTCACGCTCTACGCGAGCCTGCTCTCCACCGGCGTCCAGGGCGGCTACTACACCCTCGCCACCTGGGTGCCGACGTATCTGAAGGACGAGCGCGACCTGTCGGTCGTCGGCACCGGCGGCTATCTGACGTTCCTCATCTCGGGCGCCTTCCTGGGCTACCTCACCGGCGGCGTGCTCACCGACGTGCTGGGCCGCAGGCGCAACATCTGGCTCTTCGCGCTGCTGTCGGCGGTCTGCATCCTGGCGTACGCGAACATTCCCAGCGGCGCCAACACCCTGCTCCTGGTACTGGGTTTCCCGCTCGGCTTCTGCATGTCGGCCATCTTCAGCGGGTTCGGCTCGTACCTGAGCGAGCTGTACCCGACCGCGGTGCGGGGCGCGGGCCAGGGCTTCACGTACAACACGGGGCGCGCCGTGGGCGCCGTCTTCCCCACCACGGTCGGCTTCCTCGCCGACAGCTGGGGCGTGGGCGGCGCGCTGGTCTTCGGCGCCATCGGCTACGGCATCGCGGCACTGGCCCTGCTGGGCCTGCCGGAGACGCGTGGAAAGGAACTGGCATGAACCGCCCGCACCCCGCGACCGGGGACCGACCGCTCGCCCTGGTCGACGAGCACGCGCACGCGTGGAGCCCGAAAAGGGCCCGCGCCCGCTTCCGCAACGGGCTGACCGGCCCCACGGCCGGGGTCGCCGCCGGTCACACCCAGGCCAATCTGATCTCGGTACCCGCCGACTGGGCCTACGACATGCTGCTGTTCTGCACCCGCAACCCGCAGCCCTGCCCGGTGCTCGACGTCACGGACGCCGGGTCCTGGACCACCGTGCTCGCCGACGGCGCGGACCTGCGCACCGATCTGCCGCGCTACCGGGTGTGGCGGGACGGCGAGCTGGTGGACGAGCCGACGGACGTGCTGGAGCACTGGCGGGACGACCTGGTGACGTTCCTGATCGGGTGCAGCTTCACCTTCGAGTGGGCGCTGGCCTCGGCGGGCGTCCCGATCCGCCACGTCGAGCAGGGCCGCAACGTCCCGATGTACGTCACCTCCCGCCAGTGCCGTCCGGCGGGGCGGCTGCGCGGGCCGATGGTGGTGTCGATGCGTCCGGTGCCGCCCGCGCACCTGTCGGCGGCGATCCACGAGAGCAGCCTGCTCCCGGCGGTGCACGGCAGCCCGGTGCACTGCGGCGACCCGTCGGCGCTGGGCATCGCCGACCTGGACCGGCCCGACTTCGGCGACGCGGTGGACCGCGAGCCGGACGACATCCCGGTGTTCTGGGCCTGCGGCGTGACCCCGCAGGCGGCGGTCATGGCCTCCCGGCCGCCCTTCGCGCTCACCCACGCGCCGGGGCAGATGTTCCTCACCGACGCCCGTGACGAGCAGTACCGCGTCGCGTGATCGCGCCTGCCGCGGCACCGGTCCGGGGCCGTCCGCGGCCCGCGTCTTCGGAGACACTGGGGACATGACCCCGATGGACCTGAACGCGGACCTCGGCGAGGGCTTCGGCCGCTGGCGGCTCACCGACGACGAGGGGCTGCTGTCGGTCGTCACCAGTGCCAACGTCGCCTGCGGCTTCCACGCCGGGGACCCGGCCACCATGCGGCGGGTGTGCGAGACGGCGGCGGAGCGGGGGGTGCGGATCGGCGCCCAGGTCTCCTACCGGGACCTGGCCGGTTTCGGACGGCGCGCGATGGACGTGCCGTCCGCCGAGCTGGCGGCCGAGGTGGCCTACCAGATCGGCGCCCTGGAGGTCTTCGCCCGGGCGGCGGGCACGCGCGTGGCGTACGTCAAGCCGCACGGCGCCCTCTACAACCGGGTGGTCGGGGACGAGGAGCAGGCCGCCGCGGTGGTCGACGGGGTGCTCCTGGCGGGCGGCGCGCTGCCCGTCCTCGGGCTGCCCGGCTCGCGCCTGCTGGAACGGGCCGGGCGGGCGGGGCTGCCGGTCGTCCCGGAGGCGTTCGCGGACCGGGCCTACACCGACGGGGGCACACTCGTGCCGCGCGGGCAGGAGGGCGCCGTGATCGCCGACCCGGACGCCGTCGTGGCACGCGCGGTGCGGCTGGCCCGCTCCGGCACGGTGACCGCCCGTTCGGGGGCGGCGGTCGGGGTCCGGGCGCGTTCCCTGTGCGTGCACGGCGACACGCCGGGGGCGGTGGGGCTGGCGCGCCGGGTCCGGGAGCGGCTGGAGGCGGCGGGCGTCCGGGTGGAGGCGTTCTCGTGAACGTCCTGCGGGTCGGCGACGACGCCCTGCTCGTCGAGGTGTCCTCGGGCGAGGAGGCCGAGGCGTGGCACGCGGAGCTGTTGCGCCGCCGCGCGGAGGGCACGCTCGCGGCCCGGGAGATCGTCCCGGCGGCGCGCACCGTCCTCCTCGACGGCCTCGCCGACCCGCTCGGGCTGGCGGCCGAACTGACGGCCGCCGAGGTGCCGCCGGCTCCCCCGCGCGCGGGGCACGTCGTCGAGATCCCGGTCCGCTACGACGGCCCGGACCTGGCCGACGTGGCCGCGCACTGGGGCGTCGCGGCGGACGAGGTGGCGCGGGTGCACGCGGGCACCGAATTCCGGGTCGCCTTCTGCGGGTTCGCACCGGGCTTCGGCTATCTGACCGGCCTCCCGGGGCGCTACGACGTGCCGCGCCGGGACACCCCGCGCACCGCCGTCCCGGCCGGTTCGGTAGCGCTGGCGGGGCCGTACACGGGCGTGTACCCGCGCTCGTCGCCCGGCGGCTGGCAGCTGATCGGCTCCACGGACGCCGTGCTGTGGGACCACCGGAGGGTGCCGGCTGCGCTGCTGTCGCCCGGCACGCGCGTGCGGTTCGTCCCCCGCGGGCACCAGGGGGGTTCATGACGGACCGTGCGCTCGCCGTCGTCCGCGCCGGGGCGCTGACGACCGTGCAGGACCGGGGCCGGCCGGGCCACGCCCATCTCGGCGTCCCGCGTTCCGGGGCGCTCGACGCGCCCGCGGCGGCGCTGGTCAACCGGCTGGTGGGCAATTCGCCCGGGGCCGCCGTCCTGGAGACCACGCTCACCGGCTGCGCCCTGCGCCCGCGGTGCGCGGTGACGGTCGCGGTCGGCGGCGCCCCCTGCCGGGTGACGGTGGACTGGCGACCGGTGCCCTGGGCCGCCGCGGTCCGCGTACCGGCCGGTGCGCTGCTCGACGTCGGGGCGGCCGACTCCGGGGTGCGCTCCTATGTGGCCGTCTGCGGCGGTGTCCTCGTCGAGCCGGTCCTCGGCAGCCGCTCCACCGACCTGCTGTCCGGCCTCGGCCCACCGCCCCTCGCGGACGGCACGGTGCTTCCCCTGGGACGACCTGGCGGGCAGCACGCGCGCGTGGACGTCGCTCCGCTACCGGCGCCCCCGGCGGAGCTGGTCCTGCGGGTGACGCCGGGACCGCGCGCCGACTGGTTCACGCCGGAGGCGGTACGGGCGTTCACCTCGCGCACGTACCGGGTGTCGTCCGCGAGCAACCGCATCGGTCTGCGCGTGGACGGGCCCGCGCTGGAACGCGCCCGCCCGGGCGAACTCCCCAGCGAGGGCACGGTGCTGGGCGCGGTGCAGGTGCCCCCGGACGGGCGGCCCGTGGTCTTCCTGGCCGACCACCCGACGACCGGCGGCTACCCGGTGATCGGTGTCGTGCGCACCACCGATCTCCCGGCGGCGGCCCAGGCGGCGCCGGGCACACCGGTCCGCTTCGTGGCGGCACGCGCCCGCTGACCCGGCCCGCCGGGGTGGGCACGGCCGGGGCCGCCCTGGTGCTGGGCGCCCGGACCGACCCGCGTCGGCACGCCGTGCCGTCGGCCGCGCGGTGAGCACCGAGTGCGTCGCGGCCGGGCCGCACTGGGCGGACACGCGGCACCTCGTCGGCGAGCGGCGCGGCCACGGTCCGAGTCCGGCGCCGCGCGGTCCCCGACGCCGGACAGCACCGCACCCGGCCACGGCGATCCCACCCCACCCGGTTGCCGAGCCACCCAGCGAACACGGCCCAGCACACACCCTCCCGCAGTACGCGCCCCACCGCAGCGCCCCGCACAGGACCCGACGCCGGACAGCACCACGCCCGATCCACAGCGGACCCACCCCACCCGATTGCCAGGCCGCCCAGCGAACACGGCCCAGCACATGCCCTCCCGCAGTAGGCGCCCATCGCGGCCCAGCGCGTCCAGCGCCTGGCCCAGGACCCGACACCGGACAGCACCACACCCGATCCACAGCGGACCCCCGGTTGCCGGGCCGTCCGGCGGACTCGGCTCAGGGCACGCCCTCCGGCAGTGCGGGGCGGGTCGGGAGGGGTGCGTCGTGGGCGGCCAGGAACGCCTCGACGGCCGTGTTCCAGCCGAAGCACTCCGCACGCGCGCGTGCGGCCGCCCGCCGGTCCGGCTCCCGGCGTGCCAGGAGCCGTTCCACGGCGTCCGCGAAAGCCTCCCCGTGATCGGCGGCGACGGCCCCGGCCATGCCGATCACCTCCGGGAGCGCCGAGGACGCGCTCGCCACCACGGGCGTGCCGCAGGCCATCGCCTCCAGTGCGGCGAGCCCGAAGGTCTCGGCCGGTCCGGGGGCCAGACACACGTCGGCGCAGGCCTGGAGGGCGCCGAGCAGCCGGGGATCGGCGACGTGGCCGAGGAAGGTCACCGGCAGCCGCTCGGCCCGAGCCCGCTGTTCGAGCCGCGGGCGCAGCGGTCCGTCCCCGGCCACCACCAGCACCGCCCGCCCGCCGCGCCGCCGGAGCTCCGCCAGCGTGTCGAGCGCCGTGCCGGGCCGCTTCTCCACGGACAGCCGGGAGCACATCACCAGCAGCGTCTCGTCCGCGCGCGCGTACCCGGCCCTGGTCGCGGGGTCGCGCAGCGCGGGGTGCCGTCCGGTGAGGTCGACGCCGAGCGGGGCCCGTACGACGTTGCGGGCCCCGATGCGGACGAACTCCCGCTCGGCGAACTCCGTGGTGCACACCACGCGCGCGTAGGCGTGCGCCGTACGGACGTTGAGGGCGTCGGCGGCACGCCGGGCGGCGCCGTCGGGCAGGCCCCAGGTGCGCAGTACGCCGTCGGTGGTCTCGTGGGAGACCATCACGGCCGGTACCCGGGCCCGCCGGGCCCACCGGCCGGTCCACCGCAGGGTGGTGCGGTCGGACACCTCCAGGCGGTCGGGAGCCAGCTCCTCCAGCAGGGCGGCCACCCGCCGCCTGTCGGTCAGGACCCGGTAGCCGCCGGTACCCGGCAGCAGGGGCCCGGGGAGGGTGATCACCCGGCCCTGCCCGGTCTCGCGGTCGTCGGCGTGCCGGCCGGGGACGACGAGTACCGGGTCGTGTCCGGCCGCGCGGTACCCCCTGCCCAGTTCGCGCAGCGCGGTGCGCAGTCCGCCGGACGCGGGGGCGACGAAGTTGGCGAGCCGGACGATCCGCAGCCCGCTCATGCCGCCAGCACCGCCTTCCGGGAGGCGAGCACGTCCGTGTAGTGCCCGATCAACCGGTCGCCGACCGCCGCCCAGGTGCGCCCCTCCACGGCGGCCCTCCCCGCCGCACCGAAGGCGCCCCGCAGCCCGGGGTCCGCGGACAGCGCCCACACGGCGTCCCGTACGGCGGCGGCGTCGCGCGGCGGCACCAGCAGCCCGGTGCGCCCGTGGGCCACGAGGTCCAGGGGTCCGCCCGCCGCGGGCGCGACGACGGGCACCCCGCTCGCCATGGCCTCCTGCACGGTCTGGCAGAACGTCTCGAAGGGACCGGTGTGCACGAAGACGTCCAGTGAGGCGAAGACCCGGGCGAGTTCGTCGCCGGTGCGGCGGCCGAGGAAGACGGCGCCCGGCAGCGTCTGCTCCAGACCGGGGCGGCTGGGTCCGTCGCCGACGACCACGACGCGTACGCCGTCCAGGGCGCAGGTGCCGGACAGCAGTTCGACCTGCTTCTCGGGGGCGAGACGGCCGACGTAGCCGACGATCAGCTCGCCGTTCGGGGCGAGGGCGCGGCGCAGCGTCTCGTCCCGCCGGTCCGGCCGGAAGCGGACGGTGTCCACGCCGCGCGGCCACAGCCCGACCCGGGGCACACCGTGCGCCTCCAGGTCGCGCAGGGCCGCGCTGGACGGGGCGAGGGTGAGGTCGGCGGCGGCGTGCACGGAGCGGATGCGCCGCCAGGCGGCCGCCTCCCCCGCCCCCATGTACGTACGGGCGTAGCCGGCGAGGTCGGTCTGGTAGACGGCCACGGCCGGGACGCCGAGCCGGGCGGCGGCGGCCATGCCCCGCACGCCGAGGACGAAGGGTCCCGCCAGGTGGACCAGGTCGGCGCGGTGCTCGGCGATCGCGGCGGCGACCCGCCGGCTGGGCAGGGCGACGCGGACCTGCGGGTAACCGGGGAGCGGGAGGGAGGGGATCCGGACGACGCGGCAGGGGGCGTACGCGTCCGCCTCGTCGGCGGCGGAGGTGGCCGGCGCGACGACGACGCAGTCGTGACCGCGGCCCACCAGGTGCCGGGCGGTCTGGAGCGCGCAGTGGGCGACGCCGTTGACATCGGGGGGAAAGGATTCGGTCACGATGACGACACGCATACCGGTGTTGTCGCCGGACTGGACGTGCTCGCGTCAACGTCGATCTTTCCGGCCGAGGAACGTCCCGTGAGCGTTGCCCCGCCCACCCGGCGGTCCTGGTCACGGCCATGCCCGGCTGAGCCGCGGTCCATCCGCCGTTCACCCCGGGCGGCTCCGGGACGCGGCCGCGGGGCCGGCGCGGCTCCCCGCCGCGCCGGCGTCCGGGGTGCTCACACGGTGGGCGCGTCCGGTCCGAAGCGGCTGCGGACCGCCGTCTGGACCTCGTCCTCCTCGGCCGGGTCGGTGGCGAGCCTGCGCAGCCGTTCGACGACGCGGTTGTCGCCGGTCTCGGCATGGCGGGCGGCGAGTTCGCGGGTGGTCTCCTCGCAGTCCCACAGGCACTCGATGGCGAAGCCCGCCGCGAAGGACGGGTCGGTGGCGGCCAGCGCGCGGGCGGCCCGGCCGCGCAGGTGGGAGGAGGCGGTTTCGCGGTAGACGTGGCGCAGTACGGGCGCGGCGCAGGCGATGCCGAGCCGGCCGGTGCCGTCGACGAGGGTCCACAGGGTCGGCGCGTCGGGGCCTTCGCCGCGTACCGCCTCCCGGAGTGCGGCGAGCACGAGATCGCGGTCCTGGGCGGCGCCCCGGCAGGCGAGCACCCGTCCGGCGGCGGCCCCCAGCGCGTCGGGCCGGTGCACCCAGCCGCGGGCCCGGTCGACGGCGGCGAGGCTGCGCATGCGCTCGTAGGCGGCGACGGCGGCCTCCACGACCGGCGTCGAGCCCGTGGCCACGGCGCCCTCGATCAGGTCGAGGACGTCCGGGTCGTTGCTGTCGGCGAGATAGCGCAGGGCGGTGCAGCGGGCGCCCTCGGTGCCCGACCGGGCGGCCTCGACGATCTCGGGCCGGTCCTCGGGCCCCGCGACGGCCGTGAGGCAGCGCGCGGCCGGCACGTGGAGCGGGGTGCCCCGCTCGACGCCCTGCTCGGCCCACTCGAACACGGCGCCCACGCTCCAGCCGGGCCGCGGTCCGGTGGAGTTCAGCTGCCGCTGCCAGCGGTCGAAACAGCCCGTCTCCTGGGCGGCACGCACGCGCGTGGCGATCGATTCGCGGGGGTCGTCGGCCCACAGGCGCCAGGGCCGGGGTTCGAAGGCGTCCCGCACCGCGGCGGCCAGCTCGGCCTCGCCCTCGGCGTCGCGCGGGAAGCGGGCCAGGACGGGCGCGGCGAGGGAGCGCAGCCCCGCGTCGTCGTCGCGCAGCGCCAGCTCGTCCAGGGCCCAAGCCCAGTTGACCCCGTGGGCGGCGTACCGGCGCAGCAGCTGGAGCGCGTCCAGCCTGCCGTAGGAGGCGAGGTGGCCGAGGACCGCGAGGGCCAGCCCGGTGCGCGACTCGTCGGAGTCCAGGACGTCCTCGGGGTCGAAGAGGTGGGCCTCGATCGCGTCCAGCTCGCCGTTCAGGTCGAGGTAGAGGCGGGCGTAGTAGAGGGAGCGGTTCTCGACCTGCCAGTCGTGGCGGGGGTCGTGGAGCACACAGTGGTTCAGCGCCGCGAGCGCTTCGGCGCGCGGAGCGGTGAGCGCGTGCAGCGTGCCGTCGCCGCGACCCCGCTGAAGCAGGCCGAGCAGCGTACCGCTGGGCGCTATGACCGGATCGAACATGGGAAACAGCCTCACATCAAGCGTCGACGCAACCGGGGAGCACGCGTTACCTGGCCGTGCGCCAACACGTCGGAGCGCCCGCCGTCTCTTGCTTGCTGAAGACCATGTTCCTCTGCCTCTCGTCGGTGGCCCTTGCGAGCCGTGTCACGGCCCGCGCGGTGCGGCAACACCTGCCCAGCCATCACGTCCGTGAACCACGTCGTCATGAT
The DNA here is from genome assembly GCF_020404845.1 of Streptomyces hyderabadensis. Taxonomy (GTDB): domain Bacteria; phylum Actinomycetota; class Actinomycetes; order Streptomycetales; family Streptomycetaceae; genus Streptomyces; species Streptomyces hyderabadensis. The sequence goes on along the minus strand of NZ_JAIOJZ010000059.1, from coordinate 2,661 downwards.
GGCCCGGCGGTCACATCTGCCGCGACCGAAATTTCGGCGGCCCTGTACCGCCTCCCCCGTTTCCAGTGTCTTGCCTGGTCAGAAAGGGTGGACCGGTCCCGGACGGAGGCCGCTCCACCGTCGCGTCACTCGACGCCGAACAGCTCCAGCAGGTCCGTCCGGGCGAACATCCGCGCCGTGTCGACGGCCGACGGGGTGCCCGCGGCCGGGTCCGCGCCGGCCTCCAGCAGCGCCTTGGTCACTTCCGTCTCACCCTTGAAGGCGGCTCCGGCGAGCGGGGTCTGACCCCGGTCGTTGACGCGGTCGGCGTCGGCGCCACGGGTCAGCAGCGCGCGCACGGCGTCGGCGTGCCCGTGGTAGGCGGCGAGCATGACGAGGGAGTCGCCGCGGTCGTTGGTGAGGTCGGCCGGCACACCGGCGTCCACGTACGCGACCAGCTCTTCGGTCCGCCCCTGCCGGGCCAGATCGAAGATCCTGGTCGCCAGCTCCACGACCTCGGGGTCGGGGGCTTCACTCATCGGCTGGACCACCTCTCACTGCGTGCATTCGGCGAATCGCCAGGGTACTGGCTCACGGGGCACCCGAGCGGACCAAGGACCGCTCCGCCACCCGGGGTAATTCGATCGAATTTCCCCCATTTGCACCTTTTATCGTATGGATACATCCTGTGAGCCTGGAAGTACTCATGGTGACTGTCCCCGTGAACCAGGAGAACTCACATGATCCTCTCGATCTCAGGCGTGGTCCTGCTCGGCATCGTCGTCTTCATCTTCTTCCGCAAGGACGGCCTCAAGGCCTCGCACGCGCTGGTCGCCGTACTGTTCGGGTTCTATCTCGCGAGTACGGCCATCGCCCCGAGCATCAAGGCGGGCGGCGAGAGCCTGGCGGGCCTCCTCGGCGGCATCAAGTTCTGACGGCCCGCTCCCCCGCCCGACATCCGCACGTACGCACCTCCAGGAGGCAGCAGTGGCCCGGCGGCCCCTCCCCCGCATTCTGAGCAACGGCGGCGCACAGCTCGCCCGGAGCCGGGAGCTGGCCCGGACGGCGGCCGACAGCGCCACCGACGTCCTCCAGCCGCTGATCACGATCGCCCGCGGTCTGCGCCGACTGGCCGCGGCCGCGCGGCGCAGATGGACCGAGACCCCCAAGGACCGGCGCGGCGCGCTGCTGTTCCTGGTGGCCTCGGTGGTCCTGGTCGTGGCGCTGGTGCCGTACGGCCCGCTGCTCGCCGTCATCGCCCTGATGGCGGCGGCAGCCTGGCAGGGCCGGGACCGCCGTCCGGCGGCGCCCGAGGGCACCGACGACACCCGCACCAGGCGTCTGCAGTCCCTCTACGAGGCGCTCGTCCCGTACTTCTCCGTCCCGGAGGACCCCGATCCCCTGTACGCCCACGGCGGCGCCTGGGAGGCGGCGTTCCCGGCGTACGAGTTCGACGACGACGGCCGCGTCGCCCACCTGGTGATCCGCTATCCCGCCTACTTCACCGACGGGGAGGCCGGGTCCCGGGCCCGCATCGAGCACCTGCTCACCGCGAAGTCCGGCCGGGGGCGGGAGTACCACTTCACGTGGGACGAGGAGGCCAACCACCTCTGCGTCGACGTGCTCGCGGCGCTGCCCACCGACATCGCCGCCCAGCGTTTCGTGACGGCGCCCGGCGAGACCGTCCTCGGCTTCACCGATCCGACCCGGGTCCAGCGCACGCTCCCGCTCACCCACGGCGTGGAGCAGCGGGACGTGCCGCCGGTCGTCTGGCGCACCGGCATCCGCTCGACCGAGCCCCACCTGCTGGTCCTGGGCCAGCCGGGCACCGGCACGTCCACGCTGCTGCGCTCGGTCGCCCTCCAGGCGCTGCACCACGGCGACCTGCTGATCGTCGACGGCGGCGGCACCGGGGAGTACGCCTGCCTGGTCGGCCGGGACGGCGTCCTGGCCGTGGAGTGCGGTCTCACCGGGGCGCTGACCAGCCTGGAGTGGGCCGCAGCCGAGACGGAACGGCGGCTGATCTCCGTGAACCGGGCCCGTCAGCAGGGCCTGGCGGCGCCGGACGACACCCGGCGCCCGCTGTGGGTCTTCCTGGACCGTCCGACCGCGTTCACGCACCTCGCCACCACGGGTGGCCGCCGGGACCCGCAGACCCTGCTCCAGGTCCCGCTGCGGCACGGCCGGGCCGCGAACGTGACGGTGGTCGTCGCCGACCAGCTGGACGCCCTGGACAGCCTCACCGACGCCGTACGGCAGCACACGCGTGCGCGTGTCGTGCTCGGCCCGGCCACCGCGGACGAGTTGTCGAACGCGCTCGGCGCTCCCCCGCACACCACCCCGCTCGACCAGGTGCCGCCCGGCCGCGGGTACGCCCGTCTGGGCACAGGACCGGTGCACCGGCTCCAGGTCCCGGCCACTCCGGACCCCTACGACGACGCGACGAGCGAGGCCCACCGGCAGGCGGTGCTCGACCTGCTCCCCCCGCGCACGACCCCGGCGGACGGGGAGCAGGCACCCCTTCCCCCGGAGGCGGAGGCGGAGGCGGCAGCCGAGGCGAAGGCGAAGGCCGTCTCCATGGAGAAGAAGGACGCCCCGGCCGACGCGGCAGCGAGCGAACCCGCGGAGACCGCGGAGACGCCGAAGCCGGCTCCGGAGCCGGTGGAGCAGGCGGCGGCCGGG
>NZ_JAIOJZ010000058.1 GCF_020404845.1 Streptomyces hyderabadensis | reverse complement strand
AGACGCTGTACGACCGGTTCGGCTCGAAGGAGCAGATCGTCGTGGAGTACCTGGTCGGACGAGGTACTCCCGTCCGGCGCGGGCGACGCTGGGCGCACGCGCCAAGGGCGCCGCCCGGCACCGCGGCGCCCGCCCCGGGCTGCTGGCCCGGATTCCGGTGCCGGTGCGCGCGGTGCCGGGCCGGCCGCGTTCCGGACGGTCGGTGCTCAGGCAGTTCGGCGCCGCCTCCGCCGGGGTGCTGGCCATCGTGCTGGTGGTCAGCGTGTGGTCCTACGACGGCGGCGGTGCCGACCCGGCCGCCTCCACCAGTGCCGTGGACAAGGACGGCGAGACGTCCGCGACGAGCCGCCCGAAACCGCCCGACGCGGCCCAGATGCCCACGGCCGCGGACCGCACCCGGCTGCGCAACGCCGGCGCCGACCTCTGCCTCGACGTACGGGGCGAGCCGAAGGCCGGGGCCGGTGCCCGGCTGGCACCGTGCTCCGAGGCGTGGACCCAGCAGTGGACCCACGAGGACGACGGGCTGCTGCGCAGTGCCGCCGACCCGGGCCTGTGCCTGGACTCACGGGCGGACGCCGGTGTCGTCATCCTCGGTACCTGCGCCGACGAGGGCACCGAGCGGGGCGACGACGTGCGCTACGACCTGACCGATCGGGGGGAGTTGGTGCCCCGCGGACAGCAACTGCTCGCGCTCGCCGCCACCGACGCCGCCCCGGACGCCGACGTCGTCGTCAAGGTGCACGACGGCTCCGAGGCCCAGCGCTGGCGCACCGACCCGGTGCCGACGGCCGAGGGTTCCCTGTCGATCGCCCGCACCGACGAACCGGGCGCGCGGGCGGTGGACGTGTCCGACGGCGGCTGACGGGACCCGCACCCCCGAAGGGGACGGCGCCGTCGTCCCCTCAGCCGGGGTCCTCGACGAGGTCGGCGGGGGCCGGCGTGGCCGGTGAGGCGTGTCCGGACAGGGCCAGGGTGAGGTCCAGCTCGGCCAGCAGGCAGCGGATGACGTGCTCGACGCCGGCCTGGCCGTCGAGGCCCAGCCCGTAGACGTAGGGACGGCCCAGGAGTACCGCCCGCGCACCGAGCGCGAGTGCCTTGAAGACGTCGTCGCCGGTGCGGACGCCGCTGTCGAACAGCACGGTGAGCCGGTCGCCGACCGCCTCCACCACGCGCGGCAGGGCGTCGGCCGCCGCGACGGACCCGGCCACCTGGCGGCCGCCGTGGTTGGAGACGACCACGCCGTCCATCCCGGCGTCGGCGGCGAGCCGGGCGTCGTCCGGGTGCAGCACGCCCTTGAGGACGATCGGACCGTCCCAGTTCTCCCGCAGGAACGCCAGGTCCGGCCAGGACTTGGCGGGATCGGAGAACATGCCGACGAAATGCATCACCGCCGCGTTCGGGTCCTCGTGCACGGGCTTGGCCAGACCCGCCCGGAAGGCCGGGTCCGAGAAGTAGTTGGCGGTGCCCACCCCGTGCAGGAACGGCAGGTACGCCTGGTCGAGGTCGCGCGGGCGCCAGGACAGCAGCGGCGTGTCCAGCGTGACGAACAGCGCCGTGTACCCGGCCGCCTTGGCGCGGTCCAGGAAACTGCGCGCCACCTCGCGGTCCTTGGGCCAGTACAGCTGGAACCAGCGCTCGGCGTCGCCCATCGCCTCGGCGACCTGCTCCATGGGCGTGCTGGAGGCGGAGGAGAGGATGTACGGCACGCCCTGGGCGGCGGCGGCCCGGGCGGCGGCGGGCTCCGCGTCCGGATGCATGATGGACAGGACGCCGACCGGCGCGAGCGCCAGCGGGGCGGGCAGGTCACGGCCCAGCACCTCGACCCGCAGGTCGCGCTCGTGCACGTCGCGCAGCATGCGCGGGACGATCCGGCGCCTGGCCAGCGCCGCCCGGTTGGCGCGGGCGGTGCTGCCGTCGCCCGCGCTGCCCGCGACGTACCCGACGGGGCCGGGGCCGAGGCGTTGTTCGGTCAGCTCCTCCAGCCGGGTCAGGTCGGTGGGCAGCCGAGGCACCGCACCCGTCATGCCGTTCAGGTAGATCTCGTACTGGAAGTCCGCCCAGTGCTTCGGCATTCCGTGTCCGCCTCTCGTCGTCGAGCTCGCGCTGCCGGCACCATACCCGCCGGTATGCCGGGGGCGGGAGTCAGGGTCGAGGGGTCTGTTTCAGGGGTGTTTCAGGCCTATTGGCGAAGGTGCGGATCACGCCATTCGGCCAGTTCCGGTCTCAATAATCGATCAAGAAACGCCCAGTTCCAGACTTGGAACGTTCTAATTCTGTGACTTCACGCTACTGATTCAATACGCAAGGTTACCGAAACCCATGGGGTCGAGATGAGTTTCGGTGCCGGACTCGGCAGACTCGCGCTCGCCGCGGCGGCACCCACCGGGCCGGGCGGCACCACCCTCGAAACGAGCGGAAGGATGCACACAATGCGGAACACCGCGCGCTGGGCAGCGACTCTGGGCCTGACGGCCACCGCCGTCTGCGGGCCCCTCGCCGGGGCCTCCCTCGCCTCCCCGGCCACCGCCCCCGCGTCGCTCTACGCCCCCTCGGCCCTGGTGCTGACCGTGGGGCACGGAGAGAGCGCTGCCACCGCCACACCCCTGCGCGCCGTCACCCTGACCTGCGCCCCGGCGCCCTCCGGCACCCACCCCGCGGCCGACGCGGCCTGCGCCGAACTGCGCGCCGCGCACGGTGACCCGAGCGCCCTGGCCGCCGACGACTCGGTGATGTGCACCCGGGAGTACGCCCCCGTGGTCGTCACCCTCGACGGGGTCTGGCAGGGCCGGCGCCTCTCCTACGAACGCACCTTCGCCAACGAGTGCGTGAAGAACGCGGGCAGCGCGAGCGTCTTCACGTTCTGAGGACCGGGACCGCCGGGACCGTACGGCGTGATCGGCGGCTCGCTACTGGGGAGTGCGAGCGCCGCCGTACGGGTCCCGCGGGCCCGCACCGGGAGCGGCGGACGGAGTGGGGCCGTCCGCCGCTCTCCCGCACCCTGGGGCCACCGGCCACGGCCCGGGGTCAGTCCTTCCCGCCCGGCCCCTCGCCGGCGCCGGACGACCGGGCGCGGTGGCTGGTGTCGCACCAGGGAAAGCGCCGGCTGCGCCGACAGGTGCACAGCGCCACCCGGAAGCGGTCGGAGAACACCGTCGTGCCGTCCTCCAGCTCCACCTCCACCGGCCCTTCCACCAGCAGCGGCCCCCGGCGCTGGACCTTGATCCGGCGCGGGGCGCCGGGCGGGCGCGGGGGGTCAGACGGGGAGTTCGGCACGGACCACCACCAGCTCCTCCTCGTGCTCGGCCAGGGACAGCAGCCCGCGCTGCCGCAGCCAGCGCTCCCGGCCGCGCAGCACGGGACCGAACGCGATCCGCCGCCGCCGGATCACCGCGGCCTTCAGGCCCGCCTCGCGCAGCAGCGCCTCGGTCCGCGCGGGATCGCTGAGCGCCGACTGCACGAGCAGCAGCACACCGCCCGGGCGCAGCAGCGCGGGCACCTCCCGGCAGATCCGGTCCAGCACCATACGGCCGTCGTGACCCGCGTCCCAGGCCCGGGCGGCACCCCGCGGGCGGCGGCCCGCGCCGGGCGCGGGAACATACGGGGGATTGGCCAGCACCAGGTCGAACGACTCACCGCGCACGGGCGTGAAGAGGTTGCCGTGCCGGACGCGGATCCGCAGCCCGGCCCGGGCCGCGTTGAGCCGCGCGGCACACACCGCGCGCCACGACACGTCCACCGCGGTCACCCGGGCGCCCCGCAGCGCCGCCGCCAGGGCGAGGGCGCCCGTGCCGGTTCCCACGTCGAGCACGGCCGCGCCCGGCGGGAGCGACTCGTCGGACAGCGCCCCGGCCAGCAGGGCGGTGTCCTCCTGAGGGGCGTACACGCCCGGCAGCACCGTGAAATCCACGGAACCCACGTACCCCGGGCGTCACGAAATATGGCTACTTTCCCCGCGAGCGCGGCGCAGGGCGGGCAGCGGCGTCCGCAGGGACGAGCGTCCCGCGCGCCAGTCGGCGAGCAGCCGGTCGCCGAAGCGCTCTTCGAGGTGCCCGGTCGCGTCGATGCCGAACACGACGTCCGCCGCGAGCCCCGGTTCCTGCTCCAGCAGGCCGTCGATCACCTCGTGCCGCACGATCTGCTCGTGCACCGCGTCGGCCTCGACGTGCTCGTCGTAGAAGTGCTCGGCGGCCGGACCGGCACCGGTACGGCGCATCGCCTCGGCCAGCCGCCGGGAACCGGGCGAGGAGGTGATCTCGACCGCCGCGAAATGCCCCACCAGCGCGCCGCGCAGCGACCGGTGCAGGCCGAACAGGGACATCATGTTCACCGTGGCCAGGCACTCGGCCGAGGCCGCGTCGAGATGGGCCCCGTACGTCGTGTCCAGGTCCAGATCGCTCATCAGGTCGGCGAACAGCCGGGCGTGCACCCGGTCGGCGCGGCCCCCGCCGTACTCGTCGAACTCGACCGCCGCCATCGCCGCCTTCGAACGGCCCCACAGCCGCGGCAGCACCCAGGCGTGCGGGTCGGCCTCCTTGAGGTGGTACAGGGAGCGCTGGGCCGCGTACTCGCGCAGCTGCCACAACTCGCCCTCGTCCCGCAGGAAATGGCTCACGCCCTCACCGTGCAGGGGCTCGACCAGCAGTGCCCCGACCGCGTCCGCGACGCTGTCGTGCACCGGCGTGTCGGCCCGCAGGGCGGCCAGGAAGCGCCGCTCCAGCGCGGCCCGCACCTCCAGCAGGCCGGGATCCCACTCGAGGTCGGGGGACACCCCCGCGAAGCCCCGGTAGTGCAGTTCGTAGCACTGGTACAGGGCGAGCTGGAGGTCGTCGCCGTACGCGGGCGCGGCGGCGACGGCCTCGGGGGAGGGCAGCGGGCCCGTGCCGAGCAGGTGCGCGCCGACGGCCCGGGACACCGGTCCGCGGGCCGCCGGCAGCTGTGGTCCTTCGCGGTCGTACTCCATGCGCCGCGAGTACCCGGACACCGCCGTGGCACCCGCCGGCCGCGCGGAGCGGTCGGTCACTCGCCCTCGACGTCCTTCTGGGCCCCGGTGTTCGGCGAGGTGGCGTCCCCCGCCTCGCCCCGGTGCTCGCCCTCGTCGGACTCCGCGTCGCGGGGCCTGGCCTCCTCGATCTCCCGCAGCACCTCCTCGATGGCGGTCTCCGGCTGCTTGTGGTCGTGCTCGCCGTCCTGGGACACGGGGTCCTCCTTCTCCTCGTACGGTTCGTGCTCGCCGTCGGTCAGTTCGACGTCGACGCCAGGCGCAGGGGCACCGGCGCCGGGGGAGCGGCCTCGTCGCTGCGGCGGACCACCTCCGACCACCAGGACGGGCCGTCCTCGATGTGGCGCAGCAGGACGCCCTCGCGGATCGCCCAGGGACAGAGCGTCACCGAGTCGAGACCGGTCAGTTTCATCGCGGTGTGGCCCACCACGGCGCCGGCCAGGCTCTGGGCCGCGCGCGGCGCCGAGATGCCGGGCAGCCGGGCCCGCTCGGCGGCGGACAGCGCGGCCAGCCGGCCCACCGCGTCCCCCAGGTCCGAACAGAGCATCCGCCGCTCCGTGAACGGCCCGTGCCGCCCCGGCGGGGCGCCGCACAGCCGGCCGAGCTGCTGGAAGGTCCGCGAGGTGGCCACGGCGGTCCGCGGCCCCTCCCAGCGGATCCGCGCGGCGGCGTCCCGCAGCTGGTGGCGGACCTTGCGGCGCAGGGCCTTGAGCTGATCCCGCGACGCCGGGTCCTGGCCGCCCGCCAGGAACTCATGGGTCAGCCGGGCCGCGCCCAGCGGCAGCGAGGCCACGAAGCCCGGCAGCCGGCCGCGTCCGAACGCGATCTCCAGCGAGCCGCCGCCGATGTCCAGCAGGGCGAGCGGCCCGGCCCGCCAGCCCATCCAGCGCCGGGCCCCCAGGAAGGTCAGCTCCGCCTCCACCTCGCCCGGCAGGGTGCACAGCGGCACGCCGGTGCGGGCGTGGACGGTGCGCAGCACCTCACGCCGGTTCGGCGCGGCGCGCACCACGGCGGTCGCGAAGGCCAGCGGACCCGACGCGCCCCAGCGGTCCGCGGTCCGGCCGGCGTCGGCGACCGCCTCGACGAGCCGCTCCACGGCCTCTTCGGGGACCGGGCCACCGGGCTTGACCTGCTCGGACAGCCGCAGCCGCCACTTGGCGGTGTGCACCGGCAGCGGGACCCCGCCCTCGGCGTCCGCCACCATGAGCCGGACCGTGTTCGACCCCACATCCACCACGCTGATCCGCATGAGGGCAACAGGTACCCATTTGAGCGCCGCTCAGGCCAGCTGCCGCCGCACCAGCTCGTGCAGCCGGCCGCCCGTGTCGGCGAGCAGCGCGGCCGGCGGGCCCTGCTGGGCGACCCTGCCGTCCTCCATCACGATCACGCGGTCGGCGTCCAGCACCGTGGACAGGCGGTGCGCGATCACGACCCGGGTGGCGTTGAGCGCCTTGGTGGACTCGATCACCGTGCGCTGCGTCTCGTTGTCCAGGGCGCTGGTCGCCTCGTCGAAGAGGAGGATGCGCGGCCGGCGGATCAGCGCCTGCGCGATCATCAGCCGCTGCCGCTGGCCCCCCGAGACCGCGCCGCTGCCCGACACGATGGTGTGCAGCCCCATCGGCATCCGCCTGATGTCCTCCGCGAGCCCCGCCAGCTCGGCCGCCGCCATCGCCTCCTCGGGCGTGTACGGCTCGGTGCCGCAGATGACGTCCAGGATCGAGCCGGTGAACGGCTGCGCGTGCTGGAGCACCACCCCGCACTGCCTGCGCACCGCCGACTGGTCGAGGGCGGCCAGGTCCTGGCCGTCGTACAGGACGCTGCCCGACAGCGGCCGGTCGAAGCCGATCAGCAGGCGCAGCAGCGTCGACTTGCCGCAGCCGCTGGGCCCGACGACCGCGACGAACTCGCCCGGGCGTACGTCGAAGGACACGTCGTCCAGGACCAGCGGACCGTCGTCGGTGTACCGGAAGGACAGCCGGCGCGCCTCGATCGCCCCCGACAGCGGCCCCGGCCGGGTGCTCGCCGTCCGCACCTCGGGCGTCGCGTCCAGCACCGGCCGGATCTCCTCGAACAGCGGCAGCGCCGCCACCCCCGACACGAACGCGCCGGTCAGCTGGGTGACCGAGGTCAGCAGCATCGTCACCGAGGCGTTGAAGGTGAGGAAGTCGGCGGCCGACATCGAACCCCGCGCCGGACCGGCGAGCAGCATGAACATCAGCAGCGTGCACAGCGGCAGGTACACCGCGCCGAGCACCGCGTTCAGGTTCTTGATCCGCCCCGCCCGCCGCTGCAGCTCCCGGCTGTGCGCGAACCGCTCCGCCCAGGCCGCGTAGGCGTAGTTCTCGGCCGCGGCCACCCGCAGCTTGGGCAGCCCGCGCAGGGTCTGGAAGGCCTGGTTGTTCAGCTTGTTGGTGAGCTTGACCAGCCGCCGCTGCCAGCGCACCTGCCACAGCCCGAGCCCCAGGAAGACCCCGGCGACGACCACCAGCATGCCGATCGCCGCCAGCGCCATCGGCACGCTGTACCAGAGCAGCAGACCCAGGTTCATCGCCCCGACGGTCACCGACTGGGCGACCGTCGGACCGACCCCCGCGAGCAGCCTGCGGATCGCGCTGATGCCCATGGCCGCGCTCGCCAGCTCGCCGGTGGAGCGCTCGGTGAAGAACCTCGTCGGCAGCCGCAGCAGCCGGTCCCAGACCGCGGGCTGGAGCGTCGCCTCGATCCGGCCCTCCAGGCGCAGGATGGTGAGGTTCTGCAGCAGCATGAAGGCCGCCGCCACGACACCGCTCAGCATCACCGCGAGACACACCTGCACGATCAGCCCGGTCTGCGCCTTCGGCACGAACTCGCCGAGCACCTTGCCCGTCGCGATCGGCACCAGCGCGCCGAGCGCCACCGTCACGAGACCGGCGAGCAGCAGGCCGGTCAGGTCCCGGCGGGTGCCCGCCAGGCAGAACCGCAGCAGCCGCAGCGGGCCGAGCCGGCGCTCCGGCAGCGGCCGGTAGAACATCACCGCGCGCGGCTCGAACTCACCGGCGTTCGCCCGCTCCACCGGTGTCTCACGACCGGTCGCCGGATGCACGGCCACATAGCCCCCGCGCCGCCACAGCAGCGCCACCGGCGCCCCCGACAGGGTGCGGTGCCCGACCAGCGGCCCCACGTCCTCCCGCCACCAGCGGTCCTCCAGCCGCACCGACCTGGTGCGCACCCGCGAGGCGAGCGCGATGCGCTCCACCGGGTCGAGCCGGTCGCTCTCGGTGCCGCCCGGGCCCGGTGGGGCCAGCGGAATCCCGGCGGCGCGGGCGACCAGCTCGCAGGCCGCGTACGTGGCGTCCGCGTCGGCGGCCGTGGCGCGCCGCGCCGAGCGCCTGCCGATGGAGGCCAGCAGCGTCCGGTCGGCCTGCGCGCGGACCGCCTCACCGGCCTTGATCCCGGCCGCCGTGCGGGTCTCGTGGGTGCGCTCCAGCTGCTCGATCCAGCGGTCCAGCGTGGTCAGCAGCCGGTACTGCTGGTCGACCAGGCTCTGCCACAGCGCCGGGTCCATCAGCAGGTCGGCGGCCGCCTCCTCGCCGTACACCGCCCCGTACTGCACGCTGCCCGGCGGGACCTGCATCCAGAACACGTCGTCGTCCGTGGGCGCGTCGGCCCGCTCGGTGGCCAGCGGCGCCTGGAAGAGGACGGTCAGGCCCCGGCCCACGCCCAGGGCCAGGGCGTACTCCAGCGGGCTCGTGGTCGGCGGTACGTACTGGGGGTTGCCGTACGCGTCGTACGACCAGGTCTGGGTGCTCGCCGGCTGGTACAGCTCGCGCAGCCCGATGCGGTGCACCACGCAGTCCCGCAGCGGACGCGCCACCAGGGTGTGCTGCGGTCCGGCGACCGGCCCGAGCAGCGCCGAGCCCGCCTCCAGGCGCCCCAGGTGGTGCCAGTGGCCCTGCTCCCCGGCGTCGACCGCGAACAGGTCCACCGCACCGGACGCCACCAGCCACAGCACCTGCGGCCCCGCCAGGTCGAGGCGGTTGAGCCCCGAGCAGTCGACGCGGGTGCCCAGCGCGCCCAGCGCCCCCAGGACCAGATCGCCCTGCCCCTCGTGCACGGTCGTCATCTCACCGCTCCCCGACCAGCGCCGCGTAGGTGCCCCCACGCGCCACCAGCTCCTCGTGCCGCCCGCGCTCCACCACCGTGCCGTGCTCCAGGACGACGATCTCGTCGCTGTCCCGCACGGTGCTGAGCCGGTGCGCGATCACCACGCAGGCGCAGCCGCGCCGGCGCAGGTTGTCCATGACCACCAGCTCGGTCTCCGCGTCCAGCGCGCTGGTCACCTCGTCCAGGACGAGGATGCTGGGCCGCCGCACCAGGGCCCGCGCGATCTCCAGGCGCTGGCGCTGCCCGCCGGAGAAGTTCCGGCCGTCCTGCTCGACCGGACTGTGGATGCCGCCCGGCCTGCGCATCACCACGTCGTACAGCGCGGCGTCCTGGAGCGCCTCCACCACGGCGTCGTCGGGGATCGAAGGGTCCCACAGCGCCACGTTGTCGCGCACCGACCCCTCGAACAGGAACACGTCCTGGTCGACGAAGGACACGGAGGACGCCAGCGCCCCGCGCGGGATGTCGTCGAGCCGCTGCCCGTCGACGCGGATCACGCCGTCCCAGGGCGCGTACAGGCCCGAGATCAGCCGCGACACCGTCGACTTGCCGCTGCCCGACCCGCCGACCAGGGCCACCTGCTGCCCCGGACCGACGGTCAGGTCGAAGCCGGTGAGCAGCGGCTTGTCCAGCGGGTTGTAGCCGAAGGAGATGTTCTGCAACTCCACGTGGCCGTGCAGCCGGCGGGTGGAGTCGCCGCCGCGGCGGTCGTAGAGCGGGTCCGCGCGGAAGTTCTCCACGTCCTTCAGCCGGGCCACGTCGGCCGCGAAGTCCTGGATGCGGCCCGCGACGCCGTTCAGCCGGGTCAGCGGGGCGGTGAAGCGGACCACCAGCGCCTGGAAGGCGACCAGCAGACCGACCGAGATGTGGCCCTCGACCGCCCGCATGCCGCCGATCCACAGGATCAGCGCGCTGTTGAGCGTCGCCAGCGTCGGGGCGAGAACGCCCAGCCAGGCACTGGGCACCCCGAGCCGCTGCTGCTCCTCCAGCGTCGTGGCGTGCTGGCCCGCCCACTTGCGGAAGTAGCCGTCCTCGCCGCCGGTCGCCTTCATCGTCTCGATCAGCTGGAGGCCGGTGTACGCGGTGTTGGTCAGCCGCGCCGTGTCCGCCCGCAGCTTCGCCGTACGCGTCGCGCGCAGCCGGATCACCACCCGCATCGCGAGGATGTTGAGCAGCGCCACGCCGATGCCGACGAAGGTGAGCTGAGGGTCGTACGTGTACAGCAGCACGGCGTACAGGACGACCACGATCGCGTCCACACCCGCGGCGGCGAGGTCGCGGGCCAGCGTCTCGGCGACGGCGTCGTTCGACTGGAGGCGCTGCACCAGGTCGGCGGGGCTGCGCTGGGAGAAGAAGGTCACCGGCAGCCGCAGCAGGTGGCGCAGGAAGCGGGCGCTGGACAGGGTGGAGGAGATGATGCGGCCGTGCAGCAGGTTGGCCTGCTGGAGCCAGGTCAGCACCACCGTGAGCAGCACGCACGCCCCCATCGACGCGAACAGCACGCCGAGCAGCGAGGTCTGCCCCCCGATCAGGAACATGTCGATGTAGGTACGGCTGAGCGCGGGCACCGCGGCGCCGACCGCCACCAGCAGCAGGCTCGCCAGCACGGCGGCGGGCAGGGTCCCGGCCGTGCCGCGCAGCCGGGCCGGCATCGCACCGAGCACACCGGGCCTGCGGCCGCCGCGCGTGAAGTCGTCACCGGGCTCCATGGTCAGGACGACGCCGGTGAAGGACCCGTCGAAGTCCTCCAGGGACACGAAGCGACGGCCCTTGCCCGGGTCGTTGACGAACACCCCGCGCCGCCCGAACCGCCGGCCCATGCCCTCGTAGACGACGTAGTGGTTGAACTCCCAGAAGAGGATGGCCGGTGCCGTCACCTCGGCGAGCGCGGCCAGGTCCATCTGCATGCCCTTGGCGGTCAGGCCGTAACTGCGGGCCGCCTTCAGCAGATTGCTCGCCCGGGACCCGTCGCGGGAGACACCGCAGGCGATCCGCAGCTCCTCCAGCGGGGCGTGCCGGCCGTAGTGGCCCAGGACCATCGCCAGCGAGGCGGCGCCGCACTCCACGGCCTCCATCTGGAGCACGGTGGGCGTACGGACGGTCTTCGCGCGGCTCTTGGGCACGCTCCGCCCGGGCGGGGCGGCGCGGCGTCTGCCCCGGGTCTCCTGTGCGGTGCTCACGGCAGCAGCCAATCGACGGGACGCTGGTCGGCCAGCCGGATCGAGCCCGAGGCCAGGGTCATGGAGGTCAGTTCGAACGGCGGTCCGTCCGCCGAGGACCACTCGTAGCCGCTCTTCGTGGACTTCGAGGCCGTCAGCTGCACCGTCACCGCCACCGGCCTGCCGTCCTCGGTGAACTGCTCGCCGAGCTGACTGTCCCCGAGGAACGCGGCGATCGTCTGCGCCGACTGGGCCGAGCGGTCCACGGCCTTCACCTCGCCGTGCAGGACGCCGTACTGCTGCGTCGGCACCGACTGGACGGTCAGGTCGACCGAGGCGTGCGCGGGGATGGCGGCGGCGTTCTCGGCGGGGACGTAGACGGTGGCGTAGAGGGGGTCGTCGGGGTGGGCGACCTTCTCGACCGAGGCGACGTTCGCGCCGGTACTGATGATCTGGCCGACGGTGGCCGCGAGCGCGCTGACCCGGCCGGCGTCCACCGAGCGGACCACCGTCTCGCCGTCGGCGGTACGGACCTTCAGTACCGGGGCGTGGGCGGCCAGCCGCTGCCCCGGACGCGCCAGGACCGCGGTGACCTGCCCCGAGACGGGACTCTGCAGGAGGTAACTGCCCTGCCCGTGGGTGAGGATGGCGGGGGCGGCGACCGTGGAGGTCACCGAGCCGCCCACCGCCCACACGGACGCGGCGGCCATCGCGACCAGCGTCACGGACAGCACCAGCCAGCCCTGGGGACGGGCGAAACGCACCGGGAGATCGAGCTCCTCCGGTGACTGGAGTTTGGTGAGGGCCTGTTGGCGGAACTGCACGGCTGACGTATCCCGGGCTTGATGAGAACGGCCGAAGAAGGGGAACGGCCGAAAAGTCCCGGAGCCTGGAGGGCTCCGGGACTCAGCGACGCAAGGGCGCGATCAGAGACCGGCGACCAGGCCCGTGACCGGGGCCGTGTTCAGGCCGGTGACACCCTCGACCGTGCCGACGGCCGTGTTGAGCAGGCCGGAGACCGGGGCGATGCCGTCCACCAGGCCGGTGACGGTGCCGACGGCGTTCACGTTCAGGCCGCCGGAGACGTTGTCGAGGTCGGCGTCGGAGATCTCGACGGTCTCAACCTGGGGGGTGGAGTTCATGATGGAACTTCCCTTCGTATAGCCATTTCACAAGGGGGGAGCGGCCCCCTCTGGGGACAGATGACGGCCGCGACCACGGGCGCCGGGCACCCGTTCTCCAGAGCCCTCCGCGGCCCCCGCGGTGCGAAGGATCAAAGCACGCGGCCGGTCCGGGCTTCCAATCAATCACCCCTCTCACCAGCGCACTTGCGACGCCGGGGCGCCCAAGCGTGCAGGGGTGCGCACGCCTTCGCGGCGACTTCTTCACACGGTGCGCGACATCGGCCCGTGCGACCCCTTGCCCCCGCGGAGGCGATTGGGACACTCCGGCCCCAAAGACGTACGGGCCGCCGCCGGCTTGTGCAGATGCGCCAACGGGAGTGACCGGGTTGGGCATTCGATGTGCAGATTCGCTGAAGCGGTCATTCCGCTCCATGGTCGCAACGGTGTGTCGCCGACCGGATGCGCAGGGTGCCGGTCCGGCGCGGCGTACGGGCCCGGCTGAACGCCCCGGACGGCCCGTGCGTACCAACAGCCGTCCGGGCGCCCCCCCAACAGCTGCCGGACCGGCGGGTACCAACCCCGGTCCCAGGAGGTCGAGTAGGTTGAGTCACAAGCGAATCCCGAAGCGCAGGGCCGCGATGGCGGCGGGCGGTGTGGTGGCGCTCGGCGCGGCCGCGATCCTGCTGCCGAACGCCAACGCCTCGCAGGACGGCGGCTCCTCGGACGACGCCGCGGCGGCGCCCAGGACCCTCAAGGCGGCGGACGCGTCGGATCTCGCCTCCCGGCTCGCCGGCCTGCTCGGCGACGCCTTCGCCGGTTCCTACTACGACTCCGGCGCGCAGCAGCTCGTCGTCAACGTCGTACCCGGCGACGACAACCAGGTCGTCGTGCAGGCGAAGCAGGCGGGGGCGGAGGTCCGCGAGGTCGACAACACCCTGGGCGAGCTGAGGAGCGGCGCGCGGACCCTGAAGTCCGAGGCGACCATCCCGGGCACCTCGTGGGCGATCGACCCGCGCACCAACAAGATCCTGGTGACCGCCGACAGCACCGTCACCGGCGACCGGTGGGACCGGCTGGAGTCCACCGTCGAGGGCCTCGGCCCCGGCATGGCCACGGTCAGGAAGTCCGCCGGCACCTTCAAGACCTTCGTGTCGGGCGGCGACGCCATCTTCGGCGGCGGCGCGCGCTGCTCGCTCGGCTTCAACGTCACCGCGGGCGACGGCTCGCCCGCCTTCCTGACGGCCGGTCACTGCGGGGTCGCGGCGGAGCAGTGGTCCGACGCGCAGGGCGGGCAGCCGGTCGCCACCGTCGACCAGGCGGTCTTCCCCGGCGAGGGCGACTTCGCACTCGTCAGGTACGACGACCCGGCGACCGAGGCCCCGAGCGAGGTGAACCTGGGCGACCAGACCCTGCCGATCAGCCGGGCCGCCGAGGCGACGGTCGGCCAGGAGGTCTTCCGCATGGGCAGCACGACCGGACTGGCCGACGGCCAGGTGCTCGGCCTGGACGCCACCGTCAACTACCCGGAGGGCACGGTCACGGGTCTCATCCAGACCGACGTCTGCGCCGAGCCGGGCGACAGCGGCGGCTCCCTGTTCACCCGGGACGGCCTCGCGATCGGCCTGACCTCCGGCGGCAGCGGTGACTGCACGGTCGGCGGCGAGACCTTCTTCCAGCCGGTCACCACGGCCCTGGAGGCGGTGGGAGCCACCCTCGGCGACGAGAACGCGGACCCCGGGGCCGGGGGCGAAGGCGCCGGGGGCGAAGATGCCGGTCCGGGCGCCGGCGACGTCGGCGACGGCTCGGGCGCCGGTGAGACGGACGACGGTGCGGCCGTCGGCGGCGGGGACGGCACGGGGCTGACGGGCTGACGGCCGCCCCGGCCGACGACACGCCCTCCGCACCGCCGCCCGGGGCTCGGGGGTCCTCCCTCCTGCGTCTGCGGGGGAGTGGCCGCGGGCCCCGGTCTGTTCGGTACGTCCGCCGTGCGGTGGATGCCTGGCGGTTTGTGGTGGGGTGACGGTGTGGGGCGGCCGGAGCCCGGTGGCCGTGCCGGTCGGTGGTGGGTGGGGGGATGGCGCGTCTCCGGTGGCCGGGGCCGTGGTGGTCGTTCTTCGTGCGCCTGCGGGGCGGTGGCCGTCCGTCGTCGCCCCCGTGTGGGGCGTGGCGCGGCTCGCCGTGCGCGGTACTGGTGCCCAGCCGCCCGCCTCCCCCCCCGTTTCCCGTCAGGACCGCCCGCATCGGACGGCGGCGCGGAGCGGGTGGGCGCGAGCCCCCGGGCGCTTCTGGTCGCCGGTACCCGGACCGTAGGGGCTGCGCAGATGTCCCATACGCGCTGTAATGGCGACGTGGTCGGAGAGGGCGCTGCGGAACGCGGACCGAGGACGCTGCGTGCCGAGGGCGCCCTCAAGGCGATCGCGGCCGGCCCGCGGCCCGAGCAGCGCCTGCGCGCGATCCTCGAACAGGCGCTGGTCTTCGCGGGCGCCTCCTTCGCCGCCCTGTACACGCCCGGCGACGACCGCGAGCTGCTCTGCCTGGCCGAGTCGGCCGGAGTGCCGCGCACCCTGTACGGCGTACGCGACAGCTACCCCGCGGCCGGCGGCTCCCCGGTCGCCGACGCCCACCGCGCCGGCGAGGCGGTGTGGATGGGACCGGAAGAGTTCGCCGGGTCGGCGGAGTCGCGGCACGTGCCGTCCAGCGGCTTCTCGCTGGCCGTCCTGCCCGTGCGCGGGGACGGCGGCGGCTGCCTCCTCGCCCTGACCGAGCAGCCGGACGGGTTCGACGCCGACGACCGCGCGTGCCTGGCGGTGATCGCCGAGGCGGCGACCTGTCCCGCCCCGACCGGGACCGCCGAGCGCGCGGAGGGCGGCGAGCTGCAGCCGGACGCCTTCACCCTGGCCATGGACACCGGCCGGGCGGAGGTCGGCGACGACATCCTGCGTCTGTTCGGTCTCGCCCCCGAGGAGTTCGACGGCAAGGTGGAGACGCTGCTCGGCCTCACCGTGCCGGAGGACCTGCCGTCGCTGATGTCGGTGACCGAGTCCGACCACATGACCATCGGCGATCGCGAGCTGGAGTTCCGGGTGCTGCAGCCCACCGGCCCGCCGAAGTGGCTGCGGCTCAGCGGCCGCCTGCTGCCCGGCGGCGACGGCCGGCCGGCCCGCCTGGTCGGCACCGTCGCCGACGCCTCCACCCTGCGCCCCGACGTGACCGACGTCGCCCGCGTCCAGCGGCTGGCCGCCGCGCTCGCCACCGCCGGAACCGTCCGCGATGTCAGCCAGGCCGTCGTCGCCGCCCTGCGCCGACCGCTGCGCGCCGACCGCATCGCACTGGCCGAGCTGGAGAACGACCGGCTCGTCGTCACCGTCCTCGACCCGCCCGACCCCGAGTCCTGGCCCGAGCTGTGGCGCCTGGAGTGGCGCACCGAGTGGCCCGACGCGCCGGTACGGGCCATGCCCACCCTCGCCGCCGCGCTGCGCGAGGGACGTGCCCGGATCTGGCCCGCCGGCACCGGCGACCTGGAACCCGCCCTCGCCGATGTCGGACCCGGCGGTCTGGCCGTGCTGCCGCTGCCCGCGGGCGGCAGGATGGCCGGCGCCTGCCTGATCGGCTGGGACGCCCCGCACGACTTCGGCCCCGACGAGCGGGCCCTGCTCACCGCATCGGCGGGTCTCGCCGGACAGGCCCTGATGCGCGCCCACGCCTTCGACGCCGAGCACGAACTCGTCGGCATGCTCCAGCGCCAGCTGCTGCCGCGCCGGCTGCCGAAGCTGCCCGGCGCGGTCGCCGTCGCCCGCTATCTGCCCAGCACGGCGGGCCTGGAGCTGGGCGGCGACTGGTACGACGTGATCCCGCTGCCCGACCACCACGTGGCCCTGGTCATCGGCGACGTCCAGGGCCACAGCGCGGGCGCGGCCACCCTGATGGGGCAGATGCGTACCGCCCTGCGCGCCTACGCCGTCGAGGGCCACCCGCCGGACGTGGTGGTCTCGCACGCCAACCGGCTGCTGACCGGCATGGAGACCGACCTCTTCGCCACCTGTGTCTACGTCGACCTCGACATGGAGGAAGGCTCCGCCTGGTGCGTGCGGGCCGGACACCTGCCGCCGGTGCTGCGCCACCCCGACGGCAGCACCGAGATCGCGGAGGTGGAGGGCGGCCCGCCGCTCGGCGTCGTCACGCAGGCCGACTTCCCGATGAGCCCGTTGCGGCTGCGCCCGGGCACCCTGATCGCCCTCACCACGGACGGCCTCGTGGAGTCGCCCGGCGCCGACATCGACGAGGGCATGGACCGCTTCGCCCACGCACTGGCCGTCTCCGACCCCACCCACCTCGGACTGGTCGCCGACGCCCTGCTGGGCAACGCCCGCCGCAACGACGACGTCGCCCTGCTGCTGGTGCGCTACGACGGCATGGCCCTGCGCCCGCTGCGGGAGAGCTGGTCGGTGTGGCGGCTGCCCGAGGCCGTGCGGCACGCCCGCCGCTTCACCCGGCGCACCCTGCGCTCCTGGGACGTGCCGGACGACGACATCGACGGCGTCCTGCTGATCGTCTCCGAGCTGGTCACCAACGCCCTGGTGCACACCGACGGCAAGGTACGGCTCGACCTCACCCTGATCGGCGGCCGGCTGCGGGTCGCGGTCGCCGACGCCTCGCCGCGCACGCCCGCCAAGCCGACCAGCATCGGCTGGGAGGCCACCGGCGGGCGAGGCATCCTCCTCGTCGAGGCGATGTCGGCGGCCTGGGGCACGCTGCCGGTCAGCGGGGGGAAGCAGGTGTGGAGCGAGATCCCGGTGCGCGGCGGCTGAGCGGCCCGTCCGGTTCGGCCGCCCGGCCGCCGGGTACCCGCCCGGCCGCACCCCGAGCGCGAGCGCAGAAGCGGCGGGAGAGCGAACGGAGGGAGCGGGGGAGAACAGGGAGGAACACCCCATGACCCAGTACGTCCGCGACGTCATGACCGGCGACCCGGTGACCGTCGAGCCGCTGACGTCCGTCACGGCCGTGGCCCGCATCATGCGCGACCGGGACCTCGGAGCCGTCCTGGTCACGGAGGGCGACCGGCTGCGCGGCCTGGTCACCGACCGCGACCTGGTGGTCCGGTCCCTGGCCGAGGGCGGTGACCCGAGGCAGACCACCGTGGCCGGCGCGTGCAGCGACGACCTGGTCACCGTACGGCCCGACGAGGAGCTGGACCGCGCCGTCCGGCTGATGCGCGAGCACGCCGTACGCCGGGTGCCGGTCGTCGACCACGGCCACCCGGTGGGCATCGTCTCCCTCGGCGACCTGGCCATGGAGCGCGATCCGCAGTCGGCGCTGGGCGACATCAGCGTGGCCCGGCCCAACCCCTAGGCAGCGCGGGAGACATGTGCCCGGTGTTTTGCGGTGCCGCGCGCGGGGACCCGGAGGGGCGAGCGCACCAGACGCGGAACCAGAAGGAAGATGATGCCCCGTGACCACGGACAGCAGCGGCAAACCCGCCGTCCGTCGGCTGGAGACAGGCTGGTCGAAGGCCCGCCGCCTGCGGAGCAGGGGCGTGATGCGCACCTGCGTACCGGCCGTCGAGGACGGCAGCGCCACCCGCGCACCGCAATCGGGCCAGGAGTCGAACATCGTCCGGGGCGAGGACTGAGCGAGCCCCGAGGGTGGTGACCCCGCCCAGCGCGCCGGCCTCGTGGCCGGCGCGGTGCGCGTCAGGGGCCGGTCGCGGGCGACGAGGGCCGCGCGGGTAGCGTCACGGACGTCACCGGTCCTCTCGGGCACCGCCCGCCCCGCCACCCCAGCAAGGCACGGAACCGCACATGAACATCCTGGTCACCGGCGCCGCCGGATTCATCGGCTCCCGGTACGTCGCCCGGCTCCTCGCCTCCGACGCGCCCGGCGCACCGCGGATCACCGTGCTGGACGCCCTCACCTACGCCGGCACCACCGCCAACCTCGAACTCGGCCACCCCCGGCTGGAGTTCGTGCACGGCGACATCCGCGACGCGGTCCTCGTGGACAAGCTGACGGCCGGGGCCGACCAGGTGGTGCACTTCGCCGCGGAGTCCCACGTCGACCGCTCGATCGACGCCGCCTCCGACTTCGTCCTGACCAACGTCGTCGGCACCCAGACCCTGCTGGACGCCGCCCTGCGACACGGCGTGGGGCCCTTCGTGCACGTCTCCACCGACGAGGTGTACGGCTCCGTCGAGTCCGGCTCGGCGACCGAGGAGCACCCCTTGCGGCCGAGTTCCCCGTACGCCGCCTCGAAGGCCTCCGGCGACCTGCTGGCCCTCTCCTACCACCGCACCCACGGCCTCGACGTACGGGTGACCCGGTGCTCCAACAACTACGGCCCGCACCAGTTCCCCGAGAAGCTGGTGCCGCTGTTCGTCACCCACCTCCTGGACGGCCGCCGGGTCCCGCTGTACGGGGACGGACGCAACGTCCGCGACTGGCTGCACGTCGACGACCACTGCCGGGGCGTCGACCTGGTGCGCACCCGGGGCCGGGCCGGCGAGGTCTACAACATCGGCGGCGGCACCGAGTTGACCAACCGCGACCTCACCGGCCTGCTCCTGGAAGCCTGCGGGGCGGGCCCGGACCGGGTCGTGCACGTCGCCGACCGCAAGGGCCACGACCTGCGCTACTCGGTCGACTGGAGCAAGGCCCGCGCGGAGCTGGGCTACCGCCCCGGCCGCGACTTCGCGACCGGACTGGCCGAGACCGTCGCCTGGTACCGGGACCACCGGGCCTGGTGGGAGCCGCTCAAGCGGCGCGCCGACGCGGGGTGAAGGGCGTTAGGCCCGTCAGCCGTGCGTCTTGGCCAGCAGGTCCAGGATCTCCCGTGTCGTGCCCGTCTCGCCCAGGCGCGGGAAGATCCGCTCGACGCTGCCCCGGTGCGCCTCGGCGCTCATGTCGCTCATGGCGTCGGTGGCCAGCGTGACGTGGTAGCCGTGTTCGTGGGCGGCGCGGGCGGTGGACTCCACGCCGATGCTGGTGGCGATGCCGCAGAGCACGATCTGGGTGACACCGCGGCGGCGCAGCTGGACATCGAGGCCGGTGCCGTGGAAGGCACCCCAGTTGCGCTTGGTGATGGTGATGTCACCGGGGTGCCCGGCCAGCTCGTCGACGACGATGTCCCAGCCCTCGGGCCGCGGGCCGCCGGCGCCGCCGGCCTCCGTACGGCCGGGCACGGCGTCCGCCCCGTCGGCGGCGAAGGTGACCCGGACCAGCACCACGGGCAGGTCCCGGGCCCGGAAGGCGTCGGCCAGTTCGACGCTGCGGGTGACGACCTCCGCGCCGGTGTGCGGCTCGGTGGGCGCGGCGACGATGCCGGCCTGGAGGTCGATCACGACGAGAGCGGTGCGGGGGTCCAGGGCGGTGACGGTCATGAGGCGGTGCCTTTCGGATGGTTCTCACATGGTTCGGCCGCGATCGACTCCACGGTAAATTCCACAGGTAAAACTGTCCAGCTGAGACTGCACAGTTTTACCTGTCGATTAAACTGGACCGCGTGCGTCTGCTGATCACGTCCGACACCCACCTGCCCAAGCGCGCCAAGGAACTGCCGGCGCCGCTGCTGGCGGAGCTTCCGCACGCGGACGTCGTCCTGCACGCGGGGGACTGGGTCGACACGGCCACCCTCGATCTGCTGGAGAGCCGCAGCCGCAGGCTCGTCGGCGTCCACGGCAACAACGACGGCCCCGAGCTGCGCGCCCGGCTGCCCGAGGTGGCGTACGCGGACCTCGGCGGCCTGCGCTTCGGCGTCGTCCACGAGACGGGCGCCGCGCAGGGACGGGAGGCCCGCTGCGCCGCCCGCTTCCCCGACCTGGACGTCCTGGTCTTCGGGCACAGCCACATCCCCTGGGACAGCACCGCGGAAACCGGCCTGCGGCTGCTCAACCCGGGGTCCCCGACGGACCGGCGCCGCCAGCCCTACCGCACCTACATGACCGCCGAGGTCGCCGACGGCCGGCTGCGGGACGTCGAGCTGCACCGGCTGCCGCCGCGGTGAGCACAGGCCGGCAAGGAGACGGGCGGCACCCGTGAGAGTGCCGCCCGGTGCGGACCGGGCCGCTCCGTGTCGGGGGAAGCGGCCCGGGCGCTTCTTCTGGAGTGCGCTGTCACGGACCTCCTTCCGGGGCAGTGGTGTCGAGGGCATGCATGTCTCGTCCGTTGCCGGGCGACTACCCCCGCCGGGCGGGCTCACACATGCGTACGAAGGTGACCTTCCGGGCCCGGACCGCGGGGTGTCTCAGCCCGCCGACGGCCCCGTCCAGTCCGCCGCCACATGGCCGATCCGGACCCGCTGCGGGTGGTCGCCGACGGGCACCGAGACCGACTTCTCGCCGGTGCCGAAGTCGATGGCGGTGACCTGGTCGGCGCCGCTCTCGGAGACCACGCAGTGCCTGCCGTCGCCGCTGACCGTGGCCCAGTACGGCTTGGCGGCGGCCACCAGCGGGCCCTCTTGGAGGGTGCCGCGGTCGACGACCGTCGCGTAGTCGTCCATCGTGCCCGCGACGCAGATCTTGTCGCCGTCCGGGCTCATGGACAGCCCGTGGTGCCGCGAGTCGTTGACCCACGTGGTGCGGTCCTCACTGGTGGCGGGGTTCTTCGGCAGGGTCTTCGTCCGGGTGATCCGGTCCGTGACGACGTCGTACTCGAAGAAGCCGTTGAAGAACGACACCTGGAAGTACAGCGTGGACTCGTCGGGCGAGAAGACGGCGGGCCGCACCGCGTCCGAGTGGTCGCCGAGGCCGATCGCGTCGAGCCGCTCCCGCATGTCGACGACCTTGACCGGCTCGTACGTCCGTGCGTCCACGACCGTGATGTGCCGGTCGCCCTTGGTCCAGTCGAGCCAGGGGGCGTCGAGCGCGGTGTTCACCTCGCCGATGGACATGTTCCAGATGTACCTGCCGTCGCCGGTGAAGATGTTCTCGTGGGGCTTGTCGCCGGTGGCGAAGGAGCCGACCTGCTCACCCGTCCCGATGTCCAGGACGTGCACCGTGTTGGAGGTCGACGCCGAGACCGCGACCCGGGTGCCGTCGGGGGAGACCGCCATGTGGTCGGAGCGGTAACCGGAGACGGGGAAGCGCCATTCGATGTCGCCGGTGGCGAGGTCGATGGAGACCACGTCGGCAAAGCTCGGCCGGGAGACGACCACCGAGGTGCCGTCCGGCGTCGAGTACATGTCGTCGACGAGCTGGTCGTGCCCCTCGCCGACGCCGTTGCGGATGGCCTGGAAGTAGATCCACCTGATCGGGTCGGCGTTGATCTCCGCCATCCGCTCCGCCCGGTCCGGGACGACGTCGATCCGCCCGATCCGGGCGAAGTCTCCGGTGGACCGGATGACGTCCGCGGTGCCGTCCCAGTTGTTCCCGACGAACATCACCTCGCGCAGGTCGGCGCGGGCGTCCGGGGCGGCCGAGGCCGTGGCGGCGGGGGCGGCGGCGGTGAGAACGAGGGCGGCGGCGACGGCGCCGAGGTGCCTGGTCGTGAAGGCGGGCATGCTGCTCTCCTCCGGCATGGGGGCGTGGTGTGGGGGCGATGGAGCGCGCAATCTGAACACGGCCGCTTTCAGAGTCAACTTACTGCAAAGTAAGGAATGGGTGCCCTTCTCCACAAGGCCACGGACCCGACAAAATCGGCTGGGGGTCGGGGAGTTGGTGCGAGGGAGGCGAACGGGTGGCGGGCAGGCTCAGGGCGCCGACGGGCCGCTACGGCGGCAAATCGGCCGAGCAGCGCCAGGCCGAACGCCGCCGGCGCTTCCTCGACGCCGCGCTGCAGCTCTTCGGCGGCACCCCCGGTTACCGCGCCACGACCGTCGCGGCCCTCAGCGAGGCCGCCGGACTGTCCACCCGCCAGTTCTACGAGGAGTTCCGCACCCTGGAGGACGTGCTCGCCGCACTCCACCTCCAGGTCAACGCCTGGGCCGAGGACGCCGTCCGCGCCGCGGCCGCGAGCACCCGCGGCCTGCCGCTCCCCGAGCGCGCCGCGGCGATCTTCCGCGCCTACGCCGCCGACGTCACCGCCGATCCGCGCCGCGTCCGCATCACCTTCGTGGAGATCATCGGCGTCAGCCCGCGCCTGGAGGAACAACGGCTGGCCCGCCGCGCCCGCTGGGTCGGCCTCATCTGCGCCGAGGCCCGGTCGGCCGCCGTACGCGGGGAGGCGGCGCCCCGCGACTACCGGCTCGCCGCCACCGCGTTCATCGGCGCCGTCAACGGCCTGCTGCACGACTACAGCGCCGGCTGGGTGGACGCCACCCTCGACGAGGTCGTCGACGAACTAGTCGGCCAGCTCCTGGCCCTGCTGCGCCCACCCGGCTGGAGCCCGGCGGCGCGCTGACCGCCCCGGCCCAGCCTTCACCCGGGCACGGCCGGAATACGGAGTCGCCGCGTGCGACGTGGTGGAGCACAGCGCCTGGACACGCCGAGCCGGCCGCCCCCTCCCCGCAGACCCCGGACTACTCGTCCCAGGCCTGGATCATGGTCTGGTCGACGATCTCGCCGTCGCGCAGCGTCAGCATCGACTCGGCGAGGACCCGCACCCCGTCCGGATAGGTGCACTCCTCGCTGAACGCCACCTGGTCGCCCTGGACCACGCAGCGTCCCATCCGATGGGTCATGTCACGGCTGTAGACGTCGTCGAGCATCTCGGCGATCTCGTCCCGGCCGTGCAGGACCTTGGGGTGGCTGGGCTGGTCGTACCGGTCGACGATGCGGACCTCCGCGTCTCGCGCGTACAGCGACAACAGGGGTGCCGCCGTCTCTCCTTCGATGCCCCGGCGCAGCGCTTCGGTGTCGAAGCCGGGGCCTGCCGTGGTGCCCATGACGACCTCCTTCGAAGGTCGAAGGGCCGCGGCCCGCAGCGGGAACGGGCCGTCGCGGCCCTCCTCCTTCGAGCTTCCTCCGTCCCGGCGCCCACGGCAACGCCACCGGGGACACTCGTCCTCACGGGTGAGCCCAGCCGCCCGCCCGTGTCCGCCGCCCGGCCCCACCCGTTGCGCAGCACATGATCTCAACACGACGTATCGTCGCTGCCGTCGGGCTCGCCGCCGGTGTCACCGGCCTCGCCGCCCCGATGGCGAGCGCGGCCGACGCGGGCGCACTGGGCACGCAGAAGCTCAGCGTGATGAACACCCTCGATTCGCTGGCGGTCGGTGACATGCCCGCCGAGGACCGGGCGCGGATGCCGCTCCCCTCCCAGCAGCTGAACCGGCTGCACGACCTGGAGCAGCTCCAGCAGGTCACCGGCCTGGTCTCGCCCGTCTTCGGCGTCGTCCCCGCCCTGGGCTGACCCCCGAGCCCGTCCCCGGTGTCCGGTCGGTCGGCCGGACCCGGTCGACCGCCCCGTCACCTGCCCCTTCGCGATCACTTGCGCGTAGGGTCTGGGGGGATGCTGAACGGCCGAGGAAGGGGTCAGGACCATGGCGCAGGAAGTACGCGGCGTGATCGCGCCGGGCAAGGACGAGCCGGTGCGGATCGAGACGATCGTCGTGCCGGACCCCGGCCCGGGCGAGGCCGTGGTGAAGATCCAGGCCTGCGGGGTGTGCCACACCGACCTGCACTACAAGCAGGGCGGCATCAGTGACGACTACCCGTTCCTGCTCGGGCACGAGGCCGCGGGCGTCGTGGAGTCGGTCGGCGCCGGTGTCACCGACGTCGCCCCCGGGGACTTCGTGATCCTCAACTGGCGTGCGGTGTGCGGCACCTGCCGGGCCTGTCTGCGCGGACGGCCCTGGTACTGCTTCGACACCCACAACGCCGAGCAGAAGATGACCCTCGCCTCGACCGGCCAGGAGCTGTCCCCGGCCCTCGGCATCGGCGCCTTCGCCGAGAAGACCCTGGTCGCCGCCGGACAGTGCACCAAGGTCGACCCGGCCGTCTCCGCGGAGGTGGCCGGGCTGCTCGGCTGCGGGGTGATGGCCGGCATCGGCGCCGCCATCAACACCGGCAACGTCGGCCGCGGCGACACCGTCGCCGTCATCGGCTGCGGCGGCGTCGGCGACGCGGCGATCGCCGGCTCCCACCTGGCGGGCGCGTCGAAGGTCATCGCCGTGGACATCGACGACCGCAAGCTGGAGACCGCCCGGGGCATGGGCGCCACCCACACCGTCAACTCCCGCGAGACCGATCCCGTCGAGGCGATCCGCGAACTGACCGGCGGCTTCGGCGCCGACGTCGTCATCGAGGCCGTCGGCCGCCCCGAGACCTACCGGCAGGCCTTCTACGCCCGCGACCTGGCCGGCACCGTCGTCCTCGTCGGAGTACCGACCCCCGAGATGAAGCTGGAACTGCCGCTGCTCGACGTGTTCGGCCGCGGCGGCGCCCTGAAGTCCTCCTGGTACGGCGACTGCCTGCCCTCCCGCGACTTCCCGATGCTGATCGACCTCCACCTCCAGGGCCGCCTGGACCTCGGCGCGTTCGTCACGGAGACCATCCGCCTGGACGAGGTCGAGCAGGCCTTCGACCGGATGCACGCCGGTGACGTACTGCGTTCGGTGGTGGTGCTCTGATGGCCCCCCGCATCGAACGCCTCGTCACCTCGGGGCAGTTCAGCCTCGACGGCGGCACCTGGGACGTCGACAACAACGTCTGGCTCGTCGGCGACGACCACGAGGTCGTCGTCATCGACGCCGCCCACGACGCCGACGCGATCGCCGAGGCCGTCGGAGACCGCCGGCTCACCGCCATCGTGTGCACCCACGCCCACAACGACCACGTGGGCGCCGCACCCGCGCTCGCCGAGCGCACCGGCGCCACCATCTGGCTGCACCGCGACGACCTCCCCCTGTGGCAGCAGACCCACCCCGACCGCGACCCGGACGCCTGGCTGACCGACGGCCTCGTCATCGAGGCGGCCGGCGCCGACCTGACCGTCCTGCACACCCCGGGCCACGCGCCCGGCGCGGTCTGCCTCTACGACCCGGCTCTCGGCACCGTCTTCACCGGCGACACCCTCTTCCAGGGCGGGCCCGGCGCCACCGGCCGGTCGTACTCCCACTTCCCGACCATCATCGACTCGATCCGGGACAAGCTGCTGGTCCTGCCGCCCGAGACGGAGGTCCGCACCGGGCACGGCGATTCCACGACCATCGGCGCCGAGGCCCCGCACCTGGAGGAGTGGATCAAGCGGGGGCACTGACCGGGCGGTCGCGGTCGGGTCCGTCCCGGACACGCGGCAAAAGGTGACAGAAGATGTCCGGCTTCCCGGGCACTCTCGAACACGACATCGCTCGTGCGGAACGTGAGCCACCGCGGCACGTGAGCACGCGCGGACGCGAGGGAGAGGACGGGAGCCGGACATGACAGGGGCACCGAAAGGCCCGCTGGCGGGCAGGGTCGCACTGGTCGCCGGGGCGACCCGCGGCGCCGGACGGGGCATCGCCGTCGAACTGGGCGCGGCCGGCGCCACCGTCTACGTCACCGGCCGCAGCACCCGCGCCCGGCGCTCGGAGTACGACCGCCCCGAGGCGATCGAGGACACCGCCGACCTGGTCACCGAGGCGGGCGGCCACGGCATCGCGGTACCCGCCGACCACCTCGACCCGGCGCAGGTGGCCGCCGTCGTCGACCGGATCGCCAGCGAGCAGGCCCGCCTGGACATCCTCGTCAACGACATCTGGGGCGGCGAGACCCTCTTCGAGTGGGACAGACCGGTCTGGGAGCACGACCTCGACAAGGGGCTCAGGCTGCTGCGGCTCGCCGTCGAGACCCACGCCATCACCAGCCACCACGCCCTGCCGCTGCTGCTGCGCCGCCCCGGCGGACTCGTCGTCGAGGTCACCGACGGCACCGACGCCTACAACCGCGACCACTACCGCAACTCGTTCTTCTACGACCTGGCCAAGACGTCCGTCCTGCGCATGGCCTTCTCCCTCGGGCACGAGGTGGGGCCGCGCGGCGCCACCGCCGTCGCGCTGACCCCGGGCTGGCTGCGCTCGGAGATCATGCTCGACCACTTCGGGGTACGCGAGGAGAACTGGCGCGACGCCCTCGACCGCGTCCCGCACTTCGCCATCTCCGAGACGCCCCGCTACGTCGGCCGCGCGGTCGCCGCCCTCGCCGCCGACCCGGGCGCGGCGCGCTTCAACGGGCAGTCCCTCTCCAGCGGCGGCCTCGCCCAGGAGTACGGCTTCACCGACCTCGACGGCAGCCGCCCGGACGCCTGGCGGTATCTCGTCGAGGTGCAGGACCAGGACAAACCCGCCGACGTCACCGGGTACCGCTGACGGGCGGCAGCGGCCACCGCGCCCCGTGCCCGGGCGGCAGCGCCAGATCCTCCCGCACGGCCGTGTAGTAGCCCTCACGTGCGGCGCGCTGCCGCTCCAGCAGGGCCCGCCAGGCCTCGGGGTCGCGGGTCTCCTCGCGCAGGAAGCGCTCCATCTCCATCACCGCCACCACCCAGGCCCGCGCCTTCTCCACCACGTCCTTGCTGCCCAGCAGGAGCAGGGCCTCACCGGCCGGGTCCCGGGCGAGGGCCGCCTCGGCCTGGGCGGGCGCGGCGTCCGCGGGGGCCAGTGGGTGCGGGTGCGGGTCGTTGCCGAGGTGGGCGGCGATCCGGTACGTCAGCGTGACGGAGGTCTTCAGTACCCGCGCGTAGTCGGCGTACACCGCGAGCCTGCGCTCCTCCCAGCGGGCCGCCGTCTCCCGGTCGAACCGGGCACGGTCGCTGCGGACCACGGCGAGATACGAACCGAGGGCGCCGATGACGACGCCTATGAGCGCGGGGAGTTGCTGCAGGAACGCGGACATGGCCGCACGGTATCTGCCGCCGTGATCGTCGCGGCAGTACGGTCGGGCCATGACGGACTCCAGGCGATTCACCGACCACGCGGCACTCGTGACGGGCGCGGCCCGGGGCATCGGCGCGGCCACCGCGCGCCGGCTGGCGACGGAGGGGGCCAGGGTGCTGCTGACCGACGTGGACCTCGCCGCGGCACGGCGGACGGCGGCGGAACTGGCGGACGCGGGGCTCGCCGTGACCGCGTACGCCTGCGACGTGGGCGACCGTGCCTGTGTGGAGGCGGCCGTCGAGTACGCCGTGGACGCCTTCGGCGCCCTGGACGTGCTGGTCAACAACGCCTTCGCCTGCACCCCCGACGCCCCGCTCTTCGAGGACGAACCCGACGAGGTCTGGGCCCGCGACCTCGACGTCACCCTCACCGGCGCCTACCGCTGCTGCCGGGCCGCCCTGCCCCACCTCGCGGCCTCGGGGCGCGGCGCGATCGTGAGCATCGGCTCGGTCAACGGCGTCCAGGACTTCGGCAACCACGCCTACAGCGCCGCCAAGGCCGGTCTGGCCTCGCTGACCCGCACCCTCGCCGGACACGCGGCCCCGCGCGGCGTCCGCGTCAACCTCGTGACGCCGGGCACGGTGCGCACCAGGGCCTGGGAGGGCCGGGACGAGGAACTCGCGGCGGTACGGGGGCTGTACCCGCTCGGGCGGGTCGGCGAGCCCGAGGACATCGCGGCGGCCGTCGCCTTCCTCGCCTCCCACGACGCCGCCTGGATCACCGGCACCACCCTGGCGGTCGACGGCGGCCTGACCGCGGGTCAACACCGGCTTCCGGCGGGCCGTCACCGAGGCCGGCGGCTCGGACTGACGGACGGGGGCGGCCTGGTGGTGTTTGTCACGGTTGCGTCGCGGCCGTCGGCGGCGCGCAACCAAAGCCGCCGGACCACGGTCTAGCAAGCCGGGATCGCCCGAAGGCGACCTTCCGCCCAGTTCACCGTCTCGACGCGAAAGGCATGACCGGCCATGGGGGACACACGCAGACGGGGAGCCGTCGCACTGGGGATCACCGCACTGGTGGCACCGCTCACACTCGCACTCACGGCGGCACCGGCCCAGGCCGCGAGCTGCACCGCGAAGGCGGGTCCGTACCAGAAGAAGGTGGAGAAGTTCCTCGGCCGCAAGGCCGACGGCAAGCAGTCCACCGCCGACTGCAAGGCCATCCGCGCCTTCCAGACCAAGCACGGCATCCAGCCCAACGCGGGCTATGCGGGCCCCGTCACCTGGGGCGTGATGGACCTGATGACGAAGCAGAAGGCCGTCGGCAAGAACCCGAACAAATCCGGCAAATGCCCTACCAGCAAGGGCCGGATCGCCTGTGTGAACCTCAGCCTCCAGCTGAGCTGGATCCAGGACGGCAAGAAGCTGGTGTACGGGCCGGTCCCGGTCCGCACCGGGCGCAACGGCTACGAGACCCGCACCGGGCTGAAGAAGGTCTACTGGCGCAACATCGACCACGTCTCGACCATCTACCACGTGCCGATGCCCTACAGCCAGTTCTTCGACGGCGGCCAGGCCTTCCACTCCGTCGGCGTCAGCATGTGGAACCCGCCGGGCTCGCACGGCTGCGTCAACATGACGAAGACCGACGCCAAGAAGTACTGGTCGCTGCTGAAGAAGGGCGACGACGTCTACGTGTACGGCCGCAAGCCGGGCACCTGACCGGACCGGCGCCCGGCGCGGGTGTGAACAGGCGGGCCGTGTGCGGCAGGACACATCCGGTGGGAACGAACTTGCCGGTAGGCCTTGACAGATGGGGCCATCGACGTGATCAGTAACACGGTCCGTTTTGTCCGTTTGGCTCGCGATTACTCACATCGTCTTCACGTCGGGCGCCGTATGCTTCACAGCATGTCCACCACTGTTGAACCCTCCTCCGAGCGATCGGCTGCCGAGGTCAACGAGGAGATCCGGGCCCTGTGGCTCCGGTCGGGCGGGACACTGAGCGTCGAGCAGCGCGCGGAGTACCAGCGGCTCGTCATGGAGTGGGCCAACGCGGCCCCGGAGTCCGCGGACGCCGCCTGACCGGCGCCCGGACCTCCTCGCCCTCCCCGACCCCGGCAGCCCCCACGGGCCGGCCCTCGTCTCGGCCCGGTCAGCCCCACGTCGCTGAATAGTGCCGCTGGTAGGCCTTGCGGTCCTGCTCCGCCCGGATCCACCGGGTGGCCACCAGCGCGACCAGGCTGCCCGCCACGATCAGCAGCCCCGGGCCGACGTTCCGGCGGTCCGCGAGCCGGGCGAGCAGCGTCCTGCCCTCGACGCCCGTCGCGGGCACCGACGCCCCCGGGGCCGCGGCGCCCGGCGGCGAGGTCGCCGGGCCGCTCCCGGCGCCGCCCTGCTGCCCGGAGCCGACGAGCCGGACCCCGAGCGACTCCATGGCCTCCGGCAGCGGCTGGAAGAAGGTGGTGCCGCCCTTGTCGCAGTCACCGCTGCCGCCCGAGGTGACGCCGAGCGCGACCCCCTCGGAGAACATCGGCCCACCGCTGTCCCCGGGCTCGGCGCACACGTCGGTCTCGATCAGGCCGGTGACCGTGCCCTCCGGGTAGTTGACCGTCGCGTCCAGCGCCGTCACCCGGCCGTCGCGCAGCCCGCTGGTGCTCCCGCTGCGGAACACCCGCTGCCCGACCGCCGGTACGCCCGTCCCCGTGATCCGCACCCCCTTGCCGCCGCCGACCGCCACTAGGTCGGCGCCGTCGCCCGCCTCGCCGTTCGCGTACTCGACCAGGGAGAAGTCGTCCCCGGGGAAGCTCCCGGCGACGGTCCTGCCGACCTGCCGCTCGCCCCTGCCGTCGCCGAACCACACGGAGCCCGTCGGCCCGCAGTGTCCCGCGGTCAGGATGAAGTCGCTGGTGCCGTCGGTCACGTTGAAGCCCGCCGAACAGCGCCCCGCCGTGGACAGGATCGGCTCGGCGCCGTTCAGCCGGGTGGTGAAGGCGCCCTCGGTACGCTCCATGCGGACGAACCCGCCGATGCCCGCCGCGACGTCCGTCAGCCGCGCCCAGTCCGTTGCCGAGACCGTGCGGTCGCCGCGCACCACCACCTCGTTCGACCGGTAGTCGAGCGCCCAGGCCGTCCCGGACACCCGGGGGGCCGCGCGCAGCGTCGCGGCCGCCGACCTCAGCTCGGACATGCTGTGCCGCACCCGCTGCGCCGTGGCCCCGGCCCCCCGCACCTCCCGGGCCGCCCGCTCGTCGGTGACCGCCACCACCGCCCGCCCGTCCGAGCCGACCCAGTGGCCCGCCGTACGGTCGCCGCCCAGCCGGGACACGAGGCCGGCGCCGGTGCCGGACGCGGTCCGCGCGAGGGTGCGCGGCGCGGGGGAGGCGTCGGGGGGTTCGCTCGCCACGGCCCGGGTGACCATCGTGCCGCCGACCAGCAGTCCGCCGACGGCCGCCAGCCGTGCCACCCGCCGGACGATGCGTCGTCGTGCGTGCCTCATGCGTGCGCTCCCGAAACCGACCGCGCGGCGTCGCCGCCGCGGGGGCCTCCGGACGTCGGGCGCCCTCCTCCCATACGGGGGCGGGCACGGCGGCGTTCACCGCGCCCCGGTCCTGTTCCCCCGTGGCACGGCGCCGACCTATCTTGGCCCCATGACCAGCATCCCGTGGGACCAGTCCGGTGCACCGAACCCCCTGCGCGCGCTCACGCCCGACCAGTTGCGCAGGCGGACCAGCATGAAGTGGCGCACCTATCCGGCGGACGTGCTGCCGCTGTGGGTGGCCGAGATGGACGTGCAGCCGGCCGAATCCGTCGTGCGCGCCGTCACGCGGGCCATGGAACTCGGCGACACCGGCTACCCCGTCGGCACCGCCTACGCCGAGGCCCTCGCCGACTTCGCCGGCAAGCGGTGGGGCTGGGACGACCTGGCCGTGGAGCGCACGGCGATCGTGCCGGACGTGATGCTGGGCGTCGTCGAGATGCTCAAGCTGGTCACCCGGCCCGGCGACCCGGTGATCGTCAACCCGCCGGTGTACCCGCCGTTCTACCAGTTCGTCACCCACCTGGACCGGCGTGTGGTCGAGGCGCCGCTCGGCCCGGACCTGCGGATCGACGTCGGTGTGCTGGAGGAGGAGTTCCGGCGGGCCGTCGCGGGCGGCGGCCGGGCGGCCTTCCTGCTGTGCAGCCCGCACAACCCGACCGGCACCGTCCACACCGCCGGTGAACTGGCGGCCGTCGCGGCCCTGGCGGAGCGGTACGGCGTCCGGGTGGTCGCCGACGAGATCCACGCCCCGGTCGTCACCGCCCCCGGTGCCCGGTTCGTGCCCTACCTGAGCGTGCCCGGTGCCGAGCGCGGCTTCTCGCTGATGTCGGCGTCCAAGGGCTGGAACCTGCCCGGCCTCAAGGCGGCCGTGGCCGTCGCCGGGCCGGGTGCCGCCGACGACCTGGCGCGGATGCCGGAGGAGGTCGGTCACGGGCCGAGCCATGTCGGCGTCCTCGCCCACACCGCCGCCCTGCGCGACGGCACCGACTGGCTGGACGCCGTGCTCGCCGGGCTCGACGAGAACCGCCGGCTGCTCACCGGCCTGCTCGCCGAGCGGCTCCCGGGGGTCGTCCACCGCGCCGGGGAGGCGACCTACCTCGCCTGGCTCGACTGCCGCGCCCTCGGCCTCGGCGACGACCCGGCGGAGGTCTTCCTCGACCGGGGCCGGGTGGCCCTCAGTTCCGGTCTCCCCTTCGGCAGCGGCGGGGCGGGACACGTGCGGCTCAACCTGGCGACCTCGCCGGAGTTGCTCACGGAGGCGGTGCGCAGGATGGCGTCGGTCCTGGAGTGAGGCGCCTGGGCCGCGGGGCACCGGCGGGACACCCGTAGACTTCCGGAGCATGGACGACGACGCGTCACTGGCCCGGCTCGGCGCCGGCAAGTACCTGCTGGTCACCACGTACCGGAGGAACGGCACCCCGGTCGCCACCCCGGTGTGGGTGGTGCGGGACGGGGACGCGCTCGGCGTCTGGACGGTGGCCGACTCCTGGAAGGTCAAGCGCGTGCGCAACGCGCCGACGTCCTGGTGGGCCCCTGCGACGTGCGCGGCAGGCCGACCGGCGCACAGGTCCCGGGGACCGCTCAGCTGTGCGACCCGGCCACCACCGCCCGCTACCGGCGGCTGCTCGCCCGCAAGTACGGCGTCGTCGGCCGGCTCACCCTGCTCGGCAGCCGGCTGCGCAGGGGCCTCGACGGGACCCTGGGCATCCGCATCACGCTCACGTCCGGACCGGCGGCGGCCGGGAGCTGACCGGCCCTCAGGTCCAGGCCCGGTACGGCTCGTCGACCAGCTGGAACACCGGCTCGCCGCGCACCGGGTCCTTGGCCGTGGACAGCCGCACCCGGTCGCCGCTGTGGATGCCGATCAGCGGGCCCATGACCCGGCCGCGCAGCACGAAGCCCTCGGCCATCTCGATGAGGGAGACATTGCGGGCGGCAGGCGTGTTGCGGTGCACCACCGTGGCGTGGCGCACCGTCCCCGTGCCCTCGCTCCGCTCCGTACGCAGCTCGCTGCCGCGGCAGACCGGGCACAGCACCCGGTGGTACATGGCGGTGCCGCACCAGGTGCAGCGCTGGTAGAAGACGGCCTCGGTCTCCGCGTCCCGGCTCTCGGCCTTCGGGTCGAGCAGGCCCGTCGCGGGCCCGGCCGCCTGCTGAGCGACGTTTCCTGAGTGGTACACGCTGGTCAACTCCCTGCACTCGGGCCGGAATCCCGCGTGCGCGGTCACCGGGCACGCGTGTGCGCGGTCACCGTGCCACCGTGCACGCACCCAGCGTATGGCACTCAGTGTCACTCGTAAAGGCACTCGGTACCCTTGATTGCGGCCGACGGGCGAGTGCGCGGGCCGGGGTTCTCCCGGCACTCAGTCGCGCGCGAACGCTGTCTCGATCTCCCGCAGCACCTGCCACAGGGGTGTCCCGCGGCGTGCGGCCACGACCACCACGTCCTCGGGCGCGGTGCCGCGGGGCGGCACCGGCACGTCGCCGAAGGCGGACTGCGCGTACGCCAGCGCGTGGTCCACCGCCGCGCCCGCGTCGTCCCGGCCGTCCGAACGCAGCCAGGACCGCAGGGCGTTGTTGTGCGCCGCGACCACCGCGGCCGCGATCACGTCGGCCCGCAGGATCCCGTCCGGGCGTCCGCCCAGCCGCCCGCGCAGATACTCGGCGAGGGCGCGCTCGTAGCGCCACACCACCGACAACTCGTAGGCGCGCAGCCCCGGGACCTTCTTGGTGAGGTGGTAACGCTGCACGGAGAAGGCGGGGTTCTCGGCGTACATGCCCAGCACCAGCCGGGCCGCGTCGCAGACCCGCCGCACCGGGTCGGCGTCGTCGGGGGAGCGGGCCAGGAACGCCTCCATGTCGGCCAGGCACCGCTCGTGGTCGGGGAAGACCACGTCCTCCTTGGACGGGAAGTACCGGAAGAAGGAGCGCCGTCCGACGCCGGCGAGAGCGACGATGTCGTCCACGGTGGTCTGTTCGTACCCGCGCTCCAGGAACAGCCGGAACGCCGCCGCCACCAGCGCCTCCCGCATCGGTGGCCGGACCTGTGCCGGGTCCGTCCCGTCCCCGCGGCGGGGAGCCGTGTTGCTGGTGCTCATGCAGGGGAACGTAGCAGCTCGACGAGGGTCATGGCACTCGGTGCAGCATCCCGAGGGAACTGAGTGCACTGCCGGCACTGTCACCTTGCCACGCCCGGTCGCATACGATCACTTCCGATCACCCCCGGAGGAGTCCCGCATGCCGTCCACCCGCCCCCGCATCCTGTACGTCACCGACCTGGCCTATCAGGCGCGCGGGCGGCGCTACTGCGACGAGGACATCCACCTGGCCTCCCGGCTGCGCGAGGAGTTCGACCTGGCCCTGTGCCACCCCCGGGACGCCGCCGCGCTGCTGGACGCCTTCGACGCCGTCGTGGTCCGCAACAGCGGGCCCGTGCAGGGGTACGAGGACGCCTACGAGGCCTTCCGCGAGCGCGCGGCCGAGCGCGGGACGCGCGTCTACAACCAGCTCACCGGCCGGGCGGACATGGTCGGCAAGCAGTACCTGCTCGACCTCACCGCCGCGGGCTTCCCGGTCATCCCCACCGTCGACCGCGCCGCGGACCTGCACCGGCTGCCCGCCGCTGACGAGTACGTCGTCAAGCCCCGGCGCGGCGCCGACTCGGCGGGCCTGATGATCGTCCCCGCGGCCCGCGTGACCGAGGCGCTGGCCGGCGCCGCGGACCTGCTCGTCCAGCCGCGCGTCGACTTCGCCTACGAGGTCTCCTTCTACTTCGTCGACCACGACTACCAGTACGCCCTCCACGCGTCGCACCCCGACCGCCGCTGGCAGCTGGAGCCGTACGACGCCACCGCGGCCGACCTCGACTTCGCGCGGCGGTTCATCGAGTGGAACGGCGTCGACCACGGCATCCAGCGCGTCGACGCCTGCCGCGCACCCGGTGGTGAGCTGCTGCTGGTCGAGCTGGAGGACCTCAACCCCTACCTGTCCCTGGACGCCCTCGACGAGCCGGCCCGGGACGCCTTCGTCACCGCCCTGCGCGCGGCACTGCGGCGGCTGCTCGCCCGCTGAGCCGTCCCGGCGCCTAGCATGGCGGCCATGGACGTGTTCCTCGACCGGCTCGACCCGGACATGTGCGTCGTCACGGCCGCCGCGGACGGGGAACGGGCCGGCTGCCTGGTCGCCTTCTCCTCCCAGTGCTCGCTGAAGCCCGTGCGGTACGTCGTGTGGATCTCCGACGTCAACCGGACCTTCCGCGTCGCGCGGTCCGCCGAGGTCCTGGCGGTCCACCTGCTGGCCCGCGAGCAGCGCGGGACGGCCGAGCTGTTCGGCGGTCTCACCGGCGACGACGTCGACAAGTTCGGCCGGGTCCGCTGGCGGGAGGCGTACGGAGGGGCCGCCGTGCTGGAGGACGCCGAGGCGTGGTTCGTGGGGCGGGTCGTCGAGCGGACCGCCGGGGGCGACCACGTCGGTTTCGTCCTGGAGCCGGTCGAGTGGGGCGGGCGCGAGCGGTCGGCCGGACAGCCCGCCGGACCGCTGCTGCGGCTCGCCGACGCCCGCACCGTGCGGCCCGGGCACCCCGTGGACTGAACCGCTCCGGCCCGTCGTCCGTCCGCCGGTGCCCGTCCGTCAGCGCCCGCCGTCAGCGCCCGGCGGTGCCGCGCTCGGCCAGCGCCTCGGTGACGGCCCGTACGCTGCGCGCGATGTGCTGCAGCTGGAGCACCTCCGCCGCGTACAGCTTGATGGTGTGCTCGATGGCCGCCTCGTGCAGGCCGAGTCGCGGCAGGTCCGCCCGGGCGGTCTGCAGCGCGGTGCGGGCCACCCGGATCTCGTGCTGGACCTGGATCTGCGCATGGCGGGCGAGCAGCACCGGGTGCCGGATCAGCGCCGGATAACCGGCGTAGCGCGCCGGGACCAGCTCACGCAGCCACCTGGTGGCCGAGCGTTCCCAGTCGTAGCTGCCGGGGGTCTTGACCTGGCAGGGCCAGTCCGGGCTGATGCGCGTGGTCGTCAGGGGCATGATCATCGCTTCCGGGTGTGCGGCGTCGACGGGGTGGGCGACGGGTGGGGGGCGGTCCCGGTCCAGGGGACGACCGGGACCGCCGCGGGCGCTCGCGCAGGCGATGCCCGACCGGAACACCCGGTGCGCCGGAGCGGGTAGGAGTCGGCGGCCGAGGTGTTCGCGGCAGGTGCGGACGCGTTCCGGGGCGGCCGGGTCGCGATCCGTGAGCAGTATTTATATATGCCATCGGCTTTGCAAGACGTATGAAAACATTCATGCCTGCTTTGACGGGGATGGCCCCGTCTGCGCCGACCAATCGCCCGGGCGGCTCAGTCCCGCAGGAAGAACTGGTGCTGGTCCGCGACCTGCTCGTACTCCTCCAGCCGCGCCTGGGTCCGCTCGGGATCGGCGTCGGTCATGGCCTGGAGCAGCGCCGCGCACATCACGCCCGGCGCCGCGTAGGAGTCGAAGACCAGCCGGGACCCGGTGCCGGTGGCGAACGTGACGTCGGCCTCGTCCACCACGGGGCCGAGCGCCAGGTCGGTGATGAGCGCCACCTTCAGCCCGGCACCGCGTGCCACGCGCACCGCGCCGAGGGTCTCGTGGGCGTGCCGGGGCATGGAGAAGGCCAGCACCCAGGTGCCCCCGGCCTCCCGGGACTGGAGCAGGGCGTCGTAGGCGACCGTGCCGCCCCGGGTCACCAGGCGAACGTCGGGGTGGACCCGGCGGGCCGCGTAGGCGAAGTACTCGGCGAGCGACACCGAGATGCGCAGCCCGAGGACGGTGAGCGGCGCGGAGGCGGCCAGCTTGCGGCCCACGTCGATCACCCGGTCCGCGTCGGCGAAGTCGCGCCGCAGGTTCTCCAGGTTCTCGATCTCGGCGTCCACCGCCGCCTGCAGTTCGTTGCCCCGGTACTCCTCGGCCGCGGATCCGCCCCGGCCGCCCAGCGCGATCGCCTGGAGTTGCTCCCGCAACGCCGGGTAGCCGCTGAAGCCGACCGCCGACGCGAACCGCGTCACCGACGGCTGGCTCACACCCACCCGGTCGGCCAGGTCGGTGATCGACAGGAACGCCGCCTCGGTGAGGTGCTCGATGAGGTACTGCGCGATGCGCCGCTGCCCCGGGGAGAGGCGGGGCCGGTCGAAGAGCGTCCTGAGCCGGGAGGTGGGGGAGATCTCCGACTGCTCGGCGGCCCGCCCCGAGGTGATCGCCGACGCCTGTGCACGTGCCTGCTGCGGCGATGGCACGGGTGCGCCTCCTTTGTCTCCCAGGTCTCCCACGGGGGTCAACATAGCTCACCCCCTGCGCCGGGCAGCCCCGACCGCCGGACCCGGGAACCGCGCCCTCCAGCCCCGGACGCCCGGACGGGGATAGCACCGCGTCGCCCGGGAACCCGCCGTCACGGAAGGACCCGCAGACACTGACGAGGAGCCGAGGTCATGACCGTCCCGGAAGAGAACCGGCCGAAGACCGACACCACCGACGACGTTCTCGGCGGGCGCCGGCGCGAGCGCGAGGAGGAGGAACCCCGGCCGCCGGGCGGCACCGGCCGGACCCTGCGCGAGGCACTCGAAGAGGCGGACGTCCGCCCCGACGACTTCGAGGAGAAGTGACCGGGCCGGAGTAGTAGTGACCGTGCCGCCGTCCGGGTGTCAGGGAGGCGGGACCGCCTCCGCCGGTACCACCAGGTCGGCCCGGTGCCGGGTGGCCGCCACCAGGTCGGCGTTGCGCTGGTCGGGGCCGCGGGCCCACGCGGCCGCGTCCGCTGGCGACTTGCCGAAGCGCTCGTGCCGCGCCACGAGCCGTTCGACGCGCTCGGACTCCTCCAGGCCGCAGAACCACACCTCGTCGAGCCGGGCCCGCACCCGCGCCCAGGGCCCGCGCTCCAGCAGCAGGTAGTTGCCCTCCGTCACCACCAGCCGGGCCGAGGGCGGCACCGGCACCGCCCCGGCCAGGGGCTGTTCCAGCACCCGCTCGAAGCCGGGCGCGTAGACGACCTCGCCGTCCCGCTCCGCGCGCAGCCGGTCGAGGAGCGCCGCGTACCCGGCCGCGTCGAAGGTGTCCGGCGCACCCTTGCGGTCCCGGCGGCCCAGCCGCTCCAGTTCCGCGTCGGCCAGATGGAATCCGTCCATCGGCAC
Organism: Streptomyces hyderabadensis; assembly: GCF_020404845.1. Taxonomy (GTDB): domain Bacteria; phylum Actinomycetota; class Actinomycetes; order Streptomycetales; family Streptomycetaceae; genus Streptomyces; species Streptomyces hyderabadensis. The sequence goes on along the minus strand of NZ_JAIOJZ010000058.1, from coordinate 6,984 downwards.
GTGCGCCACCCATGGCGCGCCCGTACCGTTCAGCTCCCGCACCAGATGCTCGGCGAGCGTCGACTTCCCGGCGCCGGGACTGCCCGTGATGCCCAGGATCGCGCGCCGCCCGTCACGGGGGAGCCGGCGGGCGCGGGTGAGCAGGTCCTCGAAACTCAGCGGCACACCGCACAGTGTGTCACCTGATCGGAGTCGCCCCGGCGGGGAACTGTGGGGGGTATGACGACGCAGCTCGGACTTCCCGACGACATCCAGGCCTGCCTCTTCGACCTCGACGGGGTCGTCACCAGGACGGCGGTGGTGCACGCCGCCGCCTGGAAGGAGACGTTCGACGCCTTCCTGCGCGAGCGGGACGGCGCCGGCTTCCGCCCCTTCACCGACTCCGACTACGACCAGTACGTCGACGGCCGCCCCCGCGCCGACGGCGTCCGCTCCTTCCTCGCCTCCCGCGGCGTCGAACTGCCCGAGGGAACGCCCGACGACCCGCCGGACGCACAGACCGTCAACGGCGTCGGCAACCGCAAGAACGAACTCCTCCTGGAGAAGATCCGCACCGACGGCGTGGAGCCCTACGAGGGCACCCTGCGCTACATCGACGCCGTCCGCGCCGCCGGTCTGGCCACCGCGATCGTCTCCTCCAGCGCCAACACCCGGGACGTGCTGCACTCCATCGACGCCGAGCGGCTGTTCGACGTGCGGATCGACGGCGTCGTGGCCCGGGAGCGGAAACTGCCGGGCAAACCGCACCCCGACACCTTCCTGGCCGCCGCCCGCGACCTCGGCGTCGAACCGTCCCGCGCCGCCGTCTTCGAGGACGCGCTGGCCGGCATGGACGCGGGCCGCTCCGGACACTTCGGCTACGTGGTCGGCGTCGACCGCGTCGGCCAGACCGACGCCCTTTACGCCCACGGCGCCGACCGCGTCGTCAAGGACCTCGCCGAGCTGGGGGGCCGGGCGTGATCACCAACCGGACGTACACCGTGGAGCCCTGGCGGGTGCGCGAGACGGCGCTCAACCTCGACCTGCTGGCCCAGAGCGAATCCGTCTTCGCCCTGTCCAACGGGCACGTCGGCTGGCGCGGCAACCTCGACGAGGGCGAACCGCACGGCCTGCCTGGCAGCTACCTCAACGGCGTCTACGAACTCCACCCGCTGCCCTACGCCGAAGCGGGCTACGGCTATCCGGAGTCCGGCCAGACCGTCATCAACGTCACCAACGGCAAGCTGCTGCGGCTGCTGGTCGACGACGAGCCCTTCGACCTGCGCTACGGACGGCTCCGCAAGCACGAACGCACCCTGGACCTCAGGCGCGGCGTGCTGGAGCGCAGCTGCGAGTGGACCTCCCCGGCCGGCACCACCGTCCGGGTGCGCTCCACCCGCCTGGTCTCCCTCACCCAGCGCGCCATCGCCGCCGTGGAGTACGAGGTCGAGCCCGTCGACAGCCGCACCCGGATCGTCATCCAGTCCGAACTGGTCGCCAACGAGAGCCTGCCCAGCGCCGACGGCGACCCCAGGGCGGCGCAGGCGCTGCAGTCCCCGCTGGAGCCCGAGGAGGACCTGGCCGTCGGCTCCCGGCTGCGGCTGGTCCACCGCACCCGGCGCAGCGGCCTCAGGGTCGCCGTGGCCGCCGACCACGTCGTCGACGCACCGGGGGAGATCAGCACCAGCAGCGAGAGCAACACGGACGTGTCCCGGCTGACCATCACCTCCGTCCTGGACCCGGGCCAGCGGCTGCGGGTGCAGAAGACCGTCGCCCACGGCTGGTCGGGCGCCCGCTCCCGGCCCGCGATGAGCGACCAGGTCGAGGCAGCGCTGGCCGCCGCCGCGCACGGCGGGTGGGACGGCCTGGTGGCCGAACAGCGGGAGTACCTCGACGACTTCTGGGCCCGCGCGGACGTCGAGGTGCACGGCGACGAGGAGATCCAGCAGGCCGTCCGCTTCGCCCTGTTCCACGTGCTGCAGGCAGGCGCCCGCGCCGAACAACGCGCGATTCCGGCCAAGGGACTGACCGGCTCCGGATACGACGGCCACGCGTTCTGGGACACCGAGATGTTCGTGCTGCCGGTCCTCACCTACACCGCGCCCAAGGCGGTCGCCGAGGCACTGCGCTGGCGGCAGGCCACCCTGCCCGCCGCCCGCGACCGCGCCGCCCAGCTCGGGCTGCGCGGCGCCGCCTTCCCGTGGCGGACCATCGACGGCTCGGAGGGCTCCGCGTACTGGCCGGCCGGCACGGCCGCCTTCCACGTGGCCGCCGACATCGCGCACGCCGCGGTGCGCTACACGGCGGCGACCGGCGACCTCGACTTCGAACGCGAGACCGCCCTGGAACTCCTGGTGGAGACGGCCCGGCTGTGGCGCTCGCTGGGCCACCACGACCCGCACGGCGTCTTCCACATCGACGGCATCACAGGGCCGGACGAGTACAGCGCCGTCGTCGACGACAACACGTACACCAACCTCATGGCACGCTCCAACCTGCTCGCCGCCGCCGACGTGTGCGAACGCCACCCGGAGGAGGCGACCCGGCTCGGCGTCGACGAGGAGGAGAGCGCCGCCTGGCGGGACGCGGCCGAGGCCGTGCACATCCCCTACAACGAGGAGATCGGCGTCCACGAGCAGCACGCCGGCTTCACCCGCCACCAGCGCTGGGACTTCGCGAACACCCGGGCCGACCAGTACCCGCTGATGCTGCACTTCCCGTACTTCGACATCTACCGCAAGCAGGTCGTCAAGCAGTCCGACCTGGTGCTCGCCATGTACACCTGCGGCAGCTGGTTCGACGCCCACTGCGACGAGGACCAGATGGCCGCGAACTTCGCCTACTACGAGCCGCTGACCGTACGGGACTCCTCCCTGTCCGCCTGCTGCCAGGCCGTCGTCGCCGCCCAGACGGGCCACCTGCGCCTCGCCTACGACTACGCCACCGAGGCCGCCCTGATGGACCTGGCGGACCTGGAGCACAACACCCGCGACGGGCTGCACATCGCCTCGCTGGCCGGTACCTGGATGGCACTGGTCGCCGGGTTCGGCGGCACCCGCCGGGACGGCGACAGCCTGCGCTTCACCCCGCGGCTGCCCGAGAAGTTCAGCCGGCTCGCCTTCCGGCTCCAGTTCCGCGGCCGGTGCGTGCAGGTGGAGATCGGCCCCGACCGGGCCTCGTACTCGCTGCTGGCCGGGCCGCCCCTGACGATCCACCACCACGGAACCGAGGTGCACGTGGCCGGGGACGAGCCCGTCACGCTCGGCATCTCCGCGCCGAAGTGGCGGCCCACCCCCGAACAGCCGCCGCACCGCCGCCCCGGCGTCACCGAACGCCCTGCCCCCGGCGACGGATGAGATCGCGCGACTGGCCGAGATCCACCCTGCGGATCACTGGCACGCGGGTTAGTTTGACCATGTTTTCCGGGAATCCGCGATCACGCGGGTGCCGGGCTCCCGCCACAGGCGGCAGGAGGTGAGCGACGAGCGACCCCGCGACGAGCGGGGGTGAGGGGTGCACGATGGCCGACGGCGCGAGCACGATCCTCGTCGGCAGACGCGGACGCCGAGGCGATGCCGAGGGGCCGCCCGGCACCCCCCGGCGGCTGCGCGGCGACCTGCCGATCGCGGCGGTGGCCGCCGTCTTCGCCCTGGCCCAACTGGTCCTCGTGCACCCCACGATGGGCCTCGGCTGGGACGAGATCGTGTACGTCAGCCAGGTCACCACCCACCACCCCGCCGCCTTCTTCAGCGCGCCCCGCTCCCGCGGCGTCTCCCTGCTGGTGGCACCCGTCGCCTCCTGGTCGGACTCCACCGCACTCCTGCGCGTCTATCTCGCCGTCCTCTCGGGCCTCGGCCTGTACCTCGCCCTGCGCGCCTGGCAGGGCCTGTTCCCGGCCCGGGTCCTCGCCACGGCCGGTGCGTTCTTCGCCACCCTGTGGGTGACCCTCTTCTACGGCCCGCAGGCCATGCCCAACTACTGGGTCGCGATCGGCGCCCTCGTCACCGTGGGCTGCGCCCTGCGCGCCCTGGGCGCCGGACGTGGGCACGCCGGGCGGGGCGTCCTGTGGGGCGTGGCGGCCGGCGCCGTGCTGATGGCGCTGATGCGGCCCGCCGACGCCGTCTGGGTGGCCCTGCCCCTGCTGGTCCTCGTCCTCGTACGCCGGCACTGGCCGCTGCTGCTCGCCCTCGCGGGCGGCCTGGCGGCCGGGGGAGCGGAGTGGGTGGTCGAGGCGTACGCCTGGTACGGGGGTCCGGGGGAGCGGCTGTCCCGGGCCTCCGAGATCCAGGGCGGCCTCGGCTGGAACATCGCCGTCGACGACCAGATGCGCAGCCTGGGCGGACGGGGACTGTGCCGCCCGTGCACCGGATCCATGCCGCATCCGGTCGTCACCCTGTGGTGGCTGCTCCTCCCGGTCGTCGCCGCCCTGGGCGCGGTCGTCGCGGTCCGGGCCCGCCGCGCCACCGCGACGCTGCTCCCCCTCGCCTGCGCCGTCACGGCCGCGGCACCCTACCTGTTCATGATCGGCTACGCGGCGCCCCGCTTCCTGCAGCCCGCCTACGCCCTGCTCGCCGTACCGGTCGCCGACGCGCTGTGGCACCTGGCCAGGACCGGGCGGGACCGGTGGCGGCCGGTGGCCGCGACGCTGGTCGCGCTCGCGGTGGCCGGGCACCTAGCGGTCCAGTTCTCGGTCCTGGTGGGCACCGTGGACCGCAACGTCGAGAGCCGCCAGGACTGGGCCCGCGTCGCTGACGAACTGCACCGGCTCGGAGTCCGCCCGCCCTGCCTGCTCACCGGGCACGAGTCCATCCCGGTCGGCTACTACACGGGCTGCTCCTCCGGCTCCACCAGCGGCAACAACGAGAACACCACCGCCGCCGAGATCACGGACACCGCCCGGCGCATCCCGGTCGCCGCCCTCACCGGCCCCGGCGGCACCCCGCCCGGCTACGCCCGCGACTGGACCCCGCACCGCGTCACCGACCTGGAGATCCGCGTCGCACCCCCGGGTTAGAGATCGTGTATCGGGAAACGCGAACCGGACAACGCAACGACCCGGCCGACGCAGCGCGAGAGGGAGGCAGCGATGGGCACGGACCCGATGGCCGACGACGCCTACCAGCCCACCGGAAGCAACGAGGAGCAGGAGGACGCCGCGCCCCTCGACCTCCAGGACGCCGTCGACGAGCGGACCTACGACGACACGCTCGACGAGGGCTACTCTCCGCCGGAGAAACCCCTGGGCGTGACCAAGCACGGCACCACGGCCGCCGAGCAGCACGACGGCGAGACCCTCGACGAACGGCTGGCCGAGGAGGTGCCGGACGTGTCGGCGCCCGACGGGGACGGCGTCGGCGACGAAGTCGACGGCGAGGGCGAACCGGTCGACCCGGAGGCGGGCACCGACCGGGCCGGCCGCCTGGTCGCCCCCGACGAGGGCGTACGCACCGACACCACCAAGGAGACCGTCGCGGAGGACGTCGGCATCGACGGCGGAGCCGCGGGCGCCGAGGAGGCCGCGGTGCACGTGGTGGAGGACGAGACGCGGCTGCCGGAACCCTAGGGCGACCACGCCGGGAGCCCCGGCCGGACGAGCACGTCCGGCCGGGGCTCCCGGCGCTCAGGGCAGCAGCTTGTCGAGGGCCGAGGGGCCCTCCTCGGCCAGCTTGCGCCTGGCCCACTCCAGGTTCTGCGGGGTGACGTCCCGGCCGGCCGCCAGGACCACGTCCTCCGGGGACACGTCCGTCCCGGTGCGGGCGTGGAGCAGGTCGTCCGGAGTGGCGCGGTCGTCGCCCGCGCGGGCTTCGGAGGGTCGGGAGGCGTCGGGCTGTGACGTCGACATGATCAGTGCTCCTCGGATCCGGATCGCTACTTCGGTGCCGTGCTGTTGTCGGTCCCGAATATCCCGATAACACCATTCAATGCGGAACCGGCCCGCGCATCCGGAGCGCCGGCGGCGAAGGGGTGAGCACCAGCATCGTCACGTCGTCCTGCACGTCCGGGCAGAACCGCGCGAGGTCCGCCCAGACCAGGTCGGGAAGGGCCGCGGAGTCCTCGCCCGCGAGGGTGCTCAGCCGCTCCGCCAGCGGATAGAACGCGCCGTCGTCGTCCCTCGCCTCGACCACCCCGTCGGAGGCGAGGAAGAGCCGGTCGCCGGGGCGCAGCGACACCGTGCACGCCTCGATCGACCCGGCGTCCGCGAGGCCCAGCCCGAGCGGCGTCCACGGCGACACCTCCAGCTCGGTGGCGTCCGCACCCCGCAGCAGCACTGGCGGCGGGTTGCCGCAGACCACGACGCGCACCTGGAGGGCGTCGTCGGAGAACTCCAGCAGCGCGGCCGTCGCGAACAGCTCGGCGTGCCGCGCCTCGGCCGAGTCCACCAGCAGCCTGCGGTCAAGACGCCCCGCCACCGCCGCCAGGTCCGGCTGGTCGAGCACCGCCTCCCGGAAGGCCCCCAGCAGCGAGGCGACCGTGGAGACCGCCGCCAGGCCGTGGCCCTGGACGTCCCCCATCACCACCCGTACGCCGAAGGGGCCGTCCCGCACGTCGAAGAAGTCGCCCCCGACCAGGGTCCCGCGCTGCGCCGCCCGGTACAGCCCCGCACACCGCACCGCCCCCACCCGCTCGGGCAGCGGCGGCACCACGGCGTGCTGCGCGGCCTCGGCGACCGTGCGCTCCAGCCCCAGCTGGGCGTCGCGGCGACTGCGTACGAAGGACACGAAGACGCTGAGCACGGAGACGAAGACGATGGTCAGCAGGTCGGCGTCGCCCGGCCGGTCGAGCTGCAGGGCCGGGATGTGCAGCAGCGCGATCACCACCCCGCCCAGCACGGCGGTCGCCAGCGGACCGTACGACAGCACGGCCAGCGGCGGGATGGCACCGAGCAGGAACCCGATCTCCAGGGGCTCGTCGCTGAGCAGCGTCGCCGCGACGATCCCCACGACGAGGGCCGGCGGCAGCACCCGCACCCAGCGGGGCGGCGGAGCCCCGCTCAGCCAGCTCCGC
>NZ_JAIOJZ010000057.1 GCF_020404845.1 Streptomyces hyderabadensis | reverse complement strand
CGCCGGTGGTCTCCCGGCGGGAGACGGCGGTGACCGCGAGGGTGTGGCTGCCGAGCAGCGCGGCGGAGGGCAGCGCGGCCCGGGTCCCGCCGCCGGTCGCGGCGGCGCCGAGGAGCAGGTCCAGGCCGCGGGCCGCCGCCATCGCCGCGGGACCGGCCGGGGTGTGCTTCAGGGCCAGGTCGTAGGCCCAGACGGTGGCCGCCAGCGGGGCGGCCACCGCGAGGGCGGGCCGTCCCGCACCGGCCGCGAGCGCCAGGCCGGCGCCGGTGAGGGCCCCGGCGGCGGTCAGCGCGGCGGCGGGGCGGATGCGGCCGGACGGGAGGGGGCGGTGCGGGCGTTCGGCGGCGTCCTCGGCACGGTCGGCCCAGTCGTTGAGGGCCATGCCGGCCTCGTACAGGCACAGGGAGGAGCCGATGGCGAGCAGGGTGCGAGGGCCGGGGCGCGCACCGGCCGCCGCCGCACCGGCCAGGGCGTCGCCGGGGACGGTGAACAGGGCGGGCAGGCGGAGGAGTTCGGCCCAGGCGCCGAGGCGGGCGGAGCGCATGCCGGGGGTGTGCGGTGGGTGCGGCTCGGGGCCGCCTCGGGGCGGTGCGGCGGCCCGGGGGCCGGGAGCGGAGGCCGCCTGCGCCGTTCCGGCCTCCCGTGCGGTCGTCTCCCGGTCCGCGGCGACGGCGCGGTTCATCGCCGCGCCCCGTGTTCGTCGGCCGCGGCATCCCCGGAACCCGAGCCGTCGGCGCCGTCGGCCAGCCGCCTGGCGAAGCGTTTCAGCTCCGTGTACTGCTCGGCCAGGGACGACGGACCGTCGCCCACCGGGTCCTTGAAGAAGAAGCCCAGTTCGCCCAGCGGGCCGGACAGGCCGCGCTCGTGGGCGCGGGCGACGAGACGGGCCAGGTCCAGGACGAGCGGGGCGGCGAGGGACGAGTCGCAGCCCTGCCAGGTGGTCTGGAGGACCATGCGCGCGCCGAGGAAGCCGTCGAAGGCGACGTGGTCCCAGGCGGTCTTCCAGTCGCCGAGCGCGGGCACGTCGTCGATGTGGACCTCGCCCTCCACGGGGGCGCCCAGGGTGTCGGCCAGCACGCGCTCCTTGCCCGCGTTCTTCGCCGCGGCGGCCGCCGGGTCGGCGAGCGCGGCTCCGTCGCCGCCGCCCAGCAGGTTCGTGCCCGACCAGGCGCGCACCGCCAGCGCCCGCTGCGCGAACATCGGGCCCAGCACCGAGCGCAGCAGGGTCTGCCCGGTCTTGCCGTCGCGGCCCGCGTGGGGCAGCCCGCTCGCCGCGGCCGGTGCGGCCAGCGCCGGGTGGTGCAGGCCGGTCGAGGGGGTGAAGTTGACGTATGGGCAGCCGGCCCGCAGGGCGGCGGCCGCGTACAGGGAGCTGGCGGGCAGGGTGTTCCCGGTGGGCGCGGGCTCGGTGGAGGCCACGTTCACGACCACCGTCCGTTCCGCTCCGGTGCGTCGGGCGAAGTCGGTGATGTCCGCGGCGAACGCGGCGATCAGCTCCTCCTCGCCGCGGGTGTCGCCGGGCAGCGGGCCGCCCGGGCGGATCTCGCGGTCGGCCGCGCCCAGCTCGGCGCCGACGGCCGAGGGCAGCCCGTGCGGCAGCACGCCCCCCGCGGCCAGCGCCTCCGCCCGCTTGGGCAGGGGGCAGTCCACGGTGTCGTGGCCGCCGAAGACGAGGGACGGCAGGGCGGGCAGTCCGGCGCCGGCGAAGTCGGGGGTCTCGGTGACCATGCCGGTCGGGGGGTGCAGCCCCGCGGTCACGGCGGCGCAGCCCGCCACCACCGTGGTGGCGACGGAGCCGCGGGCTCCGATCAGCCAGACACCGGTGCGGGAGCCACGGGAGGAAGCAGAGGGGGACGCGGACATGGGCAGCCTCCTTGTCGAGCGCGTCGGGCACACACGAGCGGTGGTGCAGCCTGGCCTGGTGCGGCCGGGCGTGAAACGGCCGGCGTGGGACAGCCGGGGGTGGTGCGGCCGGGGGTTTTGTTCGAGGTGACGGCGGGCGGAGGTCCGGCGTCCTCCGCCCGCCGCCGTTCCGGTCGCCCCTCGGGGGCGCCTCCCGCGGGAGGTCACCCCTCAGGGGCGGGTCCGCCCTAGGAGGGCAGTTCCTTGAGCTGGATGTTGCGGAAGGAGACCTGGTCGTCGGCGCCGTGGTTCTGCAGGCCGATGTAGCCGTCGGTCAGGCTCCGCTCGGGGTCCTTGTTGGTGAAGTCGTTGATCTTGACTCCGTTGAGGAACACCTGGAGGCGTTCGCCCTGGACCTTGATCTCGTAGGAGTTCCACTGGCCGGGCGGCCGCAGGACCTGGTCACGGGCCTTGATGTTCGCCGCCTTGAAGGTGTAGATCGCACCGGTGGTGCGGTCCACGGCGTCCGTGGCGTCGATCTGGATCTCGTAGCCCTTGTTCACCGCCGACCAGGGGTCGTCGGAGGCCGGGAAGCCCACGAAGACACCGGAGTTGTCGTCGCCCCGCATCTTCCAGTCGAGCTTGAGGGAGTACGACTTCAGCTCCTTGGCCTGGTACCAGAGCAGGCCCATGCCGCCCTCGGACTCCAGGACGCCGTCCTTGACGTTGAACTTGCCGGGACCGGCCTGCTTCCAGCCCTCCAGGGTCTGGCCGTTGAAGATGTCCCGGTAGCCCTTGGCCGGCTTGCAGTCGGCCTTGACCTGGCCGGTGGCGTACTGCATGCCGCCGAGCAGGTGGCCGCGGAAGGCCTCGTCCGCGTAGGACTCCTTGGTGTGGCCCATGCCGGTGTAGAAGGAGCGGCCGCCGCCGTAGTTCTGGCACCAGGCGATCGGGTGGTCGCCCTTCATGTTCCCGCCCTGGTAGGTGGTCTCGTCCAGGGTGGCCAGGACCTTGGCCTGCTCGCGCGGGTTGGTGCGGTAGTTGTACCACTCGTCGGTGCGCTCCCAGGCGTCGTCCAGGTGCGCGGTGGCCGGGTGGTCGTGGTCCTCGACGCGGACGGTGGCCTTCTGGATGGCCGGGTGCGAGTCGAAGTAGGCGCCGACCAGGCCGCCGTAGAACTCCCAGTCGTACTCGGTGTCGGCGGCGGCGTGGATACCCATGTAGCCGCCGCCGTTCTTGACGTAGTTCTCGAACGCCTTCTGCTGGTCGGCGTTGAGGACGTCACCGGTGGTGGACAGGAAGGCCACCGCGTCGTACTTGGCGAGGTTGGCCGTGGTGAACTGCCCGGCCTCCTCGGTCGCGGTGACGGAGATCCCGGCCGGGGTGCCCAGCTCCTTCAGGGCGGCGATGCCCGCCGGGATGGAGTCGTGGCGGAAGCCAGCGGTCTTGGAGAAGACCAGGACCTTCTTGCCGGCCTTGAACGGCTCCGTGGAGAACTCGAAGTCGTCGATGTCGAACAGCGCGCCCTCGCCGCCCTTGAAGACCAGGTAGATGTCGGTGGTCTTCTTGGGCAGGGCCCGCAGCGGCACGTCGACGTCCTGGAAGGTCTCCCAGCTGCCGGTCGGCGGGATGTACGCCGAGCCGTGCAGCGGACCGGTGGGCGAGCCGGTGCGCAGCTCGACGTAGCCGCCGGCGCCGCCGGAGGAGGCCCGGACGGTCAGCTTCTTCTGCCCGTCGAACTTGTAGGGGCTGAAGGAGATCCAGTCGCCGTCGTTGATGTCACCGACGGTCTTGCCGCCGTTGGCGCCGGTCTTGTCGATCGGCGACACGCCCTGCTGGGCGGAGAAGTGCTCGGCCTGGCGGTGCGGGGGCTGGATCACGGTGCGGGCGGTCCCGGTCAGGGCCTCCTGGCCGTTGGCCCCGCCGTCGGTGTAGCTGGCGCCGACGACGCCGTAGATGTTGGCGTTGGGGTCGTGGCCGCCGTCGCCGGGCGGCGGGTTGAGGGTGCCCTCACAGCCCATCTCGCTGGTCAGCTCGTGGGCGTGGGAGTCGTGGCCGAGGCTGTAGGCGACCTTGACCTTGGAGCAGTCGATGGTCTCCTCGGGGTCGGTGACCTTCACCTTGAAGGGGATGGGCTCGCCCATGGGCAGCAGGGTGCCGTTGCCCGGGGTCTCGATGACCACCTTCGGCTCGGTGTTGCCGACCACGATCCGGACGCTGGCGTTGCCGGTGTTGCCCTCGGGGTCCTTGGCGGTGAAGGTCGCGGTGTAGGTGCCGACCTTCTTGTACTTGTGGGTGGGCGTGAGGCCCTCGCCCTTGGTGCCGTCGCCGAAGTCCCAGCTGTAGGTGAGGTCCGGGGAGTCGGCGTCCTTGGCGGTGGCGGTGAAGGCGACCTTCAGTCCGGCCGCGCCGGAGGTCTTGTTCGCGCTCACCTCGGCGATCGGTGAGAAGCCGTCCGCGGCGTTCTCGATCCGGTACAGGGCGGAGTCCTTGTCGCCCTGGAACCAGGACAGGCCGTAGTCGAGGACGTAGAGCGCGCCGTCGGGGCCGAACTCCATGTCCATGATCTGGGTGCCGGTCCACGGGAAGTCGTTGATCTTGGCGACCGTGCCGTCCTCGTTCTGCTCGATCCGCTTGATCCAGCGGCGGCCGAACTCGCCGGCGAAGAAGTCGCCGTCGTACTCCTCGGGGAACTTCACCTTGGAGTCGAGGTCCGGGTCGTAGCGGTAGACCGGGCCGCCCATCGGGGACTCGGAGCCGCTGCCGAACTCGGGCACGGAGTCGTCGTCGTACGGAATCCAGGCGGCCTGCGCGGGCGGCAGGTCGGTGAGGCCGGTGTTGTGCGGCGAGGTGTTCTTCGGGGCCGCGCAGTCGAAGGTCTCGCCGGAGGTGCCGGTGGCGAAGTCGTAGTCGACGTACGGGTCGTTGTCACCGGTGCAGAACGGCCAGCCGAAGTTGGCGGCCTTGGTGACCTTGGCGAACTCGACCTGTCCCGCCGGGCCGCGCTTCGGGTCGGCGGCGCCCGCGTCGGGGCCGTAGTCGCCGACGTAGACCGTGCCGGTCTTCTGGTCGACGCTGATCCGGAACGGGTTGCGGAAGCCCATCGCGTAGATCTCGGGCCGGGTCTTCTCGGTGCCCGGCTCGAAGAGGTTGCCCTCCGGGATGGTGTACGAGCCGTCCTCGGCGACCTTGATGCGCAGGATCTTGCCGCGCAGGTCGTTGGTGTTGCCGGCGCTGCGCCGGGCGTCGAAGGCCGGGTTGCGGTCCGGGCGCTCGTCGATCGGCGTGTAGCCGTCGGAGGCGAACGGGTTGGAGTCGTCGCCGGTGGAGAGGTAGAGGTTGCCCTCCGCGTCGAAGGCGATGTCGCCGCCGACGTGGCAGCAGGTGCCGCGGGAGGCCGCGACGTCCAGGACCTTCTTCTCGCTGGCCATGTCCAGCGTGCCGTTGGCGTTGAGGACGAAGCGGGAGAGGCGGTTGACGCCGTCGAACTTCTTGAAGTCCTCGGCGGTGCCGTTCTCCGGGGCGTCGCCCGCGGGGGTGTCGAGCGGCGGGGCGTAGTAGAGGTAGATCGCCCGGTTGTTCTCGAAGTCCGGGTCGATGCCAACGCCCTGCAGGCCCTCCTCGTCGTGGTTGTAGACGGGGATCTTGCCGGCGACCTTGGTGACGCCGCCCTGGTCGGTCAGGCGCAGTGTGCCGTCGCGGGCGGTGTGCAGGACGCTGCGGTCCGGGAGCACCGCGAGCGACATCGGCTCGCCCATCTCGGGCTCGCCCTTGGCGAGGGGTACCTGCTGGAACTGCCCCTCGGCGGCGGCCGCGGTCTCGTCGTGCTCCGGGTGGCCGGGGTGGGCGCCGGCGACGGTCGCCGGGGTGCCCACGGCCAGCAGCAGGCCGGTGAAGAGGGCGAGGGTGGTGCGAAGCCTGGGGCGCCTCGCGGTCGTGGTGCCTTTGAGTCTGGTTCTGTGCACGAAGTCCCTCCGGGAACGGGTGGGCCGTACGGGATGGGTGCGAAGACGTGCGATGCGGGCGCCGGGGTGCGCCGTCACCCCGGAGGCGTGAGTGTCCTGGACACTTCAGGGACGGTAACCGCGTTCTTCCGGGGCCAACACCCCTTGGACCGCAGCTGGTTGAACTTTTTCCCAACTCAGGACAAAGCGGGATTCGGGCAGGGCTGACCGGGGACCGGCGGGTGGTCCGGTCCCCGTCCCGGCCGACCTGCGCCGGGCGCGCGGATCAGCTGTTGAAGGCGGCGTCGAAGGACGCGGTGGGCGGCTCGAAGTCGAAGGCCTTGAGCCGGGTGAGGGCCTCGGGCGCGCCCTGCAGCCGGTCCATGCCTGCGTCCTCCCACTCGACGGAGACGGGGCCCTGATAGTCGATGGAGCGCAGCATGCGGAACACGTCCTCCCAGGGGACGTCGCCGTGTCCGGCCGACACGAAGTCCCAGCCGCGCCGCGGGTCGCCCCACGGCAGGTGGGAGCCGAGCCGTCCGTTGCGGCCGTCGAGGCGCCTGCGGGCCTCCTTGCAGTCGACGTGGTAGATGCGGTCGCGGAAGTCCCACAGGAAGCCGACGGGGTCGAGGTCCTGCCACACGAAGTGGGAGGGGTCGAAGTTGAGGCCGAAGGCTGGCCGGTGGCCGACCGCCTCCAGGGCGCGGTGCGTGGTCCAGTAGTCGTAGGCGATCTCGCTGGGGTGCACCTCGTGGGCGAACCGCACGCCCTCGGCGTCGAAGACGTCCAGGATCGGGTTCCAGCGGTCCGCGAAGTCCTGGTAGCCGCGCTCGATCATGGACTCGGGTGCGGGCGGGAACATGGCCACCAGGTGCCAGATGGCGGATCCGGTGAAGCCGATCACGGTGTCGACGCCGAAGCGGGCGGCGGCCCGTGCGGTGTCCTTGATCTCGGCGGCGGCGCGCTGCCGCACGCCTTCCGCCTCGCCGTCGCCCCAGATGCGGGCGGGCAGGATGGCCTCGTGGCGTTCGTCGATGATGGCGTCGCACACCGCCTGGCCGACCAGGTGGTTGGAGATGGCCCAGCACTTGAGGCCGTACTTGTCGAGCAACTGGTGCCGGGAGTCCACGTAGGAGGGGTCCGCGAGCGCCTTGTCGACCTCGAAGTGGTCGCCCCAGCAGGCGAGTTCCAGGCCGTCGTAGCCGAAGTCGCGGGCGAGGCGGCAGACCTCCTCCAGCGGCAGGTCCGCCCACTGTCCGGTGAAGAGCGTGAAGTTGCGTGGCATGTCGCTGCCGGCCTCCTCAGAGTGCGATGGGGGCGATCGGGGTGTAGACGGAGTTCTTCTCGGCGCTCTCCTCCACGGCGGCGAGCACGCGCTGCACCTGCAGCCCGTCCGCGAAGGAGGGTTCGGGGTCCCGGCCCTCGGCGACAGCGTGCACGAGGTCGCGCGCCTGGTGCACGAAGGTGTGCTCGTAGCCGAGCCCGTGGCCCGGCGGCCACCAGGCGTCCAGGTAGGGGTGTTCGGGTTCGGTGACCAGGATGCGGCGGAAGCCCGCGTGCTCCCCCGGTTCCGTACCGTCGTGGTACTCCAGCTCGTTGAGCCGTTCCAGGTCGAAGGCGAGGGAGCCGCGCTCGCCGTTGAGTTCGATGCGCAGGGCGTTCTTGCGGCCGGTGGCGTACCGGGTGGCCTCGAAGGAGACCAGGGCGCCGGAGGTGAGGCGGCCGGTGAAGACGGCGGCGTCGTCCACGGTCACCTGGCCCGTCACGCCGTCCGCCGAGCCCGCGGACAGGCCCCGGGGTGCGCCGGCCGGCAGCGGGCGTTCCCGTACGAAGGTCTCGGTGAGGGCGGAGACACCCGCGATCCGCTCCCCCGACAGGTACTGGGCGAGGTCGACGATGTGGGCGCCGAGGTCGCCGAGCGCCCCCGAACCGGCCAGCTCCTTGCGCAGCCGCCAGGTGAGCGGGGCCTTCGGGTCGACCAGCCAGTCCTGGAGGTAGGTCACCCGCAGGTGCCGCAGCCGGCCGACCCGGCCCTCGGCGACCATCCGCCGGGCCAGCGCGGTGGCCGGCACCCGGCGGTAGTTGAAGCCGACCATCGCCAGCTGTCCGCGGGCGGCGGCCTCCTCGGCGGCGCGGGTCATCGCCTGCGCCTCCTCGACGGTGTTGGCGAGCGGCTTCTCGCACAGGACGTGCTTCCCGGCGGCGAGCGCGGCCAGCGCGATCTCGGCGTGGCTGTCGCCGGGGGTGCAGACGTCGACGAGGTCGATGTCGTCGCGTTCGACCAGGGTCCGCCAGTCGGTCTCGGTGCTCGCCCAGCCGTGCCGGCCGGCCGCCAGGCGGACGGCGTCGGCGTCCCGCCCGCAGATCGCGGCCAGCACCGGGTTCAGCGGCAGGTCGAAGACCCGGCCCGCGGTGCGCCAGCCCTGGGAGTGGGCGGCACCCATGAAGGCGTAGCCGACCATGCCGACGCGCAGGGGCGGTCTCGTCGCGGACGCCCCCGTCGCCGCCCCGGCCCCGGCGTCGGTCCCGGTATCGGTCCCGCTGTCGGTCCCGGCGGCTGCCTCCTCGGCGCCGGCCCCCTCGGGCTGCTGCGGCTGTCCCATGCGGATGTCCTCCTCGTCGTGGTGGCGCGGTGGGGGTGGGCCCCGCCCCGGCGGGCCGGCTGGTCAGGCCGCCGCCGGGGCGGCACCCGTCACTTGAAGCCCGTGGACATGTACTGGTCGACGTTGGTCTTGTCGACGACGGCCGAGTAGCAGGTGACGGTCGAGGGGATCTCGAACTCGGCGAGGCCGCTGACGCCCTTGCCCTGGCCGAGGGCGCGGGCCAGGTCGATCGCGGAGGCGGCCATGGTCGGCGGGTAGAGCACCGTCGCCTTCAGTACGCCGCGGTCCGACTTGATGGCCTCGAAGGCGGAGAGCGCGCCCGCGCCGCCGACCATCAGGAAGTCGTCGCGTCCGGCCTGCTCGATGGCGCGCAGGGCGCCCACGCCCTGGTCGTCGTCGTGGTTCCACAGGGCGTCGAAGTCCGACTGCGCCTGGAGCAGCTGGGCCATCTTGGCCTGGCCGGACTCGACGGTGAACTCGGCGGCCTGGCGGGCCACCTTCTTGATGTTCGGGTAGTTCTTCAGTCCGTCGTCGAAGCCCTGGGTGCGCTGCTGGGTCAGTTCCAGGTTGTCGATGCCGGCCAGCTCGATGACCTTGGCGTTCGGCTTGTCCTTGAGCTTCTCGCCGATGTAGTGGGCGGCGTTGAGACCCATGCCGTAGTTGTCGCCGCCGACCCAGCAGCGGTAGGCCTGGGGGCTGTTGAAGATGCGGTCCAGGTTGATGACCGGAATGCCGGCCCGCATCGCCTTCAGGCCGACCTGGGTGAGGGCCTTGCCGTCGGCGGGCAGCACCACCAGGACGTCGACCTTCTTGTTGATGAGGGTCTCGATCTGGCCGATCTGCTGCGCGGTGTCGTTGGACCCCTCGGTGACCTCGAGGGTGACCTCCGAGTACTTCTCCGCGCGCTTCTTGGCCTGGTCGTTGATGGCGTTGAGCCAGCCGTGGTCGGCCTGCGGACCGGCGTAGCCGATGGTGATCGGCTTGCCGGGCTTGTCGTCGGCGGCCGGCTGCTCGTTCGAGGCGGCCTTGTCGTCGCCGTCGTCGGGGTCGTTGCTGGTGCACCCGGTGAGGACGGCACCGGCGGACACGGCGGCGGCTCCGAAGAGCAGCCCTCTGCGACTCGTGAGCTTCGTCATGACGGTGAACCCTTTCCTCAGTGCGTGCTTGCGGTACGGCGCTGGACCAGCACGGCGGCGACGATGATCGCGCCCTTGGCGATCTGCTGCACGTCGGTCTGCAGGTTGTTCAGGGCGAAGATGTTGGTGATCGTGGTGAAGATCAGGACGCCCAGCACGGAGCCGAGGATGTGGCCCCGGCCGCCGGTCAGCAGGGTGCCGCCGATGATCGCGGCGGCGATGGCGTCGAGTTCGTAGAGGTTGCCGTTGGTGTTCTGGCCGGAGCCGGCCAGGACGATCAGCAGGAAGGCCGCGATGCCGCAGCACAGTCCGGACAGCAGGTAGAGGTAGAGCCGCTGGCGGCGGACGTCGATGCCGGCGAGGCGGGCGGCCTCCGCGTTGCCGCCGACGGCGACGGTGCGCCGGCCGAAGGTGGTCCGGTTGAGCACCAGCCAGCCGATGACGGTGACGGCCGCGAACACCAGGACCAGCGGCGGGATGCCGAGGACGTAGGCATCGCGCTCGCCGAGGTCGAGGACGCTGGAGACGGTGACGACCTGGGTGCGTCCGTCGGTGATCTGGAGCGCGAGGCCGCGCGCCGAGGCCAGCATGGCGAGGGTGGCGATGAACGGCACCATCTGGCCGAAGGCGATGAGCACCCCGTTGACCAGGCCGCAGCCCACGCCGACCACGATCGCCGTGAAGAGGATGCCGAAGAACCCGTACTCCTGGGTGGCGACCGTGGTCGCCCACACCGAGGCGAGGGCGACGATGGCGCCGACCGACAGGTCGATGCCGCCGGAGACGATGACGAAGGTCATGCCGACGGTGACGACGCCGATCACGGACGCCTGGGTGAGCACCAGCTGGAGGTTGCGGGTGTCGAGGAACGAGTCGGGCTGGGTGATGCCGCCGATGAGGACCAGTACGGCGAGCACGCCGAGCAGGGTGAGGGTGCGGACGTCGGCGCGGCCCAACCGGACCCGCCAGGCGGGCGGAGCGTCCACGGGTGCCGCCTTGCCGGTGCCGTCCCGCGGCGGGGACACGTGCTGCGTCATGACGCCGGACTTCCTTCCATCACGAGGTCGAGTACGCGGTGTTCGTCGAGTTCACGGGCGGGGGCCTCGTGCACGACGCGGCCCTCGCGCAGTACCAGTACGCGGTCGGCGAGACCCAGCACCTCGGGCACCTCGCTGGAGACCAGCAGGACGGCCAGGCCCTCGTCGGCCAGGCGCCGGATGACGGCGTACAGCTCGGCGCGGGCGCCGACGTCGACGCCGCGGGTGGGTTCGTCGAGCAGCAGGACCTTGCAGCCGCGCAGCAGCCAGCGGGCGAGCACCGCCTTCTGCTGGTTGCCGCCGGACAGGGTGCGCACGGGCACGGACGGGTTGTCGGGCCGCAGCGACAGCTCGCGGGTGGCCTTTCGGGCCGCGCCGAGTTCGGCGCCGCGGTCGATCCAGCCGCCGCGCGAGAAGCGGGACATGGCGGAGACCGACACGTTGCGGGTGACGGACTCCAGCATCAGCAGGGCCTGGGCCTTGCGTTCCTCGGGGGCGAGTCCGAGTCCGGCGCGCACGGCGGCGCGCACGCTGCCCGGCCGGAGCGGGCGCCCGTCGACCAGGACCTGGCCGGCGCTCGCCTTCCGGGCGCCGTAGACCGTCTCCAGGATCTCGGAGCGACCGGAGCCGACGAGTCCGGCGAGGCCGACGATCTCGCCGGGGCGCACCTCCAGGTCGAGCGGGGCGAACTCGCCGTGGCGGGCCAGTCCCCGCACGCTGAGCACGGGTTCGGCCGCGGGCGGTGCGATGGGCCGCTCGGGGAAGACGTACTCGACGTTGCGTCCCGTCATCAGCGCCACCACCTCGCGGGTGGGCGTCGACTCGGCGGGCAGCCCGCGAGCCACCGCCCGGCCGTCCTTGAGGACGGTGACCCGGTCGCCGATGCGCCGGATCTCCTCCAGGCGGTGCGAGATGTAGACGACGGCGACCCCGTCGGCGGTGAGGTCGGCGACGATGCGGAAGAGGTTGTCGACCTCGTCCGGGTCGAGTGCGGCGGACGGCTCGTCCATCACGATCAGCCGTACGTCGTGGGACAGCGCCCGGGCCATGGACACGATCTGCTGCTGGGCCGCGGACAGGTCGCCGACCAGCCGCCCGGGGTCGACCTCGGGGTGCCCGAGCCGCTTGAGCAGCGCGGCCGTCGACTCCTTGGCCGCCCTGCCCCGGACCACGAAGCCGGCGGCGGTCGGTTCGTGTCCGAGGTGGACGTTCTCGGCGACCGACAGGTGCTCGACCAGGTCGAGTTCCTGGTAGATGGTGGCGATGCCCAGGCGCATGGCCGCGATCGGCGAGCGCAGGGTGACCTCCTCGCCGCGCCAGCGGATGGTGCCGGTGTCGGGCTGGTGGGCGCCGGCCAGCACCTTGATGAGGGTGGACTTCCCGGCGCCGTTCTGGCCGAGGAGGCAGTGCACCTCACCGGCCTGGACGTCGAGGTCGACGCCGTCGAGGGCCCGGACTCCGGGGAACGACTTGGTGATGCCGGACATGCTGAGCAGCGGTGGTTCTGGTGCCATGTGAGGTCCCCTCGGCGGGCGTGCGGGCCGGTGTCAGGGCAGAGCAGAGCAGGGCAGGGCGGTGCTGGGCGTGGCGGAACGGGACGTGACGGTACGGAGCAGGGCAGGGCGGTGCGGAGCGCTGTGCTGGGTGGAGCTCGGAACCGGTCGGTGACTACGCGGGTGAGAACAGGTGGTCGCTGATCAGCCGGGCCGCGCCGATGACTCCGGCGGTGGGTCCCAGCTCCCCGAGGACGATGGGCAGGTTGCCGGTCGCCAGGGGCAGCGACTGGCGGTAGACCTGGGTGCGGATCGCGGCGAGCAGGTTGTGGCCGAGGCCGGTCACCCCGCCGCCGATCACCACCAGGCCCGGGTTGAAGAAGCTGACCAGACCGGCGATGACCTGGCCGGTGCTGCGGCCGCCCTCCCTGATCAGGTCCAGTGCGGTGGCGTCGCCCGCGGCGGCCGCGGCGGCGACGTCGGCGGCGCTGAGACCGCCGTTCGCCGCCAGCCGGTTCGCCAGCTCGGCCGACTGGCCCTGCTGGGCGGCCTCCGTGGCGTCGCGGGCCAGGGCCGCGCCGCTGAAGTGGGCCTCCAGGCAACCGCGGTTGCCGCAGGCGCACTGGCGTCCGTCGGGCACGGCCTGGATGTGCCCGATGTCGCCGGCGCTGCCCGTGGTCCCGCGGTAGACGTCCCCGCCGACCACGATGCCGCAGCCGATGCCGGTACCGATCTTGACGACGAGGAAGTCGTGCTGGGTGCGGGCGACGCCCGCGTGCTGCTCGCCCAGCGCCATCAGGTTCACGTCGTTGTCGACCATGACCGGGCAGCCGAGTTCCTGGCTGAGCGCCTCCCGCACCGGGAAGCCGTCCCAGCCCGGCATGATCGGCGGCGCCACCGGCACGCCCTCGGGGAAGCGGACCGGCCCCGGGACGCCGATGCCGGCGCCGTCGAAGCCCTCCGCGAGCCCGGAGGCGCGCAGCTTGGCGGCCATGGACAGCACCTGCTCGAAGACCGCGACCGGGCCTTCGCGCACGTCCATGGGCTGGTTGATGTGCCCGAGGATCTCCAGTTCGGCGTTGGTGACGGCGACGTCGACCGAGGTCGCGCCGATGTCGACGCCGAGGAAGCGCAGTTCGGGGTTGAGGCGGACGTTGTGGCTGCGGCGCCCGCCGCGCGAGGCGGCGAGTCCGTCGGCCACGACGAGTCCGGTCTCCAGCAGCCGGTCCACCTCGACGGCCAGCTTGGACCTGGAGAGGTCGACCTGGTCGCCCAGCTGGGCACGGGAGTTGGGCCCGCCGTCGCGCAACAGCTGGAGCAGTCGCGCTTGGTGGGCGTTCGCGGGTCGTGCGGTCATGCGTCTCACGAGCCCCTCCCCGCCTCAATCGGCCTTGGGTCCGCCGGTTTCCGGCCACGTCCGTGTCGTGCTCCCGTGGCGTGCTTTCGGAGGGAACGTAGCAGCGGGCGCCGGGTGTGGGAAGAAGTCACGCATGAATTGCTGCGAACTTTCTCCTCTGAGAGGACAAAGAAGAGTGCCGGGTCCGACGGCGCCGAACGCGGCGAGGCCGCCCGGCACGGTGGCCGGGCGGCCGGTGAACCGCCTTCGAACGGGCTCTGACCTCGGGCTCTGCTGTCTCAGGACTCCGCGCGCGCGTGGTAGGAGCGACGGGTGTGTTCCGTGTGCTCGCGCATCAGCCGGGTCGCCGCCTGCTCGTCCCGCTCGGTGATGGCCGCGATCAGCTTGCGGTGCTCGATCCAGGACTGCCGGCCGCGCTGCCGGGCGATCGGCGTGTAGTACCAGCGCACCCGCCGGTCGACCTGCGCGGCGAGTTCGGCGAGGACCGCGTTGCCCGCCAGCTCCATGACCTTGCCGTGGAAGCGGGCGTTGCAGGCGACGGTGGCGTCCACGTCCTCGGCGGCGACGGCCCGCTCCCCCTCCTCGCACAGCTCCTCCAGCACGGCGATGCCGGCGCTGGAGGCGTTGGCCGCGGCGAGCCGGGCCGCCTCGGCCTCCAGGAGCGTGCGCACGGTCAGGAGCTGGTCCGCCTCCTCCTCCGTCGGCTCGTGCACGAAGGCGCCCTGCGCGGGGCGCAGATCGACCCAGCCCTCGGTGTTGAGCCGCTGCAGTGCCTCGCGCACCGGCTGCCTCGACACCCCGAGGTGACCGGCGAGTTCGCTCTCGACGAGGTGCTGGCCGGGCCGCAGGGCCCGGGTGGTGATGAGTTCGAGCAGCGCCTCGTAGACCCGGTCCCGCAGCGGGCCTGGCCGTTCGAGCCTGGGCACCGCGCCCTGCGGCAGTCCTGCGGACAACATCGGTCCCCCTCGGCAGCCGGAAAGCAATCAACAGGCAAAGTATTGATTGTCTTTCGTCTACAGTCTACGGCGCGCCCGTTCGTGCGGCCGAGGTGTAGGCCACATCACATCCCGGTGCCGGGCGTTCAGGGACAGCGGACGACCTGCCCGGCATAGGAGAGGTTGCCCCCGAAGCCGAACAGCAGCACCGGGTCGCCGGTGGTGATCTCGCCCCGCTCGACCAGTTTGGAGAGGGCGAGGGGGATGCTCGCCGCGGAGGTGTTGCCGGACTCGACGACGTCGCGGGCGACGACGGCGTTGACGGCTCCGATCCTCGCGGCGAGGGGTTCGACGATGCGCAGGTTGGCCTGGTGCAGGACGACCGCGGCCAGCTCGGCCGGTTCGAGGCCGGACCGCTCGCAGGCCTGGCGGGCGATGGCGGGCAGCCGGGTGGTCGCCCAGCGGTAGACGCTCTGCCCCTCCTGCGCGAACCGCGGGGGCGTCCCCTCGATACGGACCGCGCTGCCCATCTCGGGCACCGAGCCCCACAGCACGGGACCGATCCCCGGCTCCTCGCCCGGAGCGCAGGCCTCCACCACGGCGGCCCCGGCCCCGTCGCCGACCAGCACGCAGGTGGTGCGGTCGGTCCAGTCGACGACCTCGGACATCTTGTCGGCCCCGACGACCAGCGCGCGGCTCGACGAACCGGCCCGCACCGCGTGGTCGGCGGTGGCCAGGGCGTGGGTGAAGCCCGCGCACACGACGTTGAGGTCCAGCGCGGCCGGACCGGGCATGCCGAGGCGGGCCGCGACGCGGGCGGCGGTGTTCGGGGAGCGGTCGATCGCGGTGGAGGTGGCGACCACGACCAGGTCCACGTCGGCGGGGGTCAGCCCGGCCGCCGCGAGCGCCTTCGCGGCGGCGTGGCCGGCCAGCTCGTCGACCGGCTCGTCGGGTCCGGCGATCCGGCGCGACCGAATGCCCACCCGGCTCCGGATCCACTCGTCGCTGGTGTCGACCATGCCCGCCAGGTCCTCGTTGGTGAGGACCCGGGCGGGCTGGTAGTGGCCGACGGCGGTGATCCGGGAGCCGTGGTGCATGGGTGGAGTCCTCGCTGCCTCGGGGTACGGGATCCACCAGTGTGATCAGTGACCGACGGGTACGACGGCAGGTGATACGACAGGAAACCGGCGTCCGCCTTGTCGGCTTCGGTCAGCATCCCCCGCGCGCCGCCCCGGCGGCTCCGGGCACCGGCCCGTTCCTCACCCGGTGAAGAGCTGGGTCGCCTTCCGCACGAGTTCGTACACCCCGTAGGCGAGCGGCGCGCCCACCCAGAGCCAGGTGAAGGCGACCAGCGGCCGCCGGTCGGGGATCTCGGCCGCGTCAGGCGGACTCTGGCTGCTGTCGGGTGACATCGTTGCCCTCCTTCGGCGCGGGGCCGGTGGTCGCGGGCACGGTGGCCGCGGGTTCGTGGTGCCGGGCGTGGACGGGGCGGACGAGTTCGTTGGCGACGAACCCGACGACCAGCAGCCCGATCATGATGAGGAAGGAGGTGCCGTACAGCGCCGAGCCGTGCCGCCCCGCCTCCTCCTGGTGGTCGGCGATCCAGTTCACGATCAGCGGCCCGAGCACTCCGGCCAGCGACCAGGCGGTGAGCAGCCGCCCGTGGATCGCGCCGACCTGATAGGTGCCGAAGAGGTCCTTGAGGTAGGCGGGAGCCGTGGCGAAGCCACCGCCGTAGAAGGAGAGGACCACCAGCGCGCACAGCACGAACAGCGGTTTGGAGGAGTCGCCGAACAGGGCGATCAGGGTGTACATGAGCGCCCCGACGCCGAGGTAGACGCGGTAGATGTTCTTGCGTCCGATCAGGTCGGAGGTCGAGGACCAGCCGATCCGGCCCGCCATGTTGGCCGCCGACAGCAGGGCCACGAAACCGGCCGCCGCGGTCGCCGACACCGGGGTGGAGGTGTCCGCGAAGAAGTCCGTGATCATCGGCGCGGCCTTCTCCAGGATCCCGATGCCGGCCGTGACGTTCATGCAGAGCACGAGCCACAGCAGCCAGAACTGCGGGGTGCGCAGCGCCGAGCGCGCCGAGACCTGGACCCCTTCCAGCGGTGCGGGCCGGCCGTCCGCCCGCTCCCTGGGCCTCGGCACCCGTACCAGGAGCACACCGAGGAGCATGAAGACGGCGTACGCCAGTCCGTGGACGAGGAAGGCGAGGGCGATCCCCGCGTTGTCGGTGCCGAAGGACTTCAGCATCTGGGCCGACCAGGGCGAGGCGATGAGCGCGCCGCCGCCGAAGCCCATGATGGCGATGCCGGTGGCCATGCCGGGCCGGTCCGGGAACCACTTGATCAGTGTGGAGACGGGCGAGATGTACCCGATGCCGAGGCCGATCCCGCCGACGAAGCCGTAGCCGAGGACGATCAGCCAGTACTGTTCCGCCGCCGCGCCGAGCGCGGAGAGCAGGAAGCCGGACGAGAAGCAGACCAGGGCGACGGTCATCGCCCAGCGCGGCCCGTGGCGTTCCACGAGCGTGCCGCCGAACGCGGCCGACAGACCGAGCATGACGATGCCGAGTTGGAAGGGCAGCGCGCTCTGGGTGCCGCTGAGGCCGAGCGCGGATTCCAGGGGCGGTTTGAACACGGACCAGGCGTAGGCCTGGCCGATGGAGAGGTGGACCGAGAGAGCGGCCGGGGGGACGAGCCAGCGGCTCCAGCCCGGGGGTGCGACGGGGGGACTCATGGGTCCCCAACCGTAGGCATCCGGAAAGCGCTTGAGAAGACTGTTGAGCACACAACTACAGACCACCACCACTGCTGCACAAAGCCTTGCCGCCCCAACTTCCATACTGTAGACAATATTTCGTCGACATCATCGACCGTCCCGCTCATTCCTCCCCCCAGTTCCTCGGTATCCCTCGACCGGACGGAGCTTGCCCGCCATGAAAGTCGCAGTCCTCGGCGCCGGGGCGATCGGCGCCTACGTCGGCGCCGCGCTCCACCGTGCGGGCGCCGACGTGCACCTCATCGCCCGTGGACCGCATCTGGCGGCCATGCGGCAGTACGGGGTACGGGTGCGCAGCCCGCGCGGCGACTTCACCGCGCACCCGCGCGCCACCGACGACCCGGCCGAAGTCGGCCCGGTCGACTACGTGTTCCTGGGTCTGAAGGCCAACTCGTACGCGGCGTGCGGGCCGCTGATCGAGCCGCTGCTGCACCCGGCCACGGCCGTCGTGGCCGCCCAGAACGGCATCCCCTGGTGGTACTTCCACCGGCACGGCGGCCCCTGGGACGGGCGCCGTCTCGAAAGCGTGGACCCGGCCGGCGCGGTCAGTGCGGTGCTCGCGCCCGACCGGGCCGTCGGCTGCGTCGTGTACGCGGCCACGGAACTGGAACGACCGGGCGTCGTACGCCATGTGGAGGGCACCCGGTTCTCGATCGGCGAGCCCGGCCGGGAGGTCTCGGCGCGGTGCCTGGCGTTCAGCGCGGCGATGCGCGCGGGCGGCCTGAAGTGCCCGGTCGAGCCCGACCTGCGCAGCGACATCTGGCTGAAGCTGCTGGGCAACATCTCCTTCAACCCGATCAGCGCCCTGGCCCGGGCCACCATGCGCCAGATGTGCCTGCACGGCGGCACCAGGCAGGTCATCGAGACCATGATGACCGAGACGCTGGCGGTCGCCGCGGCCCTCGGCTGCGAGGTCGGCGTCTCCATCGAACGCCGGCTCGCGGGCGCCGAGCGGGTCGGCGACCACCGCACCTCCACGCTCCAGGACCTGGAGCGCGGCAAACCGCTCGAACTCGACGTGCTGCTCGCGGCCGTGGTCGAGCTGGCGGAGATCACCGGGGTCCCGGTGCCCACCCTGCGCACCGTGCACGCCCTGTCGGACCTGCTCGCGCTGAGGAGCGCCGCATGAGGAAACGCGACCGAACCCCCAAGACCTACACCCGCCTCACCCACCCCCTGGTCCGGGACTCGCGCGAGGAGCCCTTCCGCCGGGCGACCTGGGCGGAGGCCCTGGACCGCACGGCCCGGGGCCTGGCGGCGGCGCGCGGCGCGTTCGGGATGTTCTCCTGCGCGCGGGCGACCAACGAGATGAACTACGTGGCGCAGAAGTTCGCCCGGGTGGTGATGGGCACCCACAACGTCGACTCCTGCAACCGCACCTGCCACGCGCCGAGCGTCGCGGGCCTGTCGGCCGCCTTCGGCTCGGGCGGCGGCACCTCCTCCTACGAGGAGATCGAGCACACCGACGTCATCGTGATGTGGGGCTCCAACGCCCGCTTCGCGCACCCGATCTTCTTCCAGCACGTGCTGAAGGGCATACGGGGCGGCGCCCGCATGTACGCGGTGGACCCGCGCCGCACCTCCACCGCCGAGTGGGCGGAGAGCTGGCTCGGTCCCAACGTGGGCACGGACATCCCGCTGGCGCACGCGGTCGCCCGCGAGATCATCCACGCGGGCCTGGCCAACGAGGCGTTCATCGACCGCGCGACCACGGGCTACGACGACTACAAGGCGCTGGTCGAACCCTGGACCCTCTCCCTCGCCGAGAAGGTGACGGGCGTTCCGGCCGCCGCCATCCGCGACCTGGCGCACGCCTACGCACGTGCCGAGCGCGCCCAGCTCTGCTGGACCCTCGGCATCACCGAGCACCACAACGGCACGGACAACGTCCGCGCCCTGATCAACCTCTCCCTGCTCACCGGCCACGTCGGCCGCTACGGCTCCGGCCTCCAGCCCCTGCGCGGCCAGAACAACGTGCAGGGCGGCGGCGACATGGGCGCCATCCCCAACCGGCTCCCCGGCTTCCAGGACGTCCTCGACCCGGAAGTCCGCCGGAAGTTCGAGACGGCGTGGGACACGGTGATCGAGCCCCACCACGGCCTCACCCTGACGGAGATGTTCGAGGCCATGGACGACGGCACCCTCCGCGCCGTCTACTGCATCGGCGAGAACCCGGCCCAGTCGGAGGCGGACGCGGACCAGGCGGTGCGCCGCCTGCGCGCCCTGGACTTCCTGGTCGTCCAGGACATCTTCCTCACGAAGACCGCCGAACTGGCCGACGTGGTCCTCCCAGCGACGGCCGGCTGGGCGGAGACCGAGGGCACCACCACCAACAGCGAGCGACGCGTCCAGCGCGTCCGACGCGCCGTGACCCCGCCGGGCGAGGCCCGCGAGGACATCGACATCCTCTGCGACCTCGCGGCCCGCCTCGGCCACGACTGGAAGTACGCCGACGCGGAGGCGGTCTGGAACGAGCTGCGCTCCCTCTCCCCCGACCACCACGGGATGACGTACGCCCGCCTGGAGGAGCACCAGGGCATCCAGTGGCCGTGCCCGAGCACGGAGGACCTGGAACCCTCGTACCTGCACGGCAGGCTGTGGGCCCCGGACCCGGCCGACCGCGGCCGCCGGGCCCCCTTCGGCATCGTCCGGCACGACCCGCCCGTGGACCTCACCGACGAGCAGTACCCGATCCGGCTGACCACGGGACGCCGTCTCGACTCGTACAACACGGGTGTGCAGAGCGGCGGTTACGCCTCCCCGCTGCGCCGCGGCGAGTCGGTGGAACTCTGCCCGGAGGACGCCGAACGCTACGGCGTGGTGGTCGGCGAGGAGGTGCGGGTGACCTCGCGGCGCGGCTCGCTGCTGGCCCCGGTGTGGGTCGACCCGGCCCTGCGCCCCGGCCTCGCCTTCATGAGCTTCCACTTTCCCGACGAGGTGGACACCAACCAGCTGACCATCGAGGCCAACTGCCCCATCGCCGGGACGGCGGAGTTCAAGGCCTCGGCGATCCGGATCGAGAAGGTGAGCACCAGTGGACCTGCGCTTCGGTGACGGCAAGCCGACGGACGAGGAACGCGCGGCCGTCGACGCCCTGCTCGGCCCGCCCGAGTCGTCCTGGGAGGGCGCGGACCGCTCCGACGCCGACCTCAGATGGGCCCGGGGCGGCCGCGAGGCCCGCGACCGCCGCGACCAGCTCCTGCCGGCCCTGCACGCGCTCAACGACCGCGTCGGCTGGATCAGCGAGGGCGCCCTGGACTACGTGTGCCGCCGCCTGACCGTCCCCCCGGCGGAGGCGTACGGGGTGGCCACCTTCTACGCCATGTTCTCGGTCGGCCCCCGCCCGGCGACCGTCCTGCACGTCTGCACGGACCTGGCGTGCACGGCGGCGGGGGCGAGTGAGCTGTGCGCGGCGGTGGAGACCCGGCTCGGCCCGGAGAACGGCGTGAAGGTCGAGCGCAGCCCGTGCCTGGGCCTGTGCGAGCGCGCCCCGGCGGCCTTGGTGATCCGGGCGGGCGACTCAGCCCGTCCGGCGTTTGAGGACGAGGCCGTCCAGGCCGAAAGCGGGGGTCCGGGGGCGGCAGCCCCCGGGGACGGGAAAGGGAAGGGGCGGCGGGGGCGAAACACCCTCCACGCGACGGCGGTATGCGCCCCCGCAACCCCCGACCGGGCGGTCACGGCGGCCACCGCCCCCGAATCCGCCCCCACCGAACCGGCCCCGGAAGCCGCGGTCCCCCAGACCGGCGCCCCCGGCCTGATCCTCCTCAGCCGCATCGGCACCGTGGACCCCGCCTCCCTCGACGACTACCGCGCCCACGGCGGCTACATCGCCCTGCGCCGCGCCTTCGCCCTCGGCCCCGCCGCCGTCATCCGCGAGGTCACCGACGCCGGACTGGTCGGCCGCGGCGGCGCCGCCTTCCCCACCGGCCGCAAGTGGCAGGCCACGGCCGCCCAGCCCGACCATCCGCACTACCTCGTCTGCAACGCCGACGAATCCGAACCGGGCACCTTCAAGGACCGCGTCCTCATGGAGGGCGACCCGTACGCCCTGATCGAGGCCATGACCATCGCGGCCTACGCGACCGGCGCCCACCGGGGCTACCTCTACCTCCGCGGCGAGTACCCCCGCGCGCTGGCCCGCCTCACCCACGCCGTCGAGCAGTCCCGCACCCGCGGCCTCCTCGGCGACGACGTCCTCGGCCAGGGCTACGCCTTCGACATCGAGATCCGGCGCGGCGCGGGCGCGTACATATGCGGCGAGGAGACGGCCCTGTTCAACTCCATCGAGGGCCACCGCGGCGAGCCCCGTTCCAAGCCGCCGTTCCCGGTGGAGAAGGGCCTGTTCGGCAAACCCACGGTGGAGAACAACGTGGAGACCCTGGTCAACGTCCTCCCGATCCTCACGATGGGCGCCGAGGCGTACGCCGCGATCGGCACCCCGACGTCCACCGGCCCCAAGCTGTTCTGCGTCTCCGGCTCCGTGGCCCGCCCCGGCGTCTACGAACTCCCCTTCGGCGCCACGCTCGGCGAGCTGCTCACCCTCGCCGGGGTCCGGGACAACCTCCGCGCCGTCCTGCTGGGCGGTGCCGCGGGCGGCTTCGTCCGCCCGGACGAACTCGGCATCCCGCTCACCTTCGAAGGCACCCGCGAGGCGGGCACGACCCTGGGCTCCGGTGTCGTCATGGCCTTCGACGACACGGTCCCGCTGCCCCGCCTCCTCCTGCGCATCGCCGAGTTCTTCCGCGACGAGTCGTGCGGCCAGTGCGTGCCCTGCCGCGTCGGCACCGTACGCCAGCAGGAGGCGCTGCACCGGATCGTCGACCGCACGGGTGCCGCGGCGGCCGACGACATCGCCCTGCTCCGCGAGGTCGGCCGCGCGATGCGGGACGCCTCGATCTGCGGTCTGGGGCAGACCGCGTGGAACGCCGTGGAATCCGCCATCGACCGTCTGGGGGCGTACCAATGACCGCGATACCGCTCGGCGTGCCGCGCCGCCTGGTGGAGTTCACCCTCGACGGGCAGGAGGCCCGGGTCCCCGAGGGGTCCACGATCCTCGACGCCTGCCGGGCCGCCGGGAAGGACGTCCCGACCCTGTGCGAGGGCGACACGCTCACCCCGAAGAACGCCTGCCGGATCTGCGTGGTGGACGTCGAGGGCGCCAGGACCCTCGCGCCGGCCTGCTCGCGCCGGGCGGAGCCCGGCATGGTGGTCCGCACGGACACCGAGCGCGCCCGGCACAGCCGCAGGCTGGTCCTGGAACTCCTCGCGTCCTCGGTCGACCTCTCCACGACCCCTTCGGCCGACCGGTGGATCAAGGAGTACGAGGCGAAGCCCGACCGCTTCGGCCCGGACGCGGCCCGCGTCGACGAGGAACCGCGGATCGACAACGACCTCTACGTCCGCGACTACGGCAAGTGCGTCCTGTGCTACAAGTGCGTCGACGCCTGCGGCGACCAGTGGCAGAACAGCTTCGCCATCTCCGTCTCCGGCCGCGGCTTCGACGCCCGGATCTCGGTCG
Source organism: Streptomyces hyderabadensis (assembly GCF_020404845.1). Lineage (GTDB taxonomy): Bacteria > Actinomycetota > Actinomycetes > Streptomycetales > Streptomycetaceae > Streptomyces > Streptomyces hyderabadensis. Next base: position 22,226 of record NZ_JAIOJZ010000057.1, on the reverse strand, counting down.
AGCACGACGGCCCGCTGACCGACTCGGCGTGCGTCTACTGCGGCAACTGCATCGAGGTGTGCCCCACGGGTGCCCTGTCCTTCAAGTCGGAGTTCGACATGCGGGCGGCGGGCACCTGGGACGAGGAGCGGCAGACCGAGACGACGACGGTGTGCGCGTACTGCGGAGTGGGCTGCAATCTCACGCTCCACGTGCAGGACAATGAGATCGTCAAGGTCACCTCACCGCACGACAACCCGGTGACCCACGGCAACCTGTGCATCAAGGGCCGCTTCGGCTACCAGCACGTACAGAACCGGGACTGACCGGCACACCGACCGGCGCAAGGGGCACGACATGGGACGAGTCACGGAACGACGCAAGGTCATCCGCATCAGGGACGGGGCGGTCTCCTCCCGCCCGGACACGCTCGTCGCCGAGGAACCGCTGGAGATCCGGCTGAACGGCAAACCGCTCGCCATCACGATGCGCACCCCCGGCGACGACTTCGCGCTGGCGGCGGGCTTCCTGGTGAGCGAGGGCGTGCTGGCCGAGCAGGCCGACCTGCAGAACATCGTGTACTGCGCGGGCGCCACGGTCGACGGTTCCAACACCTACAACGTGGTCGACGTGAAGACCGCCCCCGGCGTGCGCATCCCCGACATCACGCTGGAACGGAACGTCTACACGACCTCCTCCTGCGGCCTGTGCGGCAAGGCGAGCCTGGACGCGGTGCGTACGACGGCCCGCTGGCCGATCGCCGACACTCCCCCGGTCCGGCTCACCCCGGAACTCCTCGCGGACCTGCCCGACCGGCTGCGCGCCTCCCAGCGGGTCTTCGACCGCACGGGCGGGCTGCACGCGGCGGCGCTGTTCACCGAGGACGGCGAGCTGGTGGACGTACGGGAGGACGTGGGCCGGCACAACGCGGTCGACAAGCTGGTCGGGCGCGCCCTGCAGAACGGGGACCTGCCGCTGTCCCGGTCCGTGCTGCTGGTGTCCGGCCGGGCCTCCTTCGAGCTGGCGCAGAAGGCCGTGATGGCCGGCATCCCGGTGCTGGCCGCGGTGTCGGCGCCGTCCTCGCTGGCCGTGGACCTGGCCGCCGAGTCCGGGCTGACGCTGGTGGGTTTCCTGCGCGGCAGCTCCATGAACGTGTACGCGGGTGAGGACCGGGTCGCCCTGCGGGCCGCGGCCGCCCAGGCCTGACCTCCCTCCCCGCGGCACGGCGGCGGGGCCCCTGCCGGCGGGGAGCGCCCCCTGCGCCTCGGGGGCCCCGCCTCTTCCACGTCGGGCGGCCGTACGCGGACGCGACCCCGATGAGTCCCGGTCGGAGCCCGACACGCGGGAACCGGCGCGGTCCCCGCGGAGACGGGACGCCTCTTGTACTCATGTCCCGACGAAGGAACCCCTCCCCGCCAGCCGCCCGAAGGGCAGACCGCGCCATGCCGCCTCGACCTCCCCGTCCCTTCTGGCTCGCGCTCGCCGCGTCGTGCACGCTCGCCCTGTCCCCCTCCCCGGCGCATGCGCGAGCCGACGACCGTGCGCCCGCGTTCGAGGAGCAGGTGCTCTTCGACGCGGCCCGCGACCCCGGCGGCTACGCCTGCTTCCGCATCCCGGCGATCGTGCGCACCACGGACGGCACCCTGCTCGCCTTCGCCGAGGGCCGGGTCCTCGACTGCGGGGACGCCGGTGACATCGACGTCGTCCTCAAGCGCTCCACCGACGGCGGACGCACCTGGGGCCCGCTCCAGGTCGTCAACGACGGCGGCGGCGACACCCACGGCAACCCGGCCCCGGTCGTCGACCGGGCCACCGGCCGCGTCCTCCTGCTGGAGACGTACAACGCGGGCCGCACGGACGGCGCCAACTGCGCGGTGCCCTGCGCCCGCAAGCCGCACCTCCAGTACAGCGACGACGACGGCCGCACCTGGTCCGCGCCCCGCGACCTGGGCGCCGAGATCCTGCCGCCCGACTGGAACTCCTGGTACGCCACCGGCCCCGTGCACGGCGTCCAGCTCACCGGCGGCGCCCACGCCGGGCGCCTCGTCGTCGGCGTCAACGCCGAGACCTGGGACGGCACCCGGGTCACCGCCAATCACGCGGCCCTCGTGGTCAGCGACGACGGCGGCGGGCACTGGCGGACCGGCGCCACCGACACCTGGCCGGTGGCCGCCGACGGCACCTTCCGGCAGAAGCCCTCCGAGCTGACCCTGACCGAACGCGCCGACGGTGCGCTCCTGGTCAGCGGCCGGGAGGAGAACGGCACCGACCTCGGCCACCGCACCCAGGCGCTCAGCCGGGACGGCGGCGACAGCTTCGCCGCCCCCTTCCGTGCCCTGCCCGACCTGTACGCCCCGCAGGTGCAGGGCGCGGTACTGCGCCTGGGCGACCGCACCCTGCTGTCCGTACCGGCCGACCCCGACCGCCGCCGGACGATGACGGTCCGCTCCTCCTGGGACGGCGGCGCGAGCTGGGACAGCGTGGACCGCGGCACCGTCGTCACCCGTGACTGGTCGGGCTACTCGGACCTGGTCGCCGTCGACGACGCCACCGTCGGCCTGCTGTACGAGGGCGGGGCGTCCGACGCGCGCGACGAGATCCGCTTCGCCCGCTTCACCGAGGACTGGCTCGCGCCGCGCCGGGCCGCCGACCCCACCACCCCCGACCTCGCGCCCGGTGCCGCGCCCGCGGCCGTGCTCGGCGGCGCCGGGACGACGGACGGCGCGGTGGGCGGCGCGCTCGCCCTCGACGGCGCCGACGACGCCGTACGCCTGCCCTACGACGGGCGGCTGGCGCTCGGGGACGGGGACTTCACGGCGTCGCTGTGGTTCCGGTACGCGGCGGCCACCGGGGAGCAGCCGCTGCTGTGGATGGGGGGCATCGGCACGACGCAGCCCCAGGTGTGGCTGCGCGCCGAGCCCGGCAACGGGCGGGTGCAGGGGCTGATCACCACGCGCGACGGCGCGGCGGCCCCGCGCTCGGCTTGGGCGCGCACCGACCGGGCGTACAACGACGGGCAGTGGCACCGTCTGGCGCTGCGCCGCGGCGGGGGACGGCTCACGCTGTTCGTCGACGGGTCGGCGGTGGCGGACGCGGCGGACGTGCCGGGCTCGGTCAGCCGGAACTCGCCCTTCGGGGTGCACATCGGCGAACGGATGGACGGCCGGGCCCGCTTCACCGGCGCCGTCGACGACGTGCGGGTGTGGAACCGGGCCCTGACGGACGCGGAGATCGCCGCGGGCGCCCCGCCCGCCGCCCTCGGGAACACCGTCCTGCACCTGCCCCTCGACCGGGTGGACGGGGCGGCCGGGACGGGCACGGGTGGCTGACCGGCACCGGAAGGTGCGGACGCCTCAGCGGGAACGCCCTCCGGTGCCGACCGCGGTGCGCGGCGGAGCCGTGTCCCGCCCGGCCGGGAGCGCCTGCGGGTCGCGCGACCGGCGTTTGGCGATGACCGCGCACACCATCAGCTGCATCTGGTGGAACAGCATCAGCGGCAGGACCGCCAGCGAGGCCTGGGCGCCGAACAGCACGCTCGCCATGGGCAGTCCGGCGGCCAGCGACTTCTTGGACCCGGCGAACTGGATGGCGATCCGGTCCTCCCGCGCGAAGCCGAGGCCCTTCGCGCCGTACCAGGTCAGCAGCAGCATCACGGCCAGCAGGACCGCCTCGACGGCCAGCAGTCCGGCCAGCCGCACCGGGCTCACCTGGTGCCAGATGCCCTCGACCATGCCCTCGCTGAACGCCGTGTAGACGACCAGGAGGATCGAGCCGCGGTCGACGAGCCCGAGCACCTTCTTGTGCCGGGCGACGAAGCCTCCGATCCACCGGCGCAGCAACTGCCCGGCCACGAACGGCACCAGCAGTTGCAGCACGATCTCCACCACCGAGTCGGCGGAGAACCCGCCCCCGCTGCCGCCCAGCAGGGCCGCGGCCAGCAGCGGCGTGACGACGATGCCGACCAGTGAGGAGAAGGACCCGGCGCAGATGGCGGCGGGCACGTTGCCGCGGGCGATGGAGGTGAAGGCGATCGACGACTGGATGGTCGACGGGACCAGGGTGAGGAACAGCAGGCCCTGGTAGAGAGGGTCGGTCAGCAGCACCGGGACCAGGCCTCGGGAGGCGAGGCCGAGCAGCGGGAAGACCACGAAGGTACAGGCCAGCACGGTGACGTGGAGCCGCCAGTGCCGCACCCCGTCCATCGCCTCACGGGTGGACAGCCGGGCACCGTAGAGGAAGAAGAGGAACGCGATCGCTCCGGTCGAGGCGCCGGAGGCGACGTCCGCACCGGTGCCGCGGGCCGGCAGCAGCGCCGCGAGGCCCACCGTGCCGAGCAGCAGCAGGATGTACGGGTCGATCGGCATCCAACGCGGCCAACGCAGGCGTTTCACGGTGCTCCACTTGCTCACTGCTCACTCGTTCTGTCCGTACGGCGGGGTCACGGGTCCCCGCTCCATCGTGCTCCGCCGCCCGGCGATCGGGAATCCGGTACACCGCTCTGACTGTCATCACGAACCTCGATGACCGGCGCTACGCTGGCGGCATGTACGACCCCTCCCATCTGCGTACCTTCCTGTCGGTGGCCCAGACGCTGAGCTTCACGCAGGCGGCCCGGCGGCTCGGGCTGCGTCAGTCGACGGTGAGCCAGCACGTGCGCCGCCTGGAGGACGCCACCGGGCGGCAGCTGTTCAGCCGCGACACCCACTCCGTGGAGCTGACGGAGGACGGGGAGGCGATGCTGGGGTTCGCGCGCCGGATCCTGGAGGTGCACGAGCAGGCGACGGCCTTCTTCACCGGCACCCGGCTGCGCGGGCGGCTGCGGTTCGGCGCGTCCGAGGACTTCGTGCTGACCCGGCTGCCGGAGATCCTGGAGGGCTTCCGGCACGACCACCCCCAGGTCGACCTGGAGCTGACGGTGGAGCTGTCGGGCACGCTGCACGAGCAGCTGGCGGCCGGGAAGCTGGACCTGGTGCTGGCCAAGCGGCGGCCCGAGGACCCGCGCGGCGAGCCGGTGTGGAGCGACCGGCTGGTGTGGATCGGGGCGCCGCGACTGCGCCTGGAACCGGACCGCCCGGTGCCGCTCATCGTCTATCCGCCGCCCGGCATCACCCGTGCGCTGGCCCTGGACGCCCTGCAGCGCCAGGGCAGGGCCTGGCACGTCGCGTGCACCAGCGGCAGCCTGAACGGCCTGATCGCCGCCGCCCGGGCGGGCCTGGGCGTGATGGCGCACTCCCGCGGTCTCGTCCCGCCCGGGCTGGTACGGGTGCCGGACCGGGCCGGGCTGCCCGAGCTGGGCCGCGTCGACTTCGTCCTGGTGCACGGCCGGCGCCGCCCCTCGGCGCAGGGTGCGGCCGACGCGCTGGCGGCGGCGATCCTGGCCGGCGGCGACCGGCTGCACCGGCCTCAGCGCACCGGCCTCGGATAGGTGAGCTGCTTGACCCGGCGCAGGAACGGGGACGCCTCCACGTGCTGGACCCCCTCCAGGCGGCCGAGCGGGCCGCTGAGGTAGGCGTAGAGGTCGGCGGTGTTGCGGACGACCGCGGTGGCGACGATGTTGGACGGGCCCGCGGTGGCGGCGGCGTGGGCGATCTCGTCGTGTGCGGCGAGGGCCTCGCCGACCCGGTGCAGCGCGGCCGGACTGGTGGTGAGCCAGAGCACGGCGGCGGTCGGGTAGCCGAGGATCTCCGCGTGGTACTCCACGTCGATGTACACGGCGCCGGAACCGAGCAGTGCCGCCAGGCGGCGTTTGACCGCTGACTCGGACCGGCCGGTGGCGCGCTGGAGTTCGGGGTAGCCGGCCCGCCCGTCGCGTTCCAGGACGTCGAGCAGCGGCTCGTCCTCGGGGTCGATGCGGGCCGGACCCGGCGGGCGCGGTCCGCTCTCCGGCCGCAGCGCCGCGACCTGGTCGTCGCCGAGGATGCGGAACTTGCGCAGCCAGCCGCTGGGTCCGCCGTAGAAGCGGTGCAGGATCTGGTGGGCGTGGATCTCCAGGACGCGCGGGGTGCGCGGCAGCTTGCCGAGGAGCAGGTCGTCCCGGTCGCCGGGGCTGCGCGGCCGGGTGCCGAAGATGACCTCGGTGCCGCCGGCGGCCAGCCCGATCCAGTTGGTGTCGGGCCGCTTGGCGAGGGCGTCCGCGATCGCGAGCGCGCTGTCGGGGACGCAGCGCAGCCGCAGCGTCCAGTGGTCCTGGCCGAGCGCCCCGGCGTCCCGGACGGCGACCACCCGCAGCCCGCCCTCGGCGCACAGCCTGCGGTAGCGGCGGGCGACGGTCTGGTCGGAGACGCCGAGCACCGCCCCGATGCGGCTGAAGGAGGCGCGGCCGTTCACCTCCAGGGCATCGAGCACGCACAGGTCGAGTTCGTCGAAGGTGTCGGATTCCATCCGCATCGCGGGCGCTCCCGTCGGATTCCGTCATGTGGGTGCCATGGACGGGGTCGATCTGCCGGTGTCGATCCATCGTACGGAGGCACGGACACTCGTAGCACACAGGAAGAAGACGGAACATGCGTACATGGGGGCCGCTCACGGCGGTGTGCCTGGGGACGTTCATGCTGCTCCTCGACGTGACCATCGCGGTGGTCGCGCTGCCGGACATGGCCAGGGGGCTGCACGCGTCGCTGAGCGATCTGCAGTGGGTGATGGACGGCTACGCGCTGGCGCTGGCCGCGCTGCTGCTGGGACTCGGCGCCGCGGCCGACGTGCTGGGACGGCGCCGGGTGCACGTGGCGGGCGTGGTGCTGTTCGCGGCGGCGTCGCTGCTGTGCGGGCTGGCCACCGGACCCGGGATGCTGGTCGCCGCGCGCGGACTGCAGGGGGTGGGCGCGGCGGCGATGTTCGCCACCACGCTGCCGCTGCTCGGCTCGGTCTACCAGGGACGCCGGCGGTCGATGGCGCTCGGGGTGTGGGGCGCGGTCAGCGGGGCCGCGGCGGCCGTGGGCCCGGTGCTTGGCGGACTGCTCACCGACGGTCCGGGCTGGCGCTGGATCTTCTGGGTGAACCTGCCGGTGAGCGTGGCGGCGGTCTGGCTGACCCTGCGCGTGGTGCCGGAGTCCCGCGGCGCGGCCGGGCGCCGCGTGGACTGGGCGGGTACGGCGGCCTTCGCGGCCTTCGCCGGGGCGCTGACGTACGGGGCGGTGCGGGCCGGGTCGCACGGCTGGACGGAGGGCGGCACGCTGGCTTCCTTCGCGCTCGCGGCGGTGGCGCTGGGCGGGTTCGTCGCGGTGGAGCGCCGGGTCGCCGATCCGCTGCTGGACCCGCGGCTGTTCCTGCGGCCGGCGTTCTCGGGCGTGATGCTGGGCGGGCTGGCCTTCAACGCGGCGGCGTTCGGTGTGATGGCGTACACCTCCATATGGCTGCAGACGCTGCTGGGGATGAGCCCGGTGCGCGGCGGGCTGGTGTTCGTGTGGCTGTCGCTGGCGTCGTTCCTGGTGGCCGCGGCGGGCGGACGGCTGCTGCACGGGGTGCCGGCCCGGCTGACCATCGGGGGCGGGCTGCTGCTGATCGCGGCGGGCCAGTTCTGCATGGCGTTCCTGGACGCGGGCTCCACCGCGTCCGCCCTGGTGCCGGGGCTGCTGCTGGTGGGCGTCGGCACGGGCCTGGTGTCGCCCGGCATCGCGGGCGCGGCCCTGGCGGCGGTCCCGGCGGAGCGGGCCGGCATGGCCGGCGGAGCGGTCAACACCTTCCGGCAGCTCGGGTACGCGCTCGGCATCGCCGTGTTCGGCACGGTGCTGACCTCGCGGATGCAGGACGCGCTGCCGCACGACGCGGCGCACGGCCTGGCGGGCGGTGCGGCGGGTGCCCTGCGGGGGGTGTTCGGCGAGCACGCGCTGCGGGCCGCGTTCGCCTCCGGACTGAACGCGGCCGCGGTGGCCGCGGGCGCGGTCGCGGCGGTCGCCGGAGTGCTGGTACTCGTCCTGGTGCGGGCCGAACGCGGCGGCCGGGACGCCGGTGTGACGGATTCGGCGAAGCCCGCGCTGGAAGAGGAGGAGGCCGCTCCGGCAGCCCCGTACCGGCGGTAAGCGGCTCGTACAGATTCGGTGGAGATTGCGCCACCGATACTTACTCAACCGTCAGGAAACTGTCCGACCCTTCCCCATGTGAGCGCTTTTTCTCCAGCTGACCAGCGCGAACATGAGCCCTGTTCGAATTTGGCACCCCTCCCGCCCCCGCGCCGGGTGGGGTAGCTTTCACCGCGCTGTGCGGGGGTGTCATCGAAAAGCGGGGAGCGGGGTTTGCGCGAGTTCACCAGTCCTCCGTTGACGTTGGCCCCACCGGTGGGCGGTCTGGCCGACATCGTCTTCGAACATGCCGAGCAGGACCCGCGGCACATCGCGCTCGGCCGCAAGGACGAGGCCGGGCAGTGGCGGGACGTCACCGCCGGCGCCTTCCGCGACGAGGTGCTGGCCCTCGCCAAGGGGCTGCTCGCCCAGGGCATCCGCTTCGGCGACCGGGTCGCCATCATGTCCCGCACCCGCTACGAGTGGACCCTCTTCGACTTCGCCCTGTGGACGATCGGCGCCCAGGTGGTGCCGGTCTACCCGACCTCCTCGGCCGAGCAGTGCCTGTGGATGCTCTACGACGCCGAGGTGACGGCCGCGGTCGTGGAGCACGAGGACCACGCGATGACCATCGCCACCGTCATCGACCGGCTGCCGCACCTGCGCGGCCTGTGGCAGCTCGACTCCGGCGCCGTGCAGGAGCTGTACGACGCGGGCGCGCACCTGGACGACGAGGTGGTGCACCGGCACCGCAAGGCGGTCACCCCGGACTCGGTGGCCACCGTCATCTACACCTCGGGCACCACCGGCCGCCCCAAGGGCTGCGTCCTGACCCACGGCAACTTCATGTACGAGGCGGACACCGTCATCGCGCGCTGGGAGCCGGTGTTCCACTCCAAGCGGGGCGACGAGGCGGCGACCCTGCTCTTCCTGCCGCTCGCGCACGTCTTCGGGCGGATGGTGGAGGTCGCGGCGATCCGCGGCCGGGTCCGCTTCGGCCACCAGCCGCAGCTCAACGCCGCGGCCCTGCTGCCCGACCTGGCCGCCTTCCGGCCGACCTTCATCCTGGCGGTGCCGTACATCTTCGAGAAGGTGTTCAACGCGGCGCGGCGCAAGGCCGAGAAGGAGGGGAAGGCCGGTCCCTTCGAGAAGGCCGTCGACGTGGCCGTGAAGTACGCCGAGGCGGTGGAGGCGAAGGCCTGGGGCGACGGTCCCGGCCCCTCGGCGGGCCTGCGGATGCAGCACCAGCTCTTCGACAAGCTGGTCTACGCCAAGGTCCGGGCCGCGATGGGCGGACGGATCCGCAACGCGATGTCGGGCGGCTCGGCGATGGACCGGCGCCTGGGACTGTTCTTCGCGGGCGCGGGCGTGCAGATCTACGAGGGCTACGGACTGACCGAGTCCACGGCGGCCGCCACCGCCAACCCGCCCGAGCGCACCCGCTACGGCACCGTCGGGCAGCCCATACCGGGTGTGACCGTGCACATCGCGGACGACGGCGAGATCTGGCTGAACGGCGGCAACGTCTTCGAGGGCTATCTGAACAACCCCAAGGCCACCGACGAGACCCTGCACGACGGCTGGCTGGCCACCGGCGACATCGGTGCCCTGGACGAGGACGGCTACCTCACCATCACCGGCCGCAAGAAGGAGATCCTGGTGACCTCCGGCGGCAAGAGCGTCTCCCCGGGCCTCCTTGAGGAGCGGGTGCGGGACCATCCGCTGGTCAACCAGTGCATCGTCGTCGGCAACGACCGGCCCTACGTCGCCGCGCTCATCACCCTGGACCACGAGGCGGTCGAGCACTGGCTGACGATGCGCAACAAGCCGCAGATGGCCCCGGCCGACCTGGTGCACGACGCCGACCTGGAGACCGAGGTGCGGCGGGCGGTGGTCGCGGCCAACACGCTGGTGTCGCAGGCCGAGTCGATCCGCACCTTCCGCATCCTCGCCCAGCCGTTCACCGAGGAGCACGGACTGCTGACGCCCTCGCTGAAGCTGAAGCGCAAGGCCATCGAGAACGCCTACGGCACCGAGGTCGAGGCGCTCTACACAGCGTGACTTCCACGGTCAGGAATGCGTCGGGGCTCGTGATCGTTGACGATGGGAGTACCACCTGACCACAACCGAAGGATCAAGAGCTCGTGAGCAGCAAGGTCCCCCCGATCATCCTGAACAACGGCGTCGAGATGCCCCAGCTGGGCTTCGGCGTCTGGCAGGTGCCGGACGACGAGGCCGAGACGGCCGTCGCCCAGGCCCTGGAGGCCGGGTACCGCAGCATCGACACAGCGGCGATCTACGGCAATGAAGAGGGCACCGGCAGGGCGATCGCCGCCTCCGGTCTGGCCCGCGAGGACCTCTTCGTCACCACCAAGCTCTGGAACAGCGACCAGGGGTACGACTCCACCCTCCGCGCCTTCGACACCTCGATGGCGAAGCTCGGCCTGGAGTACCTCGACCTCTACCTGATCCACTGGCCCATGCCGGCCAGGGAGAAGTACGTCGACACCTACAAGGCGTTCGAGAAGCTCCTGGCCGACGGGCGGGTGCGCGCCATCGGCGTGTCCAACTTCCTGCCCGAGCACCTGGAGCGGCTGACCGCCGAGACGTCGGTGATCCCGGCGGTGAACCAGATCGAGCTGCACCCGCACCTCCAGCAGCACGCCGCCCGGGAGGTGCACGCGGAGCAGGGCATCGCCACCGAGGCCTGGTCCCCGCTCGGCTCCGGCAAGGGCATCCTGGACATCCCGGCGATCGTCGCGATCGCCCAGAAGCACGGGCGCACCCCGGCCCAGGTCGTGCTGCGCTGGCACCTCCAGCTGGGCAACGTGGTGATCCCCAAGTCCGTGACGCCGTCCCGGATCAAGGAGAACATCGACGTGTTCGGCTTCTCCCTGGACACCGAGGACCTCGCGGCGATCAGCGCGCTGAACGAGGACCGGCGCCTGGGCTCGGACCCGGCGGACGTCAACTCCTGAGCGGTGCCGCACACGGGAGGGGCCCGGCCGCGCGTGCGGCCGGGCCCCTCCCGTCTCCCGCGGGTCAGTTGGGCTGCCCCAGCGGCCGTACGACCACGGTGTTGACGTCGACCCCGGCGGGCTGGGTCATGGCCCAGACGACCGAGTCGGCGATCTGGTCGGCGGTGAGCAGGCCGCCGGGCGGCAGGCCGCCGATGCCGTCCCAGAACGGGGTCTCCACCCGGCCGGGCGCGATCAGGGTCACGCCCACGCCCCACTGCGTCACCTCGCGCCGGGTGTTCTCGGCGAGGCCGGTCACCGCCCACTTGGTGGCCCCGTAGATGTTGCCCGGGGTGTTGACGAAGCCCGCGACACTGCCCACCAGCACGATCCGTCCGCGGGTCTCCTTGAGCGCGTCGATGGACGCCCTGATCAGCAGGGCCGGGCCCAGGACGTTGGTCAGCACCATCTCGGTCCAGCCCGCGGGATCGCCCTCGGCGACCGAGTCGTGGGTGGCGAAACCGGCGTTGGCGACGACCGTGTCCAGGCGGCCGAACTCCTTCAGCGTGGCCTCGACCGCGGACACCACCTGCTCGTGCTCGGCGGCACTGCCCCGGATCGTCAGCAGCCCCTCCGGGTCGCCGAGTTCCGCGCTGAACGCCCGCAGCCGCTCCGCCCCGCGTCCCGTGACGGCCACCCGCTGCCCCGCCTCCAGCAACCGCCGGGCGACGGCGGCCCCGATGCCGCTGCCGCCACCGGTGATGAGTGTGACCGGTGTGTCGGGCATGACTCCCCCTGTGTCTGTTCGTCTCTTTCACGGACAGCGGGGAGTCCATCACTTGGAGCGCTCTCGATGTCAAGCGCCGGTGTCGGGCGACGGCCTCGGCGGCGCCAGGCCTCAGACCGGCCGTACCGCCGTGTACACGGTGTGCGCCACCAGCACGAACAGGTCCTGGCGGCGGTGTACGCCCGCCTCGTCGGCGGGGTCGAGCAGCCGGTCCAGGGTGGCGCGGTCCCCGGCGTCGAGCCGCTCGCCGATCCGCTCGCGCAGCCGGGACAGCGACGTGGTGACGTAGTCGCGGGCCGCGTCGGAGAGGGGCGCGGGCAGGTCGAGGAGGAAGCTGCGGGTGCCGGTGTGCTTCAGCCCGGCGGCCGTCAGCATCGCCGGCCAGTCCTCGGTCTCGGCCACGGAATCCGGCAGGTCCGCGCGCATCTCGGCGAACGCGTCCTCCTCCACGGCGCGGATCCTGGCCTGGAGCCCGGGGCGCCCGAACCCGAGGTCGCGGGGCAGGAACCGGGCGGGCAGTCCGCCCTCCAGGATCGCCAGTGTGCCGCCGGGCGCGAGGTGCCCGCCGAGCGCGGCGAGGGCGGCTCGCTGGTCCGGCAGGTGGTGCAGGCTCTGGCTGGCCCACATCAGGTCGGCGGGGTAGTCCAGCTCGGACAGGGCGCCGGGCAGGTCTCCGGTGAGGGTGCCGAAGCGGTCGCCGAACCCGAGCCGCTCGGCACGGGCGCGGGCCCGCTCCAGCAGCGGTCCGGCGCCGTCGGCGGCGACGACCCGGGCGCCGGGGAAGGTGTCGGCGAACAGGCAGGAGACGACGCCGGGCCCGCTGCCGACGTCGACGACCAGGCCGGGCTCGGTCACCTCCCGGGCCAGCCAGGTCAGGGCCTGCCGGTACAGCGGCGTGTACAGCTCGGCCTGCGCCTCCAGGTGCGGGGCCATCTCGGCCCAGTCGATGTCGGCGTGGTCGTGAGTGTGCCCGTTTCCGTGCCCGTTTCCGTGCCCGTGTCCCTGCTGGTGGACGGAGCCGTGTGTGTCGTGGTGGTGGTCGTGCGCCATGCCGGTAGCCTCCCGTTCGCGGTGCCGCCAGCGTGCGACGACTCACCGGCCGGGGGCAACAGATGTTGCCGCTCCCGCAAAAAAGAGGAGGCCACCGGGGCCCGGCCCGCAAGGACCGGACCCCGGCGGCTCATCCGCGCCGCGCGCGGGGACCCGCTCACGACAGGGGCGGGTAGGCGTTCTTCATCAGCTCCTGGAACTGCGCGGAGAACCAGGCCCCGGAGATCGGGGCGTCGGGCAGGGCGCCTGACATGTTGTTGCCGTTGCGCGGGTTGCCCGTGTAGGTGGGGTCGCACATCCGGTCGAAGCCCTTGCCGTCCGGGTTGTCGATCAGCTTGCTGGAGCCGTCGGACTCGCCCGGGGGCTTCATCCACACGTACGCGTCGATCCCGGCGGCCGGGCTGGCCTGCGGGCGCTCGCCGAGGCCGGCGCCGGACTGGTTGCACCAGTTGCCGAGGTGGATGCGGCGGTCGTAGCGTCCGCCGTCCACGTAGGCGTCGACGCTGGTCTGCGGGCCGGGGCCGGCCGGCCTGGCCGAGCCGCCCCAGCCGTTGCGGGAGGTGTCGATCAGCATGCCGAGGTTCGTGTCGAAGCCGAGCGAGACCAGCTTGTCGCGCATGGCCTGGGCGTAGGACAGTTCGTCGGTGTACTGGTTCCAGTCGACCCACTTGGACTGGCGCACGGAGGTCCCGTTGACGGAGTCCGTGATCTTGAAGTTCTCCTCCTTCAGGGCGCTGTAGTTGGCGGTGTTGACGATGAAGCCGTGCACGTCGTCGAGGGTCGCCCCCTCGGTGGTGGCGGCGGTCTTGAACATCTCGGCGGAGGGCCCGAAGTTGCTGTCCCAGCCGAGCCAGCCGTGGTGGCCCGCGTCGACGTAGTTGTAGACGTTGCCGACATCGCCGAGCTTGTTCAGGGCGTAGCCGACGCCCTTCTGGTAGTTGCCGTTGGCCTTCATGATGTCGCAGTTCTCCGTGGCGGTGGGCCGCCCGGAGACGTTGGTGACGAGGTTGGGCAGCGAGTCGATCTCGACCGTGGTGACGATCCGGAGGTCCGCGTACTTCGAGTCGGAGAGGATCTCGGCGATCGGGTCGATGTACTCGGTCTTGTACCGGTCGATCTCGGTCGGGCCCAGCTCGCCGTTGGAGGCGAGGGCGGAGCAGTCGCGGCCCGGCAGGTTGTAGATGACGAGCTGGACGACCATCTCGCCGGAGCCCTTCTGCTCCAGCGCCGCGTCCAGGTGGTCGCGCAGGCCCATGCCGCCGTTGGCGCCCTCGATGGCGGCGATCCGGTCGAGCCACACACCGGTCGGCTGGTCGGCGATGCGGTCGCCGCCGGGCTCGGCGGCGGCGTGGGCGGACCACTCGGGGTTCACGTAGACCTTGGCGCCGTCATAGGGGTTGTCCACCCGGTCGCCCGGGCCGGTGGGGTCGGTCGGCGGGTCGGTGGGGTCCGTCGGCGGGTCCGTGGGGTCGGTTCCGCCGTCGACGTTGCAGGTCACGCCGTTGAGGGTGAAGGTGGCCGGGATCGCGTTGGCGCCGCTGTAGGTAGCCTGGAAGCCGAAGCTCGCCGAACCGCCGGTGGCCAGGGTGCCGTTGTAGGACTCGTTGGCCGCGGTGACGGCGGCACCGCTCTGACTTACCTTCGCGTTCCAGCTGTTGGTGACCTTCTGGCTGCCGGCGTAGGTCCAGCCCAGCGACCAGTTGGACGTGGCGGCGCCGTTGTTGGTGACGGTCACGGCGGCGGTGAATCCGCTTCCCCAGTCGTTCTGCACCTGGTAGTCGACGGTGCAGGCGGCGGCCGCGGCTCCGGCGCTCGCGGAATGGGCGGCCAGTGCCGTGCCGGAGGCGCCGGCGACCAGGGTCAGGGCGGCGAGCATCGCGGTTCTGGTACGGGTCATGAGTGCGGGTTCCTTCTTTCGTGGGGGTGCTGCTGTCGTCCGGCTTTCGTGGGGGTGCTGCTGTCGTCCGGGGCCGCGCCCGCGTCGGCGCGGCCCGCTGCCGATCGGCACACGGGTGCCGTCGTGAGCGGTCAGGAACGGCCCGCGGGCACGGTGGAGCGGCCCGAGGGGTGAGCGAACCGGCGCAGCGGCCGGCGGGGCGTCGGACAGGTGGCGGCCACGACTGCGGCAACGGCTAAAAGTCCTGAACGCGGAAGGTGGAGCGGGGGGTGGCGCATGAGCGACTCCTTGCAGTTCGGACGCGCCGTGACGGCCGCGTCGACTGGTGGAACCGCTCCCACTGGTGCAGCGAAGGTAGCGCCAAGTGACGGTAAAGAACAGAGGAGTTACCGACTTTCTCCCCGCCGGACCTGTCGAATCTTTTCGACTGTTCACACATCTTGACCGCGCCAGGCACCCTCCCCACTATGGGAGCGCTCCCACTGGTTCAAGGCTTGTTGCTCCTCCCCCACCCTCTCCGAGCCGCAAGGAGGAACCAGCACCATGCACTCAGGTCACAGACCCAGACGCCGCACCGCGCGGCGCTGGTGGACCGCCGCGCTGGCGGCCCTCGCACTTCCCCTCACGATGCTGGGCACAGGTTCGACTCCGGCCCAGGCGGCCGCACTTCAGTGCAGCGTGGACTACAAGACCAACGACTGGGGTGCCGGCTTCACCGCGGAGCTGACGCTGACCAACCGCGGCACGGACGCCATCGACGGCTGGACGCTGACGTACTCCTACGCGGGCAACCAGAAGCTCACGAACGGCTGGAACGGCGCCTGGTCCCAGTCCGGGCAGCGCGTCACCGTGAAGAACGCCTCGTACAACGCGCGGATCGCCGCCGGGGCCGCCGTCTCCGCCGGCGGGCAGTTCACGTACAGCGGCAGCAACGCCGCGCCGACCGACTTCGCGGTCAACGGCACCTCGTGCGTGGGCGCGCACCAGCCGCCGATCACCGTGCTGACCAGCCCCGAGGCGGGCGCCGTGTACTCGCAGGGCGAGGCGGTGCCGCTGGCGGCCACGGCGGCCGCCGCCGACGGTGCCACGATCAGCAAGGTGGAGTTCTACGACGACACCACGCTGCTGGGCACCGATACGAGTTCGCCCTACACGTACTCGACCTCTGGTTTGACCGTGGGCAGTCATTCCCTGGTGGCGAAGGCCTACGACAGCATGGGCGCCTCCGCGGACTCCACCCCGGTCGGCGTCACGGTGGCGGCCGGACCGACCGTGGTCGCCTCGCCGGGTCAACTGGGCGTCCAACAGGGCGAGTCGGGGACGTACGAGGTCAAGCTGTCGGAGCAGCCGACCGCCGACGTGACCGTGACGACCGCCCGCGCGAGCGGCAACACCGGCCTGACGCTGACCGGCGGGGCGAGCCTCACCTTCACCCCGTCGAACTGGGACACCGCCCAGGAGGTGACCGTCTCGGCGGACGCCTCGGGCAGCGGCTCGGCCGTCTTCGAGTCGACCGCCCCCGGGTACGGCAAGGCCGCGGTCACCGTGACCCAGCTGGCGGCGGCGAAGGACTACGACGCCCGCTTCCTGGAGCTGTACGGCAAGATCACCGACCCGGCGAACGGCTACTTCTCGCCCGAGGGCATCCCGTACCACTCGGTGGAGACCCTCATCGTCGAGGCCCCGGACCACGGCCACGAGACCACGTCGGAGGCGTACAGCTACCTGCTGTGGCTCCAGGCCATGTACGGCAAGGTGACCGGCGACTGGACCCGGTTCAACAACGCCTGGGAGATCATGGAGACGTACATGATCCCCACCCACGCCGACCAGCCGACCAACTCCTCCTACAACGCCTCGAAGCCGGCGACCTACGCGCCCGAGCTGGACACGCCGGACGAGTACCCGGCGCCGCTGGACGGCACCGTGCCGGTGGGCTCCGACCCGATCGCCGGTGAGCTGAAGTCGGCGTACGGCACGGACGACGTGTACGGCATGCACTGGCTCCAGGACGTCGACAACACCTACGGCTACGGCAACTCGCCCGGCAAGTGCGAGGCGGGCCCCTCGGACACCGGCCCCTCCTACATCAACACCTTCCAGCGCGGCGCGCAGGAGTCGGTGTGGGAGACGGTTCCGCAGCCGACCTGCGACGCCTTCAAGTACGGCGGTAAGAACGGCTACCTGGACCTGTTCACCGGTGACGCCTCCTACGCCAAGCAGTGGAAGTTCACCAACGCCCCGGACGCCGACGCGCGCGCGGTGCAGGCCGCGTACTGGGCGGACATCTGGGCCGGGGAGCAGGGCAAGAGCGACGAGATCTCCGCGACCCTGGACAAGGCCGCGAAGATGGGCGACTACCTGCGCTACGCCATGTTCGACAAGTACTTCAAGAAGGTCGGCGACTGCGTCGGGCCGTCGGCCTGCCCGGCAGGTACCGGCAAGGACTCCTCGCACTACCTGCTGTCCTGGTACTACGCCTGGGGCGGCGCGGTGGACACCTCGGCCGGCTGGGCCTGGCGCATCGGCTCCAGCCACACCCACGGCGGCTACCAGAACCCGCTGGCCGCGTACGCGCTGAGCACCGACCCCGACCTGAAGCCGAAGTCGGCGACGGGCCAGTCGGACTGGGCCAAGTCCCTGGACCGGCAGGTGGAGTTCTACCGCTGGCTGCAGTCCGACGAGGGTGCCATCGCGGGCGGCGCGACCAACAGCTGGCAGGGCCGCTACGCGACGCCGCCGGCCGGGACGCCGACCTTCTACGGCATGTACTACGACGAGAAGCCGGTGTACCACGACCCGCCGTCCAACCAGTGGTTCGGCTTCCAGGCGTGGTCCATGGAGCGGGTCGCCGAGTACTACCAGCAGAGCGGTGACGCCGACGCGAAGGCGGTCCTGGACAAGTGGGTCGACTGGGCCCTGTCGGAGACGACGGTCAACCCGGACGGCACGTTCCGGATCCCGTCGACGCTCCAGTGGTCGGGGCAGCCCGACACCTGGAACGCCGCGTCCCCGGGTGACAACGGCGACCTGCACGTCACGGTCGCGGACTACACCAACGACGTCGGTGTGGCGGCGGCGTACGCCAAGACCCTGACGTACTACGCCGACCGCTCGGGCGACACGGAGGCGGCCTCGACCGCCAAGGCGCTGCTGGACGGCATGTGGGAGAACAACCAGGACGCGCTCGGCATCGCCGTCCCGGAGACCCGCGCCGACTACAACCGCTTCGACGACGGGATCTACGTCCCGAGCGGCTGGAGCGGCACCATGCCGAACGGCGACACGATCGACGCGTCGTCGACCTTCGCCTCGATCCGCTCCTTCTACCAGGACGACCCGGCCTGGTCGAAGATCGAGAGCTACCTCCAGGGCGGTGCCGCGCCCACGTTCACGTACCACCGGTTCTGGGCCCAGGCGGACATAGCCCTCGCCATGGGTTCGTACGCGGAGCTCCTGGAGTAGCCCCGCGAGGCGCTCCGCGTACCGGTCCCGTCACCGGACGACGGGACCAACCGACCGGGCGGCCCCTGCCCGCACCTGGCCCGGGGCCGTCCGGTCCTCGCATGTGTTCTGTTCCTGACGGAAGGACGGTTCCCCACCGTGCGAAGAACCCGGATCCTGACCGTGCTGCTGGCCCTCGCGGCCGGTCTCCTGGCGGGCAGCCCGCCGACCGCCCTGGCCGCCGGGCCGGCGTCGCGGGCGACCGTCGCCGCCGACAGCTACACCTGGAAGAACGCCCGTATCGACGGGGGCGGCTTCGTCCCCGGCATCGTCTTCAACCGGGCCGAGAAGGACCTGGCCTACGCCCGCACCGACATCGGCGGGGCCTACCGCTGGCAGGAGTCCTCCCACACCTGGACGCCGCTGCTCGACCACGTCGGCTGGGACGACTGGGGTCACACGGGCGTGGTCAGTGTCGCCTCCGACCCGGTCGACCCCGACCGGGTGTACGCGGCGGTCGGCACGTACACCAACGACTGGGACCCGACGAACGGAGCCGTGCTGCGCTCGCCCGACCGGGGCGCGACCTGGGAGAAGACGGACCTGCCGTTCAAGCTGGGCGGCAACATGCCGGGCCGCGGCATGGGCGAGCGGCTGGCCGTCGACCCGCACGACAACGACGTGCTGTACCTGGGCGCGCCCAGCGGACACGGCCTGTGGCGGTCCACCGACGCGGGCGTCACCTGGTCCGAGGTGACGGCCTTCCCGAACCCCGGGAACTACGCGCAGGATCCGGGCGACACCTCCGGCTACGCCTCCGACAACCAGGGCATCACCTGGGTCACCTTCGACGAGTCCACGGGCGGCGGCGCGGGCACGCCGACGGGGACGGTCTACGTCGGCGTCGCCGACAAGGAGAACGCGGTCTACCGCTCCACGGACGCGGGCGCCACCTGGGAGCGGCTGGCCGGCCAGCCCACGGGCTACCTGGCCCACAAGGGCGTGCTGGACGCCGAGAACGGCTACCTGTACCTGGCGTACAGCGACACGGGCGGCCCGTACGACGGCGGCAAGGGCCGCCTCTACCGGTACGCGACGGCGACCGGCACCTGGACGGACATCAGCCCGGTGGCGGAGGCGGACACCTACTACGGCTTCAGCGGCCTGACCGTCGACCGGCAGCATCCGGGGACGGTGATGGCGACCGCGTACAGCTCGTGGTGGCCGGACACGCAGATCTTCCGCACCACGGACAGCGGCGCGACCTGGACCCAGGCGTGGAGCTACACGTCGTACCCGGACCGCGAGAACCGCTACACGATGGACGTGTCGTCGTCCCCGTGGCTCACCTGGGGCGCCAACCCGTCGCCGCCCGAGCAGACCCCGAAGCTGGGCTGGATGACGGAGGCGCTGGAGATCGACCCGTTCGACTCGGACCGGATGATGTACGGCACGGGTGCCACGGTCTACGGCACGGAGAACCTGACGGACTGGGACGACGAAGGCGGCACCTTCACCATCGAGCCGATGGTGCGCGGCCTGGAGGAGACGGCGGTCAACGACCTGGCCTCACCCCCGTCGGGCGCCCCGCTGCTCAGCGCGCTGGGTGACGTCGGCGGCTTCCGGCACACCAGCCTGACCGAGGTGCCGTCGATGATGTACACCTCGCCGAACTTCACCTCCACCACGAGTCTGGACTTCGCGGAGACGAAGCCGGACGTCGTGGTCCGGGCGGGCAACCTCGACTCCGGCCCGCACATCGCGTTCTCCACGGACAACGGCGCCAACTGGTTCGGCGGCACCGACCCGGCGGGGGTCAGCGGCGGCGGCACGGTCGCGGCGGGCGCGGACGGCAGCCGCTTCGTGTGGAGCCCGGAGGGCACGGGCGTCCAGTACACGACGGGCTTCGGCACCTCGTGGCGGGCGTCGGCCGGCATCCCGGCGGGCGCGATCGTCGAGTCGGACCGGGTGGACCCCGCGACCTTCTACGGCTTCAAGTCCGGGACGTTCTACGTCAGTACGGACGGCGGCGCCACCTTCACCGCGTCGTCGGCCACCGGGCTGCCCGCCGGGGACAGCGTCCGCTTCAAGACGCTGCCGGGCGGGGAGGGCGACGTCTGGCTGGCGGGCGGGGCGGCGGACGGCCCGTACGGCCTGTGGCACTCCACGGACGGCGGCGAGACCTTCACCAGGCTGCCGGGCGTCGACGCGGCGGACACCGTCGGCTTCGGCAAGGCAGCCCCGGGAGCGTCGTACCAGACCCTGTTCACCAGCGCGGAGATCGGCGGCGTGCGCGGCATCTTCCGCTCCACCGACGAGGGCGCGACCTGGACCCGCGTCAACGACGACGCCCACCAGTGGGGCTGGACCGGCGCCGCCATCACCGGCGACCCGCGGGTCTACGGCCGGGTGTACGTGGCGACCAACGGCCGCGGCGTCGTCTACGGCGACACCTCGGACACCGGCGGGGGCACCGGTCCGGGGCCGGGCCCCGACCCGGGCCCCACCGGCGCCTGCGAGGTGACGTACACCGTCACGAACCAGTGGCCGGGCGGCTTCCAGGCGGACGTCCGGCTGACCAACACCGGCACGTCGGCCTGGAACGGCTGGTCCCTCGACTGGTCGTTCCCCGGCGGCCAGCAGGTGACGCAGATGTGGAACGCCGAGCACCGCCGGTCCGGCGCGGTGGTGACGGCGAGCAACGTCGGCTGGAACGCCGTCGTGGCCCCCGGTGCCTCGGTCGGCTTCGGGTTCACCGGGAGCTGGTCGGGGACCAACGCGGAACCGGAAGGGTTCGCGGTCGCCGGACGGGCGTGCCCGACCGCTACGTGAGGGGGCCGGTGAAGATCGCGGTCTCCGAGTCGAAGTCGGGGGCGACCTCGATCTGGATCAGCTTCTCGCCCTTGGGGAGTTCGCAGCCCCAGGGCACGTTGATCGACCGGCCGGCCAGGAGCTTGGTCTGCGGACTGCCGTCGAGACCGGTTTCGGAGTCGAAGACGGACTCGCTGCTGCGACCGTCCTTGCCGTAGGAGCAGTTGACGGTGAGCAGCGTGATGTCGAGGGTCTTGGTGCCGCTGTTCACCACCTTGACCGTGAACCGGGCGTAGGGGGCCTTCTCGGGCATGGCGTACTCGCTCGACACCGCGCGCTCGAAGCCGGACAGGCTGACCTCGACGTCGGACTCGTAGGTGACCGTCTCGTCGAGCGCGTGGACACCGTCGTCGGTCTCCTCGGAGGCCGCGGGGGCCTCCTCCGCGGCCTCCTCCCCGGCCGCGGGGGCCTCGCCGCCGCTCGCGGACGCCGTCTCGGTGACGGTGACCGTGGGCGCGGGTCCCGCCTCGTCGTCGCCGGTGACTCCCGCGGTGACGGCAGCCGACACGGCCGCGGCCACCACCGCGGCGGCCACGGCGACGACCGCCGTGCGGTTCTTCCTCGGCGGCGGGGGCGGCGGCACCGGTGGCGGCCCGTAGGACGGCATGGGCGGCGGTGTGAAGTTGTTGCTCATGGTTCCCCCCGGGGGATGGTGCTGTTGCGTGGTGCATCATCTCCCGGTGCGCCGCCATGTGGAGATCCTGTGACGAAATCGTGTCCATGATCGCCGGTGCGGGCCCGTCCGTCCGGCCCCGGCCGGGTCCGCGGGCCCACGCGGCCGCCCGTGAGGGCGCGTGCCGACGGCGCCCTCTGCCGGGTCCGTGCCCCATGTGCCCGTTTCACGCCCTTGTGGCGCTGCCGCCCTTCTTCGACCGTTGAGTGGGCGGGAGTGGTGGCGAGGACTGGGGGCACTGCATGGCACGAAGCTGGGAGGGACCGGCGGGGCGGCTGCTGCTCGGACTTGCGGTGCTGCTGCACCGGACGGTCACGGACAGGGCCGCCAAGAGAAGACTCGAACACTGGCGCAACGCCGCGCTGCGCGCCGCGCACCGGCGGGGCGTGCCCGTCGAGGTGCTCGCCTCCCGGACGCGGCTGACGCAGCGGTGGGTCAGGACGGTGGTCACCGGCGGGAAGCCCCCGCCGGTGGACGAGGGCCCGTGAGGGTCAGGGTGGGTAGACCGGCGGGGGCGGGGGGGGGGGGGCGGCCGCGCCGCGGAAGTAAAACTGGGGGGGGGGGTGGGGTT
>NZ_JAIOJZ010000056.1 GCF_020404845.1 Streptomyces hyderabadensis | reverse complement strand
TCTACGGGGCGGCCGTCGGCGAGATGGGTGAGCCGTTCCAGCATGAGGACCGCGGTGCCGCGCGGGGCCTCCAGTACGGCGGCGGAGTGCGCGTCGGCGGTGACGGCCTCCAAGGTGATCTCGGCGTGGCCGAGCGGCAGCCCCGTGACGGATTCCAGGAGGCGGAAGACGTCGGTGTTCTCCAGGTCGGCGCCGAGCAGGGCGGTGCCGATGTCCAGGGGCAGGTAGGTGAGGTCAAGGGACAGGGGGACGCCGTTGAGGCGGCGCAGGCGCTCGATGTACAGCACGTCGGCGCCGGGCGGGACGCGCAGGCGCTGGGCCACCGGTGCGGGGGCCGGGACGGGCACGGTCGTGCGTACCTCGTTGGTGACGCGGCCGTGCTCGTGCAGGGTCTCCGCGAGGCCCATCAGGCGGTCGAGGCCATGGGCGTACTTGCGGGCCACGACCACCGTGCCGATGCCGGGCTGGCGGGCCACCAGGCCCTCGGCGCGCAGCAGGTCGAGCGCCTGGCGGACGGTGTTGCGGGTGGTGTCGTAGTCGGTGGCGAGGGTGTTCTCGTGGGGGAGGGTGCCGTCGGGGAAGGCGTCGTCCAGGAGCTGGCGGCGGAGCAGGTCGGCCAGTTGACGGGCCCGGTCGGCGCGCAGCCGACGCCGCGTGCGGTGGGCGGCGACGGTGGTCGCGCCCTGGCCGGCGTGGTCTCGGATGCGGTCGGTGGGCGGCATGGCTGGAACCATACCTATCCGGTAGGAATAGTGGTGTTGCTGGAATGTTGCGCCACCGAGGGCTCCGCCGGTTGTGCGGGTGAGCTGGGGTTTCTCTTTGGGGCGGGGGAGTTCTGCCAGCCGTGGGCGCGTGGCGGTGACTGCCCGCGGCCACGGGGCGGGTGCCGTCAGGCCAGTGCGGTCAGCCCCGGGGCGGGTGCCGTCAGGCCAGGGCCGTCAGCCCCGGGGCGAAGGTGATCAGGAGCGGAAGGAGGGGGATCAGGGCGGCCGTCGCCGTGGCCAGGGCGCGGTGGCGGCGGCGCGGGCGGGGCTGGGGCTCCAGGAGGCGGTCGACCCGCTCGCCGAGGAGGCGGTGGCTGGAGGCGCAGGACAGGACGCCCCGGTGCTGGTTCAGCTCGATCAGGGCGAGCGCGGTGGTCAGGTGGCCGCAGCGCCGGGAGGCGGTGTCGTCGGCCGAGAGCTCGACCAGACGGTGGGTCTGGTCGCAGAAGTGGGCGAACAGCGGGACGCTCGGGAACCCGGTGGCCAGGGCGGTCGACAGGTGCAGCAGCCAGTCGTGGCGGGCCCGGGCGTGGCCGCGCTCGTGGGTGAGGACGGCGTCCAGCTGATGGTCGGTGAGGCGGTGCAGGGCGCCGGTGGTGACGACCAGCTGCGGCGGGTTGCCGGGCATCCACCAGGCGTCCGGGTACTCGTCCTCCAGGACCAGCAGGGGACCGCGGGCGGCGGGGAGTCCGGCGGGCAGGTCGGGGGCGCGCTCGCGCAGATGGGCGCGGGACCGGGCGCGCCGGCGGCGGGCCTCGACGAGTTCACGCGCGAGCATGGCGGTCGTCCAGGCGGCACCGGCTGCCAGCAGCAGGGTGAGGACGGCCGCCCAGACCGGGCCGGCGGAGAGGTTGTAGGCCGCGGTCACCGCGGGCGGCGCCGGTGCGAAGAGCTGGGCGCGGACGGTCCCGAAGACGGCCGCGGCACCGAGGACGAGAGCCGTCAGACAGCACAGCAGCACGGTGGCGACCAGGCACTGCCACACCCACAGCCCGACCACCGGGTCCCGGTCGGGCCACGCGGAACGGGTCAGCGCGCGCGGCACCGGCACCGCGGCGGTCACGGCGACGACGAACAGCAGGAGCAGGCAGACGGTCATGCCACTGGCTCCGGATCCTGGTCGAAGGATGGGCGGCTCTGGCTGTGCAGGGGCTGTGCAGGGGCTGTGCTGTACCGGGGCTGTGCTGTGCCGGGCTGTGTGCGGACACCGCCCGACGCCAGTATGACGGGGCCGGGCGGTGTGAGTCAGGTGTTGGCGGGCACCGGATTCGGATTCCGGGCACGCGGGATCCGGAGCCCGTCCGTGGCCCGGCCCCGCCCCGTCGGACTCAGGCGTCCCGTCCGACCACCCGCCCGGTCACCTCGCCCAGCCCCACCCGGACACCGTCGGGTCCCGGGGCCCAGGCCGAGAGCGTCACCACGTCCCCGTCCTCCAGGAACGTCCGCTTGCCGTCCGGGAGTTCCAGCGGGTCACGGCCGTTCCAGGTCAGCTCCAGCAGCGACCCCCGCTCCCGCTCGGCCGGCCCGCTCACCGTGCCCGAGCCGTAGAGGTCACCGGTGCGCAGCGAGGCGCCGTTGACCGTCATGTGGGCCAACTGCTGGGCGGCCGTCCAGTACATGGTGGAGAACGGCGGCTCGGAGACGACATGACCGTTCACGGCGACGGAGATGCGCAGGTCGTAGCCGCCGGGGCCGTCCTGGGCGTCCTTCGTGTCGTCCAGGTAGGGGAGTAGCTCGTGGGTGCGCTCGGGCGGCGCGACCCGGGCCTCCTCCAGGGCGTCCAGCGGGGTGATCCACGCCGACACCGAGGTGGCGAAGGACTTGCCGAGGAACGGGCCGAGGGGGACGTACTCCCAGGCCTGGATGTCCCGCGCGGACCAGTCGTTGAGCAGGCAGAGCCCGAAGACGTGCTCGCGGAAGTCGCCGAGTGCCACCGGAGCGCCCAGTTCGGACGGCACGCCCACCACGAAGCCCACCTCGGCCTCGATGTCGAGACGGACGGACGGACCGAAGACGGGGGCGGCGTCGGCCGGTGCCTTGCGCTGTCCCGACGGGCGCACGACGTCCGTGCCGGACACGACGACCGTGCCGGAGCGGCCGTGGTAGCCGATCGGGAGGTGCTTCCAGTTCGGGGTGAGGGAGTCGGCGGCGTCGGGGCGGAAGATCTGGCCGACGTTGCGGGCGTGGTTCTCGGAGGCGTAGAAGTCGACGTAGTCGGCGACCTCGAAGGGCAGGTGCAGGGTCACCGACGACAGCGGGTGGAAGAACGGCTCCAGGGCCTCGCGGTGGGAGGGGACCGTCACCCACGCCGTCAGCGCGCGCCGCACGTCCGACCACGCCGTGCGCCCGGCCGCCAGCAGCGGGTTGAGGGTGGGCTGCGCGAGCAGGGACGCGTACGGCGAGCCGAGCGCGTGGGCCGCCGCGCCCGCGTCGAGGACGTGGTCGCCGAGCCGGACGCCGACCGTCCGGTTCGACGGCTCCCGCGAGCCGGGGATCGAGAACACGCCGTACGGAAGGTTGTGCGGGCCGAAGGGGTCGCCCTCGGGGACATCGAAGGGGGGCATCGGGTGCTGCCTCGCTTTCGTGCTCGCCATGTGCGCCGTGCGCGCCGTCTGTCGTGCGGGCCACGTTACGGGTGACGCACCGGTCTTGGGCAGTACGGCCGGAGGCGGCCCCGGCAGGCCGCGGTGCCGCCCACCAGTGCGGAGACCCAGAGACCCAGCAACCCAGAGGCCCCGCGATCCCGGGACCCCGCGATCCCGAGACCCCGGGACCCTGAACCGGACTCAGCCGGTGAAGTGTCAGGTTGTGGGGCGTGATCGGGCGTCCGCGTGCATCCGCGACCGGGTTCGGACGCACTCGCTGCGTCCTCGTTCGGAAGCGGTCACGGGTGAGTCGGACGGGTGCGGTGTCCGTATTCTCTGATCATGGACCGCACCGCATGTTCCCTCGTCGCCACCGACCTGGACGGCACGCTGCTCCGCGGCGACGACACCGTCTCCGACCGGTCGCTGGCCGCGCTGGCGCTGGCCGCCGGGGCGGGGGCGTGCCACCTGGTGGTGACGGGGCGGCCGGCCCCCCGGGTGCGCCCCCTGCTCGACCGGCTCGGCTGCACCGGACTTGCGGTGTGCGGGCAGGGCGCGCAGGTGTACGACGCCGGGGCGCACCGGATGCTGTGGTCGGTCACCCTGGACCGGGAGCTGGCCGAGACCGCGCTCGGCAAGATCGAGGCGGAGGTGGGCCAGGTGCACGCCGCCGTCGACCAGGACGGGGTCGACGGGCTGACGCTCATCGAGCCGGGCTACCTGATGCCCCACCCGACGCTGCCCGCGGTCCGCGTCGAGCGGCGCGAGCAGCTGTGGTCCACGCCGATCAGCAAGGTGCTGCTGCGCCACCCCGAGCTGACCGACGACGAACTGGCGGCGACGGCGCGCGCGGTGGTCGGCTCGCTCGCGACGGTCACCATGTCGGGGCCGGGCACCGTGGAGCTCCAGCCGTGCGGCATCACCAAGGCGACCGGTCTGGCGCTGGCCGCCGAGCACCTGGGGCTGGAGCGGCGGCGGACGATCGCCTTCGGGGACATGCCCAACGACATCCCCATGTTCCACTGGGCGGCCCACGGCGTGGCCATGGCCGGTGCCCATCCCGAACTCAAGGCGGTGGCGGACGAGGTCACCACGACGAACGAGGACGACGGCGTGGCCGTCGTCCTCGAGCGGATCTTCGGTACCTCTTAGCCGCGCTGCCGGGGCGGTGCGGTGGTGCGGCAGCGCGGCTGGGCGGCTCAGTACGCGCTGAAGACGTTGTCCATCGAGCCGTAGCGGTCGGCCGCGTAGTTGCAGGCGGCGGTGATGTTGGCGACCGGGTCGTACGGGTCCCAGGAGGTGCCGGGCACGTGGTACGCCTGGAAGGTCGGGTCGATCACCTGGAGCAGCCCCTTGGACGGGGTGCCGTTGACGGCGTTGATGTCCCAGTTGTTGATGGCGAGCGGGTTGCCGGAGGACTCCCGCATGATGTTGCGGTGGATGCCCTCGTAGGTCCCGGGGATGCCGTGCTGGGCCATGATGTCGAGCGACTCGCGGATCCAGCCGTCGAGGTTGTCCGGGTACGTCGTGGCCGCCGTGGTGGCGGTCGTGGCGGCGGCCGGGGTGGCCGCGGAGGCGGTGGTGGCGCCGATGAGCGGCAGCGCGAGCACCGCGGCACCGGTGCCGGCCACCGCGAGCTTGCGGGCGAGGCGGCCGGTGCGGGCGTGACGGTTCTGACCGTTGGCAGACATGCAGTGTCCCTCTCCTTACGCCTACGAGGTGAGCTGTCGGGTTCGGGCGGGGAGGTGCCCGGCCGCGCCCTGACGGGTACGGCTTCACCCCGAGCCGCTCCGGTGGTGACCGGTGCGGCGACTTACCTGGGTCCCCCGCTCCTGCCGGCGAGTTTGTTGGGTGGATGACTGCGACGGGCGGTGGCAGGATTCGGCGTCCGCCCGACAGGCCGGGAACGTATGCGAGAGCACATGTCCGGAACAAGTGCAGGAATCACCCAACGTGCCTGTTGACCTTGGTCTGGGGTGTTTGAGGCTCTTGATCCTTTGCTGTTGCCAAGCCTCAACTGGCTTGCGGGGCAAAGGGAGGGCACAGGTTCGGACGGGGTTGCCTGCGGGTGGTCCGGAGTGAGCCAACTCACTGGCCTCAACAAGCACGGCAAAACGGGCATTAGCCTCAACTGTGCGTCAACCGGCCGCGGGTGAGGACGGCTTCGGGTGTCGGGCGGCGAGGGGAGGGAAGCGGGGTGGGGGGCGGCGTGGCGAGCGGGGTGCGGAAGGAGGTGTCTGACGTGCCCGTCGAGCGGGGTGCGCGGACCGTCGCGGGCCGCGGCCGGGCGGACGGTGTGGGCGCGTGTGTCGATCGGGTGACGTTCTCGAAGTGCGGGCCGTTGGGAGGAGTGGTGGGATCTTCGGTGGCGGCTTCCGGTCCGTTCGCCCTCCGGGCCCGGGTCTGGGGCCGGGTGCGGGTCCGGCTCCCTCCCTCTGGCGATGTCAATCAAAATCTGCTCATATCACCTGATCAAAAACATACCGTTCATGATCCGATACCGACCAGCCTGTAACGGTGGGCGCTAGCGGTGATCGAAACGTGACCGGATACGCTGACTTGAGTGGTGGCAGCGACCTATCGACAAACCAGGTAATCGCCAGTAGACACCAGCAGACAGGAGACCCCTCGTGACCGTCGTCGGGCCGTTCGGGCTGAGCGTGCGGGACCAGGCTCTGGAAGCCGATGTCCAGGCCGGATTGGTTGCTGTCGAGGAAGGGTTGCTTGAGGCAACCAAAAGCGACGTGCCGTTCATCACGGAGGCCGCCCAGCACCTGGTGCGGGCCGGCGGGAAACGGTTCCGGCCGCTGCTGGTGATGCTCTCGGCCCAGTTCGGCGACCCCTACGCCCCCGGGATCGTGCCCTCGGCCGTGGTGGTGGAGCTGACCCACCTCGCCACGCTGTACCACGACGACGTGATGGACGAGGCCGCCGTCCGGCGCGGGGTGCCCAGCGCGAACACCCGCTGGGGCAACTCGGTCGCGGTCCTCACCGGTGACTTCCTGTTCGCCCGCGCCTCCCAGATCCTCGCCGACCTCGGTCCCGAGGCGGTCCGCGTCCAGGCCCTCGCCTTCGAACGGCTGGTCACCGGCCAGATCCTGGAGACCGCGGGCCCCCAGGACGGCCGCGACCCGGTCGACCACTACCTGGACGTGCTGGGCGGCAAGACGGGCTCCCTGGTGGCGGTCTCCTGCCGGTTCGGCGCGATGATGTCCGGCGCCGACGAGACGGTGGTGGACGTGCTGACCCAGTACGGCGAGCGGCTCGGCGTCGCCTTCCAGCTCGCGGACGACGTGCTGGACATCGCCTCCGACTCCGACGAATCCGGCAAAACGCCCGGCACGGACCTGCGCGAGGGCATCCCCACCCTGCCCGTACTGCGGCTGCGCGAGCGGGCGGCCCGGCTGGGACTCGCCGAGGACCTCGCGCTGTGCGAGCTGCTCGACTCCGACCTGAGCGACGACGCGCGGCACGCCGAGGCGCTGCGCCTGCTGCGCGCCCACCCCGCGCTGGAGCAGGCCCGCCGGGACACCGTCAGGTACGCCAAGGACGCCCGGGCCGCGCTGGCCCCGCTGCGCGAGTGCGACGCGAAGGCCGCGCTGGTCGAGCTGTGCGACGCGGTGGTCCACCGGGCCGGCTGACCGCCCGGTGACAGCCGCGCGCGCCGTCACTGCCGGCCGGTGTCGAGCACCGTCCGCCGCCTGCCGGGGTCGAGCGCCGTCCGCGGCCTGCCGGTGCCGCGTGCTGCCTGCTCGTGCCGTCCGCCGCGTGTCGCCAGTGACGTGCGTCACGCCCCACGTCTTTCACGGCTCATGGGTCACGAGGTCGCGCGCCGTCCGCTGCCGGGTGGCGTACCCGGTCCCCTACGGGCCGGGGGAGGCGGCACCCCTGGGTGTCATCCCGCAGGAGTACGCGGAGTTGAGCCCGCGGGCTGACGCTTGCGCTCCGGTGATTTGGTCAGATGGACACCACGGAAAAACACCAATCCTCACCGATTCGGGTGAGAATGGCGGCTCACGGCCGAACACGTGCGAGGTCGCGAGACAGCCGCCGCCGACGACGGAGGTAGGGCACACATGGCACCGATCGATTCCGACGACAACACGACCGCCGGGGAGGGTGAGGAGCTGCGGGCCGGACGGCGCAAGGCCGCGCGGTACGTCGTCCCGGTCGCGGTGATGGGAGTGGCGGCCGCGACGATCGGGCTCGTCCCGGCGCTCGCCGACTCCGGCGACCCCGACCTGCCGAAGGTCACGGCGGAGCAGCTCATAGAGAAGATCGCCAAGTCGGACGTCCAGCAGCTGTCCGGCACGGTGCGCATCAACACCGACCTGGGCCTGCCGGACCTCGGAGGGCTGGAGAGCGGCCTGATGTCCGGAATGTCCGGTGGTCCGGGCTCCGGCGGGGACGGCGAGGGCTCCGCCGCCGACCCGTCGGCCAAGCTCACCGAGCTGGTGTCTGGCAGCCACACGCTGCGCGTCGCGGCCGACGGCCCCGACCGGCAGAAGCTCTCCCTGCTGGAGAACGCCGCCGAGTACAGCCTGATCCACAACGGCAAGGACGTCTGGGGCTACGACAGCCAGTCCAACGAGGTCTACCACTCCACCGCCCCCGACGGCGCCGAGCGGCCGGAGAAGGACGTGCCGGGCAAGGACGTGCCGGCCACGCCGAAGGACTTCGCCGACCAGGCGCTCAAGTCGGTCGACGACACCACGTCCGTGACCGTCGGCGGCACCGCGCAGGTGGCCGGCCGGGACGCCTACCGCCTGGTCGTCGAGCCCAAGCAGAAGGGCTCCACGGTCGGTGCGATCACCGTGGCCGTGGACGCCGAGACCGGTACCCCGCTGAAGTTCACCCTGACCCCGGCGAGCGGCGGCGCCGCCGTCGTGGACGTGGGCTTCACCAAGGTCAGCTTCGCGAAGCCGGACGCGTCGACGTTCGACTTCACGCCGCCCGAGGGCGCGAAGGTCACCGAGGCCGACGAGTCCGACGCGGCCGCCGAGGCCCCGGAGCACGGGCGCCCGGCCGAGGGAGACCTGGCCGAGGGGCTGGACGGCCTCAAGGTCATCGGCGAGGGCTGGAACTCGATCGCCACCTTCGACACCGGCGCCCAGGGCGGCCTGCCCACCGGCTCCGAGGGCGGTGACCTCGGCGGCCTCGGCGGCTTCCTCGGCTCCTTCGGCGACCAGGTCAAGGGCGACTTCGGCTCGGGCACGGTCTTCAAGACCCGCCTGGTCAACGCCCTGATCACGGACGACGGCAAGGTCTACGCCGGTGCGGTCACCAAGGACGCGCTGGTGAAGGCGGCCGACGCCGCGCAGTAGTACGTACGCAGCACCCCCACCCCGTACGGCGAAGAGGACCCCGTACGGGGAAGAGGACGAGAAGAGGGAGCCGATGGCCGAACCGTCCGCCACGGAGCCGGAGCGCCCGCACCAGGAGCGCGCGGATGACGCCGTCATCGCCACCCGCGGGCTCACCAAGCGCTACCGCGGCGGACAACTCGCCGTCGACGGTCTGGACCTGACCGTCCCGGCGGGCAGCGTCTTCGGCTTCCTCGGGCCCAACGGCTCCGGCAAGACCACCACCATCCGCATGCTGATGGGGCTGATCGAACCCACCTCGGGCAGCGCCCGGGTCCTCGGCCGGCCCATGCCCCGCGCGTCCCGCACCGTACTGCCCCGGGTCGGCGCCCTCATCGAGGGCCCGGCCCTGTACGGCTTCCTCTCCGGGCGCGACAACCTGCTGCGCTACGACGCCGCCGACCCGACCGCCGACCCGCGCACCCGGCGCGAGCGCGTCGCCGCGGCGCTGGACCGCGTGGGCCTCGCGGCCGCGGGCGGCAAGAAGGCGAAGGCGTACTCGCTCGGCATGAAGCAGCGGCTGGGTCTCGCCGCGGCGCTGCTCCAGCCGCGCCGACTGCTGGTTCTGGACGAGCCGACCAACGGACTCGACCCGCAGGGCATGCGTGAGATCCGCACCCTCGTCCGGGAGCTGGCCTCCGACGGCACCACCGTCTTCCTCTCCTCCCACCTGCTGGACGAGATCGAGCAGGTGTGCACCCACGCCGCCGTGATGGCCCAGGGACGGCTGATCACCCAGGGCGCGGTCGCCGATCTGTCGGCCGGGGCGCGGGGCCGGCTGGTGGTGACCACGCCGGACGCGGGCGAGGCCGCCCGGGTGCTGAAGGAGCAGGGGGCCGCGGACCTGGTCGTCGACGGGGACCGGGTCACGGCGGAACCGCCGGAGCGCGACCTCGCCGAGGTGAACGCGGCACTGGTCGCGGCCCGGGTCCGGGTCCGGGGCTTCGTCCTGGAACGGGCCTCGCTGGAGGACGCGTTCGTGGCGCTGACCGGGGAGGGTTTCGATGTCGCGGGCTGAGGCGCAGGACGATCGGGTGAGGGAGCCCGCGGTCGCGACGCCGGGCGGCCCGGACGCCGCGCGGACCCCGAGTCCGCTGTGGTCCCTGGGGCTGCTCCGCAGCGAGCTGCTGACCACCTTCCGGCGCTGGCGGACCCTCGCCCTGCTGGCCGTGCTCGCCGCCGTGCCGATCCTGGTGGGCATCGCCGTGAAGATCGAGACCAGCGACGGGTCCTCGCTCGGCGGCGGTGGCGGCGGAGGCGGCGGCGCGGGCCCGGCGTTCATCTCGCAGGTCAGCAACAACGGGCTGTTCCTGGTTTTCACCGCGCTCGCCGCCACCCTCCCGTTCTTCCTGCCGATGGCCATCGGCGTCGTCGCGGGCGACGCGATCGCGGGCGAGTCGAGCGCGGGCACGCTCCGCTACCTGCTGGTCGCCCCGGCCGGCCGCTCCCGGCTGCTGCTCACCAAGTACGCGACGGTGATCGCCTTCTGCCTCGCCGCCACCCTGGTGGTCGCGGTGTCGGCGCTCGCGGTCGGCGCGCTGCTGTTCCCGGTCGGTGACCTGATCACCATCTCCGGCACCCGGATCACCTACGCCGAGGGTCTGGGACGGGCCCTGCTGATCGCCCTGGTCGTGGCCGCCTCACTGGTCGGCATCGCGGCCCTCGGCCTGTTCGTCTCCACCCTGACGGGCAGCGGCATCGCGGCGATGGCCACCACGGTCGGACTGCTGATCACCGTCCAGATCCTCGACCAGATCCCCCAGCTCGACGCGCTCCAGCCGTACTTCTTCTCGCACTACTGGCTCTCCTTCGCCGACGTGATGCGCGAACCGGTCTACTGGGACGACCTGGTGAAGAACCTCGGTCTCCAGGCCCTCTACGCGGCGGTCTTCGGCTCGGCGGCCTGGGCCCGGTTCACGACCAAGGACATCACCGCGTAGCCACGGCGTCCGCGCGCCCGCTGCCCGGCAAGGGTTCCTCGCGTACCGCCCTCGTACCGCGTGACCTCCTGGAACGAGCCTGTGACACCCCGGTGACGCCAGAATCGGGAGCGAGCGGAGAGACTCGACAGTAGGTGCACGACAGGCATGACAGGCTCTGGACGGCAGGAACGCAAGACGCCGACGGAAGCCGCCGATGAGTGGGGGAACGATGTCTCGACTCGGCCGCGACAGGCAGCGGGAAGACGAACGCGCCGCGGGCTCGCCCGATCCCGCGGCGACACCGATCGACGTCCGCGTACCGGACGGCGGCTCCGGGGCGCGCGGTGCCACGGTCGACGGTTCGCTGGTCGTCGCGGCCCCGGGCGAGGAGATCCAGAACGCCGTCCTGAACCGCCTCCACCGCCTCGCCCTCGCCGCCGGTCACCCCGTGCTCGCCACCATCCACGACCGCCGTCTCGGCTACTCCGTCCCGCTCCGGGTCGATCCGGACGGTTCCAGCCACCTCGCCGCGGAACCGGTGCCGACGGCGGCGAAGGACGTGCCTCCGGAGGGCCTGCCTTCACAGGGCGTGCCCGTGGAGGACCCGCCTGTGACGGAGTCGCCTGTGAAGGTGCCGCCTGTGGAGGTGCCCGTGCCGACGCCCGGGTCGTCGCCCGTCCGACAGGACCGGCACACCCGCGTCCTGCGCCCGGTGGCGCCGGTCCGGGACAGCGCGCCGACGTTCACGCTGCGCGCCCTGCCGGAACCGGCCGGGGGCACGCCGCCCGGTACGGTGGCGCCGCCGACGGGCGTCTTCGGGCCGCCGCCGCGCATGGACGCCGTAGCCACGGCGGACGTCTCGCCGGACGCGGGGTCGCGCCCGGTGCCGGGTCCGTTCACCGCCGTGCCGGAGCCGATCCCGGCGCCCGAGCCGCGGGCGACCTCCGCACGCAGGCCGGAGACGACCCCCGCCCCCGCACCCGAGCCGGCGGCCGCCCCTGACCTCGGCCCACGCCCCGACCCGTACTCCGACCCCGACCCCAAGCCGACCCCCGCCCGCGGGTTCGACGCCGTGGCCGAGGCCGTGCTCGGGGACGCGCCGCTCACCGCTCCCGGCGACGCCACCGCCCCCGCCCTGCTCGCGGAGCCGACGGTCCGTATCAACGAGGCCGTCAAGGAGGGACGTACGGAGGTCGCGGCCCGGCTGGCGGAGGAGACGGTGACGGAGGCCTCGCGCACCCTGGGACCCGAGCACCCGGAGGTGCTCCGGCTCCGTGAACTCACGGCGTACATCGCCTACTTGTCGGGCGACCCGCACCGTGCCTTCCGGCTCTCCCTCGACCTGGCCCGGATACACCGGCGCTCGGGCGACGCCGAGGCCGCGTACGGCAACGTCCAGAGCGCGGCGACCGCCTGGCGTGCCGTACGCGACCCCGCCCGGGGCCTGGAGCTGGGGGACGATCTGGTCGGCCTGTGGGGCGAACTCGTGGCCGAGGACGGCCCGGCCGCCGAGGACGCCGAGGAACTGGAGTCCGCCCGCGCCCGCATGGGCCGCCTCACCGAACGCGTCCGCGCCCAGACGGGCTGACACGGGCGGCGCGGGCGGCGCAGGTGGCGCGGGCGGCCCGGACCGCGGCCACGCGCGGGGCGATTCCCCTACTGCGACAGTGCCCAGACCGCGTAGGCGATGGCGTCGCTGTTGCGGTCCAGGGCCGTGTCGTTGATGTTGGCGGTGGTGTCGCAGGACGAGTGGTAGCAGCGGTCGAACGGCTGGCCCACGGTGCCGCCCCACTTGGCCGCCTGCGCGGACGTCTTGCGGTAGTCCGCGCCGCTGAAGAGGCCGCCGACGGGTACGCCCGCGTTCTTGAAGGGCGCGTGGTCGGAGCGCCCGTCGCCCTCGGTCTCGATCTCCGTGGAGATGCCCAGGCCGGCGAAGTAGTCCTTGAACGTCTTCTCGATCGTGGGATCGTCGTCGTAGACGAAGTAGCCGGGGTTGGGCGAGCCGATCATGTCGAAGTTCAGATAGCCGCTGATCTTCGCGCGCTCGACGGAGCCGAGGCTGTTGACGTAGTACCGGGAGCCGACAAGTCCCAGCTCCTCCGCGCCCCACCAGGCGAAGCGCAGGTGCTTGGCGGGCTGGTAGCCGGACCGGGCGACGGCGAGCGCGGTCTCCAGGACGGCCGAGGAGCCGGAGCCGTTGTCGTTGATGCCGGGCCCGGAGGTGACGCTGTCCAGGTGTGACCCGGCCATGACAACCTGATTAGCGTCGCCGCCCGGCCAGTCCGCTATGAGGTTGTACCCGGTGCGGCCCGAGGCGGTGAACTGCTGGACGCGGGTGGTGAACCCGGCCGCGTCCAGCTTGGCCTTCACGTAGTTGAGCGAGGCCTGGTAGCCGGCGCGGCCGTGGGCGCGGTTGCCGCCGTTCGCCGAGGCGATCGACTGGAGCTGGGAGAGATGGGCCTTGACGTTGGCTATCGGTATGTCGGGCGCGGCGGCGGCCGTGGCGGTGGGGTGCGCGGGCGCGGTCGCCGCGCCGGCGGCGGAACCGCCGGTCACCAGGGTGGCGACGGCGACGGCTCCGGCCGTCAGCGCACGCCCGGAAAGGAGGAGCTTCATGTGGGGGGCTCCGAATTCCTAGGGGGTCCCTGGGGAGGGGACTCCGCAGTGAATGGGGTGCCTGGATGGTGCGGGCGGGACTGACCAGCCGTCAAGACCGCTATTCGGCCACGCCGTCACACATACCGGAAGCCCCCTGCTCGCAGCCCGGGTGGTTCCGGCTCTAGTGGACGCAGAACTCGTTCCCCTCGGGGTCCGTCATCACCACCCACTCCCCGCCCGCCTCCTTCACCTGCCGCTGCACGCTCGCCCCCAGTGCCTCCAGCCGGGCGACCTCCTCCTCCCGCCGGCCTTCCGGTGCGTGCACGTCGAGGTGGACCCGGTTCTTGACGGTCTTGGCCTCCGGCACGCGCTGGAACAGCAGTCGCCGCCCCAGCCCGGTGCCGCTCTCCTCCTGGAAGGGGTCGTCGGGGTGGCGCACGGCGGCCAGGTCCCGCCAGGCGCGGCGGCCGTGGGACTCGACGGTCAACTCCGTCGGCACCGCGCCGAAGCCCAGCAGTTTCTCGATGAGCGCGCTGTTGTCCTCCAGTTCGTAGTGGAGGGCCGCGGCCCAGAAGTCCGCCTGCGCGTGCGGGGCGGCCGCATCAATGACGATCTTGAAGTGCAGGGGGGCGGGTCTTGAGGTCGATGTCATGTAACCACTTATACTGGTTGCATGACCGAGCGGGCAGCGGAATCGCCGGATGGACCGGAAACACGGGCAACGCGGGGAACACGGGAAACGCTGGAATCGCCGAAGTCGGCCCCCGGTCGTCCCCCCGGACTCACGCTGGTGTCGTCCCAGGGCAAGTCGTACCGCTTCGACCCGGGCGCGCTCTGCCTCGAACTGCTGCCGACGGGAGGGCCGGGCGAGTTCGCGCGCTGGGAGGTGCTGCACGAGCCCGCCGACCTGCTGGCCTGGGCCGACCGCAGCCGACTGCCGGGCGGGCTCGACCTGTCGGTGGACCGGGCGGACCTGGCACGGGCCAGGGCCCTGCGCGACGCCCTCTTCCTGCTCGCCGCGGACCGGGCCCACGGGCGGCTGCTCCGCCCCGCCCACCTGGACGTCGTCAACGCCGCCGCGGCCGCGCCGCCGCTCGTCACCCGCCTCGAAGCGGACGGCACGCGCGGCTGGGCCCCGGGTGCCACCGGCTCCGGACTGCTGTCGACGGTGGCGCGCGACGCGATCGAGCTGTTCACCGGTCCGTACGCGGACCGCATCCGCGAGTGCGGTGCCCACAACTGCTTCCTGCTGTTCGTGGACACCTCACGCCCCGGGCGTCGCCGCTGGTGTGCGATGGAGCACTGCGGCAACCGGGAGAAGGTCCGTGCCCACCGTGCCCGGCGGGCGCCGGACGAGCGCTGACCCGCCGCCCGGAGGTGCCGCTACGGCTTCCCCGCCCGGGTGCCGTGCCGCTGCCGCGGCGCGTCGGCGGCACCCGGCGACGCCGGCGTCCCGGAGGCCACCACCCCCGGCTCCCGCGCAGCGGCCCCCTTGGCCGGCGGTACGCCCGTGCCCGCCCGGT
This sequence comes from Streptomyces hyderabadensis, assembly GCF_020404845.1. GTDB lineage: Bacteria > Actinomycetota > Actinomycetes > Streptomycetales > Streptomycetaceae > Streptomyces > Streptomyces hyderabadensis. The sequence goes on along the minus strand of NZ_JAIOJZ010000056.1, from coordinate 33,269 downwards.
CCAGCCCCTCACGCAGTGCTCGCGCACTCCGGTGGGCCGTGCGCAGCGCGTCCCAGGTGAGCAGCGTCAGCGCCAGCCAGACCAGCCCGAAGCCCGCCCAGCGCTCGGGCGGCATGGCCTCGCCGAAGTACAGGACGCCGAGCAGGAACTGGAAGACCGGCGCCAGGTACTGCAGCAGCCCCAGGGTGGACAGCGGCACCCGGATCGCGGCCGCGCCGAAGCAGACCAGGGGGATCGCGGTGACGACACCGGTCGCGGCGAGCAGGGCCGAGTGCCCGGGCCCCTCGGAGGTGAAGGTCGAATCGCCCTGGGCGCCCAGCCACAGCAGGTAACCGAGCGCCGGGAGGAACTGGATCGCCGTCTCCGCGGCCAGCGACTCGACGCCGCCGAGGTTGACCTTCTTCTTCACCAGTCCGTAGGTGGCGAAGGAGAAGGCGAGGCAGAGCGAGATCCACGGCGGCTGGCCGTAGCCGATGGTGAGGACGAGCACGGCCGCGAAGCCGGTGCCGACCGCCGCCCACTGGGCGGGCCGCAGCCGCTCCTTGAGCAGCAGCACACCCATCGCGATGGTGACCAGCGGGTTGATGAAGTACCCGAGCGAGGCCTCGACGACGTGGCCGCTGTTCACGGCCCAGATGTAGACGCCCCAGTTCACGGTGATCACTGCGGCGGCGACCGTGACCAGCGCGAGCCTGCGCGGCTGCCGCAGCAGCTCGCCGGCCCAGGCCCAGCGTCGTACGAAGAGCAGGGCGACGGCGACGAAGACGAGGGACCACACCATCCGGTGGGCGAGGATCTCCCCGGCCCCGGCCGGCTTGAGCAGCGGCCAGAACAGCGGGACCAGGCCCCACATCCCGTACGCCGCGAAGCCGTTCAGCAGGCCTATGCGCTGATCACTCCTGGACGACCCGGCCACGGGCACCTCCTTCTCGCACACGGCATGCAGGGGACGGGGAGGCATGCCAGGACGAAGGTAGCGCCGGACCCACCCGCCTGTCATGCCCGTATCGCAATACGGTCATGACAGGCGAGGTGGGTGTGGGTAGGCGGGCGGGTGGGCGGCGGCCGGAAGGGCGGAGTCAGCCCTTGAGCGCGGCGGCGACGGCCTCCGCGAGCGGCGTCGTCGGACGGCCGGCCAGCCGGGACAGGTCGCCGGTGGAGACGACCAGCTCGCCCTTGGCGATGGCGGCGTCCACGCCCGCGAAGACGTCCGCGAGCGGTCCGGGCACCCCGGCGCCGGTCAGGATCCCGGTGTAGTCCTCGACGGAGACGGGGGTGTAGCCGATCTCCTTGCCCGTCTGCCGGCTCAGCTCGGCGGCGTACTCGGCGAAGCTCCAGGCCTCGTCGCCGCCCAGCTCGTACGCGGTGTTCTCGTGACCCTCGCCGGTCAGTACGGCGACGGCGGCGGCCGCGTAGTCGGCGCGGGAGGCGGAGGAGACCCGGCCCTCCCCGGCCGCCTGCACGACGGCGCCGTGCTCCAGGACCGGGGCGAGCTGCTCGGTGTAGTTCTCGTGGTACCAGCCGTTGCGCAGCAGCACGTACGGCACGCCCGAGCCGACCAGCACCTCCTCGGTGGCGCGGTGGTCGTCGGCGAGCGCGGCCTTGAGGCTGCTGGGGGCGCTGGTGTAGGCGAGCAGGGCGACGCCGGCCTTCTTCGCCGCTTCGATCACGATCGTGTGCTGCCCCACGCGGCCCTTGTCGAACTCGTTCCCGGAGATCAGCAGCACCCGGTCGCCGGAAGCGAACAGGCCGTCGAAGGTCTCCGGGGAGTTGTAGTCGGCGACCGCGAGCCGGACGCCGCGGGCGGCGAGGTCGGCGGCCTTGCCGCGGTCCCGGACGACGGCGGTGACCTGGTCGGCCGGGACCTTCTCCAGCAGTTGCCGCACGACGTGGCGGCCGAGGTGTCCGGTGGCTCCGGTGACGACGATGCTCATGGCTTCAGTGCTCCTAGTGGGGGTGCGTTGCCACTAACCCTAGGAGCTGCGCTATCCGAAGGAAAGTGCCCACTTCAAAGTAAGTACCTACCTGTGGGTAAGCGAAAGGGCCCGGACGTTCTCCGTCCGGGCCCTCGTGTGCCGTCCACGGCGGTCTGTCAGCCGACGACCGTCCAGGTGTCGTTGCCGGCGAGCAGGGCGGCGAGGTCGCCCTTGCCGTGCTGCTCGACGGCGGTGTCGAGCTGGTCGGACATCAGGGTGTCGTAGACCGGCCGCTCGACGGAGCGCAGGACCCCGATCGGGGTGTGGTGCAGGGTGTCGGGGTCGGCGAGGCGGGAGAGGGCGAAGGCCGTGGTCGGGGAGGCGGCGTGGGCGTCGTGGACGAGGATGTCCGCCTCGTTGTCCGCGGTGACGGTGACGATCTCCAGGTCGCCGGTGCGCGGGTCGCGTACGACGCCCTTGGCGCCGTCGGTGCCGAAACGGATCGGCTGACCGTGTTCGAGGCGGATCACCGCGTCCTCGGCCTGCTCCCTGTCCTTGAGGGTGTCGAAGGCGCCGTCGTTGAAGATGTTGCAGTTCTGGTAGATCTCGATCAGCGCGGTGCCGGGGTGGTCGGCGGCCTGGCGCAGGACCTCGGTGAGGTGCTTGCGGTCGGAGTCGACGGTCCGGGCGACGAAGGACGCCTCCGCGCCCAGGGCGAGGGAGACCGGGTTGAAGGGCGCGTCCAGGGAGCCCATCGGGGTCGACTTGGTGATCTTGCCGACCTCGGAGGTGGGGGAGTACTGGCCCTTGGTCAGGCCGTAGATCCGGTTGTTGAACAGCAGGATCTTGAGGTTGACGTTGCGGCGCAGGGCGTGGATGAGGTGGTTGCCGCCGATGGAGAGGGCGTCGCCGTCGCCGGTGACGACCCAGACGGACAGATCGCGGCGGGAGGCGGCGAGGCCGGTGGCGATGGCGGGGGCGCGGCCATGGATGGAGTGCATCCCGTAGGTGTTCATGTAGTACGGGAAGCGGGAGGAGCAGCCGATGCCGGAGACGAAGACGATGTTCTCGCGGGCGAGCCCGAGCTGCGGCATGAAGCCCTGCACGGCGGCGAGGATGGCGTAGTCGCCGCAGCCGGGACACCAGCGCACTTCCTGATCGGACTTGAAGTCCTTCATGGACTGCCGGCCCTCGGCCTTGGGCACGAGCTGGAGCAGTGCGTTGGCGTCAGCCATCGATGGCCTCCTTCAGGACGGCGGCGAGCTGTTCCGCCTTGAACGGCATGCCGTTGACCTGGTTGTGGGAGCGGGCGTCGACCAGGTACTTCGCCCGGATGAGGGTGGCGAGCTGGCCGAGGTTCATCTCCGGGACCACGACCTTGTCGTACCGGTCCAGGATCTCGCCGAGGTTCGGCGGGAAGGGGTTGAGGTGGCGCAGGTGGGCCTGGGCGATCCGGCCGCCCTCCTTGCGGATCCGCCGCACGGCGGCGGTGATCGGCCCGTACGTCGAGCCCCAGCCCAGCACCAGCGTCCGCGCGCCGCCGTCGGGGTCGTCGACGTCCAGGGCGGGGACCTCGATGCCGTCGATCTTGGCCTGGCGGGTGCGGACCATGAAGTCGTGGTTGGCCGGGTCGTAGGAGATGTTCCCCGTGCCGTCCTGCTTCTCGATGCCGCCGATCCGGTGCTCCAGCCCGGGCGTGCCCGGCACCGCCCACGGGCGGGCCAGGGTGTGCGGGTCGCGCTGGTAGGGCCAGAACACCTCGGTGCCGTCGTCCAGCGTGTGGTTGGGGCCCTGCGCGAACTGCACCGCCAGGTCCGGCAGCTCGTCCGGTTCGGGGATCCGCCACGGCTCCGAGCCGTTGGCCAGGTAGCCGTCCGAGAGGAGGAAGACCGGCGTCCGGTAGGTCAGGGCGATCCGGGCGGCCTCCAGGGCGGCGTCGAAGCAGTCCCCCGGGGTGCGCGGGGCGACGACCGGGACCGGCGCCTCGCCGTTGCGCCCGTACATCGCCTGCAGCAGGTCGGCCTGCTCCGTCTTGGTCGGCAGCCCGGTCGACGGGCCGCCGCGCTGGATGTCCACCACCAGCAGCGGCAGCTCCAGCGACACCGCCAGCCCGATCGTCTCGCTCTTGAGCGCCACTCCCGGACCCGAGGTCGTCGTCACCGCCAGCGACCCGCCGAACGCTGCACCCAGCGCCGCACCGATCCCCGCGATCTCGTCCTCCGCCTGGAAGGTGCGCACCCCGAAGTTCTTGTGCTTCGAGAGCTCGTGCAGGATGTCCGAGGCCGGAGTGATCGGATACGAACCCAGGAACAGCGGCAGGTCCGCCTGCCGGGACGCGGCGATCAGACCGTAGGCCAGCGCCAGGTTCCCGGAGATGTTGCGGTAGGTGCCGGGCTCGAACGCCGACCCGGCCGGCGCCACCTCGTAGGAGACGGCGAAGTCCTCCGTGGTCTCCCCGAAGTTCCAGCCCGCCCGGAAGGCCGCGATGTTCGCCGCCGCGATGTCCGGCTTCTTGGCGAACTTCGACTTCAGGAACTTCTCCGTGCCCTCGGTGGGCCGGTGGTACATCCACGACAGCAGCCCGAGCGCGAACATGTTCTTGCTGCGCTCGGCCTCCTTGCGGCTCAGGTCGAACTCGGTGAGCGCCTCCACCGTCAGCGTCGTCAACGGCACCGGATGCAGCCGGTAGCCGTCCAGGGAACCGTCCTCCAGCGGAGAGGTGTCGTAGCCGACCTTCTGCATCGCCCGCCGCGTGAACTCGTCCGTGTTCACGATGATCTCCGCACCGCGCGGCAGGTCGCCCACGTTCGCCTTCAACGCGGCCGGGTTCATCGCCACCAGCACGTTCGGCGCGTCACCCGGCGTGAGGATGTCGTGGTCGGCGAAGTGCAGCTGGAAGGACGAGACACCCGGCAGGGTGCCGGCCGGGGCCCGGATCTCGGCCGGGAAGTTCGGCAGCGTCGACAGGTCGTTGCCGAACGACGCGGTCTCCGAGGTGAACCGGTCACCGGTGAGCTGCATCCCGTCGCCCGAGTCCCCCGCGAACCTGATGATCACCCGGTCCAGCCGGCGGACGTCCTTCGCCCCGGCCGGTTTGCGCTGCGCTCCCACGACGGTCTCGTCGGTACCGTCGGCCTGCTCCGCTGGGCTGCTGACCTGGCTGGTCACTTACTGGACCTCCCTAGGGACGGCTGTCCGGGGACTGGTCTCCCACCGACCGTCCCAGGATCAACCCTACGTCCGCACGCAATGACTTCCGGTGGACATTCGCATGATGGACACGACTTCGAGATGGCCCGCGGCCCTGGAATTCCACGGCTTTCCCGCCCCGGCACCGTGCAGGACGCACGCGGCCCGTCCTCCGGTTTCTCATTCGTCCGGATGAGCGTCCCCGTTGCCGAGCCCGCCCGGTGCCTCCGAGGCGTGGGCCCCTGATATCAGGGATTGAGATGGATGTCAGGAATTGAGATAGGTGAGCACGGCGAGCACCCTGCGGTGATCACCGTCGCTCGGGGACAGACCCAGCTTCATGAAGATGTTGCTGACGTGCTTCTCGACGGCCCCGTCGCTCACGACGAGCTGCCGGGCGATCGCCGAGTTCGTCCGGCCCTCGGCCATGAGCCCCAGCACCTCCCGCTCGCGCGGGGTGAGCCCCGCCAGCACGTCCTGCTTGCGGCTGCGCCCGAGCAACTGCGCGACCACCTCCGGGTCCAGCGCCGTACCGCCCTGCGCCACGCGCACCACCGCGTCCACGAACTCCCGGACCTCGGCCACCCGGTCCTTGAGCAGGTAGCCGACGCCCCGACTGGAACCGGCCAGCAGCTCCGTCGCGTAGCGCTCCTCCACGTACTGGGACAGCACCAGCACACCGAGACCCGGATGCGCCTTGCGCAGCCGCACCGATGCCCGCACCCCCTCGTCGGTGTGTGTCGGCGGCATCCGCACGTCCGCCACCACGACGTCCGGCAGCTCGCCCTGGGCGTCCAGCTCGGTGATGGTCTTGACCAGTGCCTCACCGTCACCGACGCCGGCCACGACCTCGTGCCCGCGGTCGGTCAGCAACCGGGTCAGCCCCTCTCGGAGCAGCACTGAATCCTCGGCGATGACCACCCGCACCCTGTCCTCCACGATCCTCGGCCCCCCACAGCCCGTGCACCCCACGGCCCGCGCGGCCCACGCCGCGTCCACGAACCGTCCGTGCGACGGGTCCAGCATCCCAGCATCCGGGGGCGGACGCGCTCGGGCAACGAGAAGAAGGCGGCAAGTCCCGGGTGCCAGTCCGGGTTCGGCCACTCGATGGCCGGTTCTCGATCATCCCACCAGTCGGTATCAGGGCAACCGACGGAGCAGCAGGCGGCAGGCAGCAGGTGCTGTGCACCAGCCGGGCCCCGGTCGGCGCCTGCGGAGCCGTACGGAGCCCGGCGGCTGCTGAGTCGTACGGAGCCCGGCGGATCAGCCGGTGATCGGCTCGTTCCGCCACGGCAGTTCCGCCGTGATCCGGGTCGGACCGCCGGCGGGGGAGTCCACCACGAGGATCCCGTCCACCGCGTCGAGCCGCTCCGCCAGACCGGCCAGCCCCGAGCCGGCCGACGCCTGCGCGCCGCCCACGCCGTTGTCCACGACCTGGAGCATCAGCCGGTTCTCCACCCGCCACACCTCCACGGCGGCCGACGTGGCCCTCGCGTGCTTGCTGATGTTCTGGAGCAGCTCCGAGACGGTGAAGTAGGCGATGCCCTCGATCGCCGACGCCGGGCGCTCCGACAGGTCGACCTCCACCCGCACCGGCACGGTGCAGCGCGAAGCGACCGAGGAGAGCGCCGCGTCCAGGCCGCGGTCGGTCAGCACCGCGGGGTGGATACCCCGAGCGAGGTCCCGCAGCTCCTGGAGCGCCGTCTTCACCTCGCCGTGCGCCTCGTCCACCATGAGGGCCGCGGCCCTCGGGTCCTCCTTCAGCTTCTCCTTGGCCAGGCCCAGGTCCATGGCGAGGTTGACCAGGCGGGCCTGCGCCCCGTCGTGCAGGTCGCGCTCGATGCGCCGCAGGTCGGCCGCGGCCGTGTCGACCACCACCCCCCGGTCCGACTCCAGCTCCACGACCCGCGTCGCCAGCCGCGACGGTCCGAGCAGTCCGTGCACCATGACCCGGTCCACCATGGTCAGCGCCCGCACCAGCCACGGTGTGGCCAGGGTGAACAGCAGACCGACCAGCGCGGTGACGGCTATCTCGAAGGGGTTGTCCAGGTAGACCCGGTGGGTCTCGTCGCCGTAGAGCTGGAGCCCGTCCTGGCCGGCGTACATCGGGAACACCCAGAACCACAGCGGGTACGTCAGCGTCGCCCACCCGATCGCCCAGACGTTCAGGGCGACGACGAACGAGAACACGGCCCACGGGAACTGCACCAGCGCGTACAGCAGGCTCCGCCAGGAGGTGCCGCTCTTGAGCACGGCTCCCATCCAGCCCATCGCGCCCTGCTTCTTCAGCCGCAGCGGCTCCGGGTCGGCCACCCGCAGCCCCAGCAGGGCGCGCGCCCGCGCCCGCTCCATCGCCCCGAAGCCCCGGCACCCCGCGAGCGCGGCCGCCAGCACCGGCACTCCCAGGAACGTCACCAGCAGGCCCGCCCCCAGCGTCACCATCGTCACGGCGTAGGTGAAGAGCAGGATGCCGACCGGCAGCCCCAGCAGGACATAGCCGAACTCCCGCCAGCTGCGCGCCTCGAACGGTGCCCGCAGTCCCGCCGGCAGCCGGTGGCCCCGCGCACCGGTGTCCCCGGGGAAGCCGGAGCCGCTGCCGAGCCCGTAACCCTGTCCGTATTCCGTGGCCATCGGTGCCGTCCTTCTCCTCGTCGTCTGCGGTCGTCTGCGGCTGTGCTGTCGTACTCCCAGCCTCCTCGGCCGCACCGCCATGGCCAATGGAGCCCGTCGGCGTCTGGAGAGGGGGGTTTTCCCTACCTCCTGGCGAGTGAGCCGGCCGCGTCGGCCTCCGTGCGGTCGCGCCACGGCAGCTCGGCCGTGATGGTCGTGGGGCCGCCCTCGGGGGAGTCGACGACGAAGAGACCGTCGACGGCGGACAGCCGGTCGGCGAGGCCCTTCATCCCCGTACCGCCGTCGAGGCGCGCACCCCCGCGGCCGTTGTCCTCCACCTGTATGAGCAGTCGGTCGGACGACCGCCACACCTCCACCGAGGCCGAACTCGCCCCGCTGTGCTTGCTGACGTTCTGCAGCAGCTCCGAGACCGTGAAGTAGGCGATGCCCTCGATGGCGGCCGCCGGGCGCTCCGCCAGGTCGACGGTCACCCGGACCGGCACGGTGCAACGGGAGGCGACCGAGGAGAGCGCCGCGTCCAGGCCGCGGTCGGTCAGTACGGCCGGATGGATACCGCGAGCCAGGTCCCGCAACTCCTGCAGGGCCAGCTTCACCTCCCCGTGCGCCTCGTCGACCATGGCCGCCGCCGCGTCGGGGTCCTCCAGGAGCTTCTCCTTCGCCAGTCCCAGCCCCATGGCGAGGTTGACCAGGCGGGCCTGGGCCCCGTCGTGCAGGTCGCGCTCGATGCGCCGCAGGTCGGCCGCGGCCGTGTCGACCACCACCCCGCGGTCCGACTCCAGCTCGGCGATCCGCCGCTCCAGCTCGTCGGACGGGGACAGCAGCCCGCGCACCATCGCCCGGTCGGCGTTGGCGAGGCCCCGCGCGACGAACGGCAGCACCGGCCACAGCACGATCAACGACGTCAGGGTGACGACGAAGGTGAGGACGCCCCAGGGGAACCGGATGAACTCGTACAGCACCGTGCGCCAGCCCACCGGGTCCTTCAGCAACATCCACAACTGCGCGAAGAAGCCGCGGCGGCTCCGCAACGGCAGCGGGCTCGGCTCGTCCACCCGCACGCCGAGCAGCATCCGCGCCCGCGCCCGCTCCAGCTTGCCCAGCTGCCGCGCGCCCAGCAGACCGGCCGCCAGCAGCGGGAGCCCGATCACCGTGACCGTCAACCCGACACCGACGGACAGCATCGTTATGACATAGGTGAATCCGAGCAGCGCCGCCGGGAGATTCGCCAGCAGGTGGGCGATCTCCTTCCAGGTGTGCCGGTCGTAGGCGAAACGGGCCGGTGGCAGGCGGTCGCCGGCCGCTGCGCCGGTGGTCCCGGCGAGGCTGGATGTCGAGAGGCGTTCGGTCATACCCGTCAGCGTGCCGTGCGGCGGGGCGCGGCGCCATGAGGTGGACCGCCGGGATGCACTGAGGAAAACCCCACCCCCGCGTCCCAGGGCGCGACGGGCTGCTTACCGTCTCTTTATCAGGCTCTAGACTCCCGTGCGTACAGATCGTCGAACAGCGGCGTCCACGATGTCCGCGACGTCCACGACAGGGAGCGAGGGGCGCACGTGCCGGAACCGACCGTCGGCGACGCGACCGCCGGCGCCGTGACCACCGCCGATGCGACCGTGGGGCTCGCCGCCGACTACTTCCGGTCCTACTCCGTCGTCGGCCTGCTCGCCGTCGTGGGGGTGCTCTTCGTCGCCGTGGCCTTCGGCGCCGGGCGTCTGCTGCGGCCGGTGGTCCCGACGCCCGAGAAGCTGCTCACGTACGAGTGCGGCGTCGACCCCGTCGGCGAGGGCTGGGCACACACCCAGGTCCGCTACTACGTCTACGCGTTCCTCTACGTCATCTTCGCGGTCGACTCGATCTTCCTCTTCCCCTGGGCGACGGTCTTCGCCGACCCTGGTTACGGGGCCACGACCCTCGTGGAGATGTTCATCTTCCTCGGATTCCTCGCCGTGGGCCTGTTGTACGCATACAAGAAGGGCGTCCTGTCATGGACGTGAACCCCGTCGACCCCGCACCCGTGCCGCTCCCCGAGCCCAAGAGGCTGGGCACGCTCGCCCGCCTCGCCCCGGAGCCGATGAAGGTCGTCCTGAACTGGGGCCGCCGCTATTCGCTGTGGGTCTTCAACTTCGGCCTCGCCTGCTGCGCGATCGAGTTCATCGCCGCGTCGATGGCCCGCCACGACTTCATCCGGCTCGGTGTGATCCCGTTCGCGCCCGGCCCCCGCCAGGCCGACCTGATGGTCGTCTCGGGCACCGTGACCGACAAGATGGCTCCGGCCGTCAAGCGCCTGTACGAGCAGATGCCCGAGCCGAAGTACGTCATCTCCTTCGGCGCCTGCTCCAACTGCGGCGGCCCCTACTGGGACTCCTACTCGGTGACCAAGGGCGTCGACCAGATCATCCCCGTCGACGTCTACGTGCCCGGCTGCCCGCCGCGCCCCGAGGCGCTGCTCCAGGGCATCCTCAAGCTCCAGGAGAAGATCGCGCGGGAGTCGCTGGGGGAGCGGTACGGCACCTCGCCCCGGCCGTCGACGGCCGCGCTGCGCAGCGGTCTGGTACGGCCGCCCGTGTCGGCCCCGGACCCGGCCCCGGCCTCCGACGCGGAGGAGGGCCGATGACCGCCGTCGGCTGGCTCCCCGCGGACGCCGCGGACCTCTTCGGTCCGGACGCCGCGGCGGCGGAGTCGTACGACCTGCTGACCGTCGACGTGCCGCCCACGTCGTGGATCACCGCCCTGGAGACGGCGCGCGACCGGCTCGGCTGTACGTACTTCGACTGGCTGAGCGCGGTCGACGAGCCGGGCACCGGGTTCCGCGTCGCGGCGCACGTCGTGGCGCTGGGACCGGTACGCAGGCTGCTGCTGCGTACCACCGTCCCGCACGACGCCCCGGTCCTGCCCACCGCCGTCGCGGTGTACGCGGGCGCGGCCTGGCACGAGCGCGAGACCCACGAGATGTTCGGTGTCGCCTTCGCGGACCACCCCGCGCTGGACCACCTGCTCCTGCCGGAGGGCTTCGAGGGCCACCCGCTGCGCAAGGACTTCGTCCTCGCCGCCCGCGTCGCCAAGGCCTGGCCCGGGGCCAAGGAACCCGGCGAGTCCGACCACGGCGGTCCCCGTCGGCGCCAGATGCTGCCGCCGGGCGTACCGGATCCCAACGAGTGGGGCCCGCTGAAGGGCCAGCTGCCTCCCGCCCCCGCGCGCCCGGCCCGAGGTACGGGGCGCGCGACCGGGGAGCGCCCGGTACGCGGTGCGGGCGAACGCCCCGCCCGCCGTTCCCGTACGGCCGCCGAGGGCTCCGTCGGCCAGACGGCTCCCGGCAGCGAGACCCCGGCCGCGCCGCGCCGGTCCCGTACGGCCGCCGAGGGCTCGGTCAGCCAGGCCGCCCCGGCCGGGGAACCGGCGGCGGCACCGGCACCGCGGCGGTCCCGCAGCGCGAGCCAGGGCTCCGCCTCCCAGCGAGCGGCCGCCCCGACGGACGGGCCCACCGCCGATCCGGCCACCGGACAGCAGGACCCCGCGGGGGCGGTGAGCCCCCGGCGCACCCGGAGCGCGTCGCAGGGCTCGGCGAGCCAGCGGGAGGCCTCCGACGCCGCGTCCTCCCCCACCGAGGAGCCGGCGCCGAAGCCGGCGCCTTCGACCCCGCGCAGCCCCGATGCCCCGTGGCACCACGCCCGCCCGGCGTTCGACGAGCCTGCCGCCGCCGATGAGCCGAAGGCTGCCAGCGAGTCGTCGGCGGCTCCGGACCGGTCCGAGGCGCCCCGCGAGTCGCCGGATGGTCCCGACGGGCCCGACGCTCAGCACGGGTCGGAAGCCCCCCAGGAGCCCGACACCCCCGGCGGCACGGACACAGGTACAGACACAGACACGGACACGGACACGGACACGGACGCCGACACTCCGCCCGATCCGCCGAACTCCCCAGGAGGCCCGCAGTGAACGACGCGCTCGACGTCACCCTGCGCCTCCTGGTCGTCTTCGTCGTCTTCCTCGCCTTCCCCCTGATCGTCGGCCAGACCGAGCACAAGGTGATGGCCCACATGCAGGGCCGCCTGGGCCCGATGTACGCGGGTGGCTTCCACGGCTGGGCCCAGCTCGTCGCGGACGGCGTGAAGTTCGCGCAGAAGGAGGACGTGGTCCCCGCCGACGCGGACCGCCGCATCTTCCAGCTCGCCCCGGCCGTGGCCCTGCTGCCGTACCTCCTGGTGCTCCTGGCCATCCCGGTCGGGCCCGGGGAGGGCGCAGTCGGTCAGGCCGTCGACGCGGGCGTCTTCTTCGTCCTCGCCGTCATGGGCGTGGGCGTCCTCGGCTCGCTGATGGCGGGCTGGTCCTCGGCCAACAAGTTCTCCCTCCTCGGCGGCCTGCGGACCGCCGCCCAGCTCCTCGCGTACGAACTCCCGATGCTGCTGACCGCGGCCTCCGTGGCCATGGCGGCCGGCACGGTCTCCCTCGTCGGCATCCTCGACGCCTTCGAGTGGTGGTGGCTGCCCTGGCAGATCGTCGGCGCGGTCGTCTTCTTCGTCGCCGGGCTGGCCGAACTGCAACGGCCCCCGTTCGACATGCCGGTCGCCGACTCGGAGATCATCTTCGGCGCCTACACCGAGTACACCGGCCTGCGCTTCGCCCTGTTCCTCCTCGCCGAGTACGCCGGCATCGTCGTCCTGTGCGGTCTGACCACCGTCCTCTTCCTGGGCGGCTGGCACGGCCCCTGGGGCGCTGACGGCCTCGGCTGGGTGTGGACCCTGCTCAAGGCGGCCGTCCTCGCCTTCGTCGTGATCTGGCTGCGCGTCACCTACCCGCGCCTGCGCGAGGACCAGCTCCAGAAACTGTCCTGGACCCTCCTCGTCCCCCTCTCCCTCGCCCAGATCGCCCTCACCGGCATCGTCAAGGTGGTGATCGCGTAATGGCCCCCGTCCCCGGCAGCGGCCTGGCCAAGGGCCTGGCCGTCACCCTGCGCACGATGACGCGGAAGACCGTCACCGAGCAGTACCCGGACGCCCAGCCCGAACTGCCGCCCCGTACCCGCGGGGTGATCGGCCTGTTCGAGGAGAACTGCACGGTCTGCATGCTGTGCGCCCGCGAGTGCCCCGACTGGTGCATCTACATCGACTCCCACAAGGAGACGGTCCCGGCGACCACCCCCGGCGGACGCGACCGCAGCCGCAACGTCCTCGACCGCTTCGCCATCGACTTCTCCCTGTGCATGTACTGCGGCATCTGCATCGAGGTCTGTCCTTTCGACGCCCTGTTCTGGTCCCCGGAGTTCGAGTACGCCGAGACCGACATCCGCGACCTCACCCACGAGCGGGACAAGCTCCGCGAGTGGATGTGGACCGTGCCGGCCCCGCCCGCCCTCGACCCCGGCGCGGAGGAGCCCAAGGAAGTCGCCGCCGCCCGCAAGGCAGCCGACAAGCTGGCCGCACAGCAGCGGGCGGACCAGCCCGGGCAGGAGGACCGGACGTGACCCTCGCCGCCGCATCCCACGGCTTCCTGTCCCCGACCGGCGTGGAGATCGCCTTCCTCCTCGTCGGCCTGGTCACCCTCGGAGCCGCCGTCCTCACCGTCACCACCCGCCAACTCGTCCACGCCGCCCTGTGGCTCGTGGTGGCCCTGGGCGGCCTCGCCGTCGAATACCTGCTGCTCACCGCCGAGTTCATCGCCTGGGTCCAGGTCCTCATCTACGTCGGTGCCGTCGTCGTCCTCATCCTGTTCGGCCTGATGCTCACCAGGGCGCCCATCGGCCGCTCCCCGGACGCGGACTCGGGCAACCGCTGGGCCGCGCTCACCGTGGCGGTGGCCTCCGCGGCGGCCCTGGTGTGGGTCGTCGTCGACGCCTTCCGCACCACCTGGATCGAGCTGGACGGCCCGGCGGCCGGCTCCACCGCCGTCACCGGCGCGAGTCTCTTCCAGAACTGGGTCCTCCCCTTCGAAGCCCTCTCGGTCCTCCTCCTCGCCGCCCTGGTCGGCGCCATCGTCCTGTCCCGCAGGACCAAGGCGGCCCGCGCGGACGAAGTGTCCCGGGCCGGAACCCCCCAAGGGCAGCAGGGCGGTGTCCGCTGATGCACCTCGCCTATCCAGCCGTCCTCTCCGCCCTCCTGTTCTGCACGGGCCTCTACGGCGTCCTCGCCCGCCGCAACGCGATCCTGGTCCTGATGTCGGTCGAGCTGATGCTCAACGCCGTCAACCTCAACCTGGTCGCCTTCGACGTCTGGCTCAGCAGGGCCGCGGAAGAGACCCTGCACTCCGGCCAGGCCCTGACCCTGTTCACCATCGCCATCGCGGCCGCCGAGATCGGCATCGGCCTGGCGATCGTCCTCGCCGTCCACCGCAACCGCGGCACCTCCGACATCGACAAGCTCCGCGACACCGCCGAGGGCCACGAACCGGACGGCCCCGACACCGACACCCCCGCGACCGGGACGGCCGCCGAGAAGGCTGAGGCCACCGCGTGACCACGACCACCCTCGCCGTACTCGTCCCCCTCCTGCCCTTCCTCGGGGCTGCCGCCGGTCTCCTGCTGGGCCGGTCGGCGCCCGGGTTCGTCCGTCCCCTCGCCGTGCTGCCGACGCTGGCCGCCCTCGTCCTCGCCGTACTCGTGGCGGCCCGGCAGGGCGGCGGACGGGCCGTCGACGCCGTCACGGAGCTGACGCCCACCGGTTCGGTCCCCGTCGAACTCGCCCTGCACATCGACGGCTTCGCCGCCCTCGTCGCCATCCTGGTCGGCACCGTCGCCACCTGCGTGCAGCTCTACTCGACGGGCTACCTGCGCGACGACCCGCGCTACCCCTCCTACGCCGCCCTCGTCTCCCTGTTCACCTCCGCCATGTTCCTCGTCGTCTACTCCGGCGACCTGATGGTGCTGCTGGTCGGCTGGGAGATCATGGGCATCTGCTCGTACTTCCTGGTCGGCCACTACTGGGAGACCCCGGAGGCCCGCGCCGCCTCCCTCAAGGCCTTCCTGGTGACCAAGCTCGGCGACGTCCCCTTCCTGATCGGCCTGCTGGCCCTGGCGACCGAGGTCGGCTCCTTCCGCATCACCAAGATCCTCGGCGCGGTCGCGAGCGACTCCCTCGACCACCCGACGCTGATCGCCCTGCTGCTCCTGGCCGGGGTGGCGGGCAAGTCGGCGCAGTTCCCCCTGCACACCTGGCTGCCCGACGCGATGGCGGGCCCGACGCCCGTCTCCGCGCTGATCCACGCCGCGACGATGGTCGCCGCCGGTGTGTACTTCGTCGCCCGGCTCCTTCCGCTCTTCGAGGCCTCCGGGGCCGCGATGGTCGTCCTCGCCGTCATGGCCGCCGTCACCATGGTCGGCTCCGCGCTCGCCGCGCTCGCCCAGGACGACATCAAACGCGTCCTGGCCTACTCGACGATCGGACAGCTCGGCTACATGACCGGTGCCCTCGCCACCGGCGACCGGGGTGCCGCCGTCTTCCACCTCCTCACCCACGGCGCCTTCAAGGCGCTCCTGTTCCTCGCCGCCGGCGTGATCATCCACGCCGCCGGCACCAACTCGCTGGCCGCCATGTCGCGCATGCGGGGCCTGCGCGACCGCGTCCCGGACGCCTACTGGACGATGACCGTGGCCCTGCTCGCGCTCGCCGCGATCCCGCCCTTCAGCGGCTTCTTCTCCAAGGAGTCCGTCCTCGGCGCCGCGGAGCACGTCGCCACCGGCCACACCGAGCACGCACCCGGTGCCGCGGGCTGGACCGTCCTCGTCGCCGGCCTCGTCACGGCCCTGCTCACCGCCGCCTACGCCACCCGCCTGTGGCTGCTGGCCTTCCGCGGCCGCGGCGCCGAGGCCCCCGACCACGGCAGGCAGCCGGTGGTCATGAACGCGGTGCTCTGGGTACTGGCCCTCCCCTCACTCGCTCTGGGCGGACTAGCCTTCCGGCTGCTGCCCGACTGGTTCGACGGCCACGACCTCACCCCGACCCTCACCACCTCCGTGCTGGGCACGGGAGTGGCCCTGGTGGGCGGCATCGTCACCTACGCCGCCTGGCGGCACACCTCGGCGCTCGCGGCCCGCACCCCGCTGGGCGCCGTAGCGGCCCATCCCGAGGGCGACGCCGCCCTGGTGGAGGCCGAGGCCATCGCCGCCCACCGGCCCGCCTACGGAGACCTCGCCTCCGCGCCCGACCCCTCGGACCCGGGACGCCTCCTGCTGGGCCCGGTGCACCGGCACGCTGCCGTCGGCTTCCACCTGGACGCGGTGTACACGGCCCTCTTCGTCCGCCCGGTCCAGGCAGGCGCGAGCCTCGTCCGGTTCCTCGACCGCGAGGTCGTCGACACCTACGTACGCGCGGCGGGCGGACTGCCCCGCCTGCTCGGGGCCGCCGTACGGCGTGCCCAGACCGGCAATGTGCAGACCTATGTGAGCGCGCTGCTCGCCGGCACCGTCGTCCTCGCGGTCGCCGCCGTCCTCGTCGCCACGGGAGCGTGAGCAGGCGTGATCGATATCAACGAGTCCGTGATGCAGGTCCTTCTCGCGTTCATCGTCGTGGGCCCGCTCCTCGGTGCCGCCGCCGCCCTGCTGCCGGCCCCGCCCGGGCTGAAGGGGAAGTCACCCGAGCAGGCCGTACTCCGGCACGGCGTCACCGTCACCGGCGCCGTCCTCATCGCCGCGATCGTCCTCGTGCTCGGCTTCGACCACGACCATCCGTCGAAGATGCAGGCCAGCACGGACATCAGCTGGATCCCCGCACTCGACGTGCGCATCCACCTCGGCATCGACGGCATCTCCCTCCCCCTGCTGGTCCTGACCGCGCTGCTGACCTTCCTCTGCGCGCTCTACTCGTACTCGAAGATGCCGTCGGGCCCGAGCCCGAAGGCATTCGTCGCGCTGCTGCTCGTCCTGGAGTCCGGCACCCTCGCGACCTTCGCCGTCCTCGATCTGGTCCTGTTCTTCCTCGCCTTCGAGACGGTCCTCATCCCGATGTACTTCCTCATCGCCCGCTGGGGCGGCGAGGGACGGGCCGGGGCCGCCTGGAAATTCATCCTCTTCACGCTCCTCGGCTCCGTCGTCATGCTGCTCGGCCTGCTCCTGATCGGAATCACGGCGGGCACATTCGACATGGTGGCACTCGCCACTGACAACGGCCGGTCGCTGACCACATCCGTGCAGGTCATCGCCGTTCTCGCGATCGGGATCGGGCTCGCGGTCAAGACCCCGATGTGGCCGTTGCACAGCTGGCTGCCCGACGCCCACACCGCCGCGCCGACCGTCGGCTCGGTCCTGCTGGCCGGCGTGCTGCTGAAGATGGGCACGTACGGGTTCGTCCGGATCCTGCTCCCGGTGGCGCCGGACGGTTTCCGCACCTTCGCGCCCTACCTCGCCGCCTTCGCGGTCGTCGGCATCATCTACGGCTCCCTGGCCTGTCTGGCCCTCGCCAGGAGGGGCGCGAAGGGCGACCTCAAGCGCCTCATCGCCTACTCCTCCGTCGGCCACATGGGCTTCGTCCTGCTCGGCATCGCGACCATGACCCCGACCGGCGTGAACGGCGCCCTGTTCGCCAACATCGCCCACGGCCTCATCACCGGCCTGCTCTTCTTCGTCGTCGGCGCGCTCAAGGACCGCACCGGCACCACCGACCTCGACGCCCTCGCCGAGGAGTCCGGCCACGCCCTGTACGGCAAGGCGCCGCGCCTCGGCGGACTGCTCGCCTTCGCCGCGGTCGCCTCGCTCGGTCTGCCGGGCCTGGCCGGGTTCTGGGGCGAGATGCTCACCCTGTTCGGTGCCTTCGACCCGGCCCGGGACCTGAACCGCCCCGCCTTCCTCACCTTCATGGCGATCGCCGCGTTCGGCACCCTGCTGACGGCCGCGTACATGCTGATCGTGGTCCGCCGCGTCTGCATGGGCGCCGTACCGCAGGACGCCCCGCAGCCGAAGCTCGCCGACGTACGCGTGTACGAGTTCGCCGCCTGGACGCCGCTCGTCGCCCTCACCGTCGTCGCCGGACTGTGGCCCAGGACCCTCCTCGGGCTGACCGACCCGGCCGTGCAGCAGCTCCTCTCAGGAGGCACCCGATGAGCTTCCCGGCCCAGCCCCTCGCCGAGGCAGCCCTGGCGCAGCCACTGGCCCAGAACCTCGTCCAGTCCGTCGACTGGCTCGCCATCGCGCCGCCCACCATCACGGCCGTCGTGGGCCTCGTCGTGCTCGTCACCGACCTGTTCGTCAAGGACGCCCGCAAGCCGCTGCTCGGCTGGATCTCGATCGCCGGACTCGCCGCCTCGGCCCTCATGCTGCTGCCCCTGGTGAACGACGACCGCTCGACGTTCTGCCTGTCCGGCGAGCCCGGCGTCTGCAGCTACACCGCGGACACCTTCACCCTCGCCATCCAGTTCCTCGTCCTCGGCGGCGCCCTGCTCACCGCCCTGCTGTCCGTCACCGCCGTGAAGGACGCCGAGCGGGGACTGCCCGAGGGCGAGTTCTGGTTCCTGCTGCTCTCCTCCGCGGCCGGCGCCGCCCTCCTGCCCGCCTCCCGCGACCTCGCCACCCTGATCGTCGCCCTGGAGGTCGCCTCCCTGCCCGCCTTCGCCCTCGTCGGCCTCCGGCAGGGCGACCGCAGGTCCTCCGAAGCGGCCCTGAAGTTCTTCCTCTCCTCGGTCACCGCGACCGCGGTCAGCCTCATGGGCATCAGCTTCGTGTACGCCACCACCGGCACCCTCTACCTCACCCAGGTGGCCGACCGCATCCAGCACGTCGACGGGCAGTTCACCACCCTCGCCCAGACCGGCGTCGTCCTCACCCTCGTCGGTTTCGCCTTCAAGACGGCCGCCGTCCCCTTCCACTTCTGGGTGCCCGACACGTACGTGGGCGCCCCCCTGCCGATCGCCGCCTATCTGTCCGTGATCGGCAAGGCGGTCGGCTTCTCCGGCCTGATCCTGGTCACCGTCGTCGCGCTGCCGTCCTACGCGGACGTCTGGGGCCCCGCCCTCGCGGCACTGGCCGCCCTCACCATGACCGTCGGCAACGTCGGCGCCCTCCGGCAGCAGGCCACGCGCGCGTACAGCGCGGTACGCCTGCTCGCCTGGTCGTCCGTCGGCCAGGCCGGCTACCTGCTGGTGCCGATCGCCGCCGCCGCGTACTCCGACGATCCCGAGCACTCGATCGGCTCGACCGTCGCCTACGCCCTCATGTACGCCGCGGTGAACCTCGGCGCCTTCGCGGTGGCCGCGCTGGTGGGCCGCACGAGGGCCCTCAACCGCGTCGCGGACTACCGCGGCCTGTACGCGTCCAACCCCCTCACAGCCCTGCTCCTGGCCTTCTTCCTGCTCTGCCTCGCCGGTCTGCCGCCCGGCGTCATCGGCCTCTTCGCCAAGGTCACGGTGTTCACCGCGGCCGTCGACGCCGGACTGGGCTGGCTGGCCGTCGTCATGGCCGTCAACGTCGTGATCGCGCTCTTCTACTACCTCCAATGGACGGCTCTGCTGTTCCGGGCGCCGAAGGACGCGACCGCCGGCCACCGAGCCCCCGCTCCCCTCACGGCCGCGATCACCGTGACCGCGGTCCTCGCCGTCGCCCTCTCCGGCGCGCCCCAGCTGATCCTGCGCTTCGCCGACACCGGGCTCTTCTGAACGCACCCGCCCGGGCACGCGCGCGTACGGCACCCGGCTCCACGCGCGCGTGCCGCCCGCCGCGGCCGTCACCCGTACGGACCACACCTGCCGCCCCGGACGCCGGGGAACTGGTGGCCGTCGCCTGGCGTTGACCAGTACGGAAGGGTCCACTGGACGTGTCACCCACGGCACCGGTGGCACCGGAGACCAGGAAGCAACCACAGCGAGCGAGACCAGCAAGCAAAGGGTTCCCCTGCTGCACGACTTGGAGGGCGTACCGTGCACCGCCGGCACAACGGGCTCAGGACCGCAGTACTCCTCGGGGGACTGTCCGCGCTCATCATCGTCATCGGCAGCTTCTTCGGCCGAGCGGGGCTCGTCGTCGCCGTCCTCGTCGCCCTGGGCACCAACGCGTACGCGTACTGGAACAGCGACAAGCTCGCCCTCCGCGCCATGCGCGCCCGTCCGGTCAGCGAGTTCGAGGCCCCGGCGCTGTACCGCATGGTCCGCGACCTCTCCACCCAGGCCCGCCAGCCGATGCCCCGCCTGTACATCTCGCCGACGGAGGCACCGAACGCCTTCGCGACCGGCCGCAACCCGCGCAACGCCGCCGTGTGCTGCACCGAGGGCATCCTGCGCCTGCTCGACGAGCGCGAGCTGCGCGGCGTCATCGGGCACGAACTCAGCCACGTCTACAACCGCGACATCCTCATCTCGTCCGTCGCCGGCGCCCTCGCCTCGGTGATCATGTTCCTGGTCAACTTCGCCTGGCTGATCCCCGTGGGGCGGTCCAACGACGACGACGGCCCGGGTCTGCTGGGCATGCTCCTCATCATGCTGCTCGGACCGCTCGCCGCCACCGTCATCCAGCTGGCGATCAGCCGGTCCCGGGAGTACGAGGCCGACGCCTCCGGCGCCCAGCTGACCGGTGACCCGCTCGCCCTGGCCGACGCCCTGCGCAAACTGGAACTCGGCACCAAGCAGCTCCCGCTCCCCCCGGAGCCCCGGCTCGAGACCGCCAGCCACATGATGATCGCCAACCCCTTCCGGCCGGGGCAGGGACTCTCCAAGATGTTCTCCACCCATCCTCCGATGGCGGAGCGAATCGCCCGACTCGAAAAGATGGCAGGTCGTCAGCAGTGAAGACCATCCTGAACGTCATTTGGCTCGTGCTCAGCGGCTTCTGGCTGTTCCTCGGCTACCTGCTCGCGGGCGCGCTGCTCTGCATCACGATCATCGGTATCCCGTTCGGCATCGCGGCCTTCCGCATCGGCGTCTACGCGCTGTGGCCCTTCGGGTACACGACGGTCGAGCGCCGCGGCGCGGGAGCACCCTCCTGCATCGGGAACGTGCTGTGGCTCGTCCTCGCCGGCTGGTGGCTGGCCCTCGGTCACATCGTCACCGGGATCGCGCTCTGCGTCACGATCATCGGCATCCCGCTCGGCATCGCCAACTTCAAGCTGATCCCCGTCTCGCTGCTCCCGCTGGGGCGCGAGATCATCCGCACGGACCAGCCGTTCACGGCGGCGGGACCGACCCAGCGGGGGAGTGGCTGGTAGGGCCTCGGCGCTGCTGAGTGTGGCCTTCGTTGTCCACAGCTGCCCGGTTGTCCACAGGCCCGCCCCGATGTCGGCGGCGGCCTGCATGATGAATCCATGACCGAGAACGAGCAGTTGCTGGAACGGGTGGCCGCCAAGGCGCGGACCACCCGGCCGTGGGGTTGGGACACCTTGCCCGGGCCCGTGGACGGGGCGACGCCTGCCCGCGCCGAGGCGGCCCTGGGTTTTCCTCTCCCCGCCCTGCTCGCCCAGCTGTACCTGCGCATAGGAGACGGCGGATTCGGGCCGGAGTACGGTCTGTTGCCCCTGCTCGACAGCCCGCCCTCGGGCGAGCCCGCCGCCGTCGCCCAGTACCTCGCCAACCGCGACAGCGGTGCGAAGGATCCCGACTGGCCCTGGCCCGAGGGCGTCCTGCCCATATCCCACTGGGGCTGCGCGATGTACGCGTGCGTCGACTGCCGTTCCCCGCAGGCCACCGTCCTCCTCTTCGAGCCCAACGCCGGTGACGCCGACCACGCCTGGTACGTCGACGCCCCGAGCCTCGCCGACTGGCTGCGCGCCTGGGTCGAGGGCACGGGCTGGTACGAGGAGACGCACGAGGGCCCGGAGCCGCTGCCCTGGGGCGACTTCCCCATACGCACCGGCAGACGGCCCGTGACGACGGGCACGTCGCCCGCCCGGGCGTCCTGAGGGAACCGGCCGCTTCCCCTCCTGCGCGCGACACCCGGGGCGCGGACGTACGACCACGTAGGCGCCCCCAGCCGCCGCCTACCGCGGGACCTGCTGCCCCCGCACCCCGTACGCCACCACACCCACCGCCAGCACACCCACACCCACGACGACCGACACCGCCGGAAGGGAGAACGCGAGCACCACACAGCCGACCAGCCCCAGCGCCGGCACGACCCGCGACACCCGTGACGGGTCGAGCGTCCAGGCCGACGCGTTGGCCACGGCGTAGTACGCCAGCACACCGAAGGAGGAGAAGCCGATCGCCCCACGCACGTCCACCGTCGCCGCCAGGACCGCGACCACCGCGCCCACGGCCAGCTCCGCCCGGTGCGGCACCTGGAATCGCGGATGCACCGCGGCCAGCGCCCCAGGCAGATGACGGTCCCGGGCCATGGCCAGGGTCGTCCGCGAAACCCCCAGGATCAGGGCCAGCAGGGACCCCAGCGCGGCCACGGCGGCGCCCACCCGCACCACCGGCACCAGGGCAGGCAGGCCGGCCGCCCGTACCGCGTCGGCCAGCGGCGCCGTCGCCTGCCCGAGACCCTCCGGGCCCAGCACGGAAAGGACAGCCACCGCGACACACCCGTACACCGCCAGAGTGAGCCCCAGCGCCAGCGGGATCGCGCGCGGAATGGTGCGCTGCGGGTCCCGCACCTCCTCACCGAGGGTCGCGACGCGCGCGTACCCGGCGAACGCGAAGAACAGCAGCCCGGCCGCCTGCAGAACTCCGCCGGCGCCGCCCGACAGGCCGATGTCCAGCCGACCGGCGTCGGCCCGCTCCGACCCGAGACACACCACCACGACGGAAGCGAGGACAGCGAGCACCACCGCCACGATCACCCGCGTCAGCCAGGCGGACTTCTGAATCCCGCCGTAGTTCACCGCGGTCAGCGCCACCACGGCAGCGACCGCCACCGCATGCGCCTGCCCCGGCCAGACGTACGCGCCCACGGTGAGCGCCATGGCGGCACAAGAGGCCGTCTTCCCGACGACGAACGACCATCCCGCGAGATAGCCCCAGAATTCCCCGAGCCGCTCACGCCCGTAGACGTAGGTGCCGCCCGAGGCCGGATACCGGGCGGCCAGCCGGGCCGACGACATGGCGTTGCAGTAGGCGACGACGACTGCCACGGCGAGGGCGGGGAGCAGCCCCGAACCGGCTGCGCGCGCCGCCGGGGCGAGGGCGGCGAAGACCCCGGCGCCGATCATGGAACCGAGCCCCACGACGACGGCGTCGCCCAGACCGAGAGTGCGACGCAGCTGCGAACCCCCAGGTGTCATGGGTCGCACCCTACTGATCGCCGCAACCACCCGACGCGCCCGGAACGTCTCCTCCACCAAGAAGACATGAACACCGCGCGGAGGAACGGCCCGCAGAGCACTCGCACAGTGTGGGCACAGAGAGAAAGGGCAGGGTCACGGCATGACCGTCATCAGCTGGATCATCCTCGGACTGCTGGCCGGAGCCATTGCCAAATTCCTGCTGCCGGGCCGCGACCCCGGAGGGCTCATCGGCACCACCCTCATCGGCATCGCGGGTGCCTTCATCGGCGGCTGGATATCCGCCCGCTGGCTCGACCACCCGATCAGCAAGGACTTCTACGACGGCGCCACCTGGGCGGCGGCGATCGGCGGCTCGCTGGTGCTCCTGGTCGCCTACCGGCTCCTGTTCGGCAACTCGCGCGACTGAAGGCGCGCGGACCGGACGAGAAAGGGTGGGCACCGCCGGGGTGCCCACCCTTTTCGTCTCGTTTCGCTCTCGGTTCAGCGGCTCACCGGTAGTTGACGAACTGCAGCGCGAAGTCGAAGTCCTGGCCCTTCAGCAGGGCGATCACGGTCTGCAGGTCGTCCCGGCTCTTCGAGGAGACCCGCAGCTCCTCGCCCTGCACCTGGGCCTTCACGCCCTTGGGGCCTTCGTCGCGGATGAGCTTGGCCACCTTCTTCGCGTTCTCCTGGGAGATGCCCTCCTCGATGGACGCGAAGATCTTGTACTCCTTGCCGGAGAGCTGCGGCTCGCCCGCGTCCAGAGCCTTGAGCGAGATGCCGCGCTTGATCAGCTTGGACTGGAAGACGTCGAGGACTGCCTTCACCCGGTCCTCGGAGTTCGCCTCCAGGAGGATCTTCTCCCCGGACCACGAGATCGAGGCTCCCACGCCCTTGAAGTCGTAGCGCTGCGAGATCTCCTTGGCGGTCTGGTTGAGGGCGTTGTCGACCTCCTGCCGCTCGACCTTCGAGACGATGTCGAAACTGGAGTCGGCCATGTCCTGTGGCTCCTTGTATCTGGGTGCGTGTCGGGCCGCGTGTCGGGTCCGTACCGGCATACGTCGGCGGCCACCGGGCCCGGCAGGGTCCTCGGCCGCATCCGGACAAGCCTAGCCACCCGCCGCGGTCCGGGCGGCGATCAATCGGGTGGCGAAGCACCCCTCCACATCAGGTATTGTTTACGTCGTTGCCACGGAGCACCGCCCACCAGCGGTTCCCCGGGCGGCAAACCCCGGCGGTGTGCCCGAGCGGCCAAAGGGAGCAGACTGTAAATCTGCCGGCTCAGCCTTCCCAGGTTCGAATCCTGGCGCCGCCACACGGGAATGAAAGGGCCCCGTGACCTGCGTGAACAGCAGGTCACGGGGCCCTTCGTCATGAGCGGGGCCCGAGCGCGGATGTGTGGGGGCGGCGGGCGGGCAGACTGGTGGCATGGTCTCGTCCTCCCGCCGCAGAATCTGCCCCGAGTGCCGTCGCGAGATCGCTGTCGTCGCGGGGCGGTACGCGCGTCACGATCCGCCCGGTGCACGGGAGAGCGGGGAGCTGGTGTCCTGCCCGGGGTCGCGCCGGCCGGCGCAACTCGGTGCGGCGCAGCCGTCCTTGGACGGGTACGTCATCCCCGACTTCCCCGGGCAGCTGCCCCTCTTCTAGCCGTCTCCGGCCTTCGTGAGAGTGTCCGAGCCGCGAGCCGCCGTCAGTTCCCGGCCACCGACTTCACCGCCACCGACACCGGCGCCGAGCCGCTGATCAGCTCCAGGGTCAGGCCGTTGGTGGCCGGGGTGTCGACCAGTTCGGCCAGGACGGCGGCGACGTCGTCGCGCGGTACGGGGCCGCGGCCGGTGTGCGCCTCCAGACGCACCAGGCCCGTGCCCGCGTCGTCCGTCAGGGCGCCCGGGCGCAGGATCGTCCAGTCCAAGGCGTCCAGCGAGCTGACGTACGCGTCCGCCTCGCCCTTGGCGCGCAGGTAGACGTCGAAGATCTCGTCGCCCCGGTGCTCGGGGTCGGCGCCCATGGACGACACGATCAGGAAGCGGCGTACGCCCGCCCGGACCGCCGCGTCCGCGAAGAGGACCGCGGCCGCCTTGTCCACCGTGTCCTTGCGGGCCGCCCCGCTGCCGGGACCCGCCCCCGCCGCGAAGACCGCCGCGTCCGCGCCCCGCAGCCGCTCCGCGACCTCCTCGACCGAGGCCGACTCCAGGTCCAGCACGACCGGTTCGGCGCCCGCCGCGCGCAGATCGTCGGCCTGCTCGGCCTTGCGGACGATGCCCGCCACCTCGTCACCGCGCGCGGCGAGCAACCGCTCCAGCCGCAGCGCGATCTGACCATGACCACCAGCGATGACAATGCGCATGTCTTCGACCGTACGCCCCGACGACCGCCCGCGCCGCACGGCTTCGGCCACCCCGCGCCGTACGACTCGGACGCCTCGCCCGGCGCGGGCGGGCCGCAGTGCACCACCCCGCCACGCCCCGGACCTCGCTCAGGCCAGGTCCCCGCGCCCGCCGGAGCCGCCGCGCCCGTCGCGCCGTCCCCGTCCGGCACCGCCCTGCCGGGGCAGCCCCAGGTCCGACGCGGCGGTCGAGTCGCCGTACTCGCGCACCGCGCTGGTCCGCGCCACCACGCGCCCCCGGTGCACGACGATCCGGCTGTACGCCAGTGACAGCGCACCCGCCAGCCGGTCCCCGCGCACGGCGACGAGTTCGGCCGGGAAGCCCGCCTCCACCCGCACCTCGGGCAGACCGAGGGCCGACCGTGCCGCCGTGCTCACCGCCTCGTAGGCCTCCTCGGGACGCAGCCCGTGGCGCGAGGCCAGCAGATAGGCGGCCTCCAGGGGGTCGCCGCGGCCGACCGGGTTGGACACGTCCCGCAGCGCACCGCTTCCGGCGGCGACCCGCACCCCGGCCGCCCGCAGCAGCCGTACCGGAGCCGTGCCCCCGGGGCGGTCCACCGGTCCGCAGGCGCCCTGCGGCAGGCAGACCACCGTCACTCCCGCAGCCGCGAGCTGGTCCGCGGCCCGGGAGACCGCATCGGCGGGGAGCCGGCCCAGGCCGTCGCAGGGGCCGATGGCGACCGAGGGGCGCAGCCCGCCCGCCATGGCCGCCAGGCGGGCCAGCCGCGCCGGGTCGGCGGCGTCCGTGTGCAGGTCGACCGGGCAGCCGTGCTCGGCGGCGACCTCCAGGACCGCCTCCACGTACCCCGCCGGATCGGGGTCCAGGTCCGGACACCCGCCCACCACGTCCGCGCCCATCTTGACCGCGTCCCGCAGCATCGCCAGCCCGTCGGCACCGGCCACCCCGGTCAGCACCCGCGGCATCGCCACCGCGGTCAGTTCGGCGAGCCCGCGCAGGGAGCGCCGGGTCCGCAGTACGGCGGTCAGCGCGCCGAGGCCCGCGACGTCGCCCACCCGCACGTGTGCCCGCAGCGCGGTGGCGCCGTGTCCCAGCTGGAGCAGGGCGGCCTCGGTGGCCCGGCGCTGGACGTCCTCGGGCTGGTAGGAGACGGGGCCGGGGACGTCGGCCGTGAGGGCCGTGTCGGCGTGGACATGGGGATCGGCCGGCGCCGGGAGGAGCAGGTAGCCGCCGAGATCGAGGTGGCCGCCGGGGTTCAGGTGGCCGCCGGAGCCCGGGCGCGTGCCGGGGCCGGGCGGGCGCACCGGGGGGAGGCTGCCGAGGGTGCGGCGCGGGGTCAGGCTGCCGGCCGTGCCGACCGCCTCGATACGGCCGCCGTGGAGCCGTACGTCCACCGTCCGGCCGTCGGTGAGGCGCGCCCCGGAGAGCAGGAGCGAGCCGCGGTCGGCGGGGTCCGAGGGCGACGGCGAGTGGGGCGGCTGCGGCTGGCTGTCGGGCATCGCGGTCCTCTGGGCTCGGGGCTGCGCAGTGGGGGACGCAAGATCACGCAGAGTGAGTCGAGCCTAGGACGGTGATCAGCCCGTGGCGCGGAGGAGCGCAATAGTCGTACCGGTGCGGTCCAGCCGGTTCCGTCTCCGCGGTGCGTTCCGTCCAGTGGGCGGCGGGCCGTGCCGTGGACGCGACCCGCGGCGGCCGGGACGGGACGGGGCAGGGTCGGCGAAACGGATTTGGGCGAACGGCGGGCGACCGTGTAATGTCTTCATCGCTCGCCCCAATAGCTCAGTCGGCAGAGCGTCTCCATGGTAAGGAGAAGGTCAACGGTTCGATTCCGTTTTGGGGCTCTGGTGTGAAAGGTTCCCGTCGCGAGGCGGGGCCCGATCGCATCACAGCGGTGTAGCTCAGTCGGTAGAGCAAGCGGCTCATAATCGCTGTGTCACCGGTTCAAGTCCGGTCACCGCTACTCTCAGTAGCCGATTGCGGGGTCGGTCCTTCAATCGGCTACTCTTTCCTGCGTTAATAACATCAATCCGTTCGTCAAGGAGCACTCACGTGGCTGCCACCGACGTCCGCCCGAAGATCACGCTGGCCTGCGTGGAGTGCAAGGAGCGGAACTACATCACCAAGAAGAACCGGCGTAACAACCCGGACCGACTGGAGATGAAGAAGCACTGCCCGCGTTGCAACGCGCACACCGCGCACCGCGAGACGCGATAGTCAGATCAGGCTCGTACACGAGGCCGTCCCCGAGGCTTGGGGGCGGCCTCGTGTCGTTGTCGCCGTCGCTGGATGACAACGACACACAGAGCAGCGGACACACAGAGCAGCAGGTACGAAGAGCAGCAGGAGGTTGTGAGCCCATGGCGCTCGACCAGTCGTTCGTGGGGCGGACCTACCCGCCCACCGCGCCCTACGAGGTGGGCCGGGAGAAGATCCGCGAGTTCGCGGAAGCGGTGGGGGACGCCAACCCGGCGTACACCGACGCGGAGGCCGCCAAGGCGCTGGGCCATCCGGACGTGATCGCTCCGCCGACCTTCGTGTTCTCGATCACCTTCAAGGCGGCCGGTCAGGTCATCGCGGACCCGCAGCTCGGGCTGGACTACAGCCGAGTGGTGCACGGCGACCAGAAGTTCGCCTACACGCGCCCGGTACGGGCCGGGGACCGGCTCACCGTCACCTCGACCATCGAGGCGATCAAGTCAATGGCCGGCAACGACATCCTGGACATCCGCGGCGAGGTCCACGACGAGGCCGGTGAGCACGTCGTGACCGCCTGGACCAAGCTCGTGGCCCGCGCGGCCGAGGAGGCGTGAGCAACCCCATGACGCAACCGACGCAGTCGACGCAGCCGGGCGGGCCGACGCAGCCGCTGACGGCGAAGATCGCGTACAGCGACGTCGAGGTCGGCACCGAACTGCCCGCGCAGAGCTTCCCCGTGGACCGCGCCACGCTCGTGCGCTACGCGGGTGCCTCCGGCGACTTCAACCCGATTCACTGGAACGAGAAGTTCGCCAAGGAGGTGGGTCTGCCGGACGTCATCGCGCACGGCATGTTCACCATGGCCGAGGCGATCCGCGTGGTCACCGACTGGACCGGCGACCCGGGCTCCGTCGTGGAGTACGGCGTCCGCTTCACCAGGCCCGTCGTCGTCCCGAACGACGAGCGGGGTGCCGTGATCGAGGTCAGCGGCAAGGTGGCGGCCAAGCTCGACGACAACACCGTCCGCGTCGACCTCACGGCCACCAGCGGCGGCCAGAAAGTCCTCGGCATGTCCCGGGCGGTCGTCCGACTGGGCTGACCGGTTCCCCGGACCGCCCCCTGCTCGCCGCCCGTCGGCCGGGCGGCGGCGGAGTGGGCATGGGCATGCGTTCACCTTGGTGGGCGGTTGCGCACCCCCCAGGGGCGGGCAACCGCCACGCGTAAAATGTGGGCAGGCGCCCACAGGCGAGTGGTGGGCCGACGCCCATGTGCCGATGGATGTCAGGCGGGCCTGACGCACGGGAGGGAGGGGGTCGCACGTGCCGACCGGAGTGCACCTTCGCGACGCGCGTCAGCAGCTGTTCGACGCCGCGGAACGCGTGCTTCTGCGAGCGGGTCCGAACGGGCTGACCAGCCGGGCGGTCACCGACGAGGCGGGTTGCGCCAAGGGCGTCCTGCACCGGCACTTCACCGACTTCGACGCCTTCCTCGCCGCGCTCGTGCTCGACCGTGCCGCGCGGCTCGATGCGCAGGCACTGGCGTTGCGCGAGGCCGTGGGCACCGGCGCCGTGGCCGACAACCTCACCCACGCGCTGACCACGCTCTTCGGACCGGTGCCCGTGGCGATCATCCCGCTCATCACCTTCCGGGACGAGCTGCGGGCCCGGCTGCGGCAAGGGATGCCCGGGGGCGGCATCGCGATACTCTCCCAGGTCACCTCGGCGGTCTCCGCCTACCTGACCGCCGAGCGCGCGCGGGGCCGGATCTCGGCCGACGCCGACGTCGACTCGCTCACCCTCTCCCTGGTCGGCGGGGGGCATCTCCTGTTCGCGGACCGGGACCCGGGTCCACCGGCCACGGCGACCGTCGCCAAGCTGGTGAACACGGTGCTCGCCGATGTCCTGCAGCGGCGGCCGCGCTGACCCGGCCCGGCCTCCCCGGACCTGCGGCGAGACCTGAACGCACGGCGTCGCTTGACGAAGTTAGTGATTGAGTACTAACTTACTCGCATGGTCAGGATGAGCGCAGAGGAGCGGCGCGAGAGCGTCATCCGTGCGGCGACGAGCGAGTTCGCCCGGGGTGGCTACCACGGCACCTCCACGGAGGCCATCGCCAAGCGGGTGGGGGTCTCCCAGCCGTACCTCTTCCGCCTCTTCCCGGACAAGCGGGCGATCTTCCTCGCGGTGGCGGAGCGCTGCCTGCGGGAGACGCGCGAGGTGTTCGAGAAGGCGTCCGAGGGTCTGCACGGCGAGGAAGCCCTCCACGTCATGGCCGAGGCCTACACGCAGCTGATCGCCGACGACCCCGAGAAGCTCCAGATGCAGCTGCAGGTGTTCGTGACCGTCGCCGGCGCCGAGGCGGCCGGTGACCACGAGTTCGGCGAGATGGTGCGCAAGGGCTGGATGGAGC
Source organism: Streptomyces hyderabadensis (assembly GCF_020404845.1). Taxonomy (GTDB): domain Bacteria; phylum Actinomycetota; class Actinomycetes; order Streptomycetales; family Streptomycetaceae; genus Streptomyces; species Streptomyces hyderabadensis. The sequence continues at coordinate 3,476 of NZ_JAIOJZ010000056.1, read as the reverse complement.
TCTGGGACGCCGTGCACCTGCCGCTGGGGGCCGACATCGGCCAGACGACGACCTTCCTGGCGTACGGCATGCTGATCAACAACCTGGTCGGCATGGGATTCCCGCCGGGACACCGTGTCTACGGCGGCATCTACGAATCGGGTCAGGCCAAGCCGCGCCGGGGAGACGCGTAGCGGCGCGCAGGAACGCGGTCGGCGGGCGGTCACTCGCTTCCGCATGGCCGCAAAAGTTAGTCATCAATTACTAACCAGAAACCACGGCAAACGCACGCACACCCTCTGGGGGAGAGATGTCACAACAGGGAACACGTCGGAACGCACGCGGCGGGGGCGCGGCCTGGGCCCTCGTGATCACCAGCGTCGCCGGTTTCATGGCGGCCCTGGACAACCTCGTCGTCACCACCGCCCTGCCCTCCATCCGCGAGGACCTGGGCGGCGCGCTGCACGACCTGGAATGGACCGTGAGCGCCTACACGCTCACCTTCGCGGTCCTCCTGATGTCCGGGGCGGCCCTCGGCGACCGCTTCGGCCGCCGCAGGCTCTTCCTCGTCGGCCTCACCGTCTTCACCGGGGCCTCCGCCGCCGCGGCCATGGCGCCCGGCATCGACTCGCTCATCGCCGCCCGCGCGGTGCAGGGCGTCGGCGCCGCGATCATGATGCCGCTGACGCTGACCCTGCTCACGGCCGCCGTACCCGCCGAGCGCCGCGGGATGGCGTACGGCATCTGGGGTGCCGTCAACGGGCTCGCCGTGGCCTCCGGGCCGCTGGTCGGCGGCACTCTCACCGAGCACATCTCCTGGCAGTGGATCTTCTGGCTGAACGTTCCGCTGGGCCTGGCCCTGCTGCCGCTCGCCCGGCTGCGCCTCGCCGAGTCGCACGGCACCAGTGCCCCGCTCGACATACCCGGCACCGCGCTCGCCAGCGGCGGACTCTTCGGCATCGTCTACGGCCTGGTCCGCGGCCCCGTCGACGGCTGGACCGGCGCCGTGGTGCTGACCGCCCTGTTCGCCGGGGCCGCGCTGCTCGCCGGCTTCGTCCTCTACAGCACCCGCGCCAAGAACCCCATGCTCCCCATGCGGCTGTTCCGCTCCCGCGCCTTCTCCGGCGTCAACGCGGCGAGCCTGCTGATGTTCCTGGGGATGTTCGGCTCGATCTTCCTGCTCAGCCAGTACATGCAGGGCGTGCTCGGCTACTCGCCCACCGAGGCGGGCCTGCGCATGCTGCCCTGGACCGGTATGCCGATGCTGGTGGCGCCGATCGCCGGACTCCTCTCCGACCGGATCGGCGGACGCCCGGTCGTCGCGGCCGGGCTCTTCCTCCAGGCGGCCGGTCTCGGCTACCTCGCCTCCGTGATCACGGCGGACGCCTCCTACGCGGTCCAACTGCCGGGTCTGATCATCAGCGGCATCGGCATGGCCCTCTACTTCGCCCCCGCCTCCGCGCTGGTGATGTCCAGCGTCGCCGCGAAGGAACAGGGCATCGCCTCCGGCGCCAACAACGCACTGCGCGAGGTGGGCGGGGCGCTCGGCATCGCGGTCATGTCGTCGATCTTCGCGGCGCGGGGCGGCTACGAGTCGGCGCAGACCTTCGTGGACGGACTGCGGCCCGCGGTCGCGGTGGGCGCCGCGGTGGTCGCCCTCGGCGGTCTCGCCGCCCTGCTGGTCCCCGCGCGCCGCCGGACCGCCGACGGAACACCCCCGGCCGCACCGGCGACGGAGCCGGCCCTCGCCACGACGGCACCGACGCGCCCGCACTGACCCGCGCGACCCGCAACGCCCGAACGAACCCGACGCACAGCACACGAGAGGAGTACGACATGCCCACCCTTCCCTGGACCGTGCCGAACGAGCCGCCCCGCGCCACCGAGGTCCACGTCTTCGCCTCCCGCTTCGAGACCCGCACGCTGTGGGGAGCGCTGAAGTTCCTGGTGCGCACGCCGGGCGTGTGGCGGCAGATCGGGAGCGCGCCCGGCGCGTACGGCGCCTCCCTGAAGGCGGAACCCTTCAAGCGGACCTTCTGGACGCTCTCCGCCTGGGAGTCGCCCGAGGCACTCAAGACCTTCGCGCGCTCCGGCCCCCACGCGCCGGCCTCCCGCGGACTGTCGGCACAGATGCGGGACGCGAAGTTCGCCTCCTGGCCGGCCTCCAGCGACGAACTGCCGGTGAGCTGGACGGAGGTGCGCAAGCGCCTGACGTGAGAACCCACCCGACGACGCCCCGGCCGACCGGTCGGGGCGTCGCCGTCTCGTAGTCTTGAGCGCGTGCAGGAACTCCATGACGCCCCGCTCGCCCCGCTGACCACCTTCCGCCTGGGCGGACCCGCGACCCGGCTGGTCACGGCCACCACCGACGCCGAGGTGATCGCCGCCGTCCGCGAGGCCGACGACACCGGGACCCCGCTGCTGCTCATCGGCGGCGGGTCCAACCTGGTCATCGGCGACAAGGGCTTCGACGGCACCGCGCTGCACATCGCCACGCGCGGCTTCCGCCTCGACGGCACGACGCTGGAGCTGGCGGCCGGCGAGATCTGGACCGACGCCGTAGCCCGCACCGTCGAGGCGGGCCTGGCGGGCGTCGAGTGCCTGGCCGGCATCCCCGGCTCGGCGGGCGCGACCCCGATCCAGAACGTCGGCGCGTACGGGCAGGAGGTGTCCGCCACGATCACCGAGGTCACCGCGTACGACCGCCGCAGCCGCGAGACGGTCGCCCTCTCCAACGCCGACTGCGCCTTCTCCTACCGCCACAGCCGCTTCAAGGCCGAGCCCGAGCGGTACGTGGTCCTGCGGGTCCGCTTCGAGCTGGAGGACGCCGGCGGCCTCTCCGCGCCGCTGCGCTACGCCGAGACGGCGCGCGCCCTCGGCGTCGAGGCCGGCGACCGGGTGCCGCTGGCCGCCGCCAGGCAGACGGTGCTGAAGCTGCGCGCGGGGAAGGGCATGGTGCTGGACCCCGAGGACCACGACACCTGGTCGGCCGGGTCGTTCTTCACCAACCCGATCCTCACGGACGAGGAGTTCGCCGCGTTCCGCTCCCGCGTCGCCGAACGCCTCGGTGACGCCGCGGAACCGCCCGCCTTCCCGGCCGGGGAGGGCCACGTCAAGACCTCCGCGGCCTGGCTGATCGACCGGGCGGGCTTCACCAAGGGGTACGGCAGCGGCCCCGCCCGCATCTCCACCAAGCACACCCTTGCGCTGACCAACCGCGGTGAGGCGACCACCGAGGATCTGCTTGCGCTGGCCCGCGAGGTGGTGGCCGGGGTCCACGAGGCGTTCGGCGTCACGCTGGTCAACGAACCGGTGACGGTGGGTGTCGCCCTGTAACCCTCGGCACCCGGCGTTCGTGTGGGCGCGGGGGGTGGGGAACGCAGCCCGGCGTTGCGGGGTGCCGCTGCGCCCACCCGTGCCGCCCCAGCGGCACGACTGCCCGCAGCTACGCGGCATGCGACTGCCCGCAGCGGCGGCGGCTGGCGACTGCCCGCAGC
>NZ_JAIOJZ010000055.1 GCF_020404845.1 Streptomyces hyderabadensis | reverse complement strand
TCCTCGGCGAGGGCTTCGAGGAGCGCCGCACGCCCCGGGAAGTGGCCGAAGAGGGTGCGCCGTACGACACCGGCGGCGCGGGCCAGCTCCTCCAGGGTGGTGTCCGGGTTCCGCCCCAGCTCCCGGCGGGCGGTGGCCAGGATGCGCGCCCGGTTCGACCGCGCGTTGCGGCGCTGCGGCTCACGGGCGACGGGCTTGGTCACGGGAACCTCGGGGGCGGTACGACGTGCGGGTGCGGGCGGTCCATTCTGGCACGGAGGGGGCGGGGCCCGGCCGCACCCGGCTCGCCACCGCCCCTGCGCGGGGTGGCGACGAGCCGGGTGCGCCGCGCCTCGCTTCGGCCCGTGCCGCACCTCAGTGCGTGGGCGGTTTTGGTCCGCGTGTCACTTCAGTCCGTTGTCCAGCGCGGTCATCAGGCGGCCGTCCGAGGTGTCTCCGGACATCTCCCAGACGAACCCGCCCAGCAGGCCCTTGGACTTGATCCAGTCGGTCTTCTTCCCGATCGACCAGGTGTCGTCGAAGGACCACCACTGGCCGCCCGCACCGGTGTAGCCGAACGTGGACACCGACTCCTCGTCGTGGTGGACGGTCATGGACGGGTAGCTGGAGATCAGGTTGCTGTAGCCGCGGACCCCGGCCTCGGCGGGGAACTGCCCGGGGGCCGCGCCGTTCGCGTCCTGCCACTCGCCGGCCGCGCCGCCCTCGGTGACGCCCTGCCAGCCGCGCCCGTAGAAGGGGAAGCCGACCGTCAGCTTGCGCGGGTTGACCCCCGCGTCGAGATAGGTCTGGATCGCGTTCTCGATGCTGAAGTGGAAGGGGTAGGGGTCCTCCGCGTCGGTGTAGAGGTTGGAGGCGTGCCCGGTGCGGTTCGGCTCCCAGGAGTTGTCGCTGCCCGAGCCGTGGAAGTCGTAGCCCTGGACGTTGGCGAAGTCGAGGGAGTCGAAGATCTTGGTCAGGTCCCAGCCCGCCTCGATCTTCGCCGGGTCGGCCGGGGTGAACGCGGTGAGGAGCCGGTGCTCGCCGCCGAGCGCGTCGAGCTGCCTGCGGAACTCGGCGAGCAGCGCGGTCAGGTTGTCCTTGTCCTGGGCGCCGTAGTGGTTGCCCGGGTGGCCCTCCGAGCCGGGCCACTCCCAGTCGATGTCGATGCCGTCGAAGATGCCGGCGCCGGTGCCCGGGCCACCCGCGCCGTTGTAGACGGGCAGGTTGCCCTTGATCCACACGTCGATGCAGGACTCGACGAACTTCTTCCGGGACTCCGGCGTGGCGGCGGCGTCCGAGAAGAACTTGGAGTACGTCCAGCCGCCGAGCGAGACGACGACCTTCAGGTGCGGGTACTTGGCCTTGAGCTTCTTCAGCTGGTTGAGGTTGCCGCGCAGCTTGCCCCAGCCGTCGTCGGCAACCCCGTCGACCGACTGGGCCGCGGACATGGGCCGCGCGTAGTCGGCGTCCGCGTCACCCGCGCCGGTGCCCTCGTCCGGGTCCTGCGGGTTGCCGGAGGTGCCCTTGGTGACACCCGCCTGGCAGGTGAGGTCGGTCGGGTCGAGGTTCTCGAAGGCGTAGTTGATGACGTCCAGCTGCTTCGCGGCGCCGGAGGTGTCGAGGTTCTTCACGAAGTACTGGCGTCCGTAGATGCCCCACTGCACGAAGTAGCCGACCTTGAGCTGCTTGCCCTCGCCGGCCATGTCGTCGGTGGTCACCCGCACGGCCGCGGAGGCCGCCGAGGAGTTGTCGGCGGTGTCCCGGGCCTTGACGGTGAAGGTGTAGGCGGTGGCCGGGGAGAGGCCGTCCACCGTCGTGGTGGTGGTGTCCGCGCCGACGGTCTTCGCCAGGGTGTCGCCGCGGTAGACGTCGTAGGCGGCCACGGCCACGTTGTCGGTGGCCCTGTCCCAGGCCAGGCCGACGCTGTAGGCGGTCTTGCCGGTGGAGCGCGGGTTGCCCGGCGCGGTCGGCGGCGTCGGGTCGGTCGACGGGTCCACCGTCTTCACGGTGAGCGGGGCGCCGGCCGGTCCGACGTTGCCGCGCCGGTCCGTGGCCCGGACGGTGAAGGTGTAACTCGTGGCCGGGGTCAGGTCGGTGACGGTGGCGGAGGTGCCGCTGGTGGTGGCAACGGTCTCGGTGCCGCGCAGCACCTCGTAGGAGGTGACGGGGTGGTCGCCGGGCTTCGCCGCGGCCCACTTCAGCGCGACCGTGTGCGCGGTGACCGCGGTCGCCTCCGGTGCGCCGGGGGCGGCGGGCGGCACGTCGGGGGTGCCGTCGCACTTGTCGCCGTTGACGGTGCAGCCGCTCGGGGTGCCGACCGGGCCGGTCGCCGAGAACTGGTAACTGTAGGGCTCGGTGCTGCCGCCGGCCGGGACCCGCCCGTTGTAGTAGGCGTTCTTGACGGTCACGTGGCTGCCGGAGACCGTGGCCTCGCCGTAGAGGTGGCCGCTCACCGAGACACCGGGCGGCAGGTCGAACTCCAGGGTCCAGCCGTCGGAGGCGGCCGTGCCGTTGTTGTGGACGACGTACTTGCCCGTCCATCCGGACCCGTTGCTCTGCGAGGTGAAGGTCGCCGTCAGCGTCCCGGCCGCCTGGGCGGGTGTCGCGAGTGCGGTGAGCGCCGCGAGCGGCAGCAGCAGCGCGGTCAGCAGGGCGACGATGCGCGCTCTCGTGCCGGTCGGCAGTGGTCTGCGCCTGGGGTACATGGCTCTCCCTGTGGTGGTGGGGTGGTACAGGGGTGAGGTGAACCGTGCGCGTGAGGGGGTTGAGCGCCCACAACGTAGATGGTCTGGACCAATGCGTCAACCGGTCGGGCGGCGTGAGCCGGGTTCGTCGGGGCGGCCCCGGCCACCCTGGTGGGGTGACCGGGGCCCATCCGCTCGGGCAACGCAGCTGGTGAGACCGAGCGGAGTCAGCGGCCGCCGAAGGACGGCAGGGCCAGGGCCGAATGGGCCGGCCGGGGTCGCGGGGCGGGCATGCTGCCGAGCCCGCGCAGCCGGGCGTTGCGCTGCTCCAGGGCCTGGGCGGTGGTCGGGAAGAGTGTGGCGCCGCCCTCGCCGACCAGGTCCTGGTTCAGGGTCACGAAGTCACGGGTGGCGTGCTCGTAGGCGGCGAAGCCCTCGGCGTGGTCCCGGTCGGCGAGGGATGCGGCGAGCATGTACGCGCCGACCAGGGCGAGGCTGGTGCCCTGGCCGGTGAGGAACGAGGGCGCGTACGCGGCGTCGCCCAGCAGTGCGACCCGGCCGCTGGTCCAGCGCGGCATCCGGATCTGGCCGACCGCGTCGAAGAACACGTCGTCCGCGTCGCGGAGGGCGCCCAGGATGCCCGGGACCTCCCAGCCGGCGTCGGCGAAGACGTCGGTGAGCAGGGCTCGTCGGGCGTCCGGGTCGGCGAAGGCGTCGCGGGGCGGGTCCGGCTGGGCGAAGTTCAGGAAGGCGTGCACCTCCTCGTCGGCGCCCACCGCGTAGACGGCCGCGGCCCTGCCCGGGGCGTTCCACATCACCGTCTCGTGGGACAGGCCGAGGGTGTTGGGCATGGTGAACACGGCGAAGCAGTAGCCGAGATGGCGGTGGAACCGCTCCTCGGGTCCGACCAGCATCTCGCGGGTGCGCGAGTGCGTGCCGTCCGCGCCGAAGACCAGGTCGAACCGGCGGCTGCCGCCGCCGTGGAAGGTGACGTCGACTCCGTGCCCGGTCTGGTCGAGGGTGTCGACGGAGTCGTTGAAGAGGAACTCCACGTCGTCCCTGACCGCCCTGTACAGCGCGTCGGTCAGGTCGCCGCGCCGGATCTCCAGGTCCCGTCCGGTCACCCCGCCGGTGACGGTGTGCGGGTGGAGCGAGGTCACCTCCTCGCCGTCCCCGTCGAGGAAGGTGATCCGGCGCAGGTCGACGTGCGCGTCGCGCAGCTGCGGCAGGATCCCCATCCGCTCCACGACGTCGAGTGCGGTGCCGCGGACGTCGATGGGGTATCCGCCGCTGCGGAGGGTGCCGGCCCGCTCCACCACGGTGACCCCGTAGCCGTGGCGGTTGAGCCAGAAGGCCAGGGCGCAACCGGCGATGCCGGCGCCGGAGATCAGGACGGTGCGCCTCGGTGCGGTGCGGGTCATGACGTGACTCCTTTGCTCATGGTGCGGGCGACGAACAGGGCCGGCAGGACGACGATGCCGGCGACGACGAAGCCGGTGACGTAGGCCCATTCGGCCGCGACCTCCGAACCGGCGGGGGTTCCTGCGGTGAGCAGCGCGCCGCCGAGCTGCCCGCCGACGGCGGAGCCGAGTACGCGGCTGACCAGGATCAGGCTGGTGGCGATGCCGGTGTCGGCCGGGTCGACGGCGGTGGCGGTGCTGGTCATCATGGCCGTGACGCACAGGCCGTTCGCCAGCGCGATCAGCACCTTGCCGACGACCAGGTGCCAGACCTCGTTGTGCACCGCCGCCACGGCGAGCAGACCGGCGGCCATCATGACGACGCCGGTGGTGACCACGGCGCGCGAGCCGAAGCGCCGGTCCCCGATCCCGCCGAGCGGACCGGCCAGCGCCGCGGCGACGGCGCCGGGCAGCAGGTAGAAGCCGATCTCGGTGGCGCCGGCGCCGAACCCGTAGCCGTCCCCGCGTTCGTCGAGCAGCTGCGGAACGAGATAGACCGCCATCGTGGCGCCGAGGCAGATCACGAACGTCAGCACGCACGCCTTCCAGATGGCGGGCCGGGCCAGCATGCGCAGGTCGATCATCGGCGCGGCCGCACGCCGTTCCGCCTTCACCCATGCGGTGACGAGGACGGCCAGGAGGACGACGAGAGCGAGCAGCGGAAGCGGCAGTGATCCGGCCTCGGGCGCCAGCGCGAGGACGAGCATCAGGGTGACCAGCGTCCCGCTCAGGAGCAGCAGGCCGGGCCAGTCGATCCCGGCACCGTCCGTCCGGCCCGGCGGATCGGCCGGCATCAGCCGGTGCACGAGCAGGGTGGCCCCGGCGACCGCGATCGTCGGCAGCGCGAACATCCAGTGCCGGGAGAGCTGTTCCGCCACCGGACCGGCCGACAGCATGCCGACCATCGACCCGCCGACGAAGAGTCCGCTGACCACACCGATGGCGACCTTGGACTCCCCGGGTGGGAGGTGTTTGCGGACCACGATGAACGACAGGGGCAGCGCACCGATCATCGCGCCCTGCAACACCTGGCCGACCAGCAGTACGGGCAGGTTCGGGGCGAGGGCGGACACCGTGCCGCCTACCGAGACCACGGCCATCAGCCGGATCAGGATCTTCTTCCCGCCGTAGCGGTCGCCGAACTTGCCGGCCAGCGGGGTGACGAGCGCACCGGTGACGAGGAGGACGATGCTGAGCAGCGCTCCCTCGGACTGGCTCATGTCCAGTTCGCGCTCCAGGAGCGGGATCGTCGGTGCCACCACCGACTCCAGGGCACCGGTGGACAGCGCCAGGATGCCGAGGGCACCGACGGCGGCCTTCCCGATGGAGACCGGGGCAGCCAGGGTTGTGGTCATGAGCGTCCTTTCCGTCATGGCCGGGCGACGAGCAACGACGAGCAACGGCGAAGGACACAGTGGGCGGACGGCCGGGCGCCGGGCGTCATACCCGGGAGCCAAGACGGAAGTGCTACCGCGGTAGGGGGTGTGGGACGCGGGTGCGGCGCGGGCGGGGGCTGGGCTCCCCCGGGATGCGGATCACCGGCCGGTGCGGCGGTCGCTCCCGGTGCCGGGCACCGGGAGCGACCGCGTGAGCCGCACGGCGGGAAGGGGCGGCCGGACTATTCGTCGCCGGTGAACTTCGGGTCCTCGGCCTGGTCGTAGATCTCCTTGCCGGACGCGTCGTAGGCATGGACGTAGGGGCTCGGGCCCAGGTAGCGCGGGCCGGGAGGGGTGTCCGGGGAAAGGGCGGCACCGTAGACGAACGCGCCGCCCGCCATGCGAGCCGGGTACTCCTTCGGGTCGTCGCCGTAACTGACGGTGATCCTGGCGACGTCGGACGAGTAGTGCCCGGCGCCCAGCATGAGGTACTTCCCCTCCCCCGCGGGCACCATCATGGAGTCGAAGTACTCGACGACCCGACCGGTGCCCCACAGGCGGTCGTTGATGAACGTGGGCGGGGAGTCCTGGCTGGTGCCCTTGTCGCCCTTCGACTGGCACTGCACGTACTGTCCGGCGGAGTCGACGGCCACGACCACGCCGTCCCAGTCCGCCGAGGCGAGCGGCGTACGGACCGCGACGACGGAGTGGTACCGCGACGCGTCCGGCCCCAGGCAGGAGGAGAGGATCCGGGTGACGGTCCGGGCGTCGATCGGGGTCGTCGTCGCGTCGGTGATGGTGAAGCCGGCCTCGGCCGAGGCCCCGCCGGGCGAGGACGCCGCGCTCGGAGCGGAGGCCGGGGCGGAGCCGGCCGGGCTCGCGCCGCCGCGTGCGGGGCCGGTGGTCTTCGGCCCGGCGTCCCCCGTCCCGCCGAGGACGACCACGGCCGCGAGGCTCACCGCCGTCACTCCGGTGGCGACCCCGAGCGGCACGCCCCATCTGCGGCGCAGCGAGGCCCCGTTGTCCTGTGGACCGATCTTCATCAGTAGTTCCTCTCGGGTCCGCCGGTGGTCCGGCAGATCACGATCGGAAGGAGCCGCGGGAATGCCCTGCGGGTCATTCATCGTGCGACCTCCTTCGCGTTGACGGGATGCGCGGAACTGAACGGCGGCGGATCCGCGGCTGTGCCGAGGTCGGCGCCCAGCCGCCGCCGCGCCCGGTGCAGTCGGGACTTCACGGTGCCGACCGCCACCTTCAGCACGGCCGCGGCCGCCTGCTGGTCCAGGCCGGACCAGACGCACAGCTCGACGACCTCGCGTTCGTGCCGCGGCAGCCGGGCCAGCGCCCGGTGGATCTCCGACATGCGGCGCTCGTCGTCGACCCGGCCGGCGACCCGGTCCGCGTGGTCGCCCGCCGGCTCCTCGTGCTGGACGAGCCGGTGCAGCAACGCCTCGGCCCGTCGCAGCCGCCGCCTGGTGTTCGACACCTGGCCGTTGGCTATGCCCAGCAGCCACGGCAGCGCGGAGTCCCGGTCGAGCACCGTCTCCTTCCGCCGGCGCCAGGCGTGCAGGAACACGGCCGACGTGAGGTCTTCGGCCTCGGACCAGTCGGCCGTGCGCCGGAACAGATGGTTGTAGACGGCCTTTCCGTGCCGGTCGAAGATCCGGCCGAACGCCTCACGATCGCCGTCGACGGCCCTCGCCCACAGCTCCCGGTCGGACGTCCCGCCGACCGGCACGGCGGGATCAGCGTCGTTCAGTTCCATACTCCGTCCGTGTCCGGCACCCGGCCGAAGGTTCCCACCGGTCCCGGATGTGAGACTGGGGCCATGCTCGTACAGTTCCTGACCGCCGTCGGTGTGCTGGCCGTCCTGACCATGGTCCCCGGTCCGGACATGGCCGTCGTGACCAGGCGGGCCGTCGCGTCCGGCTGGCAGGACGGGCTGCGGACCGTGGGCGGGATCACCGCGGGGCTGCTGGTCTGGGGCGTGCTCGCGGTGGCCGGCCTCGCCACCGTCCTGGCCGCGTCCGCCACCGCCTACACGGTGGTCAGGCTGGCCGGCGCCGCCTATCTCGTCTTCCTCGGTGTCCAGGCGCTGCGCCAGAGCCGCCGCGACCGGTCGCGGGCGCCGGCAGCGGCCCTCGCCCCGCCTCGCGGCAACCCCTGGCGGACGGGTCTGGTGAGCAACGTCTTCAATCCGAAGATCGCCGTGTTCTACACGGGTCTGCTGCCGACGCTGGCCCCGGCCGGGCTCTCTCCGCACCGCGGCATGGCCCTGCTGGTCCTCGTACACGCGGTGCTCACCGCGGTCTGGCTCGGTGCGTACGTCCTGCTGCTGGCCAAAGCCCGCTCCTTCTTCGAGAAGCCGGCCGTACGCCGGGCCATGGACCGTGCCACGGGGACCGTACTGATCGGATTCGGACTGAAGGTCGCCTCGGCCCGGCCTTGACCTCGTGCGGTGCGGCTCGCGCACCGGACCACGGCGCCGCGCCCCACCAGGAGAGGAAGAGCATGATCGCGAACGACGACGACCCGGTCCTCGACGACCCGGTGGGCCAGTCGCTCGGCGGCCGGCACGCGCACCTGGCCCGGCGGCTCGGCCGGGCCGCCACCTATCCCACCGACGTGGCGACCTTCTCCTCCGTGTCCGCCGCCCCGGACGCGGAGGACTGGGCCGACCTGGCCCGGCTGCTCGGTCCGGGCGCCTTCGCCGACCTGTTCGACTGCCCTGCCGTTCCGCCGGCGACCTGGGAGCCGGTCTTCAGCCTCGAGGGCCGCCAGATGATCTGGCCCGGCGACGGCCGCCCCGGCCGGCCGGGCGCCCCGTCCGGCACCGACGTGGTCGAACTGGACGCGGACAGCGTGCCCGAGATGCTGGATCTCGCCGCCCGGACCAAGCCGGGGCCGTTCTGGCCCCGCACCCCTGAACTCGGCACCTACCTGGGCGTCCGGATCGACGGCACCCTGGTGGCGATGGCCGGGGAACGACTGCGCCCTGCGGGCTGGACCGAGATCAGCGCCGTCTGCACCGCTGCCGAGGCGCGCGGGCAGGGCCACGCCGCCCGCCTCGTCGGCGCACTCGCCGCCCGCATGGTGGCGCGCGGTGATCGTCCGTTCCTGCATGTGGCCGAGGCGAACGCCAGTGCGATCGCCTTGTACGAACGGCTCGGCTTCAAGACCCGAAGGCCGGTCACCTTCCGGGGCTTCAGGACCCCGTGACGGCCGGGCGAAGGAGGCGGACCGCGACCACCGCCGGGGCCGGTGGACGGGGCGGTGTCACGCGGGGGCGCCGAGCGGCGGGTGTTCGAGCACGCGGGGCTTGTACTCGACCAGTTGGATGCGGCCGTCGAAGGTGCGGTGCTCGATCATGTCGAGGGCGACATCCGGATAGCCGTCGTAGATGCGTTCCGCGCCCGTGGCGCCGGTGATCACCGGGAACATCACGACCCGGAAGCGGTCGACGAGTCCGGCACGCAGCAGGGACCGGCACAGGCTGATGCTGCCGATCGTGCTGAGCAGCCCCGAGCCGTCCGACTTCATGGCGCGGACCGCCTCGACGGCGTCGTCGCGGACGAGCGTGGAGTTGGCCCACTTCAGCGGATCCTCGAGCGAGGAGGAGAACACCACCTTGGACGCTCGGGTCAGCTCGTCGACGGACTCCTCTTCCTCGGGCCGGAACTCGTCCTGGCCACTGGGGACCTCGCCCGCGGCGAAGCCCGACATCAGGCGGTAGGTGTTCGCTCCCATCAGATAGGTGACCTCGGGCTGCTCCCCGAGCCATGCGAGGTACTCCGGGCCCTCCAGACCCCAGAACCCGGGCCATCCCTCTCCCGACGCGTAGCCGTCGAGGGAGGTGATGAAGTCGACCAGAAGCTCCGACATGACGGTTCCTTTCCTAGGCGTCACGAGGGGAGACCGGCCGAGAGACCGAAACTCATCGGTCGCCCGGGCGGCAAGCCGACCGGGACGCTGCGTGCCGGCCGGCCGACGCAGCCGGCCCGGGCCGGCCTGCTGCGCACGCTGGACCTGCTCGCCGACACGGCGGCGGCGGTGCTGTCCGACCTGGGCGGGGCGCGACCACGAAAGGCTGCCGCCCCCGGACCGGACTGTCGGTCGGGGGCGGCGGCGCTGCCGGGCGGAGGATGCTCAGGTGCCCTTCCGGCGCACTCCCGGCTAGGACGCGGGACGCGTCGCGGTGACCGCGACGGCGGTGTACTTCATGTCGAAGCTGCCGCCCATGGCGTCGATCGCGGCGCCGACCTCCGTCAGCACCCGCTCCAGCTTCTCGGGCTCGAACTGGCCGTGGTCCCCCTGGGTGGGCAGCTGGTCGAGCCACTCGTCCTTGCTGTAGACGTACTCCCACTCGAACTGCCACTGCTCGGGCTCACCGAACAACCCCCCGGCCTTGCGGATGCCCTCGATGGTCTTGGTGAGCAGCGGCGAGCTGCTGACCGGCGGCGCCGGCATGCTGTAGGCCCGCGTGGCCAGCGCGTCCGGCACCACCTCGACGTAGATCTTCCGGAAGGCCTCGCGGACCTCCGCCGGGGGCTCCGCGACGTTCCAGAACGCGGCGAAGCGTCCCGACGGGCGCAGCACCGACGCCGCCTTGGCCGCACCCGCCTCGGGGTCGACCCAGTGCCATGCCTGGCCCGAGATGATGCCGTCGAAGCGCCGGTCCGCCGCGTCCCATTCCTCGAAGCGCGCGATTTCGATTTCCGTTCCGTGGGCCCGCGCGAAATCCGCCATCCGGGCATCCGGCTCCACTCCGAGAACCGTGCATCCGGCCGCCTGGAATTGACGTGCCTCGATGCCCGTGCCCGCGCCTACATTCAGTAGCTCATTACCCGGGCACGACCGCGCGATACGGTCCACCAGACCATCTGGATAACGGGGCCGGGTGCGATCGTAGCGCGCTGCGTCCAGGCCGTAGTTTTCGGCTGTGCCACGCTGCTGATGGAGTTCTCCGCCGAGCTTCGAATTCGCCATGGAATGACCATAGTGGGCATGCGCCCACTATGTCAACCCAGGGTTGCACCCCCCCGCATGGACCGGCACTCGCCCCGCACTCACCAAAGGACCGGAAGAGAGCGCAGACCCCTGATGAGCGCGGTCTGGGTGTAGGTGATCTCGTCGGCTGGGACGGCGAGCCGCAGTTCGGGGATCGCCGGGAAGAGGGCGGCGAACGCGACCTCCAGTTCGATCTGGGCGAGCTGCGCACCCACACAGCGGTGCATCCCGTGCCCGAATGCCAGATGCGCCGCGGCGTCCTCACGGGTGACGTCGAAGCGGTCCGGGTCCCGAAACGCCGCCGGGTCGAAGTTGGCGGCCGTGTTGCACGCGACGACCACGCTGTGGGCGGGGATGGTGGTGCCGCCCAGTTCCACGTCGGCCGTCGTGGCGCGGATCAGCCCGGAGTGCGGGTCGACGCCGGGGGTGACGTGGCGCAGCACCTCGCTGACCGCGCCGGGCACGGCCCGTGGGTCGCGGCGCACGACGGCCAGCTGGTCCGGGTTGTCCAGCAGTGCCAGCAGCCCCTTGCCGAGCATGGTCGCGGTCGTCTCGTAGCCGGCCAGCAGAAGACCGCAGCCGAGGGTGACCAGCTCTTCGTCGTCGAGGCGGCCCTGCTCGTCGCGGGCGGTGACCAGGCCGTGCAGCAGGCTGCCGTCCGGGTGGGCGCGCTTGTCGTCGACCAGCCCGCCCATGTAGTCGAAGAGGGAGCGCAGCGCCGCCACCGCCTCCTGCGGCTGCGTCCCAGGGGCGCTGACGCGGTCGGCCCAGAGGCGGAAGCGCTCCCGGTCCGCGTAGGGGACGCCGAGGATCTCGCAGATCACGGCGATCGGCAGGGGGTAGGAGAGCTGCTCCGCCAGGTCCGCGGGCGGCCCGGCCGCCTTCATCGTCCCGATCAGTTCGTCGGCGATCCGCTGGATGCGGGGACGGAGACCGCGCATCCGGCGGGCGCTGAACTCCCCGGCGACCAGACGGCGCAGCCGGGTGTGCTCCGGCGGGTCCAGGTCGAGGATGCCGGGCTTGGTGAAGATCACGGCCGGGCTCATCACGGCGCCGAGCCGCCGCGCCTCGACGCGGCTGAACCGCGGATCGGCGAGGACGGTGCGCACCTCGGCCATTCCGGTCACCAGCCAGGCTTCGCGGCCGTCCCGCATCGTGAATCTGCGTACTGGCTTTTCCCGCCACATCTCATTGACCTGCTCCGGCACCGTATAACCCGGGGTGGTGCCGCCGTCGGAATTCCCGTGCCGAATCAGGTCGGGGGAAGTCGTTCCCAGGATTTCAGCCATGATCGTGACGCTAACAAGCGTATGCCCGCCTGATCAACAGACCAACCCAGGTAAAGGCGGACGACCGTGGCGGGTGGTTGCGGATCGACGGCGGCCGAAGCTTTCACTGTACACGTTTCCGCTGGTCAAGAATGAGCCAGAAAATCCGGTCGGAAAGTCACTCGAAAAGACAACCCGAATAAATAAGGGGATGACGTCGGGCCACTCTTCCAACAGAATATTGGAGAACGTATGACCAGCATTTTACTTTCTCCACACAATGACGCGTGCAGGCGTCTGAGGACCGGAGGTGGTCGACCGTTGGAGATCAAGGAAATGGCCATCGCGGGCGCATTCCGCATCATCCCGGACAAGTACCATGACCGCCGCGGGTGTTTCTTCGAGGCCTTCCGGATCGAGGAGCTCCAGCGCGCGACCGGCTTCCCCTTCCAGGTCCGCCAGGGCAACGTCTCGGTCAGCAGGCGCACGACGATCCGCGGCGTCCACGGCACCGGAGGCGATTCCGGCGAGGCCAAGCTGATCAGCTGCGCGCGCGGCGCGGTGCTCGACGTCGTGGTCGATCTGCGGGTGGGCTCGCCGGCCTTCGGCAGGTTCGAGGCCGCCCCCCTCACCGAGGACTCCGGCGAACTGGTCTTCCTCGTCCCCGGTCTCGGCCACGCCTACCAGGCGCTCACCGACGACACCCGGATCACCTACCTGTGCGCGGAGCAGTTCGTGCCGGGCTCCCAGATCGACGTCAACCCGCTGGACCCCGAACTCGCCCTGCCCTGGGACCTTTCCGAGGAACCGGTCATCTCCGACAAGGACAGGGCCGCGCCGGGTCTGCGACAGGCGGCGGCGTCCGGGATCCTCCCCCGCTGTACCGGCCCCGCCTGACGGGCGGAGAGGAGCGACCGTGCTGCCCGCGAACAGGAACCGACCGCTCGTAGCCGTACTCGGCGCATCCGGTTTTCTCGGCGCCGCGGTCACCGCCGAACTCATCCACGCACCGGTGCGCCTTCGCCTCGTCTCCCGCGAACGGAAACTGCCGCTGCCGGCCTCCTCGGCCGAGACACACCTCGCGGACCTCACCGATCCTCGTGCGGTGCGGGACGCCGTCGACGGCGCGGACGCCGTCATCCATCTGGCGGCCCACCTGCCCGACGGGCGCTCGTGGCGTGCGCCGGGCAGCGAGTCCGAGCGGCTGGGTACGGGCCTGCTCGACACGCTGGCCCGTTCCGTGCGCGGCGAGCCGCCCGTCGTCGTGTTCGCCAGCACCGTCCAGGCGGCGGCCCCCGAGGGAGCACCGCTCAACGACTACGTACGGGAGAAGATCGCGGCCGAGAAGCTGCTCCGGGAGGCGACCCGCAACGGCACGGTACGCGGGATCTCGCTCCGTCCCGCCACCGTCTACGGGCGTACCCCGCTGACCGGGGCGACGGGCCGCGGCGTGGTCGCCGCGATGGCCCGCAAGGCCTTCGCCGACGAGCCCGTCACCATGTGGCACGACGGCACCGTCGAGCGGGACCTGGTGCACGTCACGGACGCGGCGCGCGCCTTCGTCGCCGCGATGCGCGCGCCCGAGGCGCTCAGCGGCGCGAGCTGGCCGGTGGGCAGCGGACGGTCGGTGCGGCTCGGGGAGGTGTTCGGCACGCTCGCCGAACTCGTCGCCGCGCGGACCGGGCGCCCGCCCGTGCCCGTGGTCACCGTGGCGCCGCCCGACTGGGCGGACACCACCGACTTCGGGAACGTGCACACCGATCCGTCGTCCTTCTCCGCGGCCACGGGCTGGCAGCCACGCGTCCGCCTGCACGACGGCCTCGCCGGCGTGGCGGACGCGCTCTCTTCCTGACCGCTCGGAGGGGCGCACGCCCCGCCGAGCGGTCTTCGGCTACCGGGAGGAGCCGGCGGCGAGGACGGCGAGACGGTCGGTCACCTCGGCGGGGCTCGGCTGGGCGAGGATCTCGCCGCGCAGCGCGGTGGCGGCGGGTCCGATGCGATCACTGGTCAGCAGGGAGGCGACCGCGCTCGCGAGCGCGTCCACGGTCGCGTCCTCCCTGTTGACCGCGATGCCGGCGCCCGTCGCGGCGAGCCGGGCGCAGCAGGTCTGCACGTCACGCGTGGCCGCGACGCCGAGCTGCGGGACCCCGTAGTAGGCGGCCGTCATGATCGTGCCCGCTCCGCCGTGGTGCACGACCGCGTCGCAGGACGACACGATCGCGTTGAGGGGGACGTTCTCCACCACGGTCGCCCCCGGGGGCAGGTCGGGGACCAGGCCGCGGTCGGCTCCCTTGACCGCCAGAACGATCTCGACGTCGTGCTCGTGGAGCGTCTTGACGACGTCGGCGACCGGGAACGCCTCGATACCGTCCCTGATCACCAGCATCGAGCCCCAGGTGAGAAGCACCCGCCGCTTCTTCGCGGGCGCGAGGACCGGGGGCGGCAGCACGTTGGTCCCGTTGTAGGGGACGAACCGCAGCGGGATCCGCGACGGGATCTCGCAGATCTGCATGCTCTCCAGCCATGGATCGACCGCCGTGACGGCGTTCTCGGTGCGCGGCTCGCAGCCATGGCGGGCGTACAGCTCGCGCAGGGGTCCGGGCCAGCCGTCCGGCGCCATCCCGCACCCCGGGTAGCCGTACCCGGAGCCGCGCAGCAGGTCCGGGCCCCAGAGGTGGTGGACCAGCGGTGCGTCAGCCGCCGCTGCCGCCAGGGGCGCGGCGAGCACGAGCGGGTCGGCGACGACCAGGTCGGGACGCCAGTCGCGGGCCAGGGAAACGACGTCGTCCGCGGCCTCCACGGCGAAGCGGACCTGGGCGTCGACCAGCGTCTGATACAGCGCGGGCGGGGCGCCCGGCGCGGTGGCGACCGGTCCCCTCCGCCGGTGCCGCGCCAGTTCCTCGGTCATGTCGAAGGACCTGGCGATGGTGACCATCGAGATCCCGGAACTCACGACGACCGATTCGCCCCAGGGCTGCGCGGCGACGCAGACGTCGTGACCGGCGGTACGACAGGCCCACATCAGCGGCACCATCGGGAAATAGTGCGACGGCGCGGAAGCCGGAATGAACAGTATGCGCATCCGATACCCGACCATTCTCGTCAGCAGATGTGGCGGTGGGCCCCCAGCGTTGCCGCTCCGCGGCCGTCGCGACAAGCCTTGCTGATCGGGGTACCGCCGCACGGACATATCTGGTAAGGGAAGCTGCGCGCTATTGACAAGGTGAACACAGGCCCCATAGTGGGCTGGTGCCCACTCCGGCCGCCACTCCCGTCTCCGGCCCGGTCTCCGGCCGGGACCGGTGCCGCCGGAACTCCCCGTGCCATTCGTTCACTTCGGTTGCGGAGCAGTGATTCTGTGTCAGTCAGACATGCATCCTGGAAATACTTACTCATAGCGGCGCTCATGACGGTCACCGGCCTCGTCGCCACGACCACGCCCGCCACGGCGGCGGACGAGGCGACGCGAGGCGTGAGTTGCACGTCGTACGAGCTGCCGGTCCGTCTCTCCGATTCGGGCGAGGCGACCGAAACCATGTGGGGCGAGCTGTGCCGGCCCGCCGACCGCCACCCCACCACCGTGCAGTTCCTCGTGCACGGCGGGTTCTACAATCACGCCTATTGGGATTTCCCGGTCGGCAACGGCTATTACTCCTACGTGCGCCATGCCGTGGCAGCCGGGTACGCCACCTTCAACGTGGACCCGATCGGCTCGGGCAACAGCTCCCACCCGCTCAGCAGCGTGGTCACCGGGGACGCCGGGACCGTCGCGCTGCACGACGCCATCACCGCCCTGCGCGACGGAACGGTCGGCGGGCAGGCGTTCGAGAAGGTGCTCTGGGTGGGACACGCGCTCGGCTCGTTCTACGCGTGGCGCGAGATACCGCGCTACGGCGACGTGGACGGGGCGATCCTCACCAGCGCGCTGAACAGCCACAATCCGGATCACGCCGCGATCGTGAGCGCCAACACGTATCCGGCGGTGCAGGACCCGAAGTTCGCGGACAGCGGCTACGACAACGGGTACTTGACCACCAAGCCGGGCACGCGCGGCTCCATGTTCTACTACCCGGCCACGACCGACCCGGCGGTGGTGGCGAAGGACGAGGAGACCAAGGACGTCCAGCCGGTCGCGGTGACCCAGCCGGCGGCTCCGCCCTACGGGATCAAGGTGCCGGTGCTCGTCGTCGCGGGCGCGCAGGACTGGCTGGAGTGCCAGGGGGTGACCGCGTACGACTGTGACGACCCGGACAGCGTGCTCGCCCACGAGTCGCAGTTCTACCTGCCGGAGGCGAAGCTCAAGGTGGCGATGATCCCGCAGACGGGTCACGATCTGGCGCTGGCGACGACCGCGCCGGTCACGAGCGCCCTGATGCTGCAGTGGGCCAAGGGCATCGCGGCTCCGTAGGCGGCCTGTCCCGCTGTCCGGCCGACGCGTTCGACGCGTCGGCCGGACACGTACGACGCGGCCCGGCAGGCGCGGCTCAGGACGTGTACGCGTACTCGGACCCGTCGCGGATGGCATCGACGAGCTCGGCCTGGCGGAGCGAGTCCGCGTTCTGGGCGGCCAGGTCCCGGGCGACGCCGCCACCGCCGTCGCCGGACAGTACGGCGGCGGCGAAGGCGGCGACGATGTTCGCGAACTGGTCTCCCGCGGGAAGGGAGATCTCCTCGGCCCCGTTCTGCCGCTCGACCCACACGGTGGGCCGATGGTCCGGCGGCGGCGTGAAGGCCCGGTCGAGCCGGAGGCGCCCGGACGAGCCCCGCAGCTCGTAGGCGCTGCAGTAGGAGTGCTCCATGCCGAAGTGGAGCTGCGCCGTGACCCCGGCCGGGTCGGACAGCAGCACGCTGCCGCCCACCACGGCGCCCCGCGCCCGCTCGACGCGGAGCGCCCCGCCCACCAGACGCAGGCGCCCCCCGACGAAGCGCAGTGCGGCACGGAGCGGATAGACCCCAATGTCCACCAGGGAGCCGCCCCCGACGTCGGGCAGGTAGCGGGGGTCCTCAGGCGGCCTCGGCGGAATCGTGAACGTGCTCTCGAAGGAGCGGAGTTCACCGATTGCTCCGCCGGAGACGAGTTCGTCGACGCGGCGATGCTGCGGATGATGCAGGAACATCATGTTCTCCAGCAGCAGGCACCCGCGTTCGCTCGCGAGGTCGAAAAGGCGGGCGGTCTCCGGCGCCCGGGTGGTGAGCGGCTTTTCGGCGAGGACGTGTTTGCCCGCGAGCAGCGCCCGCTCCACCCACTCGGTGTGCAATGCGGCGGGCAGCGGAATATAGACGGCGTCCACGTCGTCCCGCTTCAGCAGTTCCGCATAGCCTTTTACGGCTGCTCCGCCGAATCGGCCGGTGAATCGCTCGGCCTTCGCCGGGTCGCGGCTCGCCACAGCGCGTATGTCGACGGAGGGCTCGGCCCGCATCGCCGGCAGTGTCCGCCGCCACGCGATGTCGGCGCAACCGAGCACGCCGAATCCCACCGGTCCCGGTCGCTGTTCCACAGACATGGTGGATGTTAACGCCGGGGCCGCGGACCGCGGAACCCCCGCAAAATCGGGGATTGTTCGGCCCCGACAGCCTTCGGAAAGGTGACCTCCGGTGCTTACAGGAAGAGGTAATCAGGTATGGCCGCCCAGATTCAACTTCCGCTCGACCCACCGCATCCGGCTCGACCGCAGCGCAACCTGCGGGCGCTGCAGAAACAGGCCCCGGTGCACCGGGTCAGCACGGCCGTGGGGGACCCCGCCTGGCTCGTGACCGGGTATCAGGAGATCAAACAGCTGCTCGCCGATCCGCGTCTCGGCCGCAGCCATCACGACCCCGAGAACGCCGCGCGCAGCGGCGCGTCGGAGCTGCTCGACGGTCCGCGCGGCGACTACGAGACCGAGCAGAAGTGGATCGCGACGATGCGCTCGCGGCTCCAGCCGTTCTTCTCGGCGGGGCATGTGAAGGCGATGCGCCCCCGGGTCGAGGCGCTGACCGGCGAACTCCTGGACCGTCTGGAGAAGCAGGGCCCGCCGGCGGATCTGGCCGAGGCCCTCGCGCTGCTCCTGCCCCGGGAGGTGATCGGCGAACTCCTCGGTGTCCCGGCGGAGGAGAGAGGGCTCCTGGACGAGTGGACGACGGCGGTGAGCGACGCCCGCGACCGGGAGCGCTCACGGGCGGGTCTCGCCGCCCTGCACCGCTACGGCCACGAACTGGCCGCCCGTAAGCGCGCGCACCCGACGCAGGACGTCGTCTCCTGGCTGTGCGAGGACGGCACCCTGACCGACGACCAGGTCGCCCAGCTCGCGATGGGTGTGCTGTTCGCCGGCTACGAGACCACCGCGACGGCGCTCTGCGTCGGCACGGCGCTCCTGCTGGACTCCCCGGAGCAGTGGCGGGCGCTGGGCGAGGACCCCGGACTCGCGCCCACCGCGGCGGAGGAGAGCGTGCGGGTCGTCAGCCGGCTGCTGCCCCCGGTCATCCGGTACACGCGTGAGGACCTGGAGATCGCCGGGGCCGAGGTGCGGCGCGGCGAGCTGGTGATGCTCGACATCTACGCCGCGACCCATGACGAGAACGTCTTTCCCGACCCCGACCGGTTCGACATCACCCGCGAGGACAACCCGCACCTCTGCTTCGGCTTCGGGCTGCGGTACTGCATCGGGGCTCCCCTGGCCCGGCTCGAACTGCAGTCCGCCCTCGCCCAGTTGACCGCGCGTTTCCCGCGGATGCGCCTGACGGTTCCGGTCGAGGACCTGACGGTCCGGCCGGGTTCGTTCGCCGCCATTCCCACGTCCCTCCCCGTCACTTGGTAGGTCCGCCTCCCGGCGGGCCGATGGACGAAGATCGAGAGGAACCCGTATGAGCCTGACGCCGGAAGCGCTGCGAGCGGCCGTCGACCGGGTCGCGCCCCAGGTGCTGGAGGTCACCAGCACCCCCGGCGCCCTCATCAGCGTCGGCTTCGCGGACGAGACCCCGCTGACCATGGCGTACGGCCTCGCCGACGTGGAGAGCGGCGCTCCGGTGACCGAGTCGCACACCATGCGCGTCGGCAGCCTCGGCAAACTCCTGGTGGCCACCGCGGTCGCGCGCCTGGCCGACTCCGGCGCGCTCGACCTGGACGCGCCCATCGACGCGCAGCTGCCCTTTCCGGTCGTCAATCCGCTCGGCGGCACGATCACGCCGGCCAAGGCGCTGTCCATGCTGAGCGGCGCCGCCACGGACGGATACGACTGGGTCGAGCGGCCCGAGCCGGCGATGCGCTACATCGAGCGCGTGGTGGAGCGCGGTGTCGTCCACGAGTACGGCACGGACGCGCCCCGCTTCGTGAGCCCGGCGGACGCGAGCGGCTGGCAGTCGTCGTCGTTCATGTACCAGGTGGCCGCGTTGACGGCCGAGGCGGTGACCGGGATGCCGCTGGGCGAGTACGTGAAGGCCGAGATCCTCGACCCGCTCGGCATGCACTCCACCGCCTGGCTCGACAGCCCCGACTGGGACGAGGTACGCAGCCGCTGCACGACGGGGCACATGGTGTTCGGCGACCGCGCCGTCCCGCTGCCGTGGCACGAGTGCGGTACCTATCACGCGGTCGGAGCGGTCATGTCCTGCGCCGACTACACGCGGCTGATGCTGGCGCTGACCGGCCGCGAGGGTCTGTTCGGCGGCGGTGTCGCGAAGGAGATCCTGCGGCCGCGCACGACGGCGCGGGACGGGAGCCAGGTGGGGTTCGGTGTCCATCTGTCCGGAGATCCGGCGGCGGCGGACCACTGCGTCCGCTCGGTGGGCCACTACGCGTTCGGATGGTGGTCCGTCTCGCTCGCCTACCCGAACGCGGCGAGGCCGTTCTGCGTCACCGTGAGCACCAACCTCGCCGACCAGCGTGATGTCTTCAACCCTCCCGACCAGTACTCCTTCGGCATTCTCGCCCAGGAGATCGCGGGCTGGATCCGTGCCGGAAAGACCGACACGCGGGCCCTGCCCAGCCGTGCCGAGTGGAACGCCTACGCGATGGGGCTGGTGGCCGCCGACAGGTTCGCCGGGCTGCTGGGGGCGGAACTCGACAAGGGGCAGATCTCCCGGATGGCCAGGGGGTCGCGGGGGGTCGGAGGCTCCTCCGCCGCGGAGTTCGACGAGGCGCGCTTCGTCGAGGGCTACCTGGACATGCAGGCCGCGGTGCGCGAACGGCGCATCGACGCGTACCTGGACACGGACTGCCCGGTCGGTGGCCTGTTCCGCAAGCTCGCGCGCAGGGGGTGGGGGAGCAAGGGGTTCGAGGAGCCGTCGCCGGTGCGCTTCTGGTCCGACAGGCGGGCGTGATCCGTCTCCGGCCGGCCAACGGCCCCGGCCGGGGCACCGGCCCTGGCCCGGCCACTGGCGCCGTGCTCGTCAGACGGCGACCCGGCCTCCGTCGACCGGCAGGATCGCCCCGTGCACGAAACTGGAGCGGTCCGATGCGAGGAAGACGATGGCCTCGGCGATCTCCTCCGCGGTGCCCGGCCGGCGCGCGGGCCCGGCCAGCGCCGCCCGGTCGAGGGCGTCGCCCCGGGGGGCGGTACCCTCCGTGCGCGTCGGACCGGGGCCGACCGCGTTGACCCGGACCCCGTGCGGACCGTACTCGGCGGCCCACGCCTTGGTCAGCAGCACCAGGGCCGCCTTGCTGGCGCCGTAGAGACCGAGGCCGGCGGCGCCGTAGGCGGCCGCCGCGGTGGTGACGTTGACGATCGCGCCGTGCCCGCGCCGGGCCATCGCGGGCGCCAGCTCCGCGACGAGGAAGTACGGTGCCCTGACGTTGAGGCCGAACACCGCGTCGAAGTCCTCCTTGGTCGTCTGCTCGGTCGGGCCGGACGGAAAGACGCCCGCGTTGTTGACCAGTACGTCGATCCGTCCGAACCGGGCCACCGCAGCCTGTGCGAGGCGCCGCGCGGCGGACGCTCCGTGCAGGTCGGCGGCGATGAAGTCCGCCACGCCGCCGGTCTCGGCGATGGCCTCGGCGACCTGCCGCCCGCGCTGTTCGTCGCGCCCGGTGACGGCGACTTCCGCACCGTGCCCGGCGAACGCCATCGCGGTCGCCAGGCCGATCCCGCTGGTCCCTCCGGTCACCAGCGCCTTGACGCCGGCCATGTCCCGCGAGCCGGGCGGCTGTCCGGCGCTGCCGGGCCGGGTGCGCATGGCGTCGGTCATGCGCACCCCTCCGTTCCGGTGGCCGCGGTGGTCCAGGCGAGAACCCGCTCCGCGATCCCCGGTGCCGACAGACCGTGCGCGTGCAGCAACGCGTCCCGGCCGCCGGGGCCGAGGAAGTCCGTCGGCAGGGCGAGGCAGGCCACGCGCGTGCCGGCTCCGGTCTCGGCGACGGACCGGCCGAGGCGCTCGCCGAACCCCCCGCGGCCGATGTTGTCCTCGACGGTCACGGTCAGCGGATACGTGCCCGCCAGCGCCACCAGCGCGTCGGGGACGGGTGCCGCCCAGCGCGGGTCGACGACGGTCGCTTCCACGCCCTGGCCGGCCAGCAGCGCGGCCGCCTCCATGCAGGCGCTCGCCAGCGGGCCGACGGCGGCCAGCAGCACGTCCGGACGGCGCGGCGCGCGCAGGACGTCCAGGCCGTCGATCCGCTCGACGGCCTCGACGCCGGCCCCGGCCCGCCCTTTCGGGAACCGCAGCACCGTCGGGCCGGCGTCCCGGTCGAGCGCGTCGCGCAGCAGAAGGCCCAGTTGCGCCGTGTCGCGGGGAGCGGCCACCCGCAGCCCGGGTACGAGCGACAGCCAGGACAGGTCCCAGATGCCGTGGTGGCTCGGTCCGTCGGGCCCGGTCACACCGGCCCGGTCCAGCACGAACACGACCGGCAGACCGTGCAGGGCCACATCCATCAGCACCTGGTCGAACGCCCGGGCCAGGAAGGTCGAGTAGATCGCCACCACCGGCCGCAGCCCGGCGGTGGCGAGCCCGGCGGCGGAGGCGACCGCGTGCGGTTCGCTGATGCCGACGTCGTGCACCCGCTCGGGGAACTTGGCGGCGAACTTGTGCAGGCCGACCGGGACGGTCATGGCGGCGGTGATCCCGACCACCTCCGGGCGTTCGGCCGCCAGGGTGAGCATCTCGTCGGCGAAGACGTCGGTCCATGAAGGTGCGTCCGGCGCCGCGATGGTGCCGGTGGCCGCGTCGAAGCGCCCCACCGCGTGCCAGCAGTCCACCTCGTCACGGGCGGCCGGCGGGTAGCCGCGCCCCTTGTCGGTCAGGCAGTGGACGACCACCGGGCGCCGCATCCGCACCGCGGTCCGCAGGGCTTCCTCCACCGCGGCGCAGTCGTGGCCGTCGACGGCTCCCAGGTAGGCGATCCCCAGACTCTCGAAGAAGTCCGAGCGGTCCGTGGGCTTCCTGCCGAGCGCGTCCAGATGCCGTGCGAGCGCCCCGGTCGTGGGCCGGTAGGACCGCCCGTTGTCGTTCAGGACCATCACCAGGGGCCGCTCGGGGGCGGCCCCGATGTTGTTGAGCGCCTCCCAGGCCAGGCCGCCGGTGAGCGCGCCGTCGCCGACGACGGCGACCACTTTGCGGTCATGGTCCCCGCGCAGCGCGAACGCCTTGGCCATGCCGTCCGCGTACGAGAGGGCGGTGGAGGCGTGGGAGTTCTCGATGACGTCGTGGTCGGACTCCGCCCGCGAGGGGTAGCCCGACAGCCCGCCGGCCGAGCGCAGGCCGCCGAACCGCTCGGCCCGGCCGGTCAGCAGTTTGTGCACGTACGCCTGATGGCCGACGTCGAAGAGGAGCACGTCCCGTGGGGACTCGAAGACGCGGTGCAGCGCGACGGTCAGTTCGACCATGCCGAGGTTCGGACCGAGGTGGCCGCCCGTCCTGGACACGGCGTGGACCAGGAACTCGCGTATCTCCGCGCAGAGTTCCCCGTCGCGGGACCGGTCGAGCCTTCTGAGGTCGGCGGGTGAGGTGATGTCCTGGAGCAAGCTCATGACCGTGTCTCGCCCTCCCCGCCCTCGTACCCCGGTTCCTGGCCCTGTTCCTCCGCGATCCGCAGCGCCTCCTCGATCAGCGTCTCGACGATGCGGCTCTCCGGTACCGTCCGCACGACCTCGCCGCGGACGAAGATCTGGCCCTTGCCGTTCCCGGAGGCGACTCCGAGGTCCGCCTCACGCGCTTCCCCGGGGCCGTTGACCACGCATCCCATGACGGCGACCCGCAGCGGCACGGGCAGCCCCTCGAGCCCGGCGGAGACCTCCTCCGCCAGCCGGTACACGTCCACCTGGGCCCGTCCGCAGGAGGGACAGGAGACGATCTCCAGCTGCCGGGGGCGCAGCCCCAGCGACCGCAGGATCTCGACCCCGACCTTCACCTCCTCGACCGGCGGCGCCGAGAGCGACACCCGGATGGTGTCCCCGATGCCCTGACGGAGCAGACAGCCGAAGGCGGTCGCCGACTTCACCGTGCCCTGCTGGATCGGACCGGCCTCGGTGACGCCCAGGTGGAGCGGCTGCTCGCACTGCTGGGCCAGCAGTTCGTACGCCTCGATCGTCACCATCGGGTCGTGGTGCTTCACGGAGATCTTGAAATCATGGAAATCGTGCTCGGTGAAGAGTTCGGCCTCCCGCATCGCCGATTCGACCAGGGCCTCCGCGGTCGCCGAACCGTGCCGGGCCAGGACGCGGGGGTCGAGCGACCCGGCGTTGACGCCGATGCGCAGCGGTACGCCGTGGTCGCTCGCGGCGCGGGTGATGTCCTTGATCTGGTCGTCGAAGCGCTTGATGTTGCCCGGGTTGACCCGCACCGCCGCGCAGCCCGCCTCGATCGCCGCGAAGACGTAGCGGGGCTGGAAGTGGATGTCCGCGACGACGGGGAGCGACGACTTGGCGGTGATGGCGGGCAGGGCCTCGCAGTCGTCGCGCGAGGGGACCGCCACCCGGACGATGTCGCAGCCCGCGGCCGTCAGTTCGGCGATCTGCTGGAGCGTCTCGTCCACGTGCGCGGTCACGGTCGTCGTCATCGACTGCACGGAGACGGGGTGGTCGCTGCCGACGCCGACCGAGCCGACCATCATCTGCCGTGTCTTGCGGCGTCGGGGCGTGGGCCGTCCGAGCGGGACGCGCGCGACGGTACTCATGCGGGGCCTCCGATTCCGGCTGGTGCGGGGTGCCGGCCCATCAATGGTTCCGGTTGGAGAGGTAGTTGGTGAGCGAGAGCAGGGCGGCCACGCGGTCCACCGGCAGTCCCGGCACGGAGCTGAGCTCCTCGCGGGCCAGCATCTCGAAGCGCTCGATCTCCCGCACCGCCCTCGTCCAGCCGCCGGCCCGGGTGACCAGGTCGGTGGCGCGGCGTGCCTCGTCCTCCCCGACCGGTCCCTCGCCGGCGTAGAAGCGGGCCAGTTCGGCGGCCTCCGGGGTGCCGGAGGCGAGGGCGGCCGTCACGGGGTAGCTGCCCTTTCTGCTGCGCAAGTCCGAGCCGACGGGCTTGCCGGTGCGCCGGGGGTCGCCCCAGATGCCCAGGATGTCGTCGGCGATCTGGAAGGCGAGACCGAGCCGGAGACCGAACCGGCTGAACCGTCGTGTCGCCTCCTCGGAGGCGCCGGCCAGCAGGGCACCCAGCTCACAGGCGCAGGCCAGGAGCGCGCCGGTCTTGTCCTCGGCGACCGCGAGCGCCTCGTCCGGGCTGGCCTCGGCCCGGCCCTCCAGCGAGAGGTCGGCCATCTGTCCGGCGGCGAGCCGGGTCACGGCCTCGGCCAGCAGCCGCGCCGCGCGCGGGTCGGCGGCCCAGGGCCCGTCCAGCAGCAACGGGGCCTGCGCGAGCAGCAGATCGCCCGTGAGGATGGCGGCCGGTACCCCGTACTCGTGCCAGACGGCCGGGCGCCCGCGGCGTTCCTTGTCACCGTCCATGACGTCGTCGTGGATGAGGGAGAAGTTGTGGATCATCTCCACGGCGGCGCCCGCGGCCGCGACGCGGGAGATCGCCTCGGCGTCGCTGGTGAAGCACTCGCCGGTCAGCACGGTGAGGGTGGCGCGGACCATCTTGCCGCTGGTGGTCGCCGTCGGCAGATCGCTCGACGGCCACCCGAAGTGGTGGGCGACCATGGGCCGGAGCCGGTCGTCGAACCGGGTGACCGCCTGATGCAGGATCGGGGTCACCATCCGGTTCACGCGCTCGATCTCCGGCGGGACCGCCCTCGACGCGGTGTCCGTGGGGACGGGGTTGGGCAGGTCGTGGGTTGTTGCCGTCTCGGCATGCACAGCTCACCTCGGAAGTCTCATGCGCAGGAACGGGAATCCGTCGGGCCCAGGTGGGTCTCACGCGGGGTGGCTCACCGCCCGGGCGTTCGGGCCCGACACCTCACTGATCAGTTCGGCGGGCACCGTCACATCGTCGAACCAGCGCCCGCCGAAGGGGCGCGGCATGGGCAGGATCTGATCGCTGGAGTAGGCGAGGATCTTGCGGTTGTACGCGCGCATCTCGTCCCGGAGGGAGGCGGGCAGCTCGCCGTCCAGCGTGAGGGCGCGTTCCATCTCCCCGAGCAGTCGCCGGGTCTGGTCGATGGTCTCCAGTACGGCCTCGCAGAACTCGCTGCGCAGCACGCCGTACTCGCCCTTGATGCTGACCAACCGTGCGATCGCCTCGTAGGAGACGTCCTGGAGATCGCGTCGGCTGAGCCACTGCGTCTCGTAGTTGAGGCGGCGGTACCAGATCGGTTCGATCATGGCCTGCCGGTGTTCCTCGAGCGTGCGGTGGAAGATCCGGTAGCCGTGCTTGTCGGGTTCCTCGAAGAAGCGGCATCCGGGGTCGAGGAAGGGCACCATCGGGCAGATGAGCGGCAGTGCGGGCCATCCGTCGAACTTGCGGATCAGGCGCTCGGAGTAGGCGACGGTGTCCATCACCGACTGGCGGTCCTGGTACGGCATGCCGATGAAGAACCACACCATGACGCCCTTGATCCCGGCGTCCAGCGCGCGGGGGATCCACCGCTCCATCTCTTCCATGGTGAACGTGCCGCGCCCCGCCGCCTTGCTGATCCTGGGATCGTGGGACTCGGGCGAGAGCAGCACGTAGGCGTCGGTGGATTCGCCCATTTTCTTCAGGGTGTCGTCCGGCGTCAGGTTGAACTGCTCGAAATAGACGCTCCGGTAACCGAAGTCGTGCACGGCGTCGAGGTAGGTGTGCATGCGGGTCTTGTTCTCGGAGTAGCACTGCAGGGCGTAGATGGAGGTGTGTCTGGCCGCCTCCCCCATCGTCCTGAGCTCCTCGACGATCAGGTCGTTGTCCTTCTGCACGAGGGTTTTGCGGACGTCCATGATGTTGCGGTAGGCGAAGCGGGAGCCTCCGCACCAGCCGCAGTCGTGGGCGCATCCGGTGTTCGGCAGCGTCATGATGAGTTTGCTGGAGAGCGGCGTCACCGGTGTTTTCTTGTAGTACGACCAACTGTTGGCGACGTTGTTGTAGTTGGTCTGCGGTTTGTGGTCGAACCCCGTGGACTCGACCTCGCCGCCGCAGGTGTGGAGAAGGTTCGGGACCGAGCGGAAGTCCCGGTCTCCCCTCAGCACCTTCTCGGTGAGGAGGCGGACGGGTTCGAGGGTGTCGTAGCCCCGTACGACGACGTCCACCGCGTCGTACCGGACGAGTTCCTCGGCGTAGTAGGTCGCCGAGATGCCGCCGAAGACGGTCAGCGCGTCCGGATGGACCCGCTTGACGAGCTTGGCCAGCTCGATCGCGCCGTAGCACTGGGTCATCCAGTGCAGGTCGAAACCGAAGACGGGTGCTTCGAGCCGGCCGATCAGCGCTTCGACGTCGAGTTCGGGGTGCATCAGCATCAGCGAGGCGACGTTGACGATGTCGCACTGCACGTCGTGCTCGGCCAGATGCTGTTTGATCGAGAACCAGCCGATCGGATACATCTCGTAGACAGAGGTCACGTTGACGCTGTCACTGTCGCTCAGATAGGCGAAGAGGAGATCGTCACGCTCGCGGAAGTCGAAGACGCTCGGCGCGTGCAGGAGGAACATGTCGGACTTCAGCTCATGCATGGGCGGACGACCGCCTCTCGTACACCATCGCGCTGAGGTTGTCGACGTTCTTGAAGCTTTCCGGAGTGACATCGCTCCAGGGCAGCTTGACGTCGAACTCGCCGAGTATGTGGGCGATCAGAATCGTGGTGTTCAGCGAGTTGAGAATGCCCAGTTCGAGCAGTGGTGTGTCACCGGCGAGCTCTCCTTGGGGGTCTCCGGACAGGAAGCTCTCCCGGATGAACGCGAGCAGCTTCGTTGCGATCTCTTCTCGTTCCTGCCTGGCTGTCACTGACACCCCTCGTATGTTGTGTGCGGAGACCAGGGCCGTGAGGTCGAGCTTCCCCCGGTCGTTGCGGGGCAGCGCGTCGACGAAACGCACGTCGTCGGGGATCATCTGCGGGGGCAGCCGCCGTGCCAGATGGCGTCTGAGCCCGATGTTCCCCAGGGTGCTCGCCGGGGTCCTGGCCACGAACGCGGCCAGCCGCCGTTCGAGCCCGTCCCCCACGGCGGCCACCGCGGCCTCGGCGACCTCCGGATGCGTGTGCAGTGCCACCGACACCTCGCTCAGCTCGATGCGGTGGCCCCGGACCTTGACCTGTCCGTCGGCGCGCCCGAGGTAGTCGAAGGAGCCGTCGGACCGGACCCTGACCCGGTCGCCCGTGCCGTACGGGCCGTGCTGGGCCGGCCGCCCCCAGTACCCGAGGAAGACGGTCGGGCCGTCGACCATCAGCTCGCCCTCCTCACCGGGTCCGGCCGCCCGGCCGTCGGGACCGGCCGCCCAGACGCGGTCGCCGCTGCAGGCCGTGCCGATCGGGACCGGCACGTCGCGCTCCAGGTCCTCGGGCCGGACCTCGTGGTACGTGCACACGTTGGTCTCGGTCGGGCCGTAGAGGTTGAGCAGGCGGGCGTCGGTCCACGCGGCGAACTCCCGGACCTGGTGGACGGGGAAGGGTTCGCCCGCGAAGAGCACCGCACGCAGCGCCTCGGGGGCCGGCCGGTCGAGCAGGCCGCCGTCGCGCCGCATGAGGGTGAGCACGGAAGGCACGGAGTACCAGACGGTGATCTGCTCCCGGTACAGGAACTCGACCAGGCGTTCGGGGGCGTACGCGAATTCGGTGGGGACGGGGCAGACCGCCGCGCCCACCGCGAAGGCGGCGTAGAGGTCGAGGACCGACAGGTCGAAGGAGAACGAGGCATGGTTGGCGAACCTGTCGCCGGGCCCGGCCGACAGTTCCTCGACGGCCCATGCCACGAAGGCAAGGGCGTTGCGGTGGCTGATGGTGACGCCTTTCGGCGTGCCCGTCGAACCCGAGGTGAAGAGGATGTAGGCGGGTGCGTCCTCGTCGACGAAGACATACGGCGCCTGGCGCGCGTCCCCGTCCGTCCCGGCGGCGCCGTTCGGCGTCTCGATGTCGACG
The DNA here is from genome assembly GCF_020404845.1 of Streptomyces hyderabadensis. Classification (GTDB taxonomy): domain Bacteria; phylum Actinomycetota; class Actinomycetes; order Streptomycetales; family Streptomycetaceae; genus Streptomyces; species Streptomyces hyderabadensis. The sequence goes on along the minus strand of NZ_JAIOJZ010000055.1, from coordinate 22,849 downwards.
CAGGCCAGGGTGCGCAGGGTGCCGGGAACGCGTGGGAGCAGACCGGCCGGGGCGCACAGCGCGCGTGCCGCGCACTCGTGGGCGAGGGTCTCGACCCGCTCCGCGGGGCTTTGCGGGTCGACCGGGACGTAGACGGCGCCGAGCCGCAGGACGGCCTGCATGGCGGCGATCACGTCCGCCGACTTCGGACCCCATACGAGCACGCGGTCGCCGCGGCCGATGCCCTGGCCGGCCAGGACGCGGGCCACGGCGTCGGCGCGGGCGTCGAGTTCCGCGTAGGTCACCGTGCCGCAGGGGCCCGCCAGGGCCGGGGCCCGGGGGGTGCGCGCCGCGGCGTCGGCGAGCAGCGCGTGCAGGTTGGCCGGCTTGCTCACAGGCCCATCCCCCTGACGATGATCTCCCGCTGGATGTCCGTCGTCCCCGAGAAGATGTGCAGGGGGACGAGGTCGCTCAGCCGGCCGTCGACACCCTCCGCGGTCAGATATCCCCTCGCCCCGAACACCTGCGCGGCGTCGACGCCGTTGGCGACCGCGCTCTCCGCTACGGCGACCTTGGCGAGGGCCGCCGCCTGACCGGCGTCCTGGCTGCCCTGGTCGACCTGCCAGCACGCCCGGTACAGCAACAGGCGGCTGCTCTCCAGGCGCTGTTTCATGGTGGCCAGACGGTGGGAGACCGCCTGGAAGTCCGCGATGCGCCGGCCGAACTGCCGCCGTTGCCGGGCGTGCGTGACGCAGCGCCGCAGCTGGGCCTCCATCGTGCCCAGGTAGATCGCGGGCAGGCACGCCCGCTCCCAGGTCATGGACGTCTGGAAGATGGCGCTGCCCTGGCCTTCCGCACCCATCAGGTACCCGCCGGGGACGCGGCACCCGGAGAACTCCACCCGGGCCGCGGCGCAGCCGTCCAGCCCCGCCTTGGCCAGGGGCGGGCCGATCCGCACTCCCGGCAGATCCGTGGGGACGGCGAACGCGGAGAGTCCGAGGAACCCGGCGGCGGGTGCGGTGACCGCGTAGGTGACGAGGATGTCGGCCAGGGGGCCGTTGCTGACGAAGGACTTCACCCCGTCGAGCACGTACGCGTCGCCGTCGCGCACCGCGGTCGTCGCGAGCCTGCTCACGTCCGAACCGGCCCCGTCCTCGGTCATCGCGTTGGCGGCGATCGTCCGGCCGGAGCCGAGGCCGCGCAGCAGGTCGGCCCGGACCGGCTCGTCGGCGTGCTCGGCGAGGGCGGTGCCGCAGGCCAGCAGGTGCGCCGCGATCGCGAAGGCGAGCCCGGTGTCGGCGCCGCCCGCGCAGAACGCCTCCAGGCCGAGAGCCGTGTCGAGCGCGCCGAGCCCGCCGCCCCCGTGCTCCTCGGGCAGGCACAGGCCGGTGATCCCGCACTCCCCCGCGGCCTGCCACACGTCCCTTCCGGCGGCCTGGCCCGGCTCGGGGCGGGGCAGGCGGCCGGCGGCGTCGCGCATGCACCGGATCCGTTGCCGCTGTTCCTCGGTGAGGTCAAACTCCACTGGCCTGGGCCTCACGTTTCCGGGTCGGGTCGGTGCCGAGGACGCGGACGACCGCCGCCTTGTACGTCACTCCCGGGGAGAAGCCGCACAGCAGCACGTGGTCCCCGGCCTGGAGCCGCTCCGTCGCCAGCAGGTGGTGCAGCGCCGCCATGTGGTCGCTCGCGCCGAGGTGCCCGACGGTCCTGCTGAAGTCCCACGTCGACCGTTCGAGCGGGAAACCGAGGATCTTGAGGTAGGAGGCGGCCGCCCGGCGCGGCATGCCGTGGATGAGGACGTGCGTGATGTCGTCCGCCGTCACGCCGGCCTCCTCCAGCGCCTGCTCGGTGCAGACGACGTTGTGCCTCTGGTGGCCGAGGAGCAGCCGCACCCACGAGCCGTCCTCCTCGGCCGCGCGCTGGAAGGCGGCGCCTCTGGCCCCGTAGTCCAGCGCGGTGGCGGTGGTGGCGCCGGGCGGGAAGAGCGGCTCACCGCCCCGGTGGGCCTCCTCCATCGCCGAGAACGTCGCCGAGCACAGGGAACGCAGCTCCGCGAAGCCCGGCGTGGTGCTCACCACGACGGCGCTGGCGCCGTCCCCCAGGTAGGCCACCCCGTCTCCGGGGTTCCACCTGTCGATCAGCGGCGTGCCGAAGTTGTCGCTCGCGGTGACCAGCGCCGCCGGGACGTGGGGGAAGGCCTTGAGGTACCCGGCCGCGAGTTCCAGCGCGGCGAAGGTTCCGTTGCAGCCGTTCCTGACCTCGATCGCGAGCAGGTCGTCGCCGAGCAGGTGCCGTTGCAGGTACGCCTGGGGGCCCCAGCCGTCGGGGCCCTGGTGCCAGACGCCCGTGTAGAGGAGCAGTCCGATGTCCTCGGCGCTCGCCCCGCTGCTCTTGAGCGCCTCCTGCGCGGCGGCCAGGGCCATCTCCGGCGCCGCGGCCCGTCCCGCGACCGCGACCCCCGACAATCCGTACTCCGCCGCCGTGCCGGCCGGGACGAGCCCCTGTTCCACCGCCGATCCGATGCTCTGCGTCGTGGGCAGGAACACGCCGATTCCGGCGAGGTAGATGTCCCGGATACGCACAAGTCCCCCTTTTCAAGCGGCGTCCCGTTCAAGCGGCGTCGCCATTCATGCGGCGTCGCCGGAGCGCCTGCGCACGACCAGATCCGAGATCGAGCGCAGCGAACTGGCGGCGCCCGGTGACACCTCGGTCTCCCAGTCGATGTCGAATTCCGCGCCTACTTTGTCGAGCAGCAGAACCAGCGTCAGTGAATCGACGCCGAGGCTGAGGAACGACGCGTCGCGATCCACCGGTACGCCGGCGGGCAGGCCGTCCCAGACTTCCCTGAGGAGCGAGTCGAGTCGGGCGAGAACGCGTACGGAATCGACCGGCTCCGAATTCTCCGTGACCATGTCCACAGAACCACCCCTGTTCGCCGGGCAGTACCCTCACTTCTGGGGGCCGTCAGGCCCAACGCAGGTGCAGCGGAAGCTTTTTCGCTCCGACGATGCCGCGCGCGTCGTGGTACTCGACGCCGTCCGCGACCGCCATCCCGCTCCAGCGGCCGAGCATCTTCTCCACGGCGATCCGCACTTCGAGACGGGCGAGCGGTGCGCCCAGGCAGAAGTGGATCCCGTGGCCCAGACTCAGGTGCGGATTGGGTGCGCGACGGATGTCGAAGGTGTCCGGCGCGGTGAACTGTCGCTCGTCCCGGTTGGCCGAGGCCAGCCAGGCGAGCACGATCCTGCCCGCCGGTACGGTGTGTTCGCCGACCTGGACCTCTCGCGTCGTCCTGCGCATGCTCGGAGCCAAGGGGGTACGGAAGCGCAGCACCTCCTCGATGGCTCCGGGCAGGGCGCTCGGGTCGGCGCGCAGTGCCGCGGCGACGTCCGGGAACTCCTCCAGGCACAGGACGACGTTGGTCAGCAGCGCGGTGGTCGTGATGTGTCCGGCGAGCAGCAGCAGCCCCACGAAGCCGACGATCTCGTCGTCGTCCAGGCGCTGGCCGTCCACCTCCGCCGCCACCAGCTTGCTGACCAGGTCCTGGCCCGGCGCGGCCCGCCGCCGACGGATGTGCTCCAGGCAGTAGGCGTTCATCTCCCGCATGACGACCGCCATGGCCTTCGTGCGGTCCTCGTTCGGGATGAAGGACGTCTGGCTCTCCGGGGCGACCAGGGAGTCGGCCCAGCGCCCGAACATCGGGCGGTCCTCGGCGGGGATGCCCAGGAGTTCGGCGATCACGGTGACGGGCAGCGGGGACGCCAGGTCCGCGACCAGTTCCAGCTGGTCGGCGCCCGCCTTCGCGTCCAGCAGCTGGTCGGCGATCACCTCGATGCGCGGGGCGAGTCGCGCGACCACTGCCGGGGTGAAGGCCTTGCTCACCAGGGTGCGCAGCTTGCGGTGCTGGGGCGGGTCCTTGCGCAGGAGGTTGCCCTTGATGAAGCGGTCGACGTCCTCCTGCGCCGGCATGAACGAGCTGAAGTCGGAGGAGAAGGTGCCGGGGTCGGCCAGGACGCGCTCCACGTCGGCGTGGCGGAAGACGTGCCACACACCGGCCTCCTCGTCATGGCTGACGGGTTCGCTCTCCCGCATCCGCCGGAACCAGGCGAGCATCGTCGCGGCATCGGCGGACTGGTCGGCCAGCCGGGTCCCTTGTTCGGTCGCCGTCATCTCGGTACGTCCCTTCGTGCGCGCTCACGCGGAAGTCAGCGCCGCGTTCACCGCGACCGTGGTGTAGCCCATGGTGAAGCCGCCGCCCATGGCGTCGATGACGGCGCTGATGCCCTGCTGCACCTGCGCCACTTGATCCGCGGAGTGCTGGGCGAGGTCGCCGTGGGTGGGCATCTGGTCCAGCCACTCGTCCCGGGTGTAGGACTTCTCCCAGTGGAAGCGCCACTCCTGCGCCGCGTCGAAGACACCGGCCTGCCGCATCCCGTCGGCCGCCCTGCCGCTCAGCATCGTGTATCCGTCGAGGGCGTCGGCCGTCCACTGGCGTGCGACGAGCGAGTCGGGCACCACCCGCCGGTAGATCTCACCGAAGGACCGCAGCACCTCCGGCGGCGGGACCTCCGCGTTCCAGAAGACGGTCAACTGCCCGCCGGGCCGCAGTGCCTGACCTGCGCGCACCGCGCCGACCGCCGGGTCCAGCCAGTGCCAGGTCTGCCCGGCGACGACCGCGTCGAAGGACCGGCCCGCCGGTTTCCAGTCCTCGAACGTCGACTCCTCGACCTCCAGCCCGCGCCCCCGGGCGAACCCGGCCATCCGCGGGTCCGGTTCCACTCCGAGCACCGTGCAGCCGGCCGCCTGGAACTGCCGCGCCGCGATACCCGTACCGCAGCCGACGTCGAGCACGTCGAGCCCGGTGCGGGCTCCGACGACGCGGTGGAGCAGGGCGTCCGGATAGCTGGGCCGGGTCCGGTCATAACGTGCGGGGTCCGCGCCGAAACCCTCTGCCACCCGGCGCTGTCGGGGAAGCTGATCCTCGGAGAAAGAGACTCGCTCGGACACAGGCTGCACCGCCTTTCCATAATCGAGTCGTCACGATGTCGGACGGCCCCGGCGTCGGCAATGGGGAAAAGTCGGGGATGGCCACGCCGCGAACGCGCGTGCTACACCGCCGGCGAACTCCCCCACTAATCAGGGATTGTCGGTACCGGGGGCAGCTGCCAGGGTGATGCCACGTTGACGAGGGCCGCCCGAGCCGCCCTCGCGAAGCCATGAGGGCTCCCTTTCACGCGGATCACCCAGATCGGATTTCCGACGATGGACCGTGTTCTTGATTTTCTCAGTTCCGCGGACTCCGCGGGCGAACTGCATCCGCGGCTGGCAGAACTGCGCCGCCGGGAAACGCTTCCGCGGGTGCTGCTGGCAGATGGGCAAGAGGCCTGGCTGGTGACCCGCAACGAAGACGTCCGGACCGTGCTGAGCGACCGGAGCTTCACCCGGGACGTCATGGGTGAGCGCGCCCGGCAGGCCGGCCGGGCACCGGGCGGCGCACGGTCGGTGAACATGGACGGCCGCCCCCACCACGAACTGCGCGCCCTGGTGTCCAAGGCCTTCACCGTACGGCGGATCGAGGCCATGACCCCCCGCATCCAGGCCTGGACCGACGAACTGATCGACGCCATGGAGGAGGCGGGGCCGCCGGCGGACCTGGTGGCGCATCTGGCCGTTCCGCTGCCCGCCCTCGCCATCTGCGAGCTGCTCGGTTTCCCCGTCGAGGACCGTCAGGTGCTGAGCGGCTGGTGCGAGCGCATCACCAGGCTCGGCGAGGGCGGCCCCGACCCGCGGGCCTGGCAGGAACTGAGTGCCTACATCGCCCGCCGGGTGCCGGTCGAACGCGCGGCGCTGCGCGGCGGACTCGCACCGGAGGCGCCCATCCTGACCAGGCTGGTCCACGCCCACGACAGCGAGGACGCGCTGTCCATGGAGGAGCTGCTGTCGCTGACCGTCGTCGTCCTCGCGGGCGGCCTGGAGACGACCCAGACCGCGATCGGCGCCGGGATGGTGCGGCTGTTCCGCAACCCGGACCAGCTGGACAAGGTGCGCGCCGACCCGGACCTCGTCGTCCCCGCCGTCGAGGAGATCCTGCGCTGCCAGCCCGTCATCGACGTCAACCGCGTCCAGGTGGCCACCCGTACGGTGCGGCTGGGCGGGCAGGAGATCCGCGCGGGAGACCTGGTCCAGGTGTCGGTCAACGCGGCCAACCGCGACGAGACGGTCTTCCCCGACGGCGAACGCTGTGACGTCACGCGCGGGCCGAACCCGCACCTCGCGTTCGGCTACGGCGCGCACCACTGCCTGGGGGCGGCCCTGGCACGGCTCGAACTCAAGACCGCCTTCTCGACGCTGCTGCGGCGTCTGCCGGACCTGCGGCCGGCCGTGCCGCTGGAGAGCCTCGGCTGGCGGGGCGGGCACGTGACGCTGGGCCTCGAGGAGCTGCCGGTCGCCTGGTAAGACCCACCGTCTGCGCTGGTGAACAGGGAGCCACAGGTGTTGATCTGCAGATACGCCGACCACGGCCGGCGCGGGTACGGGCGCGTCGTGCACGAGGAGAACGGTGATCTCCTCACGCCCGTACGGTACGACGGCCGGGCCCGGCGCTGGGTCGGGGGCATCGGTCCGGCACGTCCGCTCAGCGAGGTCACGCTGCTGCCGCCCGCCGAGCCGAGCAAGATCGTCTGTGTCGCGCTCAACTACGCGCCGCAGGGGTCGCCGGCCGGTCCCGCGCGCCCCGCGGACCCCGCGTCCTGTGCCGTCGTACTGAAGCCGCCGTCGACGCTGGCCGGGCCCGGAGCCGTGGTCGGCCACCCGGGAGAGCCCTGGGAGCTGCGGCACGAGGCCGAGCTGGCGGTGGTGATCGGGACGGCCTGCAAGGGTGTCCCCGCACAGCGCGCCGCGGAGGTCGTGGCCGGATACACCTGCGCCGACGACCTCACCGCGTACGTGCGCCGGGCCCCGGAGGAGCCGACCGGGCACCCGCCGGTCTGGGCGAAGCACTTCGACACCTTCACGCCGCTGGGGCCCTGGCTGGCCACCGGACTCGACCCGGCGGACGTACCGATCACCTGCCGGGTCAACGGCGAGGTCCGCCAGGACGGCGGAACCCGCGGCCTGCTCACCCCGGTGCACGAGATCGTCGCGGTGGTCAGCCGGCACATGTCGCTGCTTCCCGGCGACGTGATCCTCACCGGGACCCCGGCCGGCTCGGGCCCCCTGTCGGTGGGCGACCGGGTCGAGGTGTCCGTGCCGGGGATCGGCACCCTGTGCCACACCGTCGGAGCGGCGTCCGACCGGCCGTGGGCGCCCGGACCGACGGTGGACGACGGTGTGCCGGCCGGCCGCGTCACGGCCCGTCCTGCCCCGAGGAGCGCCTGAGGTGGGCGGGCACGGGCCCGGCGCCACCCTGATGGCCCATGTGCGCACCTGGCGGCCGTACACGCTCTGGTACGTGGGCCTGGTCGGCCTGGCCGGACACGCCATCACCAGCGACCGGCACGACGGCGCGCGGATGGTGGCGGCCTGGGCCGTACCCACCTTGATCTGGGTCGCGGCGCACTATCTCGGCGACTACCTCGACCGCGAGCTGGACGCGGTCAGCAAACCGCAACGGCCCATTCCCTCGGGCCTGATCCGCCCCCGTACGGCGGTCTGCTGCGGCACCGTCCTGGCCGCGGCCGCCGTCGGCACGGCGGCCGCCGTCAACTACCGCACCCTCGTCGTGACCGCGGCCGGCGTCGGCGGGGCGCTGGCCTACAACGGCTTCTTCAAGGCCCGGGGGCTGCTGGGCAATCTGGTGCGCGGATCGCTGACCGGCGGGGCGCTCGTCTTCGGGGCGATGACGGCCTCGGACCTGCCGCCGGTGCGGATCCTCCTGTTCGTCCCGGTGTTCTGGGCGCACGACGCCGCGTCCAACCTCGTCGGCACGCTGCGCGACGTCGCCGGTGACCGCGCGGGCGGATACGCCACCTTCCCGGTCCGCCGCGGGCCCCGGACGGCCGTCCGCACGGCGGCGGGGCTCTACGCGCTGGCCGTGGCCGTGGCCGCGGCCGGCCTGCTCACCATGGCGGGCGACCGGGAGGGCGGCCTCGTGACGCTCCTGGTCGCGGCGGGGCTCGGCGGCGGTGCCTTCGGCGTGCTGTACGCGTCCGGACCCGAGCCCGCGGCCCGTCTCGCGCTGCGGTCGCACGAGGTCCTGGTCGTCGAACGGATGGTGCTGGCGGCCGTGTTCCTGGTGCCGGGCCTCGGCGGTCTCGTCGCGATCGGGATTCTCGCCCCGATGCTCGCCGTCACGCTCGGCACCCAGCAGGCCATGCGGGCCCGGCACGAGTTCCCGAACGGCGCTCCCGCCCGCCCCGACGACGCGGCCGCGGCCCCGGCCCGCTTTTCCTGAGGAGGACGGTTCGTTTTGTGCTCAGACGTGGACAGCCGGGTGGAGAAGTCGGTCGCGCGCGCCGCGCAGGCGCTGTTCGCGATCCAGCGCCCCGAGGGGTCCTGGCCGAACCGCCGCCCCACCGCGGTCCTGGGGACCGCGGGCGCCGTGGTCGCCCTGCACCTCGCCGACCCGGAGCGCTCCCGCGATCTGGTCGAGCGGGGGGCACAGTGGCTGGTGGCCGCCCAGAACGCGGACGGCGGCTGGGGCGGAGTGCCCGGCGCGGCCTCGCAGTTGGTGCCCACGGTGGTGACGGCGTCGGCTCTCACGCTGACGGCTCCGCGGACGGCCGGGAAGCCTGCGCGGCGTGCGCTGGACCTGATCAGGTCGCTGGGCGGGGTGGAGTCGCTCGCCGACCCCGGGATGGTCCACATGGCCACGACCTTCCTCGCCCTGGCCGGGCTGCGCAGCCTGCGCGGATCGCGACGCATCCCGCTGGAGCTGCTGCTGCTGCCCCGGCGGATCTGGCGGCCCCGGCTGTCCTTCCGGGCCGCGCCCTTCGTGGCCATGGCGTTCATCCAGGCGCACGACGTCGAGCCGAAGGGCGTCGGAGGGCTGCTGCACCGGCTGGCCCGGCCGGCCGCGCTGCGCCTGCTGCGGGACATGGAGCGCCGGGAGAACGACCGCGGAGGATACGGCGGGGACAACTGGCTCGCCGCCGTGGTCTGTATCGGCCTGTGCCGTACCGGGGCCTCCGCGCACATGATCGACGCCACCGTCGGCTACCTGCGGTCGAACGTACGGCCCGACGGCTCCTGGCACATCATGCAGGGGCTCGACCTGATCGGCGGGTCCTACGTCGCCCGCGGCCTGGCGGACGCCGGCTTCCGGGACGATCCGCGGCTGGCCCGGGCCCGGCAGTGGCTGCGCGGGTGCCGGCAGGACCAGGCGTTCCCCCTCTACGACGCGCCGCCGGGCGGCTGGGGCTGGGAAGGCCCCCACGGGTGGCCGAACTTCCTGGACAGCGCCAATGTGCTGGCCGCGCTCGCCCCGGCCGGCGGCGAGGAGCCCGCGGAAGTCCTGCGGACCGGTCTCGACTGGCTTCTCTCGCGGCAGGACGGCCGGGGCTCGTGGGGGACCTTCGTCCCGGACACCACACTCGCCAACGACGGCCCCTGCCCCTACACGACGGCCCAGTGCGTCGAGTCCCTGCTCGACGGCGGTCTGTCCCGCGGCGACCCCAGGATCACCAGGGCCCTGGACTGGCTGCTCGCCGCCCAGCGGCCCGACGGCACCTACGAGGGCCTGTGGTACAGGGGCCTCACCGCGGCGACGGCCACGGCGCTCGTGGCCTTCGCCCGCGGCGGAGTGGGCGACCGTCCCGCGGCGCGGCGCGCCCGCGAGGCCCTCCTGGCGGGGCAGTTGGCCGACGGTTCCTGGGGTCCGGGCGATACCGGCACACCCGGCGACGATCCGTCGCGGGGCACCGTCGAGGAGACCGCCTGGGCCCTGCGCGGCCTGCTCGCCGCCGGTCTGCCCGCCCGGGACGACCGGCTGCGGCGGGCGGCGGAGTGGATCGTCTCGGCGCAGGGCGACGACGGCCTCTGGGAGGCGAACCCGGTCTGCCTGCACATCCGGCGGCTGGCCTACTACACGGACGGCCTGATCGGGAACGGGCTCGCCCTGCGGGCGTTGGGTGCCTACCGCAGCGCCCTCGCCGCCGGCCCGGTGCCACAGCGGGAGGCGTCGTGACGAGCGGACTCGGCACCGGCCGCCCGCCGGACACCGCCTTCGACACCGACGTGCTGATCTGCGGTGCCGGGGTCGCCGGGACGGCGGCGGCCTGCGCCCTCGGCCAGCTGGGTCTGCGGGTGACCCTGGTGGACAAGCGGCGGACCCAGCCCCCGCTCTGGAAGGGCGAGGTGCTCCAGCCCGGGTCCCTGGACTCCCTGCACACCTGGGGCTCGCTCGGGCACCTCGAAGCCAGGAGGGCGGTCCGGCTGAGCCGCCTGGTCGCCCGCACGGCCGACGGGGAGGAGCTGATGGCCATGGACTTCGCGACGCTCGGCGGCGAACGGCCCTGGATGCTCGCCCACGGCTACTCGACGATCCTGGAGTGCATGGCCGCCACGCTCGGCCCGACGGTACGCCTGCGCCGCGGTGTCCTGGTCAAGGAGCTGGCCAGGGACGGCGGGGGCCGTGTCTCGGGGGTGCGCGCCGTGGTGGACGGCGCGGCCGTCGACATCCGGGCCCGCCTGGTCGTGGCGGCCGACGGCATGTCTTCGCGCCTGCGGGGACTCGCGGGGATCGACGCGGAGCCCGTCGCGTACGACCACCGGCTGCTCTCCTTTGAGCTGCCCGGCACGCTGCCGGTGGACGACGAGGTGTCGGCCCACGTCACGGACCGCGGCCTGGTCATGCTCTATCCGCTGCCGGACGCGCGGATCCGGGTCTACGTCCAGGTCGGGGCGGACGAGCTGCGCGGGGCCGGACCGGCCGGGCTGCGGCGCTGGTGTGCGGGGCTCGTCGATCAGGTGCCCGCGCTGCGCCCGATCGCGGGCCTGCTCGAAGAGCACCTGGAACACCGCCAGTTGATGCCGGTCTGGCACTACCGGGCCCCGGCGCTCGTCCGGCCCGGCATCGTCCTGCTCGGGGAGGCGGCGCACGTCGTCCATCCCCTGGCGGCTCAGGGGATGAATACCTCGATCGACGAGGCGCAGGGGCTGGCGGCCCGGCTCGCGAACGTCGACGTCGCCGACGGCGCCGCCGTCGACCGGGCGCTGCGCGGCTACGAGGACGACCGGATGAGCAGGATCGAAGCCGTGCACGCCATGAGTCACAACGCGGCGCGCATGATGACCAGCACCTCCCGCGGCGGCCGGATCGTGGGCCGGCGCCTCATGCGCGGCACCGCCAGGAGCCGCCGCCTGAGCCATCTGATCACGTACAACATGTCGGGCCTCGGCATGCGCCCGCTCACCAGGTTCGACCGGCTCGTGCAGCTGGGGGTCGTACCCGATCTGCGAGCGCGGTCGTTCACGCCCCCGCGATCTGCCGGGCACCGGGCCGGCAGTGGAACCCCGGCAGGCCGAGACAACGGACAGAGGGATTGACGTGTCAGACATCATCACCACCGCCTTCGAGGTCAGGCCGCTCACCAGTGCGCTGGGCGCCGAGATCCACGGCGTGCGGCTCGAGGACATCACCGACGCGGACTTCGCCGAGCTGCGGCGGCTGCTGCTGAAACACCTGGTGATCTTCATTCCGGACCAGCAGGGCTGGTCGGCCGAGTCGCGCATCGCCTTCGGCCGCAGGTTCGGCGAGCTGGAGGAGCACGCCTACCTGCCGCACCTGGACGGGCATCCGCAGATCCAGATCATCGACTCGGAGCAGAACGGCAAGATCCCGATCTGGCACACCGACATGACCTACGCCCCGAACCCGCCCATCGGCTCCGTCCTGCAGATCGTCGACGGTCCCGCCCAGGGCGGCGACACGATGTGGTCGAACCAGTATCTGGCGTACGAGGGGCTGTCCGCGCCGCTGCGCGATCTGCTCGACGGGCTCACCGCCGTCCACTCCATCCACATTCCGGGCCTGGACAGCCAGGCCGAGCACCCCGTCGTGCGGGTCCACCCGGAGACGGGCCGCCGGGCCCTGTTCGTCAACCGGGCCCACACCTCGCACATCGCGCAGCTGAGCCGGAACGAGAGCGACGCGCTCCTGCAGTACCTGTACCGCTTCTCCACCTCCCCCGAGTTCACCTGCCGCTACCAGTGGCGGCCCGGCTCGGTGGCGATCTGGGACAACAGGGTCACGCAGCACTACGCGGTCGACGACTACTCCGAGCACCGCCGGGGCCTGCGCGTCGTGGTGCTCGGCGACACCCCCTCGGGCGACGAGCCCCGCTGGGACCACTACCGCCCGGTGCCGGGGCAGCGTTACGTACCGGACTGGGTCAACGCCAAGGAAGCGTACTGATGGACGCGGCGACGGACGGAACCCGGCAGGACGCGGACGAGGAGAGCCCGGCCCGCGTCACCACCACGACCCGCACCCTGGACGTGCCGGGGGCGCGGCTGTGCTACGACGTACGCGGCCGCGGCCCGCTGCTCCTGATGATCGGTTCGCCCATGGGCAGCAGGGGGTTCACGGCCCTGGCGACCCTGCTCGCCGCGGACTTCACCGTCGTGTCCTACGATCCGCGCGGCATCCTGCGCAGCACCCTCAGCGACCCTGACCAGCCAGCCCCGCCCGAGCTGGTCGCGGACGACGTGCGCCGGCTGATAGCGGAGCTGGACGCCGGACCGGCACATGTGTTCGGCAACAGCGGCGGAGCCACCACCGGTCTGGCCCTGCTCGCCCGGCATCCGGAGGCGGTGCGCAGCCTGGTGGCGCACGAGCCCCCGGTGACCGAACTGCTGCCCGACGCGCGGCAGGTGCGGGCCGCCATCGACGATCTCTGCGAGGACTACGCCGCAGGGCGCCGGGACGTGGCCCTGCGCAAGTACTCGGCCCTGTCCGGGGTCGGCTTCGCCTCGCCGCCTCCGGCCGGGCAGGCGTCGACCCGTGCGCTGTACACGCCACCGAAGGACGTCCGGGCGATCCTCGACCGCTTCTTCGGCCGCATCCTCCAGCCCACCACGCGCTACCGGCCCGACCTCGACGCGCTGCGGACCGCGTCCGTCCCCGTGGTCGTGGCGGGTGGCACGACGTCCCGGGGGCAGCTCTACCACCGGACCGCGGCGGCCCTCGCCGAGCTGCTCGACACCCCGCTGGCCGCCTTCCCCGCGGGACACACCGGTTTCCAGGAACACCCGGAGCCCTTCGCCGATCTGCTCCGCGAGGCGTTCGCACCGCATCGTCAGCCCAGGATGGAGCGAAATGGAACACAACTTCCAGGCCAGCCGCCAGTGGGAGCGCATACAGAACCGCTGGATCACTGAGGATGCCGGCGCCGACCTGACACGGCTGAAGTCCGACTCGAGAAACTTCAAGCTCTCCCTCTGGGACCCGGCCACGAACGGGGTCCGCTACCTCAAGACACTCGCCTACAACCTGGGCATGGCGCTGACCCCGCAGGAGCTGGCGCGGATCAGCAGGACGCCCAACCGTGAGGTCGGCGGCCCGACCACGGTGCGCTGCCAGGGCGAGACGCTCTGCCTGGACTACCTGCAGGCCACGTTCGAGGTCGGGTTCATCGAGAGCGGGGTCGACCTGGACGGCGCCAGGGTCCTGGAGATCGGCGCCGGCTACGGACGCACCTGCCACATGATCATGTCCAATCACGATCTGTCCGGCTACTGCATCGTGGACCTGAAGAACACGCTGGAGCTGAGCAGGGCCTATCTGCGCGAGGTCCTGGACGAGAGCCGCTTCAAGCTGATCGACTTCATCGAGGTCGAGAGCCTGACGGCCGCCTCCCTGCGCTCGGAGCGCTTCGACCTGTGCATCAACATCCACTCGATGACCGAGATGGCTCCGGAGACGGTCCGGTCCTATCTCGACCTGATCGACGCGACCTGCGCGGCCTTCTACGTGAAGAACCCGGTCGGCAAGTACATCGACAAGAGCCTGGACGGCTATCTGCAGGGCGAGGAGGCCGTACAGATGGCGCTGGAGAACGGGCCCCTGCGCCAGCTGCTGGACATCCACGACAGCGAGGCGGTGCAGGCCGCGGTCCCCGCCTTCGTCGACGGGTACCGGCCGGGCTCCGCCTGGACCTGCGCCGGTGACGGCCGCGCCCTCCCGTGGAGCTATCTCTGGCAGGCCCTCTACAAGAAATCGCGCCGGTGAAGGGCATCATCCTGGCGGGCGGCAACGGGACCCGGCTGCAGCCCCTCACCCTCGTGGGTTCCAAGCAGCTCGCTCCGGTCTACGACAAACCCATGGTGTACTACCCGTTGTCCGTGCTGATGCTCACCGGCATCGACGACGTGCTCATCATCGCCCGGCCCGCGGAACTCGCGCTGTTCCGCAGGCTGTTCGGCGACGGCAGCAGACTGGGCATGCGCATCGACTACGCCGCCCAGGAGGAACCGCGGGGCATCGCCGACGCCTTCCTGGTCGGCGCCGCGCACATCGCGGGCGAGGAGTGCGCCCTGATCCTCGGCGACAACCTCTTCCACGGCGCCAAGCTGCCCTCCATGCTGCGCAGGACGGTGCGCAGGCTGCGCGGCTGTGTCCTGTTCGGGCATCAGGTCGCCGAGCCCCAGCACTTCGGCGTCGCCGAGATCGACGCGAAGGGCCGGCTCGTGTCCATCGAGGAGAAACCGGAGCGGCCGCGCTCCAACCTCGCCATCCCGGGCCTGTACTTCTTCGACGACACGGTGACGGACATCGCCCGCGGGCTGCGCCCCTCCGGGCGCGGCGAGCTGGAGATCACGGACGTCCTGCGCGCCTACCTGGCCGAGGGCCGCGCCGACCTGGTGTGGCTCGGCCGGGGCGTCACCTGGCTGGACGCCGGAACCCACGAATCGCTGCTCGACGCGGGCCGGTTCGTCCGGGACATCCAGCATCACCAGGGCATCAGTCTGGGCTGCGTCGAAGAGATCGCCATGTACATGGGCTTCATCGACGCGGACGCCTGCTACCGCCTCGGCGCCGAGATGGACGGCTCGCCCTACGGCCAGTACGTCATGCGCAGCGCGCTCGCCCACCAGCTCAACCCGACACCCGCCGAGCTGATGGAGGAGTGATGCGTCTGCTGGTCACCGGCGCGGCCGGTTTCATCGGTTCCGCGTACGTCCGGATGCTGCTCGCGCCCGGCCCCGGCGAGGTCTCCCATGTCACCGTGCTCGACAAACTGACCTACGCGGGCCGGATCGACAACCTGGACCTCACGCACCCGCGGCTGAGCTTCGTCCGGGGGGACATCTGCGACGCCGCGCTCGTGGACCGCCTCATGTCCCGCACCGACCAGGTGGTGCACTTCGCGGCCGAGTCCCACGTCGACCGGTCCATCGCCGGCGCGGGCGCGTTCGTACGCACCAACGTGACCGGCACCCAGACGCTCCTCGACGCGGCGCTGCGCCGGGGGGTCGGCCGCTTCGTGCACGTGTCCACCGACGAGGTCTACGGGTCCATCGCGGCCGGCCGCTTCACCGAGGAGGACGCCCTCGGCCCCAACTCCCCCTACGCGGCCTCCAAGGCGGGCTCCGACCTGATCGCCCTCTCCTACCACCGCACCCACGGCCTGGACGTCCGGGTGACCCGGTGCAGCAACAACTACGGGCCGCGGCAGTTCCCGGAGAAGATCATCCCCCTCTTCGTCTGCCGGCTGCTGACCGGCGGCGACGTACCGCTGTACGGCGACGGCGAGCACGTGCGGGAGTGGCTGCACGTCGAGGACCACTGCCGCGGGGTGGACCTCGTACGCACCGGCGGGCGCCCGGGCGAGGTCTACAATCTCGGCGGCGGCACCGAGCTGACCAACCGCGAACTGACGGAGCTGCTGCTCAAGGCCTGTGGCGGCACCTGGGACCAGGTGCGCCACGTGGCGGATCGCAAGGGGCACGACCGGCGGTACTCGGTCCTCGACGCCAAGGCCCGCAGCGAACTGGGCTACCGCCCTCGACGCGACTTCGAGTCCGGGCTCGCCGAGACGGTCGCCTGGTACCGGAACCACCGCTCCTGGTGGGAACCGCTCGCGGGCGGCCCCGGGCGGTGAGCGGGTACCGGCTCAGGCGTCTTCGTCCAGCGCGTTCAGGCACAGCAGCAGGGTCCGCGCCTGGACGTTGACGTAGTGGCTGTACCGGGTGAGCGCGGCGAGCTGGTCCCGGGAGACCCAGCAGAACCCGGGCGGCGCGGCGAGCGGCGCGTCGCCCTCGTCGGCCGCCACGACGAGGTAGCGGCTCACCGAGTTCAGGAAACGGCCGCCCTCCTCGGAGTGCAGGGCGCTGTAGCGGACCCGTGACGGGGGCGCCGCCGTGACCAGGTCGAGGAAGGGCGGTCGCTGGGCGACGGGCAGATGGGCATGGCTCCTGGGCTGGCACTGGACCGTGGGGCCCAGCTCCACCTCGGTGGAGCCGCCCTCGGCGCGGGCCCGGGCCAGCACGTGCGGCACGCCCGCGAAGGTACGGGTGACGAAGGCGACCACGCCTTCACCGCGCGGCTCGATCAACGGCTGGGTCCAGTGGCCGACCTCGCGGTTGCTCGCCCGTACCGACACGGCCACGGTGCGGAAGTAGCGGTCGTCGTCGTGGTCGATCGAGGAGGCGCCGCGCGTCCAGCCCGTCACGCCGGCGAGCGGGATGCGTTCGCTGCGGATCGGGATCGCGGCCCGGCGCAGGGCCAGCCAGGACAGCAGCTCCGTGTCCGAGTGCAGCGCGTGCGGCGCGCCGCGCACCGGCAGGGCGGCGAGAACCGAACGGGCGTCCATGTTCACGGTGTTGTCGTGCCGCAGCAGCTGGTGGATCTGGCGCAGGGTGAGCCAGCGGAAGTCCTCGTGCCCGGGTACCGCGCCGCTCGTCTCGACGATCAGATTGCGGTTGCGTTTGCGGTGGAACCAGGCGCCGTGCTCGGACTGCAGCACGTCCGTGAGGACGCGCCCCCGGGAGGGGTCGGTGAAGTACTCCAGGTAGCGGACGGCCGCGCCCTTGTGGACCTTGGTGTAGTTGCTGTACGTGGCCTGCACGGTGGGCGAGAGCTGGAGCAGTCCGGGGTTGCCCGGCTCCATCTTGGCCTGCATCAAGAAGTGCAGCACTCCGTCGAACTCCCGGGCGAGGATGCCGAGGATCCCGACCTCCGGCTGGACGATGACGGGCTGGTGCCACTCCGTCCGCCCGGGATGCTCACCGATCGCGGCGTGCAGCCCTTCCACGGTGAAGAACCGGCCGCTGCGGTGGGCGAGGTTTCCGGTCTCCGGGTCGAACGACCAGTCCTCCAGCGCTTCGAACGGGATGCGGTCCACCGCGAACGAGGCCTGCGCGCGGCGCCGCCCGAGCCATTGGCGGATCTCGTCCGCGCTCTCGCCGCCCGGCGCGGCCGCGGACCGGGCGATCCGGTCGGGCAGCCCGGCGGCCCGCCGGGCCTTGAGCCGCGGCGCGGCCGGGACGGAGCCGGGCACGGTCACCTGTGGGCCCCCGCGAACTCGGTGACGGAGGCGATGACGTAGTCGATCATCTCCTCGGTGAGACCGGGGTAGACGCCGATCCAGAAGGTGTGCTCGGTGACGATGTCGCTGTTGGTCAGCTCGCCGCAGACGCGGAACTCGCGGCCGAGGTAGGCGGGGTGGCGGGTCAGGTTGCCCGCGAAGAGCCGGCGGGTGCCGATCTTGCGGCTCTCCAGGAAGTCCACGAGCTGTGCGCGCTTGAAGGGCGCTTCGGGGTCGACGGTGATGGCGAAGCCGAACCAGCTCGGGTCGCTGCCGGGCGCCGGTTCCGGCAGCAGCAGCCAGGGCACCTCGGCGAGGCCGGAGCGCAGCCGTGCCCAGTTGCGCCGCCGCGCGGCGCAGAAGTCGTCGAGCTTGTCCAACTGGGACAGACCGAGTGCGGCTTGGAGATCGGTCGCCTTCAGGTTGTAGCCCACGTGGGAGAAGATGTACTTGTGGTCGTAGCCGGCCGGCAGCGTCCCCATCTGGTAGCCGAACCGTTTGCGGCAGGTGTCGCTCTCCCCCGGTTCGCACCAGCAGTCCCGGCCCCAGTCCCGCAGCGACTCCACGATCCGGGCCAGGGCCAGGTTCGAGGTGAGCACGCAGCCGCCCTCGCCCATCGTCAGGTGATGGGCCGGATAGAAGCTGACGGTTGCCAGGTCGCCGAAGGTTCCGACGGGCTGTCCCTTGTAGGTGCTGCCGACCGCGTCGCAGGTGTCCTCGATCAGCAGCAGGTCGTGTTCCTCGGCGAGTTGGGCCACCTCCGCCACCTCGAAGGGGTTGCCGAGGGCGTGCGCGATCATGATGGCCCGGGTGCGGGGCCCGATGGCCTTCTCGACGCGCTCCGCGGTCGTGTTGTACGTGCGCAGGTCGATGTCGACGAAGACCGGCACCAGGCCGTTCTGCAGGATGGGGTTGACGGTCGTGGGGAAGCCCGCCGCGACCGTGATCACCTCGTCGCCCGGCACGAGCCTGCGCTGTCCGAGCTGGGGTGAGGTGAGGGCGGTGAGGGCCAGCAGGTTCGCCGAGGAACCGGAGTTGGTGAGGTGCGCCTTCCGGCGGCGCATGCGCCGGGCGAAGGCCGATTCGAACGTGCGGGCCGACCGGCCCGCCGCGATCCGCAGGGTCAGGGCCGCTTCGACCACGGCTGCCCGGTCCGCGTCGTCGAGCACGGCCCCGGACGGCCAGATCTCCGTGACGCCGACGACGAATTCCTTGTCGTCACTGGTCTCTCGGTGGTACTGGCGTACCTCGTCGAGGATGTGCGCGAGCCGGTCACTCATGGGTTCTCCTCGCCGTCGCCGTGGCGTTGCGGGGGCAGGCGGTAGTCGGCCGGCACGCGATGCGGGGCGGGCGGCCCGGCACAGTGTGGCCCGTGCGGCTAAAGCCGGCCTAGCCCCGGTCTTGCACGCGGCTGCCCTCCGAGCTGAAGACCCGGGCCCCGGGGGGGGGCGATGCGGCGGCCGGCCGGCGCAAGACTCGCGCAAGAACGGTTTTAGGGGCGCCCTTCAGGATGGTCGCAAAACGCGCAGCCCCCGGGACGTGACGCACAGTAACATCCCGGAAGCACAGAGCACTTCCGGAGCACGTCGAGCCCGTCCCAGAGCCTGAGCACGAGAGAGGACCGGAATGGCCATCCTCGAACCGGACATCTCAGATGTCGCCCACGCGCTCACGCCGAGACAGACCGAGGTGGTGCGGCTCGCGGCACTGGGTCTGACGGCGAAGGAGACCGCCCGGCGGCTCGGCATCTCCAAGACCACCGTCGACGAACACCTCACCGAGGCGCGGCGCCGTGTCGGGGCCAGCACCAAATCGCATCTGGTCGGTCTGGCAGTCGCCGCCGGGATCGTCGCCGGGTGAATGCCGACGCGTCGCGGCGGGCGCGGCCCCTTCAGCGGATCGCCGGCTTCTGTATGTCCTGACTGAAGACGTTGTTGCCGCCTCACAGTAAGATGAGCAGGCGCCCACCTTTATGGGCGTGCGCTCAGTGAGCGACGACCGGGCGCGGGCGGGTCGGCGCAGGAGAGGACGGGCGAGTGCCGACTGGGGTGCACCTTCGCGACGCGAGACAGCAGTTGTTCGACGCCGCCGAGCGCGTACTCCTGCGCAGCGGTCCGAACGGCCTGACGGGCCGGGCCGTCACCGACGAGGCGGGCTGCGCCAAGGGCGTCCTGTACCGGCATTTCAGCGACTTCGACGCCTTCCTCACCGACCTCGTGCTCGACCGGGCCGGGCGGCTGGAGAAGGAGGCGAGCGCGCTGCGCGAGTCGGCCGGGACCGGCACCGTGGCGGAGAACCTGTCCAGCGCGCTGTTCACCCTGTTCGGGCCGGTGCCGGTGGCGATCATCCCGCTGATCACGTTCCGGGACGAGCTGCGCGCCCGGTTGCGGCAGGTCATGCCCGGTGGCGGCATCGCGATCCTCGCCCAGGCCTCGAACGCGATCTCCGCCTTTCTCACCGACGAGCGCGACCGGGGGCGTCTCGCGGCGGACGCCGACATCGACTCGCTCACGCTCTCCCTGACCGGCGGCGGCCATCTCCTGTTCGCGGACCACGCCCCCGGCCCGCCGACCACGGAGGCCGTCGACAAGCTGGTGACCGCGGTGATCACCGACGCCGTCCAGCGACGACCGGTTTAGGGCGTTCCGCACGGCGCGCGGCAGAAAACAACAAGACACAATCGTGGCGCCGATGATTCCGGCTCCGACGCCCCTCGGACAACAGAGCGTTTCCGGGTCGCCATCGAAGCCGTAATGATCTCCCAGGTCAGCGACGTCTCGCCATATTCAACCAAGGGGAGGTAATAATCTCCCGCCAGGTGCCGCTCCATTGGCATCCGAGAATCGCGCGACACGGAGTACGGAATGTCTCATTCCGCCCCGGTGTCGACGTATCTATATTGCCGTTCAATCTTTGAGCTGTGCATGATCTGGCCCGGCTCCGCATTGTGGCGAGAACGTTGTCAGCGTTTCCTGGCGAAGGGATAGTCCGTGCCTGCCTTCCCCCCACCCCTTGTGTCGGACCGCCCCCGCTCCGGCTTATCGCTCGGCGGTCACCGTCCCCTGATACCCACGCCGACAGGGGAGGGCGCCCGGTGAGGTACGAGATGCTGGGCCCGCTCCGCGTCCGGGACGAGAACACGTACTTCACGCTTCATGCGCAGAAAGTGGAGGTCGTCCTCACGGTGCTGCTCATCCGGGCGGACCATCTGGTCTCCCCGGAACAGCTGATGCGGGAGATCTGGGGCGAGAATCTGCCCCGGCGCGCCGCCGCGGGCCTGCACGTGTACATCTCCCGGCTCCGCAAGTTCCTGAAGCTGCCCGGCGCGAGCGGCAACCCCGTCGAGACCCGGGCGCCGGGCTATGTGCTGCACAAGGGCGACGACCAGATAGACGCCCAGATCTTCCCCGAACTCGTCGACGTGGGCCGGTCGTTGCTCCGCGAGCAGCGCACGGACGAGGCCGCCTCCTGTTTCAGCCAGGCGCTCGCGCTGTGGCGCGGCCCGATCCTGGGCCACAGCGTCGACGGAACCGGCGCCAAGGGCCCGATCATCGACGGTTTCTCGACCTGGCTCACCGAGATCCGCCGGGAGTGCCAGGAGATGCTCGTCGAGTGCCAGCTCCAACTCGGCCGGCACCGCGAGGCGGTGAGCATGCTGTACTCCCTCACCGCCGAGAACCCCATGTGCGAGGCGTTCTACCGCCAGCTCATGCTGGCGCTCTACCGCTCGGAGCGGCAGGCGGACGCGCTGAAGGTGTACCAGTCGGTGCGCAAGACACTCAACGACGAACTGGGCCTCGAGCCCGGGCGCCCGCTGCAGGATCTGCAGCGGGCCATCCTCTCGGGTGACATGCACCTGATGACATCGCCTCCGGCGATGTCCGACCGCTGACCACCGGCAGACCACGGAGACGAGCGGCGGGACGGCGCTCAAGCCGTTGCACCGCAGGAATCCGAACAGCAGGTCAGGCACCCTTGCCCACGGGCTCCAGAATCGCCATGCACTCCACATGATGCGTCATCGGAAAGGTGTCAGCGTGGACACTGACGGTAAAGCCGCAGTTCAGAGAGCCTTTCCAGTACTCGCCTGAGGGCAGCGGGCACCCGGAGCGTCAAATGAGCGTCATGGATGTACGTCAAGGGCGTCGTGCCGAGATGGTCGACGCCGATGCCGGGTGGCCGATGTCAGGTGTGCGTACCGGAAGGTGCGCCCTCCTGGGCGACGCAGCAGGCAACACTGTGCCCGAGAGGCGTCACCGAAGTCGCCCGGGTCAAGGCACTCCCACCGGACTACCAGATCGTGCACAAGGAGATGCAGAAGTACCTGTTCAAGATCGGACCGGTCAGCCTGTCCGACGGCTCGCTCCTCCCGGAATCGTCGACTTCTTCGAGGAGGGCGTCGCCGAGGGCAAGGGAGTTCTGGAACTCATCGGCACCGACGTCGCCGCGTTCTGCGACGACCTGATCAAGGACTCTCCCACCTACGCGGATGCCTACCAGGAATCCATTAGCGGGGAACCCGGCGCGGCCAGGAAGTGACAGCCGCCGGACCGCTTCGTGACTCTGCCGGGCTCCACCTTCCGCACGACGGCCGGCGCATGGGCCATGGGACGGCGTGTGATCACTGTCCCGGAGGCTGTGCTGGGCAGGCAACAGTCGAACGACGGGGCCTGGCGTGACCAGTCAACGTGACCGTCCAGGAACGCCTCCTGGCCGCACGACGTGGTGATGTGGTGCACCGCCTTGCCCGAGTAGACCAGACGCAGGGCGAAGACGAAGCACTTCGTCCGCTCACCCGCCAGGTCCACCCACGCCTCGCCGAAGTAGACCTCGGCGTCCATGCCCGGCTGGTTGTGACGGATCACGAACCCCGCCGTCGGCGCCGCTCCCGCAGCCTCGGCGATCTCCCGTCGCCGACAGGAGACCCCAGACCGTGCTGACGATCTCCGCCTCGCATTCCTGCCGCAGCCGGTTCAAGAAGCGCTGGACCGTGGCCGCTGCTTCGGCGGCGCTTCCAGATCCCCCAGCAGCCACTCGTCGATCGTCTTCTTGAACGGATCCAACCTGGGCGAGGGCCGCACCGGCCTCTTCCGCGGCCTGGGAACCGGCGACGCCAGAGCCGCGCGTACGAGCCGGCGGTGCACGCCGTACTTGCGGGCCAGCGCCCGCATCGACAGCCCGGTGGGGTCAGACCAGACCGGAACAACCCCCGAACGCTCCCGTACGCCCCCAGGGGTGGGGCCAACTCAAGCCGGAAAGTGGAGCCAAATCAGAGCGTTAATGCCAATCGACGGACTCAGCGGCGCGGACGCCGACCACCACGTCCCACTGGACGAGGCCTGGGACAGCGGAGCACCCGAGTGGACGCCCCAGGAGCGGCAGGACTTCGCCAACGACCTCGGCGA
>NZ_JAIOJZ010000054.1 GCF_020404845.1 Streptomyces hyderabadensis | reverse complement strand
GCCCCGGGGCCCGACCCGTACACCGGCGCCGACCCACAGCCCCGCCCCGCCTCCTGCCCCCCCCCCCGCCGCATCCCGACCCCGCCCCACCGACCCGCACCACCCGACATCCCCACCATCAAGGAGTCGATCCGTGCGCAACCCGTCACCCGCCCACAGAAGATCACCGGCCCTGCTCGGCGTCCTCGCCCTGCTCACGGCCCTGCTGTCCCTGTGGGCGCACCCCGCGTCGGCCGCGCCCGCCGGGCAGGTCCTGGCCTCGCCCGACCTCGCGGCCCACCCGCAGGGCGACAACAGCTACCCCCGCGCCGTCCGCCTGGATCACGACGGCTCGGCCGGCCAGACCATGCTCGCCACCTATGCCAAGCGCGAACAGGGCGCCACCAACACCCTGCCCGTGCACCGCAGCACCGACGGCGGCCGCACCTGGAGCGCCGCCCCCATCTCCACCATCACCTCGCACACGGCGGGCTGGGACATCGAGGCACCCGTCCTCTACGAGGTGCCGCGCACCGCGAACGGCCTGAACCAGGGCGACCTCCTTGCCGCCGGCACCGCCTGGCAGGCCGGTGACTACACCACGCAGCGCGTCGAGGTGTTCAAGAGCACCGACCACGGCCAGAGCTGGCAGTACCTCTCCGACTGCACCCGCACCAGCGGCCTGCCCGACACCATCGGGCACGGCATCTGGGAACCCTGGTTCCTGCTGGCCCCCGACAACACGCTCGCCTGCTTCATCTCCGACGAGCGGCCCGCGAACAGCCCCACCAACAACCAGGTCATCGGCCACTACACCTCCACCGACGGCGGCCGCACCTGGAGCGGCACGCTCACCCAGGACGTCGCCTTCCCCGCCGACAACCTCGCCCGCCCCGGCATGTCGATCGTCGTCCCGCTGCCCGACGGGCGGTTCATGATGGCCTACGAGATGTGCCGGGACGCCACCGACGCCGACCACGCCTGCGAGGTGTACACCAAGACCAGCCCCGACGGCCTGAACTGGGCGCCCGCCGACAACCCCGGCACCCTGGTGCGCACCGCCGACGGCAGGGAGCTGCTGCACACCCCCTACCTCGCCTGGGTACCGGGCGGCGGCCCCGACGGCACGCTGCTGATGTCCGGCCAGCGGGTGGTGAGCGGACCCACCGGGAACAAGACGGTGCTGGCGGAGTCCGGCACCGTGGTCTTCGCCAACACCGACCTCGGCGCGGGGGAGTGGACCGAGATCGAGGCCCCGGTCCTGACGAACCCCACCGGCGGCTACAACCCCGGTGAGCCGTCCTGCCCCGGCTACAGCTCACCGATCGTGCCGCGCGCCGACGGCAGCTCCTTCCTCTACCTCACCGCCACCTGGCTCGGCACCGGCAACCAGTGCCAGGTCCGGTTCGGCACCGGCGGCCTCGGCGGACCGGTCGGCCAGGTCACCACGCCGTGGGTCGCGGGCAAGTGCCTGGACGTCGACACCAACACCAGCCGCAACGGCAACGCCGCCCAGCTGTGGGACTGCAACACCGCCACCGGACAGCGCTGGTCCGTCGCCCCCGACGGCACGGTGCGCGCGTTCGGCAAGTGCCTGGACATCGACGGCAACGGCACGGCCAACTTCACCAAGGTCCAGGTGTGGGACTGCGCCCCGGGCGTCGGCGGCCAGCAGTGGCGCCACCAGGCCGACGGCTCGCTGTTCAACCCGCAGTCCGGCCGCTGCCTGGACATTCCGTCCGGCGGCACCGCCAACGGCACCAAGCTGCAGATCTACGACTGCAACGGCCTCGGCACCCAGAAGTGGAACCTGCCGGCCTGACCTCAAGAGCACCGAGGGCGCGCCCCGCCTGACCGTCCGCGGGGCGCGCCCTCCTCACCTCACCCGCGGTTCGCGGCGATCAGCTCCCGGTACCAGCGGTAGCTGTCCTTCGGGGTGCGCTCCTGCGTGTCGTAGTCGACCCGCACGATGCCGAACCGCTTGCCGTAGCCGTACGCCCACTCGAAGTTGTCCAGCAGGGACCACACGTAGTACCCGCGTACGTCCACGCCCGCGTCGATCGCCGCCCGCAGCGCGGTGAGGTGGTCGCGCAGGTAGTCGACCCGGTCGGTGTCGTGGACCGTGCCGTCGGCGGCGGGCGCGTCGTCCTCCGCCGAGCCGTTCTCGGTGATGTGCACCGGCGGGAGCGCGTCGCCGTACCGCTGCTTCAGGGCGACGAGCAGATCGGTGAAGCTGTCCGGCACGACCGGCCAGTTCATCGCCGTGTGCCGCACCCCGGGCAGGCGCACCTCCTCGTAGCGGTTGTCCGTCGCCACCCGCAGCGCCGGGTCGCTCTCGCGGTACGGGGCGTCGGCGACCACGATCGGCCGGTAGTAGTTGACGCCCAGGAAGTCCAGCGGCCGGGAGATCAGCTCCAGGTCGCCGTCGCGCCGGAAGTCCGCCCCGGTGATCAGCTCGCCCCAGGTCTCCTCCTCGGTGGCCGGGTAGCGGCCCGCCAGGATCGGCTCGGTCCACACCAGGTTGTGCTGGGTGTCGGCGCGGACCACCGCCGCCAGGTCGGCGGGGGAGTCGGTGGCGGGCAGGTTGCGGTCCAGGTTGAGCGTGATGCCGACCTCGCGCACACCGGCCGCGCGCAGCGCCTGCATGGCCAGTCCGTGCCCGACCAGCAGGTGGTGGGCGGCGGCCAGCGCGCCCCGGCCCTCCTTGGCGCCGGGCGCGTGCCGGCCGATGGAGTAGCCGAGGAAGGAGCTGCACCACGGCTCGTTGAGGGTGATCCAGCGCGGTACGCGGTCGCCCAGGTGCTCCGCGACCACCGCCGTGTACTCGGCGAAGCGCTCCGCCGTCTCCCGCACCCGCCAGCCGCCCCGGTCCTCCAGGGCCTGCGGGAGGTCCCAGTGGTAGAGGGTGGCGGCCGGTTCGATGCCCGCCGCGAGCAGTTCGTCCACCAGCCGGGAGTAGAAGTCGAGCCCCTTGGGGTTCACGGCGCCCGAGCCGTCCGGCACGATGCGCGGCCAGGCGATCGAGAAGCGGTACGAGTCCACGCCCAGGTCGCGCAGCAGGGCCACGTCCTCGGGGTAGCGGTGGTAGTGGTCGCAGGCCACGTCACCGGTGTCGCCGCCCACCACCAGGCCGGGGGTGTGGCTGTAGGTGTCCCAGATCGACGGTCCGCGGCCGTCCTCGGTGGCCGCGCCCTCGATCTGGTACGAGGCGGTCGCGGCGCCGAAGACGAAGCCGGGCGGGAAACCGGGGTACTCACTCATGCTGTGCTGCTCATCTCCGTGCTTGCGGGGCGTGCGGGTTTCACTTGACGGAACCGCCGGTGATCCCGGCGGCGATGTACTTCTGGGCGAGGACGAGGAGGACGGCCGCCGGCACCGCCGACAGCACCGAGGCCGCCATCACCGAGCCCCAGTCGCCGACGTGCGCGCCGATGTACTGGTAGATGCCCAGGGTGATGGGCTTGACGTCGTCGGTCGTGTTCAGGGTGAGCGCGAACATGAAGTCGCTCCAGGAGAACAGGAACGCGAACAGGCCCGAGGTGATCAGGGAGTTGCGGCTCATCGGCAGCACCACCCGCAGGAACGTCCGCACCGGCCCGGCCCCGTCGATCTGCGCGGCCTCGATCACCTCGCCCGGGATCGACACCATGAAGGAGCGCATCAGCACGATGGAGAACGGGATGCCCAGCGAGGCGTCCGCCAGCATCAGGCCGAAGTAGGAGTTGACCAGCCCCAGGTCGACGTAGGAGTTGTAGAGCGCGTTGGCGATGACGATGCCCGGCACCATCTGGGTGATCAGCGTGCCGAACACGATGGTGCGCGAGCCGCGCAGACCGAACCGCGCGAGACCGTACGCGGCGGGCGCCGAGATCGCCAGGCAGATGGCGACCGCGCCCAGCGAGACCGCCAGCGAGGTCAGCAGGTGACCGCCCTGGTCGCTGATCGCCTTGGAGAAGCCGGACAGATCCAGGCTGCCCGGCACCGGGTCGACCTGAAGCAGCCCCGAGTCGGGCTGGAGCGCGGTGTTGAGCATCCAGTACAGCGGGAAGAGCATCACGCACAGGATCAGCACGCCGGCGACGGTGGAGCCCCAGCGGCGCCGGGATGCGGTGGGCGGGTGGGAGGCCATGGACGTCACTTCCCCTCGGTGCGGTTGGCCCGCAGGTAGAACACCGCGAACACGGCGGAGATCAGGATGAGTACGTTGCCGACCACGGCGCCCGCGCCGAAGTCCAGCTGGACGAACGAGTTCTGGTAGGTCAGGGTGCCGAGCGTCTGGGTGGCGTCGGCCGGGCCGCCGTCGGTCAGGGCGAGGATCAGGTCCAGGATCTTCACCGTCGACATGAAGCCCAGCACGAGGACCACGGTGACGACGGGCTTGAGCATCGGCAGGGTGACCGAGCGGAAGGTCCGCCAGGCCGAGGCGCCGTCCAGCGCCGCCGCCTCGTGCAGCTCCTTCGGGATCTCCTGGAGACCGCCGTACAGGATGACCATGTTGAACGGGATGCCGATCCAGATGTTGACCAGGATGACCGAGACCAGGGCCATCTCCGGGCTGGTCAGCCAGGGCGTGTGGCCGCCGATGCCGAGGGTGTCCAGGAACGAGTTGAGCACGCCCGTGTCCTGGTCGAGGATGCGGCGCCAGACGATGCCGGACACCACCATGGGCACCAGCCAGGGCAGCAGGATCAGCGAGCGCAGCAGCCCGTTCAGCGGGAAGCGGCGGCTGAAGAAGACCGCGAGCGCCAGGCCGATGCAGAACTGGCCGAGCAGGGAGCCCGCCGTGAAGACGAGCGTGTGCCACAGGGCCTTGCCGAACAGGGCGTCCTGGAAGACGTTGGACCAGTTGTCGGCGCCGTTGAACGGCGCCTCACCGGTGAAGAAGGTCTTCGGCGTGTAGTCCTGGAAGCTCATCACGACGTTGCGCACGAGCGGGTAGCCGAAGAACAGCAGCATGAAGACGACGGCGGGGGCGACGAAACCCCACTGGGTGAGCCTGCGCCGCCGCGCGATCCGGCCGGGGTCCGGCGCGGCGGCGGACGCGGACGCCTTCGCGGGCCCCTGCGCGGAGACCGTGGACGTGGGCATGGGCGTGGTCATGGGGGCGTACCTCAGTTCCCGCTCGTGGCCCGCTGCTGGGCGCGCTTCAGGGCGGTCTCGCTGGACTGGCCGGTCAGGGCCGACTGGAAGGCGCTCTGCAGCGCGAGCGACACACTCGACCAGCCCGCGCCGAGCTTCGCCGTCCGGGACCGGGCGACGGCCACCTGGTCGGCGAGGGAGTCCAGCTCGGGCACCTTCTCGCGCCAGACGGCGGCGGCCTTGGCGTTGGCCGGGACCATCCAGCTGTTGAGCGCGTAGGTCAGCTGCTCCTGCTCGCTCGCCAGACACGCGACGATCTTCCCGGCCGTCTTCTCCCGGGCCTCGTCACCGGTGTTGGGCACGGTGAGGACGGCACCGCCGAGCGGGCCCACCGAGTCGTCCCCGGCCTTCGGCACCGGGATCGGCGCGATGCCCCAGTGCAGCGACTTGTCGCTGTTGAGGGTCTCCACCTGCCACGGGCCGTTGATCATCATCGCCGCGTTCCCGGCCATGAACTGGTCGTTGACGTCCGCCTGGGTCCAGTTGACCGTCGACTTCGACAGCGAACGGTCCTTCAGCAGGCCCTTCCAGTAGTCCAGCGCCTCGACCACCTTCGGACCGTCCAGGTCGGTCTCGTCGCCGCCGTTGGACCACATGAACGGCGTGAACTGGAAGACGCCGTCCTCCGCGCCGCCCGCGCTGAGCGCGAGGCCGTACTGCTTGCCCTGCGTGAGCTTCTTCGCGGTCTCCCGCAGTTCGGCCCAGGTGGTGGGGACCTTCACGCCCGCCTTGTCCAGGACGTCCTTGTTGTAGAAGAGGGCGAGGGTGTTCACGGAGCGGGCCGCGCCGTAGTACGTGCCCTTGTAGGAGCCGAAGTCGACGATGCCGTCGGGGATGTCGTCGGTGCTCAGCCCGAGCGTCCTGAGGTCGACCAGTCCGCCCGCGTCGGCGAAGGTCGGCATCTCGGACGCGTCGAACTGCACGATGTCGGGCAGCGACTTGGACGAGGCCATGCGCAGGGCCTTCGTCATCACCTGCGCCGCCGGGACGCTCTGCTGCTCGATCGTGACGCCCAGCCGCTTGCCGCAGCGGGCCATCGCCTCCGCGTCCCAGCGGTGGTACGACTCGTCGGTCGAGGAGTTCATCACGGTGTACGTGCCGGCGTCGCGCTGCTGTCCGCAGCCGGTCAGTGCCGCCCCGGCGACCAGCACGGACACGGCGGTGAGCGGGGCGACGACTCGGCGTGAGCGCCCTCGCCCGCGGCGCGCGGCAGCCGGAGGGTGTGCTGTCAAGGCGAGCGAGGTGAAGCGCTTCGACATGGTGCGGCCCTTGCTGTCGTACCGTCCGGCTTCCTTGCCGGACCGATTTGTTTGTTGTGATGACTAATACGTCACCGACCCGCTTCCGCGCTAGAGGAAAGTGGCCTCACTCTCTCCGTTCCGTGCCGTGACGAGAACGCTCTCTTGCGTAATAGTCCCAGTTCAGCAAGGTGTGAGTGTCACAAACCCCGCTGCGGCGGGGTTTGTCTTGTGTACGATCAAAACGCTGTGAGACGGCCCCCGTGCTCCCATCCGACAGCTCCCGCCCCACCCAAGGAAGATCATGAAGTTCACCGACGGCTTCTGGCTCATCCGTGAGGGTGTGCATCTCTCGTACGCCACCGAGGTGCGCGATGTACGCCCCGAATCGAAGCGCTTCACCGCGCATGCCGCCGTGAAGAAGGTGACGCGGAGGGGAGACACGCTCAACGCGCCGCTCCTCACGGTCGAGTGCTTCTCTCCCGCCGAGGGCGTCATCGGCGTCCGCGTCACCCACCACGCCGGAAAGCGCCGGCCGGGCCCCGACTTCGCGCTCACCGAGGCGGAGGACGGCGCCGGCGAGGTGCGCCAGGAGGGCACCGTCACCGAGCTGACCAGCGGCCCGCTCACCCTCCGCCTGGACCGCGAGGGCCCCTTCGGCCTCACCTTCCACGACGCGGACGGGCGCGAGCTGACCCGCGCCGACGCCAAGGGCACCGCCTTCGCCACCACCGGCGACGGCGCCCACCACATGGTCAGCCGCCTCGCCCTCGGCGTCGGCGAGCAGGTCTACGGCCTCGGCGAGCGGTTCACCCCGTTCGTCAAGAACGGCCAGGTCGTCGACATGTGGCAGGCCGACGGCGGCACCAGCAGCGAGCAGGCCTACAAGAACGTCCCGTTCTACCTCTCCTCGCGCGGCTACGGCGTCTTCGTCAACCACCCCGGCGCGGTCTCCTTCGAGGTCGGCTCCGAGTCCGTCGGCCAGGTGCAGTTCAGCGTCGAGGACCAGACGCTGGAGTACCACGTCGTCGCCGGACCCACCCCGAAGGACGTCCTCACCCGCTACACCGCCCTCACCGGACGCCCCGCCCTGCCCCCCGCCTGGTCCTTCGGCCTGTGGCTCACCACCTCCTTCACCACCTCCTACGACGAGCAGACGGTGACCTCGTTCGTGGACGGCATGGCCGAGCGCGGCATCCCGCTCTCCGTCTTCCACTTCGACTGCTTCTGGATGCGCGAGTACCAGTGGTGCGACTTCCAGTGGGACCCGGACGTCTTCCCGGACCCGGACGGCATGCTCGCCCGGCTGAAGGCCAAGGGGCTCAGGGTCAGCGCCTGGATCAACCCCTACATCGCCCAGAAGTCCCCGCTCTTCGACGAGGCCGCCGCCCTCGGGCACCTGGTGCGCAGGCCGGACGGCGACATCTGGCAGTGGGACCTGTGGCAGGCCGGCATGGGCCTGGTCGACTTCACCAGCCCCGCCGCCCGCGACTGGTACGCCGGGAAGCTCAAGCCGCTGCTCGACCAGGGGGTGGACTGCTTCAAGACCGACTTCGGCGAGCGCATCCCCACCGACGTGGTCTGGCACGACGGCTCCGACCCGGAGCGCATGCACAACTACTACACGCACCTGTTCAACCGCACCGTCTTCGAACTCCTCGAGAAGGAGCGCGGCCAGGGCGAGGCCGTCCTCTTCGCCCGCTCGGCGACCGCGGGCGGCCAGCAGTACCCCGTCCACTGGGGCGGCGACTGCTGGTCGTCCTTCGAGGCGATGGCCGAGTCACTGCGGGGCGGCCTGTCCCTGTCCCTGAGCGGCTTCGGCTTCTGGAGCCACGACATCGGCGGCTTCGAGGGCACGCCCGACCCGGCGGTCTTCAAGCGCTGGCTCGCCTTCGGCCTGCTCTCCTCGCACAGCAGGCTGCACGGCTCCTCGTCGTACCGGGTGCCGTGGGAGTTCGGCGAGGAGGCGGTCGACGTCGCCCGCCGCTTCACCCTCCTCAAGCACCGCCTGATGCCCTACCTGTACGGCGTCGCCGCCGAGGCCCACCGCACCGGCGTGCCGATGATGCGGCCGATGGTCCTGGAGTACCCGCACGACCCGGCGTGCCGTGTGCTGGACCGCCAGTACATGCTCGGCTCCGACCTCCTGGTCGTCCCGGTGTTCACCGAGGAGGGCGAGGTCGAGGTCTACCTCCCCGAGGGCACCTGGACCCACCTCCTGACCGGCGAGCGCGTCACCGGCCCGGCCTGGCGCACCGAACGGCACGGCTACGACAGCCTGCCGCTGTACGTCCGCGAGGGCGCCGTCCTGCCGCTGGCCTCCGACGACCGGCGGCCCGACGGCGACTGGCTGGACGCCCCGACCCTGCTGGTCCACCCCTCCGCAGACGCCGGCTACGCGGCCGAGGTCACCGTGCCCGACCTGCTGGGCACCCCGGCCGCGGCCTTCCGCGTGCGGCGCGACGGGGACGTCCTGCGGGTCACCGCGAGCGGCACCGACCGCCCCTTCACCGTCCGGGTCGCGGGCGGCGCGGAGGGAGAGGGCACCGGAGAGGTGACCGTGCCGCTGACCTGAACCCGGCAGGCCGGTGGACCACACGGCGAAGCGGCACGCGGGGGGCGCGTGCCGCTTCGCTTCACGTGGCGTGCTGCGGGGTGTGCCTCAGCGCTCCAGGGCGCCGAGCGCCGTCAGCAGCCGGTCCACGTCCTCCGCGCTGCTGTACGGCGCGAGGCCCACGCGCACGCCGCCCTCGTCGCCGAGACCCAGCCGGCGCGCGGCCTCCACGGCGTAGAAGGAACCGGCCGGCGCGTCGATCCCGTGCCCGGCCAGCTGCCGGTACACGTCCGCCGGGCGCAGGCCCGCCACGGTGAACAGCAGCGTGGGAGTGCGCCGCGCGGCCCGCGAGTACACCGTGACCCCGCCGAGGTCCGCGAGCCCTCGCTCGATCCGCTCCCGCAGCGCGTCCTCGTGCGCCTCCAGTGCCGCGAAGGAGGCGACCAGCCGGTCCCGGCGCGAGCCCCCGGCCTCGGGGTCGAGCCCCGCCAGGAAGTCCACCGCCGCGCTCGCCCCGGCCAGCAACTCGTACGGCAGGGTGCCCAGCTCGAACCGCTCGGGCACGGTGTCCGCGGACGGCAGCAGCTTGTCCGGGCGCAGCGACTCCAGCAGCTCGGCCCGGCCGGTCAGCACGCCCAGGTGCGGGCCGAGGAACTTGTACGGCGAGCACACCAGCGTGTCCGCGCCCGTCGCAGCCAGGTCCACCACGGCGTGCGAGGCGTAGTGCACCGCGTCGACGTGGAAGTGCGCCCCCTGCGCGTGCACGAGGGACGCCAGCGCGGGCAGGTCCGGCATGGTCCCGATCAGGTTCGACGCGCCGGTGACCGCGACCAGCCTGGTGCGCGGACCCAGCACCGCCGCGAGGTGCTCGGGACGCAGCTCGCCCGTGGCCGGGTCGAAGTCCGCCCACCGCACCCCCGCCCCCACCGACTCGGCCGCCTGCACCCAGGGCCGGATGTTCGAGTCGTGGTCGAGCCGGGTGACCACCACCTCGTCGCCCGGCCCCCACCCCTTGGCCAGGGTCCGGGACAGGTCGTAGGCGAGCTGGGTGGCGCTGCGCCCGAAGACGACCGTCCCCGGCGCGGTGCCGAGGAGGTCGGCGAGCGCGGACCGGGCCCCGTCGACGATGCGGTCCGCGTTGCGCTCGCCCTCCGTGGTGCGCCCCCGGTTGGCGAGCGGGGCGGTCAGCGCCGCCGAGATCGCGTCGATCACCGGCTGCGGGGTCTGCGTACCGCCCGGCGCGTCGAACCGCGCGGTACCGGACTTCAGGGCGGGCACGTGCGCGCGGATCGCGGCGACGTCGAGGGCCATGGGGCAACTCCAGGGTCGTGGGGCCAGGCGGACGGGGGATGGTCGTCAGGCGATGCGGTCCTTCGGCCGGGGCGGCTGGTAGGTGGTACGGCTGGGCCGCACCCCGAGCCGCACCTGCGACTCCAGCCACATGATCGCAGCCCCGGTGGGGTCGACGACAGGGACGAACGGGCCCTCGGCCGCGAGGCGTTCCTGGAGGGCCGCGGCCACCCCGAGCATTCCGGTGCAGCCGAGCACGATCACGTCCGCCTCCCGCGCGGCCACCGCGGCCCGGGCCTGCCCGGCCAGCGCGTCGAGCAGCCGGTCGCCGGCGTCCAGGTCCAGGACCGGGATGTCGACCACCCGGATCGGGCCGACCCGTCCGGTCAGCGCGTAGCGCCGGACCAGGCCGTGCAGCATCGGCAGCACGTTCGGCAGCACGGTGATCACGCCCGTGCGCTCGCCGAGCGCGAGGGAGGTGAGCACGGCGGGCTCGAAGCCGCCGACCACCGGGATGTCCACGATCTCCCGGGCGGCCTGCACACCGGGGTCGCCGAAGCAGCTGACGAACACCGCGTCGGCACCCTCCGCCGCCGCCTCGCGGACCGCGTCGAGGATGCCGGGTGTGGCGAGCGCCTCGTCGTACTCGGACTCGATGGAGGCGGTGCCGCGCGCGATGCGGCGGACCTCGACCTCCGTGCCGGGCGACACCCAGGCACCCACCTCGCGGCGGACCTCCTCGGTGAACGCGTCGGTGATGACGGGCAGCACGACCGTGAGCTTCACAGCACCTCCAGGTGGACGGGCAGGGGCGGTCGGCCCACCCTGTGCGGGCCCGCCGGCGGCCGCAAGGTGCGAGCCGCACAGCCGGGCCGCGGGGACGGTGCGGACCGCACCGCCGACGGGCCCGCCGCCGTCCGCGGCCACGCCCCGACTGTGCACGGTGCCCTGCCGGTGCCGCGAACGAGTGCCTGATGCACGGTGACCGGCCGAGGGCGGCCGCCTAGTCTCGGCGGACCGCACCCGGCGCCGGCCGTGCGTACCGCTTCCCGCACGCCCTCCGTCCCCGCCCGCCCCCTGGAGTCCCCATGGCGTCCTCCTCAGGACACGACGACCACGCGCTGGCCCGCGTGCCGCAGTCGGCCCGGTTCCACTGGTTCTCGGTGGCGACCCAGCGCTTCGGCCAGCTCTCCACCCTGGCCAGCTTCCTCATCGGCGCGACCCTCGGCTTCGGCATGACCTTCTGGAACGCCGTGCTCGCCATCACCCTCGGCGCGGTGATCCTCGAAGTCATGACGGTCTTCACCGGCATCGCCGGCCAGCGCGAGGGGCTGTCCACCTCGCTGCTGGCCCGCTGGACCGGCTTCGGCGCGGCCGGCGCCTCGCTCATCGGACTCGCCATCGGCATCAGCGCCGTCGGCTGGTTCGGCATCCAGAACGCGGTCTCCGCCGACGGCCTGGTGAACCTCGTCGGCGTCCTGCCCTCCTGGGGCTGGGCCCTGGTCGTGGGCCTGGCCATCACCGCGATCGTGGTCCACGGCGTCGGCTCCATGGCGTGGGCCGCCTACGTCACCGTCCCCGCCTTCCTGCTCATGGCCGGCTGGTCCATCACCGTCGAGCTGTCCCGGCACGACCTGGGCGCGCTGACCTCCGCCCAGCCCGCCGGGCCCTCGCTGTCCCTGCTCCAGGGCACCACCATCGTGGCGGGCGGCTTCATCGTCGGCGCGGTCATCACCCCCGACATGAGCCGCTTCAACCGCAGCGGCAAGGACGTCGTCAAGCAGACGGTCGTCGGCATCACGGTCGGCGAGTACGTCATCGGCCTGATCGGCGTGCTCCTCGCGCTCGCCCTGCGCACCAACGACGTCATCGCCATCGTCACGTCCACCTCCGGCTTCCTCGGCACACTGATCATCGTGGCCGCCACCATCAAGGTGAACGACTGGAACCTGTACGCCGCCTCCCTCGGCGTCGTCACCTTCGTCGACCAGGCATTCGGCCGCCGCCTGCACCGGGGCGCCGTCACCGTCGTCGTCGGGGTGCTCGGCTCCCTGCTGGGCGCGGCCGGGGTCCTCGACAACTTCACCGACTTCCTCGACCTGCTGGGCGTCCTCTTCCCGCCGATCGCCGGGATCATGGTCGCCGAGTACTTCGTGGCCCGGACCTGGCGCGCCGGGCTCGACCAGACCCGGGACAGCGGCGAACTCCCCGCCGCCTCGCCCATGTGGGTGCCCGCGGGACTGATCACCTGGGCCGTCGCGGCCGTCGTGGGGAAGTACGTCGACTGGGGCCTGCCGTCGGTCAACTCGATCGCCGTCGCCTTCGTGCTCTACCTCGCCGCCGCCCGCCTCGGCCTGGTCCGCGGGGTGGGCACCGCACCGACCCGCCGCGCCGTCCCCGGGACGGCGACCGGCACCCCCGGCGTCCCCGCCGCCTGACCGCGCACGCCACCGGCGTACGCGGCCACCGAAAGAGAAAGGCAGGACAACCCACATGCTCCGACTGGGCATCGACGTGGGCGGCACCAACACCGACGCCGTCCTCATCGACGGCGACCGGGTGCTGGGCGCCGTGAAGGCGTCCACCACGGCCGACGTCACCGGCGGCATCGTCACCGCCATCGGCGACCTCCGGCAGGCCACCGGCTTCGACCCGGCCGCCGTCCACGCGGTGATGATCGGCACCACGCACTTCATCAACGCGCTGGTGGAGGGCGAGCGCCTGGCGCAGACCGCCGCCATCCGGTTCGGGCTGCCCGCCACCCGCGCCCTGCCCCCGCTGGTCGACTGGCCCGACCGCCTGGTCACCGCGATCGGCGGCCACAGCCATCTGTGCCACGGCGGACACGAGTACGACGGCAGCCCCATCGCGGACTTCGACGAAGCCGAGTTCCGCGCGGTCCTGGACCGGGCCGTCACCGCCGGCGCCACCTCCTTCGCGCTGTCCTCCGTCTTCTCCCCGGTCAACGCGGAGTTCGAGAACCGCGCCGCCGAGATCATCGCCGAGCAGCTGCCCGGCGCCCCGGTGAGCCTCTCCCACGAGATCGGCCGCATGGGCCTGCTCGGCCGGGAGAACGCCACCGTCGTCAACGCCGCCCTGCGCGGCCTCGCCGACCAGGTCGCCACCGGACTGCTCCGCACGGTCGCCGAGGCGGGCATCAACGCGCCGGTCTTCCTCAGCCAGAACGACGGCACCCTGATGGACGTCGACTACGCCCGCCGCTACCCGGTGGCGACCTTCGCGTCAGGACCGACCAACTCCATGCGCGGCGCCGCGTTCCTGTCCCGGCTGCCGTCCTGCGCCGTCGTCGACATCGGCGGCACCACCAGCGACGTCGGCATCCTCCAGCAGGGCTTCCCCCGCGAGGCGTCCACGGACGTCAACGTGGCCGGGGTGCAGACCAACTTCCGCATGCCCGACGTCCTGTCGATCGGCATCGGCGGCGGCAGCCACGTCGTGCACCAGGCCTCCGGCACCGCCGTCGGCCCCGCCAGCGTCGGCTACCGGCTCGCCCAGGAGGCCCTCGTCTTCGGCGGCACCCGCCTCACCGCCACCGACATCGCGGTGGCCGGCGGGCGCGCCGAGGTGGGGGACGCCTCACTCGTCGCCCACCTCGACAAGAGCGTGGTGGACGCCGCGCTGCGCGTCGTCGACGACCGGCTCGCCGAGGTCGTCGACCGGATGCGGGCCTCCGCCGAACCGGTGCCCGTCGTCGCCGTCGGCGGCGGCAGCATCCTGGTGCCCGAGGACCTCGCGGGCGCGTCCCGCGTCGTGCGCCCCGACCACTTCGCCGTGGCCAACGCCATCGGCGCGGCGATCGCCCAGGTCGGCGGCGAGGTCGACCGGGTCTACTCGGTCGTACCGCAGCAGCGCGACACCGTGCTCGACGAGGCCCGTCAGGAGGCCGTCGACCGGGCGGTGGCCGCCGGAGCCCGGCCGGGCTCCGTCGAGATCGTCGACATCGAGGAAGTACCGCTGGCCTACCTGCCGGGCAACGCCACCCGGATCCGGGTCAAGGCCGTCGGAGAGCTGAGCCTGGGAGGCTCCCGTGCGTGAGATCACCGCCGACCACCTGCCCGACCTCGCCCGCGGGGCCGCCGTGCTCGGCACCGGGGGAGGCGGCGACCCGTTCGTCGGCCGCCTCCTCGCCGAGCAGGCGCTGAAGCGGAACGGTCCCGTCACCCTCCTCGGCCTCGACGAGATCGACGACGCGGCGTTCATCGTCCCGACCGCCTTCATGGGGGCGCCCACGGTGATGCTGGAGAAGCTCCCCTCCGGCGACGAGATCACCGGCGCCATGCGGGCCCTGGAGGAACTCCTCGGCCGCAAGGCCACCCACACCGTCTCCATCGAGGCGGGCGGACTGAACTCCATGTCGCCGTTCGTCGCCGCCGCCGAGGCGGGCGTCCCGCTGATCGACGCCGACGGCATGGGCCGCGCCTTCCCCGAACTGCAGATGCTGCTGCCCACCCTGGGCGGTGTGCAGGCCTCCCCGATGGCGCTCGCCGACGAGCGCGGCAACTCCGTCACCCTGCGCACCGACGGCAACGCCTGGGCGGAACGCCTCGCCCGCGCCGCCACCGTCGAGATGGGCTGCAGCGCGGCGGTCAGCCTCTACGCCCTCACCGGCCGGCAGGCCAAGGACCACCTGGTGCCGGGCACCCTGACCCTGTGCGAGCGGGTCGGGCGGGCCATCCGCGAGGCCCGCGAGGGCCACGAGGACCCCGTGGCTGCGGCGTCCGGTGTCCTCGGCGGCCGCACGGTCTTCACCGGGAAGATCGGCGACGTGCAGCGCACCACGACGGGCGGCTTCGCCCGCGGCACCGCCCGGCTCACCGGCCTCGACGCCGACACCGGGTCCGCGCTGGAGCTGTCCTTCCAGAACGAGAACCTGGTCGCCACCCGCGACGGCGAGGTCGTCGTCAGCGTCCCCGACCTGATCTGCGTCCTCGACACCGACTCCGGGGAACCGGTCACCACCGAGACGCTCCGCTACGGCCTGCGGGTCAGCGTCCTCGGCGTGCCCTGCGACCCGCGCTGGCGCACCCCCGAGGGCCTCGCCCTGGCCGGGCCCGGCTACTTCGGCTACGCGCACGAGTACGTGCCGTTCCGGGGCGCCGAAGTGTGATGATCGAAGGGTGACCCGCACGTCCGCCGAGGCCCCCGCGCCCGTGTCGCCCGCGCCGCTGACCGCCGCGCGGGTGCCGGCGCTGGCCGCCGGGGCCACCCTGCTCGGCTCCGGCGGCGGGGGAGAGGTGGCCACCGGTGCGCTGCTGCTGAGCCGTGAGCTGGCCGGGGCACCGGTGCCGCTGGTGCCCGCCGCCGCGCAGGCGCCGGACACCCTGGTGGTGCACGCCGGGCTGGTCGGCGCCCCCGACGTCCTGGCCGAGCGGCTCGCCGACCCCGACGACTTCGCCCACGCCGTACGCACCGCCGCCGAGGTGGCGGGCGTGCGGGCCGGCGCGGTCGGCGTCATCGAGATCGGCGGCCTCAACGCCGTCGTCGCCGCGGTCGCCGCCGCCCGGCTCGGTCTGCCGCTCGTCGACGGCGACCTCATGGGGCGGGCCTTCCCCCGCATCGACCAGACCGTGACCGCCGTGGCCGGCGTGGACCCGGCGCCGCTCGTCCTGGTCGGCCCCGGCGGGAACACCGTCGTCGTGCGGGAGTGCGCACGCCGCCTGGCCGAACGGCTGCTGCGCGCCAACGTCCTCGCCCTCGGCGGGGCCGCCGCCCTCGCCGTCCACCCGCTGCCCGCCGCCCGGCTCGCCGCGATCGGGGTACGCGGCTCCGTCTCCGCCTGCCTCGGCCTCGGCGACCGCCTCCTCGCCGCGCGCGAGGCGGGCGGCACGCCGGAGGACCTGGCCGACGCCCTGGAGGCCGAGCTGCTGGCGGCCGGACGGGTCGAGGAGATCGTCCCCCGCCAGGACCTCACCCCCGGCTGGGCGACCGTCACCGACGGACGGACCGGTGCCGTGGTCCGGGTGGACCTCCTGGACGAGTACCTGGCCGTCACGGTCGACGGCGTCACCCAGGCCGCCGTCCCGCAGATCATCGCCGCCGTCGATCCCCGCGGGCACCGCCCCCTGCGCGCCGACCAGCTCCGCACCGGCGGCCACCTGATCCTCCTCCGCCTCCCGCCCCTGCACACCTGGCCCTCCGAGGCCGATCCCCTGGTCGGCCCGCCCGCCTTCGGCCTCGACCTGACACCACCACCGCCCACTGGCCCCGTCCCGGGCGGCGGCACGTTCTCATGGCGGGGTGGGTCATGAGTGTCGCCGGTCTGTGCGGCACCGTCGGCGCCGCGTTTTCTGCCGGGCTTTCCCGTGTCGGGTGTGCGGCCGTCCGTGGCCGGGGTCCTGGTCGGTCCTGCTGCTTTCGGCCTCGACCTGACACCACCACCGCCCACCGGCCCGGTCCCGGGCCGCGGCACGTTCTCATGGCGGGGCGGGTCATGAGCGTCGACGACCTGCGGCGCACCGTCGGCGCCCTGTTTCCTGCCGCTCCTTCCGGCGTTGGGGGTGTGGCCGTCCGTGGTCGCTTCCTCGGTCGGTCCGGTGGCGCTCGGTGTCGTCCTGACGGCGCTCACAGGGCTGGTTCCGCTTCGGCCGGGTCGTGGCGCCATTGCGCCGTGGGGCCGGTCGTCAGCGTCGCCGGCCTGTGCGACGCCGGGGGTGACCGGGGCACGTCGCGCCTTCCGGTCCCGTACGTCCGGCCGTCCGTGTGCCGCCGCGGTCGCGGCGTCCTCCCGCGCCGGGGGCGGTCATGACCGGCGTCCCGAGCGTCGCCGACCTGCTGGCCGATCCGCTGCTCGGGGACGCCCGCACGCTGGCCGGGCACGCCGGGCTAGGGCGGCCGGTGCGGGACGTCACCATCCACCGCGGTGTTCTCGCCCCGGTCGACGGTCATCTGCTGCTCTGCGCCGTGCAGGACGTCACCCCGGCCTACCGGCTCGACGCACTCGTCCGCCGCGCCCAGGAGGCCGGTGCGGCGGCGCTGTGCGTCACCGCCGACGGCACCGCCAGGCCGCCGCTGTCCGCCGTACGGCTGGCCGACCGGCTGCGGATCCCGGTGCTGTGGGCCGCCACGGACGACCCGTTCCGGCTCGCCCTCGACCTCACCCTGCGGGTGTGGGCCCCCGAGGTGACGCGGGCCCGCACCGTCGAGAACCTGCTCCGCCGGCTCACCACCCGCACGGCGGGACCGGAGCTGATCGCCGCGGCCCGGACCGTGCTCGCCGCCGACGTC
Source organism: Streptomyces hyderabadensis (assembly GCF_020404845.1). Taxonomy (GTDB): domain Bacteria; phylum Actinomycetota; class Actinomycetes; order Streptomycetales; family Streptomycetaceae; genus Streptomyces; species Streptomyces hyderabadensis. Next base: position 34,810 of record NZ_JAIOJZ010000054.1, on the reverse strand, counting down.
AGCCTCGTCACCCCCGACGGCGGAGCCATCGTCGGCGACCCGGTGGTGCCCGACACCCTGCGCCCGGAACTGGCCGTGCCGCAGCGCACCCCGGGCCTGCTGGCCCACCCCGTGCACGCCGTCCCGTCCGCCGGGCACCTGCCCGGCGGCACCGCACCGGTCACCGCCTGGCTGGTGTGGCCCTTCGAGCGGGCCGACGAGGACCGCGCCGACACCGTCGCGCTGGGCCTCGCCCTGCTCGAACCCTTCGTGCGGTCCTGGCTCGCCGGGGCACGCACCCGGGCCGACCACGACAGCGCCGTCCGCCGCCGCCTGCTGGCGGAGGTCGTCACCGGCCGGGGCACGGTGAGCCGGGAGGTCGTCGAACAGGCGGTCGCCCTGGGCTGGCGGCTGGAGGACTGGCACGTGGGCCTCGCCGTGCGCGCCGAGGAACCCCCCGCGGCCGACCGTCCCGGCACCGTCCCCGCACCGCTGCTCGCCGCCCTGTCCCGGCACGGCGTCGCCACCCAGGCGGTGGCGGAGGGCGACGGCGACTGGGCCCTGTGGTGCAGCAGCGGCCCCCGGCCCGCCGACGACGAGCCCCGGCTGCTGCTGCGCCGGGTGCGCCGCGCGCTCGCCGAACTGCCCGCCTCCTGGCGGCTGGTGGCCGGCATCGGCAGGCCCCGCCAGGGTCCCGGCGGCCTGGCCGACACCCTGACCGAGGCCCGCAACGCGGCGCGGCTCGCGGCGGCCAGGGACGTCCGGCCGTCCGTGGAACACACCGACGAACTCGGGGTGGGCAGACTGCTGGCCGCCTGGCAGCAGTCCGACATCACCCGCGCTTTCGCCGAGACCGCGCTCGCCCCGCTGCGCGACCCCGACCACGCCCACCTGCTGACCACATTGCGGGTCTTCCTGGAGCACGGCGGCTCCGCCGCCGCCACCGCACGCGCCCTCGGGCTGCACCGCAACACCGTCGCCGCCCGGCTGCGGCAGGTCCGCGAACGGCTCGGCGTCCCCCTGGACGACCCCAGCAACCGGCTCGCCCTCCAGATGGCCTGCCGTGCCCTGACCACCCCCTGACCCCGCCCGAGCACCGGCGGGCCGTCAGGACGCGGCGGCCTCCGGCCCGGGCTCCGGCGGCCCCTTCTCCCGTCCGCCGGGATGCCGGTGCCGCCACACCCAGAAGACCGTGCAGGACAACAGCGCCCACCCGCCCAGCACCAGGAAGGGGAACGCGTGCTGGTGGCCCTGGAAGTACACCGCGGTGTGCTGGGCGTTGACCGAGGCCCCGGGCGGCAGCCACCGGCCGATCACCCCCAGCGGCGACGGCAGCAGCGGCCAGGACACCGCGCCGCCCGAGGAGGGATTGCCGATGATCACCATCAGACCCCAGGTCGGCAGCATCGCCCAGCGTCCGAACAGGGTGTTGAACATGGTGAAGACCATGCCGGACACGAACATCGTGAGCGCCAGGATCAGCCACGACTCGGCGAACGGCAGGTCCAGCGCGCCCAGCAGCCAGTCCACCGCGGCCGCGATGACGAACCCGCCGAGCAGCGCGTAGGCCACGGTGAACAGGATGCGTTCCAACGGGGTGAGCGCCCGCGCGTGCACGCTCAGCTGGATCGCCCCGACGAAGCCGATGATCACGGCGGCCAGGGAGATGTAGAAGATCGCCAGCCCGCGCGGGTCACCCTCCTGCAAGGGGTTGACGTCCCGGACGGTGACGTGGACGCCGAGCTTCTTCCCGACGGCCGGCGCCGTCTGCGCGAGCAGCTCGGCGACCGACGCACCGGACGCGCCGGACACGTCGAGGGCGGCGTCGCGCCCGTCGTCGTGCAGTTCGAAGACCGCGAAGACCTCCTGCTGCTCGATCGCCTCGCGGGCCGCGGCGCGCGACTCGTAGGGATGCACCCGCACCGAGGTGTCCAGCGCCTTCTCCAGGCCGTACAGGAACTCCCGGCCGCCCGCCTCCTGGTAGGAGCCGACCACGGCCGTGGGGATCAGGCGCGGCGTCGGGTTCGCCATCGAGTACGTGTACGAGCCCGCGAAGAGGCCCGCCGCGGCCGCGAGGATCAGCACCAGCACGGTGGCCGGCCAGAACGGCGACTGCCGGAACGCGGACCACCGCCCGCCCCCCGGCGGGCGGCCTTCGGCGTCCTGCGACGTGTGCGCCATGTCCGACGGGGTCAGGCGTGGACCAGCGGAGTGTCCACGAGGTGTTCCGCCACGAACCACGCCTGCAGTTCGTTGGTGCGCACGACCTCGGAGACCAGCAGGTCGTTGGTGCCGTCGTCGCCGTACTCCTGGGTGCGGGCCGCCGCGTCGTGGCACTCGGTCAGGATCAGCTCGTGCGCCTCCAGCAGCCGCGAGAGCATCGACGGCACCTCCTCCACCCCGTCCGGCGGGCGCGGCACGGTGGTGATCTCGGCGACGTGCCGCGGGTCGCCGACCGCGACACCGCCGAGCGTCTGGACGCGTTCGGCGATGGTGTCGATCAGCTCCAGCTGCTCGCCCGCGTGCTTGTCCAGCAGCAGGTGCAGTTGGTAGAACGTCGCCCCGCGCATCAGCCAGTGGTACTTCTTGTACAGGTCGTGCAGGATCCGGGTGTCCGCCAGGACCTTGTTGAGCCGCTGGCAGGAGTAGAGCCGGGTGTCCATGCTCAGGGCCACGGGGAACTGCTTGACGGTGCCGAACTCCTGAATGGTCCGGCCCTTCTGGTGCAGCCAGGGCTGGCTGCCGTCCGACCGGTGCTCCGCGGACGACGAGGACTTCGGCTTCGGGGAACTCACGCCTGGACTCCTTCCGGAGAGAACTCGAGGGCGGGCCGACGCGATCGCGTCGGCCCCGGTCCCCCCGCGACAGTCGACCAGCCGTACGCCCGGCCCGCAAACGGTGGGGGTTGTCCGGGCCATCGCTCCCCGCTTAGGGTCGGCTCTGTTTGAAAGCGCTTTCTACCCGGGTGCGCGTCCCGTCGCGCCGCCCGCCGAGGAGGACCGCATGGCCCCACGTCCCGCCCGCCGCCGGGTGGCCGTGATCGGTACCGGTGCCATCGTCACCGGCAGTCACCTGTCCGCCCTCGCCGCCCACGCCGACCGCACCGAACTGGTCGCCGCCGTCGACGTGGACCCCGTGCGGCTCGACGCCTTCCGCGCGCAGGTGCCCGGCGACATCGCCGGGTACGCGTCGACGGGCGCCATGCTGGACGCCGTACGGCCCGACCTGGTGCTGATCGGCACGCCGCCGGCGCTGCACCGGGAGCAGACGGTGGCCGCGCTGAAGGCCGGTGCCTGGGTGCTGTGCGAGAAGCCGCTGTGCCTCTCCCTCGCCGAGTACGACGACATCGCGGCGGCCGAGGAGGCCTCCGGGGCGTACGCGTCCGTGGTCTTCCAGCACCGGTACGGCTCCGGCGCGGCGCACGCCCGCGCACTGATCAGGAGCGGCGAACTGGGCGCCCCGCTGGTCGCGCACTGCCAGACGACCTGGCACCGCGACGCCGCCTACTACGCGGTGCCGTGGCGCGGCCGCTGGACCACCGAGGGCGGCGGCCCGACCATGGGCCACGGCATCCACCAGTACGACCTGCTGCTCCATCTGCTCGGCCCCTGGGCGGAGATACGGGCCATGGCCTCGCGGCTGGTGCACGACACCGAGAGCGAGGACGTCTCCACCGCCCTGGTGCGCTTCGGCAGCGGCGCCCTCGCCACCGTCGTCAACAGCGTGCTCTCCCCGGACGAGGTGAGCCGGATACGCGTCGACTGCGCCGACGCCACGGTCGAGTTGACGCACCTGTACGGGCACCGCAACGCCGACTGGAGCTACACCCCGGCCCGGCACGTCCGGCCCGAACGCGCCGCCGCCTGGGGCGGCCCCGCCGCCGACGTGCCCAGTTCCCACGCGGCGCAGCTCGGCGCCGTACTGGACGCCTGGGACGCCGGCACCCGCCCGCCGGGCAGCGGCCCGGAGGCCCGCGCCACGCTGGAGTTCGCCGCGGCCCTGTACAAGGCGGCGTTCACCGGACGGCCGGTGCGCGCGGGCGAGATCGTCGCCGGTGACCCCTTCCACTCCGCGATGCACGGCGACCACCCGGACTGGGCTCCCGAGGGGCGCGCGTAAGACCTCAAAGCCGAGATGTTCACAGCGAGTTGGGCCGCCGGAGGTGTGAACGGGGGGTGCGGATGCGCATCATCTTGACATGAACCTGCGGCCCAGGGGTGGGCCGCGTCCTCATGGAGGTGTGGGAATGCACCGCAGACTCGCCACCGGACTCGGCGCCGCGGCCCTGGCCGTGACCACCGTCGTCGCCACCGCGACGGCCGCCGACGCAGCTCCCGCCGACAAGGCACAGGTACTCGCGAGCTGGACGCAGACCAGCGCGTCCAGCTACAACGCCTGGACCGCCGCACGGGCGAACCAGTCCGCCTGGTCCGCCTACGGCTTCGACTGGACCACCGACTACTGCTCCTCCTCGCCGGACAACCCGTTCGGATTCCCCTTCAGCACCTCCTGCGCACGGCACGACTTCGGCTACCGCAACTACAAGGACGCGGGCACCTTCAGCGCCAACAAGTCCCGTCTGGACAGCGCCTTCTACGAGGATCTCAAGCGCGTCTGCGCCGGTTACGGCGGCGCCACCAAGACCGCCTGCAACAGCACGGCCTGGACGTACTACCAGGCCGTGAAGGCGTTCGGCTGACGCACCCGGGCCGACGCCGCCGCCGCGAGAGCGGCCGCCGCACTGGCGATGCCCAGGACGGCGCCCGCGGCGACGTCACCGGGATAGTGCACGCCGGTGTGGACCCGGGAGTAGCCGACGGCGCCCGCCAGCGCGCCCAGCGGCACGGCGGCCTCGGGCAGGACGACACCGACGGCCGTGGCGAACGCGACCGCCGCGGCCGTGTGCCCCGACGGGAACGACGCCGACGCGGGCATGGGCACATACCGGTCCACCGTCACCCGCGCCGCCTCCCGGTCCGGTCGCGCCCGGTGCACCAGGCGCTTGCCCAGCAGGTTCGTCGAGGCCGACGCGACGGCGACGGCCCCCACGCCGACGAGTGCCGCGCGCCGCGCCCGCGCACCGCCGAGCGCGAGCGCGGCGGCGATCCCGAGCGAGATCTTCGAATGGTCCGCGGCTCGGGACAGGCGCCGCAGCGCCCGGTCGAGCGTGGGCGTGGACGTGGCGGCCACCGCCGCGTACAGCGCGCCGTCCACGGCGCGCAGCTCCCCGAGCACGGCCGCGAGGGCCCGCTCCGGCGCGGATCCCGGACCGGGCGACCGCCCGAGCGGGCCCCGGCTGCCGCCGTCGGCGTGGGTCGGTTCGGTCATGGGCTCCTGCTCCGCGGGGAGACGGGGATCCGGTCCATCCTGGTCGCCGGAGGCCCCGGCGGCGCGTGGACGGGGGCCGTCCGGGGGATGCCGGGGCTTCCGGCGAGCGGTAACGGCACGGGCGGGGTGGTTTGATCGAGTCGGGCTCGGGTTTGGGCGGAGCGGGTCGGTTCGGTCGCGTCGTGCTCGGATTTTGGGTGGGCGGGTCGTTCGGTCGCGTCGCGCTCGCGTTTGGGCGGGGCGGGTCGGTCGCGTCGTGTCCCGGTCCGGGGGCGGCGTGGCTCGGCCCGTCCTGCCCCGGAACAGGCGGTGTGCTTCGGCCCGTCCGCGTCCTGGTCCGGGCCGTGTGCTTCGGCCGGTCCTCGTCCGGGGTTCCGGGCGGGGTGGCCCGGTCCCGGCGCGCCCCGGTCCGGGGCGGTGCGGTGCGGGGGCGGAGGCGTCCCGCACCGGTACGCGCGGTGTGGACCGAACGGGCGGGTCCGGGCACCGGAGGGCCGCCGGTCGCTCCTCGCGGAGTTGGCCGGCGGCCCGGTGCGGCGGTGGGTCAGTGCGCGGCCTTGAAACCCCGCAGGCGCAGGCTGTTGCCGACGACGAAGACGGAGGAGAAGGCCATGGCCGCCCCGGCGATCATCGGGTTGAGCAGCCCGGCCGCGGCGAGGGGCAGCGCGGCGACGTTGTAGGCGAAGGCCCAGAACAGGTTGGACTTGATGGTGCCGAGCGTCTTGCGGGCCAGCCGGATGGCGTCGGCCGCGGCGCGCAGGTCCCCGCGGACGAGGGTAAGGTCGCCCGCCTCGATGGCGGCGTCCGTGCCGGTGCCCATGGCGAGCCCCAGGTCGGCCTGGGCGAGCGCGGCGGCGTCGTTGACCCCGTCGCCGACCATCGCCACCGAACGCCCCTCGCCCTGCAGGCGCTTGACGACGGCGACCTTGTCCTCGGGCATCACCTCGGCGACGACGTGCTCGGCGTCGATGCCGACCTCGCGGGCGACGGAGCGGGCCACCGCCTCGTTGTCACCGGTCAGCAGCACCGGCGTCAGGCCGAGGGCGCGCAGCCGGGTGATCGCCTCGGCGCTGGTGTCCTTGACCGCGTCGGCGACCTCCAGGACCGCCCGGGCCTCGCCGTCCCAGGCGACGGCGATCGCGGTGCGGCCGGCCCGCTCCGCCTCGGCCTTGGCCCGGGCCAGGCCGGCGGGCAGTTCCATGGCCCACTCGGCGAGCAGCTGCTCGCGGCCCACCAGGACCGCATGGCCCTCGACGACGCCCTGGACGCCGAGCCCCGGCACGTTGGCGAAGTCCTCCGGAGCGGGCAGGGCGCCGGCCCGCTCGGTGGCACCCGCGGCCACCGCCTGCGCGATCGGGTGCTCCGAGGCGTGTTCCAACGCCCCGGCCAGCCGGAGCACTTCGGCCTCGTCGGTGCCGTCGGCGGGATGCACGGCGAGCAGGGTCATGCGACCGGTGGTGACGGTCCCGGTCTTGTCCAGCACGATGGTGTCGACCTTGCGGGTGGACTCCAGGACCTCGGGGCCCTTGATGAGGATGCCGAGCTGGGCGCCGCGCCCGGTGCCGACCATCAGCGCGGTCGGGGTGGCCAGGCCCAGCGCGCAGGGGCAGGCGATGATCAGGACGGCGACGGCGGCGGTGAACGCGGCGGTCAGCCCGGAGCCGTTGCCGATCCAGAAGCCGAGGGTGGCCAGCGCGAGGGCGATGACGACGGGGACGAAGACGCCGGAGATGCGGTCGGCGAGCCGCTGGGCGGCCGCCTTGCCGTTCTGCGCGTCCTCGACCAGCTTGGCCATCCGCGCCAGCTGGGTGTCCGCGCCGACCCGCGTCGCCTCGACGACCAGCCGGCCGCCCGCGTTCACGGTCGCCCCGGTGACGCCGTCGCCCACGCCGACCTCGACCGGCACGGACTCGCCGGTCAGCATCGACGCGTCGACGGCCGACGTGCCCTCGACGACCGTGCCGTCGGTCGCGATCTTCTCGCCGGGGCGCACCAGGAAGCGGTCCCCGGCCTTCAGGTCACCGACCGGGATCTGCTCCTCGCGGCCGTCCCTGATCACGGTGACGTCCTTGGCGCCCAGTTCCAGCAGGGCCTTGAGCGCGGCACCGGCCTTGCGCTTGGAGCGGGCCTCGAAGTAGCGCCCGGCGAGGATGAAGGCGGTCACCCCGGCCGCCGCCTCCAGGTAGATGTTCCCGGAGCCGTCGCCGCGGGCGATGGTCAGCTCGAAGGGGTGGGTCATGCCGGGCGTGCCCGCGGTGCCGAGGAACAGCGCCCACAGCGACCACAGGAAGGCGGCCGAGGTGCCGACCGAGATCAGGGTGTCCATGGTGGCCGCGCCGTGCCGGGCGTTGGTGAACGCGGCCCGGTGGAAGGGCCAGGCCGCGTAGGTCACCACGGGCGCCGCCAGGGTCAGCGACAGCCACTGCCAGTACTCGAACTGCAGCGCCGGCACCATCGCCATGGCGATGACCGGGACCGCCAGTACCACGGCCGTCACCAGCCGCTGCCGCAGCGGCCGCAGCGCGTCGTCGGGCTCGGCGCCCGCCGTGCCGCTCGCGGGCTCGGTACGGACCGGCTCCGGTTCGCGGGCCGTGTACCCGGTGGCCTCGACCGTGGCGATCAGCTCCGGGACGGACACGTCACCGGCATAGCTGACCTTCGCCTTCTCCGTCGCGTAGTTGACGGTGGCGGTGACCCCCTCCATCCGGTTGAGCTTCTTCTCGATCCGGGCGGCGCACGAGGCACAGGTCATGCCGCCGATGGCGAGTTCCACCTCGGCTGGTGCGCTGGTCGTACTGGTGGTCATGGCTGCTCCTGATGCGGGGTCGTCGGCCGGGACCCGGCGCGCGGGTCCCGGCTGGTGCGGCGGGGGAGTGCGGGCCGGTCAGACGCGGCCGGTCAGCTCGTAGCCGGCCTCGTCGACCACCGCGGCGACCGCGGCGTCGTCCGGCTCGGCGGCGGCGGTGACCGTGACCCGGCCGGTGTCGAGCTGGACGTCGACACCCGTGACACCGTCCAGCTCGCCGATCACCCGGGTGAGCGTGGCGCTGCAGTGGCCGCAGCTCATGCCGGCGACGGCGTAGGTGGTGGTCACGGGGGAGACGGCGGGAGTGGTGACGTTCGCGGGCATGGCTTCCTCCGAGGTCGTGAAACGAATACGGGGCGGGGGTATCCGCTCCGGCCGTTCCATGTATACCCCTGGGGGGTACTGAAAGCAAGTGCCTCCATGGCTTGACTGAGTACCCCCCAGGGGTATGTTGAAGTGCGTGGAGAGGTCTCCGCGTGCCCCGGAGACCCGCAATCCGAGGAGACGACCGCCATGCACACCGCACTGAGGATCACCGCCTTCGCCGCCGCCCTGACCGCGACCTTCGGCACCGCCTACGGCGTCGGCGCCGGAGTGGACCCGATCGTCGCCGACAGCCCACCCGCGCCCCACGACGCGCACGACGCGCACGACGCGCAAGACGCACAGGGCGACCGGAGCGGCCGGGGCGAGCCGTCGCCGCGACCGGAGGAGGGCGGCGGCCACGGGGGACACGAGAGCGCCCCGGCCGGGGGGCTGCAGGTCTCCGAGGGCGGCTACACTCTCGACCTGGCCACCCCGCGCGTCACCGCCGGTCAGCGCACCGAACTGCGCTTCACGGTCCGGGACGCGCGCGGCGAGGCCGTGACCGCGTACCAGCGGGAGCACGACAAGGAACTCCACCTCGTCCTGGCCTCACGCGACCTGGTCACCTACCGCCACCTGCACCCCACCCGGGCCGCCGACGGCACCTGGAGCACCCCCGTCGACCTGCCCGCGGCCGGCGGCTACCGCGTCTTCGCCGACTTCACCCCGGCGGGCAAGGACGCCGAGAACCTCACCCTCGGCGCCGACCTCGCGGCCTCGGGCCACTACGCGCCGGCGCGGCTGCCGGCCCCGAACGGCACCGCCCGGATCGACGGCTACCAGGTCGAACTCGCCGGCTCCCTGCGCCCCGGCAAGGCGAGCGAGCTGAAGCTGAAGGTGTCCCGCGACGGCGAACCCGTCAACGACCTCCAGCCCTACCTCGGCGCCTACGGCCACCTCGTCGCCCTGCGCGCCGGCGACCTCGCCTACCTCCACGTCCACCCGAACGGCGAACCCGGCGACGGCACCACCGAGCCCGGCCCGGAGATCTCCTTCACGGCCACCGCGCCCAGTGACGGCGCCTACCGCCTCTTCCTGGACTTCCGGCACGGGGGCGAGGTCCACACCGCCGCGTTCACCGTGCGCGCGGGATCGGCGGCGGGCGCGGCGGAGTCCGGCCCGGCCGGCACGCCGGAGCACACCGACGGCCACGGGCACTGACCGGCACCGCTGCCGGGGCCGACGGGGCCTGCCTTCCGGGGCGCTCAGGCCGTGACGACCCGGACCCCCGCCTCCTCGAACCCGTGGACCAGCTCCGGGTCGGCCGCACCGTCCGTCACCAGGGTGTCCACCGACCCGGTCGCGCAGATCCGGGCGAACGCCCGCCGGCCCAGCTTGCTGGAGTCGGCGGCCACGACCACCCGCTCGGCGCGCTCGCACAGCAGCCGGTTGATCGCGGCCTCCGCCTCGTCGTGGGCCGCGGCGCCGTGCTCGACGTCGAAGGCGACCACGCCCAGGACCGCCACGTCGAGGGTCACCTGGCCCAGCACCCCGTCCGCGAGCGGCCCGATCAGCTCGTACGACTGCGCCCGGGCCACCCCGCCGGTCACCACGATCTTGAACTGGGGCCGGACGGCCAGCTCGTTGGCGATGTTGAGCGCGTTGGTGACCACGGTCAGCGCGGGGGTGCCGGAGGCCAGATCGGCGCGCACGGCCAGGGCGCGCGCCACCTCCGTGGTGGTCGTGCCCCCGGTCAGACCCACCGCCTCACCGGGTGCCACCAGGGCGGCGACCGCCTGCGCCACGCGCTGCTTCTCCGAGGCGCGGCGAGCGGTCTTGTAGCGCAGCGGCAGTTCGTACGACACCCCGTGGACGACCGCGCCCCCGCGCGTGCGCACCAGCATCTGCTGCTCGGCGAGCCGGTCGAAGTCGCGGCGGATCGTCGCGGCCGAGACCTCCAGCTCGGCCGCCGCCTCCTCGACGTCCAGCCGGCCGCGCTCGACGAGCAGCTCCAGCAGCGCCTTCCAGCGGGCGTCGCGCGACATCCGCGCCTCCGTTCCTCGACCCCGCCGACCCTAGCGCACCGCCCTCTTCCGCCGATTGCTTGATAGTGCTCGAAAGATCGCTATACCTTGCAGGAACAATCAGTCCGGGTCCGGGGAGTGTGCGACGTGACGTATGTCGAGGACGAGCTCAACAGCCAGCCCGCCTGCTGGACGCGCGCCGCGGCCGAGGCGGCACGGCACACGGCGGCGCTGCCGGCGGCGGGGGAGCGGGTGGCGGTCGTCGGCTGCGGCACCTCGTACTTCATGGCCCAGTCGGCGGCGGCGCTGCGCGAGGAGGCGGGCCTCGGCGAGACGGACGCGTTCGCCGCCTCCGAGTTCCCGCGGGGACGGGCGTACGACCGAGTCGTCGCCCTCACCCGCTCCGGCACCACCACCGAAGTACTGACGCTGCTCGCGCGGTTGAAGGGCCGCACCCGCACCGTGGCGCTCACCGCCGACCCGCAGACGCCGGTGATGACCGCCGCCGACGACGTGGTCGTCCTCGACTTCGCCGACGAACGGTCGGTCGTCCAGACGCGGTTCGCGACCACCGCGCTCACCCTGCTCCGGGCCCACCTGGGCCTGCACAGCGAGGCCGTCGTCGCCGACGCCCGTGCCGCGCTCGCCGCCGAGCTGCCCGAAGGGCTCGTCGAGCGCACCCAGTTCACCTTCCTCGGCCGGGGCTGGACCGTCGGACTGGCCAACGAGGCCGGCCTCAAGATGCGCGAGGCCTCGCTGTCCTGGACGGAGGCCTACCCGGCGATGGAGTACCGGCACGGCCCGATCAGCATCAGCACCGCGGGCACGGCGACCTGGATGATCGGCGAGGCGCCCGGGGGACTGGCCGAGCAGGTCCGCGACACCGGGGCGCAGTGGGTCTCCAGTGAGCTGGACCCGCTCGCCGAACTGGTGCGCGCCCAGCGGCTCGCCGTCGCGGTCGCCGCCGCCCGCGGCCTCGACCCGGACCGCCCGCGCCATCTGACCCGCTCGGTCGTCCTCGCCCCCTGACGCCCGCCCACGGGACCCGGGAGGGAAACAGGTCGCGCACGCCCCCCGGGTTTCCGGAGGGCGAACCCCGCGCCCGCCGCACCTGCCCCGGCTACTCCTTGACCGCCTTCAGGACCACGAACTTCCGGTCGCCCGCCACCAGCCGGCTGTTGCCGAACAGGCGGCGCAGCTTGACGTGGTAGCCCAGGTGCCGGTTGCCGACCACCCACAGTTCACCGCCGGGGCGCAGCACCCGCCGCGCCCCGGTGAACATCCGCCACGCCGTGGCGTCGGTCGTCGCCTGGTGGGAATGGAACGGCGGGTTGTTGAGCACCAGGTCGGCACTGGCGTCCGGCACCCCGGCCAGCCCGTCCCCGACCCGGAACTCCGCCCGGGCACCGGCCCCGTTGGCCCGGTACGTGGCTTCGGCCGAGGCCACGGCCTGGAACGACTCGTCGGTGAACAGCACCTCGGCGTCCGGATCGGCCAGCGCCACCGCCGTGCCGACCACACCGTTGCCGCAGCCCAGGTCCACCACCCGCCCGAAGGCCCGGGTGTCCGGCAGGTGCTTGAGGAAGAAGCGGGTGCCGATGTCGAGCCGGTCGGCGCAGAAGACCCCGGCGTGGTTGACGACGGGCCGGCCGGCAAGGAGCGGACCGACGTCGTCGGGGAGCCGGTAGCCGAGCGGCCAGGGGTTGGCGGGCGGCTTCAGCGCGGGATCGGGCTGGGCGAAGATCAGCCGGGCCTTCTTCACGGCCAGGGAGGTCCGGGTCGGGCCGACGATCCGCTCGAACAGCCGGAGCGTCGAGGTGTGGATCTCCTTCACCATCCCGGTGCCGACCACGACCGTGCCCCCGTGCAGCGCGGGCGCCAGCCGCAGCAACTGGTCCTCCAGCAGCGCCAGGCTCTTGGGCACCCGCACCAGCAGTACGTCGACGCGGTCCGGCGGCGGGTCCTGCGTGGTGAGCAGACGCACCGAGCCCGGCTCGACACCCTCGCGCTCCAGGTTGGCGCGCGTCGCCTCCCGCGCGAGGTGGGAGTCGGTGATCTGCACCGGCCGGTGCGCCGCCAGCGCCGTCACCAGCGCCCCCCAGCGGTCGCCGACGACCACGACCGTGCCGTCCAGCGGGACCTCCTGCTCCGCCAGGTGCGCCAGCAGGTACTCGTCGGAGGCGTCCCAGGCGCGGAGCCGGTCGCGCGGGTCCTGCGGAAAGCGCGACAGCACATGCTCGCCCCAGGGCGTCGCCATGCGGTCGTCACGGTCACTGCGGTCGTTCGTGCTGCCGTCGTTCATCGTGCGTCCAGGCTAGCCGAGCCGCAGCTCAGCGCCGGTCCTGCCGGGGAAGGCGGGGCGCGGAGGCAGGATGGGGGGCATGGACGCCGAGCTGTTCCCCAGGACCCGTACCGAGACCGCGCCCGGCGCCGTCCACGTGCCGGACTGGCTGGCCCCGGGACGGCAGCGCGAGCTGCTGGACGCCTGCCGCGCGTGGGCCCGCCCACCGGCCGGACTGCGCACGGTGCGCACCCCCGGCGGCGGCACCATGACCGCCCGGCAGGTCTGCCTCGGCCGGCACTGGTACCCGTACGGCTACGCCGCCACCGCCGTCGACGGCGACGGCGCCCCGGTCAAGCCCTTCCCGGCCTGGCTCGACGACCTCGCCCGCCGCGCGGTGACCGACGCGCTCGGCGCCGAAGCGGTGGCACGGGAGCCGTACGACATCGCGCTGATCAACTTCTACGACGGCGACGCCCGGATGGGCATGCACCGCGACGCGGACGAGCGCTCCGACGCCCCCGTGGTCTCCCTGAGCCTCGGCGACACCTGCGTCTTCCGCTTCGGCAACCCCGAGACCCGCACCCGTCCCTACACGGACACCGAGCTGCGCAGCGGCGACCTGTTCGTCTTCGGCGGCCCCTCCCGGCTCGCGTACCACGGGGTGCCGAGGGTGCACCCGGGCACCGCGCCGCCCGAGTTGGGACTCACCGGCCGGCTGAACCTCACGCTCCGGGTCAGTGGCCTCTAGCCACCCCGCCCGGACGGATCATGGGAGACTCCCCCTCATGAGCGGCAAGGCGGACCCCCGGGCGGCGGGGGAAGGGACCACCTCGAGGACGCGGCTGGACCGGGGGCGCGGTGCGCTCGGGCCCGCGTTGCAGCTCGTGCACACCGGACGCGCCCCCACCAGGGCCGTCCTCACCGCGGAACTGGGCGTGACCCGGGCCACCGCCGGGGCGGTCGCCGCCGAGCTGGAGGCGCTCGGCCTGATCCGGGTGGACGCCAGGCCCGGCGCGGCGGCCGGTTCCCAGGGCCGCCCCTCGCACCGCCTCTCGGTCGCCGAGGACGGGCCGGTCGCCCTCGCCGCCCAGATCCACGCCGACGGGTTCCGCGCGGCCCTGGTCGGCCTCGGCGGCCGGATCGTCGCCACCGCGCCCGGCTGCGAGGTCGTCGACGCCGACCCGGCGAAGGTGCTGGGCTCCGTCGTCGAGGCGGGCGCGGAACTCCTGCGGGAGACCGGGCGGCGCTGCGTCGGCGCCGGACTCGCGGTGCCGTCCGCCGTCGCGGAACCGGAGGGCCTGGCCCTGAACCCGCTGCACCTGGCCTGGCCCGCGGGCGCGCCCGTGCGGGAGATCTTCGCGCGGCAGGTGCGCGCCGCGGGGATCCAGGGCCCCGCCTTCACCGGCAACGACGTCAACCTCGCGGCCCTCGCCGAGCACCGCCACGGCGCCGGACGCGGCGCCCGCGACCTGCTGTGCGTGGCCACCGGCCACCGCGGCGTCGGCGGCGCCCTGGTCCTCGACGGCCGCCTGCACACCGGCAGTTCCGGGCTCGCCCTGGAGGTCGGCCACCTCGCCGTCAACCCGGAGGGCCGCCCCTGCCACTGCGGCAGCCGCGGATGCCTGGACGTGGAGACCGACCCGCTGGCCTTCCTCACGGCGGCCGGCCGCGCACCGGGGCCCGAGGTGTCCCTGCTCCAGCAGTCCTACGACCTGATCCGCGAGCACTACGCCGACCCGTCCGTCCGCACCGCCACCGAGACCCTCATCGACCGGCTCGGCCTGGGACTCGCCGGACTGGTGAACATCCTCAACCCGGACCGCATCATCCTCGGCGGACTGCACCGGGCGCTCCTCGACGCCGACCCCGAGCGGCTGCGCGCGGTCGTCGCCGGGCGCAGTCTGTGGGGCCAGAGCGGCGGAGTGCCGATCCTGCCCTGCGGCCTCGACCACAACAGCCTGGTCGGCGCCGCCGAGTTGGCCTGGCAACCGGTCCTCGACGACCCGCTGGGCGTGCCGGCGTAGGCGGCCGTACGCGTCCGTGGCTCAGACCGCGGGCCGGTCGCCGCCGCTGGGGGAGGGCCGGTCGCCGCCGCTCGGGGCGTGGCTGAGGTCGACGACGCAGAAGACGTTGCCGTCCGGGTCGGCCAGCACGACGAAGTCGGGGTCGGGCGGGTACAGGTCCCACTCCACGGCGCGCGCACCGAGACCGGTCAGCCGCCGCACCTCCGCCTGCTGCTCCTCGGCCGAGTCCGTGAACAGGTCGAGGTGGAGACGGGGCCGCGGCTCGGGCGGCGAGTCGCTGCGCAGCAGACCGAGGGCCCGGCCGGAGCCGTCGGCGTACTCCAGCGTGCGCCAGGTCTCGCTGCGCCACTCCTCCGTGGCGACCAAGGGCAGCGCCGCCGTCCAGAACGCCACCGCGCGGGGGATGTCCGTGACACCGATGACGGGGATTCCGAGTCTCAGCATGATCCCGACCCTACGTACTGGGCCAGCCCGTCGCCCAGCGACCAGTCCGCGGAGGTGTTCTCGGTCAGGGTGACGAAGACGTTGCGGGGCTCCGTCCCCGCGTACTCCTCGGCGAGTTGCGCGATCCGGCGGTACAGCGCCTCCTTCCGCCCGGTCGTCCGTCCCGCCCGCAGCGTGATGGCCACGAACACGATGCCCGCGTCCCGGTGCACCCCGAGGTAGTCGTCGTAGCGCAGGGTGCCTCGGGCGGGGGCGTGGGCCGTCAGGACCTGGAAGCGGTCGTCGGGCGGGATGCCGAGCGTGTCGACCAGGGCGTCGTGGACGGCCCGCCCGAGCGCGTCGAGCCGGGCGCCGCCGGTGTCGTCGTGGGCGTCGATGCGGACGAAGGGCACAGGGGGATCTCCCGTCGGGCGAGGGCCGGTGGTGCGCGCGGACGTCAGCGCCAGTCGACGGCGAACGCCCGCGCCGGATTCTCGGTGAGGACGCGCCGCACCAGCTCCTCGCCCACGGCGAGCGCCAGCCGCGGAGCCACGCGGCGCAACAGGTACGGCATGCCGGGGCCGCCGTCGACCGACCGGGCGGCCGCCGTCGTCGTGTCGCCGCCCAGCAGCAGCCGATCGCCGAACCCCGCCTCGGCGAGGTCCCGCACGGCGTCCGGCATCCGCCAGTCGGTGGCGTGATGGGCCCGCGACGGCCCGTCGAACGCCAGCCAGCACCCCGACCCGGCGGCCGCGCGGTGCGTCACGGGGTCGGGCGAGCGATTGAGATGCCCGAGGATCAAACGGTCCGGCGGCACCTCCAACTCCCCGCACAACAGCTCCAGTACGTCCAGCGCGCCGGTGCCCAGCTCCAGGTGCACGGCGATGGGCGCCCCGGTCGCGTGGTGCGCCTCGGCCGCCGCCGACATCGTCCACCGCGCGTGCGCGTCGAGCGCGTGGAAGCCGCCGGCCACCTTGATCAGTCCGGCCCGGACTCCCGACGTCCCGATGCCCCGGGTCAGTTCGGCGACGAAGACCTCGGCGGCCCGGCCCCGCAGCGCCGCGAGCGTGCCCTCGCCGTAGTGGACGTCCTGGTGCAGTCCCGTCGCGGCCACCACGTGGACGCCGGTCTCCCGGGACAGACCCGGCAGGTCCGCGGCCCGCCGGCCCAGGCCGTACGGCGTCCACTGCACCACCGCGCCGCCGCCCTGCGCGCGGAACGCGGCCAGCTCCGCCCGCGCCGCCGCCGGGTCGTGCAGCTCCTCGCCGGGCAGCCGGGGGCTGGCGAAGAACAGGTGGTCGTGGGCGTCGCACACGCCCAACTCACCGCCTGGCACGTCCCCGAGGACCGTGCGGACGGCGCTCACCACTGGCGTCCCCTGGTCAGCAGGCCCCGCCCGGGCCCGGACAGGTGCAGCACTCGGAAGACCTCGCCCTCCGTCCCGCCCGGCGCCTCGCCCGCGTGCAGCGAGAAGTGCACCAGCTCCCAGCGCCCGGTGTCCACGACCGCCGCCGCGAGCAGTGCCCCGTCCAGGCCCGCCAGCCGCCCGGTCTCCCGCACCGCGTCGGCCGCCGCCTCGGCCAGCGGCACCCCCTCCGGCACCCGCTGCCGCCGCAGGACCGCCAGGCGCGCGGGGGAGCCGGCGGCGCCGCCCTCCTCGTACGCCAGCCCCGTCCACTGCCGGACCGCGGGGCGGCCGAAGTCGTCGGTGGGCCGCTGGAAGGCGCCCTCCCAGAGGAAGGAGTTCATGCCTTCCACGGTGTGCCACAGGTAGAACGGCGCGTACTGGTTGACCGGCGAGCCGTCCTTCCCGCGCTCGCGGATCAGGTAGGCCTTGAGCCCGAGCCCGGGCCAGTGGTCCAGCAGGTGCCCGGTGCGGGCCACCCGCTCCCTGATGACGTCCGTCGAGTAGTCGGCGGGCAGGGTGAAGGAGTACTGCATGGCGTGCATCGGATGCCCCCTCAGGCGTGCGGGTCCTCGTGGGCGACGTGTGCGCCCCACTCGGTGGTCGTGCCGTCCCCGGCGGCCTCGACGACCGCGAGGTGGCTCATGAAGGTGTGCGGCCCGGCGCCGTGCCAGTGCCACTCGCCCGGTTCGATCCACACGGTGTCGCCCGCGCGGACGGTCTCCACCGCCCCGCCCCTGCGCTGCACCCGGCCCTCGCCCTGGAGGATGTGCAGCACCTGGCCGTGCGGATGACGGTGCCAGGCGGTGTGCGCGCCGGGCGCGAAGTGGACGTCGAACATGCGGAGCCGGGAGGGAGCCGGGGGAGCGGCGATCTCGTCCAGCCAGACCGTGCCGGTGAAGTTCTCGGCCGCGCCCCGCTCGGTTCCGGGGCGCTGTCGGGTGATGTACACGGGTCGTCGGGCTCCTCTACGCGGTGGTGTTCTCGTGGGGGATGTTCTGGTGGGGGTTGGTCCGGTGGCGGTCGTTCCGGTGGGAGGCAAGCAGCGAGAGCAGCCCCCGGACGCCCGCGTCGAAGGCGGCGGGCGAGCCGGACGCGCGGGCCAGGACGTAGCCGCCCTGGACGGTCGCGACGACCGCCGCCGCGATCTCCTCGCCGTCCAGCGAGGGCGCGAACTCGCCCTGCTCCCGGCCCTCCTCGACGAGCTGGGCGATCTGCTCGCGCAGCCAGTCGAGGGTCTCGTCCACCGGGGCGCGCAGGGTGTCGTCGGCGATCACGTCCGGGTCCATCGTCAGACGCCCGACCGGGCACCCGCGCAGCACGTCGCGCTCGCGCCGCAGATACGCCTCGATGCGCTCGAACGGCGTCCCCGGACCGGTGAGCACGGCCTCGGCGGTGGCCCGCATCTCCTGGGCGGTGCGCCGGATCGCGGCGAGCGCGAGGTCGGGCTTGCCCTTGAAGTGGTGGTACATGCTGCCCTGTCCGGCCTGGGCCCGCTCCAGGATCGCCTTGGGGCTGGTGCCCACGTACCCGCGCTCCCACAGCAGCTCGCGGGTGGACTCGATCAGTCGTTCCGAGGTGCTCATAGAGTCACTGTACATACTAGTAGTTACAGAAGTCGAGAGGCCGACGAGGAGCAAGGGGAGCAGAGGCGGACCGCCGGAGTACTCCCCGCGACGTACGCACACTGCCGCTGGCCGTACGACGACCGGGACCCCCTCCCGGGGCGAGGCTCGGAAGCGACACAAGGGACATCGCGACCGAGGAGTTGGACGACATGGAGACCCTGGCACAGTTCGGCGACGGCGGGCCCGGCCCGTGGATCCTGCTCTTCCCGGTGATCTGGGCACTGGTCATCGGCGGCGGCATCACCCTGCTGCGCCGCACGGTGTGGCGCGGACGACGCGGCCCGGGACGGCCGACGGCCGTCGCGGACAACTCGCCCATCACCGTGCTCGGCCACCGCTTCGCCTCCGGCGAGATCGACGAGGACGAGTACTGGCGCCGGCTGTCCGTGCTGGACGAGCAGTTCGGCCGGACCGGCAAGGGCGGTGCGGCATGACCACGACGACCGACGTCCGGGCCGCCGCCCGGGTCGTGGACGCCGTCAAGGTGTACGGCGGTGGCGACACCGCCGTACGCGCCCTGGACGGCGTGAGCGTCGGCTTCCCGGCCGGCCGCTTCACCGCCATCATGGGGCCCTCCGGCTCCGGCAAGTCCACCCTGATGCACTGCGCCGCCGGACTCGACACGCTCACCTCGGGCACCGCCCGCATCGGCGACACCGACCTGAGCACCCTCGACGACCGCCGGCTCACCCTGCTGCGCCGCGACCGCGTCGGCTTCGTCTTCCAGGCCTTCAACCTGGTGCCGACGCTGACCGTCGCCGAGAACATCACCCTCCCCCTGGACCTGGCCGGCCGCCGGGGCGACACCGAGTGGGTCGATGCGCTGATCGACGTCGTCGGACTGCGCGACCGCCTGCACCACCGGCCCGCCGAACTCTCCGGCGGCCAGCAGCAGCGTGTGGCCGTGGCCCGCGCCTTCGCCGGACAGCCGGACGTGGTCTTCGCCGACGAGCCCACCGGCAACCTCGACTCCCGCTCCGGCGGCGAGGTGCTCGGCCTCCTTCGCCGCACCGTCCGGCAGACCGGCCGCACGGTCGTCATGGTCACCCACGACCCCGTCGCCGCCGCCCACGCGGACGAGGTCGTCTTCCTCGCGGACGGACGCCTCGTCGACCGCATGGACGCACCGACCGCCGACAAGGTTTTGGACCGGATGAAGGCCTTCGAGGTGCCGTCATGAACGCCTCCGTCCGCCTGAGCGCCTCCTCGCTCAGGGCCCACAAACGCCGCTTCGCCGGGACCTTCCTCGCCGTGGTCCTCGGCGTCGCCTTCCTGACCGGCACCCTGGTCATGGGCGACACGCTCCGCGCGAGCTTCGACAGCATGTTCGGCAACGCCGCCGGCGGTACCGACGCCGTGGTGCGCAGCGCCGACGCCATCACCACACCGGGCGAGAGCCAGGGCGTACGGCAGCCGGTCCGCGCCGACCTGGTGCGGGCCGTCGAGCGGGTGCCCGGCGTCGCGGCCGCCGCCCCCAGCATCCAGGGCGCGGGCCAGCTCGTCGGCGCGGACGGCGACCCGATCGGCGGCCAGGGACCACCCACCCTGGCCGGCAACTGGATCACCGACCCGGAGCTGAAC
The DNA here is from genome assembly GCF_020404845.1 of Streptomyces hyderabadensis. GTDB lineage: Bacteria > Actinomycetota > Actinomycetes > Streptomycetales > Streptomycetaceae > Streptomyces > Streptomyces hyderabadensis. The sequence goes on along the minus strand of NZ_JAIOJZ010000054.1, from coordinate 15,022 downwards.
CCGTACCGCCTCGCCGAGGGACGTGCCCCGCAGCGGTCCGGCGAGGTCGTCGTCAACCGCGGCGCCGCCGAGAAGGGCGGGCTGGCGATCGGCGACACCACCATCCTGCGCACGCCCGACCCCGTCGAGGTCACCGTCGTCGGCCTGGCCACCTTCGGCGGCGAGGACGGCATGGCGCAGGTGACCTTCACCGGCATGACCCGGGCCGACGCCGAGAAGTACCTCACCGCACGGCCGGGCGAGGCGGCGACCATCCAGGTGCGGGCCGGACCGGGCGTCGGCCAGCGGGAACTGGTCGACCGGCTCACCCCCGTGCTGCCCGAGGGCGTCGAGGCCATCACCGGGCAGGAGTCGGCCGCGGAGAACACCGACATGATCTCCAGTCAGTTCCTGACCCTGTTCACGACCTTCCTGCTCGTCTTCTCCGGTATCGCCCTGCTGGTCGCGACCTTCTCGATCCACAACACCTTCGCCATCGTGGTCGCCCAGCGCACCCGGGAGAACGCCCTGCTGCGCGCGCTCGGCGCCTCCCGCCGCCAGGTCACCGCCGCCACCCTCGTCGAGGCGGCCGCCGTGGCCGTGACCGCGTCCGCCGCCGGGCTCGCGGGCGGCATCGGCATCGCGGCCGGACTCCAGGCCCTGTTCCCGGCGATCGGCTTCCCGTTCCCCGAGGGCGCCCTGGTGATCAGCGCGCTGTCGCTGCTGCTCCCGCTCGCCGTCGGCGTCGTGGTCTGCCTCGGCTCCGCCCTGCTGCCGGCGGCCCGCGCGGGCCGCACCGCACCCCTGGCCGCGCTGCGCGAGACGGCTGTCGACACCTCCGGCGCGTCCCGCGCACGGGCGGTGACCGGCACGGGGATGCTCGTGCTCGCCCTCGCGGTGACGCTCGTCGGGGTCCTGCTCTCCCCGTCGGTGTGGCTGGCCGGAGCGGGCGCGGTGCTCGCCCTGGCCTCCTTCGTCGTACTCGGCCCGGTCGCCTCCGCCACCGCCGTACGCGTCCTCGGGGCCCCGCTGGACCGGCTGCGCGGCGTGACCGGCGTCCTCGCCCGGCGCAACGCCCTGCGCAGCCCCAAGCGCACGGCGGCCACCGCCGGGGCGCTGATGATCGGCGTGGCGGTCGTGTCGCTGTTCACGGTGTTCGGCGCCTCGCTCAAGGCGACCATGGACCAGACCGTCTCCCGGTCCTTCGCGGGCGACGTCGCCGTCAGCGCGCCGTCCTTCGGCGCGGGCGGCAGCGGCCTCAGCCCGCGGCTGGCCGGCGCGGTCCGGGAACTGCCCGAGGTGGACACCGCGGTCGGACTCGGCCGGGGCGTGGCGGAAGTGGACGGCGAGGGACGTGCGTTGACCGTCACCGACCCGGCCGCCCTGAACCGCACCTTCGACCTGGGCACCGTCCACGGCTCACTGGACGACCTCGGCACCGACGGCATCGCGGTCACCGGGAGCGAGGCGGACAAGCGGGGACTGACCACCGGCGACACCACGCGCCTCACCTTCACCGACGGGCGCAGCGCCACCTTCACCGTCCGCGCGGTCTACGGGCAGTCCGAACTCGCCGGCGACTACGTGATCACCCGCGCCGCCTGGGCCCCGCACCGCACCCAGGACTCCGACACCCTGGTCGCCGTCTCCTTCCGGAACGGCGTCGACGCGGACGCCGGCAAGGCGGCGGTGGAGAAGATCGCGGGCCAGTACGGCAACCCCGAGGTGCAGACCCGGGACGAGTACGCGCAGTCCTCCGCAGGCGGCATCGACATGATGCTCACCCTCGTCTACGCGCTGCTCGCCCTCGCGGTGCTCATCGCGCTGCTCGGCATCGCCAACACCCTCACCCTGGCGGTCCACGAGCGCACCCGCGAACTCGGCCTGCTGCGCGCCGTCGGGCAGACCCGGGCCCAGCTGCGGGCCATGGTCCGCTGGGAGTCCGTCCTGGTCGCCGCCTTCGGCACGGTCGGCGGGCTCGGCCTCGGCGCCTTCCTCGGCTGGGTCCTGGTGGCCGCCTCCGACGGTGCCTCGGACAGCGCGTTCGCCTTCGCCCTGCCGCCGGTGCAGCTCACGGTGGTGGCCCTGGTCGGCCTCGCGGCCGGCGCCCTGGCGGGCCTGCGCCCGGCCCGACGCGCGTCCCGCCTGGACGTACTGCGCGCGGTCGCCGCGGAGTGACCCGGACCGTCCGGTGCTTTCCCGGCCGGTACCCCACCCCCGTCACACCTCGACGGACCGGGGTACCGGCCAACGGGCTTGCGTGAGCGGCGCCGGGCCCGGGTGGCTGACGGCGCTCACCCCACCCGCCCGCCGCCGGGCTGCTCGCCGCCGCACGCGGAACACCCGCCTGCCCGGGAGGCCATCGCGGACCGCTCCGTGACACGGCGTCACCGGTCGCAGGGATCGCGTGGGGGGCGGGGTCGGGCGGCACAGACGCACGGACTGGAAGGCGTTCGCCGTCGCACGGCCGGCGCGCACTCGGCGGTTCGCAAGGTCCGCCGCCGGGCTGCCGTCCGGACCGCGGTGGGGTGCCCACGCGGAGGAGGGCAGGCCCGGACCACCGCGGGGCGCGAGCGTCACCGTTCGCGGTCGCCGGACCGCGGGCGCCACCGGCCACCGGCCGCCGGGGACAGGCGGCGGGCGGTGCGGGGCTGCCGTCCTACGCGCCCGCGGACCCGTCCGCGCGCCCGGTCCCAGCGGGTCTCCGACACGCAGTCAGGACCGCCACGGGCCCCGGCGGTCGCGGGGCGCCGCCAACGGTGCGGAACCCGTTCTGGACGTCGGCCGGAAACCGCCGCACGGCCCGCGGCAGCGGACGGTCACCGCCCGGTCAGCCGACAACGGTCGACCGGGCGGGAGCGGGTTGGCGGCTGCCGAGGTCGACCGCGTGCCCGGCCTCGGCGAACGCGGCCGCCGGCACCTCCTCGACCAGCCGGCGCGGCGGGCGGGCCGCCACGGGCGGCGCGGTGACCGGCGCGGCGGTGACGGCCGTCGGCAGCGTGAACCAGACGACCTTGCCCGACGCACCGTCCGGCCGGGCGCCCCAGCTCTCGCTCATCGCGGCCACCATGGCCAGGCCGCGCCCGCACGTCGCGAGCGGCTCCGCGTCGTCCACGACGGGCAGCCGCGGATCGTGGTCGCGCACCGAGACCGTGAGCCGGTCCAGGAGCAGTTCCAGCTCCACGGTGCACGTCTTGTCGGGCCGGGCATGCAGGTGGACATTGGTCAACAACTCCGTCACGCCGAGCACCGCCCGGTCGATCAGGAGTTCCATATGCCAGTAGCGCAATTGCGCAGATACGATTCTGCGGACCTGGCCGATCCGCGACGGCAGGGCTTGGAGCTCCACCGTGCAGTGTCTGCTTGGGTGAGTGATCACGGCTGCGACTCCCCGACATAGAGGTCCGGAAGAACACGGAGTTCGGATCCAGCGAGGCGCACCTGGCGCACGCCGCCCGCTGTCATGGCCGGCGGGCTGGTTCGCAGCGTTATCGCCGGTAAACCCAGAGTGACGTGAGACCAGCGTGACGCAAGGGGTTCGGTACCGCAACTTACGGACATCTCTCAGGCGCGGCGTCCGGCCGCCCTGCGCACCGCCTCGATGAAGCGGCGGGCGGCGGGCGGTCCCGGTTCGCCGGGAGCCGGGTCACGCTCGCCGAGGGTCAGCAGGTAGCGCTTGCCGTCGAGGTCGGCCAGCGCCCGGTCCTGCGGCGCGAACCACGGGCGGGAGGCGCGCACCGCCTGCACCGGCGCGCTGTCTATCTCGCTGCCGTAGCTGGTCAGCAACTCCACCCGGCCACCGCTGATCCGGACCGTCCCGGCCCGGGTGAGTGACCGCAGCCGCTTGCCGATCCGCACCCCCGTGGCCCTGAACTCCGGCTCCGCCATGGCCGTCGCCCCCTCGTGCGCGTCGGTTCCCGCCGCTGGCAGTCTGCCCGCACCGTGCCGCGAGCACCAGTACGCGCCGTCCCTTTCCGGGGGCGACCGGAGCACTCGCGCGAATGCGCCCCCCACCGTGCCCCCACCGGGGCGTACCCGGCATCCCAGGGGTGCCTTTGAGGCGCCCAAAGCCGTGTTTATGCAGGTGAGAAGCGTGTGGAAGGTGTTTATGATCCAGGGTGTCGGCCGCACCGTCCGCCGTCGGCGCGCAGCGTAAGGAGCCCCGAAGTGAGCACTGACCGGCAGACCGGCACCGGCGCCACCCTGGACGTCGACCACAGCGACGCCGCCTACCGCGCCTGGCTGAAAGAGGCCGTCCGCAAGGTCCAGGCCGACGCCAACCGCTCGGCCGACACCCACCTGCTCCTGTTCCCGCTGCCGGAGCACTGGGGCATCGACCTGTACCTGAAGGACGAGTCGACGCACCCCACCGGCAGCCTCAAGCACCGCCTCGCCCGCTCCCTGTTCCTCTACGGACTGTGCAACGGCTGGATCCGGCCCGACCGCCCGGTGATCGAGGCGTCCAGCGGCTCGACGGCCGTCTCCGAGGCCTACTTCGCGAGCCTGATCGGCGTGCCCTTCATCGCCGTCATGCCCCGCACGACGAGCACCGAGAAGATCCGCCTGATCGAGTTCCACGGCGGACGGTGCCACTTCGTGGACGACTCCCGGCGGATGTACGAGGAGTCGGCCCGCCTCGCGGCGGAGACCGGCGGCCACTACATGGACCAGTTCACCTACGCCGAACGCGCCACCGACTGGCGCGGCAACAACAACATCGCCGAGTCGATCTTCCGCCAGCTGCGGCTGGAACGGTACCCCGAGCCGTCCTGGATCGTCGCCACGGCCGGCACCGGCGGCACCTCGGCGACCCTCGCCCGCTACGTCCACTACATGCAGTACGACACCCGCGTCTGCGTCGCCGACCCGGACAACTCCTGCTTCTTCGAGGGCTGGACCACCGGCGACCCGGACGTGGCCTGCGACCGGGGCTCCCGGATCGAGGGCATCGGCCGGCCCCGGATGGAACCGAGCTTCGTGCCCGGCGCGATCGACCGCATGATGAAGGTGCCGGACGCGGCGAGCGTCGCGGCCGTACGTTCCCTGGAGCGGGTCATCGGCCGCAAGGCGGGCGGCTCCACGGGCACCGGGCTGTGGAGCGCGCTGAAGATCGTCGCCGAGATGGTGGCCGCGGGGGAGCGGGGCAGCGTCGTGACGCTGCTGTGCGACCCCGGGGACCGGTACCTCGACAAGTACTACTCGGACGCCTGGCTCGCCGAACAGGGCCTCGACATCGAGCCGTACACGGCGGCGATCGAGTCCCTGCTGCGCACGGGCACCTGGCCGGCCTGACGGGGCCCGCGCCGGGCTACGGGCGCCGCAGCCGCCGGTCCAGCGAGGTGACCGCACCCCGGAAGGCCCGCCCCAGCCCCGGGCGGGCCCGGTCGAGCACGAAGCGGAACGGCGCCGTACCGTCCGCCGCGAACGTCCAGCGCACCCGCGTACCGGTACCGGCCGGCGTCAGCCGCCACTCCTCGAGCATGGCCCGGGCACCCGGCGCGTTGGTGACGTCGATGCGATAGGCGTACACCTCGGGCCGCTCGGCCGCCAGCACCGTCTCCACGAACCGCGTGCCGCCCCTGAGCCTGATCTCGCGCCCCGCTCCCGCACCGATGGGCCGGGCGTACGTCACCGCGGAGAACCACGCGGTCCAGCCGGGCACGTCCTCCGCCAGGGCGCGGAAGACGGCGTCCGGAGGGGCCGAGATCTCCCGGGCGAAGACGAGGCGCACCGGCGCCGTCTCGACGAAGTCGAGACCCACCGGACGCAGACGGCGAGCCATGGACACAACCCCCTTGTACGAAGCCGCGCGTGGCGGACGGTCGGCCGGGTGGCGCCACGATAGTCCCGGGCGCGCCGGGTGTCAGCGGGGCGGGCGCCGTACGGCGGGCTCCGCCCGGCGCTTCGCCGGCAGGGCGTTCCCGCGCCCGCCGGCGTCGGTGTCGGCGTCAGTCCGCCGCGGGCTCCGGCTCGCCCGCCACGACCAGCCCGAGGTGCTCGGCGACCTCCGCGCGGGCCCCGGCCGACAGCCCGGAGTCAGTCACGAGCGTGTCCACCTGCTCCAGCGCGGCGAACGAACTCAGGCCCACGACCCCCCACTTGGTGTGGTCCGCGACCACGACGACACGCCGCGCCGACTGCACGAGCCGCCGGTTCGTCTCGGCCTCCGCCAGGTTCGGCGTGGACAGACCCGCCTCGGCCGATATCCCGTGCACGCCCAGGAACAGCACGTCGAAGTGGAGCGTCGCGATCGCCTGGTCGGCGACCGGCCCCACCAGCGAGTCGGAGGGCGTGCGCACGCCGCCGGTGAGCACCACCGTCGCCCCGCCCTGCCGCGCGCCCGAGGTGCGCTGCGCCACGTGGAAGACGTCGGCCACCCGCACCGAGTTGGTGACCACCGTCAGGTCCGGCACGTCCACCAGCCGGTGCGCCAGCGCGTACGTCGTCGTACCGCCCGACAGGGCGATCGCGGCGCCCGGCGCGACCAGCTCCGCGGCGGCCCGCGCGATGTCCTCCTTGGCGGTCGGCTCCAGCCCGGACTTGGCCTCGAACCCCGGTTCGTGGGTGCTCGCCTCCGCCACCGGTACCGCTCCGCCGTGCACCTTCTCCAGCACACCCTGCCGGGACAGCGCGTCGAGGTCGCGGCGGACCGTCATGTCCGACACGCCGAGCTTCCGGGTCAGCTCGTTGACCCGGACACCGCCCCGGCGGCGCACCTCGTCGAGGATCAGGGCGCGCCGCTGCTCCGCGAGGAGGTTCGGATTCTCACTCACGTACGCTTCGGTCCTTTCGCCGCAAAACCGTCCGACACGCCGACGCACCCGCTCCGATGAGGGCTTCTTCCCGCACCCGTGCGCGGACGTCCATCCTCGCACGCCCCGCCACGGCCCGCGCCACCGCCCGCCCGCCGTCACCGGTCACGCGGATCGGGGAGATTCCGTGCCGAGGGGTGCAGGAGGGACCCGGACGGGAGATCCTTGTGCCCGCACGGACAGAGCCGACGGCGCGTCACGGGGGAGTGCGGACAGTGGAAGAGGCACAGGAGCGGGCCGGGGCGGGCGGGACGGACGCGAGAAGCGGCACCGCCCTGGAACTCCTGGTGCACGGAGTGGGCGGTACGACACCCGCCGAGATGCTGGACGACCCGCGGACCGTGCGGATCACCGGCGACCACGTCGCGGCCGTCTTCCGGCGCACCGAGGACGCCGACGCCGAGTCCCGGCCCGAGGACTACCGGGGCCGGCCGGTGCCCGAGGCCTACGTCTGGTGCAACCTCACCTCCGGCAACGGCACCCGCGCCCTGTGGCTGCTGCTCCTGCCCTTCATGGTGGTCAACATCGCCCACTGGATGCGGCCCGCCGCCCATGGCCGGATCCGCACGATCCGCCTCTACGGACTGCTGCTGCGGCTCGCGGGCCTCACCCTGACGGTGCTCCTGGTCGCCGCCGCCTGCGAGGTCGCCCTCGACCTCGTGGCCTGGCAGTGCGCGGGCACGCGCGCGTGCGCCGAGCGGCACTCCTGGCTGGGCTTCCTGTCGCCGGTGACGTCCGACGGCGGCTGGTGGAGCACGCCCGGCCGCAGGCTCGCCCTCGCGGCCGCGGTCCCCGCCGCGCTCACCGGGCTGCTGTGGTACCTGTCGCTGCGCACCTGGCGGGCGTACGAGTCCCGGCAGCCGATGGACCACGGGGCCGACGCCGAGGAGGACCCCCGCCGCGCCGCGCTGGGCCGCCCCGGGTTCTGGTACGGGCGCCGCCTGGTGGCCCGGCTGCGCGCCGCGCACACCGCCGCGGGCCTGCTGACCGTCGCCGTGGCGGTCGGCCTGCCGGCGGCCCGCTTCGACCGGCGGCCGGGCGGACCGGCGCTGCTCGACGCCCTGGGCTGGGTCCTGCTGGGGGCGCTGGCCGCGGGGTCGGTGGCCGTGGTCGCGGTGGTGTGCCGCCGGGGCCGCAGCGAGAGGCGCCTCGACCGGACCCTCGACGAGCACCTCGTACGCCGCCTGCCGCTCGCCGCCCTCCTGCTGTTCGTCCTCACCCTGCTGTACGGCGGCTGGACCCGCCCGTCGTGGACGTCGGAGGGCCGGCTGGCCGGTGACGCGGCCTTCGGCGGCATCGCCCTGGTGCAGGGCTTGCTGGTCATCGCGCTGGCCGTGGTCGCCCACCTGCTCCACCGCAGCCGCCCGGACGCCCGCGCCGCGATCCGGGGCCTGGGCGGTCCCGCCGTCGCCATGCTGGCCTGCGCGCTGGGCGGCGTGATGTCCGGCGGCGTCGCCCAGCGCGTGGCCGACTGGATGGACGGCACCGGCGCCTTCCTGGTCGGCCCGCCCGTCCTGCTGACCTGGCAGGCGTCCGTCATCCCGCCGCTGCTCGTCGTCGTCCTGCTGATGTGCGCCGTGCTCGCCCGGCACACCCTGCGCCTGGCCCGGGCCGAACGGGACGCGGTGGAACGCGACCACCCGGGCGAGACCGGGGACCCGGGCCGCACCCGGCGCATCGCGCTCACCCGCGCCATGGCCACCCTCACCGACCGGGCACCCGTCCTCGTGGCCATCACCTCCGCCGCCACCCTGCTGCTCGGCGCCGGAGCCCTGGTGGGCGCCCTGATGACCGAGAAGGTGCCCGGCGAGGCCGCGCGCGGCACCTACGCCGTCGTCCAGGGGGCCGCGCAGACCGCGCAGGACCTGGGTTCCTGGCTGATCGGACTCGGCTTCATACTGTTCGTCACCTGGGGCAGGCGCGCCTACAAGGACGCCTCCGCGCGGCGCACCATCGGCATCCTGTGGGACGTCGGCACCTTCTGGCCGCGCGCCGCGCACCCCTTCGCACCGCCCTGCTACGCCGAGCGCGCGGTGCCCGACCTGACCTGGCGGATGGCGACCTGGACCCGCGCCACCGGCGGCCGGCTGGTCATCTCCGGGCACTCGCAGGGCAGCGTGCTCGCGGCCGCCGCGTCCTGGCAGCTCGAACCGTCCGCCCGCAAACGGGTCGCCCTGCTCACCTACGGCTCCCCGCTGGAGCGCCTGTACGGCCGCTGGTTCCCGGCCCACTTCGGCCCCGACGCGCTCGCCTCGCTGCACGAGGAGGTCGACTGCTGGCGCAACCTCCACCGGCGCACCGACCCCATCGGCGGCCCGATGCGACTGCCCGGCGACGCGGGCCCCGCCGTGGACCGCGCGCCCCTCAAGGACCCGCTGACCTACGGCCGGACCGAACTCCACCCGCTGCCGGCGCCGATCCTCGGTCACTCCGACTACCAGGCGGACCCGGCCTTCGCCGAGGAACGCGGACGCCTGCTGGCCCGGCTTCGGCCGGGAGTACCCGCGCCGCGCCACACCGGTGGCGCCGAGGCGCCCGTCCCGGCCGCGGACGACGCGACCGGGGACTGCTGAGGCCGAGGCCGTCCGGCCCGGGCACCGGCGCCGTCAGGGCAGCTCGGGCAGGTCCTCCGGGTACAGCAGGGTCAGGTCGTCCGTGCTGGGGTCGGGCAGCTGGGCGACCCGGCTCGCGTGCCGCTCCACCATCGCCTCGAAGGTCTGCCGGGCGGTGCGGCCGTTGCCGAAGGCCGGGCCCTTGGGGATCTCCGTGAAGTACTTCGTCAGGGAGTCCGAGGTGCCCGGTCCCAGCCGGTACTCGTGTTCGTCCGCCTGCTGCTCCACGATCCGCAGCAGCTCCCCCGGGCCGTAGTCACCGAAGGTGATGGTGCGTGAGAAGCGGGACGCCACCCCGGGGTTGACCGACAGGAAGCGCTCCATCTCCGCCGTGTACCCCGCGACGATCACGACGACCGACTCCCGCTGGTCCTCCATCAGCTTGACCAGGGTGTCGATGGCCTCCTTGCCGAAGTCCCGGCCCGCGTCCTCGGGGGAGAGGGCGTACGCCTCGTCGATGAACAGCACGCCGCCGTGCGCCCGCTGGAACGCCTCCTGGGTGCGGATCGCCGTCGAGCCGATGTGCTCGCCCACCAGGTCCACCCGGGAGACCTCGACCAGGTGGCCCTTGTCCAGCACGCCGAGCGAGGCGAGGATCTCGCCGTACAGCCGGGCCACCGTCGTCTTGCCCGTGCCGGGGGAGCCGGTGAAGACCAGGTGCCGCTTGACCGACGCGGCCTTCAGGCCCGCCCGCTGCCGGCGCCGGCCCACCTCGATCATGTCGGTCAGCGCGCGCACCTCGCGCTTGACGCTGTCCAGGCCCACCAGCGCGTCCAGTTCGCCCAGGACGGCCTTCGAAGTCCGGGCCGGCTCCTGGGGGGCGGGGCCCGCGATGAGCGGCTCCTGCTCGGTGGTGCGCTGCCCGGGGATCGAGCCCAGCAGACCGGGGGACTGGGCCGCCGTCTGCACCACCGGCTCGGGCGCGGCGGGCGCCGCCGTCAGGCCGGTGCTCTCGTCGCTCGTGCAGTCCTCGACGAGCGGACCGGAGTCGTACGCCGTGTCGGGGCCGCCGTCGGCGAACTCGTACCCGCCGCGCGCGCACCGCTCCGTGCGGCACTTCCGCAGCGTCGTACGACAGCCGTCGATCACGTGGAAGCCGTAGCCCGCGCTCCCGGTGACCCGGCAGCTGAGGAAGCTGCCGCGGCCGCCGGCCGAGACGTAGACGCCCGCCTCGGAGGGGGAGTCGACGGTGCAGCGCTCGATCGTGGGGTCGGCGCCCTTGGTGACGATCACGCCGGTGCGGTTGCCGTCCAGGGTGCAGTTGTTCAGGGTGCCGCCGCTGCCGTGGTCGCGGAACCAGGCGCCGGTGGCGGCGTCCCGGATGCGGCAGTCGTCGAGCTGCGCGGTGGCGCCGTCGCTCACCGACACGGCGGTGTTGCGCACCTGGGAGAGGTCGCTGTCGACGACGTCCGCGCGCGAGCCGCGGTCCAGCACGAACAGCGCGTCCGGCACGTCGTGCACCCGGCAGGAGTCGAGCACCGCGGTGGCACCGTCGCTGACCCAGACCGCCGGGTAGTCGCCGGTGCTGTCGAAGATCTCGCACTGGTTGGCGTCCACCCGGGTGCCCGGGTCCCACACCGACAGGCCGTTGCGCCCGAACTGCCGCACGCTGGTGCGGGTCAGGGTGAGGACCGAGCGGGACCTGAGGTCGACCGCGTTCTCCGGGATGTCGTGGATGCGGCAGTCGGCCAGGGTCAGCACCGCGTCCGTGTCCAGGGTGACGCCGTCGCCGGTGGTGCGGTGCACGTCGCAGTCGGTCAGGTGGGCCGTGGCCCGGCCGGTCACCTGCACGCCGCTGCCGCGCACTTCGTAGACCTCGCAGCCCACCGCCTCCAGGGCGGAGCCCTCGCCGGTCGCCGTCAGCCCGGAACCGGCGGCGTGGTGCACCCGGCAGCGCTCCAGCCGGGGGTGGGCGCCGGAGCGCACCGCGACGCCCGCCTGACCGGCCGCCACGACCTCGCACTCCTCGAACACGCCGCCCCCGCCGTCCAGGACGGCGATGCCGACACCGGCGGGATTGTCGACGGTGCAGCGCCGCACCGTGGGACGCGCACTGCCGCGCACCTCTATCCCGGAGGCGGAACGGGCCACGACCCTGAGGCCCAGCAGCTCCGGTGTGCCGTCCTCGACCAGCACCGCGGGCGCCGCCGCGTCCTGGCCCTCGACGTGCAGGTCCTGGATCACCGCGGACGCGCGCACGGTCAGCGGGACACCGTCGGCGGGCGTGATCCGGACCGAGCCCTGGGCGCCCTCGGGGCCGCGCAGGGTCACCGCCCGCTGGACGACGAGGTTCTCCCGGTAGGTCCCGGGGGCGACGGTGAGGACGTCACCGTCGGCCGCGGCCTCCAGGGCGGCGGCGAGCGATGCGTACTCACCCGTGCGGCGCCGCCACCGCGAGGTGCCGGTGTGCGTCACCTGGACCGTGCCCTGTGCCATGGCGTTGCTGTGCCCCCACCTCGTCGTACGCGGGTCGTCGCCGATTCGCTTCGGCCGGTCCACCGTAGCGTGCGCGCAGGTGGTGAGTTGACCGGAGGCCGAAGCCCGTCAACTGCCCGCGCCGGTCCTGCCCCAGTCCGGTCCCGCCCGCTCCCACTCGCGCTCCAGACGCGCGTACCGGCGGCGGACCATGCGCCAGACCACGATCCGCCGGGCGGCCTCCACCAGGGCCGCGGCCGCCACCGCGGTGCCGGCCCCGGCGAGCACGGCGTGCGTGGCCGCGGTCGCGGAGTCCAGCGGGCGGGCCACCTCCCGGCCCCGCGCGTCCGTCCACATCGCGAACCGGTCGCCGCTGGCCGGGCGGTCGATGCCCACCAGGACGGGGCCCTCGTGCCGCGAGCCGTCCGGACCGGTCCAGTCGGCCAGCACACGGCTGCGCAGCTCCTCGCCCGGGGCACCCTCCGGGTCGACGGTCAGGGGCGAACGCTCCAGGGCCCGGACCACGGTGGCCGTCACCCGGTGCCGTGCCTCGTGCTGCTCGCGCACCGACCGCTGCAGGGCGCTCTGCGCCGCGCCGCCGACGAGCACGCCGGCCAGCGGCGCCACGAACACGATCAGCAGCAGCGCCGTCAGGGCCAGCCACGCCTCGGCCAGGTCACTGGTGCGGCACAGCGGATTGCCTCGCCAACGCCACAGCCCTCCGATCGCCCGCACACACGCACCCCCTTCCCTGCCTCCGCCGCACCCCCGTCGAGCCGGTCACGCCGGTCCCGGGCGGGCCGGACCGCCCAGGCGCGCCGCCCCTTCCGGACGGCCCGGCACGGCCGGGTTCTCATGAACCTCTCAGAAACCCCAACGCGCGTACCCCGCACCGGGTTCCCGTTACCGTGCCGTTTGTCCGGAACCGGAGCACGGCCCCGGTGAGGGGCGAGACTTCACTCGGTGAGGGCGAGGACTCACTCGACGATCCGCACCGGGTCGCCGACCCGGACCGTGCCGCGGCCGAGCGGGACCAGGTTCTGCCCGAAGACCAGCTTGCCGTCGACGCGCCGGTGCCGGCCGAGACTGTGCAGGGGCTCGGCGCCGCGGTCCGCGGTGCCCTGGTCGGTGGTCGTCACCACACACCGCCCGCACGGCTTGGCGACCCGCAGGACGACTTCGCCGACGGCGATGCGCGACCAGGTGTCCTCGGCCCAGGGCGCGGTGCCGGAGACGACCAGGTTCGGCCGGAAGCGGTTCATGGGCAACGGACCCTCGTCCGCGTGCTCACCGCGCGCGATCAGGGAGTTGAGCGCGTCCAGCGAGGCCGTGGTGGTCAGCAGCAGCGGAAAGCCGTCCGCGAAGGAAACGGTCTCGCCCGGCAGCGCGTACCGCGGGTCCACGGGGCGGCGGGTGGCGGGATCGTCCAGGTGCACCAGCCGGACGTCGGTGCCGAGCAGCGCGCTGCACCAGGCGTGCGCGGCCTCGTCCTCGGCCGGGACCGCCTCCACCTTGTCCCGGAAGATCTGCACCGGCACGGTGCTGCCCGCGCGCGGGACCGGCACCGTGAGCGGCGCCGTGCCGGGCGCGGACAGCCGTACACCGCCGCCGGGCAGAAGCTCGGCGGCGGCCAGGGCTAGGCGCGGCTGCCTGCGTTGCGTGACGACCTTTCCCCCGTCGTCGATCAGCATCCAGCGTCGGTCCCCGGCCGGCCCCCAGGGCTCCACCACGGCCTCCTGGAGCGACAGGCTCCGCAAGGCCTTGACCGGATGGACGTGGATCGACTGCAGTCGCGCGTACCCCATGGGGTCATCGTGCCAGGTGGCTGCGACAACCCGGAGGACGGCTCAGTAGCCGCGGTACTGCTGCTGGTTGTACGGATCCTGGTACGGCGCGGGGGCCGGCCGGGGAGCCGCGGGGCGCATCGCCTCGTACCCCGCGGGACCGGGCGCGGCCGGGCGGGGCTGCTGCGGCTGCTGGGGGCCGGGGTATCCGCGCGGCGCGGTCGCCTGGTGCGGGATGTACGCGGCGGGCGCCTGCTGCAGCGGGGCGGGCTGCGGGGCCTGCTGCGGATATCCGTAGGCGGGCTGCGAGGGGCCCGCCGGCAGGGCGGGCAGGGCGGACGGCAGCGCGGGCAGATGGCTGCTGCTCGGCATGTCGTACGCGGCGGGGACCCGGATCGGGGCGATCTGCGGTGTGCCCCGTTCGGCCACGAGCGAGTCGTAGATCGGGGTGTCCGGGAAGGAGGCGGAGTAGTAGCCGCCGCCATAAGTGGAGCGGGGGGAGGTCATGGCCATAAGTTAAGCCCACGATGTGCTGGTTGGGGAGACCGATAAGAGGGTTGTTTTCCGTGTCCGCAGTGACCGGGCATCCCCAATGCGAGCGAACTTGGCAAAATAGGGCGTCGGGCCGCGCGATTTTGCGGTAAAGGCCAAGTTCCGGGCGGGTTACCGGCGGTTGGCCGAACCTTCTGCCGGACTCTTCTTCAAGGGCGGGCGGCCAGGAGAATAGGTTGTGCGTCAGGAACTCGACGAATCGCCGGGACTCGACCCGGCTCGGTGACACGTGATGGGGGCGGACATGTCAATGTCGAAAGGATCGAACACCCCGGTGCCGACCACGGCGCTGCGGGTCGAACTGGGCTGGCGGTCCGGACCCGGCGTGCCCGACGCGGACGCCTCCGCCCTCCTGCTGGTGGGCGGCAAGGTGCGCTCCGACGCGGACTTCGTCTTCTACAACCAGCCGGCCCACGCCTCCGGATCGGTCCGGCACGAGGGCAAGCGGGACGCTGGCGGCCGGGTGACCGACAGCCTCCTCGTCGACCTCACGCGCGTGGAGCCCGCGATCGAGACCGTGATCCTCGCCGCCTCCTCGGACGGCGGAGCCTTCGGACAGGTGCCCGAGCTGTACATCGAGGTGCGCGACACCACGCAGAACAGCGTCGTGGCCCGCTTCGACAACCCGGGCGCGACCGTCGAGACGGCCTTCGTGCTCGGCGAGTTCTACCGCCGCCAGGGCGCCTGGAAGTTCCGTGCCGTCGGGCAGGGGTACGACAGCGGTCTCGAAGGCCTGGCCACGGACTACGGCATCTCGGTGGACGAACCGCAGCACGCACCTCCGGCCGCCGCGCCCGCACCTCCGGCCGCCGTGCCCGCGCCGCCCCCCCCCGCCCCCCCCGCGCCGCGGGGCCCCCCCCCCCCCCCC
>NZ_JAIOJZ010000053.1 GCF_020404845.1 Streptomyces hyderabadensis | reverse complement strand
CCCCAGCGTCACCGCCGCCGCGACCGAGACCATCGCGAGCCACACCCCGAGGAACTGGTCCGGCAGCACCGCGTCGGTGCGCACCACCGTGAACGGCACCACACCGGCCAGCGCGGCCACCGTGCCGAAGAACACCCCCGTGACCGTGAGGATCACGCCCTCGGCGGCCACCACGCCCATCACCTGCCGCGGCGTCGCCCCGGCCAGCCGCTGCTGGCCGAACTCCCGCGCACGGTACGTCGTCGCCGCGTACAGCGAGTTGACCAGCATCACGCAGACGAACACCGCGATGATGCCGACCACCGTGAGGTTCAGCGTCTCCAGGTTCTTGGCGTCGACCGACTTGACCAGCCCGGAGGCCTTCACCGCGTCGCTCTCCACCGCCTGCATCGTGACCGTCGCCGTCGACACGGCGGTGAACATGATCAGCGACACGAGGATCCCGGCCAGATGGGCCGTGCGCTCGCGCAGGTTGCGCACGGCCAGCCAGCCGCTGGCACCGCTCAGCGGCAGCCGGTTCAGTACGCCCTTCAACAGCCGCGGCGACAGCAGCGCGAAACCGGCGGACAGCAGGATGGTCCCGTTGGCCGGCGCCGCCATCAGCGCCTCGTCCGTCGCGGAGAACAGGAAGGTGGAGCAGGTCCCCGCGGCCCCGGTGACCAGCGCCGCACAGGCCAGGAACCGCTTCGCCCCGGCCCGCTCCCGGCGGCCCCGGCTCAGCCGCCGTACGGCCAGGAACGCGGCGCCCGCGGACGCCAGCAGGGTGAGGGCCACACCGCTCCCCAGCGCGACGGGGCCGAAGGCGTACTCCACCGACCGCGCCACCTGGCCGCTGTCCTGGAACAGGTCCAGCAGCACCCGTCCGCCGAGCATCGCCGGGCCGATCGCCAGCGCCGCGCCCGCCAGCGCCACGGCCACCGCCTCACCCACGACCATCCGCTTGATCTGTGCCGGGGTCGCCCCCGAGCAGCGCAGCAGCTCCAGCTCGGCGGTGCGCTGACGCACGTTGACCGTCAGCGTCGAGGCCACCGCGAAGAACACCAGCAGACTCCCGTAGCCGCCGACGACCCCCGCCGCCGTGCCCAGCGTCTCGGAACTCACCGGGTCGACGCCGTCCTGCGCGGCCGTGTCGTGCATCGAGTTGAACGTCATGATGACCGCCGCCCCCAGGAAGGCGGACAGCAGCGTCGCCAGGAACCGCCCGGGACGGCGCCGGATCGACCGGAGAGCCAGTACGAACATCGCTCACACCCCCGCCGGCACGTCGTCGCCCAGGTGCGCGAGGCGCTCCGCGACCGCGTCCGGGGTCGGTGCGTCCATGCGCCCCGCCAGTCGGCCGTCGGCGAGGAAGACCACCGAGTCGGCGTACGAGGCCGCGACCGGGTCGTGCGTCACCATCACCACGGTCCGCCCGTGCACCCGCACCGCTTCCCGGAGTAGCAGCAGCACCTGCCGGGCACTGCGCGTGTCCAGGGCGCCCGTCGGCTCGTCCGCGAAGATCACCCGTGGTTCGGTGACCAGCGCCCGCGCGATCGCCACCCGCTGGCACTGGCCGCCGGAGAGCTGGGCGGGGCGGTGGCCGAGCCGGTCCCCTAGACCGACCGACGCCAGGACCTCCCGCGCCCTCTTCCGGTCGACCCGCCGCCCGGCCAGCTTGAGGGGCAGCACCGTGTTCTGGGCGACGGTCAACGTCTCCAGCAGGTTGTACTGCTGGAAGACGAACCCGACCCGGCCGCGCCGGAACTTGGTCAGTTCCGCCTCACCGCCACCCGTCAGCTCCTTGCCGTCCACGCAGACGATGCCGCTGTCCGGCCGGTCGAGACCCGCCGCGCACTGCAGCAGCGTGGACTTGCCGGAACCGGACGGCCCCATCACCGCGGTGAACGTGCCGCGTCCCAGGCTCAGCGTCACCCCGTCCAGGGCGGTCACGGCGTTCCCTGCCGCACCGTACGTCCGGGTGACCTTGACGAGCCGGAGCGCCTCCGAGGCGGGGCCCGGGTCGTGATTGCCTCGTGTGCCGGAGCGAAACATCGTGATCACCTTCCGTGTGGCACGCCCTGTGCGGTGCCTCGTGGAAGACGCTACGGAGCGCGGGGCCCGACCACACTGGGTGCAGAGCCCGTATCGGGGGGTGTATTCAGCGACACCCCGGCAGCGCTACGAGCCGCTCAGCAGCACCACCTCCAGGGTGCGCGGGCCGTGCACCCCCTCGACGCGGTCCAACTCGATGTCACTGGTCGCGGACGGACCGGAGATCCACGTCAACGGGCGGGCCGGGTCGAGGCGTTCGAGCGCCTCGGGCACCGAGGACACGACCTGGTCGGGCACCCGCACGACGCAGATGTGGTGGTCCGGGATCAGGGTGATGCGCCGCCGCCCCTGGTCGGGGGAGCCGTCCAGGACGATCGTGCCGGTCTCGGCGACGGCCACGGCGCAGCCGGTCACGACGCTCTCCACCCGGTCCAGCTCGTGCGGCGTGCTCACCGCCCGGTCGTGCACCCGCGTCGGATCGGCGGCCGACATCCACTCGGGCGGCAGGCTCGGCGGCACCAGGACGTACTGTGGGCCGCGCTGGGCGAGCAGCCGCATGATGAGCAGCGGCAGTTCCTCCTCGTCCGTGCGGTGCACGATCGCCCGGTAGTCCGCCAGGTTCTCGGCGAGCAGGTCCACCGTCTCCCCGACGGACCGCTGCCCGTGCTCGCGCAGATACTCCCGCGCGACAGCCTCCTCGTAGGGCCGCGCGTCGGCCGGCACGTCCGCAAGCGCCCGCCGCACCCGGCCCAGGATGCGTTCCCTGCTGCTCACTTCGCTCCGCCCTTCCCGCCGTGCGTGCGCTGCCACCAGTCCCGGAACGGCTCCGCGGGCACCGCCGGCAGGTCCCGGGTGCCGCTCCACGCCCGGCCGGGACCGGGCAGCGTGCGCGGATGCAGACGGCGGGTGCGCGAGGCCAGCCGCTGCCCGGTCCGCAGCGCGCCCGGACGCGTGAACGCCCACTGCGCCGCCCGCATCGCCGCCCGCTCGGCGGCATGCCCCTTGGCGGGCCTCAGCACCACCCGGTTGCCGCCGCGGACGGCCGGCCCGCCCTGCACCACCCGCTCCCGCAGGTGCACCAGCACCTCGGGGATGTCGATGGCGACCGGGCACACCTCGTAACAGGCGCCGCACAGCGAGGACGCGTACGGCAGCGAGGCGTCGATCTCGCTGCCGGTGCCCCGCAGTTGCGGGCTGAGGATCGCGCCGATCGGGCCCGGGTACACGGAGCCGTAGGCGTGCCCGCCCGCCCGCTCGTACACCGGGCACACGTTCAGGCAGGCCGAGCAGCGGATGCAGCGCAGCGCCTGGCGGCCGACCTCGTCGGCGAGGGTGTCGGTGCGGCCGTTGTCCAGCAGGACCAGGTGGAAGGTGCGCGGGCCGTCCTCGTCGGTGGTGCCGGTCCACATGGACGTGTACGGGTTCATGCGCTCGGCCGTCGAGGAGCGGGGGAGGGTCTGCAGGAACACCTCCAGGTCCTGCCACCGCGGCACGATCTTCTCGATGCCGACGACCGAGATCAGTGTCTCCGGCAGGGTCAGGCACATCCGCCCGTTGCCCTCCGACTCCACGACCACCAGCGTGCCGGTCTCGGCGACCACGAAGTTGGCGCCGGAGATGCCGACCTTCGCCCGCAGGAACTTCTCCCGCAGGTGCAGCCGGGCCGCCTCCGCGAGTTCGGCGGGCGTGTCCGTCAGGTTCTCGGGCGCGGGACGGCCCCACTCGCCCATCTCGGAGCGGAAGATGTCGCGGATCTCGCCGCGGTTGCGGTGGATGGCGGGCACCAGGATGTGCGAGGGCCGGTCCTTGCCCAACTGCACGATCAACTCGGCGAGATCGGTCTCGTAGGCGTGGATGCCCCGGGCCTGGAGCGCCTCGTTGAGGCCGATCTCCTGTGTCGCCATCGACTTGACCTTGACGACCTCCGACTCGCCGGTCTCCTCGACCAGGCGGGCGACGATGTCGTTGGCCTCGTCGGCGTCGGCGGCCCAGTGCACCGTCCCGCCGGCCGCGGTGACCGCCTCCTCCACCTGCACCAGGTACCGGTCCAGATGGCGCAGGGTGTGGTCCTTGATCTGCTTCCCGGCCTCGCGCAGCGCCGCCCAGTCGTCCAGTTCGGCGACCGCGCGGGCCCGCTTGTCCCGGATGGTGTGGGTGGCGTGGCGCAGATTGCCGCGCAGCGTCGTGTTGCCCACCGCCTCCCGCGCCGCCCGCGGAAAGGCCGGCATTCCGACGAACGTCCCGCTCATACCGCCACCGCCTCCTCGGTGCTCGCCAGGATCTCCGCGATGTGCACCGGACGCATGCCCGTGCGCAGCCGCGTCATGGTGCCGCCGATGTGCATCAGACAGGAGTTGTCGGCCGCGCACAGCACGTCCGCGCCGGTCGACTCGGCGTTGCGCACCTTGTCCGCGCCCATCGCCGCCGACACGTCCGAGTTCTTCACGGCGAAGGTGCCGCCGAACCCGCAGCACTCCTCGGCGCCCGGCAGCTCCACCAGCTCCAGCCCCTTCACCGCCGCCAGCAGCCGCCGCGGCCGGTCGCCCAGGCCCAGGCTCCGCAGGCCGTGGCAGGTCGGGTGGTAGGTCACCGTGTGCGGGTAGTACGCCCCCACGTCGGTCACCCCGAGCACGTCGACGAGGAACTCCGTCAGCTCGTACGTCTTCGGCACCACCGGCGCCAGCACGGCCGCGAGCGTGTCCCCGCGTCCCTCCGCCCGGGCCCGCTCACCCATCCGCGGGTACAGCTCCCGCACCATCGCGCCGCAGGAGCCCGAGGGCGTCACGATCGCGTCGTAGTCCGCGAACACCTCGGCGAAGTGCCGGGCCAGCGGCTCGGCCTCGTGCCGGTACCCGGTGTTGTAGTGCGCCTGCCCGCAACACGTCTGGGCCATCGGGAAGTCGACCTCGACGCCGAGTCTGGTGAGCAGCCGCACCACGGCACGGCCGGTGTCCGGATAGAGCGTGTCGTTGACGCAGGTCAGAAACAGGGCGACACGCATCGCGGCTCCTCGTTTCGATCATCGGATGAATGATGGATGCAGGCTAGTCGGCCGACCGGGCACGCGGGAGACCCGGTTCAGCGGTCGGCGAGTCGGGCCCCGGCCGCCCGCCAGCGGGCCGTGCCGCCGCGCGGTTCGTACCGGGCCGGCGGCTGGGTACGGGCCACCAGCCGGCGCATCCCGGCGAGGTCGCCGACCAGGCCGTGGGCGCGGGCCTGCACCAGGACGTTGCCGAGCGCGGCGGCCTCCGTCGGCCCCGCCACCACCGGCAGCCCGCAGGCGTCGGCGGTCAGCTGGCACAGCAGCGCGTTGCGGGTGCCGCCGCCGACCACGTGCACGACGTCGACCGGATGCCCGGCGAGCCGCTGCGCCTCCTCGACGGCCGCGCGGTGGGCCAGCGCCAGCGAGTCCAGGATGCACCGGGTCACCTCGGCGGGTGTCCGGGGCACCGGCTGCCCCGAGGCGCGGCACGCCTCGGCGATCCGCTCCGGCATCCGCCCCGGCGCCAGGAACGCCGCGTCACCCGCGTCCACCACCGACCGCAGCGCCGGTACCCGCGCCGCCGCGCGCAGCAACTCACCCAGATCCGGCTCGCCCCAGGCCCGTACGCACTCCTGGAGCAGCCACAGACCCATGATGTTGCGCAGGTAGCGGACGGTGCCGTCCAGGCCGAGTTCATTGGTGAAGTTGGCGGCCCGGCTCTCCTCCGTCAGCACCGGGGCGGGCAGTTCGAGGCCGGCCAGCGACCAGGTGCCGGTGCAGATGTAGGCGAACCGCTCGTCCGAGGCCGGTACGGCGGCCACCGCGGAGGCGGTGTCGTGCGAACCGACCGCCGTCACCGGTACCGGTCCGGCCAGCCCCGTCTCCTCCAGCACCTCGGGGCGCAGCAGCCCCGCCGCGTCCCCGGGCCGGCGCAGCGGCGCGAACAGGCCGAGGTCGATCCCCAGCCGGTCCGCCACCTCCCGCGACCAGTCCCGGGTGCGGGGGTCGATCAGCTGGGTGGTGGAGGCGTTGGTCAGCTCCGTGCCCTGCTCCCCGGTCAGCCAGTACGTCAGCAGGTCCGGGATCAGCAACAGCCGCCGGGCCGCCGCGAACTGGGCCGTGCCCCGGGCGGCGAGCAGCTGGTACAGGGTGTTGAAGGGCGCGTACTGCAACCCCGTGGCCGCGTACAGCTCCGCGGCGGGCAGCGTGGCCCACACCCGCTCCGCGACCCCCTCGGTGCGGGCGTCGCGGTAGTGCACGGGGTTGCCGAGCAGCGCCCCGTCCGCGTCCAGCAGGCCGTGGTCGACGGCCCAGCTGTCCACGCCGACCGAGTCCACCGGACCCGCCGCCCGCAGCCCGTCCAGCACACCGGCGTACAGCGCGAGGACGTCCCAGCGCAGTCCGTCGGGCGTACGGACCGGCCGGTTGGGGAAGCGGTGCGCCTCGGTCAGGTCCAGCCGGTCGGCGCCCACGCGGCCGACCATGACGCGCCCGCTGGACGCGCCGAGGTCGACCGCGGCGTACGCCTTGGCGTCGACGGCGCCGCTCACCGCAGGAACGCGGCAGCGACGCCGGCGTCGACCGGGACGTGCAGGCCGGTGGTGTGGGTCAGGTCGCCGCCGGTCAGCGCGAACACGGCGTTCGCGACGTGCTCGGGCAGCACCTCCCGCTTGAGCAGCGTCCGCTGCGCGTAGAACTCGCCCAGCTTCTCCTCCGGCACCCCGTACACCGCCGCGCGCTGGGCACCCCAGCCGCCCGCGAAGATGCCGGAACCGCGCACCACACCGTCCGGGTTGACGCCGTTGACCCGGATGCCGTGCTCGCCCAGCTCGGCGGCGAGGAGGCGCACCTGGTGGGCCTGGTCGGCCTTGGTGGCGGAGTAGGCGATGTTGTTGGGGCCGGCGAACACGGCGTTCTTCGAGGCGATGTACACGATGTCGCCGCCCAGTTCCTGCGCGGTCATCACCCGGGCGGCCTCGCGCGAGACGAGGAAGGAGCCGCGGGCCATGATGTCGTGCTGGAGGTCCCAGTCCTTCGCGGAGGTCTCCAGCAGCGGCTTGGAAATGGAGATGCCCGCGTTGTTGACCACCAGGTCCACCCCGCCGAAGGCGAGCACGGCCGCCTCGAACGCCCCGGCGATCTGTTCCTCGGAGGTGACGTCGACGGTCACGGCGACGGCCTTGTCGTCCCCGCCCAGCTCCGCGGCGACCGCGGCCGCGTTCTCGGCGTTCAGGTCGGCCACGACCACACAGGCGCCCTCGTTGACCAGCCGGCGCGCGATCGCCTTCCCGATCCCGCTGCCCGCACCCGTGACCAGGGCGACCCGGGTGGCCAGCGGCTTCGGCTTCGGCATCCGCCGGAGCTTGGCCTCCTCCAGCGCCCAGTACTCGATCCGGAACTTCTCCGACTCCTCGATCGGCGCGTACGTCGACACCGCCTCCGCCCCGCGCATCACGTTGATCGCGTTGACGTAGAACTCGCCGGCCACCCGGGCGGTCTGCTTGTCCTTGCCGAAGCTGAACATGCCCACACCCGGCACCAGCACGATCGCCGGGTCGGCGCCGCGCATGGCGGGGGAGCCGGGCTCGGCGTGCCGCTCGTAGTAGGCGGCGTACTCCTCGCGGTAGGCCGCGTGCAGCTCCTTGAGCCGGGCGACGGCCTCGTCCAGCGGCGCAGAGGGCGCCACGTCGAGGACCAGCGGACGCACCTTCGTGCGCAGGAAGTGGTCCGGGCAGGAGGTGCCGAGCGCGGCGAGCCGGGGGTGCTCGGCCCGCGCGAGGAAGTCGAGGACCACGTCCGCGTCGGTGAAGTGCCCGACCTGCGGCCGGTCCTGGGAGGCCAGACCGCGCACGTACGGCGCCAGTGCGGCCGCCCGCTCCCGCCGGTCGGCCTCGGGCAGCGCCGCATACCCCTCGATCACCGGGCCGAACGGCTCGGCCTTGCCGCGCCCGGCCAGGAAGGCCTCGGCGGTGCGGATGATGTGCAGCGAGTTGCGCTCGCACTCCTCGGAGGTGTCGCCCCACGCGGTGATGCCGTGCCCGCCGAGCACACAGCCGATCGCCTGCGGGTTGGCCTCCTTCACGGCCGCGATGTCCAGCCCGAGCTGGAAACCGGGCCGCCGCCACGGCACCCACACCACGGTGTCGCCGAAGCACTCGGCGGTCAGCTTCTCGCCGTCCGCCGCGCAGGCCAGCGCGATCCCGGAGTCCGGGTGCAGATGGTCCACGTGGGCGGCCTCGACCAGCCCGTGCATCGCCGTGTCGATCGAGGGCGCGGCGCCGCCCTTGCCGTGCAGGCAGTAGTCGAACGCGGCGACCATCTCGTCCTCGCGCTCGACGCCCGGGTAGACGCCCTTGAGCGCCCGCATCCGGTCCAGCCGCAGCACGGCGAGCCCCGCCTCGGTGAGCGTCCCGAGGTCCCCGCCGGACCCCTTGACCCACATCAGCTCCACCTCCCCCCCGGTGACGGGGTCGGTTCCGGTGCCCTTGGCGGAGGCGTTGCCACCGGCGTAGTTGGTGTTGCGCGGATCGGCACCGAGCCGATGCGAACGGGCGAGGAGGGCGGCGGCTTCAGGGTGAGATGTCATGACGGTGCCTTTTCGATCGGAGGGGAGGAAGTGCGCCCCTTCAGGGGCGCGGGGAACTGCGCGATCAACCACGAACGACCCGCAGCCCGCGAACAACGGAAACCCGGCAGACGCCTACGCCCCCCACCCGGCCTGCTGCCCACCGACCCGCTCGGCGACAACCTTCTCCGCCCACCCGCAGGAGCGATACGCCTTGAGGGGTTCGGGCTCCAGGCCCATTTCCTCCCGCACCTCCCGAAGAAGCGGCCGCACATCCGTGTTGTACGCGTCCATCAACACCGCGTTGGCCTCCAGCACGTCCCCCGCGG
Source organism: Streptomyces hyderabadensis (assembly GCF_020404845.1). Classification (GTDB taxonomy): domain Bacteria; phylum Actinomycetota; class Actinomycetes; order Streptomycetales; family Streptomycetaceae; genus Streptomyces; species Streptomyces hyderabadensis. Next base: position 44,851 of record NZ_JAIOJZ010000053.1, on the reverse strand, counting down.
CCTGCGCAGCGGCCAGTGCCGGACCGTCGACCAGCAGCGCCTTCGCCGTCGCCTCCTGCACGTTCATCACCGACCGGATGATGGCCGGGATCTTCGCCTCGATGTTGTGGCACTGGTCGAGCATGAACGCGACGTCGGAGGTGAACCCGTCCCCGCGCACCACCTCGTACATGATGCGGAACAGCTGGAACGGGTCGGCGGCGCCCACCATCAGGTCGTCGTCGGCGTAGAAACGCGAGTTGAAGTCGAACCCGCCGAGCTTCCCCTCCCGCAGCAGCGTCGCCACGATGAACTCGATGTTCGTGCCCGGCGCGTGGTGCCCCGTGTCGACCACGACCTGCGCCTTCTCACCCAGCTTCAGGCAGTGCGCGTACGCCGTGCCCCAGTCCGGCACGTCCGTCGTGTAGAACGCCGGCTCGAAGAGCTTGTACTCCAGGAGCATCCGCTGCCCCTCGCCGAGCCGCTCGTACACCTCGGCCAGGCCCTCGGCCAGCCGGTCCTGACGGGAGCGGACGTCGTCCTGGCCGGGGTAGTTGGTGCCGTCGGCGAACCACAGCTTCAGGTCGTGCGACCCGGTGGCGTCCATGATGTCGACGCACTCCAGCAGGTGGTCGACGGCCTTGCGGCGCACCGCCGGGTCCGGGTGGCAGACGCTGCCCAGCTTGTAGGCGTCGTCCTGGAAGGTGTTGGAATTGATCGCGCCGATCCGTACACCCCGCTTCTCGGCGTGCGCGGCCAGCGCGGCGTAGTCGTCGACCCGGTCCCACGGGATGTGCAGGGCCACCGTCGGGGCCACGCCGGTGAACTCGTGCACCTTCGCCGCGTCGTCCAGTTTCTCGAACGGGTCGCGCGGGACACCGGCCTGGGCGAACACCTTGAAGCGGGTGCCCGAGTTGCCGTACGCCCACGACGGCGTCTCGACGGCCTGGGTCTTGAGCGCGGCCTTCACCGCGGCGAGCTCGGTCACTTCGGGGCTCCTGTGGCATCGGGTCGTGGCCTGCGGTGAGCACGGCCATCTATGAAACGATTCAGAACGTGAAGCTATGAGCCGCCAGGAGGGGTGTCAACCCTTCCGGCCAGTCCGGCTGTTCGTGACTCCGTCGTGACCTTCGGCTATCGAAAGTTTTTCGACCCGGAACCATTGACGTGACATACCCTCGCTGCCTAACGTCCCCGGCAACCTAGTTGAAACCTTTCACGACGCCGTGAGGGCCGTCCCGCCGGCGTCGTCGAGGAGCCCCCAATGACCCACCCGTCCGACACGGGTACGGCCCCGGTTCTGGCGCTCAGGGACGTCTCCAAGTCCTTCGGCGCGGTCCGTGCGCTCAGGGACGTCTCCCTGGAGCTGTTCCCCGGCGAGGTGCACGCCCTCGCCGGCGAGAACGGCGCCGGGAAGTCGACCCTCATCAAAACGCTGGCCGGAGTGCACCGGCCGGACGCCGGCCAGGTGCTGCTCGACGGCGCGCCGGTCGTCTTCCACGGCCCCGGCGACGCCCGCGACGCCGGCATCGCCGTGATCTACCAGGAGCCCACCCTCTTCCCCGATCTGTCGATCGCCGAGAACATCTTCATGGGCCGCCGGCCGCGGCGCGCCCTCGGCCGCATCGACCACAAGGCCACCCGCGCCGCCACCGCCGAACTGATGCTGCGCCTCGGCGTCGAACTCGACCCCGACCGGCCCGCGCGCGGCCTGTCCATCGCGGACCAGCAGATCGTCGAGATCGCCAAGGCGCTCTCCTTCGACGCCCGTGTCCTGATCATGGACGAGCCGACCGCCGCCCTCACCGGCAGCGAGGTGGCCCGGCTCTTCGGCGTGGTGCGCACCCTGCGCGACCAGGGCGCCGCGGTGCTGTTCATCTCCCACCGCCTGGAGGAGATCTTCCGCATCTGCAAGCGGGTCACCACCCTGCGCGACGGCGCCTGGATCGCCAGCGAGCCCCTGGAGGGCATGACCGAGGACGACCTGGTGCGCCGCATGGTCGGCCGCGACCTCGACGAGCTGTACCCCAAGCAGGAAGTCACCCCCGGCGAGACGGCCCTCAGCGTGCGCAGGCTGACCCGCGAGGGCGTCTTCACCGACGTCTCCTTCGAGGTGCGGCGCGGTGAGATCGTCGCGCTGGCCGGACTGGTCGGCGCCGGACGCACCGAGGTCGCCCGCGCCGTCTTCGGCGTCGACCGCTGGGACGCCGGGGAGGTCGAGGTGGACGGCAAGCCGCTCGTCAACGGCGCCCCCTCCACCGCGATGGCCGCCGGTCTCGCCCTCGTGCCCGAGGACCGCCGTGCCCAGGGCCTGGTGATGGACATGTCCATCGAACGCAACATCGGCCTCACCGGCCTGCGCACGACCGTGAAGGGCGGGCTCATGGACCGCGGCGCCGAACGCAGCCGCTCCCTCGACTGGGCCGTCAAGCTCCAGGTCAAGTACGCCCGCATCGCCGACACCGTCGCCACCCTCTCGGGCGGCAACCAGCAGAAGGTCGTCCTCGCCAAGTGGCTGGCCACCGGCCCCAAGGTGCTGATCGTCGACGAACCCACCCGCGGCATCGACGTCGGCACCAAGGCCGAGGTGCACCGGCTCCTCTCGCAGCTCGCCGCCGACGGCGTGGCCGTCCTGATGATCTCCTCCGACCTGCCCGAGGTCCTCGGCATGGCCGACCGCGTCCTGGTGATGCACGAGGGACGCCTGACCGCAGAGATACCCCGCACCGACGCCACCGAGGAGACCGTGATGGCCGCAGCCACGGGGAGGGCCGCCGCATGACGGTCACCGCACCCGAGAAGGCCCCCCCGGCCGAGGTGCCGGGGGCCGGTGCCACCCGGCTGGTGGACCGCATCTTCAAGATGCGCGAACTGGCCATCCTGCTGGTCTTCCTGGTGATGATCGCCCTCACCCAGGCCGGCAACAGCGAGTTCCTGTCCGAACAGGGCATCAAGGACCTGCTGCTGAACGCGACCATCCTGGTCCTGGTCGCCACCGGGCAGTCCCTGGTGGTCATCACCCGCAACGTCGACCTGTCCGTCGGCTCCACCCTCGGCATCAGCGCCTTCGCCGCCGGCACCTACCTCCAGGGCGGCGGCAACCCCGTCGTGGCGGTGCTGCTCGCGGTGCTCATGGGCGTCGGCTTCGGCCTCCTCAACGGCCTGCTGGTCAGCCTCGGCCAGGTGCCCGCCCTGGTCGTCACCCTGGGCACCCTCTACATCATCCGCGGCATCGACTCCATCTGGGTCGGCTCCCGGCAGATCACCGCGGCCGACCTGCCCGGCGGATTCGTCGACTTCGGCTCCGGCGGCATCTCCGCCGTGCCCTGGCTGGCCATGATCGCCCTGGCGGTGCTCGTCGCCACGGCGTACTACCTCAAGCACTTCGGCAGCGGCCGCGAGCTGTACGCGCTCGGCTCCAACCCCGAGGCCGCCCGGCTGGCCGGCATCCCCGTCCGCAAGCGGATCCTCGCCGCCTACACCTTCTGCGGCGCCCTCGCCGGACTCGCCGGTGCCCTGTACCTAGCCCGCTTCGGCAACGTCGACTCAGGCACCGGCAACGGCTACGAACTGACCGTCGTCAGCGCCGTGGTCGTCGGCGGCGTCGTCTTCACCGGCGGCTCCGGCAGCGTCTACGGCGCCGCACTCGGCGCACTGCTGCTGACCTCCATCAACAGCGTGCTGCCCGCCCTCGGCGTCAGCTCCGTGTGGGTGCTGGCCATCAACGGCATCCTGCTCATCCTCGCCATCGCCGTCGACCGGATCGTCGCGCTGCGCGTGGCCAACGCCCTGAAGAAGAGGAACGCCCGCCATGGCTGACAGTTCTCTCACGCGCGCCATCCGCTGGGACACCGTCGTCGGCGCCCTCCTCGTGGTCGTCCTGCTGCTCTCCTTCGGCTTCGTCGACGGCTTCGGCAACGCCCTGAACCTGTCCTTCCTGATCGGCAACACCCTGCCGATCGCGCTCATCGCCCTGCCGATGACCCTGCTGGTCGTCTCCGGCGAGATCGACCTGTCCGTCGCCTCCACCGCGGGCCTGTCCGGCGCGGTGATGGGCGCCCTGTGGAACCAGGGCATGACCATCGAGACGATCATCCCGATCTGCCTGCTGCTCGGCGTGGTCTGCGGCCTGGTCAACGGCCTGCTGGTGACCCGGCTCGGGCTGCCCTCCCTCGCCGTCACCATCGGCACCATGGCCGCTTACCGGGGCATCGCGCAGATCGTGCTCGGCTCCGACGCGGTGACCGACTTCCCCTCGCAGTACCTGGACTTCGCGGCCGGACGCATCGACGGCACCTTCGTCCCGTACGCCTTCCTGCCGTTCCTGGTGCTGCTGGCCGTCGCCGTGGTGGCCCTGCACGCCATGCCGTTCGGCCGCTCGCTGTTCGCCATCGGGGCCAGCGAGGAGGCCGCGCGCTTCGCCGGCATCCGGGTCAAGCGGCAGAAGCTGATCCTGTTCACGCTGACCGGCCTGATGTCGGCCCTCACCGGCGTCTTCTGGGCCCTGCACTACGCCAGCGCCCGCTACGACAACGCCACCGGCCTGGAACTCTCCGTCGTCGCCGCCGTGCTGCTGGGCGGCATCGACTTCGACGGCGGCAAGGGCACCCTCGGCGGGGCGGTCGCGGGCGTGTTCCTGCTCGGCGCGCTGCAGAACGTGATGAGCCTCAAGGACGTCTCCGCCCAGTCGCAGATCGTCGTCACCGGCGTCCTGCTCGTGCTCTCCGTGCTCGGCCCCCGGCTCGCCCGGCAGATGTCCCTCGCGAGGGCCGGACGCAGGGCGGCGCCGACACCCCCGTCCAAGGCACCCGCCCCCACCTCCTGACCCCGTCACCGGCTCCGTCCACCCTCGTAAGGAACCCACCATGCGCAAGTCGTCGATCCGCCGTACCTGCGCGGCCCTGGCCGCGGTCACCTCCCTCGCCCTGGCGGCCACCGCCTGCGGCGGCACCACGAAGGAGGACGTCAAGGACGAGGGCGCCAAGGCCGCCACGGCGGGCAAGGCCGACCCGAACGCCGAGACGAAGAAGGGACTGACCGTCGGCTTCCTGCCCAAGCAGGTCAACAACCCCTACTTCACCGTCGCCGACAAGGGCGGCGAGAAGGCCCTGAAGGAGCTGGGCTCCAGCTACAAGGAGGTCGGCACCTCCAGCGGCACCGACACCGCCGGCCAGGTCTCCTACGTCAACACCCTCACCCAGCAGCAGGTCGACGCCATCGCCGTCTCCGCGCAGGACCCCGGCGCCCTGTGCACCGCGCTCAAGCAGGCGATGAAGAACGACATCAAGGTCGTCACCTACGACTCGGACACCAACCCCGAGTGCCGCAACGCCTTCATCTCCCAGGCCTCCGCCGACGACATCGGCCGCACCCAGGTGCAGCAGCTGGCCGAGCAGATCGGCAACAAGGGCGAGATCGCGATCCTGTCCGCCGCGCAGACCGCGACGAACCAGAACGCCTGGATCGAGATCATGAAGGACGAGCTGAAGGACCCGAAGTACAAGGACATCAAGCTGGTCAAGGTCGCCTACGGCGACGACGACGCCCAGAAGTCCTTCCAGCAGACCCAGGGCCTGCTCCAGGAGCACCCGAACCTGAAGGGGATCATCTCCCCGACCACCGTCGGCATCAAGGCCGCCGCCCAGTACCTGTCCGGCTCCAAGTACAAGGGCAAGGTCAAGCTGACCGGCCTCGGCACCCCCAACGACATGCGCAAGTACGTCAAGAACGGCACCGTCGAGGCGTTCGAGCTGTGGGACCCGGCCAAGCTCGGCGAACTGGCCGCGCGCACCGCCGTCGCCCTCGCCTCCGGGCAGATCACCGGCAAGGAGGGCGAGACCTTCAAGGCCGGCGCCATGGGCGAGTACACCATCGGCAAGGACGGTGTGATCGACCTCGGCAAGCCGACCGTGTTCACCGCCGACAACGTCGACCAGTTCGACTTCTAGTCACCGAACGTACGGGAGCGGCAGTCCATGCAGCGCGTCTGTTTCCTGCTCAAGGTCCGAAAGGACCGCGTCGCGGAGTACCGCGAACGCCACGCCGCCGTGTGGCCTCAGATGTGCGAGGCGCTCTCCGCCACCGGCTGGCACAACTACTCGCTCTTCCTGCGCGACGACGGCCTGCTCGTCGGCTACCTGGAGACCGAGGACTTCGCCGCCGCCCGGGCGGGCATGGAGGCCACCGAGGTCAACGCCCGCTGGCAGGCGGAGATGGGCCCGCTGTTCGAGTCCCTCGACGGGGACCGCCCCGACGAGGCGATGAAACCCCTCACCGAGGTGTTCCACCTCGCCTGACGCAGGCCGTACCAGGGCGGCCCGGGTACTGTGTGAAGGTCCCGCGGCCGCCCCCACCCCCAGCCCGACCTCGGAGGTCCCTGCCCGATGGCCCATTCCGTGGGTATCAAGGACGTCGCCCGCGCCGCCGGAGTTTCCGTGGGCACGGTCTCCAACGTCATCAACCGCCCCGACACCGTCGCGACCGAGACCCGCGCGCGGGTGCTGTCCGCGATCGACCGGCTGGGCTACGTCCGCAGCGAGTCCGCGCGCCAGCTGCGCGCCGGCCGCAGCCGCATCATGGGGCTCCTCGTCCTGGACATGGGCAACCCCTTCTTCGTCGACGTCGCCCGCGGTGCCGAGCGGGCCGCCCGGGAGGCCGGGCTCGGCGTGATGGTCTGCAACAGCGCGCAGAACCCGGCCGAGGAGGCCGAGTACCTCTCGCTCTTCGCCGAGCAGCGGGTCCGGGGCGTCCTGCTCACCCCCGCCGACGCCACCGGCCGCAACATCGAGGGCTTCCGGCGCCACAACATCCCCTTCGTGCTGGTCGACCGGGTCGCCGAGGGCACCACCGAGTGCTCGGTCTCCGTCGACGACGTCGCGGGCGGCGAGCTGGCCGTGCGCCACCTCGTCTACGCCGGACACCGCTCCATCGCCTACGTCAGCGGCCCGCCCGGCCTCAACCAGGTCCGCGACCGCCGCACCGGCGCCCTCGCCGCGCTCGCCGAGGCCGGGCTCGGCCCCGAGGCGCTGCGCGAACTGCCCACCGAGCGCCTCGACGTCGCCGCGGGCCGCGACGCCGGCGCCCGCCTGCTGGGCCTCGCCGAGCGGCCGACCGCCGTCTTCTGCGCCAACGACCTGCTCGCCCTCGGCGTGCTGCAGGCCATGTACGCCGCCGGGGTCGGCGTCCCCGACGACCTCGCGATCGTGGGCTACGACGACATCGAGTTCGCCGCCGCCGCGGCCGTCCCGCTCACCTCCGTGCGCCAGCCCGCCGTCACCATGGGCGCCATGGCCGCCGAACTGCTCCTGGAGGAGACCGAGCTGGAAAACACTGACCGCGCCCACCCGCACCGGCGGGTCGTCCTCCAGCCGGAACTGGTGGTGCGGCGCTCCAGCCTCGCCGCCCGCTGACCGGCCGTTCAGCACGATGTCATGATCCCGGGGGTCGGTGGCCGCAGGACGGTGTGCTGAACTGGGACACGGCCGAAAGAATCGACCGTCACGTCCGTCCGCCCCGGGAGACCCCTTGAGCGTCAGCTACCGCCAGCCAGGCGTCGTCCTCACCGACCGCCGTTTCACCGTGCCCCTCGACCACGCCGACCCCACCGGGGAGACGATCGAGCTGTACGCCCGCGAGGCCGTCGCGAGCGACAAGGCCGACCAGGACCTGCCCTGGCTGGTCTACCTCCAGGGCGGACCCGGCTTCGGGGCGAACCGTTTCATCGGCCGTCCCGCCTGGCTCGGCCGGGCCCTGAAGGAGTACCGCGTGCTGCTCCTGGACCAGCGCGGTACCGGCGCCTCCACCCCGGCCAACCGCCAGACGCTGCCGCTGCGCGGCGGCCCCGCCGAGCAGGCCGACTACCTCACCCACTTCCGCGCCGACGCCATCGTCCGCGACTGCGAGGCCATCCGCCCCCAGGTCACCGGCGGCGCCCCCTGGACCGTCCTCGGCCAGAGCTTCGGCGGCTTCTGCACCGTCGCCTACCTGTCGCTGGCCCCCGAGGGCCTCAGCGCCGCCCTGATCACCGGCGGTCTGCCCTCCCTCGACGCCCACGCGGACGACGTCTACCGGGCCGCCTACCCGCGCATCGAGCGCAAGGTCGTCGCGCACTACGCCCGCTACCCGCAGGACGTCGAGCGCGCCCGCCGCATCGCCGACCACCTGCTGACCCACGACGTGGTCCTGCCGAACGGCTACCGCCTCACCGTGGAGGCCTTCCAGTCCCTCGGCATCATGCTGGGCGGCAGCGAGGGCAGCCACCGGCTGCACTTCCTGCTGGAGGACGCCTTCGTCCGCACCCCGAACGGACACGAACTCTCCGACGCCTTCCAGGAACAGGCGCAGGGCCTGCTGTCCTTCGCGGCCAACCCGCTGTACGCCCTCATCCACGAGGTCATCTACGGCCAGGACGCCCGGCCCACCGCCTGGTCCGCCGAGCGCGTCCGCGCCGAGTTCCCGCGCTTCGACGCCGCCAAGGCCCTCGCGGGCGACGAACCGCTGCTGTTCACCGGCGAGTCGATCCACCCCTGGATGTTCGACTGCGACCCGGCGCTGCGCCCGCTGCGCGAGACCGCCGACCTGCTCGCGGCCCGCACCGACTGGACACCGCTGTACGACCCCGCCCGCCTCGCCGTCAACGAGGTGCCGGCCGCCGCGGCCGTCTACCACGACGACATGTACGTCGACACCGCCCACGCGCTGACGACCGCCCGCGCGATCCGGGGCCTGCGCACCTGGGTCACCGACGAGTTCGAGCACGACGGCGTACGGGCCGGCGGCCCCCGCGTCCTGGACCGGCTGCTCGCGCTGGCCCGCGACGAGGCCTGAGCGGTCCGCGCCGAATTCCCGGTGGGATGCCGGCGGCCCGGGTTAGTGTGCGGGCATGACGGAGCCGACGATCACGCAACTGGAGCCCATGCCCGGCGACTGGCGGCGCGCCCTTGCCGTCGTCGCCCACCCGGACGACCTGGAGTACGGCTGCTCGGCGGCGATCGCCGCCTGGACCGACGAGGGCCGTGAGGTCGCCTACGTGCTCGCCACCCGGGGCGAGGCGGGCATCGACACCCTGGCGCCCGCCGAGTGCGGCCCGCTGCGCGAGCGGGAGCAGCGGGCGAGCGCGGCCGTCGTCGGGGTGAGCGAGGTGGAGTTCCTCGACCACCGGGACGGCGTGATCGAGTACGGGCCGGCGCTGCGCCGGGACATCGCCGCCGCCATCCGCAGGCACCGGCCCGAGCTGGTCATCACCCTCAACCACCGGGACACCTGGGGCGGCGTCGCCTGGAACACCCCGGACCACGTCGCCGTCGGCCGCGCCACGCTCGACGCGGCGGCCGACGCGGGCAACCGGTGGATCTTCCCGGAGCTGACCGAGCAGGGCCTCGAACCCTGGAACGGCGTGCGCTGGGTCGCGGTCGCCGGTTCCTCCTCGCCCACCCACGCGGTGGACGCCACCCCGGGCCTGGAGCGCGCGGTGCGCTCGCTGCTCGAACACCGCACGTACATCGAGGTGCTGACCGAGGAGGACCCGGAGACGTACGTGCGCGGATTCCTCACCGGCTTCGCCCGGGCGGCCGGGGAGCGGTTCGGCGGAAAGCCGGCGGTGACCTTCGAAGTCTTCGGGCGGTAGCGAGATGGCGGGGGAGCGGGACGAGCGGGGGGATCAGGACATGCAGGACATGCAGGGTGTTCGGGACGCGCGGGTGCAGGAGCGGCTGGCGGAGCGGTTCGAGGAGCACCGCGGGCAGCTGGAGGCGGTGGCCTACCGCATGCTCGGTTCACTGGCCGAGGCGGAGGACGCCGTGCAGGAGGCCTGGCTGCGGCTCGACCGCTCCGGCGGGGACGGCATCGACAACCTCGGCGCCTGGCTCACCACGGTGACCGGCCGGATCTGCCTGGACCTGCTGCGCTCCCGCACCGCGCGGCGCGAGGAGCCCATGACCGAGGGCTTCGACACCTTCGTGCCGGACCCCGTGGTGCGCACCCTGCCCCGGGCCGACCCGGAGGCGGAGGCCCTGCACACCGACTCGGTGGGCATCGCCCTGCTGGTGGTGCTGGGGGCCCTGGAACCGGCCGAGCGGCTGGCGTTCGTCCTGCACGACATGTTCGCCGTGCCCTTCGACGACATCGCGCCGATCGTCGAGCGCACCCCGGCCGCGACCCGACAGCTCGCCAGCCGGGCCCGGCGCCGGGTGCGCGACGCCACCCCCGCCGCCGAACCGGACCTCGGCCGGCAGCGCCGGGCGGTGGAGGCGTTCCTGGCCGCGAGCCGCGCCGGTGACTTCGAGGCACTGGTGTCCCTACTCCACCCGGACGTCGTGCTGCGGGCCGACGCCGGTGCGCTCGCCCGGGGCGCGGGGGCGTCCAAGGTGGCGCGCGGCGCCCGGACGGTCGCCACCGGGGCGTTCCACTTCCGCCACCTCGCCCCGCTCGCCCGGGTCGTCCTGGTCAACGACGCGGTCGGCACCGTCGCCATGTCCGAGGGCCGCCCGGTCTCGGTCACCTACATCACCGTCGCCGACGGCCTCATCACGGGCCTGTACGTGCTGGCCGACCCGGAGCGGCTGGCCCGGCTGGACGTGTCCGCGCTGGAGACCTGACCGGCCGCGCGGGGCCGCCCGCCGAGCCGCGCGGCGGCGGCCCGTATCCTCGACGACATGCGAGAACACACCGCGGACCGGACGGACGCCCCGGCCCCGGCGGAACTGCGCGGCGACTGCGCGAGCTGCTTCGGCCTGTGCTGCGTGGCCCTGCCGTTCGCCCGCTCGGCGGACTTCCCGACCGACAAGGCCGCCGGCACGCCCTGCGCCAACCTCGGCACCGACCACCGCTGCGGCATCCACGCGACGCTGCGGGAGCGCGGATACACCGGCTGCACGGTCTACGACTGCTTCGGCGCCGGGCAGCGGGTCTCGCAGGTCACCTTCGGCGGCCGTGACTGGCGCACCGGCCCGCCGGAGCGGACCCGCCGCATGTTCGACGTCTTCCCGGTCGTCCGCCAACTGCACGAGCTGCTCCGGTATCTGACCGAGGCGCTCACCCTGCCCGCCGCCCGCCCGGTCCACGCCGAGCTGCGCGACGCCCTCGCCGACACCGAACGCCTCGCCGGGGGGTCCCCGCAGGAGCTGGCCGACCTCGACGTGGCCGCGCACCGGCAGCGGGTCAACGTGCTCCTGCTGCGCACCAGCGAGCTGGTCCGGGCCGGCACCCGCGGCCGCGGGAAGAACCGCCGCAACGCCGACCTGATGGGCGCCCGCCTCAGGGGCGCCGACCTCGCCGGGGCCGACCTGCGCGGGGCCTACCTCATCGCCGCCGACCTCACCGGCGCGGACCTGCGGGGCGCCGACCTGATCGGCGCGGACCTGCGCGACGCCGACCTGACCGACGCGGATCTGACGGGTGCCTTCTTCCTGACCCAGCCGCAGGTCAACGCGGCCAGGGGCGGCCCCGGCACCGGGCTGCCGGACTCAGTCAGCCGCCCGGTGCACTGGACAGCGGGACGCTGAGACGGCGGCGCCCGCGGCCTGCCCGGCGCCCGCGGCCTGCCCCGAGTCCTCGGCCGCCCCGGCGGCGTCGCTGCGGGGAGCGCGCCCCGGCGCGGCTGCGCTCCGCCGCTTCAGGTGCAGGCGCAGCCCCTCCGGCATCAGCGTCAGCCGCTCGGTCACCCGGAGTTGGTAGCCGGGCTCGGGCCGCAGTTCGTAGCGGCGCAGCAGCAGCCCCAGGACCAGCGTCGCCTCGTGCAGCGCGAACTGCCGCCCGATGCACGCCCGCGCCCCGGTGCCGAACGGCTTGAACGTGTGCGGGGCGCGCGACCGCACGGCCTTCGCCTCGAAGCGGTCCGGGTCGAACCGCTCGGCGTCCGGGCCCCACACCTCGGGATCGCGGTGCAGCATGCCCGTGAGCACCAGTGCCCAGGCCCCGCGCCGCATCGGATACCTGCCGCCCAGCACCGTGTCCTCGCGCGCCTCCCGCGCGAAGCCCGGCGCGGTCGGCCACAGCCGCAGCGACTCGTCGAGCACCCGGCGCACGTAGCGCAGCCTGGCCACCTGCTCGTAGCCCGGCGCCTTGGTGTCGCCCCACACCCGGTCCACCTCGGCGCGGGCCCGGTCCGCGACCTCGGGGTGGCGCGCCAGGTAGTGCAGGGCGAAGGAGAGCGCGCCCGAGGTGGTCTCGTGTCCGGCGACGAGGAAGGTGATGACCTGGCGGCGGACGTTCTCCGGCGACAGCCGCTCACCGGTCTCCGGGTGGGCCGTCTGCAACATCCGGTCGAGCAGGTCGCCGTCCCCGCTTCCGGCCGCCCGGCGTGCGCGCACGAGGTCGTCGACGGTGCGGTTCAGGTACGCGATGTCGGCGGCGTTGCGGCGGCTCGCGTCGCGCAACAGCCACGGGGCGAGCGGGGCGGGCACGGTGTTGAGGCGCTGCGCGTAACCGAGGGTGCCCACCATGGCGGTGACGAAGGGATGGAGACGGGCGTGTTCGAAGGAGCCGAAGTCGTGGCCGAATCCGGTGCGCGCGATGGTCTCCAGCGTCAGCTTGGTCATGTCGCCGGGCACGTCCACCGTCCGGCCCGACGCCTCGGCCAGGTCCCAGTGGTCGGTCAGCCGCGCGGCCACGTCCAGCATCATCACGTGGTACCCGGCCATGGCCTCACGGCTGAACCCGGGCGCCAGCACGTCGTGCGCGAGCTGCCAGTTGGGCTCGTGGTTGTACGCCGTGAACAGTCCGTCCCCGGCCACCGGCCGCAGATTGGCCACGCCCAGGCCCACGTGCTTGGCGAACCGCGTCTCGTCCGCCAGGTCGGCGGCGAGGGAGGCGCCCCACACGAACACGAACTCCTTGCCGAAGGCCCGCCGCCGGAATATCGGCCCCAGCTTCCGCGCGTAGCGCAGCGAGTCCTGCATCGGGGTGCGCCGGCTCGCGCCCACCACGTCACCGAGCAGGGGCAGCCGGTACGGCGGGTGCGGGATGCGGTGCAGTTCGGGCCAGCCCAGCTCGGCGCTGCGGAAGCCCTTCGGCAGTCCGTCCCGGGCCGGTTCCCTCGCTGTCTGGGCCATGACGCGATCTCCCTTGACGCAGCGGCGTGTTGCACGTGCCGAGGCGGGCGTGTTGTACATGGGTTCAATAACGCGCCCCAGTCTCGTACCGTTGTTGAACCGGCGTCAAGTAAGGTGCGGGCATGGTCGCGAACCAGGGCGAACGCACCCGCCGCCGGCTCAGCACGGGCGAGCGCCGGGAGCAGCTGCTCTCGGTGGGCGCGCGACTGTTCTCGGAGAGCCCGTACGACGAGGTCTGGATCGAGCAGGTCGCCGAGATCGCCGGGGTCTCCCGCGGGCTCCTCTACCACTACTTCCCGAACAAACGGGACTTCTTCGCGGCGGTCGTCGAGCGCGAGAGCGCGCGCATGCTGCGGATGACGGCGGCCGTGCCCGGCGTCCCGGTCCGCGAACAGCTCGCCGCGGGCCTCGACGCCTACCTGGAGTACGTGCGGGCCCACGCGCACGGCTACCGCGCCTTCCACCGCGCCGACGCGGCCGGTGACCGCGCGGTGCGCCGCGTCTACCAGCAGGCGCTCGCCGCCCAGGAACGGCAGATCCTCGCCGCCCTGGCCGCCGACCCGGAGTTCGGCCCGGCCTTCGAGGAGCGCGGCGACGTACGCCTCGCGGTGCGCGGCTGGCTGGCCTTCACCACCGCGGTCTGCCTGGAGTGGCTGCGGGATCCGGAGCCCGCCCGCGAGCAGGTGCGGGACCTGTGCGCCCGGGCGCTGCTGGGAGCCATCGCGCCCTGAGGCCGCGGCGCCGGATCGCGTCCCGGGCCGGACCGGACCGGTGTCGTGGTTGGCGCACTCCCCGATCTCCGATAGGTTAGGTGAGCCTTACCTAATGAATTGCCGAACGGAGGTTGGGATGGGTGACAGCCACGCCTGGACGGCCGCGCCGGCCGCGGCGGAGCAGGCCCGCTCGGTACTCGCCGCCGCCTGGTCCTGCGCGGTGACCGCGGAGGGCGGCCGGGAGGAGTTCGTCGGCGCGCACAGCGTGACCGACGACGGCCGGGTGCTCCTGCACGTGCCCGAGGACAGCGCCCTGCTCGCGGCGGCGGTGTGCGCGCCCCGCGGAGAGCCGTCCGCGGTGCTGGAGTTCGCCGACGTGGCGCCCGTCCCGGTGCGGGGCCGGATCAGGGCCCGGCTCTGGCTCGCCGGCTGGTTCGCCGTGGCGGACGGGCACTTGGCCTTCCGGCCCACCCGGGTGGTGCTGCGCCGGCCCTCGGGCGCCGTCGTGGTCGACGTCGACGAGTTCACCGCGGCCGCGCCCGACCCGCTGGCCCTGGCCGAGGCGCGGCTGCTGACGCACCTCGCCGACTGCCACGGCGACGCCGTGCAGCGGCTGACCCGGCTCGTCGACCCGGAGAGCCTGCACGGAGCGGTCCGGGTGCGGCCGCTCGCCGTCGACCGGCACGGACTGACCCTGCGCATCGAACGGGTCCGTGACCACGGCGACGTACGCCTGCCGTTCCACGCACCCGCCGACGAGATCGCGCAGCTCACCGAGCGGGTGCACGTGCTGCTGGCCCAGGCGGGCAGGGCTTCCTGCCCCCGGGCCCTGCAGCGGCAGCGCACGGACGGCGACGGGTGAGGTGAACGGCTCCCCGGGGTGAGGCGGTCGCGCCCCTACCAGTCCCCGTCCTGCACCGGCTTGCCCGGTGCGTCCCCCAGCGGGTGGACCTGGTGGGGCGCGGGCGGCTGCCAGGGCTCGTGGTCGTCGCCGATCCAGTCCCCGACCGGCTTGACGTCCTGGAGCGGTCCGGTGGGCGCGAGATCGTGGGCGTCCTGGTCGTAGTAGTCGTACCAGGGCAGACCGGCCCGGGTGTAGGCGGCCCGGTCCACCGGCGACGGCGGCGGCGCCTCGCCGGTGATGCGGTGCCACTCGGGCGGGGTCACCAGGTGCACGAAGACCCGGCCCGCGGGCCGTTCGGCCCAGTCCGACAGCGGCCGCTGGTCGCGGTACACCTCCTGGCGCATGGAACCGCCGACGCCGAGCCCCATCGCGGGCGCCGACCGCGGCCGGGGCGCACCGCCGTAGCCCGGCGCCGCTCCCGGGGCGGCCGGGGCCGACGCGGGCGCCGCGGCCCCGCCGACACGGGCTCGGGCCGACTCCTGGCGGCGCCGCTCCTCCTCGCGCCAGCGGGTCAGCTCGGTGTCCTCGAGGGTGAACGCCTGGAGCTGGACGCCGCCCCAGACCTCCTCGCCGGTGACCTGGCCCTCGACCGTCGCCCCCATGCCGAGCGGCACCGCCACGAACTGACGGACCGTGCCGGTCCCGGAGTTGATGCCGTCCAGCCAGGGCTGGCGGGGCAGGACCAGGTAGTTCTGCGGATCCCGGGACAGCCGGTCGCTCCAGGGCCTGCCGGAGACCGCGCACACCTTGCCCGCCCCCACCTGGAGCGCGGCGGGCTCCCGCGTGCCCGCGAAACTCAGCCACATGGCCTCCCGCAGGTACACCGGCAGCATCACGCCGCCGCGCGCCCGCCACGCCTCGGGCACCCGGTCGGCGTAGTCGGAGACCCGGCGGACCGGGAACTCGCCGAGTCCGGGCGGCAGCGGATGGGTGCCCGTCTCCGGCAGCCGCAGGGTCCGTATGAAGCGGACCGTCGCCCCGCCCGGCAGCGTCAGCCGGTTCCCGTCGATCCGCACGCTGGTGTCGCTCATCCGAACGCCCCCTCCATCGCCGTTCGCGCGCCGTCGTCGGCCGCGCGCCGTTCGCCGTCCTTCAAGGGGAACGCCGCGCGGCGGTGCCGCGGTTCCGCCCGCGCAGCACGCCCCGCACCCGGTCCCGCAGCCGGGTCAGCCGCGGCATGCGCTCGCGCTGCTCGCGGGTGTGCCGGTCCAGCTCCTCCAGGAGCCGGCGGGAGCGGTGCTCGGTGTCCATCTCGTCGATGATGCGGTTGACCTCGGCCAGCACCGCGCCCCGCAGCTCCCACTGCCGCTCGTCGCGCCGGACCTCTTCGAGCAGCAGGTCGGCCAGTCGGTCCCGGGTCGCCGCGGCCTGCCGCAGCTCCGCGGACAGGCGCTCCTCCGCGGACTCGGCGTTCTCACTCGCATTGCTGGTGACCAGCACCGAGAAGCTCACCACGGCGTCGGCGATCTCGGACAGCAACTGCTGGACCGCGGCACCCGTCTCCGGCGCGAACAGGGGCTCCGGCTCCCGCTCCTTGGCGAGGTCGGTGAGGCTGCGCGCGAGGACCCGCATCACCACCGTGCAGATCTCCAGGGTGTCCAGCCCGGTGCGCAGCACCACCCGGTGCAGCAGCCCCTCCCGCACCCGGGGGTTGAACCGCAGGCTGTCCTCGGCCTGCCGCAGGTCCTCGTCCACCTCGCCGATGTCGTGGTCGAGCCGGCGGGCCTCGTGCAGCCGGGCCGCCGCCTCGTGGAACGGCGTGCTGCCGGCCGCCTCCTCGCCCATGCGCAGCATCAGTTGACGCACCTGCCGGGCCAGCCCCACGACCGACTCCCCGGCCTGTTCCACCCACACCGGTGGCGCGAGGACCAGGTTGAAGACGAGCCCGACGATCGCTCCGATCAGCGTCTCCACCACCCGGGCCCAGGCCAGGCTCCCGTGCGAGGTCACGCCGAGCACCAGCATCGCGCTGATCGCCACCTCGGCGGTGAACTCCTCGGCGCGCACCAGGTGCCCGACCCCGAGCGCCGCCAGGATGATCAGGCCCAGGCTCCACCAGCTCAGCCCGACCAGCTGGCTGAAGGCGATGGCGACCAGGACACCGGCGACCACCGCGTTCACCCGGCGGAAGCTCATCTTCAGCGTGGCGTACAGGGTGACCTGGACGACCAGCAGCGCGGTCAGGGGGGCGGTCAGCGGGGCCGCCGACTTGTCGGGGGTCAGCCGGACCGCGATGACATAGGCGATCGAAGCCGCGGCGGCCGAGCGCAGGGCCTGCACGACCATGGGGTCGCGCAGCCACTTCACCCGCCGCAGAGCCGTCCTCGCGGCCTCAAGCACATCCCGCATCCTCGGGCTGTTCCCTTCCGCAGGCGCCTCGAACGTGTCCGATCAGGACGGTAACCGGACGCGGGCGGCCGGGCCCCTCTCACGCGCCGGGCGCCGCCGGACGGGTCAGCCGGTCACCTTGGCCACGAACGCGGACAGATTGCCCAGCGTCCGGGCGACCTGCTCCTCCAGGGTGAGGCTCTCCTCGAAGCGGGCGCCGCTCTCGGACACCTTCTTGCCCCGCAGATACAGGGAACAGGCCAGGTCGGTGCACATGTACAGGCCGACCGAGTTGCCCTCGCGGCCGGCCGCTCCGGCCTTGCGCGCCGTCATCAGCGACACGCCGCCCCGGGGGTGGGTGGTCAGGCACAGCGCGCACATGCTGCGCTGGAAATAGCCGCTCCTGGCCGGCTGGAAGCGCAGCGCCACACCGGTGAGCCGCCCGTCGAGGTCGGCGACCAGGTAGCTGCGGTCGGGCGCCCCGGGATCCCGCCAGCCGAGGAAGTCGAGGTCGCCCCAGGGGCGCTCGGCCAGGTCGCGGGGGACGGCCAGCCGTTTGGCCTCGCCCTTCGAGCAGTTGATGAAGGAGCCGCGGACGTCCTGCTCGTCGAGTGCTCGCATGGGAAGCCTCCCCTTGATCGAAGGATTCTGGGTTCAACGGGTCAACCTAGGGGCTCTAGGTTTTCGCCTAGCGTAGATAGCCTTCGAGGCCGGCCGCCACCGGATTTCGGGGAGGCGAGTTCATAGCATGAATTAAGTATCAAGGGAAGTCGCGTACGCTCGTACCGCGGAGGTATCTTGCAGACCGGGCACAGTACGGGAGGAACCACATGGCGGGGCGGAACGGACGCACGGTGCGCGACCTCAGGAGGGCCAACCGTACGGCCGTACTGCAACGGCTCTACTTCGACGGACCGCTCAGCCGCTTCGAGCTGGGCCCGGCGACCGGACTCAGCTCCGGCTCGGTCAGCAACGTGGTCGCCGACCTGGTCGCCGACGGACTGGTGGAGGAGGCCGGCAGCGTCGACTCCGACGGCGGCCGCCCCCGCACCCTGCTGCGCGTGGCCCCCGCCAGCGGCCACATGATCGGCGTGGACGTCGGCGAGACCCGGGTGCGGGTCGAGCTGTTCGACCTCACGCTCACCGAACTCGCCCGCGCCGAACGCCCGCTGGCCCCGCAGCGCTACGACGTCGACGTCATCGTCGGACACATCCGCGAGGGCGTCGCCGAGGTGCTGGCCGCGGCCGGGCTGCCGCCCGAGCGGCTGCTCGGGGCCGGGATCGGCGTCCCCGGCATCGTGGAGCACACCGCCGACCGCGGGGCCGTGGTGCACGGCCAGACCATCGGCTGGGACTCGGTCCCGCTGGAGGCCCTGCTGCGGGCCGGCTCCCCGCTGCCCGACACCGTCCCCTACCTCATCGACAACGGCGCCAAGACCCTCGGCCAGGCCGAGATGTGGTTCGGCGCCGGACGCGGCGCCCGCAACGCGGTCGTGGTCCTCTTCGGCTCCGGGGTCGGCGCCAGCCTCGTCACCCCCGAGGCCGAGCAGGGCCGGGCGGTCGAGTGGGGGCACCTGACGGTCCGGGTCCGGGGCCGCCGCTGCCGCTGCGGAGCGCTCGGCTGCCTGGAGGCGTACGCGGGTGCCGAGTCGCTGCTGGCCCGCTGGCGGGAGGAGGACGGCCGGGTGCCGGAGGGCACCGACGAGGAGACCGCCCTCACGGCGATGCTCGCCGCCGCCTACCCGGCCGAGGGCGGGGCGGCCGACCCGGTCGCGCTGGCCGTCCTGGAGGAGACCGCCGAGTACCTGGGCGCCGGCCTGTCCGACCTGATCAACCTCTTCCAGCCCGAGCGCATCCTCATCGGCGGCTGGGCCGGCCTCCAGCTGGGCACCCGCTTCCTGCCCGCCGTACGCCGCCACGCGGTGTCGTACGCGCTGCGCCACCCCGCCCGGAAGGTGACCGTCGACCTGGGGCGGCTCGGTCCGGACGCCGTCACGGTCGGCGCCGCGATCCTGCCCCTGGCCGACTTCTTCGCACGCGGCGGCAGGCGCCCCGAGCCGGCTCCTCAGTACCCGGTCCCCGCCTGGCGCACGGCGCTGGAGGAGCGGGCGCCGCACTGAGGTGTCGGCCGCACCAAGGTTTCGCCGGGCGCCGCGGAGGTACCCGGCACCGCTCCGAAGACCGCCGGACGACTCGGACGAAGGAGCGCCCCGTGTCCGACCACCGCCACGAAGGGCCGGGGGAGAACGACGCCCCCGTGCCGCGCGACATGCCGGACCAGCAGGCCGGCGACCACGACGACCCGTGGGAGGCCGCCTCGCCCACCCGCGAGCAGCGCGAGCACCGGCAGGGCCGGGACGACGAAGGAGCCGAGGAGGACGCGGAGACCGCCGGTGACGCGGAGACCGGGCCGGTGACCGACGTGCCCGACACCGACGAGGCCGGCACGGGCCGGCAGGGCGCGCCGCACTCGGGTGCCGTGCACCCCGAGCACCCGGTGCCCGACGAGTCCTCCGGCTGAGGCGGCTGAGGCGGCTGAGGCCCGCTGATGAGGCCCGGTCCGCGCGGCTCAGCCCACCTTGCGCCCGCGCATCGGCTCGGTGTCCGCCCCGGCCCCCTGCCGCAGTCCGCGCAGGAACTCCTCCAGCACCTCCGTGGCCGTGCGCGTCGCGCGCCAGCCCAGCTCCACCCGTGCCCGGGTGCAGTCCATGAGCGGCAGCCGCAGCACCGCGTCGAACAGATGCGGTGAGGCCGGCAGCAGCCGCATCCCCCACGCGGCGGCGACCGCCGAGCGGGCCGCGGTGCGCGGCAGCCGGACCGGACGCACCCCGATCAGCTCGCCCAGCAGCTCGGCGTCGACCGGCGGTTCGGCCGCGAGGTTGAAGGCGCCCCGGGCGTCCTGCGAACGCACCGCCAGCCGGTAGGCGTGGGCGGCGTCGTCCGTGTGCAGGGCCTGCACCCGCAGACCGGGGACGTCGGGCAGGAACGGCAGCAGCTCAGGACGTGCCGCCGGACCCGGCAGGAACCGGCCGCCGAAGATCCGGCGCTGCTCGCTGGCCGACTCCCGCTTGAAGAGGAAGGCCGGCCGCATCCGCACCACCCGGATCCCCGGGTGGTCGCGTTCGAAGGTGTCCAGCGTCCGTTCCAGATAGGCCTTCTCCCGGCAGTACGCGGCGTCCGGCCAGCCGTGCGTGGGCCAGGACTCGTCCACCGCGTGGTTCTTCGGCCCTGGCGAGTACGCGCCGACCGACGAGGCGTGCACCAGCGCCGGCACCCCGGCCGCGGCCACCGCCTCGAAGACCCGGATGGAGCCGAGCACGTTCGTGCGCCAGGTCGTCGCCGGGTCGTGCGTCGGCTGGAAGGCCCAGGCCAGATGGACGACGGCGTCGGCCCCGGCGAAGTGACCGGTCAGGTCGGACTGCTCGGAGGCCAGGTCGACCGCCGCCCACTCGGTCTTCGCGGGCGACCAGCCGGGGATCCGCCGGGCCAGCCCCAGCACGGACCCCACCTCCGGATCCTGGGTCAGGAGCCGCACCACGCTGGTGCCCACGTTGCCCGTGGCACCCGTGACCACGATCCTGCTGCCCGTTGCGCTGCTCACCGTGTGCTCCTCTCGGCCGTTCGCCCGTGCGGAGAGCACCGGGTACCCAGCGCCCGGGAAGAGCACGCAAGGAGAAGCCCCGACCGCGACGGGGGAATCACGATCGGGGCGGTACGAGGTGGATACGGACGGCGGTCGCCTCTCGGCGAAGGGCTCCACAGGGCTTCAGCCGAACGATCGTCCCTGTGGGCGATAGGTGAGGCCCGGGGACACTGTCCCGTCCGTACCCACGGTCTGTTCAACGGCGAACGACCGGCCGGTGTTCCACCGTCTGTCGTGGTTTGGGGTGATCTGCGTCACTGCTCGAAGGACTCGGCGGACTCGCTGGAGTCGCTGGACTCGCGGGGCTCGGGTACGACCTCGGCCCACAGGTTCTCCGCCTGGAGCAGCAGGGTGCCGAGCACCGCGGTCCGCGCGGCACCCTGTCCGGCGTGCTCCCGCAGCCCCTCCTGCAGCCGCCGGTGGAGTTCCTCCATCGTCGCCTCGGTGGCCGCCCCAGGAGCGGCCTCGGCCCGGTCACCCACCAGCCGGCCGGCCTCGGCGTGGCAGGCGTCGCCGATCAGCCGCAGCAGGCGCGCGTACAGGTCGAGGACCGGCCCCTCGGGCGGTGCGGGCGTCCGCTGCTCGTCGGCCGCCACCGCCAGGGTCCGGGTCAGCGCGGTGAGGTTCCCGGTGACCCGGCTCCACCGCCGGTCCTCGTCCTCCGGGGGCACCACCGCGGGCCCGCGGTGCAGCCGGCGCAGCGGCCCCGAGGTCAGGCGCAGGCTCTCCCGGCTCCACGACCGGGCGGAGTACAGCGCGTCCAGCCGCCGCTCCAGCCACCCGGCCTGCCGGGTCCAGTCGGCCGCGCTCTGCGCGTCCCACTGGGTCTCCCGCAGGTCGGCGGCGACGGAGTGCAGGAGGTCGCCCGACTCCCGGGCCAGCGCCGCGAGGTTCTCCCGTACGTCCCGCAGATGGATCGGCGGCAGCACCAGGGCGTTGACCGCCACGCCGATGACCGCCCCGAGCGCCGCCTGGCCCACCCGGTGACCGACCGCGGCGGCCGACACCGTCGTACCGGAGGCCAGGACGAACACCGCGGTGGTGGCCGCGTAGATGCCCTGCCGGCCGAAGCGGGACCAGTTCGCCGCCAGCATCAGCACCGGCAGGGACAGCACCAGCGCCCCCGTGTTGTCCTCCGTGAGCGCCTGTGCCGCCGACGCCCCCAGCGCGCCGACGCAGATCGCCGCGAACTGCTGCCCGGCCTGCCGCACCGAGCTGTAGACGGTGGCCTGCACGAGGACCAGCGCCACCCAGGGCGCCATCAACGCCATCGGATCGTCCAGCCACACGCCCGCCACGGTCCAGGCGATCAGCGCCGCGCCCGCGGCCTTCAGCGACTGCACGACGAGGTCGCGTTCCCGCCCCGGCCCCCGCCAGGCCGCCCGGACGGCCCGCCCGACGGCGCACACCTCCCACCACACCGCGGCCACGGGTCGCCGACCCCTCAGTGCCTCCCGGAGGGTGTGTGTCACAGCGCTCATACGGTGCCGGGTGCCCGCCGGGGCGGGCGAGGTCGCGTCCGGTGACTCATGCCAGCGGGCTCCCGCGCAGCGAGGCCAGCAGGTGGGCCGGGTCGGCGTAGACCGCCTCCGCGCCCGCCTCCTCCAGGTCGGCGCGGGGCAGACCGCCGCACAGCACGCCCACGCAGCGCACCCCGGCCCGGCTGCCCGCGCGCATGTCCCACACCGTGTCGCCGACGAAGACGGCCCGCTCGGCCGGCACCCCCGCCAGGTCCAGCGCGTGCTCGACCGGCTCCGGCGCCGGTTTGCCCGCGGCCACGTCGTCGGCGCTCGCGGTGGCGGCGATCGCGTCGTCCGCGTCGATGGCCCGCCGCAGCGCGCCCAGCTCCGCCCCGCCCGCCGAGGTGGCCAGCAGCACCTTCCAGCCGTCGCCGGCCAGCCGGCGCAGCAGTTCCCCGGCGCCCGGCAGCGCCGGCAGCCGGTCGAAGTACTGCCCGTACAGTGCCTTGTGGGCGGCGCTCAGCTCCGCGTCGCGGTCCTTGTCCCGGTCCTCGCCCAGCAGCCGTGCGACGAGATCGCCGGAGGCGAGGCCCACGGCCCGGTGGACGGCATGCATCGGCACCCGGTGCCCCGCCTGCCGGAACGCCTCCCACCAGGTCGTCACGTGCAGGTGATTGGTGTCGACGAGGGTGCCGTCGACGTCGAACACGGCCGCCCGTTCCATGCACTGTCCCTTCCGTGGTCTGTCGTCCGTGGCCCGTGATCCGTGGCTCGTGGTCCGTGGTCCGTGGTCCGCGGACTGTGGATCGGCGGGCGGGTACCACGTCAGCGGCTCGTCACTCCGGACGGTGTACGGCCCTCGCGCGTCCAGGCCAGCAGCTCGTCCAGCGACCAGGTGGTGACCACGCGCTCCGGGGGCACCCCGCACTCCTCGGCCCGCGCGCACCCGTGGATCTGCCAGTCCAGCTGACCCGGCGCGTGCGCGTCCGTGTCGACGGAGAACAGCACACCGGCCGCCACCGCCCGGCGCAGCAGCCGCCGCGGCGGGTCGAGCCGCTCCGGGCGGCTGTTGATCTCCACGGCCGTGCCGGCCTCGGCGCAGGCGGCGAAGACCTCGTCCGCGTCGAACTGCGACTCCGGCCGCCCCCGCCCGGACAGCAGCCGCCCGGTGCAGTGTCCGAGCACGTCCGCGTGCGGATCGCGGACGGCGGTCACCATCCGGCGGGTCATCGAGCGGGCGTCCATCCGCAGCTTGGAGTGCACCGACACGACCACCACGTCGAGCCGGTCCAGCAGCTCCGGCTCCTGGTCGAGCGAGCCGTCGTCGAGGATGTCGCACTCGATGCCGGTCAGCAGCCGGAACGGCGCCCAGGTCGCGTTCAGCTCCGCCACCACGTCCAACTGCTCGCGCAGCCGCGCGGGGGAGAGGCCGCGGGCCACCGTCAGACGCGGGGAGTGGTCGGTCAGGGCCGCCCACTCGTGCCCGAGGGCCGCCGCCGTACGGCCCATCTCCTCGATCGGACTGCCGCCGTCCGACCAGTCCGAGTGCAGATGGCAGTCGCCGCGCAGCTGTTCCCGCAGCGCTTCACCGCCCCGGGCGAGCGGGGTGTCCGCCTCGCTCTCCAGCTTCGCGAGGTAGCCGGGCACCTGGCCGTCCAGCGCCTCCCGTGCCACCTGCGCCGTCTTGGGACCGACCCCCTTGAGCGACTCCAGCGACCCCGCCCGCTCGCGCAGCTCGGCGGCCGACAGCCCGCCGAGCACCCCCGCCGCGGTGCGGAAGGCGCGGACCCGGTACGTTGGCGCCTGGCTCCGCTCCAGCAGGAAGGCGATCCGCTCCAGCGCCTCGACGGGGTCCATCGCCACCTCCTGGTCCGGCCGCGGCCGTCGTCCACCCGCATGTCCAGGGTTCCCCAGAGCGGCGGGAGACGCACCACGGGCGGCCGGGTCCCGGCCGGGTCCTCGCTCCCGCGCGTTGCGGCCTACCCTCTAGGCATGACCGAGATCGACAGCCCGCACATCGGCAGTCCGCGGATCCTCGTGTTCGGGGTGCAGCCGGGCCCGCCCCCGTTCCGGATCGTGGAGATCGACGGCCAGGTGGTCGGTGAGGCCAAGTCCGTCACCGACGTGCTGGAGGCCGCCGCCGCGTTCGGCATCACGGTCCACGACCTGGACGACCCGGACGTCGTGCGCTGGGTGGGCGGGGACAAGTTCACCTGGATGCCGCGCTAGGCGCAGCCGCCGCCCCCGCCCGGCGGCTCAGCCGACCGTCCACTTCTGGTTGGCGCCGCCCGTGCAGGTCCAGATCTGCAGCCGGGTGCCGTTGGCCGAGTCGTTGCCGGTGACGTCGAGGCACTTGTCGGCCTGCGGATTGACGATGTCGCGCGCGGCGGTGACGACCCACTGCTGGGCGGCGCTGCCGTTGCAGTCCCACAGCTGGACGACGGTGCCGTCCGCCGTGCCGCCGGCGTCGACGTCCAGGCACTTGCCGAGCGCCCGGACCGTGCCGTCGGAGCCCACCGTCCACTGCTGGGCCGCGGTGCCGTTGCAGTCGTAGAGCTGGACGGGGGTGCCGTTGGCGCTGTTCGCCGCGGCGACGTCCACGCACTTGCCGGCCAGGCCCCGGATCGCGCCGCCGGCCGCGGAGTCGCCGGTCGTCACCGAGACGTGGTCGACGACGAGGGTCTGCGGGAAGACCGTGGAGCCGTCCGGGTCGCCCGGCCAGTAGCCGCCGACCGCCAGGTTCAGGATCAGGAAGTACGGCCGGTTGAACACCCACTGCTTCCCGCCCAGGTCGGCCGGGGTGCGCCGCTGGTAGACGGTGCCGTCCACCGACCAGGTGATCGAGTCGGGCGCCCAGTCGACGGCGAAGGTGTGGAAGGCGTCCGCGAAGGCCTGCCCGCCCGGCAGGGTGTAGCCGGCGCCGATGCCGCCCGCGCCGGAGTAGCCGGGGCCGTGGATGGTGCCGTGCACGGTGGAGGGCTCGAAGCCGACGTTCTCCATGATGTCGATCTCGCCGGAGTCCGGCCAGTTCACCGGGGTGCCCAGCATCCAGAACGCGGGCCACATGCCCTGCCCGCGCGGCACCTTCATCCGTGCCTCGACGTGACCGTACTGCGCGGTGAACTTCCCGGAGGTGTTGAGCCGGGCCGAGGTGTACTGGCAGGTGCCGTACCAGCACTGGTAGTTGGCCGGGTTCTCCTTGCGGGCGGTGATGACCAGGTGGCCCTGTCCGTCCAGCGCGGCGTTCTTGTTGCCCGAGGTGTAGTACTGCCGTTCGTGGTTGTTGACGTTGTCGCCGGTCTCGATCTGCCACTTCGAGGAGTCGACGGCCGCGCCGGCCGGGCCGTCGAAGGTGTCCGAGAACGCCACGGCGGCGGCCGCGGAGGATGCGGCGCCGGAGGTCCGGGAGGTTTCCGGGCCGGCCTGGGCGGGGCCGGTCACGAGGGAGGCGGCCAGCCCGGCGGACAGGGCGGCGGCGAGGAGGCAGCTGCGGAGCAGGCGTGGGCGGGCCACGGCTCTCCCTTCCGTACGGCGCCTTGCGCGAAGGCGCCGACCGAGGTGGGGGGTTGGGATGTCGCCTCTTTATTCAAGTAGTGAGATAAGGACGGGTCAATACCTTGGTACGGACCGGACGGCCCGCCCTCAGGTGCGTCCCCCGCCTCGCCCCCCGCGCGCGTGCACCGTGCGGCTCATCCGCCGGCCGAGGAGCAGGTAACCGATCAGCGCCCCGGCGGTGTTGAGGATGACGTCGTCGACGTCGAAGGCGCGCCCGGTGACCAGGACGCCCTGGGCGGACTCCACCAGCAGCATCACCACGGCCGTCAGCAGCAGCACGCGCAGCACCCCGCGGGCGCGCGGGGCGACGACCGGGACCAGGACGCCGAACGGCACGCCGAGCAGGATGTTGCCGCCGATCTGCTTGACTGCGTCGCGCAGGGCGGGCTGGTCCAGATAGGCCCGCAGCGAGCGGCCGGGGTGCAGATTGGTGTGGGTCAGGGCCTCGGACGCGGGGGAGGGCTGCAGGGTCAGCCGGGCCAGCACCACCGCGAACGCCACCATGAAGACGAATGCGCACGCCGTCGCCAGCAGCCGCAACGGCAGGGCGAGCGTGTGCCGTTCGGGACGGTCGTCGTCGCGCGCCTTGGCGGCGCCGGGGCGCGACCACGAACGCGGCCGTGAGGCGGCACGAGTCATGTCGGTCCTCCAGTCGTCAACTTCCCCGCGTGGTAGGGCGGTTACCCGCCGATCCGCCGAGGATGCCCGGCGCACCGCGCCGCCCCCGGCGCGGGCCGCCCGGTTATCCCTCCCCCGGCCGGGGCACTCCGGCCGGGGGAGCCGCCGCGCGCCGCCGTCGGCCGCTCCCCGCGCGGTGCTTGGATGGCGGCGAAGCAGGAACAACGGCAACAAGAGCGGCACAAAGGGCATCCGGGACCTGGCGGGCCCGGGCCGGCCGGTGGAGGTGGCGTGTGCCAAGCCGTAGGACACTCCTCGCCGCGGCCGAGGTGGCCGCCTGGTGGGTTCCGCTCGCCGCGCTCTGGCTGGTTCTCGTCAACACCGTCGACCTGCTCGAAGCGGCGGTGGGCGCGGGCGCCTCGGTCGTGGTGGCGCTCGTGGCACGGGGCGCGCGGCGGGCGGTGACCGGCCGGTGAACGGCTGGATCCTCGCCGCCGTCGTCGTCCTCGCCGCCGGTGTCGGAGCCACGCTGTGGGGCGTGGTGACCGGCCCCCTGCGCCGCCGCGCCGCCGCCCAGAACCTGTCCACCGCACTGGCCTGCCCCGCACTCCTGCTGCTCGCCCAGGGCTACGCACGCCCCGCCTACGTCGACCTCGCGCTGGTGCTCGCCGTCCTCGGACCGGTGGGCACCCTCGTCTTCGCCCGGCTGCTCGCCGACGAACTGGCCGACGACCCGCCGCACGCCCGCGGCCCGACCCTGACGGCCGCCGCCCTCGGTGCGGCCGTCGTGCTGGCGGTGAGCCTTGCCACCGGCCCGGGCCGGGCCCTGGTCAAGGTGCTGGTCGTCGGGGCACTGCTGGTCGGCGGCAACCTGGTCGCCTCCCGGGCGCTGGCGGGCGGGATGCAGGAGGCCCGTCGTGACTGAGGCCCTGATCGTCACCGCGCTGCTGCTGGTCGCCGGGTCCGCCACGGCGGCGGTGGCGGTGCGCGACCCCGTGCGCCAGTCCCTCGTCCTGGCCGTCCTCGGCGTCGTCCTCGCCGTGCTGTTCACCGTGCTCCAGGCACCCGACGTCGCCCTGTCGCAGCTGGCGGTGGGCTCCGCGCTGACCCCGCTCCTGCTGCTGCTGACGGTCCGCAAGGTGCGCCGGCGCGGGCAGCGTGCGGCGGGCGGAGGCGGCGGGTCCGACGGGCGGCGCGGCGGAGGGAGCGGACCGTGAGCCCGCGCATGAGGCTGTGGCTGGTGGCGACGGGTGGCGCCGGTCTCGCCGCGCTCCTGGTGGCCGCCTGCCTGGACCTGCCCCGGTTCGGCGGCGACCGGCACCCCTACGGCGACCAGGCCGTCGAGGCGTCCCTGAGCCGGCACACCGCCAACACCGTCGCCTCCGTCACCTTCGACCAGCGGGCCTTCGACACGCTCGGCGAGATGAGCATCCTGTTCGCCGCGGTCCTCGGCAGCGTGGTCCTGCTGCGCCAGACCCGCGACGAGCACCGGGCCCGCCCCGAACCCGCCGCCGTCTCCCGGCCCGTGCGCCGCTACGCCCTGCTCGTCCTGCCCGTCGCCCTGCTGACCGGCCTGTACGTCGTCGCCCACGGCCAGGTCAGCCCCGGCGGCGGCTTCCAGGGCGGCGTCGTCGCCGCCACCGCCCTGCACCTGCTCTACCTCGGCGCCGACTACCGCGCCCTCGAACGCGTGCGGCCCATCGCCCCCTACGAGGCGGGCGACGCGCTCGCCGCGTCCGCCTACCTCGTCACCGGCCTCGCCGCCCTGCTCGCGGGCTCCGCCTTCCTCGCCAACACGCTGCTCCCGTACGGCACCTTCAACACCCTCGCCTCCGCCGGCACCGTCCCGCTGCTCAACGCCGCGATCGGCATGGAGGTCGCCTGCGCGGTGGTCGTGCTGCTCGCCGGGTTCCTGGACCAGGCCGTGGAGATCGTGGACGAGGGCGAGCACGACGACGGCGAGTACCACGACGACCCCCGACAGCGCGGGAAGTGAGAGCGCCATGACCGCCCTGACCCACGTACTGCCCTACCTGGTCGCCGCCTGGGTGTTCCTGGCCGGCTGCTACGGCCTGGCCACCAGCCGCAACCTCATCCACGCGGTGGGCTGCCTGTCCGTGTGCCAGGCCGCCACCTACGTCCTGCTGCTGGCCGTCGGCTACCGCGACGGCGCCACCGCGCCGGTCTTCTCCGACCTCGCACCCGGCTCCCGGCCGGTGGTCGACCCCGTGGTCCAGGCGCTGGCCCTCACCGACGTCGTCGTCGGCGCCACCGTCACCGCGCTCCTGCTGGCCCTGGTGGTGCAGGTCGCCAAGCGGCACGGCACGGTCGACCCCGACGAGCTGAGCGAGCTGCGCGGCTGATGCACCACCTGCTGCCCCTCCTCGTCGCCGTCCCGCTGCTCGGCGCCGCCCTGCTCGCCGCCGGGGGCAGGCTCGTGCCCCGCTTCGTCGCGCAGAGCACGGCCTGCGCCGTCGCGGCCGGCACCGCGGCGCTCGCGGTCCTGCTGCTGACGCACTCCTCCCCGCCGCTGACCGAGTGGGTGGGCGGCTGGGAGCCCGTGGCCGGCCACAGCGTCGGCATCGCCTTGACCGGCGACGGCCCCGGGCTCGGCATGGCCGCGCTGGTGTCCGTGCTGACCCTGGCCGCCCTCGCCTACGCGTGGCGCTCCTTCGACGAGCCGCCGCACGGCCACGCCGGGGCGTTCCCGGCGCTCGTGCTGGTCTTCCAGGCCGGCATGTGCGGCTTCGCGACCGCGGGCGACCTGTTCAACGCGTTCGTCTGGTTCGAGCTGATGAGCGTGGTCGCCTACGCCCTGACCGGCCACCGGGTCGAGGAGGCCAGGGCCGTCCAGGGCGCGCTGGCCTTCGCCGTCGTCAACTCCCTGGGCGCGTACGCCCTGCTCATGGGCATCGCCCTGCTCTACGCCCGCACCGGCGAGCTGGCCCTGACGGAGATCGGCGGCGCGCTGGACGCCCACGGCCCGCCCGACGCGCTGGTGCTGGCCGGTTTCGTCCTGGTCCTGACCGGGCTGCTGGTCAAGGCGGCCGCCGTCCCCTTCCAGTTCTGGCTGCCGGACGCGCACGCGGTCGCCCCCACCCCGGTGTGCATGCTCCTCTCCGGCGTCATGGTCGAGCTGGGCGTCTTCGGCGTCTGGCGCGTCTACGACACCGTCTTCTCCGGCCCGGGCGGACTGCCCGCCGCCGACCTGGCGCGGGTGCTGACGGTGCTGGGCGCGCTGACCGCGGCGCTCGGCGCGGTCATGTGCTGGCACCAGCGGCACATCAAGCGGCTGCTGGCGTACTCGACGATCGCGCACACCGGCCTGTTCCTGCTCGGCATCGGCACCCTCACGCCCGAGGGCGACGACGGGGTCGCCCTGTACGTCGTCGGGCACGCCGGGGTGAAGGCCGCGCTGTTCGCCTGCGTCGGCATCCTCCTCGACCGGTACGGCAGCGTCGACGAACACGTCCTGCACGGCCGCGCCCGCCCGCTGCGAAGCGTCGGCGTGATGGTCGTCGCCGGTGCGCTGGGCCTGGCGGGACTGCCGCCGTTCGGCACCGCGCTCGGCAAGTCCGTCGCCGAGGAGGCGGTGGGCGGACCGCTCACCGCGCTCTACGTGCTGGCGAGTGCCGTGACCGCGGCCGCCGTGCTGCGGGTCGCGGCCCGGGTGTTCCTGGGCCTCGGTCCGACGCCCGAGGACGCGGGCGGTGCGAGCGGCGCCGACGCCTACGAGACGACCGGCTCGGGGGAGGAGCCCGAGACCCGGCAGCGGCTCAGCCGGGTGCCCGACACCATGACGGCGGTCCCCGCGCTGCTGCTCGCCGGTGCCCTCGCCGCCGGTGCGGTCCCCGCCTTCGGCAACGCGGTGGCCCGTGCCATGAGCGAGGCCACCACCGCCGGGCTGGTGCACACCTCGGTGCACTGGACGCCCGTGGGCGTCGGCCTGGGACTCCAGTCGACCGCGCTGGCCGTGGCCCTGGCCTCCGTCGCCGTCGCCCGGCCCGGGCTGCTGGCCGTCCCGGACCGGACGCTGCCCCTGCGGCGGCTGCAGTCCGGGCACATCGGCGACTACGTGGCCTGGCTGCTGCTGGGCACCGCCGTGCTCGGGGCGCTGGCCCTGCCCGGGATCCTCTCCGGGTGAGCGCGGCGGTGTCCGCGGCCGGACCTCAGGTCCCGTACGTCACCCGCACCTCGTCGAAGCCGAGGGAGGTCAGCAGCCCCCGGAGCATGGCGGTGGTGTTGCTCTCGGCCCGCGCCTGCAGCTCGCTGTCCTTCGCCGCGTCGCCGATGTGCCGGGCGGCGAGCTTCTGCACGGCCTGCTCACCGTTCGGGTTGTCCGAGAACAGGTCGCCGAGCCGGTCGAGCAGCCCGCGCTGCTTGGAGACCGCGTAGGAACGGTCGGGGTCGAGCGCCGGCTCGCCCAGCGCCGCGTGCGGCAGCCGCAGCGTGGCCGAGGTGCGCCCCTCGTCGACCGTCACGTCGTCCTCGCCCACCTTCCCGAGGTCGACGAAGGCGTCGACGGTTCCCGCCCCGACGTACAGGGTGCGGGTGCCGCGGATCGCGTCGGGCAGGAACCTGGCGTCCTTCTCCAGGTCGACGACGACCTGGAAGTTGCCCGACGCGGCGTCGTACCGGCTGATGTCCTGGACGGACTTCAGCAGCGCCGGGCCCGAACGGTCCTGGGTGTCGGACCCGAACAGGTCCTTCAGGCCCGGTACGACACTCAGCCGCAGCCCCGCGAACAGCACGACGAGCACCAGCACCAGCGCGGTCAGCGCCTTCGCCCAGCCGGGCATGCGCCGCGCGGGCCTGTCGACGGGGGTCGTGGGCTTCCTGACGGGAGTTGTCATGGCGACGGCCCTCCTTCCTACTCACCCGGATGCCCGTCAACTCCCTTGCCAGACCCGCCGTTTCGGGGCCTCAGCGGACGGTCCGCGGCGGGGTGCGACGACCACACCGCCTCCCCGCGGGTCAGCCCCGGCAGCCGCAGCTCGGCCTCCCGCACCCGGCGGGCCGGCAGCTCGCCGGTGACCGTCCAGGCCGGGTCGCCGCCGGTCGTACCGGTGAAGTCCGCGCCCAGCGAGGCCAGCAGGGCCGTCACGGCGGCCAGCGCGTCCGCCGGGACCTCCGCCTCGAAGGCCAGGTACGGCTCGTACAGCACGGTGCCCGCCCGGGCGAGGGCACGGCGCAGCACGATCGGCGTCAGCCCCCGGAAGTCGGCGGCCGTACTGACCGGCGAGCTGAAGCCGGAGCGGATCAGCGTGACCCGGTAGTCGGTGACCGCCGCCCCGGTGAGCCCGGACAGCAGCGTGGCGTGCACGGTCTCCTCGACGGCCTGGTGGAAGGCGCGGGGCAGCGCGCCGAGTTCCGTCTCGTGGGTGAAGTGCCCGCCCGAGCCGCGCGGACCCGGCTCGACGCGCAGGCCGATCGTCGCCCAGTAGCGGGTGTGGTCGAGCCACGGCATCTCCTCTGCCGCCTCACCGGTACCGCTCGGACGCTCCAGGAACCGGACGCGGCCCGGCTCGAACTCCGCCTCGATGCCGAAGTCCTCGGCCAGCGTCGCCGCCAGCACCTCCATCTGGACCTCGCCGTACAGGAGCAGCGCGGTGGCGCCGGACGCCGCCGGGCGGGCGTGCAGCAGCGGGTCCTGGTCGGCCAGCGCCAGCAGGGCCGAGCGCAGCGGCGCCGCCTGCTCCGGGCGCACCGCCCGGACCAGGGTCTGCAGGGTCGGCGGCGCGAACTGCGGTGCGCGCTCGGACAGTCCGCCGAGCCGGTCGCCGACGCGCAGGCCCCCGGGGACGGTGAGCGCGGCGATGTTCCCGGCGGTGAGCGTGGCGTCGCCGCCGACCACGTCGAGGCGGGTCACCCGGCCGCAGACCTCGGTGGTCCGCCCGTCGGACTCGCGCCGCAGGAAGGTGAGCCGCCGGCGCGGGCGCACCTCGCCGTCGTACAGCCTGAGGTACGCCGTGCGCTCACCGGCGGGCCCCGGGCGCACGGCGAAGACCGTGCCGCGCGGTTCCGTGCCGCCGGACGTGTCCGGCGCGGCGGCCGGGACCAGGCGGGTCAGCCCCTCGACCAGCTCCGCGACGCCCTGGCCGCCGAGCGCGGAGCCGTGGTACAGCGGGTGGAACGAGCCGTCGGCGGTACGTGCGGCAAGGGCGGCGGCCAACTCGGCCCCGGTCGGCTCGGGACCGTCGACCAGCGCGGCCAGTACGTCCGGGTCGACCTCGGCGAGCGCCTCCGCCGTCCGTCCGTCGGGCGGGCGGCGGGTGACCCGGGCACGCGGGGTACCGGCGTCCGTCACCGCGGTCAGCGGCGCGACGTGCGGGGTCAGCAGGCGCCGGACGTCGTCGAGCAGGCCGTCGGTGCGCGCACCGGCCCGGTCGATCTTGTTGACGAACACGAGCGTGGGCAGCCGCAGCCGCCGCAGGGTGCGCATCAGGACGCGGGTGCGTGCCTGCACGCCCTCGACGGCGGACAGCAGCAGTACCGCGCCGTCGAGCACCTCCAGGGCGCGCTCGACCTCCGCGACGAAGTCGGAGTGCCCCGGGGTGTCGATCAGGTTGACCTGTGTGTCGCCGACGGTGAAGGCGGCGACGGCGGAGCGGATGGTGATGCCGCGGCGGCGCTCGATGCCGCCGTCGTCGGTACGGGTGTCGCCGGCGTCGACGCTGCCGAGCCGGCCGATGGCGCCGTGGTCGAACAGGAGCCGTTCGGTGAGACTGGTCTTACCCGCGTCGACGTGGGCCAGGATGCCGATGTTCAGGGTGCGCATGCGTGGAGGAGTCCTCGAAAGCCGTGGGCCGGAAGGGGCGCTGGGGGGTTCCGAGGAGTCGGCGCATGTGCGGGTTCCTGACCTGAGGGGGAGCGGGGAGCACGGACGGCGCCATGATGGCCCGGGGCCCCGGGAGCGGCGCAACAGGATTTCCGTAAGCTGAGGATCCCGGCCGGACAGGATCACCCGAGGAGCGGTCCGTGCGAGACATCGCCGTGTTCAGCGGTAGCGCCCACCCCGACCTGGCCGAGGAGGTGTGCGCCCAGCTGGGTGTGCCGCTCAGCCCCACCCGGGTCAGCCGGTTCGCCAACGACTGCCTGGAAGTGCAGCTGATGGCCAACTGCCGGGAGCGGGACGTGTTCCTCGTCCAGCCGCTGGTCAAGCCCGTCCAGGAGCACCTCGTCGAGCTGCTCCTGATGTGCGACGCGGCCCGCGGGGCGTCGGCCGGCCGGATCACCGTGGTCATGCCGCACTACTCCTACGCCCGCTCCGACAAGAAGGACGCCCCGCGCATCTCGCTCGGCGGTCGCCTGGTGGCCGACCTGCTGGTGGCGGCGGGCGCGAGCCGGGTCCTGGCCATGACCCTGCACTCGCCCCAGGTGCACGGCTTCTTCTCGGTCCCGGTCGACCACCTGCACGCACTGCGGGAGCTGGCCGCCCACTTCCGGCAGTACGACCTGTCCCGGGCGACCGTCGTCTCGCCGGACCTGGGCAACGCCAAGGAGGCCGCGGCGTTCGCCCGGATGCTCGGCGCCCAGGTCGCGGCGGGCGCGAAGCAGCGGTACGCCGACGACCGGGTCAGCATCAGCGCGGTGATCGGCGACGTGGCGGGGCGGGACGTCATCGTGCTGGACGACGAGATCGCCAAGGGCAGCACGGTGCTGGAACTGCTCGACCGGCTCCGGGAGGCGGGCCCGCGCACCATCCGCCTGGCCTGTACGCACGGGCTGTTCGCGGCCGGGGCGCTCGGCCGGCTCAGCGAACAGCCGGACGTGCTGGAGATCGTGTGCACCAACACGGTGCCGGTGCCGGTGGACGACCACACGGACAAGCTGCGGATCCTGTCCATCGCCCCGGCGCTGGCCGAGGCGGTGCGCCGCATCCACAACGGCGAGTCGGTCAGCGCCCTGTTCGACGCCCGGCCGGCCGGCTGACGCCGAGGGCCTCGTCCAGGGTCGGCCACGGCGGCAGCAGCCGCGCCAGGCCGGTGATCCGCAGCATGCGCAGGGTCAGCGGGTGGGTGCACACCAGGTGCACCTGCCCGCCCCGGTCCAGCACCCGGCTGCGGGCCCGGTACAGCAGCCGCAGGCCGGAGCAGTCGAAGAACTCGATGCCGCCGAGGTCGAGCACGACCCGGGCGTCCGGTCGCACCGTCTCCCGGTCCAGGTGCGGGGCGATCTCCGCCGCCGAGGCGATGTCGATCTCGCCCCGGAACTCCAGCACCGTGTGCCCCCGGTGGTGGTGCACGCGTAGGTGCCGGGTGGGCGACGCGGGTTCCTGCCGCACGAACCTTGCCTCCAGCCTGTTGCGGCCTTTCCGGCCTGCTTTCGGGGGCTCAACTACCCACTCCGCTAGGAAAGTTACCCCGATCGAGCGAATCTGAGCATGTTCGATTGACATATGTCATCGAAATCTCAGAGCAGCGCCACCTCAGAGCAGCGCCGACGCACCTCGCCGATCGGGGGAGCGGGGTGGGCGAACGATCAGTCGACCACCAGCACGAGCTTGCCCGTGGTGCGGCCGGTCTCACCGAGGGCGTGCGCCCGCGCCGCCTCGGCCAGCGGGAACGTCTCGGCGATCGTGGCCCGCAGCTTCCCCGACTCGACCAGCCGGGCGATCTCCTCCATGCCGGACCGGTCGGCGTCGACCAGCATCCGCACCGCCCGCACGCCCAGCCGGTCGGCCTCCTCGTAGAACTCGTCCGAGCCGACCGGGAGGATCGACACCACGACCCCGCCCGGGCGCAGCACGCGCAGGGACCGCAGCGAGGTGTCGCCGCCGATCGTGTCCAGCACGACGTCGACGTCCTTCACGGCCTCGGCGAAGTCCGTCTCCCGGTAGTCCACGGTCTCGTCCGCTCCGATCGAGCGCAGGAACTCGTGCTTGCCCGCGCTGGCGGTGCCGATCACATGGGCGCCGCGGGCCTTGGCGATCTGCACCGCCACATGGCCCACACCGCCAGCCGCCGCGTGGATCAGCACCCGCTGCCCCGGCCGCACGTCCGCCTGCTCCACCAGCGCGTGCCACGCCGTCAGCGACACCAGGGGCAGGGCGCCCGCCTGGACGTGGTCGATCCCGGCCGGCTTGTGCGTGAAGGTGCGCGCGGGGGCGGTGACGTACTCCGCGTGGGAACCGTGCCCGAAGGGGTAGGACAGCATGCCGAACACCTCGTCGCCGGGTGCGAACCCGGCGACCCCGATCCCCGCCGACTCCACCACGCCCGACACGTCCCAGCCCAGGACGAAGGGCGGCTCGCCGAGGAAGCCGCCGGTCGCCCGGTGCTTCCAGTCGGTCGGGTTCACCCCGGCCGCCCGCACCCGGACCAGCACCTCGTTGGGGCGCGGCTCGGGGCGCTCGGCCTGGATCTCCTTCAGGACCTCGGGACCGCCGAGGACGTCCTGGCTGATGGCGCGCATGGTGTTCATCAAGACCTCGCAACTCGGGGAGGGGACGGATGGCACGGTCTGCAACCTCCGAAACGATCGTGCCATTCCCGGCGCGACCCGGCAGCGCGGAGGGACGCGAGCGCGACGGGGCGACCCGCCGTGGCACCATCGTCACCGACCGACCGACCGTGACGTCACGTCAGGAGACCGCAGGCCGATGACCCCGCCCGCCGCCCGCACCGCCGAACAGCGCAGACACGACACCCTGCACCGCCTGGAGCACGACGAGGACGCCTGGGTGGCCACGGCCGACGGCACGTCCGGGGTGCCCTACCTCGTCCCCCTGTCGTTCCACTGGAACGGCTCGTGCCTGCTGTTCGCCACACCCGCGGCGAGCCCCACCGGCCGGAACCTCGCGGCGAGCGGCCGGGCGCGGATCGGCATCGGACCCACCCGGGACGTGGTGATGGTCGAGGGCACCGTCGAGACCGTGGAGCCCGCCGACCTGCCCGAGCAGGACGCCGAGCTGTTCGCCGCCAAGACCGGCTTCGACCCGCGTCGGCTCGCCACGCCCTACCTGTACTTCCGCGTCCGTCCGCGACGCGTCCAGGCCTGGCGCGAGGCCAACGAGCTGGAGGGCCGCGAACTCATGCGGGACGGCCGCTGGTTGCCCACCGACTGATTCGGCCGGGCCGGGATATCCGCAAGGGAGAGGGCGCGGGGCACGACGCCTGGCGCCCGGGATCCTTCGGAGGAGACATGGCACTGGTCAACGCGGGCGTCGTGGTGCTCGACTGCGCCGAACCCGAGCGGCTCGCCGAGTTCTACAAGGGGCTGCTGGGCGCCGAGGAGAGCGACGTGAGCGCCAACCGGATCGAGATCGAGGGCCCCGGCGGCTTCCGCATGGCCTTCCGGCGGGACGTGAACGCCACCCCGCCGAGCTGGCCGCGCCCGGAGAACTCCCTCCAGGTCCACCTGGACTTCGTGGTGGCGGACCTGGACGAGGCCGAGCGCGCGATCGTCGGGCTCGGCGGACGCCCGGTGGAGGCGAAGGACCCGGCCGGCGCACACGAGGAGCGGGGCTTCTCCGACCCGGCCGGGCACTCCTTCACCCTCCGCCACGCCCTCGCGCCGACCGCGCCCAAGCAGGGCTAGGGCAGGTCCCGGGCGCCGCCCGCGGTCAGTCCCGGCCGCTCTTCCCGGCGACCGGCCAGGTGCCGGTCGAGCGCTGGATGGCCTTGGCGCCGGTCCGGTCCACGGCGCTGCGCACCGCGGCGAAGATGGCGCCCTGGATCGCGGCGGCCAGCAGGATCTCGCCCCAGCCGCGGTCCGGGTCCAGGGCGTCGGGCGCGTCGTCCTCGTGCCGGATGACCTTCCAGGTCTTCTGGAACGTCATCCCGGCGAGCGTGCCGCCCAGCCAGCCGAGCGCGAACCCGACGGGCTTGTAGGCGAGCGGGAGCTTCTGCTTCTTCTTTTTCTTCGCCATGGCGATCTCCTTGCCTGGTGTGCGCTGCATGGTCGTACGGGTGGCGGCGCGGGTCAGGGCCTGCCCCGCGCCGGCACCTCCTCGTCGGCCCGGACCGGCCCCGGCGGGGTGCCCTCGCCGAAGGGACGTCCGCCCAGTTCCTGCCGGTGGTGGGGGGTGAGCCAGCCGGCCAGGTCCGGGCCCAGGGGCACGATGCCGGTCGGGTTGATGCCGGTGTGCACCTGGTAGTAGTGGCGCTTGATGTGGTCGAAGTCGACGGTGTCCCCGAACCCCGGCGTCTGGTACAGATCGCGGGCGTACGCCCACAGCACCGGGTGCTCCGCCAGCTTCCAGCGGTTGCACTTGAAATGGCCGTGGTAGACGGCGTCGAAGCGGACCAGGGTGGTGAACAGCCGGATGTCCGCCTCCGTGATCGTGTCGCCGACCAGATAGCGCTGCCGCTCCAGCCGCGGCACCAGCTGCTCCAGGCGCCGGAACACACCCGCGCAGGCGGCCTCGTACTCCTCCTGGCCGGTGGCGAAGCCCGCCCGGTACACGCCGTTGTTGACGTCCTCGTAGACCCCGGCCATCACCTCGTCGATCTCCTCGCGCCGGGCCCGCGGATACAGGTCCGGCGCGCCCGGCCGGTGCAGCGAGGTCCA
Organism: Streptomyces hyderabadensis; assembly: GCF_020404845.1. GTDB lineage: Bacteria > Actinomycetota > Actinomycetes > Streptomycetales > Streptomycetaceae > Streptomyces > Streptomyces hyderabadensis. The sequence goes on along the minus strand of NZ_JAIOJZ010000053.1, from coordinate 7,091 downwards.
CTCGGTCGCGAGGTCGAGGGTGATCTGCTGGTAGTCGTTGGTGACGAGCGCCCCGCTGGGCACGTCCACGACCGCGGGCACGCTCACCCCGCCCGGATAGCCGGTCTCCCGCCGGTCGTAGGCCTCGCTGAGGTAGCGGATGCCGAGGACCGGGTCGCGGCCGTCCGGATCCAGCGTGAAGCGCCAGCTGCGGTCGTCCTGGACGGGGTCGGCGACCGCGAGGGACAGCGCGTCCTCCAGGCCGAGCAGCCGCCGGGAGACCAGGGCACGGCTCGCCCACGGACAGGCGCGGCTGACCACCAGCCGGTAGCGGCCGGCCTCCACCGGCCAGCCGTCCCTGCCGTCCGCCGTGATCCGGTCCGCGAAGTGGCTCCGGGACCGTTTGAACGCCTTCCTGCCGTAGCCGCTGTTGCCCGGCGTCCCGTCGTCACCGCTCATGACCCTGTCCTTCCGCTGTCCGCGTGTCCCTGTGTAGGCGTTCCCCGTTTTCGCCCGTCGGCACTGGCGGCCACCCGCAAGGCGGGGGTGTGAGTCCGGCCGGCCGGGGCAGTCGGGGCTTCGTGAGTGGGACAGCCGGGGAAGAGAAGCCGGGCCGGAAGGCCGACCGCAGGACACGCGTCACCGTGCTCGTGGCCCTGGCGGCCAACCTGGTGATCGCCGCGGCCAAGGCTGTCGGCGGGTTCGTCGCGGGTTCGCCAGCGCTGCTGTCGGAGGCGGCCCACTCGGTCGCGGACAGCATGAACGAGATCTTCCTCCTCGCCGCCCTGCGCCGCAGCCGCCGGCCCGCCGACCGGCGGCACCCCTTCGGCTACGGCAAGGAACGGTTCTTCTGGTCCCTCCTCGCGGCCGTCGGCATCTTCGTCATGGGCGGCTGCTTCTCCTTCTTCCAGGGCGCCGAGGCCCTGCGCACCGGCGCGGACGAGAAGCTGAGCGGCTACGTGGCCGGACTGATCGTGCTCGGCGTCGCCCTGCTCGCGGAGGGCGGTTCCCTGCTGCGGGCCCTGCACCAGGTGCGGGGACAGGGCGGGCTCGCCCAGGGGATGCGGGACCCGGCGCTGCGCACGGTCGTCGCCGAGGACGGCACCGCGGTGCTCGGCGTCTGCCTCGCCATGACCGGCATGGCGCTGCACATGGTCACCGGGCAGGTGGTGTGGGAGGCCTGCGCCTCGCTCGCCATCGGAGCGCTGCTCGTCTACGTGGCCTACCGGCTGGGCCGTGAGGCCCGCGACCAGCTGATCGGCGAGGCCGCCGACCCGGAGGCCAGCGGCCGGATCAGGGCGCTGCTGCGGGCCCAGCCGGAGATCGACAGTGTCGAGGCGCTGTTCACCATGAAGACCGGCCTCGACTCGACCCTGGTGGCGGCCCGCGTCGACCTGGTGCCGGGCCTGGACAGCGAACGGGTGGAGGAGGTCTCCGTGCGGATCAAGAGGTCGATCGCACGCACGGTCCCCGAGGCCGGGCAGGTCTTCCTCGACGTCACCGACCGGGCCGCGCGCAAGGCGGCGGAAAGCCCCGCCGCGACGGGGGAACGCGGCGGGGCCTGACCGACGTGTTCCCCGCACCCGCCGGTCCATGCGCGCCGGTCCGGGAAACTTCGGCACGTCCGGCTCAGCCGGCGTCGGACGGCTCCAGGACGAAGACGGGGATCTCCCGGTCCGTCTTCTTCTGGTAGTCGGCGTACGGCGGGAACGCCGCGACCGCGCGCTCCCACCACTCCGCCTTCTCCGCGCCGGTGACCTCACGGGCCGTCATGTCCCGCTTCACCGGGCCGTCCTGGAGCTCCACCCGGGGATCGGCGGTCACGTTGAAGTACCAGACCGGGTGCTTGGGAGCCCCGCCGAGGGAGGCGACCGCGGCGTAGCGGCCCTCGTGTTCGACGCGCATCAGCGGTGTCTTGCGCAGTTTGCCGCTCCGCGCGCCCCGGGTGGTCAGCACGATCACCGGCAGACCCGTGTCCCTCAGGGTCGTGCCTTCGGTGCCGCCCGAGCTCTCGTACAGCTCGACCTGTTCGCGCACCCACTGCGCCGGGCTGGGTTCGTACTCACCGTCAAGAGGCATGTGCATCCATCCGTACTCGTCGGGTCGTCGGGCCGGCCGGAGCGAGGGGCACCCGCGACCGGCGCACGACCATCCTTACCGCATCCCGCCCCTCGTACCCCAGGGCCGGGCGGGAAACCGGACGGAACGGGTCCGGCCCCCGGCCACCGCACCGTGCCGCTCGGCCAGCCGCGGGCCACGGCCGGGGCCGCCGGGGAGCGCCATCGCGCCACCCGGGACGCGGACCCGGCCGACGGGAGGCGGCCCCGCGGGCCCCGACCGGTGAAACCCGGCCAGTCTGCTCGTGCCACCGATCTGGCCGAACTTGGCGTCGCCTCATAGATGCCCCAGGCATCTAATGAAGATCACGACGCACACTTCGTCTGCGAGGTCTTCCATGACGGACACCGACACGACGACGACCACCGGCACGGCACACCCCGTCGCCTTCCCCCAGGACCGGACCTGCCCCTACCAGCCGCCCGCCGGCTACGACCCCTTGCGGGCCGCCCGGCCGCTGGCCCGGATCACCCTCTTCGACGGCCGCCCCGCCTGGCTGGTGACCGGGCACGCCGCCGCCCGCCGGCTGCTGGCCGACCAGCGCCTGTCGACCGACCGCACTCGCGACGGCTTCCCCGCCACCTCGGCGCGCGTGGCCGCGGTACGCGAGCGCAGGACGGCCCTGCTCGGAGTGGACGACCCCGAGCACCGCGCCCAGCGCAGGACGGTGCTGCCGGAGTTCACCCTCAAACGCGCCACCGCGCTGCGCCCGCGCATCCGGCGGATCGTCGAGGAACGGCTCGACGCGATGATCGCGCAGGGCCCGCCCGCCGACCTGGTGGCGGCCTTCGCGCTGCCCGTGCCCTCGATGGTGATCTGCGCCCTGCTCGGGGTCCCCTACGCAGACCACGACTTCTTCGAGGAACAGTCCCGCCGGCTGCTGCGCGGCCCGCTGCCCGCCGACGCCAAGGACGCCCGCGACCGACTGGAGGCCTACCTGGGGGAGCTGGTCGACCGCAAGCGGACGGCACCGGGCGACGGCCTGCTGGACGACCTGGTCCGGCGCGGGCCCGGCGACGGCGCGGTCGACCGGGAACAGCTGATCGCGTTCGCGTTGATCCTGCTGGTCGCCGGTCACGAGACCACCGCCAACATGATCTCGCTGGGCACCTACACCCTCCTGACCAACCCCGGGCGGCTGGCCGAACTGCGTGCGGACCCCGCGCTGCTGCCCGGCGCCGTGGAGGAGCTGATGCGCGTCCTGTCGATCGCCGACGGGCTGCTGCGGGTGGCCACCGAGGACATCGAGGTGGACGGGCGGACCATCCGGGCCGGTGACGGAGTGGTCTTCGCGACCTCCGTCATCAACCGCGACGAGAGCGTCTACCCCGACCCGGACGCCCTGGACTGGCACCGCCCGGCCCGCCACCACGTCGCCTTCGGCTTCGGCATCCACCAGTGCCTCGGCCAGAACCTGGCCCGGGCCGAACTGGAGATCGCCCTGCAGACCCTCTTCGACCGGCTGCCCACGCTCCGGCTGGCCGCCCCGGCCGAGGAGATCCCCTGCAAACCCGGCGACACGATCCAGGGGATGCCGGCACTCCCCGTGGCCTGGTAGGAGGCTGCGGACATGCGTATCGGCATCGACACGGACACCTGCATCGGCGCGGGCCAGTGCGCCATGGTCGCCCCCGACGTCTTCACCCAGGACGACGACGGCTACAGCACACTGCGACCCGGCCGGGAGGACGGCGGCGGCAGCCCGTTGGTACGGGAGGCGGCCCGCGCCTGCCCGGTGGGCGCGATCACCGCCGGGGACCCGGAGGACGCCGGGACCCCACCGGGCACTCGCTGACTGCCGCCCCCTGCGGCCGCCCCCGGTGGAAAGGCCACCTCCCACTTCGTTTGCGGGTACGGTTCTGACACCGACGTCGCAGGGGGACACATGGACATCGAACTCGCCGATCTGCTCAAGTCGCTGCGCTCCGAGATCGGCCGCGCCCGGATCGATGCCGACGGTCAGGACGTCCGCTTCCGCATCAACTCCATCGACCTGGAGGTCAACGTCGCGGTGGAGAAGTCCGCCGAGGCCGACGCCGGAGTGCGGTTCTGGGTGGTGTCGCTCGGCGGCAAGGCGGGCGCGAAGTCGGCACAGACCCACGTGGTCCGGCTCAGTCTGAGCGCCGAGTCGGACACCGGAGACCCGATCCTGACGGGCGACGACGTCTCGAACCTGTTCGCCGCGGACTGACCCCCGGATGAGCGCGTTCGACAAGACCCGTGTGGCCGAAGTCGTCGTCAGGACCGGGCCCACCGTCCAGTACGGATCCGGTTACCGGATCAGCTCGAAGCTCGTCCTGACCGTGGCTCACCTGCTGGCGGGCGGGAGCGAACCTCCCGCCTGCACCGTGCTGCTCGGCGGCGGCGACACGGAGCTGGCGGCGACACCGGTGTGGCGGGGCACCGAGCAGGACCTGGCGCTGCTGTCCCTGGACGCCACCACGTCGGCCGACGGCGCGGCGGAAGGGGAGGCCGCGGCGATCCCGGACCGCGTGGCGCCGGTCGCCTTCGGGGAACTGCCGGACGTCGTGGGCAGCGTGCCCTTCACGGGAATCGGCTTCCCGGCCTTCGCCCAACGACCGGCCTCGGCCAGGTTCCGGAACCTGCGCCGCAGGGACAGCCGAGTGGTGAAGGGCTTCGTGCAACTCGGCTCCAACATGAAGTCGCGGCTGCTGGACCTGACCATCACCACGGCCCCGCCCGCCGCCAAGGGCCCCGACGGCCAGGACCCCTGGCAGGGCGTGTCGGGCACGGCGCTGTTCGCGCACGACACCGGCCTGCTGGTCGGGGTGCAGGCACACCGGCTGCCGGCCGCGGGCACGGGCAGCGCGGAGGCGGAACCCGTCGCGCCGGCCCTGAAGGACCCGCAGTTCCGCCGGCTGCTGCTGCGCGCCGGAGTACGACCGCACGCGGAACCGGTGGCGCTGCCCGGCCAGGAGCCCGGCAGCCGGCTCCGGTCCGTGCTCTCGCAGCACGAACTCATCGACGGCTTCGGCGACTTCAAGAGGAACCTGACGAGCGACCAGCTCCCCTACGTGTCACCCGGCGACCAGCACCCGGCCGATGCCGACAACCTCTTCGAACGACTGGTGGAATCGTCCGAGCGCGGGATGCTGCTGGTCGGCGCCGCGGGCACCGGCAAGACCCGCACCGGCATCGAGGTCGGACGGCGGGCGCTGGACGCGGGCTGGCGCGTCCTGCACGTCGTGCCCGGCGAGAGCAAGGCCATCACCGACGAGGTCGCCGAACAGGTCCTCGGGGAGTCCGGTGCCGTCCTGGTGGTCGTCGACTACCTCAACCAGAGCCTCAACGAGTCCCAGCTGGACCTGGCGGCGATCCGCCACCGCCTGATCCCGGAGGCGCGCCGCCGCGGCATCACCGTGGCGCTGCTCGCCTCGGTCCGTCCCGGCTGGCTGCAGAAGAGCAACCGGGCGCAGCTGCACGAGCTGTTCGAGGAGGTGGAACTGCGCCAGGACGCCTCGTTCCAGCGGCAGGTCACCGAGAACGCCCTGCGCAAGCTCGCCCCGACCGCCGTTGCCGAACTGACCGTGGACCACATGATGGCGATCTGCGGGCACCGTCCCGTCATCGCCCTGCTCGTGGCCCGCGAGATCGAACGCCGCGTGAAACTCGGCATCTCGCTGCCCGAGGCCGCCGGCCTGCGGTCCGGGGGAGAGCTGTCCGCCTGGCTGGAGAGCCGGCTCAGCGAGGACGGCCTGACCGTCGCGGCACGCGCGGACGACTTCACGCCCGCGCGTGCCTCGTACGGACTGCTGGCGGCAGCGGCGGCGGCCGCCGCCTGCCCCCAGGACCTCCCCGAGGTGACGGCCACCGCCCGCACGGCCCTGGCGAACGCGGACGGGCCGGCGCCCCGGGCCGAGGACGTCGTGGCCACCCTCATCTCGCTGGGCTGGCTGGAGCAGGACGACCGGGAGTTCTCGGTCGCCCACGACGTGGTCGCCGACCAGCTCATGGAGTCCGTCATGCTCCCCGAGAACGACACGGACCCGGACGAGGCGCGGACCCGCGAACTGCTGGCCAGCTGCCTCACCGGTCCGCGCACCGTCGGCCGCTTCGCCGTCAACGTCGGCCGACTCGTCAACGACCTGTCCCTCGCGGGACGCGCGAACGCCGTCGTGCCGGTGCTGGAGGGCTGGTTCGCCGACGAGGCGGACACCATCGGGCAGGTCATGCGCCGCGACCCGAGCACCGGCAGTTACGCGCTGGGCGCCATCTGCTCGGGTGCGCCGTGGTCCGTCGCGGCCGTGCAGTGCTGGCAGCAGGTCGTCGATCCCTGGCTCGGCGACTTCGGCACCGGCACCGATGCCCGTCACCTCCTCTACCGCGGCCTGCGCCGCCTCCCGCACGACGGCGTGCTGCTCCTCGTCCCCACCGCCCTGGCCTGGCTCAAGAGCTACGAACGGCGGCGCGAGGCCGGCTATGTGCTCGGCCCCCTGCTGCTGCGCACCGGTCTGCCGCCCGTGGCGATACGGCAGGCCGTCACGAGCACGTTCACCTGGCTCACCCGCCACGGTGCGGTCCCGGAAGGACACTTCGTCCTGGGCCCGCTGCTGGGCCGCGGCGACCTCGAACCCCAGGACAGCCTGCGCGCGGCAGCCGCGAGCCTGGGCTGGCTCGACCACCACCCCACCAGCCCCGAGGCGCGCTTCGTCCTGCGCCCCCTGCTGTCGCGCGGCGACCTCGGTCCCGCGGAGAGCGCGCGGGCCGTCTCCGCGGCGCTGACCTGGCTGAACCGGCACGCCGGCACGCCCGACGGGCGGTTCGTCGCCAGCCCCTTGCTGGCGCGCGGCGACCTCGAGCCCGAGGACGGTGCGCGCGCCGTGTCCTTGGCGCTGACCTGGCTGGACCGGCACGCCGAGACGCCCGACGGGCGGTTCGTCGCCAGCCCCTTGCTGGCGCATGGGGATCTGGGTCCGGGGGAGAGTGCGCGGGCGGTGTCGGCGGCCATGACGTGGCTGGGCCGGCATGCGGGA
>NZ_JAIOJZ010000052.1 GCF_020404845.1 Streptomyces hyderabadensis | reverse complement strand
CAAACCCGGTGCCCGGCACCCCGGCACCGGCGCCCCCGCACCGGCTCGCCTCCGCTCAGGACTTGGGTTCGAAGGTCTTCGACAGGGTCCGCCAGGTGTCCCGGCGCAGATCGCCGCCCCAGTCGGCGGCCTTCGCGGTGTACATGAGCGCGTAGCCCTGGTGGTCGTTGACGACGAACCCCCGGTCCACGGTGCGGTACTTGGTGCCGCCGTCGGTGTAGGTGAACTCCCAGTCGGCCGCGTTCCAGCCCCGGTAGCCCACCTTCTCTATGCGGATCTTCCGGTAGTTGGAGCGGACCATGTACTGCTCCTGGTTCTTCCAGTCCGCCACCGGGTCGCCCTTGGGCGTGGAGGTCCAGGCGACCAGCAGCTTCTGTCCGCGGGGCCCGGTGAACCGGTCGCCCGAGGAGCCCGTGGTGGTGAACTTCCAGCCCTCGGGCAGCCCGATGCGGTACCCCTGGCCGCCCTCGTGGGTGGTGGCCACGCCCTCGTCGTCGTCGGACTTCCCCGCGTCATCCGACTCGCCGTCCGCCTCGCCGGAGGCGCTCGCTCCGGCGTCCGGGGCGCCGGTCGCGTTCGCGTCCCCGCTCGCGGCGGTCTCGGAGGCCGCCCCGTCGGTGCCGGTGCCGCTCTCCCCGTCCCGCTTGGTGTCGCCGCTCGCCCCGGCGGAGGCGACTGCCTTGCCGCCGCTGCCGCCCTCGGCGCCCTTGTCGTCGTCGCCCCCGCCGAGCGTGAGCGCCAGCACGGTGCCGAGCACCGCCAGCGCCACGACCACCGCGATGACGATCAGCGTCCGGCGCGGCACCACGTCGGTGAGCGGGGCCCGGGGCACGGGCCGGGCGGGCAGGTCCGGCGGCGGTACGACGGGCCAGCCGGAACTCTGCGCGCCCCCGGCGGCGTGCGACGCGCCGGGCCGTGCACCCGCACCCGGGGCCGACCCCGCCCTCGGGGCCGGCGGCGCGGCGGCCGTCCCGGCGGACCCGTGGGCCGCCCTCGTCCCCGCGGCTCCCGCCGTCGTCCGGTCCTCGCCGCCCGGCCTGGTCCGCGCGGCGGCCGCCGCACCGGCGGCACCGGCCCCGACGGCGGCCTTGCGCACGGAACGCAGTGCTCCGCGAAGCTTCTCCCCGGCCTCCTCGCCCAGCTTGCCGCCGGGCCCCTGGGCACCGCCGCGGCGCCTGCGCCCGTCCGGCTGCGGGGGCAGCGGCACCACCTTGGTGGCGTCGACCGGTTCGGCCCCGGCCGCCTGCTCCGGGGCGTGGATGACCTTGTTGAGCATGGCGCGGGCGCCCGCGTCGTCGAGCCGCTGGGCCGGGTCCTTGGTGAGCAGCCCGTAGATGACGTCCCGCAGCGGGCCCGCGTTCTTCGGCTCCTCCAGGCTCTCCGTCATCACCGCGGTGAGCGTCGCGATCGCCGAGCCCCGGTCGTAGGGCGGGGTGCCCTCGACGGCGGCGTACAGCAGTCCGCCCAGCGACCACAGGTCGGCGGCCGGTCCGGGCTTGTGGCCGCGGGCGCGCTCGGGCGAGATGTAGGAGGGGGCGCCGACGAGCATGCCGGTGGAGGTGATGGAGGGGTCGCCCTCGACCTGGGCGATGCCGAAGTCGGTGAGCACGACCCGGCCGTCCTCGGCGATCAGCACGTTGGACGGCTTCACGTCGCGGTGCAGGATGCCCTCGCGGTGCGCGGAGCGCAGCACGTCCAGGACGGCCAGCCCGACCTCGGCGGCCCGCTTCGGCTCCAGCAGGCCGTCCTCACGGATGGCCTCGGCGAGCGACTTGCCCTCGACGAGTTCCATCACGATCCACGGCCGGTCGTCCTCCTCGACGACGTCGTAGACCGTGACGGCGCTGTTGTTGCGGATCCGCGCGATCGCCTTGGCCTCGCGCAGCGTGCGCGTGATCAGGCGCCGCTTCTCCTCCTCGTCGATGTTCCCCGGGAACCGCAGCTCCTTGACGGCGACCGTGCGTCCGAGGGTCTCGTCCTCGGCGCGCCACACCGTCCCCATGCCGCCGCGGCCGAGCACGTCTCCCAGCCGGTACCGCCCGGCGAGGAGACGTGCGCTCTTGTCCGTACGGGATGTCCCCGCCCGCTCCGCCTCCGACATGCGTCCCCTCATGCAACCCGCCCTGACAGAGCCTTCATTGTCCCTCACCCGACAAGTGCTCTACGCCCAGGGTGCCCGCAGGGTTCCCTCCCGGCCCCTCCTCACCTCGCCACGATGTCCGGCGCCCCCAGCCTGGCCGCGTCGGCCGTCAGGTCGTCGGGCTGGCGCTGCGACTCGCGCTCGGCCTCGACCCGCTTCTCGTAGTGCTGGATCTCCCGTTCGACCTGGCCCTTGTCCCAGCCGAGGACCGGCGCCATCAGCTCGGCGGCCTCGCGGGCGCATTGCGTGCCCCGGTCGAAGGTCTCGATGGAGATGCGGGTGCGCCGGGTGAGTACGTCGTCCAGGTGCCGGGCGCCCTCGTGCGAGGCGGCGTAGACGACTTCGGCGCGCAGGTAGTCGTCGGCGCCGGTGAGCGGCTCGCCCAGGGAGGGGTCGGCGGCGACGAGTTCGAGCAGTTCCTCCGTCAACGCGCCGTACCGGTTGAGCAGATGCTCGACGCGCACGACGTGCAGTCCGGTGCGGGCGGCGATCCGGGCCCGCGCGTTCCACAGCGCGTGGTAGCCCTCGGCGCCCAGCAGCGGGGTCTCCTCGGTGACGCAGTCGGCGACCCGCAGGTCGAGCCCGTGCACGGCCTCGTCCACGGCGTCCTTGGCCATCACCCGGTACGTCGTGTACTTGCCGCCCGCCACCACGACCAGCCCGGGCACCGGATGCGCGACGGTGTGCTCGCGCGACAGCTTGCTGGTGGCGTCCGACTCGCCGGCCAGCAGCGGCCGCAGCCCGGCGTACACGCCCTCGACGTCGTCGCGCGTGAGGGGCACCGACAGCACCGAGTTGACGTGTTCCAGCAGGTAGTCGATGTCGGCGCTGGAGGCGGCCGGGTGGGCCTTGTCGAGGTCCCAGTCGGTGTCCGTGGTGCCGATGATCCAGTGCCGGCCCCAGGGGATGACGAACAGCACGGACTTCTCGGTGCGCAGGATCAGCCCGGTGGTGGAGTGGATGCGGTCCTTGGGCACGACCAGGTGGATGCCCTTGGAGGCCCGCACGTGGAACTGGCCGCGCTCGCCCACCATGGCCTGGGTGTCGTCGGTCCACACCCCGGTCGCGTTCACCACCTGCTTGGCGCGGACCTCGTACTCGCCGCCCGCCTCTACGTCCCGCACCCGCGCGCCGACCACCCGTTCGCCCTCGCGCAGGAAGGAGGTGACCCGGGCGCGGTTGGCGACCTTGGCACCGTACGCCGCCGCGGTACGCACCAGCGTGGCCGTGAAGCGGGCGTCGTCCATCTGGGCGTCGTAGTACTGCAGCGCGCCGACCAGCGCGTCCTTCTTCAGGGCCGGTGCCACCCGCAGCGCGTGACGGCGGCTCAGGTGCCGGTGCAGCGGCAGGCCCCGGCCGTGCCCGCGGGCCATGGACATGGCGTCGTAGAGCGCGACGCCCGAGCCCGCGTACAGCCGCTCCCACCCCTTGTGCTGGAGCGGGTACAGGAACGGCACCGGCTTCACCAGGTGCGGCGCCAGCCGTTCGAGCAGCAGCCCGCGCTCCTTCAGCGCCTCCCGCACGAGCGCGAAGTCCAGCATCTCCAGATAGCGCAGCCCGCCGTGGATCAGCTTGCTGGACCTGCTGGAGGTCCCCGAGGCCCAGTCCCGGGCCTCGACCAGCCCGACGGACAGGCCGCGCGTCACGGCGTCGAGCGCGGTGCCCGCACCGACCACGCCGGCGCCCACCACCAGTACGTCGAGCTCGCGCTCGGCCATGGCGGCGAGCGACTCGGCGCGCTGCGCCGGCCCAAGGGTCGCTGTCCTCACTGCTGCCTCCCGCTGTCGGTCGCGTCGGCCGCACCCGTCGGGCGAGCCCGGTTCCTGGTACCCACCATGCCCAGATTCTGACCGGCCTGCCCGACTTCGGCAGCCGCAGACCCCAACCTGTGGACAACTTCCCCACGGTCCCTACCGGCAGCCGGCGCGCCGTCGACACTCGCCGAAACTCCGCAGATCAATACCGCAAATCGGTCATATTTACTCCTAGTCTGACGTTGTGCTCGCCCGTCCTGTCCACCGGGCTTGCGCACCTGTCCCGCTTCGGCTACTGGGAAGGACGGCCCACGCCATGCCCGCAGATCTCGCCGTCATCGGACTCGGCCCGTACGGCCTGCCGCTGGCCCAGGCCGCCGTCGCCGCCGGCATCCCCACCCTCGGCTACCGCACCGGCCCCGAGGCCGACCCACTCACCCCCGCCGAGGTGCGCCGGATGCTCGCCACGGGCTTCCGCACCCCGACGGGACCGACCGGACCGGCCGAGCTGGGCCGGGTCCGCACCGCGGTCATCTGCGCGCCCACGCCGCCGGGCGCGGACGGCGGCCTGGACCTCACCCAGGTGGAGGCCGCGGCCCGCACCCTCGCCGCCCACATGCGCCCGCACACCACCGTCATCCTGGAGTCGCCGGTGCGGCCCGGGACGACGGAGGAGTTCCTGCGCCCGCTCCTGGAGCAGGGCTCGGGGCTGCGGGCCGGCCGCGACTTCCACCTCGCCTACTCCCCCAGCCGCGTGGACCCCGGCAACCGCGACTTCACCCCGGCCAACACCCCGAAGGTCATCGGCGGCCTCACCCCCGCCTGCACCGAGTCGGCCGCCGCCTTCTACAGCCGCCTCACGGACAAGGTGGTCCGCGCGCGGGGACCGAGGGAGGCGGAGACGGTCCAGCTCCTGGAGACCAACTTCCGGCATGTGAACATCGCCCTGGTCAACGAGATGGCCGTGCTCTGCGACGACCTCGGCGTCGACCTGTGGGACGTGCTGCGCTGCGCGGAGACCAAGCCCTTCGGCTTCCAGGCCTTCCGCCCCGGACCCGGCGTCGGCGGCCACTCCGTCCCCCAGGACCTCACCGGCCGGGCCCCGCACAGCCTGCGCATGGTGGAGCTGGCCCAGCAGGTCAACGCCCAGATGCCCCGCTACGTCGTCCAGCGCGCCGCCGCCCTCCTCAACGAGCACGGCAAGTCCGCGCGCGGCGCCCGCATCCTCCTGCTCGGCGTCACCTACAAGGCCGACCTCGCCGACCAGCAGGCCACCCCGGCCGAGGAGATCGCGACCCGCCTGATGTCCATGGGCGCCGCCGTGAGCTACCACGACCCGCACATCCCGTCCTGGAACGTCGCCGACCGCCCCGTCCCCCGCGCCGACTCCCTCTACGAGGCCGCCGCCGACGCCGACCTCACGATCCTCCTCCAGCAGCACCGCACCTACGACCTCCAGGGCTTGTCGGTCAAGGCCCAGCTCCTCCTGGACACCCGGGGCGCCACACCCACGGGGGCGGCGCACCGGTTGTGAGCCGGGGGCGCACGGGGGTGACCGTGCCACGGGGTTGGTGGTGGGAGGGCGGCTGCGCCGGTACGGTGAGGAGCGGATGGTGCCCACCGCAGGGGCTTTGCGGCCGGGTATGGGTGTCCACCCCTATTTCTCCTAGGGACGGCCGCTCACCATCCACAAAGGGTGGAGCCCACCGCACTGGGAATGCGGCAGGCTCCAAAGAAGTGAACGGAGTGTCCACCCCTACCTCTCATAGGGGTGGCCGCTCACTTCCCATAAATCCACAAGATGCACCTCCTCCGGAACTTCACCATCCGCAGACGGAGCCGGTCCCAGCGGGTGGACTTGCGGTGACGGCCCATGGCGCGCCCCCTTCCACGATGCCGCCCATATCCCGGTGGGGCGGTCCGTCTGGAATTCGGGCCGGGCCCCGAGGAGCGGGGTCCGGAACGGTTCCTTGGAAGGGGGCGCCCCAGAGAGCGGGTCGCCGATCAGGGACACTACCGATCCGGCACAGCCCTCCCGCGCGTATTCGCCCCGAACACCACCGCACGCCCCCGCGCCGCGTCACGCGCCCCCTCAGGAGCCCCCGAGCACGCGAAAGGGGCCGGTCACCCCACCCGGGTGACCGGCCCCTTCACATGCCGTGGCGGCTACCGCCGGTGCTGCGAGTCCGCGACCGTGACCTCGACGCGCTGGAACTCCTTCAGCTCGCTGTAGCCGGTGGTGGCCATGGCGCGGCGCAGGGCGCCGAAGAAGTTCATCGAGCCGTCGGGGTTGCGGGACGGGCCGGTGAGGATCTCCTCGATGGTGCCGACCGTGCCGAGGTCGACCTTCTTGCCGCGCGGCAGCTCCTCGTTGACGGCCTCCATGCCCCAGTGGTTGCCCTTGCCCGGCGCGTCGGTCGCGCGGGCCAGCGGGGAGCCCATCATCACGGAGTCGGCGCCGCAGGCGATGGCCTTGGGCAGGTCGCCGGACCAGCCGACGCCGCCGTCGGCGATGACGTGCACGTACCGGCCGCCGGACTCGTCCATGTAGTCCCGGCGGGCGGCGGCCACGTCGGCGACCGCGGTGGCCATGGGCACCTGGATGCCCAGCACGTTGCGCGTGGTGTGGGCGGCGCCGCCGCCGAAGCCGACGAGGACGCCCGCGGCACCGGTGCGCATCAGGTGCAGGGCGGCGGTGTAGGTGGCGCAACCGCCGACGATCACCGGGACGTCCAGCTCGTAGATGAACTGCTTCAGGTTCAGCGGCTCGTGCGAGCCGGAGACGTGCTCCGCGGAGACCGTGGTGCCGCGGATGACGAAGATGTCCACGCCCGCGTCCACGACGGCCTTGGAGAACTGGGCGGTGCGCTGCGGGGAGAGCGCGGCGGCGGTGACCACGCCCGAGTCGCGCACCTCCTTGATGCGCTGCCCGATCAGCTCCTCCTTGATGGGAGCGGCGTAGATCTCCTGGAGGCGGCGGGTGGCGTTGTCGGTGTCCAGCTCCGCGATCTCGTCGAGCAGCGGCTGCGGGTCCTCGTGCCGGGTCCAGAGCCCTTCCAGGTTGAGGACGCCGAGGCCGCCCAGCTCGCCGATGCGGATGGCGGTGGCCGGGGAGACGACCGAGTCCATGGGAGCGGCCAGGAACGGCAGCTCGAAGCGGTAGGCGTCGATCTGCCAGGCGATCGAGACCTCCTTCGGGTCCCGCGTACGGCGGCTGGGGACGACGGCGATGTCGTCGAAGGCGTACGCCCGGCGGCCGCGCTTGCCGCGCCCGATCTCGATCTCAGTCACGTCTGTGGCCTTTCCCTGATGCGTTGCAGCGCCTTCCAGTATCCCCGACGGGTGCGCCGGGGCACCGCAGAGGGCGGCCCCGGATGCTCCGGAGCCGCCCTCGGAAGGCTGCCGCCTGCGGTGCTTACTTACTGCGGCTGTAGTTCGGCGCCTCGACCGTCATCTGGATGTCGTGCGGGTGGCTCTCCTTGAGGCCCGCGGAGGTGATCCGGACGAAGCGGCCCTTGGACTCCATCTCGGCGATGGTGGCGGCGCCGACGTAGCCCATGGTCTGGCGCAGGCCGCCGACGAGCTGGTGCAGGACGTTGGCGAGCGGGCCCCGGTAGGGGACCTGGCCCTCGATGCCCTCGGGCACGAGCTTGTCGTCGGAGGCGACCTCGGCCTGGAAGTAGCGGTCCTTCGAGTACGACTTGCCCTGGCCGCGGGACTGCATGGCGCCCAGCGAGCCCATGCCGCGGTACGACTTGAACTGCTTGCCGTTGATGAACTGCAACTCGCCCGGCGACTCCTCGCAGCCCGCCAGCAGGCTGCCCAGCATCACGGTGTCGGCACCGGCGGCCAGCGCCTTGCCGATGTCGCCGGAGTACTGCAGGCCGCCGTCGCCGATCAGAGGCACCCCGGCGGCACGGGCGGCGAGGGAGGCCTCGTAGATCGCGGTGACCTGCGGGACGCCGATGCCGGCGACGACGCGGGTGGTGCAGATGGAGCCGGGGCCGACACCGACCTTGATGCCGTCCACACCGGCGTCGATCAGGGCCTGGGCGCCGTCCCGGGTGGCGACGTTGCCGCCGACGACATCGACGCCGACGCTCGACTTGATCTTCGACATCCAGCTCAGCGCGTTGCTGTTGTGGCCGTGCGAGGTGTCGACGACGAGGAAGTCCACCCCGGCCTCGGCGAGGGCCTGGGCGCGGTCGAGCGCCTCGGGGCTGGCGCCGACGGCGGCGCCGACGAGCAGGCGGCCCTCCGCGTCCTTGGCGGCGTGCGGGTACTGCTCGGCCTTGACGAAGTCCTTGACCGTGATCAGGCCCTTGAGGACGCCGTCGCCGTCGACCAGCGGAAGCTTCTCGATCTTGTGGCGGCGCAGCAGTTCCATGGCGTCCACGCCGGAGATGCCGACCTGGCCGGTGACCAGCGGCATCGGCGTCATGACCTCGCGCACCCGCCGGGTGCGGTCGGTCTCGAAGGCCATGTCGCGGTTGGTGACGATGCCGAGCAGCTTGCCCGCGTCGTCGGTGACCGGGACGCCGCTGATGCGGAACTTGGCGCACAGGGCGTCGGCCTCGCCGAGGGTGGCGTCCGGGTGGATGGTGATGGGGTTGGCCACCATGCCCGACTCGGAGCGCTTCACCAGGTCGACCTGGTTGGCCTGGTCCTCGATGGACAGGTTGCGGTGCAGGACGCCGACGCCGCCCTGGCGGGCCATGGCGATGGCCATCCGGGACTCGGTCACCTTGTCCATGGCCGCGGACAGCAGCGGGATGTTGACCCGCACGTTGCGGGAGATGCGGGACGAGGTGTCGACCGCGTTCGGAAGCACCGCGGAGGCGCCCGGCAGCAGCAGCACGTCGTCGTAGGTCAGCCCGAGTGTCGCGAATTTCTCGGGCACTCCGTCGACGTTGGCAGTCATGACACCTTCCCCAAATGGCCTTGATCGGTGCGGATGTCCATGCTAACGGGAAGTGGACGTGGCTCATTCCACGATCAAGGAAGCGTGCGGCCTTCGTGCTTTTGTACGAGGCGGACCGGTCCCTGGGCGCCTCGTGAACTACTGCTCCGCCAGCGCCCGCAGCCGGCTCAGCGCCCGGTGCTGGGCGACCCGCACCGCGCCCGGTGACATTCCCAACATCTGGCCGGTCTCCTCGGCCGTGAGGCCGACCGCGATGCGCAGCAGGAGCAGCTCGCGCTGATTCTCCGGGAGGTTGGCCAGCAGTTTCTTGGCCCAGGCGGCGTCGCTGTTGAGCAGTGCCCGCTCCTCGGGGCCCAGTGAGTCGTCCGGCCGCTCGGGCATCTCGTCGGAGGGGACGGCCGTCGAGCCGGGGTGGCGCATCGCGGCGCGCTGGAGGTCGGCGACCTTGTGGGCGGCGATGGCGAAGACGAACGCCTCGAAGGGGCGTCCGGTGTCCTTGTAGCGGGGCAGCGCGAGCAGCACCGCGACGCAGACCTCCTGGGCGAGGTCCTCGACGAAGTGCCGGGCGTCGCCGGGCAGCCGGGACAGACGCGTGCGGCAGTAGCGCAGCGCCAGGGGGTGGACATGGGCGAGCAGGTCGTGCGTGGCCTGCTCGTCCCCGTCTACGGCGCGGTGGACGAGCCCACCCACCGTCCCCTGGTCCGGGGGCGCCTCGTCGTCACGCATCGGTCCATGGTGCCTTGCGGCCGTCCGATCCGTGGCTCCGTGCCCGTTGTTGTGCACCGAAGCGTTATGAGCAGGTGCGCCGGAACTCATCCCCTGCGCCCTCCCCTTCCGCTCGACCGACTCGTCCCCGAGGAACTCCACACCTCAAGGATGCGTCATCCGCGGCGAAACGGGCAGCGGGCATCCGGCGGGTCGCCTTGTCACCCCCGCTCACCTCGCGATAAGCGGGGATCGCCATGCCCCCGACGGGCCCGGTCGGACTCCATCGCACGGGGAGGCCCTAGCGAACCAGGCCCCACCGGAAGCCGAGCGCCACGGCGTGCGCCCGGTCCGAGGCGCCGAGCTTCTTGAAGAGCCGACGGGCGTGGGTCTTGACCGTGTCCTCGGAGAGGAACAGCTCACGGCCGATCTCCGCGTTGGAACGGCCGTGGCTCATGCCCTCCAGGACCTGGATCTCACGCGCGGTGAGCGTGGGCGCGGCGCCCATCTCGGCCGAGCGCAGCCGGCGCGGGGCGAGCCGCCAGGTCGGGTCGGCGAGGGCCTGGGTGACGGTGGCGCGCAGCTCGGCGCGCGAGGCGTCCTTGTGCAGATAGCCACGGGCGCCGGCGGCGACCGCGAGGGCCACGCCGTCCAGGTCCTCGGCGACGGTGAGCATGATGATGCGCGCACCGGGGTCGGCGGACAGCAGCCGCCGGACGGTCTCGACGCCGCCCAGGCCGGGCATGCGCACGTCCATCAGAATCAGGTCCGAGCGGTCGGCTCCCCAGCGGCGGAGGACTTCCTCGCCGTTGGCGGCCGTCGTCACGCGCTCGACGCCGGGCACGGTCGCGACCGCGCGGCGGAGCGCCTCTCGGGCAAGCGGGGAGTCGTCGCAGACGAGGACGGAAGTCATGGCCGTCCTCCGCAGCTGATGCGCGTCACGTTGAGCCTCCAGGCTGGTACGAAATCGTCACCTGTGCGGTCGACCGTCCCGGACGCCCGCCCGAGCACTTGTTCCTTCAACCGCCTCCGCACTCTCAACGATGGTCACTCGAAAGAGTTACGGGGCTGTGTGTCGTCTTCGGCACTCTACGTGAGGGGGCGGCCACGCAGCAGACATGCGCGTGGGACCCGCGCCGTTTCATCACAAGCGGTGCCCCATTCAGCCGCTTTTCTTCCACTTCGCTGGTGTCTGCGGCTAGATTCGCAATGAGTCATATTTTCATCTCCTTAGATCGTAGTTGTACGGTCGTGGACACCGTATCCACCCAGAACGGCTACAAGGGGTCACGCAATGGCAGATTTCTCCCGCCTTCCCGGACCGAACGCGGACCTGTGGGACTGGCAGCTCCTGGCTGCGTGCCGCGGGGTGGACAGTTCGCTCTTCTTCCATCCGGAAGGCGAACGCGGTGCGGCACGGAGTGCTCGCGAGAACTCGGCCAAGGAGGTCTGCATGAGGTGCCCGGTCCGCGCCGAGTGCGCGGCGCACGCGCTGGCGGTGCGTGAGCCGTACGGCGTGTGGGGCGGGCTGACCGAGGACGAGCGCGAGGAGCTCATGGGACGGGCCCGCAACCGCCTGGTGGCGGCGACGGCATCGGCGTCGGCCGGCGGGGAGGCGGCCGCACCTCACTGAAGGAACGTTTCTCTGGAAGAACGCGACGAACGGCTCGGCGCAAGGCTCTCAGGAACCCGCCGCCCGACTCCCCCGCGCGGTCAGCGCGCCGCCGACTGGCGCGCCCCCGCCCGGGCCAGCTCGTCCAGGGTGGCGGTCACCGCCGGCACCTGCGCCAGGTCGGGCAGCGTGAGCGCGACGATCTCCCGCCGCACGGCCGGCTCCAGCGCGACCGTGCGCACTCCCCGGGGACGTACGGAATCCACGGCGAGCTGGGGCAGCACGGCCACGCCCAGGCCCGCGCCGACCAGGCCGGCCACCGCCGGGTAGTCGTCGGTCGCGAAATCGATGCGGGGGGTGAAACCGGCGCCCTCGCACACCTCGACCAGCTGGCCGCGACAGCGCGGGCAGCCCGCGATCCAGGACTCCCGGGCCAGCTCCCCGATGGCCACGGACCCTTCGGTGCGGGCGAGCCGGTGCCCCTCGGGGACCAGCGCCACCAGCCGGTCGGTCAGCAGCGGGCGGACGACCAGGTCGTCCCACTCCTCCGCGCCGGCCGCCCCCTCGTAGCGGAACGCGAGCGCCACGTCGCAGTCGCCCTCGCGCAGCAGCTCGACGGAGTTCGGCGGCTCGGCCTCCTCCAGGAAGACCCGGGTGCCGGGGTGCGCGGCACGCAGCGCGGCCAGGGCGGTCGGTACGAGGGTGGAGCTGCCGCTGGGGAAGGACACCAGCCGGACCCGGCCGGCGCGCAGCCCGGCGATCGCGGCGACCTCCTCCTCGGCCGCCGTGAGCCCGGCGATGATCCCGGCGGCGTGCCGCACCAGCGCCTCTCCGGCCTGGGTCAGCCGCATCTCGCGTCCGGTCCGCACCAGCAGGGGCGTGCCGACGGAAGCCTCCAGGGCCTTCATCTGCTGGCTGACGGCGGGCTGGGTGCAGCCCAGCTCGCGCCCCGCGGCGGAGAAGGAACCGGTCGATGCCACGGCGCGCAGCACGCGGAGATGACGAGCCTCGATCACACCCCGAGGATAAGCGACCCTTTGACCGGACGGCGAATAATGCGTCGCCGCTTTGACCAGGCATGACCTACCGTTCTCGCATGCACCTTCCCGCCATGAGGCTTCTGTCCGTCAACCTGGGCCGCGCGAAGGCGGTGCCGTACACCGACCAGCCCGAGGGCGTCACCGGCATCGACAAGCGTCCGGCCGACGGCCCCGTGCGGGTCGCGGCGCCCGGGGCGAAGGGGGTCGGGGCGAGCGGCCTGGCCGGCGACACGGTCTGCGACACCCGGCACCACGGCGGCGACGACCAGGCGGTGTACGCGGTGGCGCGCGAGGACCTGGACGACTGGGAGCGCGAGCTGGGCCGTGCGCTGCCGAACGGCTCCTTCGGCGAGAACCTCACCACCACCGGCCTCGACCTCGCCGGCGCCCTGATCGGCGAGCGCTGGCGGGTCGGCCCCGAGCTGCTCCTGGAGGTGACGTCCGGACGCATCCCCTGCCGCACCTTCCAGGGCCACATGGGTGAGCCGCGCTGGGTGAAGCGCTTCATGGAGAAGGGGGTGCCGGGCGCGTACTTCCGCGTCCTGGAGCCCGGTGAGATCCGGGCCGGGGACCCGGTGCGGATCGTGCACCGGCCCGCGCACGAGGTGACGGTGGCGCTGCAGTTCCGCGCGGTGACGACCCAGCGGGAGCTGCTCCCCCGGCTGCTCGCGGCGGGCGACGCGCTGCACCCGGAGGCGCTGGCGTCGGCGCGGAAGTACGTGGCGGAGTACGGCGCCTGAACGAAGCGGACCGGCTCGGTCCGCACCCGCGATCCGGCACCCTAACCTTGCGCCATGACAACGGCATTGATTACGGGCTCGACGGCGGGCCTCGGCGCCGCGTTCGCGCGTCGGCTGGCGGCCGACGGACACGACCTGGTGCTGGTGGCGCGTGACACCAAGCGGCTGCGCGAACAGGCCACCGAACTGCACGACCGGCACGGCATCGAGGCGGAGGTGCTGACGGCGGACCTGTCCACGGACGCCGGCATCGACGCCGTGGCCGACCGGCTCGGCTCCCGCCGGAGCCCCGTCGACCTGCTGATCAACAACGCCGGCTTCGGCAACAAGGGCCGTTTCCTGGACGTGCCCATGGCCGACGAGCTGACCATGCTCAAGGTGCACTGCGAGGCGGTGCTCCGGCTGACCTCGGCGGCGGTGGAGGCGATGCGGGAGCGGGGCCGCGGCGGCGTCGTCAACGTGGCCTCGGTCGCCGCCTTCGTCCCGCGCGGCACCTACGGCGCCTCCAAGGCGTGGGTCGTGCAGTTCACCCAGGGCGTGGCGAAGGACCTGGCCGGCAGCGGCGTACGCCTGATGGCCCTGGCCCCCGGCTTCGTGCGCACGGAGTTCCACGCCCGGGCCGGCATGGGCACGGACAACATCCCGGGCTGGATGTGGCTCGACGCGGACAAGGTCGTGGCGGCGGCCCTCGCCGACCTGTCCCGCGGCAAGTCCCTGTCGATCCCCGACCCCCGCTACAAGACCCTGATGGGCGCGGCCAAGCTGGTGCCGCGGGGCCTGCTGGGCGGGATCACGTCGCGGACGGGGCGCAAGTACGGGCCGCAGTAGGGCCGTCGGCGTGATCCGCTGCGGTCCGTCCTGAACCGTGGCGCTTTTCTGAGGCTCGTCAGGTGCGACGCCCCCAGGGGCGCGGGGAACTGCGCGTCCAGCCACAACGGCGCCGCGCCCGGCGACGAACCCGGCGGGGCGGACGCCCCCCGGCACCGGCGCCCCGAAGCAGCGGTGCCCGGCCCCCCGCAGGGGACCGGGCACCGTTCGCTCAGCTCAGCGCAGCGCTCAGTGGGCGTGGCCGTGGCCGTGGCCCGCGGCGGCCGGCTCTTCCTCTTCCTTCTTCTCGACGACCAGGGTCTCGGTCGTCAGCAGGAGGGAGGCGATGGAGGCGGCGTTCTCCAGGGCGGAGCGGGTGACCTTCACCGGGTCGATGACGCCGGCCTTGACCAGGTCGCCGTACTCGCCGGTGGCGGCGTTGAAGCCCTGGCCCTTGTCCAGCTCGGCGACCTTGGAGGTGATGACGTAGCCCTCCAGGCCGGCGTTCTCGGCGATCCAGCGCAGCGGCTCGACGGCGGCGCGGCGGACGACCGCGACACCGGTGGCCTCGTCGCCGGTCTTGCCGAGGTTGCCCTCCAGCACCTTGACGGCGTGGACCAGCGCGGAGCCACCACCGGAGACGATGCCCTCCTCGACCGCGGCGCGGGTCGCGGAGATGGCGTCCTCCAGACGGTGCTTGCGCTCCTTCAGCTCCACCTCGGTGGCGGCGCCGACCTTGATCACGCACACGCCGCCGGCCAGCTTCGCGAGGCGCTCCTGGAGCTTCTCGCGGTCCCAGTCGGAGTCCGTGGCCTCGATCTCGGCCTTGATCTGGTTGATGCGGCCCTCGACCTCGTCGCGCTTGCCGGCACCGTCGACGATCGTGGTGTCGTCCTTGGTGACGGTGATGCGGCGGGCGGTGCCGAGCACGTCCAGGCCGACCTGGTCGAGCTTGAGGCCGACCTCCTCGGAGATGACCGTGGCGCCGGTCAGGACGGCCATGTCCTGCAGCATCGCCTTGCGGCGGTCGCCGAAGCCGGGCGCCTTGACGGCCACCGCGTTGAAGGTGCCGCGGATCTTGTTGACGACGAGGGTGGAGAGCGCCTCGCCCTCCAGGTCCTCGGCGATGATCAGCAGCGGCTTGGAGGCGTTGGCCTGGATGACCTTCTCCAGCAGCGGCAGCAGGTCCGCGATGGAGGAGATCTTGCCCTGGTTGATCAGGATGTACGGGTCGTCGAGGACGGCCTCCATGCGCTCCTGGTCCGTCACGAAGTACGGCGACAGGTAGCCCTTGTCGAAGGCCATGCCCTCGGTGAAGTCCAGTTCAAGACCGAAGGTGTTGGACTCCTCGACGGTGATGACACCGTCCTTGCCGACCTTGTCCATCGCCTCGGCGATCAGCTCGCCGACCTGCTGGTCCTGGGCGGACAGCGCGGCCACGGCGGCGATGTCGGACTTCTCGTCGATCGGGCGGGCGGTGGCGAGGAGGTCCTCGGAGACGGCCTTGACGGCGGCGTCGATGCCCTTCTTGAGCAGCGCCGGGGAGGCACCCGCGGCGACGTTCTTCAGGCCCTCGCGCACCAGCGCCTGGGCGAGCACGGTGGCGGTGGTGGTGCCGTCACCCGCGATGTCGTTGGTCTTGGTCGCCACCTCCTTCACCAGCTGGGCGCCGAGGTTCTCGTACGGGTCCTCGACCTCGACCTCACGGGCGATGGTGACGCCGTCGTTGGTGATGGTGGGGGCGCCGAACTTCTTGTCGATGACGACGTTGCGGCCCTTGGGGCCGATCGTCACCTTCACGGTGTCGGCGAGCTTGTTGACGCCGCGCTCGAGGGCGCGACGGGCGTCCTCGTCGAACTTCAGGATCTTCGCCATGGGAGCGTGAGCCCTCTTCCGGAAATCTTGGGGTTATACGGCACTGCGCCCCCGACGCCCGGCTACCTGTGGGTTGCGGGGGCCAGGGGCGCAGTTGAGAAGCAGGATGCTTCGGTGAATTACTTCTCGACGATCGCGAGCACGTCGCGGGCCGAGAGGACGAGGTACTCCTCGCCGTTGTACTTCACCTCGGTGCCGCCGTACTTGCTGTAGAGCACGACGTCGCCGACGCTGACGTCGAGCGGAAGACGGTTGCCGTCCTCGAAGCGGCCCGGGCCCACGGCCAGGACGACGCCCTCCTGGGGCTTCTCCTTGGCGGTGTCCGGAATGACCAGGCCCGACGCCGTGGTCTGCTCGGCGTCGAGCGGCTGGACCACGATGCGGTCCTCGAGCGGCTTGATGGCAACCTTGGAGCTGGTGGTCGTCACGATCCGACCTCCCCCTTCGGAGATCTCACGGGGTTAACTGTCTGAGGTGGCGACCAGGTGGATCCGTCGTCGCGGGTGCCGGACCTGCCCGTCGCGTAGTTGGCACTCTCCACTGGGGAGTGCCAGAGCCGAGACTATGACTGGGATTAGCACTCGGTCAAGCGGAGTGCCAATGCCTGCGGCGCGTCGGCGGGGTTTTCTGGTGAACGCCGGTTTGTGGGGGCACCCTGCGTGGGTGCGGGCGGCGGTGGGGCTGCCGCCCCCCAGACCCCCGCTTCGGCCCTGAACGGGCCTCGTCCTCAAGCGCCGGACGGGCTGGAGGATGCCGGCCGGCATCAAGAAGCCGGCATCAGGAAGTCAGAGGTAGTCCTCCAGGTTGCCCACCCTCAGCCCCTGCCCCTCGATCGTCTCCAGCAGGCGTTCCGTGCGGGCCGTCAGGTTCGCGGCCGTCGGGTGGTCCGGGTCCACGGCGATGATGTCGCCGGGGTGGAGGCGGTGGTCGCCGCGGGTGTAGGTGAGGTCGCCGCCGGCGTCGAGGGTGGCGCGCCACAGGACCAGGGCGGTGATGCCGCAGTCGGCGGCGGCGCGCAGGGTCGTGGTGTCGTACGTGCCGTGCGGCGGGCGGAAGAGGCGGGCGCGGACGCCGAAGCGGGACCTGAGCTTGGTCTGCTGGCCGCAGATCTCGGCGCGCTGGCCGGCATAGGGCAGGCCGCGCAGGGAGCGGTGGTCGAGGGTGTGGTTCTGCAGGCTCGCGCCGAACGGGCGCAGCCGGGCGAAGTCGCCGTACGCCGGACCGGCGACGGTGTCGGTGAGGAACAGGGTGACCGGGAGCCGCCGTTCGCGGACCAGGCCGGCGAAGGCCGGGTCGCGCTCGGCGCTGTCGTCGTAGGTGAGGAAGACGACCGGGTCGTCGGTGCGGACGTGGTCCACGACGGGCGGCAGCCGGCGCCCCCGGTCGGCGCCCTGGGCGGGGTCCCCGGCCGCCGCCGCGGGTCGGGCGGGGGAGGCGGGGCGGTCGCAGGCGGCGAGCGGGAGCAGCAGGGCGGCCAGGGCGGCGCCGGCCGGACGGAACCGCCCTCGCCTCACAGGTAGTCCTCCAGGCGGGCCACCGCGTACCCGTCGGCGGTGATCCGGTCCAGGAAGCGGCGGACCATGTCGGTCATGGTGCCGTCCCAGTCGTCGGTGCCCCGGAAGTGGGTGAGGACGATGTCGCCGGGGTGCAGGTCCTGGTCCCACTCGCGGTACTCCCAGTGGTCGACGTACACCTCCTCGCTCCAGATCGGGGCGTACTCGATGCCGCAGGACTTGGCGGCGCGCAGGGTGTCGCGGTTGTAGTTGCCGTAGGGCGGGCGGAAGAGGACGGGGCGCTTGCCGTAGTGCTTCTCCAGCACGTCCTGCATGCCGCAGATCTCCCGCTTCTGCTCCTCGTAGGACAGGGCGGGCAGGTAGGGGTGGCTCAGGGTGTGGTTGTTGAGGGTGACGCCGCGGGCCTGCATCTTCTTGAAGTAGCCGTAGTCGTCCTTGATCTCCTCGTCGGTGAGGAAGACGGTGTACGGGATCTTCAGCTCGCTCATCATCCGCAGGAACGCCGGGTCCTTCTCGGCGCCGTCGTCGATGGTGAGGAAGACGATCTTCTCCTTGGTGGGGACCGTGGTGAAGACCGGCGGCAGCGCGTCCTCCTCCTGGCCGTCGACCTCGAAGCCCTCGCGGGCCTTGATCTCCGGCTTCTTCGCCGGCGGCGCGGGCGCCGTCAGGGGGACCTTCTTGAGGTCCCAGCGCTTGGCCGCGGCGGCCAGGGCGGCCCGGGCCTCGCGCGCCTTCGCCGCGCCGTCGACGGCGCGGGCGGGGGGCGCCTCCGGCGCCTGCTGGCCGGCGGCGCCGCGCACCCCGTGTCCGTCGCCCTGCGCGCAGCCGGCGGCGAGAGCGGCGAGGACGGCGACAGCGAGGGCGGCGGTGGGACGAGGTGCCCGGGACCCGCGACGCGACGCCCGACTTTTGTCATTTTGTACGACTTCTCGCATGGTGCCGGATCTTCGCAGTCCCCTGCCGCCGAACCCCGCCCGACACCGCGCCGGAGGCACACCATCCACCGACTGGCCCACAATGACCCGGTGAACGACCTCGACCTCCTCCTCACCCCCGAAGGCCGCGCGCTCCTCGACGAGGTGCGCGACACCGACCCCGCGCGCGAGCTGGCGGTCGCGACCCGGCTGCGGCGCACGCATCCCGTCGAGCTGGTGTCGGCGGCGCTCGGGCAGGCCCGGCTGCGGCAGCGCGCGGCGGCGAAGTTCGGGGCCGAGGACGCCGGGCGGATGTTCTTCACGCCCAACGGGGTGGAGCAGTCGACGCGGGCGAGCGTGGCGGCGTACCGGGCCGGGCGGTTCGCCGCGCTGGGCGTGACCTCCGTCGCCGACCTGTGCTGCGGGATCGGCGGCGACGCGATCGCGCTGGCCCGCGCCGGGATCCGGGTGCTCGCCGTCGACCGGGACCCGGTCACGGCCGCGGCGGCCCGTGCCAACGCCGGGGCGCTGGGGCTCGGCGAGCTGATCGAGGTGCGCGAGGCGGATGTCTCGGAGGTGGACACAGCGGGGTACGACGCCGTGTTCGTCGATCCCGCGCGCCGGGGCGGGCGGGGCCGGATCTTCGATCCCGAGGCGTACTCGCCGCCGTTGTCCTGGGCCGTGCGGGCGGCCCGTACGGCCTCCCGGGCCGCCGCGCTGAAGGTGGCGCCCGGCATCCCGCACGAGGCGGTGCCCGAGGACGCCGAGGCGGAGTGGATCTCCGACGGCGGGGACGTGAAGGAGGCCGTGCTGTGGTTCGGGACCGGCGCGGCGCCGGGGGCGGTGCGGGCCACGCTGCTGCCCGGCCCCCGCACCCTGCCCGGCACGGGCCTGCCCGACCCCGGGGTGCGCACGCCCGGCCGGTACCTGTACGAGCCGGACGGCGCCGTCATCCGGGCCCACCTGGTCGCCGAGGTCGCCGCGGACCTGGACGGCGGGCTGCTCGACCCGACCATCGCCTACGTCACCGCCGACGAGCTGCGCAGCACGCCGTACGCCACCGCCTACGAGATCACCGACCGGATGCCCTTCAACGTCAAGAAGCTGAAGGCGCTGCTGCGGGAGCGCGGGGTCGGGACGCTGACCGTGAAGAAGCGGGGCTCGGCGGTGGAGCCGGAGGAACTGCGGAAGAAGGTCAAGCCGGAAGGGCCGAACGCCGCGACCGTGTTCCTGACCCGGGTCGCGGGGGCGCCGACGATGCTGATCGGGCATCCGGCGGGTTAGGGCCTGTCCGGCCCTAGTCGGCCGCCTCCCGGGCGCGGCGCAGCAGGAGCGCGCGTTCGCGTGCGTTGCGGGTCAGGGACGCGGCGCGTTCGAACTCCGCGCGCGCCTCGGCCGTACGGCCCAGGCGGGCCAGGAGGTCGCCGCGGACGCTGGGGAGCAGGTGGTAGTCGCGCAGGGCGGGTTCGGCGGCGAGGGCGTCGACGAGGGCCAGGGCGGGGGCCGGACCCTGGGCCTTGGAGACGGCGACCGCGCGGTTGAGTTCCACGACCGGGGACGGGGCGCGGGCCGCCAGCAGGCCGTAGAGCGTGGCGATACGGGGCCAGTCGGTCTCCTCGTAGGTGTGGGCCGTGGCGTGGCAGGCGGCGATCGCGGCCTGGAGGACGTACGGGCCCGGGGCGCCCGAGCCGGTGGTGGCGCGGGCGTGGTCGAGGGCGGTGACGCCGCGGGCGATGAGCAGGCGGTTCCAGCGGTGGCGGTTCTGGTCCTCCAGGAGGACCGGCTCGCCGTCCGGGCCGGTGCGGGCGGCGGTGCGCGAGGACTGGAACTCCAGCAGCGCGGTCAGGCCGTGGACCTCGGGTTCCTTCGGCATCAGGGCGGACAGGACGCGGGCCAGGCGCAGTGCGTCCTCGCACAGGGCGGGGCGGAGCCAGTCGTCGCCCGCGGTGGCCGCGTAGCCCTCGTTGAAGATCAGGTAGATGACCTCGAGGACCGAGCCGAGGCGGGCCTCGCGGTCCGGTCCGTACGGCACCTCGAAGTCGATGTTCTTCCTGGCCAGGGTGCGTTTGGCGCGCACGATGCGCTGGGCGACGGTCGGTTCGGGGACGAGGCAGGCGCGGGCGATCTCCGGCGTGGTCAGACCGCCGAGCAGCCGGAGGGTGAGGGCGATGCGGGCCTCGGCGGACAGCACCGGGTGGCAGGCGGTGAAGACCAGCCGGAGCAGGTCGTCGTCGATGTCCTCGGGGCCGGCGGGCTCCTCGGGCGGCGGCGCCGAGGCGGGCAGGTCCCGGCCGATCTCCGCGAGCTTGCGGGCGTAGGTCTCCCGGCGCCGGATCAGGTCGACGGCGCGGCGGCGGGCGGTGGCCATGAGCCAGGCGCCCGGGTTGTCGGGCACGCCGTCGCGGGGCCACTGCTCCAGGGCCGCGACCAGGGCGTCCTGGGTGAGTTCCTCGGCGATGCCGACGTCCCTCACGAGCCGGGCCACGCCGGCGATGACCCGGGGCGACTCCAGCCGGAAGACGGTTTCGAGGGCGGCGGTGGGCTGCGGTTCCACAGCCCACCATGCAACACCCTCGGGCCGCCGGGGCAAAACGGGGCGCGGCTCGCGCTGCGGCGGCTCAGCCCTCCATCAGCTCGCGCACCTCGCAGGTCACCGTCCAGTACTCCTCGTGGGTCTTCAGGAACCGCTTGGTCCACTCGATCGCCTCGGCCCGGTCCTTGGCCTGGAGGAGGGAGTAGCCGCCGATGACCTCCTTGGTCTCGGTGAAGGGCCCGTCGGTGACGGAGAGCTGCCCGCCCTCGTAGTGGACGCGGGCGCCCTGGGCGGTGGGGGTCAGGCCGGCCGTGTCCAGCAGGACGCCGGCCTTGGTCATCTCCTCCATCAGCTTCTCCATCCGCTGCACCAGCTCGGGGCTGGGGCCGCCGGACAGGGCGTCGGACTCCTCGATGCGGATCAGCGACAGGAAGCGGGGCATGGTGACTCCTCGGTGGTTCCGGTGCCGGGTCCCTCCCGGCCTCTCACCCCTGCGTCGAACGGGAGGGCCGTGGATCGACACCCGCCGCGAGATTTCCCGGAGAATCTTTCAGCGCAGCGATTCCCACAGGTCGGCCGCTTCCGGCTGGTCCGCCACCACCCGGTTGGGGTCGGAGGGCGCGGGCAGCACCGGCATGGTCAGCGTGCGTACGTCGTCCGCGCCGAGGTCCCCGAGGCTGCGGCCCAGGTCCGTCAGCTCGCCCAGCGAGTCCAGGCCGGTGTCGGTGGTGAGGCTGCCGGTGAGCGCGTCGGCGACCTGGTAGAGCTTGGCGGGGTCGGTGAGCAGGTCGGTGGCGGAGATCTGCTCCAGCAGCGCCTTGACGAGCTTGTGCTGGAGCTCGATCCGGGCGAGGTCGCTGCCGCCCGCCAGCCCGTACCGGGTGCGGGCCAGGCCGAGCGCCTCGGTGCCGTCGAGGTGGTGGGTGCCGGCGTCCAGGTGCAGATGGCTCTTGTCGTCGTCGATGTCGACGTCCGTGGTGACCGTGACCCCGCCGAGCGCGTCGACCAGGTCGGCGAAGCCGGAGAAGTCGACCTCGACGTAGTGGTCCATGCGCACGCCGGTGAGCGTCTCGACGGTCTTCACGGCGCAGACCGGGCCGCCCAGTTCGTAGGCGGTGTTGAACATCGCGCCGCTCGCCTCGCGGGTCGTGCCGCCGGACGGCAGCGGACAGGCGGGCCGCTCGACGAGCGTGTCGCGGGGGATGCTGACGACGGTGGCGGCGGTGCGGCCCGCGTCGAGGTGGACGACCATCGCCGTGTCCGAGCGGGCGCCGCCGCTGTCGCCGCCGCCGAGTTCCCGGTTCTCCTCGCCGCTGCGCGAGTCGGAGCCGAGGACGAGGAGGTTCAGGGCGCCGGTGGGCACCGGGGAGGCGGCGGGCGAGGTGGAGGGGACGGTGACCGGTCGTGCGGGGCGGTCGTCGCCGAGCGCGCCGTTGATGTCGACGCTCTTGATGTTGCCGTTCAGGTGCCAGTAGGCCCAGCCCGCCGCTCCGGCCCCGAGCAGCAGGGCGGCGGCCAGTGCCAGTACGGCCGCCCGCAGCCCCCTGCGGCGGCCGGCCCGCCCGTCCTGTCCGCCCCGCGCCGCCATGCGTCAGCCCCCGCCCCGCCCGTTTCGTTCGCGTCCCCACCCGGATGCCCCGCCGGAAGGAACATAAGTCCGAATTATTGAAACTGGAACAGGTGGGTCGGACTTCTGCGGAATTTCTCAGACTGGGGGCCGGCCCGCTCTCCCCTGTCAGCCTTGCCCCTCCTGGGGCGGCGCCGTGCTGCTGCGCACCTCCAGGCTGGTGGCCAGCTCCACCCGGGTGGCCGTCGAGGAGCCGTCGTCCCGGCCCAGGTCCAGCACCAGCCGGGCCGCCGCCTCGGCCATCTCCATCAGCGGCTGGCGCACGGTCGTCAGCGGCGGCCCCACCCAGCGGGCCACCGGCAGGTCGTCGAACCCGACCACGCTCAGGTCGTGCGGGATGCGCAGCCCCAGCTCGCGCGCCGCCTCGTACAGGCCGAGCGCCTGGAGGTCGTTGCCGGCGAAGACGGCGGTCGGCCGGTCCGGGCGGCGCAGCAGCTCCAGGCCCTGGCGGTAGCCGGCCTCGTGATGGAAGTCGCCGGTCACGATCAGGCCGGGGTCGACGGGCAGCCCCGCGGTCTCCAGGGCGGCGCGGTAGCCGTCGACGCGGGCGCGGCTGCACATCATGCGGGTGGGTCCGCTGATCGCGCCGATGCGGGTGTGGCCGAGGTCGACCAGGTGCCGGGTGGCGGCGAGGCCGCCCTGCCAGTTGGTGGCGCCGATGGACGGCACGTCGGCGCCCGGGTCACCGGCCGGGTCCATCACCACGAACGGGATGGAGCGGCTGGTGAGCAGGGCCCGCTGGGACTCGTCGAGGCCGGACAGCACGAGGATCACGCCGTGCGGGCGGCGGGCGGCGACCTGGTCGGCCCAGGTCCGGCCGGGCGTGAGGCGGCCCGCGCTCTCGGAGAGCACGACGCTGAGCCCGGCGTCCCTGGCCACGTTCTCCACGCCGCGGATGACCTCCATCGCCCAGGCGCTCTCAAGCTCGTGGAAGACCAGGTCGATCAGGGGCGAGCGGGTGGACTCGGCCCGCCTGCGCCGGTAGCCGTGGACGCGGAGCAGCTCCTCGACGCGGGCCCGGGTGGACGGGGCGACGTCGGCGCGGCCGTTGAGCACCTTCGAAACAGTCGGCGCCGACACACCGGCCTCACGCGCGATCTCGGCGAGGGTAGCGGTCTGCGGGGACCGCTTTTGCGTCCGGGTTTCAGCGGGCTGCGGAGATGTCATGGCGGCGATCGTAACCCCACGAGGCCGCCTGACGAAGGGGACGACGACCCGAAGGCCACCGGAACATTCGGTGCAGCCGCCGAATCATTCGGCCCGGCTGTCGCTTCTGCCGGCCCGCTCCGCGTCGTCCTCGGCCGACTCGAACCGCCAGCGGTGCACCGCCCGCGCCACCAGCGCCCCGTCCGGTTCGGGCAGCTCCGGGAGTTCGGCGTCGTACGCGGCGTCCCACCAGGTGATGACGAGGACGCGGTCCTGCGGGGCCCGCAGGGTCTCCCGGCGCAGCGGCCGCAGCGGCAGCTCCTGGCGCCGCGCCCAGGCCAGCAGCTCCCCGCCCCGGCCGGGCACGGCCCGCGCCTCCCACATCAGCGCGACGGTCACGAGTACAAGTTCTCCTTGCTCACTTCGTGGACGTGGTCGTGGCCGTGGTGGCCGTGCGGGTGGCCCTGGCCCGGCACGTGCGGGTCGGTCACCGGGAGGGAGGAGTCCGCGGAGAGGTCCCAGTCGGAGGCGGCCCGGTTGCGGGCGACCATCTCGGCGCCGAGCGCGGCGACCATCGCGCCGTTGTCGGTGCACAGCTTGGGACGCGGCACCCGCAGCCGGATGCCGGCCGCCTCGCAGCGCTCCTGGGCCAGCGCCCGCAGCCGGGAGTTGGCGGCCACGCCGCCGCCGATCATCAGGTGGTCGACGCCCTCGTCCTTGCAGGCCCGCACCGCCTTGCGGGTCAGCACGTCCACGACCGCCTCCTGGAAGGAGGCCGACACGTCGCGCACCGGCACCTCCTCCCCCGCCGCCCGCTTCGCCTCGATCCAGCGGGCCACGGCCGTCTTCAGACCGGAGAAGGAGAAGTCGTACGCCGGGTCGCGCGGACCGGTCAGACCGCGCGGGAAGGCGATCGCGTCCGGGTCGCCCTCGCGCGCGTACCGGTCGATGACCGGGCCGCCGGGGAAGCCGAGGTTGAGCACCCGGGCGATCTTGTCGAAGGCCTCGCCGGCCGCGTCATCGATGGTGGCGCCGAGCGGGCGGACGTCGGAGGTGATGTCCGTGGAGAGGAGCAGGGAGGAGTGGCCGCCGGAGACCAGCAGGGCCATCGTCGGCTCGGGCAGCGCGCCGTGTTCGAGCTGGTCGACGCAGATGTGCGAGGCGAGGTGGTTGACCCCGTACAGCGGTTTGCCGAGCGCGTAGGCGTACGCCTTGGCCGCCGAGACGCCGACCAGCAGGGCGCCCGCGAGGCCGGGACCCGCGGTGACGGCGATGCCGTCGAGGTCGCGGGGGCTCACCCCGGCCTCCTTGAGGGCGCGGTCGATGGTCGGCACCATCGCCTCCAGGTGGGCGCGGCTCGCCACCTCCGGCACCACACCGCCGAAGCGGGCGTGCTCGTCGACGCTGGAGGCGACGGCGTCGGCCAGCAGGGTGGTGCCGCGCACGACACCGACGCCGGTCTCGTCGCAGGAGGTCTCGATCCCCAGTACGAGAGGCTCGTCGCGTGAGTCAGCCATGGTTCTCGGTTCCTCGTTCGGTTCCCGGTACGGAGGTGGACGGGTCGGTCAGGCGCATCACCAGGGCGTCCACGTTCCCCGGCTGGTAGTAGCCGCGTCTGAAGCCGATGGGCTCGAAGCCGAAGCGCTCGTAGAGGCGCTGGGCGCGGGTGTTGTCCACCCGGCACTCCAGGAGCACCTCGGTGCACTCGAAGTCGGTCGCCGCGCGCAGCAGCTCGGTGAGCAGCCGCGCGCCGAGGCCGGTGCCCCAGTGGTCGCGGGCGACGGCGATGGTCTGCACGTCGGCCTGCTCCCCGGAGGTGACCAGCCCCGCGTAGCCGACGACGTGGCCGGCCTCCTCGGCGACCAGGTAGCGCCGGGTCGCCCCGGGCCCGCGCGCGTGCGCCAGCTCGGACCAGAACATCCCGCGCGACCAGGCGTCCTCCGGGAACAGCTCGCGCTCCATGCGCAGCACGGGGTCGATGTCCCACCAGCGCATCTCGCGCAGTACGGCGGGCGGCGCGGGCTCGGCGGTGGCTGGCTCGGTCACTTGGGGGTGACCACCTTGTAGTTCTTGGGGACCTGGGCGTCGGGCCGGCGCAGGTAGAGCGGCCGGGGCGCGGGCAGCTCCTCGCCGGCCGCCAGCTTCTCGGCGGCCAGCCGGGCCAGGGCCGCGGCGGACACGTGCTCCGGCTCGTGCACCCGGGGGAAGGTGTCCGGGTACAGCAGCGCGCCCGCGCCGACGGCCGGGAGCCCGGCGACCTGCCCGGCGATGTCGGCGGGCCGGTCGACGGCCGGGTCGGTGAGGCGGGTGCGGGAGTCGGCGTACCGCGCCCAGTAGACCTCTTTGCGGCGGGCGTCGGTGGCCACCACGAAGGGGCCCTCCAGGTCGGCGGCGAACGCGAGGCCGTCCAGCGTGCACAGGCCGTGCACGGGCACGCCGAGCGCGAGCCCGAAGGCGTCCGCGGTCATCAGGCCGACGCGCAGCCCCGTGTACGGGCCGGGGCCGATGCCGGCGACGATGCCGGTGACGGCGTCGAGCCGCAGGCCGGCCTCGGCGAGCACCCGGTCGACGGCGGGCAGCAGCAGCTCACCGTGGCGACGGGCGTCGACCTGGCTCGACGAGGCGAGGACGTCCGTGCCGTCGTGCAGCGCGACGGTGACGGCGGGTGTGGCGGTATCCAGAGCGAGCAAGAGCACGCAAACAGCCTACGGCGCCGCGCGACCCGCGTCGGACGCCCTGTGGACAACCCGGGTGCGCCCGGCCGCCCCGCCCGGACAGTTCCGTGTCGCACACCGCGTCCACCCGGTCACGTACTGCTACCGTCGCCCGGGGGCAGGGCACGCGGGACGCATGAGTACGACGACGAGTCCGACGCACGAGTACGACGACGAGGTGGTCGCCAGTGGCAAGCAGCAGCGCCGGTATCGTCACCGGCCTCACGGCGGCGGCCCTCGTGACCATCGGCGTCCTCGCCCACCAGGCGTCCGTCAGCGCCCCGGAGGAGCTGGCCCCGGCCCGGGCCACCAGCAGCCCCGCCCCGGGCGCCGCCAAGGCGCCGCGCGACAAGCGCCACCCCGACGCCCTGCCCGCCATGTCCGGAACGGGTGAACGGGTGGTGTACTCGGTGGACGACGACCGGGTCTGGCTGGTCGGCCCCGGCAACAAGGTGCAGCGCACCTTCGAGGTCACGCCCAGCACGGTCGACCCGGCCCCGGGCGCCTACACGGTCACCTCCCGCTCCAACCGGATCACCGGGTCCGACGGCATCCCGGTCGAGCACGTGGTGCGCTTCGCCGGCGCCCAGGGCGTGGCCATCGGGTTCAGCGCGGCGGTCGACGGCTCGACGACCCCGCCCGACCCGGACCGGCCCACCGGCGGCATCCGCGAGTCACGCGCGGACGGCGACGCGATGTGGAAGTTCGCGACGATCGGACGACAGGTTGTCGTCGTCCCCTGACGACGCGCGGGCCGCCCCGTCGCGGGCACCGGCTGCCCCGCCGGGCCCCCGCGGGGGTGTCAGGCGGCCTCGCGGTGGCCGTGGAGGTCCTGCTGGTCGCGCTGCTCCTGGTCGTCGTGGCCCCGCTGCTCGTGGTGGCCCTGCTGGTCGCGGACCGGCCGGCGGGTCTCCGGTTCGGGGGCGCGGGGCGGCGTCGAGACCGCCGTCGCGGCGGCGCAGGAGGCGAGCAGGTCCCGCATCGACACCCCGGCGGGCGCGGGCGGCTGCGGCCTCGGGCGGCCCTGCGGCCGGGCCTGGGACGTGGACGACATGGACGCCTCCTGAAGCTCGGGGGCGGCGTAGTAAGGCATGCCTAACTACGAGCTGAGTACCATGTGACCACGCCCGAGTCCCGGAACGCAATCTTTTGCCGACGTCTTGTCGGAAATCCGGCGGGAGCCGGCCCCGCCCGCGCGGCTCAGCCGGCCAGCACGCGCACGTCGGCCGTGGCCCACCGCTCGCCGAGCCCGGTCACCGTCACGTGCCGCACCTCGTCGGTGGTGTCGCCGACGGCCCGCTCGATCCGGACCCGCAGCCGGTCCTCGGTCAGCTCCTCGACCTTGCCCTCGCCCCACTCGACCACGATTACCGAGTCGGACAGGGAGACGTCGAGATCGAGGTCCTCCATCTCGTCCAGGCCGCCGGACAGCCGGTAGGCGTCCACGTGGACGAGCGGCGGACCGTCGCCGAGCGCGGGGTGCACCCGGGCGATCACGAAGGTCGGGGAGGTCACGGCGCCCCGCACGTCGAGGCCCTCGCCGAGCCCCCGGGTCAGCGTCGTCTTGCCGGCGCCCAGCTCCCCGCTGAGCATCACCAGGTCACCGGCGCGCAGGAGCCCCGCGAGCCTGCGGCCCAGCTCCCGCATCTGCTCGGGCGAGGTGACGGTGATCTCGACGTCGGGCGCGGACACGGCGGACCCGGAGGGCTCAGCCGGGCCCTGCGCTGCTGCTGGTGCTTCCATAGCCGTCCACGGTAGCCGCTGTAGGCACCGCGCCCGCGCGGGCGAGCAGGTCGGCGAGGCGGTCGGTGACCAGCTCGGGGTGTTCCAGCATCACCAGGTGCCCCGCGTCGGGGACCAGCACCAGCTCGGCGTCCGGCAGCAGACCGGCGATGGCCTCGCTGTGCTCGCTCGGTGTCACCAGGTCCCGCACCCCGGCCAGGACCAGCACCGGGAGACCGGCGAAGTGGGCGAGGGCCTCGGTCTTGTCGTGGTCGTTGAAGGCCGGGTAGTACTCGGCGACGACGTCGATCGGCGTCGACTCGATCATCCGCTCGGCGAACCGGGCCACGGCCGGGTCCACGTCCCGGGACGCGAACGAGTACCGCTTGATGATCCCGGCGAACAGGTCCGCCGTCGCCCGCCGTCCCCGCTCCACCAGCTCGGCCCGCTGCCCCAGCGCCCTGAGCACGCCCGGCAGCACCCGCCGCACCGCGTTGACGCCGGCCACCGGCAGCCCGAAGTTGACCTCGCCGAGCCGCCCGGACGAGGTACCGACGAGGGCGACGCCGACGACGCGCTCGCGGACCAGGTCGGGGAAGGCGTCGGCCAGGGCCATCACGGTCATGCCGCCCATCGAGTGCCCGACCAGCACGAGCGGGCCCTCGGGCGCGGCCGCGTCGATGACCGCCTTGAGGTCGCGGCCCAGCTCCTCGATGCTGACCGGCCGGTCGTCCCGGGTCTGCGTCACGCCCCGCCCGGACCGGCCGTGGCTGCGCTGGTCCCAGTAGACGCTGCGGACCACGCCCCTGAGGGCGGCCCGCTGGAAGTGCCAGGAGTCCTGGTTGAGGCAGTAGCCGTGGCTGAAGACGACGGTGACGGGCGCCGGCGTCCTGCGGCCGAACAGCCGCCTGCGGCGCGGGGCGCGGTCGGCCTCGGCCGCCGGGTCGAGGTCGTCGACCTCGTAGTACAGCTCGGTGCCGTCCTCGGCGTACGCCTTGCCCGGGGTGCCGCGCAGTCCGCCGTACGGGCCCGCCGAGTCGAGGGCGAGGCGGGCCTTCTGGCGCATCCCGCGGCCGACGGTGAGCCGCTCTATCGCCACTCCGGCCGCGGCACCGGCCGCGACCACGCCTATCGCGACCCCGGCGATGCCGGTCGCCCGGCGCCAGCCGCCGGCGGCGACCTCGCCGGCGGCCTCCGTGGCGGAGGCGACGGCCGCCGCGACGGCCTCCCCGCTGCTCTCGCTCACGTACACCGCTCCTCTTCGCCTGGTCCGCCGGTTCACCGGGCCGCTGTGCGCCTACCCGCCGCCGGTCGCCGTGTCACCCGGACGCGCGTCACAGGGGACCGTCACTCGTTCCGGTGACTCGTTCTCGTCAGTCGTTCCTGTCACTCGTCGACGTAGACGCGCGGCACGCGGCTTCCGATCCGGGTGACGATCTCGTACGCGATGGTGCCCGCCGCCTGGGCCCAGTCCTCGGCGGTGGGCTCGCCGCGGTCGCCGGGCCCGAACAGCACCGCCTCGGCGCCCGGCTCGGGCCGGTCACCGCCGAGGTCGACGACGAACTGGTCCATCGCGATCCGCCCCGCGACCGTGCGCCACTTGCCGTCGACCAGGACGGGGCCGGTGGAGGAGGCGTGGCGCGGGATGCCGTCCGCGTAGCCGAGCGGGACGAGGCCGAGGGTGGTCTCGCCGGGGGTGGTGTAGTGGTGCCCGTAGCTGACGCCGTGGCCGCCGGGGACCTGCTTGACCAGGGCCAGCGAGGCGGCCAGCGTCATCACGGGCCGCAGCCCGAAGTCGGCCGGGGTGCCGATCTCGGGGCTGGGCGAGACGCCGTACATCGCGATGCCGGGCCGCACCAGGTCGAAGTGGGTGCCGGGGAGGGTGAGGGTGGCCGGGGAGTTGGCGATGTGCCGCACCTCGGGGCGCAGTCCCTGCCGCTCGGCGTACGCCGTCATCTCCCGGAAGCGGGTGAGCTGCGCGGCGATGGAGGGGTGGCCGGGCTCGTCGGCGCAGGCGAAGTGGGACCAGAGCCCGGTGACCCGCAGCAGCCCCTCCCGCTCGGCGCGCAGCGCGGCCGCGACCAGCTCCTCCCAGTCCGCGCCGGGCTGGCAGCCGTTCCGGCCGAGCCCGGTGTCGGCCTTCAGCTGGACGCGCGCGGGCACCCCGGCCGCCCGGGCCGCCTCGGTGACCTCCGCCAGGGCCCACATCCCGCTGACGGACACGTCGAGCCGCGCCTCGACCGCCTCCCGCCAGGGCCCGCCGGGCGTCCACAGCCAGCACATGATCCGTACGTCGTCCGGCAGTCCGGTCCCCGCCGCCCGGAGCGCGAGGGCCTCCTGCGGGGTGGCGGTGCCGAGCCAGGTCGCGCCCGCCTGGACGGCGGCGCGGGCGCAGGGGACGGCGCCGTGGCCGTAGGCGTCCGCCTTGACGACGGCCATGACGGCCGCCCCGGGGGCCCGTTCGCGCAGGGCGCGGACGTTGGCCCGCAGGGCGGCCAGGTCGATCTCGGCCCGGGCGCGCAGTACCGCGTCCCGCCGAGCAGCTGTCTCACTCATCGTGCCCCCAGTCTCTCAGAGCACCGGGCCGCCCCCGCCCCGCGCCGCCGGGGAGGGGTTGCCGCCCGGCAGTGGTTAGGGTGCCCGGCATGAGCATCATCGGGGTCGGGATCGACGTGGCCGAGGTCGAGCGGTTCGGGGCGTCGCTGGCGCGCACACCGGCCCTGGCGGGGCGGCTCTTCCTGGAGAGCGAGCTGCTGCTGCCCGGCGGCGGGCGCCGCGGCGTCGCCTCGCTCGCCGCCCGCTTCGCGGCGAAGGAGGCGCTGGCCAAGGCGCTGGGCGCACCGGCGGGGCTGCTGTGGAGGGACGCCGAGGTGTACGTCGAGGACAACGGGCAGCCGCGGCTGCGGGTCACCGGGACGGTGGCGGCCCGGGCGGCGGAGCTGGGCGTGGCGTCCTGGCACGTGTCGCTGAGCCATGACGCGGGGATCGCGTCGGCGGTGGTGATCGCGGAGGGGTGACGGTCAGGGGGCGTCGTCCGGCCGGTCGGTGGCCGGGCGGACCCGGATGTGCATGCGCTCGCCCTGTGCGCCGTACAGGGCGATCCACTCGACGGGCCGGTCCCCGGCGTTGGCGATGCCGTGCGGGACGCGGGTGTCGAACTCCGCCGTCTCCCCGGCCGTCAGGATCAGGTCGTGCTCGCCGAGCGCGAGGAGCAGGCGGCCGGAGAGCACGTAGATCCACTCGTGGCCCTCGTGGGAGCCCTGTTCGGGGCGGGGCGTCCACTCGGTCCGCGGGGTGGCCGGGGCGGGGAGGATCTGCTTGTAGGCGTGCAGGCCGTCGTTCGGGTTGCGGGTGAGCGGGACCCACGTCTGTCCGTGCCGGGTGAAGGGGCGGGGGTGGACCCGGGGGTCGCCGGTGCGCGAGCCGACGAGTTCGTCCAGGGGGAGCCGGTGCGCCCGGGCCAGCGGCAGCAGGTGCCGCAGCCCCGGCTCGCGCCGCCCCGACTCCAGCCGGGACAGGGTGCTCACGGAGATGCCGGTGACGGCGGCGAGCTGGGCCAGGGTGAGCCCGCGGGCCTGCCGGATCGCGCGCAGGCGGGCCCCGAGCGAGGTCATCACCTGGGCCGTCTCTTCGTCACCGCCGGTCATGGCACCACTGTCCCCCATCGCGGATTCCGGGAAGCGGCGGGCCGTGCGTGTTCCGGGCCTACGGGGAAGACTCGACGGCATGCGGACTGCGTACAGCGTGGAAACGGTCAGGAACGCCGAACGGGAGCTGATGGCACGGCTGCCGGAGGGGGCGCTGATGCAACGGGCCGCGGCCGGTCTTGCCGCCGCCTGCGCCCAGGTGCTGGTCCGGGTGGCCGGGCGGGTCTACGGCAGCCGGGTGGTGCTGCTGGTCGGCAGCGGCGACAACGGCGGCGACGCCCTGTACGCGGGCGCGCGGCTGGCCCGGCGGGGCGCGGGCGTGACGGCGGTGCTGCTCGCGCCGGAACGGGCGCACGGCGGCGGGCTGGCGGCGCTGCGCCGGGCCGGCGGCCGGACGCTGGACGCCCGGGCGGCCTCCGCGGCGGCGTCGGACCGGATCGCGCGGGCCGACCTGGTCCTCGACGGCATCGTCGGGATCGGCGGCAAGGGCGGGCTGCGGGAGGAGGCCGTACCGCTGGCGGACGCGGCCGCGCGGTCCCGGGCCGCCGTGGTCGCCGTCGACCTGCCGAGCGGCGTCGACGCGGACACCGGCCAGGTCCCGGGGGACGTGGTGCGGGCCGACCTGACGGTGACGTTCGGGACGCACAAGCCGGGGCTGCTGATCGATCCGGCGCGGGAGTACGCGGGTGCGGTGCGGCTGGTCGACATCGGCCTGCCCCTGCCGCGCGAAGGGGCGGAACTGGAGGCGTTGCAGCACGCGGACGTGGCACGGCTGCTGCCGGTCCCGGCGGCCGAGAGCGACAAGTACCGGCGCGGGGTGGTGGGCATCGCCGCCGGGTCGGCCCGCTACCCCGGCGCGGCCGTGCTGGCCGTCGCGGGCGCGCTGCGGGGCGGGGCCGGGGCGGTGCGGTACGTCGGCCCGGCCGGGGACGCGGTGATCGCCCGCTACCCGGAGACGCTCGTGTCCGACCAGGGGCCGAAGCGGGCGGGGCGGGTCCAGGCCTGGGTGGTCGGGCCGGGCGCCGGTGACGACGCGGCGACGGTGGCTCAGGTGCTGGCGGCCGAGGTGCCGGTGCTGATCGACGCGGACGGCCTGCGGCTGGCCGACGCGGACGCGGTACGGGCGCGCACGGCGCCGACGCTGATGACCCCGCACGCCGGGGAGGCGGCGGCGCTGCTCGGGGTGGCCCGGGAGGAGGTCGAGGGCGCCCGGCTGGCCTCGGTGCGCGAACTGGCGGCGCGGTACGGGGCGACGGTGCTGCTGAAGGGCTCGACGACACTGGTGGCCAGTGCGAAGGGCGGCCCGGTCCGGGTCAACGCGACGGGCACCTCGTGGCTGGCCACGGCCGGGAGCGGGGACGTGCTGTCCGGCCTGGCGGGGTCACTGCTGGCGGCGGGCCTGTCGGCGCTGGACGCGGGGAGCGCGGCCGCGTACCTCCACGGCCTGGCGGGCCGCTTCGCGGCGGACGGAGCACCGGCGGGCGCCCACGACGTGTCGGACGCGATCCCGCGGGCCTGGCGGGACGTACGGGGGAACTGAGCGGGCCCCGGGCCGCCGCGCTGCCCGGTGCGGCCGGCGCGGGGACCCGCGTCGGGGTTGCTACTCCACCGTCACCGACTTGGCCAGGTTTCGCGGCTGGTCCACCTCGTTGCCGCGGGCCGTCGCCAGTTCGCAGGCGAAGACCTGCAACGGCACCGTGGCCACCAGGGGTTGCAGCAGCGTCGGGGTGGCCGGGACCCGGACGAGGTGGTCGGCGTAGGGCACGACCGCCTCGTCGCCCTCCTCGGCGATGACGATGGTGCGGGCCCCGCGGGCGCGGATCTCCTGGATGTTGGACACGATCTTGTCGTGCAGGATCGAGCGGCCGCGCGGCGAGGGCACCACGACCACCACCGGCAGGTCCTCCTCGATCAGCGCGATCGGCCCGTGCTTCAGCTCGCCCGCCGCGAAACCCTCGGCGTGCATGTACGCCAGCTCCTTGAGCTTGAGGGCGCCTTCGAGGGCGACGGGGTGGCCGACGTGCCGGCCGAGGAAGAGCACCGTGTTCTTGTGGGCGAGGGAGCGGGCCAGCTCGCGCACCGGGTCCATGGTCCCGAGGACCCGTTCGACCGCCCCGGAGATGCCGGACAGGTCGCGGACGACGTCGCCGATCTCGTCGCCGTACTTGGTGCCGCGCACCTGGCCCAGGTACAGGGCGACCAGGTAGCAGGCGACCAGTTGGGTGAGGAAGGCCTTGGTGGAGGCGACGGCGACCTCCGGGCCCGCGTGGGTGTAGAGCACGGCGTCGGACTCGCGGGGGATCGTCGAGCCGTTGGTGTTGCAGATCGCCAGGACCCGGGCGCCCTGCTCGCGGGCGTGGCGCAGGGCCATCAGGGTGTCCATGGTCTCGCCGGACTGGGAGATGGCGACGACCAGGGTCTGCTGGTCGAGGATCGGGTCGCGGTAGCGGAACTCGCTGGCCAGTTCCACCTCGCAGGGGATCCGCGTCCAGTGCTCGATGGCGTACTTGGCGATCAGACCGGCGTGGTAGGCGGTACCGCAGGCGACGACGACGACCTTGTCGACCTCCCGGAGCACCCCGGCGGGGATGCGCACCTCGTCCAGGCTCAGCGTGCCGGAGCCGTCGACGCGGCCGAGCAGGGTGTCGGCGACGGCCTTCGGCTGCTCGGCGATCTCCTTGAGCATGAAGGAGGCGTAGCCGGCCTTCTCGGCGGCCGAGGCGTCCCAGTCGACGTGGTAGGAGCGGACGTCGGCCGGGGTGCCGTCGAAGGCGGTGACGCTGACGCCCTCGTCCCGGCGCAGTTCCACGACCTGGTCCTGGCCCAGCTCGACGGCGTCCCGGGTGTGCGCGATGAAGGCCGCGACGTCCGAGGCGAGGAAGTACTCGCCCTCCCCCACGCCCACCACCAGCGGCGAGTTGCGGCGCGCGCCGACCACCACGTCCGGCGCGTCCGCGTGCACCGCGACCAGGGTGAACGCGCCCTCCAGCCGCCGGCACACCAGCCGCATCGCCTCGGCCAGGTCGGCGCAGGCCGAGTACTCCTCGGCGAGCAGGTGGGCGACGACCTCGGTGTCGGTCTCGGAGGGCAGTTCGTGGCCGCGCTCGGCCAGCTCGGCCCGCAGCGGCGCGAAGTTCTCGATGATGCCGTTGTGGACCACGGCCACCCGGCCCGCGTTGTCGAGGTGCGGGTGGGCGTTGGCGTCGGTGGGGCCGCCGTGGGTGGCCCAGCGGGTGTGGCCGATGCCGGTGGCGGCGGACGGCAGCGGGTGTTCGGACAGTTCCTTGTCGAGGTTGACGAGCTTGCCGGCCCGCTTGGCGGTGGCGAGGCCGCCGTCCGCGAGCACGGCGACGCCCGCCGAGTCGTATCCCCGGTATTCGAGCCGCTTCAGTCCGGCCATCACGACATCGAGTGCCGACTGAGACCCTACGTATCCCACGATTCCGCACATAAGCGGCAGCCTACGAGCAGGATCGACCTCGCGGCGGCCGCTCAGCGGGCCTCACGTGCCCGAAATCGGAAATTCCCACCGGGGTACGAACGCCGTCCGCGCTCCGTGCGTCAGCCGAGCTTGGCGACCTGCGCGTCGACGACGTCGGCGGGGACCTCGAACTCCGCGCCGGTCATCATCGAGGAGAGGTTGACCGCGCTGAAGGTGGCGAGGGTGGCTCCCTTGCGGACCACGACGAGCTTCATGAGCCCGCTCTTGTCCCCGCCGGTGGCCACACCGATGTTGACGGCGAGCCCCTCGTCCCC
Organism: Streptomyces hyderabadensis; assembly: GCF_020404845.1. Classification (GTDB taxonomy): domain Bacteria; phylum Actinomycetota; class Actinomycetes; order Streptomycetales; family Streptomycetaceae; genus Streptomyces; species Streptomyces hyderabadensis. The sequence continues at coordinate 19,130 of NZ_JAIOJZ010000052.1, read as the reverse complement.
GCCCTTGGGGGCGTCCCCGCCGCTCACCTCGGTGACCCGCATCTTGTCGCCGCCCGCGGTGGCGTCGAAGCCGCCGGCGCACTTCTCGACGGCCGCCTTCAGGCCCGCCATCGCCTCCTCGGCGCCGCCGTCCGCGTAGGAGGCGACGTTCAGCAGGATCTTGTTCACGTCGATGTCGGTCATGTCCTGGCCGTCCGGGCCCTTGCTCTCGGAGGGCGACTCCGTCTGGCCCTGCCAGGAGCGTTGCACGTCCGCCGCCGGCTCGCCCTGGGCCACCGCGCCCTGGACGTACACGAGCGGCAGGCACGCCTTGTCGTCCGCCGAGATCTGGTCCTTGGCCACCTGGTCGTCCGCCGACAGTTCGGTGGCGACCTCGCCGCTCTTGACGTCGGCCTGGGCCAGGGCGACCTTCTCCAGTTCGGCGGCGGTCAGCGCCTTGCCCGCCGGCGCGGACTCGCCGGCGCCCTCCGCCGGGGCGGACCGCTCCGCCTTCGCCTTGTCGTCACCGGCCGCGGAGTCGTCGTCGGACGACCCGCCGCAGGCGGTGACGAGCAGGGCCAGGGCGGCGGCGGAGGCCGCGAGGGCGGTACGGCGGACAGCGGTCGAACTCACGGCAGCACTCTTTCGTCGGTTCACTTCGGGGGGATGCCGACTCGCGTCGGAATCTGTCGGCTCACGTCGGGGCCGGTGATGAGATCCGGTCGACTTTGCCCGCACCATACCTACGGCAATCGCACGCACGATCGATAACCGGCCGTCCGAGATCCGACCGTGATCTCGACCGGACGTGACACAGCCCACCTGCCGCCCGGTTCGTACTCCGTTAACAATGGACTGTGATCTCTCCGGTCCCCTCGATTCCCCGGAGCGCCCACCGGTCCCGGCCGGAGGCGACTCCCTACGTCGACCTCACCCGCCCCGAGTGGAGCGCGCTGCGCGACAAGACGCCGCTGCCGCTGACCGCCGAGGAGGTCGAGCGGCTGCGCGGCCTCGGCGACGTCATCGACCTCGACGAGGTGCGGGACATCTACCTCCCGCTGTCCCGGCTCCTCAACCTCTACGTCGGCGCCACCGACGGACTGCGCGGCGCGCTGAACACCTTCCTCGGCGAGCAGGGCTCCCAGTCCGGCACCCCCTTCGTCATAGGGGTCGCGGGTTCGGTGGCGGTCGGCAAGTCCACCGTCGCCCGCCTGCTCCAGGCACTGCTGTCCCGCTGGCCCGAGCACCCGCGCGTGGAGCTGGTCACCACCGACGGCTTCCTGCTGCCCACCCGGGAGCTGGAGGCGCGCGGCCTGATGTCGCGGAAAGGTTTCCCCGAGTCCTACGACCGCCGGGCGCTGACCCGGTTCGTCGCCGACATCAAGGCGGGCAAGGCGGAGGTGACCGCCCCGGTCTACTCCCACCTGATCTACGACATCGTCCCGGACCAGCGGCTCGTCGTCCGCCGCCCCGACATCCTGATCGTCGAGGGCCTCAACGTGCTCCAGCCCGCGCTGCCCGGCAAGGACGGCCGCACCAGGGTCGGACTCGCCGACTACTTCGACTTCAGCGTGTACGTCGACGCACGCACCGAGGACATCGAACGCTGGTACCTCAACCGCTTCCGCAAGCTGCGCGCGACCGCCTTCCAGAACCCGTCCTCGTACTTCCGCAAGTACACCCAGGTGTCGGAGGAGGAGGCCCTGGACTACGCCCGCACCACCTGGCGCACCATCAACCAGCCCAACCTGGTGGAGAACGTGGCCCCCACCCGGGGCCGGGCCACCCTGGTGCTGCGCAAGGGCCCCGACCACAAGGTGCAGCGCCTGAGCCTGCGCAAGCTGTGAGGCGGGCGGGGCGGGCGGCGCGGTAGAAATACCGGATGCTGCATCTGCGCCTGATCACCCCGGCCGACCGCACCGACGAGGTGGTCCGCCTGATCGACCGTACGGTCGGCACCACCCATCTCGTCGTCCTGCCGGGCGCCGCCCGCGAACCCGAGGGCGACGTCGTGATGTGCGACGTGGCCCGCGAGGCCGGTGACGAACTCATCAACGGCCTGCGGGCGTTGGGCATCGACAGCTGCGGCGCCATCACCGCCGAGAACATCGACCTGTCGCTCTCGGAGCGCGCCGACCAGGCCGAGCGGGACGCGCCCGGCGAGGCGGCCGACGCGGTGCTGTGGGAGCAGCTGGAGGAGGCGACGCACGAGGAGTCGACCCTCTCCATCACCTACGTCGCCTTCATCACGCTCGCCACGATGATCGCGGCCTGCGGTGTCGTCCTCGACAACGCGATCCTGATCGTGGGCGCGATGGCGGTCGGCCCGGAGTTCGGCCCGCTCGCCGGCATCTGCACGGCGGCCGTCCAGCGCGCCCCGCGCCTGGCCCTGCGCTCGGCGATCGCCCTGCTGGTGGGCTTCGCCGTGGCGATGGCGGTGACGGTGGGCTTCAGCTGGATCATGGCCGCCCTCGACCTGTTCAGCGAGGGCAAGCTGGAGGGCGACCGGCCCAACACCGGCTTCGTCTACGCCCCCGACGCCTTCTCCTTCGTGGTGGCGGTCCTCGCCGGCATCGCGGGCACCCTGTCCCTGACCTCGGCGAAGTCCGGCGCCCTGGTCGGCGTCGCCATCTCGGTCACCACGGTGCCGGCGGCCGCGAACGCCGCCGTCGCCCTGAGCTTCGGCGACACCGACCAGACGGTGGGCTCCACCGAACAACTCCTCCTCAACCTGGCAGGAATCGTGGTCGCCGGAACCCTCACGCTGCTGGCCCAGAAGGCGTTGTGGTCAACCCAGCGCTCACGACTGACGAAGCCGGACGCGCCCTGAGGGGGCATCACCTTCCGACGCAGAGCGGGGTCATGCCCTGAAGGGGCGCGGGGAACTGCGCGACCAGCCACAACGAACCCGCAGCCCGCATCACACAGCACCCCCCACCCCGAACCCGGCACCGAAAACTACCCCAGCGCGGACTTCACCGAATCCGCCAACCGCCCCGCCACAGCCCGAGCCTGCTCGATATCGGCCGCCTCCACCATCACGCGCACCAGCGGCTCCGTCCCGGAGGGACGCAACAGCACTCGCCCGGTGCTGCCCAGCTCCCGCTCCGCCTCGGACACCGCTGCGGCCAGCTCGGCAGAGGTACTCACCCGCGACTTGTCCACGTCCGGCACATTGACCAGCACCTGCGGCAGCCGCTCCATCACGGACGCGAGGTCCCGCAGCGTACGGCCGGTCTGCGCGACCCGCGCCGCCAGCATCAGGCCGGTCAGCGTGCCGTCGCCGGTGGTGGCGTGGTCGAGGATGATGACGTGCCCGGACTGCTCGCCGCCGAGGGCGTAGCCGTGCTCCTTCATCTCCTCCAGCACGTACCGGTCGCCGACGCCGGTCTGCACGAACCGGATGCCCTCGCGCTCCATGGCCAGTTTGAAGCCCAGGTTGGACATGACGGTGGCGACGACGGTGTCCGCGCGCAGCGCGTCCCGCTCCCGCATCGCCAGGGAGAGCACGGCGAGGATCTGGTCGCCGTCGACCTCCGCACCGGTGTGGTCCACGGCCAGGCAGCGGTCGGCGTCGCCGTCGTGTGCGATGCCGAGGTCGGCGCCGTGCTCGACGACGGCGGCCTTGAGCAGGTCGAGGTGGGTGGAGCCGCAGCCGTCGTTGATGTTGAGGCCGTCGGGCACCGCGCCGATGGTGACCAGTTCGGCACCGGCCCGCGCGAAGGCCTCCGGAGAGACCCGGGAGGCCGCGCCGTGCGCCTCGTCGAGGACGATCTTCAGTCCGTCGAGGCGGTTGGGGAGCACGCCGACGAGGTGGGCGACGTACTGGTCGAGCCCCTCGTCGTAGTCCCGGACCCGGCCGACGCCGGCGCCGGTCGGGCGGTCCCAGGGGGCGCCGGTGCGGTGCTCGGCGTAGACGGCCTCGATGCGGTCCTCCAGCTCGTCGGCGAGCTTGTGGCCGCCGCGGGCGAAGAACTTGATGCCGTTGTCGGGCATGGCGTTGTGGCTGGCGGAGAGCATCACGCCGAGGTCGGCGCCGAGCGCGCCGGTGAGGTGGGCCACCGCGGGCGTCGGCAGCACGCCGACCCGCAGCACGTCCACCCCGGCGCTGGCCAGGCCCGCGACCACCGCGGCCTCCAGGAACTCCCCGGAGGCGCGTGGGTCCCGGCCGACCACCGCGGTCGCCCGGTGCCCGGCGAAGGTGCCCGCCTCGGCCAGTACGTGCGCCGCGGCGACGGAGAGGCCCAGCGCCAGCTCGGCCGTCAGATCCGCGTTGGCGACACCGCGCACGCCGTCCGTGCCGAAGAGTCGTCCCACTTGTCCTCCTGAGGAAACGTCAATTCCGGGAGCGGCTGCCGGTGAGTGCGGCCCACGCAGTCGGCTCCCGAAGACCCGGGCACGCAGCGCCCGACCAACGATCACATAAGCCTTAGAACGTCTTGTGCCGTTATACGCCCAACGGCAGGGATAAACGAATGCCCCGGCAGCACAGTGGCGTGCCGCCGGGGCGTTCGGAGTACAGCCGGACCAGCCGGTACGACTTAGCGCTTGCTGTACTGCGGAGCCTTGCGGGCCTTCTTCAGACCGGCCTTCTTCCGCTCGACCGCGCGGTCGTCGCGGCGCAGGAAGCCGGCCTTCTTGAGGGCGCCGCGGTTGTTGTCCACGTCGGCCTCGTTCAGGGCGCGGGCGACACCGAGACGGAGCGCGCCGGCCTGGCCGGAGACACCGCCACCGGCGATGCGGGCGATGATGTCGTAACGGCCTTCCAGCTCGAGCACCTTGAAGGGCTCGTTGACTTCCTGCTGGTGCACCTTGTTCGGGAAGTAGTCCTCGAGGGTGCGGCCGTTGATCTTCCACTTGCCGGTGCCCGGGACGATCCGGACGCGGGCGATGGCGTTCTTGCGGCGGCCCAGGCCGGCGGCCGGCTGGGGCTCGCCGAAGGCGGAGGCCATGGACTCCGAGGTGTACTCGCCCTCGACGGGGACCTCGGACTCGGTGGTGTAGCTGTCGATGTCGATCTCTTCGAGCGGCTGCTCGGCAGTGGTCTCGGCCACGATGCTCCTCAGATTCTCTTCAGTCTTAGGGGGTGGCCGGACTTACTGCGCGACCTGGGTGATCTCGAACGGCTGCGGCTGCTGCGCGCCGTGCGGGTGCTGGTCACCCTTGTAGACCTTCAGCTTCGAGAGCATCTGACGGCCCAGGGAGTTCTTCGGGAGCATGCCCTTGACGGCCTTCTCGATGGCCTTCTCCGGGTTCTTGTCGAGCAGCTCGTCGTAGCGGACGGAGCGCAGACCGCCGGGGTAGCCGGAGTGGCGGTACGCCATCTTCTGGGTCCGCTTGTTGCCGGAGAGGTGCACCTTGTCGGCGTTGATGATGATGACGAAGTCACCGGTGTCGACGTGGGGCGCGTAGATCGGCTTGTGCTTGCCGCGCAGGATGGAGGCCGCAGTGGTGGCCAGACGTCCCAGGACGACGTCCTGAGCGTCGATGACGTGCCACTGGCGCGTCACATCGCCGGGCTTGGGGCTGTACGTACGCACGGTTCGTAGCCTTCGCTTCTTCAGTGAGTGGTCCTGACATGGTCACCGAAGACGATCACGACAGCCTTGACCGCACCGCGGTGACGCATACCGCGTGCAGGTCGCTGGTCATCGGTCCCGGTGGACCGGTGTAAGGGCCCCTCACGTGAGAATGAGCAAGCCAATACACATACAGCTGTGCAGAATACCCGGGCCCCGGCGGCCGGGTCAAAACGGGGCCGCGGGGGCCCGGTCCGGCTCCGGCGCCCGCCCCGGCGGTACCCGTTCCCCGGCGCCCGCCGGACCGTTCCGGGGGGTCAGCGCCTGCCGGGCGACCGTCACCGCCAGCACACCCAGCGTGAACGCGTCCCGGAACGCCCGCCGCCGCTCCCCCTCCAGCCAGGGCCAGGTCAGACCGGGTGCCTGGGGCACCAGGGCGATCCAGAACCACGCCCCGCGGGCCACCGACCCGGCGTACGGCAGCCCGGCGAGCAGCAGCGGCAGGGCGACCAGGAGGTAGTGGTCGTAGGACGGCCGGGAGACCAGGAACGCCGAGAGCATCAGCCCGGCGCCGGTCTCCGCGAGCCGCAGCGGACCGGGGTCGGCGCGCCGCCAGCGCCGGTACGCGCACAGCACCCCGGCCGAGGCCGCCGCGACCGCGAGCCCCTGCGCGAGCGCCGGCGGCACCCCGAGCCGGGGCAGCACGGCCGCCGGGGACGCCTCGTAGAGCCGGACGAAGCCGTCGTCGCCGTGCAGCAGGAAGGGCAGGGTGCGGGTGAAGAAGCCCGCGGGGTCGGGCATCGCCAGCGCCGCCGCGGCGGAGGCCAGCGCGGGCACCAGGACGGCGGCGGCCAGGGCGCGCCACCGCCCGGCGAAGAGGAAGAGCAGGACGACCGGCGCGAGCAGCGGCTTGAGCGCCACGGCCGCCCCGATGACGACCCCGGCACCCGTCCAGCGCCCCCGGCTCGCCAGCAGCAGGGCCAGCGGCAGCGCCACCGTCGCCGTCACCGTCCAGTTGCCGAGCCGCACCAGGTGCCCGAACGGCGCGAAGCCCAGCGCCAGCCCGGTCAGCCCGAGGACCGCGAGCCGGCTGCCCAGCGGCACCCGGTGCAGCCGCAGCGCGCAGGCCCAGGCCAGGGCCAGCAGTACCGTCACCGCGCCCGGCACCAGCACCCGCAGCACCGCCCCGGGCAGCAGCGCCTGCGGCACGGCGGCCAGGACGGCGCTCGGCAGGTAGAGGAAGTGCGGGTCGTCGTAGGGGGAACCGCCGGCCAGCCAGGTGCGGGCGGCCCGCACGACGATCGCGTTGTCCATCCCGCCGTCCGGGACCGTCCGCGCCGCGTGCACGGCGGACGCCGCCAGCACCGTCACGAGCACCGCCCACGGATGCCGTCCCGCCGGTCGCACCAACCACCCGGAGATGTCGCTTTTGCCCGTCCGCATGAACGGAACGCTAGGCCCTGCGGGCCCCAAGTCCCCGCACCAGCACGCCCTTCGGCCCGTCTAAGATGCGCCCCATGAGCTTTGGGCAGGGGGGACCTCAGTCGCAGTGGGATCCCTGGACACCGCAATCGCAGCAGCAGCCGCAACCGCAGCAGTCGCAGCAGCCCTGGAACAGCGGGAACAGTGACAACACCCCGGACTGGGCCGCCCTCGCCGAGGCCTCCGAGGCCCGTGCCAAGCGGCGGCGGCTGCTCTTCATCGGCGGCGGCGCGCTGGCCACCGTGGCGATAGCCGGCGCCGTCGCCCTGGCCGTGGTCTCGGCGAACGGTTCCGGCCAGGCCTCCGACGGCCCCTCCGGGCAGCTCCCGTCGACGGCGGACATACCCAGCTCGACGGCGACCGAGCCGTCCTTCGCCCCGACCAGCGCCCCGCCCCCGCTGGACCCGAAGGACTTCGTCTCCAGCGTCAAGAAGGACAAGGCCCCGCTCAGCCCGGACCTGCTCTTCCCCGGGACCCAGCTGACCATGGGCGAGACGGTCTACAAGAAGGGCCCGACGGCCGACACCCGCACCTGCGGCTCCGCCGCCCAGGGCACCCTGCCGAAGGTCCTCGACGCCAACGGGTGCACGCGCCTGATCCGCGTCACCTACACCGAGGGCGACACGGCCGTGACGGTCGGCGTGGCCGTCTTCGACACCGAGGCGCAGGCCACGAAGGCGAAGAAGGACGCCGACAAGAAGAGCATCGTGCGCTCGGTGTCCGGCGGCGGCGTGAAGTCCTTCTGCACCGGCGCCGTCTGCCGCTCCACCACCAACTCCTACGGCCGCTACGCCTACTTCACCGTCGCCGGGTTCACCGACGGCAAGGACGTCACGGAGAAGTCCACCGGTGTGTTCCGGGCCGGTGACGACCTGGCGGAGTTCGCCTTCCGGCAGATCCGCCGGCGCGGTGAGGCCCAGGCGTCGGCGGCGGCGGAGGGCTGACGCTCCCGCTCAGCAGCAGCCGGCCCCCGGCAGCGACCGCTTGTTGCGCGCCTCCTTGTTCCGGGCCGCCAGCAGCTCGTCGGCCGGGTAACCGACCTCCTCCAGCGTCAGCCCGTGCGGCCGCACCACGTGCACGGCGGAGTCCCGCACGCCCGCGGCCAGCACCTTCGCCGGCCAGTCCGGGCCGCGGTGCCCGTCGCCGACGAACAGCAGCGCGCCGATCAGCGAGCGCACCATGTTGTGGCAGAAGGCGTCGGCCCGCACGGTGGCGGTGACGATCCCGTCCTCGCCCCGCACCAGGCTCAGCTCCTGCAGCGTCCGGATGGTGGTCGCCCCCTCCCGCTTCTTGCAGTAGGCGGCGAAGTCGTGCTCGCCCAGCAGCCCCCGGGCGGCCTCGTTCATGGCGTCCACGTCGAGCGGCCAGTCGTGCCACAGGACGTGTCCGCGCAGCAGCGGGTCGACGCCGCCGGGGTTGTCGGTGACCCGGTAGGCGTAGCGCCGCCAGACCGCCGAGAACCGCGCGTTGAAGCCGCTCGGCGCCTCCCTGAGCGCCCACACCCGCACGTCCCTCGGCAGCCGCCCGGCGAGCCGTTTGAGCAGCTTCACGTGGTGCTCGGCCCACACCTCGCGCGGCAGGTCGACATGGGCGACCTGACCCCGGGCGTGCACACCGGCGTCGGTCCGCCCGGCCACGGTCAGCTCGTACGTCTCCCGCGACCGCGTCACGGTCCGCAGCGCGTCCTCGATCTCCCCCTGCACGGTCCGCCGCCCCCCGGCCTGCTTGGCCCACCCGGAGAACTCGCTCCCGTCGTACGAGAGATCCAGCCGCACCCGCACGAACCCGGCCTCAACTTCGTCACTCACCCAGGAATCCTCTCACCCACACGAAAGCGGGCCCGCCCCTGAAAAGGAACGGACCCGCAAACACCCTCAAGGGGCGCGGGGAACTGCGCGACCGGCCACGGCGAAGGCCGCAGCCGCACTCACACAGCCACCCGGCAGAACGCTTACGCGTCCTTGGACTCCTCGGCGGGAGCCTCGTCGGCCTTGGTCGTGTCGACCTTGGCCTCGGCAGCCTCGGCGGAGCCCTCCGCGTCCTTGGCGGCACGCTTCGTCGCGGCCTCGGCCTCGCCCGTGGCCTGCTGCGCCACGGTCAGCGCCTCGACCAGCTCGATGACGGCCATGGGCGCGTTGTCGCCACGGCGGTTACCGATCTTGGTGATCCGGGTGTAGCCACCGGGACGGTTCTCGTAGCGCGGGCCGATCTCGGTGAAGAGCGTGTGGACGACGCTCTTGTCCGTGATCACCTGGAGCACCTGACGGCGGTTGTGAAGGTCGCCCTTCTTCGCCTTGGTGACCAGACGCTCGGCGTACGGACGCAGCTTGCGCGCCTTCGCCTCGGTGGTGGTGATCCGGCCGTGCTCGAAGAGGCTCTTCGCCAGGTTCGCGAGGAGCAGCTTCTCGTGCGCGGCACTGCCGCCCAGACGGGCACCCTTGGTGGGCTTCGGCATGGTGTTTCTCCTAGGTGTCTGCCCCGGCCGTATCAGGTACCGGGGTCAGTATCTGAGCAGACGGTTGTCTGTCAGAGATCCGGAGACTGCCCCGAAGGGGCGTCTCCGGAAGGGGCGCGGGGAACTGCGCGACAAGCCACAGCGCACCCGCACCCGAGAACGGACCGGCTGGCCCGATCTCTCAGTACTGCTCGGTCTCCACGAACCCGGCGTCCGCGTCGTCGTCGGCGCCGAAGGCATCGGCGGCGGCGGTCGGGTCGAACCCGGGAGGCGAGTCCTTGAGCGCGAGGCCCATACCCGCGAGCTTCGCCTTGACCTCGTCGATGGACTTCGCACCGAAGTTGCGGATGTCCAGCAGGTCCGCCTCGGAGCGGGCGACCAGCTCACCCACGGAGTGGATGCCCTCGCGCTTGAGGCAGTTGTACGACCGGACGGTCAGCTCCAGCTCCTCGATCGGAAGAGCCAGGTCGGCGGCGAGCGCGGCGTCCGTCGGGGACGGACCCATGTCGATGCCCTCGGCGTCGATGTTCAGCTCGCGGGCGAGACCGAACAGCTCGACCAGGGTCTTGCCCGCCGACGCCATGGCGTCACGCGGCCGCATGGCCTGCTTGGTCTCGACGTCGACGATCAGCTTGTCGAAGTCGGTGCGCTGCTCGACACGCGTGGCCTCGACCTTGTACGTGACCTTGAGGACCGGCGAGTAGATCGAGTCGACCGGGATGCGCCCGATCTCCTGACCGACCTGCTTGTTCTGCACGGCGGAGACGTAGCCGCGACCGCGCTCGACGGTCAGCTCCATCTCCAGCTTGCCCTTGCCGTTGAGCGTGGCGAGGACGAGGTCGGGGTTGTGCACCTCGACACCGGCCGGGGGCGCGATGTCGGCGGCGGTGACCAGACCCGGGCCCTGCTTGCGCAGGTACATCACGACCGGCTCGTCGTGCTCCGAGGAGACGACCAGCTGCTTGATGTTGAGGATCAGGTCGGTGACGTCCTCCTTGACGCCCGGCACGGTGGTGAACTCGTGCAGGACACCGTCGATGCGGATGGACGTGACCGCCGCACCCGGGATCGAGGACAGGAGGGTCCGGCGCAGGGAGTTGCCGAGGGTGTAGCCGAAGCCCGGCTCCAGCGGCTCGATGACGAACCGGGAGCGGAACTCGTCGACGACCTCTTCGGTCAACGAGGGACGCTGAGCGATCAGCATGTGGTGATCCTTCAGTCAGGGGCGCCCGCTATTTGACGCCCGACTAGTACTGCAAGGGTACGGGCGATACGACCCGAAAGAGCCGTACCGCCCGGAAAACCCTGGTGAAGCGAGGCCTGAACGACCGCGAGGGTCAGACGCGGCGACGCTTCGGCGGACGGCAGCCGTTGTGCGGGGTGGGCGTGACGTCCTGGATGGAGCCGACCTCGAGGCCGGTCGCCTGCAGGGAGCGGATGGCGGTCTCACGACCGGAACCCGGGCCCTTGACGAAGACGTCGACCTTGCGCATGCCGTGCTCCTGCGCGCGGCGGGCAGCCGACTCGGCGGCCATCTGCGCGGCGAACGGCGTGGACTTCCGGGAGCCCTTGAAGCCGACGTGGCCGGCGGAGGCCCAGGAGATCACGTTGCCGGTCGGGTCCGTGATGGACACGATCGTGTTGTTGAACGTGCTCTTGATGTGCGCGTGGCCGTGAGCGACGTTCTTCTTTTCCTTGCGGCGCACCTTCTTGGTCGCGCCCTGACGTCCCTTGGGGGGCATGTCGTTCTCCTACGGGAGGTGGTCGGTCCTACAGCGAAGACCGCTGGACGGCGAGTCCGCTGCGGACTACTTCTTGCCCGGCTTCTTCTTGCCGGCGATGGCGCGACGCGGGCCCTTGCGGGTGCGAGCGTTGGTGCTGGTGCGCTGACCGCGGACGGGCAGACCGCGACGGTGACGGAGACCCTGGTAGGTGCCGATCTCGACCTTGCGGCGGATGTCGGCCTGGATCTCGCGACGGAGGTCACCCTCGGTCTTGATGTTGTTGTCGACGTACTCGCGGATCGCGACGAGCTGCTCCTCGGAGAGGTCCCGGACACGGGTGTTCGGGTCCACGCCGGTGGCGGCGAGCGTCTGCTGCGAGAGGGTCCGGCCGATGCCGAACACGTAGGTGAGGGCGATCTCCACGCGCTTTTCGCGCGGGATGTCAACACCGGAAACGCGTGCCATTCAATGGCTCCAGTTGGTTGTCGGAGGTCTTCCACAGAACCGGTCCCCGGCCGCCGTATGAGGTACGGATCGGGTCCCCGGCCTCCGAGCCGGGGGTGTCGGACGATCGCTCGTCCGGGTCCTGCGTATGAACATGTTCAGCTCGCGTCGCGCGAAGTCATGCGAATCGCGGAGGGAACGGTCAGGCGTCAGCCCTGGCGCTGCTTGTGGCGCGGGTTGTCGCAGATGACCATGACCCGACCGTGACGGCGGATCACCCTGCACTTGTCGCAGATCTTCTTGACGCTCGGCTTGACCTTCATGGGTGTGAGGTTCTCCGGGTCAGTTGCCGGCGGACCCGCGCGCGGGGCACGCGGGACGTGGGCAAGATCTACTTGTACCGGTAGACGATCCGGCCACGCGTCAGGTCGTACGGAGACAGCTCCACCACGACCCGGTCGTCAGGGAGGATGCGGATGTAGTGCATGCGCATCTTGCCGCTGATGTGTGCCAGGACCTGGTGGCCGTTCTGGAGCTCGACCTTGAACATGGCGTTCGGAAGAGACTCGACGACAGTGCCCTCGATCTCGATGGCACCTTGCTTCTTGGCCACGCTTCGCCCTTCGAATCGACTACCTTGATCGACTCACCTGCACCCCGCACGACATGCGGGCACACGTGAGCCGACGAGTCAGTCTACGTCAGCAGACCCGGAAAGGCGAAACGAGAAAGTCTGCCCCGGATGCGAGATCGTTATGCAAGGGGGCCCGGCGCCGCCGTGATCCCCAGCTCGGCCAGCTTCGCCTTGCCGCCGACCGCTCCCCCACGCCCCTCTCGCGGGCTCGGCGCCAGGGGCGCCTCACAGGCTTCGAGCGGCTGCGCCGGCCTCCGACCGGCGGAAGCAGGTGCGGACCGGAGTCACGCCAGCGGGTCCGGCGCCGCCGTGATCCCCAACTCCGCCAGCTTCGCCTTGCCGCCGACCGCTCCCCCACGCCCCTCTCGCAGGCTCGGCGCCAGGGGCGCCTCACAGGCTTCGAGCGGCTGCGCCGGCCTCCGACCGGCGAAAGCGGGTACGGACCGGAGTCACGCCAGCGGGTCCGGCGCCGCCGTGATCCCCAGCTCGGCCAGCTTCGCCTTGCCGCCGTCGGGGGCCGTCAGGACCAGCGGGCCCTGCTCGGTCAGGGCCACCGAGTGCTCCCAGTGGGAGGACCAGGTGCCGTCCGTGGTGATGACGGTCCAGTCGTCCGACAGGACCTCGGTGCGGGGGGTGCCGAGGGAGACCATCGGCTCGATGGCGAGGCAGAAGCCGGGGACGAGCTTGGGGCCCTTGCCGCGGCGCCGGTCGACGTAGTTCAGCAGGTGCGGGTCCATGTGCATCTCGGTGCCGATGCCGTGGCCGCCGTAGTCCTCGATGATCCCGTACTTGCCGCCGCCGGGCTTGGGCTGGCGGCGGATGTAGGTCTCGATGGCGCGGGAGACGTCCACCAGGCGGTTGCCCTGCTTCATGGCCGCGATGCCCGCCCACATCGACTCCTCGGTCACCCGGGACAGCTCGACCAGCTCCGGGGAGTGACCGGAGCCGACGAAGGCCGTGTAGGCGGCGTCGCCGTGCCAGCCGTCGATGATCGCGCCGCAGTCGATGGAGATGATGTCGCCGTCCTTGAGGACCACCTCGTCGGACGGGATGCCGTGGACGACGACCTCGTTGACCGAGGTGCAGATGGTGGCGGGGAAGCCGCCGTAGCCGAGGAAGTTCGGCTTGGCGTCGTGCTCCGCGAGGACCTTGCGGGCGACCTGGTCCAGGTCCCTGGTGGTCGCGCCGGGCACGGCGGCCTCACGGGTGGCCGCGTGGATGGCGGCGACGACCAGCCCCGCTTCGCGCATCTTGGCGATCTGCTCGGGGTTCTTGATCTGCACCATGGGGGCTGCGGCCTTTCTGGACGGGACGGGACCGGCGGGGAGGGACGGGAAGGGCAACGGTTCCCACGATACGGGGCGGAGCCGCGCCCACCCCACAGCACAGCCGCGGCCCCGGGCGAGGGACCGCGGCTGCGGCGAGCGGGCGGCGTACTGCGTGGGGCGCGACTACTGGTCGCGCTTGAGCGCCTCCAGCGCGCGGCGGGTGACCTCGTCCACGGGTCCCGTCGCGGCGATGGTGGCGACCAGGCCCTGCGACTTGTAGTAGTCGATGATCGGCTCGGTCTGCGTGTGGTAGACCTCCAGCCGCTTGCGGACCGTCTCCTCGGAGTCGTCGTCCCGCTGGTACAGCTCGCCGCCGCAGATGTCGCAGACGCCTTCCTTCTTCGGCGGGGTGTACGTCACGTGGAAGACGTGGGCCGAGTCGTTGCGGCAGACCCGGCGGCCGGCGATGCGCTTGACGACCTCGTCCTCGGGGGCCTCCAGGTCCAGCACCGCGTCGAGCTTCATGTCCTCGGTCTCGAGCAGCTCGTCCAGCGCCTCGGCCTGGGAGACGTTGCGCGGGAAGCCGTCCAGCAGGAAGCCGCCCTCGGCGTCGGGCTGCTCCATGCGGTCCTTCGCCATGGCGATGGTGACCTCGTCCGGCACGAGATTGCCGGCGTCCATGTAGGACTTCGCGAGCTTGCCCAGTTCGGTCTGCTGGCTGATGTTCGCGCGGAACAGGTCGCCCGTGGAGATGTGCGGAATGTGCAGCGTCTCGGCAAGGCGGGTGGCCTGCGTTCCCTTTCCGGCACCCGGAGGCCCGACGAGGACGATTCGCATCAGCGGAGGAACCCTTCGTAATTGCGCTGCTGGAGCTGGCTCTCGATCTGCTTCACCGTCTCGAGACCGACACCCACGATGATCAGGATGCTGGTGCCACCGAACGGGAAGTTCTGGTTTGCCCCGAAACCAGCCAACGCCATTGTCGGGACGAGAGCGATCAGACCCAAGTACAGCGAACCCGGCCAGGTGATCCGGTTGAGTACGTAGCTCAGATACTCAGCGGTCGGTCGGCCAGCCCGGATGCCCGGGATGAAGCCACCATACTTCTTCATGTTGTCCGCGACTTCCTCGGGGTTGAACGAGATGGCCACGTAGAAGAAGGCGAAGAACACGATCAGGAAGAAGTACAGGATGATGTGCGGCGTCGCCGCGGTGTCCGCGAGGTTCTTCTGGATCCAGGTGGCCCAGCCCGCGGTCGACCCGGAGAACTGGACGATCAGCGCCGGGATGTAGAGCAGCGACGAGGCGAAGATGACGGGGATGACGCCCGCCTGGTTCACCTTGAGCGGGATGTACGTCGAGGTGCCGCCGTAGGAGCGGCGGCCGATCATCCGCTTCGCGTACTGCACCGGGATGCGGCGCTGGGCCTGCTCCACGAAGACCACCAGGCCGACCATCACCAGGCCGACGAGGATGACGGTGCCGAACTCGATCCAGCCGCCCGCCAGGTCGCCCTGCTTCTTGATGGCCCACAGGGCGGAGGGGAAGGTCGCGGCGATCGAGATGAACATCAGGATCGACATGCCGTTGCCGATGCCGCGGTCGGTGATCAGCTCGCCGAGCCACATGACGACGCAGGTACCGGCGGTCATGCAGATGACCATGACGACGGTGGTGAAGATCGCCTGGTCGGGGACGATCTGACCGGCGACGGTGCAGCCGGAGAAGAGGGCGCCGCTGCGGGCGGTGGCCACCAGGCCGGTGCCCTGCAGGATGGCGAGCGCGACGGTCAGGTAGCGGGTGTACTGCGTGATCTTCGCCGTACCCGCCTGGCCCTCCTTCTTGAGGGCTTCCAGGCGCGGGATCACGACGGTCAGCAGCTGCAGAATGATGCTCGCCGTGATGTACGGCATGATGCCGAGCGCGAAGACCGTGATCTGCAGCAGGGCGCCACCGCTGAACATGTTGACCAGGCCGAAGAGGCCCTGGTTGCCGGACGCCTGGTCCACGCACTCCTGGACGTTCTTGTAGTCGACACCGGGAATGGGGATGTGGGTACCGAGGCGGTACACCACGATGATGCCGAGCGTGAAGAGCAGCTTCTTGCGCAGGTCGGGCGTCTTGAACGCCCGGGCGAACGCGGTGAGCACGGTGCCTCCTGCGACCCCCGCGCTACTGCGTCAAGGGTGACGGTCTTGAGGTTCGACTGACGACTGATAAGTGGACGGCTAAGGGAGTAACGCTGAACCGCCGCCAAGAGTGCCTCATGTGACGCACCCGTGAAAGAGGGCAGCGCAGGCCACCTTACCGGCGGGAGCACTCCCCTTGGAACGACCAACCGGGGATACCCCTTTTGTGGGGCATCCCCGGTCGGGATCGCTCATGTCATCGACACGCCCGAGTAGTTCAGACGAGCTCGGTGACGGTACCGCCGGCGGCGGTGATCTTCTCCTTGGCGGAGCCGGAGACGGCGTCGACCGTCACCTGCAGCGCCACGGAGATCTCGCCCTGGCCGAGGACCTTGACGAGGCTGTTCTTGCGAACGGCACCCTTGGCCACCAGGCCCTCGACGGTGACCTCGCCACCCTCGGGGTACAGCGCGGCCAGCTTGTCGAGGTTCACGACCTGGAACTCGGTCTTGAACGGGTTCTTGAAGCCCTTCAGCTTCGGAAGGCGCATGTGGAGGGGCATCTGGCCACCCTCGAAGCGCTCCGGAACCTGGTAACGGGCCTTCGTACCCTTCGTACCACGACCGGCCGTCTTACCCTTCGACGCCTCACCACGACCGACACGGGTCTTGGCGGTCTTGGCGCCGGGGGCGGGACGGAGGTTGTGGATCTTGAGCGGGTTCTGCTCCGCCATGATCAGTCGACCTCCTCGACCGTCACGAGGTGGCGGACGGTGTGCACCATGCCGCGGAACTCGGGGCGGTCCTCCTTGACGACCTGCGTGTTGATCCCCTTGAGACCGAGGGAGCGCAGGGTGTCACGGTGGTTCTGCTTGCTGCCGATGTAGGACTTGACCTGCGTAATCTTGAGCTGCGCCATGATTACGCACCCGCCCCGGCACGCGCACGGAGAAGGGCCGCGGGGGCGACGTCCTCGAGCGGCAGACCGCGGCGGGCCGCGATCTCCTCGGGACGCTGCAGGCCCTTGAGGGCCTCCACGGTCGCGTGCACGATGTTGATCTGGTTGTCGGAGCCGAGCGACTTCGACAGCACGTCGTGGATGCCGGCGCACTCGAGCACGGCGCGCACCGGACCACCGGCGATAACACCGGTACCGGGCGACGCGGGCTTGAGCAGCACGACGCCGGCCGCCTTCTCACCCTGGATGGGGTGCGGGATGGTGCCCTGGATGCGGGGGACCTTGAAGAAGTGCTTCTTGGCCTCCTCAACGCCCTTGGCGATGGCGGCCGGCACCTCCTTGGCCTTGCCGTATCCGACACCCACGGTGCCGTCACCGTCGCCCACCACGACCAGCGCGGTGAAGCTGAAGCGACGACCACCCTTCACAACCTTGGCGACGCGGTTGATCGCGACGACGCGCTCAACGTAAGCGGTCTTCTCGGCGGCACCTGCGCCACCGTCACGGCCCTTCCGGTCCCGCCGCTCGCCGCCACCGGCACCGCTGCCGCGGCGCTGGGGTCCAGCCATTGGAATTACCTCTCTCTGTTTCCGCTAGCGATACGGAACCGGCTCAGAACTTCAGACCGGCTTCGCGGGCGGCGTCCGCCAGGGCGGCGATGCGCCCGGCGTACTGGTTGCCACCACGGTCGAACACGACGGCCTCGACACCGGCGGCCTTGGCGCGCTCGGCGACCAGGGCGCCGACCTGCTTGGCCTGCGCCGACTTGTCGGCCTCGCCGCCACGGATCGAGCTGTCCAGGGTGGACGCCGACGCAAGGGTGTGACCCTTGAGGTCGTCGATCACCTGGGCCACGATGTGGCGGTTCGAACGGGTAACGACCAGACGGGGACGCTCCGCCGTACCCGAGAGATTCTTGCGAATCCGGATGTGGCGGCGCTTGATCGCGGCGCGCTTGTAGGCGTCGCCCTTGAGGATCTTCTGTCCGTATGCCATGGCTTACTTACCCGCCTTTCCGACCTTGCGGCGGATGACTTCGCCCTCGTACTTGACGCCCTTGGCCTTGTACGGGTCGGGCTTGCGCAGCTTGCGGATGTTGGCCGCAACCTCGCCGACCTTCTGCTTGTCGATGCCCTCGACCGAGAAGTGGGTCGGGTTCTCCACCTTGAAGGTGATGCCCTCGGGGGCCTCGACCAGGATCGGGTGGCTGTAGCCGAGGGAGAACTCCAGGTTCGAACCCTTGGCGATCACTCGGTAACCGACACCGCTGATCTCGAGCTTCTTCACGTAACCCTGGGTCACGCCGGTGATCATGTTCGCCACCAGCGTGCGGGACAGGCCGTGCAGGGCCTTGCTCTGACGCTCGTCGTTGGGGCGGGTGACGTTCAGCACGCCGTCCTCACCCTTGGCGATGTCGATCGGCGCCACGACGGTGTGGGTCAGCGTGCCCTTGGGGCCCTTGACCGAGACCGTACGGCCGTCGATGGTGACGTCCACGCCGGCGGGAACCGCGATGGGGAGCTTGCCGATGCGCGACATAGCTGTTTCCTCCGTTCCCTTCCGTTACCAGACGTAGGCGAGGACTTCTCCGCCTACGCCCTTCTTGCCGGCCTGCTTGTCGGTGAGGAGCCCGTGCGACGTGGAGATGATCGCCACGCCGAGGCCGCCCAGCACCTTGGGCAGGTTGGTGGACTTCGCGTACACCCGGAGACCGGGCTTGGAGATCCGCTTGATGCCCGCGATGGAGCGCTCACGGTTCGGGCCGAACTTCAGCTCGAGGACGAGGTTCTTGCCGACCTCGGCGTCCTCGGTCTTCCAGCCCGTGATGAAGCCCTCCTGCTGGAGGATCTCCGCGATGTGAGACTTGATCTTGGACGCCGGCATCGTCACGGAGTCGTGGTACGCCGAGTTCGCGTTCCGCAGACGCGTAAGCATGTCTGCGATCGGATCAGTCATGGTCATGAATTGGCCTTCGGCCTCTCTCGCCGGGGTTTCCTGGTGCGCCATCCCTCTCCCCGATCCGAGACGGGACGGGTGCGGCGCGGTGGACCTACGGCGTAGTAAGTCGTACGGGCGGCAGACGCCCAACCCCGCAAGCCTACGGCATGCGAGGGCGGGCTTCTGCCGACCCAGATGCTTACCGAGAGTCTGAATAACCCGGGATTACCGGATTACCAGGAGCTCTTGGTCACGCCCGGCAGCTCGCCACGGTGAGCCATCTCACGAAGGCACACGCGGCACAGGCCGAACTTGCGGTAGACGGAGTGCGGACGGCCGCAGCGCTGGCAGCGCGTGTAGCCGCGGACACCGAACTTGGGCTTGCGAGCAGCCTTGGCAATCAGAGCCTTCTTCGCCATCTCGCTCACGCCTCCTTGAAGGGGAAGCCGAGGTGACGGAGGAGCGCGCGGCCCTCAGCGTCGTTGGTCGCCGTGGTCACCACGGTGATGTCCATACCCCGGGTGCGGTCGATCTTGTCCTGGTCGATCTCGTGGAACATGACCTGCTCGGTGAGACCGAAGGTGTAGTTGCCACGGCCGTC
>NZ_JAIOJZ010000051.1 GCF_020404845.1 Streptomyces hyderabadensis | reverse complement strand
GCGCCCCCGGTGTCCGCCCCGCCCGCCACCACGGCCCCGCGCACGCCCGACGCCGGCGGCGCCCCGGCACGCACGCCGGAAGGCACCCTGCTGGTCACGGACTTCGGCGCGGACACCGTCACCTTCGTCGACCCCGCCGGACGGGGCCGGGCGGCCGACCTGGGCTCGGTGCGGGTGGGGGCGGCGCCGTACGGGATCGCCCTGGGCGAGGACGGCACGGCCTGGGTGGCGACCGCGGAGGGCGTGGCCGTCGTGGACACCCGCACCCGCGAGCGCACCGCCCTGATCCCCTACCGGACGGACACGGGCCCGGTGACGAGCGGCGAGTACCGGGGCGGCGGCATGGGCATCGCCCTGTCCCCGGACGGCAGCCGCGTCTACGTCGGGGTCAACGTCCCCGGCGGCGACGGCACGCTGGAGGTCGTCGACACCGGTCGACGGCAGGTCACGCGGGTCGTGCCGGCCGGTCGCCGGCCCTTCGACGTCGACGTCTCGCGCGACGGGCGGCAGGTCTACGCGACCAACCACGACTCTTTCGACGTGAGCGTCGTCGACACCCGCGACTGGACGGCGCGCCGCATCGAGGTCGCCCCGTACGGCACCGAGGGCGGGCTCGGCTCCTGGCTCAAGCCGCACTACACCGCCGTGCGCCCCGCCGACGGCGCGCTGCTGCTGCCCTTCGAGGGCGAGCGGCTCGCGGTGGTCGACCCCGCCACCGGCCGGGTCCGGATCGAGGACATGACCGCCAACACCCACCAGCACGGCATCACGGCGGGTCTCGACGGCACGCTCTACGTGGTGGGCACCGGCCCGATCGACCCGTCCGAGGACGACGGCCCGTCCCTGACCGTGCGCGCTCCCGGCGGCGGCGAACGGGTCGTCCCGCTGGACGGCCCGCACGAGACCGTCACGCTCTCCGCCGACGGCGGCACCGCCTACGTCTCCGGCGGCTTCACCCGCGACGGCTACTGGAACGGCCTGAGCGTCGTCGACCTCGGCTCCGGCCGGGTGACCCGGCTCCCGGTGGGCGAGCGGCCCCTGGCCGTCGCGGTCCTCGGCGGCCCGGAGCCGGGCGGCGGGTGAGCCACCGGGGCCGCCTGGTCTCCCGGGGCTCGCTCCCGTGCTCATGACAGTGGCTGTCCTCACGTAGACTCGCGGCATGGGTCGATGGGAGCCGAACGCGCGCGGCCGCCTGGAGCAGGCGGCACTGGAGCTGTATGTGGAACGCGGCTACGAACAGACCCCGGTGGCCGACATCGCCCAGCGTGCGGGGCTGACGGAGCGGACGTTCTTCCGGCACTTCGCCGACAAGCGGGAGGTGCTCTTCGGCGGCTCCGGACGGCTGGAGGAGCTGTGCGTGGGCGCCGTGGCGGCGGCGCCCGCGACGGCGACGCCGCTGGAGGCGGTGACCGCCGCCCTCGACACCGCGGCGGGCGTCTTCGAGGAGCGCGGCGACCTGGTCCGCCAACGGCAGGGCGTCATCGACGCCAACACCGAGCTGCGGGAGCGGGAACTGATCAAGCTCGCGTCGCTGTCCGCCGCGCTCGCCGACGCGCTGCGCGAGCGCGGTGTGGGCGAACTGACGGCGCTGCTGACCGCCGAGTCGGCGGTCGGCGTGCTCAAGGTCGCCTTCGGGCGCTGGATGGACGAGGGGCAGGGGCGACCGCTGCGGCCGCTGCTCGCCGAGTGCTTCGACGTGCTCCGCACCCTGTCCGCGCGCGGCGCGGTGGGCGCCGGTTAGTCCCGCCCGGCTCCGTCGGCCAACCGGGGTACGGAAAGGCCCCGTTGCCACGTAGGTTGTGGTCAAGCACCCACGCCTCGGCTGAAAGACGGACCGTACCCATGAGCGACCCCTCGACGACTCCCGGCCACGCCGCGCAGCAGAACATCGACACCTCGGTGCCGCACTCGGCCCGGATCTGGAACTACTGGCTGGGCGGGAAGGACAACTACCCGGTCGACGAGCAGGCCGGGGACGCGTACACCGCCGTCTTCCCCGGCATCGTCACCATCGCCCGCAGCAGCCGCGCGTTCCTGCGCCGCAACATCACCCATCTGGTCGCCGAGGCGGGCATCCGGCAGTTCCTCGACATCGGAACCGGTCTGCCGACCGCCGACAACACCCATGAGGTGGCCCAGCGGATCGCGCCCGAGACCCGGATCGTCTACGTCGACAACGACCCCATGGTCCTCGCCCACGCCCGTGCGCTGCTGTACTCGGCCCCCGAGGGCGCGACCGCGTACATCGACTCCGACGTGCTCGACCCCGACACCGTCCTCGCGGCGGCCGCCGAGACACTGGACTTCGACAAGCCCGTCGCCCTGATCCTCAGCAACATCCTGGGCCACATCCCCGACTACGACCGGGCGCGTTCCGTCGTCACCCGGCTGATGGCGGCTCTGCCGTCCGGCAGCTACCTCTCGGTCAACGACGGCTCGCGGGGCATCGACCCGGAGTTCGACCGGGCTCAGGACGCCTACAACGAGAGCGGCGCGGCGCCGTACGTCCTGCGCACCGTCGAGCAGATCACGTCGTTCTTCGACGGTCTGGAGCTGGTGGAGCCCGGCGTGGTCCCGGTGACCCGGTGGCGTCCGGAGGAGGGCGCCGACGCCCCCGAGCTGATCGGCGAACACGGCGGACTCGCCCGCAAGCCGTGACGTCCTGACCCGCGCCGGGCCGGGAGGACGACGTGCCGCAGGGCGGGGCCCCGGGAAACGAGTGTTCCCCGGAGCCCCGCCCTGTTCGGCGGTCTCCCGGTCAGGCGGGGTTGATGTTCTCCGCCTGCGGGCCCTTCTGGCCCTGGGTGATGTCGAAGGTGACGGCCTGGCCTTCCTGCAGCTCGCGGTAGCCCGTCGCGTTGATGTTGGAGTAGTGCGCGAAGACGTCGGGGCCGCCGCCGTCCTGCGCGATGAAGCCGAAGCCCTTTTCGGAGTTGAACCACTTGACGGTTCCGCTGGCCATGCCTTTTGCCTTTCAGCCGTGATCGGATCCGCACCGCGCGAACCCGGAGGTGGTCGTCCTGGTCCTCCGGCATTGCACAGCAAACCGCCCGCACTGGTGCGCGGGCGGTCTGGGCGAACCACGACATCTGCTGCTGACGCTACACGGCATGTCCGAGCCCCACCAGTGAGTAAGGGGTCCGAGCGGGAAGCATGTTGCCGACCTGAGCCGTCGGCCGCCGCCGCGCGGGTCGCCGCTGCGCCATCCGGGGGAGACGGCGAGGCCTGCGCACAACCCGGTTCCTGAAGTGGTCTAGCTATGAAGAGTCCACCCACGGAGTCGGAGATCGATATGACCGTCAGCAAAGCGCTGGCCCTGGTGATCGGCACTGTCATGTGCACCGGCGTGCTGGCCACCGGCTGCGCCCGGGAGCACGCGGGCGCCTCCTCGCAGGACGCGCACGCACCCGGGAGTTCCGCGGCCCCGCGCCCCGCTCCCCCGCGCTCCTTCCCCCGCCCGCTGCCCGGGGTCGGGCCCGTCATGCGGGAGCGTCTCCCGGACGGCACCCGGCAGGCCCTGGTGGTCACCGGCGAGACCGGGAGCTCCTCCCGGGCCCAGGTGGTGCTCTACGAGCAGTACCCGGCCGAGGGCTGGCGCGCGGTCGCCGGTCCCTGGCCCGCGCACAACGGTCTGCGCGGCTGGACCGACGACCACGAGGCGGGCGACCTGCACACGCCCATCGGAGTCTTCGGCCTCAGCGACGCCGGCGGCCGGCTGCCCGATCCGGGCACCCTGCTCCCCTACGACGAGGACCCGGAGTTCTCCGTTTCGGGCACCGGGCACCTGGGCGAGCCCCTGGAGGGTTCGTTCGACTACGTGGTCGCCATCGACTACAACCGGGTGCCCGGCACCACCCCGCTGGACAAGACCCGCCCCCTGGGTGAGGACAAGGGGGGCGGGGTCTGGATCCACGTGGACCACGACGGGCCGACCAACGCCTGCGTGTCGCTGAGCGAGGAGCACATGCGCGCGCTGCTCACCGCGCTGGACCCGGCGAAGGGACCGGTGGTCGTCATGGGCCCGGAGGAGGTACTGACGCGGTAGGGCGCCGGGGTCTCGACACGCCCCGCGCGCCGTGCTCAGCCCACGGGCGGCATGTCGGTGGGCGTCGAGTCCAGTCCCGGCCTGCGCTCCCGCCACGCGCCCCGGGTGAAGTCCGGGATCTCGACGGGGCGGCCGCCCCTGGCCAGCGAGGTGACGCTGAGCGGGACGGGCGAGCACCAGGCGGCCGAGTCGTAGACGTCGATGTCCGGCACCAGACCCGCGCGCATCAGCTGGACGGTGCGCCACTGCAGGACGTAGTCCATGCCGCCGTGGCCGCCGTTGTTCGCGGCGTCGTCGCCGACCTTCTGCCACAGCCAGTGGTCGTACTCCTTGCGGTAGCCCTCGAAGTCGCGCCAGGTGTGGCCGCTGTGGTCCGGCTCGACGTAGATGCGGGCGCCGGTCGGGGCCGGACCGGCGTAGTCCTCGACGATGCCGCGGCTGCCGGCGAGGGTGTTGATCCGGCTGTAGGGGCGGGGCGAACTCACGTCGTGCTCCGCCCGGATCGTCCTGCCCCGCGCGGTCTCGATCATGCAGGTGACCAGGTCACCGTTGATGTAGGTCTCCTTCCAGGAGGGGTGGTCGCGCGGGACGAAGCGGGCCCGGTAGTCGGCCAGCCCCTTCGGGGCGGTCGCGGTGGCGCGCAGGGTGGTCATGCGGTCGCCGCGGTTGACGTCCATGGCCGCGGCGATCGGGGCGAGACCGTGCATCGGGTAGAAGGAGGCGGTGCTGCGGGTGTGCCACAGCCGCCGCCAGGAGTCGGTGTAGTAGGTGTCCGAGAAGAGGAGTTCGCGCAGGTCGTGCAGGTAGCCGCCGTGGCCGTTGGTGAGGTCGCCGAACAGGCCGTCGTGCGCCGCCTTGAGCATGGCCAGTTCGTTGCGGCCGTAGTTGCAGTTCTCGGACAGGAGCATGTGCCTGCGGGTGCGCTCGGAGGTGTCGACGAGGTCCCACAGCTGGCGCAGTTCCGTCGCGATGGGCAGTTCCACGACGGCGTGCCTGCCGCTGAGGAGCGCGGCCCGGCCGTGCTCGTAGTGGAACTCCCAGGGCGTGGCGACGTACACCAGGTCGATGTCGTCGCGGCGCAGCATCCGGGCGTAGGCGTCGGCGGAGCCCCCGTATTCGGCGGGGCGCGGGTGGCCCTTGCTCTCCAGGCGGGCGGCGGCCCGCTCGGCCCGGTCGGCGCGGATGTCGCAGACGGCGGTCACGGTGCAGCCGGGCACGGCCGCCCAGCCGGTGATCATGCCGCCGCCCCGGTTGCCGAGGCCGATGACGGCGACGCGGACGGTTCCGTGGGCGGCGAAGGGCACGCCGATCATCGACTTCTGGCCGGGCCTGCGGCGGGGCGAGGGCGCGTCCGCCGCCGACGCGGACGGGGCGGCGGCCCCGATCCCGGCGGCGAGTGCGCCGGTGGCGGCGGCCGAGCCGAGGAGCAGACGGCGCGAGAGGGCAGGGGGCTGGGACATGACGGCAACACTCCTCGTGGGCGTGGGGCAGCACGGGCGGGGCACGGTCGGGCGTTGTCGAGCACGGTCGGGGCATGACTCTGCGGCGTCAGCCGAGACATGTCAATACGTGCTCGATACAAAGCCGTTACGAGCATTTCCGCGCAGTTCCGCGTGCCTGAGGCGCCGCTACATCCCGTCCTGCACCACCCCGCGGGTGGAGAGCGTGACGGGGTCCTTGGTGGTGAAGTCCCCCGGCGGGATGCCCGGATGGTGCCCCTCGTCCGACGGCGGCGCCTGGTCACGCGGGCCCAGGGTGAGCCGGGAGACGATCCGGTAGCGGTCGCCCCGGTAGAGGGAGTGCACGTACTCGACGGGCCGGCCCCGGGTGTCGGTGGTCAGGCGCTCGAAGAGCAGCGCCGGGGAGAGTTCGGGTACGTCGAGCAGGTCGGCCTCGGCGCGGGTGACCACGGTGGGTTCGATCGACTGCACGGCCTCGCTGACCCGGACGCCGTGCCGCTCGCCCAGGTGCTCGTAAAGGTCGCCCTGCTCCAGTTCCGCACTGGTCAGGTCCGCGACGAGGTCGGCCGGCACGTGCAGGTACTCGATGGCCATGGGCGAGCCGTCGACCAGCCGCAGACGTGCCACGTAGTGGATCTGTGCCGCCGGCGACATGCGCAGCCTGCGGCCCACCCGGGCGCCCGCGGGCAGGGTGCGGACCTCCAGGAGCCTGCTGGTCCAGGTGCCGGCGGCCTGCGGGAGGCTCAAGGCGCGGCGGTCGGAGACCAGTTCCTGGGTGATCTTCTCGGCGGCGACGAACATGCCGCGACCGTGCTCGCGCACCAGCAGTCCGGCGACCACCAGTTCGTCGACGGCGGCACGCAACGTGGGCCGGGACACGCCGAGTTCGGCGCACAGGGTCCGCTCCGAGGGAATGGCGTCCCCCGGCCGCCGGTCCTCGATGAGTTCCAGGATGGCGTCGCGGACGCGCTCCCGCTTGAGCACCGCACCGGAAGCGGCGGCGTCGATCTCCATGCGGCACTCCCGTCAACTGGTCTGCTGGTCAGCCAGCTTACCTGTCCACCTCGGACATGAACCAGCCACCTCCCCACTCCCTGGCGACTCAAATTCCTTGCCTACGTGGGGGGTTGACGCCTCCATTGGTCCATGCCACCTTCGACCAACGCCGACTGGTAAGCTCCCGCGCCCCTACTGGTCAGGTCCGGGTGTGTGGTCCCCTCCAGTTCTCCCAGAGGTGAACCGTGAACCACCGTTCGCGTGCACGCCGACCACCGCGCCGCCTGCTTCGACTGCGCGCGCTCCGCGAGCCCCGGGCCCACACCGCGCCCGCCTGGACGCCCTGGACGTGCCGCACGCCGGCCCGCCGGCCGGTCTCCCCGTGACACTCCCCCACACCCCGCACCACCCCCCGACGCTCCCGCCCCGGCGGGAGCCGTGCCGAAAGGATCCCGCATGAGAAACCGACCCACCGCAGGCCGCGCCCGCCTGGCGCTCGCCGTGGCCGTCGTCCTGGGCGGCGGTGCCCTGACCGCGCTCCCGGCCCAGGCCGCCCCCGCGGCCGACGGACTCACCGTCCAGTACCGCACCAGCGCGAGCGGGGCCACGGCGGACCAGACGGAACCCTGGTTCAAGGTCCGCAACACCGGCTCGTCCACCGTGCAGCTGAGCCAGGTGAGGATCCGCTACTACTTCAAGGCGGACTCCCCGAACGCCTCCTACCGTTTCGCCTGCTCCTGGGCGGTGCGCGGCTGCGCGGGCGTCACCGGCACGTTCGGCACCCTGAGCAACCCGACGGCGTCGGCCGACCGCTACCTGGAGGTGGGCTTCACCGCGGCGGCCGGCGCCCTGGCGCCCGGTGCGGACACCGGCGACCTGCAACTGCGCTTCCACCGGAGCGACTGGCAGCCGCTGCGGCAGAGCGACGACTACTCCTTCGACGGCGCCCGGACCTCGTACGGCGACTGGGACAAGGTCACCGCGCAACTGGCCGGCGCCACGGTCTGGGGAACGGCTCCCGAGGGCAACGACCCCACCGACCCGACCGATCCGACCGACCCCACCGATCCGCCCGGCGGCGGTCAGACCCTGTTCGACGACTTCGACTACGGCTCGCACACCGACCCCGCGCTCTCGGCGCACGGCTGGAGCGTGCGCTCCAACTCCGGCGGGCCCGGCGTCCCGGGCGCCGCCTGGGACCCGTCGAAGGTCACCTTCGTCTCGGCCGGCGGCAACTCGGTGATGAACCTGGAGACCTCCACGGCGGGCACCGGGGCGACCACCACGCAGACCGAGGTCCTGACCAAGTCCATGAAGTTCCGCAACGGGACCTATGCCGCGCGCGTGAAGTTCTCCGACGCCCCGAAGTCCGGGCCCGACGGGGACCACCTGGTGCAGACCTTCTTCACCATCAACGACCTCAAGGCGCCGATGGCCGACGACTACGCCGAGTACGACTTCGAGTACCTGCCGAACGGCGGGTGGGGCGAACCGTCCAACATCCTCTACACGACCTCCTGGGAGACTTACAACCCCGATCCCTGGCAGGCCGTCAACCAGCACTCCGAGCAGCGCAGCAGCTACGCCGGCTGGCACGACCTGGTGGTGACCATCGACGACGACGCCATCGCCTACTACGTGGACGGTCAGCCGTTCGGCACGCACGGCGCGCAGTACCTGCCGGAGCGTCCGATGTCGATCAACTTCAACCAGTGGCTGATCGACCTGAACGGCCAGACCTCGACGGTCCCGCGCGCCTACGACCAGCAGGTCGACTACGTCCTGCACGTCAAGGACCAGGTGCTCACCCCGGCCGAGGTGGCCGCGAAGGTCGCCGGGTACCGCGCGGCCGGGACCGGCTTCCTGGACGAGGTGCCCGCCTCGTGACCCCTGGCGGGGACGGTCAGAACAGCCGCTCCTGACCGGGCGCGGGCCGTCCCCGCCGGGTGCGCGGCCGGGTGCTGGGTGCGGGTGCCGTCTCGCCGAACAGCGGGGCGGTGCCGTACTCGTCGGGCTCGGCCGGGACGGTGGCGGGGCCGGTGCCCACGTTGAGGACCAGCGGGGCGTCCCGGTCGAAGTCGCCCGGCGTCATCGCCACCCAGTCACGGTCCTGCCGCTCTCCCACGCACCGACACCTCTCTCGCGCCGCCCGCCGCGACCACGCGACGTTACCAGCCCGGCGGGAGCGTCGTGATCACGGCTCCCGTCCGGCCCGCATCCATCGTTCCCCGGTACCCGGGAAGCGACGCACCATGATTGATTCTGCACCGTACGAGCTGCTTTCGATCATCTTCGTGCACCGGCTCTCTCGTTTCGAACTCTTGACAGGGTGCGGATCCGGTCGATTTACTCCCGGTCAACGCCGATGTCGTGTGATCGGCGGCAGAGGTACGCCCAGCCGGTAGCTGGCTTCGCGCCAGGAGCCCGGACTGAGTCGCCAGGACG
The DNA here is from genome assembly GCF_020404845.1 of Streptomyces hyderabadensis. GTDB lineage: Bacteria > Actinomycetota > Actinomycetes > Streptomycetales > Streptomycetaceae > Streptomyces > Streptomyces hyderabadensis. Next base: position 46,717 of record NZ_JAIOJZ010000051.1, on the reverse strand, counting down.
GCCACGCGCCCTCCGAGGCGGGGACGTGCCCACCACCCTCCGGAGCTCGAACCATGAGCCGTACGCAGGTGCACACCTCCAGGAAGCCGGTGCTGGCCGGCATCGGTGCCACCGCCGTCCTCGTCACCGCCGCCGCACTCGTCCCGGGCAGCACCCCGGCCGAGGCGGCCGACTACGCCCCGCCCCCCGCCCACGCGGGCTTCGACTACCAGATCGGCGGCGCCTACACCCCGCCGGCCGGCGTGACGGTGGTCAGCCGCGACCACACGGCGTCCCCCGCGCCCGGCCTGTACAACATCTGCTACGTCAACGCCTTCCAGGCCCAGCCCGGTGCCGAACAGGACTGGGACGACGACCTGCTGCTGCGCGACGCGAACGGCGACGTCGTCTACGACACCGACTGGGGCGAGGCCTTCCTCGACATCCGCACCGCCGGCAAGCGCGAGCGCATCGCCGAGAAGGTCGGCACCTGGATCGACGGGTGCGCGGACAAGGGCTTCCAGGCCGTGGAGCCGGACAACTACGACAGCTACACCCGGGCGGGCGACCTGCTGGACGCCGCCGACGCGCAGGGCCTGATCAAGCTGCTGGCCGAGCGCGCGCACTCCGACGGGCTGGCGATCGGGCAGAAGAACACCGTCGAACTGGCCCCGAACCGCGAGGCGAACGGGCTGGACTTCGCGGTCGCCGAGGAGTGCGGCGAGTGGGACGAGTGCGGCGACTACACGGCCGAGTTCGGCGACCGGGTGATCGTCGTCGAGTACACCGCCAAGGGCCTGTCGAAGGCGTGCGCGGGTTTCGGCGACGAACTGAGCATCGTCCGGCGCGACCGGGACGTGTCGCCGAAGGGCAGCAGCGGCTACGTCCGTGAGACCTGCTGACACCGCCCGACGGCCAGTGCAGTCCTTGGAGGTACAGATGGATGCGGTCCGACGTGCCGCGCGCCCCTCGCGCAGGGGTGTGCTGCGGGCCGGCGGGGGTGCCGCGCTCGCGGTGGTCGCGGGCACCGCGGTGACCGGCTGCGGGGCCGGTACGGACGACGGCGTCGCGGCCGACGGCACGGTCACCGTCGAGATGTGGCACGGCCAGGCGGACACGGCGAAGAAGGCCCTGGAGGGCCTGGTCGCCGACTTCGAGCGGTCGCACCCGAAGATCAGGGTGAAGCTGGGCGGGGGCGTGCTGGCCGACGTGATGCTGCAGAAGGTGACGGCCGCCCTCGCCGCCGGCTCCTACCCGGACATCGCCTACATCTTCGGGTCGGACCTGGCCCGGGTGGCCCGCAGCCCGCAGGTCGTGGACCTCACCGAGACGGCCGGGTCGGGGCCGGTGCCGTGGAAGAACTACTGGGCGGCCTCCAGGGACGCCGTCACGCTCAACGGCAGGGTCAGGGCCGCCCCCGCGGTGCTCGACTCGCTCGCCGTGGTCTGCAACAAGAAGCTGTTCCGCGAGGCCGGTCTGCCCCTGCCGGAGGCCGGCTGGACCTGGCAGGACTTCGTCGCCACGGCCCGTGCGCTCACCGAGTCGGGCCGCGGCCGGTTCGGCACCGGCTGGCCGGGCACGGGCGACGAGGACACCGTGTGGCGGCTGTGGCCGCTGATCTGGGACCTGGGCGGCGACGTCGTCGACGACGGCGGCAAGGGCATCGGCTTCGCCGACACCGGCGCCCGGGCGCTCCAGGTGGTGGCCGACCTGGCCCGGGACAAGAGCGTGTACGTCGATCCCAAGCCCGGCAGCGAGCAGATGTACCAGGTCTTCCAGTCCGGCCGCATGGGCATGGTGGTCACCGGCCCGTGGCAGCTGCCCGACATCGAGACCGCCGGGATCGACTACCACGTGGTTCCCCTGCCCTCCTTCAGCGGGCGTCCGGTCACCATCTCGGGTCCGGACACCTGGACGGTGTTCGACAACGGCGAGGCCCGCTCGAAGGCCGCCCGGACCTTCCTGACCTGGCTGGCCCGGCCCGAGCAGGACGTGCGCTGGGACATCGAGGCCGGCAGCCTCCCGCTCAGCCGCCGCACCGAGGCCCTGCCCGCCTGGCAGGACAAGGTCGCCCGCACCGAGGGCCTGAACGTGTTCACCACGGCGTTGGAGACGGCGCGGGTGCGCCCCGTCCACCCGGCGTACCCGGAGGTCTCGCAGGCGCTCGGGCAGGCGATCGTCGCCGTGCTCCTGGGGCGCAGCACCCCCGAGAAGGCGCTGCGTGCCTGCGCCGACGAAGCCAACGCCGCCCTGCTCATCCCGCGTTGAGGAGCCACACCGCCATGCCGCGCCTCCCCCGCCCCATCACCGTCGAGGGCCCGCCGCCGGACCCACGGCCCCTGCGCCGCAGGCGCCGCCGCGAAACCGGCACCGCCTGGGCGTTCGTCTCACCGGCGGTCCTGATCGTCCTCGGCCTGAGCATCGTCCCGGTGATCTGGTCGCTGCTGCTGTCCTTCCAGGCCAGCGACCTGGTGACGCCCAGCCGCTGGGTGGGCCTGGACAACTACCGCGCCCTGGCCCAGGACCCCAACTTCAGCCAGGCGGTCCGCAACACCCTGCTCTACACGGTTCTCTACGTGCCGCTGAGCCTGCTGTTCGGCCTGCTCCTCGCCCTGGTGCTGAACCGGCGCATCCGCCTCGTCGGCCTCTACCGCACCCTGATCTTCGTGCCGTTCGTACTGTCGGCGACCGCGCAGGGCGTGCTGTTCTCGTTCATCCTGGACCCGGAGTTCGGCGCCGCCAACTCGGTGCTGCACCGCCTCGGCGTCTCTTCGCAGGGCTTTCTGTCCGATCCCTCCCAGGCGCTGCTGGTACTGGTGGCGATCACCCTGTGGAGCGGCACCGGCTTCTGCGTCGTGGTGTACCTCGCCGCCCTCCAGGACGTACCGCAGTCCCTGATCGAGGCGGCCCGCCTGGACGGCGCCGGCCGCCGGCACCTGCTGCGCCACGTCACACTGCCCACGCTCACCCCGGTCACCGTCTTCCTGGTGCTGTGGCAGGCGATCCAGTCCCTCCAGGTCTTCGACCTGGTGTACGTCACCACCAAGGGCGGTCCGCTCGGCTCGACCACGGTGATCGTCTACTTCATCTGGGAGCAGGCCTTCAAGAACGCCACCGCCGGATACGGGGCCTCGGCCGCCTACGTCCTGGCCGTCGCCCTCGGCCTGGTCGCCGGGGCCGTCCGCATCGTCCGGCGTCGGGGACGCCACCGTCTCGAAGGGGCCCGCTCATGACGGCGACCTCCGCCCGGCCCGGCACCACCGCCGGCGCCCACGACGTCGCCAAGGCGTCCGCCGCAGGCGAACGGCGCCGCCCGCGGCTCCCGTTCAGCCCCTGGCACCTGCTGCTCGCGCCGCTCGCCCTCGTCTTCGCCGTGCCGCTGGTCTGGCTGGTGCTCAGCTCGGTGATGAGCAACGCGGAGATCAATCGCTTCCCGCCGGCCCTGTGGCCGTCCGGCATCGACCTCGGCGGCTACCGCTACGTGCTGGGCAACGCGATGTTCCCCCGCTGGTTCCTCAACTCGCTGATCGTCTCCGCCGTCACGGTCGCCGCCAACCTCGTCTTCGGCTCGCTGGCCGGGTACGCCTTCGCCCGGATGCGGTTCGCGGGCTCCCGGGTGCTGATGGGGCTGATGCTGGCGACGATGGCGGTGCCGTTCCAGCTGACCATGATCCCGACGTTCCTGGTGATGAAGAAGCTCGGCCTCATCGACACCCTGGGCGCGCTGATCGTGCCGTCGCTGGTCACGCCGTTCGCGGTGTTCCTGCTGCGGCAGTTCTTCCTCTCGCTGCCCAGGGAGCTGGAGGAGGCCGCCTGGATCGACGGCTGCTCCCGGCTGCGGGTGCTGTGGCGGATCGTGCTGCCGCTGTCCCGTCCGGCGCTGGCCACGGTGGCCGTCCTGACCTTCCTCACCACGTGGAACGACCTGACCTGGCCGCTGATCGCCATCAACCACGACACGCAGTACACGCTGCAACTCGGGCTGACCACGTTCCAGGGGCAGCACCACACCCAGTGGGCGGCCGTGATGGCGGGCAACGTCATCACCGTGCTCCCGGTCCTGCTCGCCTTCCTCGGCGCGCAGAAGACCTTCATCCAGTCGATCACCTCCAGCGGACTCAAGGGCTGACCGAACCGCCCTCCGTCCGCCGCCACCCGCAACGGAAAGAACCCCGCATGAGCACCGCCCACCCGACCGCACCCAAGATCGTCTTCGTCGGAGCCGGCAGCGTCGTCTTCACCCAGGGTCTGCTCGCCGACCTCTTCGCCTTCGACGAGCTGAAGTCCGCGCACATCGCGCTGCACGACATCGACGCGGAGCGCCTGGCCACCGCGCGGGCCGCCGCCGAGTACATCGCCGCCGAACGCGGTGCCCGGCCCCGCGTCACCGCACACGCCGACCGCCGCGAGGCCCTGGAAGGCGCCGACTTCGTCATCAACATCGTCCAGGTCGGCATGGGCGAGGCGACCCGCACCGACTTCGAGGTCCCGGCACGCTACGGACTGCGCCAGACCATCGGCGACACCCTCGGTGTCGGCGGCATCTTCCGCGCCCTGCGCACCTTCCCGCTGCTCAAGGCGCTCGGCGAGGACATCGCCGAGGTCTGCCCGGACGCCTGGCTGCTCAACTACACCAACCCCATGGCGATGAACGTCCAGTACCTCGCCGAGGCGACCGGCCTGACGCGGGTGGTGGGGCTGTGTCACTCCGTGTACTGGACGATCCAGGGCCTGTGCGAGCTGCTGAAGGTCCCCTACGAGGAGGTCACCTACCAGGCCGCCGGCGTCAACCACCAGGCGTGGGTGCTGCGCCTGGAGCACGAGGGCGCCGACCTCCACCCGCGCCTGGACGCCCTGATCGCCGAGGACCCGCAGTTGCGCCGCCGGGTCCGGATGGACATGTACCGACGCCTCGGCCACTACCCGACGGAGACCAGCGAGCACTCCAGCGAGTACGTCCCCTGGTACCTGCACCACGACAGCGAGATCGACCGGCTGCGGCTGCCCGTCGGTGCCTACCTCGGCATCGTCGACGAGAACGTGGCCGAGTACGAGCGGACCCGCGACGCGCTGGCCTGCGGGGCGCCGCTGACGGTCGAGGGGACCATGGAGTACGCGCCGCAGATCATCCACAGCATGGTGACCGGCACGCCGCGCACGGTCTACGGCAACGTGCCGAACCACGGTCTGATCGAGAACCTGCCCGCCCGGGGCACCGTCGAGGTGCCGTGCCTGGTCGACTCCGCCGGCCTCCAGCCCACCCGCATCGGTTCGCTGCCCCCGCAGCTGGCGGCCCTCAACCGGGCCTACCTCAGCACCACCGACCTGGTGGTGCGGGCGGCGACGGAGGACGACCCGCGGCACATCCGGCACGCGGCGATGGCCGACCCGGCGACGGCGGCGACCCTCAGGGTCGAGGAGATCTGGCAGCTGTGCGACGACATGGTCCGTGCGCACGGGGACCGGCTGCAGCCCGGGCTGCGGGGCGCGCTCGCCCCCTGAGCCGACCGCCGCGCGACCGACCTGGTGCGGCCCCGCGTACGGGGGAGAACGCGGGGCCGCACCCCGCAAGCTATCGGAGTAATCGTCCGCCTGCCAGACCCGGCGCTCCCCCGGCCGTCGTACCTCCCGCACCCGGCCGCCACGGCCGACCGCTCTCCCGGGCCCGCACCGGGCGGGCTTCACCCGACCGGCGGACAGCGGCGCCGCCGGGCGCGGGGCGCGCCGGGACGGCGCACGCTGCGGGACGGGCCGTGCGGGGCCCACACTGAGGTCATGGGTTACCCCGATCCGCCGCCGCCGGCGGTGTCACGGCGTTTTCCCGACGGGCCGGTGAGCGTGGCGGCGGCCCGTCGGTTCGTGCGCGGCGCGCTGGAAGGTGCCCCACGGGACCTGGTGGGGACGGCCCAGCTGCTGGCCAGTGAGCTGGTCACCAACGCGGTGCTGCACGCGCGCACCGAGATCGAGGTGAGCGTGGCCCGCCTGGACGGCCGGGTCCGGGTACGGGTCGGGGACCGGCGGCCGAGTCGCGGACCGGTACCGCAGCGCTGCTCGCCGTACGCCGGGACGGGGCAGGGACTGGCGCTGGTGGAGCAGCTGGCCTCCCGGTTCGGCGTCGACGTCGGCGACACGGGCAAGACGGTGTGGTTCGAGCTGTGGCACGACGGCCCGCCGCCGCCGTCGGCCGGGTGGGAGACCGCGGTGCCGGCGCGGCCCCCCGAACGGACGGTGGCGCTCCTCGACGTGCCGACCGCCCTGGAGTCGGCGTGCCGCCAGCACCGGCACCTGGTGCTGCGCGAGCTGACGCTGGCCGCGTTCGCGGGGGACCCCCTCGGGGTGCCGCCCGAGGACTTGGCGGCGGCCAACGACGTCAACAACATGATCAGCGCCGGTGTGACGAGCGTGCTGGCGGAACCGGTCCCCGAGTCCGGTCTGGAGACCCTGCTGGTGCCGCTGTCGGCCGAGGCCCTGCCCGCGGTCCGGGCGCTGCGCCGGGTACTCGACCTGGCCGAGGCGCGGGCGCGGGAGGAGCGGCTGCTCACGCTGCCGGACCTGCCCCGCGGCCATGCCTTCCAGGACTGGCTCTTCGACGAGATCACCGGGCAGCTGACCGGTGGCCGGCCCACCGCGTGGACCGTGGTCCCCAGGGAGCCGGAGGTCAGCTCCGCCGAGCTCGTCCCGTGGGACGTCGGCCAGGTGCGGGCGAGCAGGATGCCGACCGTCGCCGCCGACGAGGGCAACCGGATCGTGGCGGTCAACGGGGCCGCGGCGGACCTGCTGGGCTGGGCCCCGGACGACCTGGTCGGGCACCGCCTGACGACCCTGATCCCCGAACATCTGCGCGGGCGGCACACCGCCGCGTTCTCCTCGATGCTGCTGACCGGCCGCACCCGCATCGTGGGACGCTCCGTGCCGCTGCCGGCGCTGCACCGGGACGGCAGCCTGGTGCCCGTGCGGCTGTACATCCAGACGCAGGAGACGGCCGACGGCCGCACCGTCTTCGTCGCCCAGCTGGTGCCGCGGGCGACCACCTTCCTCGGCGGTCCGCGGACCCCCGGCAGGATCCGGGAGGCGGCGGTCGGGGAGCCGGACGGGGGCCGGTCACGGGCCGTTCCCGAGGCCGGTGCCAGGACGTCCGGTGCCGGCGGCGGCATGACCGCGCTGGACCGGCTCACTCTCCTGGCCGACCTCGCGGCCCAGCTCAACAACACCCTGGACCTCGACGAGGGACTGCAGCGCGCCGGCCGGCTGCTGACCCGGCGACTGGCCGACTGGTGCGTGGTGGACCTGTTCACCACGGACGCCGAGGTGGACCGGGTCTGTGTGGTCCACCGGGATCTCCGCGTCCTGCGCCCGGGGGCGTACGAGGGGACGCTCTCGGAGGTCTCCGAGGAATCGCGGGGCCCGCTGGCCCGGGTGCTGCGCGGCGCCGGGCCGCTGCTGCTGACCGACGCACCGCGGCCGGGCCGGTCCGGGAGCGCGCTGGACCGGGCGTACGCCGACCTGTTCCGGGAGCTGGGGGCGGGCAGCGCCGTCGTCGCTCCGCTGCGGGCCCGCGGCAAGATCTTCGGTGCCCTCACCCTGGCCCGGGCGTCCGGCGGGCGGCCGTTCGCGGAAGAGGACCTGACGCTGGTCGAGGACCTGGTCCACAGCCTGGCGCTGGGGGTGGACAACGCCCGTCTGTACCAGGACACCCGCTCCATCGCCGAACGGCTCCAGCGTTCGCTGCTGCCGGTGCTGCCGGAGGTCGAGGGTCTGCGGCTGGCCGCCCGTTACGCCGCCTCCTCGACCACCGCGCAGGTCGGCGGGGACTGGTACGACAGCTTCGTCCTGCCCGGCGGGAACACCGCGCTGGTCATCGGCGACGTCACGGGGCACGACCTCGACGCGGCCATCGCGATGAGCCAGTTGCGCAGCATGCTCCGCGGCATCGCGGTGGACCGCGAGGAACCGCCCGCGGAGGTGCTGCGCCGGCTGGACCTGGCCAATCACAGCCTCCACCGGGAAGCGACCGGCACCTGCGTCTACGGCCTGGTCAAGGGGCCCGCAGAGGGACCCTGGGAGCTGACGCACTCCTCCGCCGGCCATCTGCCGCCGCTGCTGGTCACCCGGGAGGGCCGGACCCGCTATCTCGACGGCGGTGCCGGTCTGCTGCTCGGCATGGACCCCGACGCGGCCCGTGCCACGGCCCAGGACGCGCTGCCCGCCCACTCGACCCTGCTGCTGTACACCGACGGTCTCGTCGAGCGCCGCGACGAGCCCCTGGACGACGCCCTGGACCGGCTGCGCCGCCACGCCGCCGACCTGGCGCGCGAGCCCCTGGAGACGTTCTGCGACGAGCTGTTGATCGGCCTGGGCGCGGACAGCGGGGACGACATCGCGGTCCTCGCCGTCCGCCCCACGCCGCCGTCGTCCGGGCGGCACGGGCCCTCCGGCGGGTGACGACCGGAGCGCCGGGCGCCGCAGGCCCTGCCCGTTCGGGCACCCCCTTCTGCCTCCGCGGCTCCTGACGTGCGCGGAGGGCGTCGATAGCGTCCCCTCGTGAGCATCACGTCCCGGCGAGCGGCCAGATGAACGACGAGCGGCTGACCGTGGCGCGGACGGCCGACGGCACGGACGGCCCGCCACCGGAACCGGAGCGGCCGAAACGACCGGAGCGCGGCCCCCGGCGCAAGCGCCGCGGGCTGGGACCCGTCACCCTGCTGGTGCTGCCTGCCCTGGTGACCGTCACCGGCGTGGCCGCCTTCCTCGCGCTGGGCGGGCTGCCGAATCCGTGGCCCGACGACTCCGACGCCAAGCCGTCCGCCGGGGTCGACATCGACCCCTCCTACGTCCCGTGGCTGCGCAAGGCGGCCTCGGCCTGCACCGTCCTGGAGCCGTCCGTGCTCGCCGCGCAGATCGACCAGCTCTCCGGCTGGAGCGACGACTCGGACGAACTCTCCGGGCAGAAGGGCATCGCCGCCTTCACCGACGACGAGTGGCGGACCTGGGGCAAGGACGACGACGGCAACGGGAAGTCCTCGCCCCGCGATCCGGCGGACGCGATCATGGCGCTGGGCCGGCGGGACTGTTCGCTGGCGAAGCAGGTGACCGAACTGCGCACCGAGGGCCGGATCAACGGCGACCTCGTGGAGCTGACCCTCGCCGCGTACGCCACGGGCCCGGACGCCGTGACCGAGGCGGGACGGGTCCCCGCGCAGGCGCAGACGTACCTCGACGAGGTCCAGGCCCTGCTGCCGCGTTACGAGGCACTCGACCGGGAGGACTCGGCCGGCCCGGGCGGGCCCGCCGGCGCCCTGCTGACCGCGCCGGTCAGCCCGCTCACCGTCACCTCGCCCTTCGGGTCGCGGCAGCACCCGCTGACCGGGGTGACCAAGCTGCACACCGGTGTGGACTTCGCCGCCCCGCAGGGCGCGCAGGTGGTGGCGGCGCGCCGGGGCCGGGTCGTGTTCGCCGCGCTCACCAGCGCGTACGGCAACCGCATCGTGATCGACCACGGGACCATCCAGGGCAAGCGGGTGGAGACGACCTACAGTCACCTCTCGTCCCTGGACGTGGCCGTGGGGCAGTCGGTGGACGCCGGTGCCCCGATCGGACGGGTCGGCTCGACCGGCCTGTCCACCGGCCCCCATCTGCATTTCGAGGTCATCCTCGACGGGTACTACACCGATCCGGCCCCCTGGCTGACCGCGTAGGGGTTTGATCCGGCGGATCGTGTCGAAGACCTCAGCATGACCCAGTCGAAGCGCGAGACAGAGCGGAAGTACCGGCCGCCCTCCGGTGGCCTCGCCGGGCTGCCCGACCTCACCGGCGTCGGCCCGGTCGCCTCGGTCACCTCGGCCGGGGACGAGGAACTCGACGCGGTGTACCACGACACCGAGGATCTGCGGCTGGCCGGGTCCTCGGTCACGCTGCGCCGCCGCACGGGCGGTCCCGACGCGGGCTGGCATCTGAAGCTGCCGGCCGGCCCGGACACCCGGGAGGAGGTGTGGGCCCCGCTGTCGGACGACGTGCCCGAGGCGCTGCGCGAGCTGGTGCTGTCCCGCACCCGGGGCGCCCGGCTGCGTCCGGTGGTGCGGATCCGGTCCACCCGGCAGGTGCGGCAGTTGCGCGACGCCGGGGGCGGGGTGCTCGCCGAGCTGAGCCTCGACGAGGTGCGTGCGGACGCGACGGCGTCGGGCGGCGGCCGTGCCGAGTGGGGCGAGCTGGAGGTCGAACTCGCCGACGGGGTCCCCGCCGGGCTGCTGGACGCGGTGGAGAAGCGGCTCCGCAAGAAGGGGACGGTGCGCGCCGACAGCCCGTCCAAGCTCGCCCGGGCGCTGCGCGACACCGGCGTGGGCGACGCGGCCGTGCGGCGGCCGTCCGCCGGGGTGGTCGCCGGGTCCGCCGGCGCGTATGTGCTCGCCTACCTGCGTGAGCAGGTGGGCATCCTGGTGGCCCTGGATCCGGCGGTGCGCCGGGAACGGCCCGACGCGGTGCACCAGATGCGGGTCACCTGCCGGCGGCTGCGTGCCTGTCTGCGCTCGTACCGGTCGGTGCTGGACCGGCGGGTCACCGGTCCCGTGGGGGCGGAACTGCGGTGGCTGGCGGGCGAGCTGGGGGCCGCGCGGGACCAGGAGGTGCTGCGGGACCGCATCGGCGGCGCGCTGGACACCCTCCCCGACGACCTGGTGCTCGGCCCCGTCGCCGCCCGGCTGCGGGCGTGGGAGGCGTCCCGGGGCGTCGACGTGCGGTCCCGGACGCGCGCGGCCCTGGGCGCCGCGCGCTACCTGCGGCTCCTGGACGCGCTGGACGCCCTGGTCGAGAGCCCGCCGCTGCGCGCCAAGGCGGGCGGGAAGCCGGCCCGGACGATGGCCCGGGCGGTGCTGGCGGAGTACGACCGCCTCGCCGGGCGGATGGAGCGGGCGCTCGCGCTTCCGGCCGGGCGGACGCGTCAGACCGAGCTGCACGAGGCGCGCAAGGCGGCCAAGAAGCTCCGCTACGCGGCCGAGGTCGCACGTCCCGCGCTCGGCAAGCCCGTCGCCCGGCTCGGCAGACACGCCCGGGCGCTGCAGCAGTTGCTCGGCGAGCACCAGGACGCGGTGGTCGCCCAGGACACCCTGCGGGAGCTGGCGGTGACCGCCCACGGGGCGGGCGAGTCGGCGTTCACGTGGGGGGTGCTGCACGGCCGGGAGCGGGCGGGTGCCGAAGCCCGGCAGCGGGCCCTGCCGGGGGTGTGGCGGGCGGCGTCGGATCCCGCGCTGCGCGCCCCGCTCGCCCACTGAACGACGACAAGTCTTGCGCCGAGTCTTGCCGGATCAAAGGCTCACCACTTAAATCACACCTTGAACTAAGCCGCTGTGCCCAGCGGTTGGCCGGTCCTGTCCGCATCCTCAGAAAGCGCCCGCATGAGACTCAGATCCTTGGGTGTCGCGCTCGTCGCCACGGCGGCGCTCGTCACCCTTCCCGCCCCGATGTCGGCCACCGTGGCCGACACCCCCCTCTCCCAGGGCCGTACGGCCACGGCGTCGTCGGCCGAGAACGCCGCGACGCCGTCCGGCAACGCCGTCGACGGCGACCGGGCCACCCGGTGGTCCTCGGCCGCGAGCGACGACCAGTGGCTCCAGGTCGACCTCGGCGCCACCGCCTCCGTCACCCGCGTGGTACTCGACTGGGAGGCGGCCTACGGCAAGGACTACAAGATCCAGCTCTCCCCCGACGGGAGCACCTGGACCGACGTGCAGACGGTCACCGGCGGCGATGGCGGCACCGACACGCTCGACGTCTCGGGCCAGGGCCGCTACGTCCGCATGCAGGGCGTCCACCGGGCCACCCCGTGGGGCTACTCCCTGTGGGAGTTCCAGGTCTTCGGCACCACCGGCGGCACCGCGCCGGGCGGCTCCTGCGACACCGCCGACGCCGCGCAGGGCAGGCCCGCCTCCGCCTCCTCCGTGGAGAACGCCGGGACACCCGCCGCCGCGGCCTTCGACGGCGACGCCGGCACCCGCTGGTCCAGCCAGGCCTCCGACCCGCAGTGGGTGCGGGTCGACCTCGGCGCCGTACGGGACCTGTGCAAGGTGGACCTGAACTGGGAGGCCGCCTACGCCAAGGACTTCCGGATCGAGGCCTCCTCCGACGGACAGAACTGGCAGACGCTGAAGAGCGTCACGGACGCCACCGGGGGCAAGTCCTCCTACGACGTCAGCGGTTCGGGCCGCTACGTCCGCGTGTACGGCACGGCCCGCGCCACCGGCTACGGCTACTCGCTGTGGGAGGTCGCCGTGCACACCGGCACCACCGGCACTCCCCCGGTCCAGGGCGGTGGCGACCTGGGGCCGAACGTCATCGTCGTGGACCCCGCCACGCCGAACCTCCAGCAGAGGTTCGACCAGGTCTTCGCCCAGCAGGAGTCCAGCCAGTTCGGCAGCGGCCGCTACCAGTTCCTGCTGAAGCCGGGCACCTACAACGGCATCAACGCCCAACTGGGCTTCTACACCTCCGTCTCCGGTCTGGGCCTCAACCCGGACGACACGCAGATCAACGGTGACATCACCGTGGACGCGGGCTGGTTCAACGGCAACGCCACGCAGAACTTCTGGCGTTCGGCCGAGAACCTCGCCATCAGGCCGGTCAACGGCACCGACCGGTGGGCCGTCGCCCAGGCGGCCCCGTTCCGCCGGATCCACGTCCAGGGCGGGCTCAACCTCGCGCCCAACGGCTACGGCTGGGCCTCCGGCGGCTACATCGCCGACTCCAAGATCGACGGCACCGTCGGCCCCTACTCCCAGCAGCAGTGGTACACCCGGGACAGCTCGGTCGGCGGCTGGACCAACGGCGTCTGGAACATGACCTTCACCGGCGTCGAGGGCGCTCCCGCGGGCAACTTCGAGACCGGTCCGTACACCACGCTCGACACCACGCCGGTCTCGCGCGAGAAGCCCTTCCTCTACCTGGACGGCGCCGAGTACAAGGTGCGGGTGCCGGCCAAGCGGACCAACGCGCGTGGTGTCTCCTGGCCGGCCAACGCCGGCGGCACCTCGCTGCCGCTCAGCCAGTTCTACGTCGTGAAGCCCGGCGCGACGGCGGCGACCATCAACGCCGCGCTCGACCAGGGCCTCAACCTGCTGTTCACGCCCGGCGTTTACCACATCGACCAGACCATCGAGGTCGACCGGGCGAACACCGTCGTGCTGGGCCTCGGCCTGGCCACGATCATTCCGGACGGCGGGGTCGACGCCATGCACGTGGCCGACGTCGACGGCGTGCGGCTCGCGGGCTTCCTCATCGACGCCGGCCCGGTGAACTCGGACACGCTGCTGCGGATCGGAACGCCGGGCGGGAACGCCGACCACTCCGCCAACCCCACCACCATGCAGGACGTGTTCATCCGCGTCGGCGGCGCGGGTCCCGGCCGGGCCACCGACTCCGTGGTGGTCGAGAGCGACGACGTGCTCATCGACCACACCTGGATCTGGCGGGCCGACCACGGCGAGGGCGTCGGCTGGGAGACCAACCGCGCCGACTACGGCCTGCGGGTCAACGGGGACGACGTACTCGCCACCGGGCTGTTCGTCGAGCACTTCAACAAGTACGACGTCTACTGGAGCGGGGAGCGCGGCCGGACCGTCTTCTTCCAGAACGAGAAGGCCTACGACGCCCCGAACGAGGCGGCCATCACCCACGACGGCATCGTGGGCTACGCGGCCTACAAGGTCGCCGACTCGGTGAACGAGCACGAGGCGGTGGCGCTGGGCAGTTACTGCAACTACACGTCCGACCCGACGATCGTCCAGCACCACGGGTTCCAGGTGCCGGTCAAGCCGGGCATCAGGCTGCGCAACCTCCAGGTGATCTCGCTCGGCGGCATGGGCCAGTACCGCCATGTCGTCAACGACACCGGCGCGGCCACGTCGGGGACGGACACGGTGCCGTCCAAGGTCGTCCAGTTCCCCTGACGGTTCCCCGCCTTGCGGGAACGACGCGCCCCGCGGCGGTGCGGGGCGCGTCACCCAAGGGCGAAGTACCTGCTTCCTCAGGCGAGTTGCACCAGGAGGTCGCCGCCTTCCACCTGCTGGATGCGGTTGATGGCGAGCCTGCTCACCGTGCCGGACTTCGGCGCGGTGATGGACGCCTCCATCTTCATCGCCTCGATGGTGGCCACCGTGGCACCGGCCTTCACCGTGTCGCCCTCGGCGACGGCGAGGGTCACCACACCGGCGAACGGCGCCGCGACATGGCCGGGGTCCGCCCGGTCGGCCTTCTCCGTCACCGGGACGTCGGTGGCCGCCGAGCGGTCGCGGACCTGGATCGGGCGGAGCTGTCCGTTCAGGGTGGCCATCACGGTGCGCATGCCGCGCTCGTCGGCGTCGCCGACCGCCTGCAGTTCGATGAGCAGCCGCACGCCCGGGTCGAGGTCGACCGTGTACTCCTTGCCCGGGCGCAGCCCGTAGAAGAAGTCCTTGCTGTCGAGCACGCTGGTGTCGCCGAAGGACGCCCGGTGCGTGTCGAACTCGCGCGCCGGTCCCGGGAACAGCAGCCGGTTGAGTGTCGCCCGGCGGTCCTTGCCGAGGCCGTCGCGGTCGTCCTCGGACAGCTCGGCGGGCGGCTTGGCCTCGGCGCGGCCGCGCAGCGCCTTGCTGCGGAACGGCTCGGGCCAGCCGCCGGGCGGGGTGCCCAGCTCGCCGCGGAGGAAGCCGACCACGGAGTCCGGGATGTCGAACCGGTCGGGTTCGGCCTCGAAGTCCGCCGGGGCGACACCGGCGCCCACCAGGTGCAGGGCCAGGTCGCCGACCACCTTGGAGGACGGGGTGACCTTCACCAGACGGCCCAGCATCCGGTCGGCGGCGGCGTACATGGCCTCGATGTCCTCGAAGCGGTCGCCGAGGCCGAGCGCGACGGCCTGGGTGCGCAGGTTGGAGAGCTGGCCGCCGGGGATCTCGTGGTGGTAGACGCGGCCGGTCGGGGAGGCCAGGCCCGCCTCGAAGGGGGCGTAGACCTTGCGGACGCTCTCCCAGTAGGGCTCCAGGTCGCCGACGGCCTGGAGGCCGAGGCCGGTGGGCCGCTCGGTGTGGTCGGTGGCGGCCACGATCGCCGACAGGGACGGCTGCGAGGTGGTCCCGGCCATGGACGCCACGGCTCCGTCGACGGCGTCGGCACCGGCCTGGATCGCGGCCAGGTAGGTGGCGAGCTGGCCGCCGGTGGTGTCGTGGGTGTGCAGGTGCACCGGCAGGTCGAACTCCCGGCGCAGCGCGGTCACCAGCGTCGCGGCGGCCGGGGCGCGCAGCAGACCGGCCATGTCCTTGACCGCCAGCACGTGCGCGCCGGCGTTCACGATCTGTTCGGCGAGCCGCAGGTAGTAGTCGAGGGTGTAGAGCCGCTCGGCGGGGTCGGACAGGTCGGCGGTGTAGCACAGCGCGACCTCGGCGACGGCGGTGCCGGTCTGCCGTACGGCCTCGATGGCGGGCCGCATCTGCTCGACGTCGTTGAGGGCGTCGAAGATCCGGAAGATGTCGATGCCGGTGGCGGCGGCCTCCTGCACGAAGGCGTCGGTCACCTCGGTGGGGTACGGGGTGTAGCCCACGGTGTTGCGGCCGCGCAGCAGCATCTGGAGGCAGATGTTGGGCACCGCCTCGCGCAGCGCGGCCAGCCGCTCCCAGGGGTCCTCGGCGAGGAAGCGCAGGGCGACGTCGTAGGTGGCGCCGCCCCAGCACTCCAGGGACAGCAGCTGGGGCAGGGTGCGGGCGACGACGGGCGCCACGGCGAGCATGTCCCTGGTGCGCACCCGGGTGGCGAGCAGCGACTGGTGGGCGTCGCGGAAGGTGGTGTCGGTGACGCCGATGGTGGACGACTCGCGCAGCCGGCGGGCGAAGCCCTCGGGGCCCAGTCGGGCGAGCAACTGGCGTGAGCCGGACGGGGGTTCGCCGGTGGGCGCCGTCGGCAGCTTGGTCAGCGGGTCGATCAGCTCGGGGCGCTCGCCGTGCGGCTTGTTCACCGTGACGTCGGCGAGGTAGGTCAGCAGCTTGGTGCCGCGGTCGGCGGAGTGCCGGGCGGTGAGCAGGTGCGGGCGCTGCTCGATGAACGAGGTGGTGACCCGGCCGGCCTGGAAGTCGGGGTCGTCCAGGACCGCCTGGAGGAACGGGATGTTGGTGGCGACGCCGCGGATGCGGAACTCGGCGACCGCGCGCCGGGCGCGGTTCACCGCGGTGGTGAAGTCCCGTCCCCGGCAGGAGAGTTTGACCAGCATCGAGTCGAAGTGCGCGCTGATCTCCGTACCGGCGTGGGTGGTGCCGCCGTCGAGCCGGATGCCCGAGCCGCCGGGCGAGCGGTACGCGCTGATCCGGCCGGTGTCCGGACGGAAGCCGTTGGCCGGGTCCTCGGTGGTGATGCGGCACTGCAGGGCGGCGCCGCGCAGGGTGATGTTCTCCTGGGCGAGTCCGAGGTCGGCCAGCGTCTCACCGGCGGCGATGCGCAGCTGGGACTGGACGAGGTCGACGTCGGTGACCTCCTCGGTGACGGTGTGCTCGACCTGGATGCGGGGGTTCATCTCGATGAAGACGTGGTTGCCGTCGCGGTCGACGAGGAACTCCACGGTGCCCGCGTTGCGGTAGCCGATCTGCCGGGCGAAGTTCACGGCGTCGGCGCAGATCCGCTCCCGCAGGGCCGGGTCGAGGTTGGGTGCGGGCGCCAGCTCGATGACCTTCTGGTGGCGGCGCTGCACCGAGCAGTCCCGCTCGAAGAGGTGGATGACGTTTCCCTCGCCGTCGGCGAGGATCTGGACCTCGATGTGGCGGGGTTCGACGACCGCCTTCTCCAGGAAGACGGTGGGGTCGCCGAAGGCGGACGCGGCCTCGCGGGAGGCGGCCTCGATGGCCTCGCGCAGCTGGGCGGGTTCCTCGACCCGGCGCATGCCGCGCCCGCCGCCGCCCGCGACCGCCTTGACGAACACCGGGAAGCCGACCTCGTCGGCGGCGCGCACGAGTTCGTCCACGTCGGTGGAGGGCGCGGAGGAGCCGAGCACCGGTACGCCGGCCTCGCGGGCGGCGGCCACGGCACGGGCCTTGTTGCCGGTCAGCTCCAGGATCTGGGCGCTGGGCCCGACGAAGGTGATCCCGGCCTCCTCGCAGGCGCGGGCCAGTTCGGGGTTCTCGGACAGGAACCCGTACCCCGGGTAGACGGCGTCGGCCCCGGCGCGGCGGGCGGCGCGGACGATCTCCGCCACGGAGAGGTACGCGCGCACCGGATGCCCCTGCTCCCCGATCTCGTAGGCCTCGTCGGCCTTCAGCCGGTGCAGCGAGTTGCGGTCCTCGTGCGGGAAGACGGCGACGGTACGCGCGCCGAGCTCGTAGCCCGCACGGAACGCCCGGATCGCGATCTCACCGCGGTTGGCGACCAGCACCTTGCGGAACATTCTTGATCCCTTCAGCCTGCCGGGTGACGAGACCATGGTGTCGGCGCCGCCCTCGGTACGCCATGTGAGCCGGGCCACTCCCGGCTCCCTCATGAACCCGCGCCGCCGCCGTCGGGTCAAGGGCATCGGTCACCGCAGGGCGGCGGTCAGGCGCCGGCGGATGTGGTCGACGCCGGCCGGGGTGCGGGAGGGGGCGGCGGTGGTGCAGCCGGGCAGTCCGGCTCTGGCCAGGGTGCTCAGCAGCGCCCGGGGGCCGCTGTCGAGGTAGGTGGTGAAACCCGCCAGGCGCAGCGCGCCCAGACTCCGGTGGAAGGCGAGCGGCTCGCAGAGGTGGGCGGCCGCGATCGTGCGCAGCTGGGCCGGGGTGCGGGCGGGCCCCGGCTCGGTGGCCGTGTACACGGGCAGCGTGGGCGGGGCGACGGGCTGCGCGCGCAGGAGGCGGCGGAAGGCCCGGTGGACCTCGGTGAGCAGGGGGTGGTGGTAGGCGGTGCGGCTGGTCAGCACAGTGGCGCGACGGCCGAGTGCCCGAGCGGTGCGCCCGAGGGCCGCCAACTGGTCCTCGGGCCCGGCCAGGACCGTCTGGCCGGGGGCGTTGCGGGCGGCGATCCGTACCTGCGGCAGGTCCTGGTCGCGCAGCAGGTCGGCCGCCAGTTCGGCGGTCAGGTCGGTGGCCAGCAGGCCCGCCGCCGGCAGCGCCGCGTCGCGCAGCAGCCGGTCGCGGACGTGGAGCAGCCGGACGCCCTGTTCGAGGGTGATGACCCCGGTCACGGTGAGCGCCGCCAGGTCGCCCACGCTGTGGCCGAGCACCGCGTGGACCGGGGTCGACGCGAGGTCGAGCAGGACGGTGGCGGAGGCGACCACGGCGGCGTAGGTGGCCAGGTCGAAGGCGAGCGGGTCGGTGCGCACGAGGCGGTCGGGGTCAGGTGCCGCGGCGTCGGTGAGGAGGCGGCCGACGGCCGTCCGGGTGCCGCCGAGCGCGGTGCTGTGGGCGTCCACCGTCCCCAGCACCCGCCGGACGGACGGGACCTCGCTCAGGTGGCGCAGGGCGCCGGGGAGGTAGGCCCCCTGGCCGGGGCACATCAGCACGGTGCGTGGTGTGCCGCCGGCGGGGGCCGGGTGGTCGTTCCTCATGAGGCGTCGGCGAAGGCGAGCGCGACGTTGTGCCCGCCGAAGCCCATGCTCGTGCTGACGGCCGCGAGGGGCCCGGCGGGCAGTGCCGCCGGGTCGCGGCCGACGACGTTCAGGCCGATCTCGGGGTCGACCCGTTCGAGACTGCACGCGGGCGGTGCCGTTCGCTCCCTCAGGGCGAGGACGGTGAGGACGGCCTCGATGGCTCCGGCGGCACCGAGGGTGTGCCCGAAGGCGGCCTTGGTGGCACTGACCGCCACGTCGTCCAGTCCCTTGGCGAAGACGCTGCGCAGCGCCTGCGCCTCACCGAGGTCGCCGAGCGGTGTCGAGGTCGCGTGCGCGTTGATGTGCTGGACCTGCTCCGGAGCGAGCCCCGCGTCGCGCAGCGCGGTGTCGACGGCGGCCGCACAGCCCGTGCCGCCGGGCGCGGGCTGGGCCACGTGGTGGCTGTCGTTGGTGATGCCCGCCCCGGTCAGCCGGCCGTGGACGCGGGCGCCGCGGGCGGCGGCGTGCGCGGCGCTCTCGACGACGAGCATGCCGGCGCCCTCCCCCATCACGAAGCCGTCCCGGTCGGCGTCGAAGGGTCTGGAGGCGCCCTTGGGGTCGTGGTGGCGCCGGGAGAGGGCCTTCAACCGCTCGAACCCGGCCAGCGCCAGCGGATGCAGCGCCGCCTCGGCGCCGCCCGCGACCACGAGGTCCGCGCGGCCGTCCCGGATCATGCCGAGGGCCTGCGCGAGGGCCTCGGCCCCGGCGGCGCAGGCACTGACGGGGGCGTGCACGCCGGCCTTCGCGCCCACCATCAGCCCCACCTCTGCGGCCGGGTGGTTGGGCAGCATGACCGGGATGGTGCGCGGGCTCACCCGTCCCGGACCCTGCGTCAGCAGGCGGCGGTTCTGCTCCAGGGTGCTGGTGACGCCGCCCAGCCCCACCCCGACCACCACGGCCACCCGCGTGCCCTCCGCGGCGAGCGCCGGCACGTCGGCGAAACCGGCGTCGCGCACGGCCTCGCGGGCGGCGACGAGGGCGAACTGCGCCGCGCGGTCGCAGTGCGCCGCCTTGGCGGACGACAGGACCGTCCGGGGGTCGACCGCCGCCGGGGCCGCGAGATAGACCTGCGCGGGCCCCTCCGGCTCCGCGAAGTCGACGCGCTCGACGCCGCACACGCCGCCCAGCAGGGCCCGCCAGGTGGTCGGGACGTCGCCGCCCAGGGCGGTGGTCAGTCCCAGCCCCGTGACCACGGCGGACCGCTCCTCCGCGCGGCCCCGGGCGGCCGCGTGTCGTGGGCTCACGCGGTGCTGCCCGCGGGGGCGACGACGGCCTCGGCGAGATGGGCGGCGATCTCCCGCACCGTCGTGAGCCGGTCCGCCTGCTCCTGGGGCACCTCGATCTGCCAGCGGTCCTCGATCGCGGCGACCAGTTCCAGCCGGGCCAGCGAGTCGACCCCCAGGTCGTCCTGGAGCGAGGAGTCCGGCTGGATCTCCTCCACGGTGAGGTCCTCGACCGTGGCGGCCAGCAGGTCCCGCACTTCGTCGAGCAGCTTTCCTTCGTCGGCGGTGGACGGCATGTCCGGTACCTCCTTGGTCCGTGCACGGCGCGCCCGGAGGCGGTGGGCGGGAGGACCCGGTCCTCCCGGGCGCGCCGGCGGTGTCCGGCGACCTGCCGGTTCACGCCGACAGACTGTCCGCCGATCCGGCACGGCAAGCGCCGGGCACAGGGGGACGGCGGAGCATCGGGGGCACGGGACGGGCTCCTGTGAGCACCCGTGTCCACCCTTCACCCTGAAGCGCCCCGGGGCGGACCGAGGGTGGGGAGCGGCGCGTGCGTAAGGGGGCGGGCGGGACCCGGTGCGGCGGGGCCGCGCTTCCTCAACGGACTTTGGTGGCTCTTTTAAGGCTTTCTGAAGATGACCTTCGAACGGGCGTTTCCACGCCGGTGGGGTCCTAGGCTCTCGAACACCCCCCACAGTCCCGGTGGGCGCGCGGTCGCGTCCACCGGGTACGGGGCTCCGTCAGCCCACCGACAAGCCGAGGTGTCCTGCGTATGGGTTCCCGCCGAGCCGCTCGCCCGTCCCGCTCCCACGCCCGCCCCCGCGGCGGGCTCAGGACCCGCGGTACCGCGCTGGCACTCGGCGCCGTCACCGTGACGGCGGGCGTCGGGATCACGCTGGCCGTCACCGGCGGCGACGACGGCGGCGCCTCGGACCGGGTCACCGCGAACGCCGCCGACCGGGCGCCGAACGCCGAGGACGTGGCAGGCGGTGCGGCACCGCTCGCGTCCACGTCGGCGAGCCCGAGCGCCACGGCGAGCGCCTCGCCGAGCCCGAGCACGAAGCCGACGAAGAAGCCGAAGAAGACGGCAAGCCCGGCGACCGGCACCGCCAAGGCTCCCGCACCGGCCTCGAAGGCCCCCGTCAGGGCCACCACGAAGAGCGGCGGTGACGGATCCGGCAGCAGCGGCTCCGGTGGCAGCGGCTCCGGGTCGGCCGGCGGCTCGGCCTCCGGATCCGGCTCGGGCTCCGGATCCGGCTCGGGAGCGACGGGCGGCGCCGAAGCCCAGGTGCTCGCGCTGGTGAACCAGGAACGGGCCTCTGCGGGCTGCTCGCCGGTCACCGCGAACGACAAGCTCACCCGGGCCGCGGACGACTACAGCGACGTGATGGCGAGCAGCGGGGTGATGTCCCACACGGGCCCCGACGGCTCCACCATGGCGAGCCGGGTCGAGGCCGCCGGATACCAGTGGTCGACGCTGGGCGAGAACATAGCCCGGGGCCAGGCGGACGCCGCCGCGGTGATGGACTCCTGGATGAACAGCCCCGGCCACCGGGCGAACATACTCAACTGCTCCTTCAAGGAGCTGGGCGTCGGCGTCCACTTCGGCGACGGCGGCCCCTGGTGGACCCAGGACTTCGGTACCGGCCGCTGACACCGGTCACGGCAGCCCGGAAACGCCCGTCACGGCCGCCCCGAAGCACCCGTCACCGCCGCCCGGAAACGCCCGTCACCGTCCCGCGCCGCCGGCCGCACTCCCGTCGGCGAGTGCGAACGACACCGTCACCCGTGCGCCCCCGAGCGGCGCGCGGGTGATCGTCAGTTCGCCGTCGGCCGCGCGGGCCGCCCGGGCCACGATGTCCAGGCCGAGCCCGGTGGAACCGCCGACGCTGACACCGCGGGTGAGGGCCGCCTCCGGATCGGCGACACCCGGCCCGGCGTCGTCGACCGTGAGATGCACGTGCCGGTCCCGGCGCTCCACCCGGACGACGAAGCGAGTGCCCTGCGGGGTGTGCCGGAAGACATTGCCGATCAGGGCGTCGACGACGGCGGCGAGGTCGTCCTCGGGGAAGGCCACGGGGGTCGGACGCGGGGTGAGGGAGCGCTCGAACGGCCGCTCCTGCTGGGCGGCGAGGACCGACCAGAAGTCCAGGCGCATGGCGACCACCTCGGCGACGTCGCACGGTTTCGCCGTACCCGGCCCGGTTCCGGTCAGCTGCGCCGCCGCCAGTGGCGTACGCGCCGCCGCGATGATCGAGTCCAGCTCGCGCTCCAGCTGCCCCGCCGCCTCGGTGACGCGCTGCGCGCTCGGTGTCGCGCCCATCCGGTCGGCCTCCAGGTAGAGGGCGGTCAGCGGGGTGCGCAGCCGGTGCGAGAGGTCGGCGACCAGCTCGCGTTCGACGGCGAGCAGGTCGACGACCCGGTCGGCCATGGTGTTGAACGCCGCCCCGGCCTCCTGCAGCTCGGGCGGGCCGTCCGGCTCCACCCGTACGCCGAGGTCGCCGGAGCCGAGGGCGAGGGAGGCGCGCTTGAGGCCCCGGGAGGAGCGCACCACCCGGGCGCCGAGCCGGTCGGCGACCAGCACCGAGCCGCCCACCAGTCCGACGGCGAGCAGGGCCATCACGCCCCAGGAGGCCGCGACGCCCCGGGTGAGGTCCGCGGCGGGCACGTAGGCCTCCACGACCGCGACCCGCTCGCCCCGCAGGACGACGGGCTGGAGGTAGGCCCAGCCGTCCGAGGTGTCCACGGCGAGCGTCTCGCGCCCTCGTACGGCCCGGTCCAGCGCCTCCTCGGGCGCGTGCGGGGTGCCGACGAAGCCGCCGTCGGGCAGCCGCACGGCCAGCTGGTCGGCGGAGCCGAGTTCCGCCACGGCCTGCTGGACGTCGGCGCGCCGGGTGGTGAGGGCGAGGACCGGTGAGAGCGCCGCGGCGCGCTGCTCGGCGGCGGTGGTGACCCGGTCGCGGGCCTGTTCGCGCACGAGGAGGGCGAGCGGGACGAGGAACGACAGCGCCACCATGGAGGTGACGGCCAGGGCGATCCCGGCGAGGGCACGTCTCATGGCGCGCTGACCAGCTTGATGCCGATGCCGCGCACGGTGTGGAGGTAGCGGGGCTTGCGCGCCTTCTCACCCATTTTGCGGCGCAGCGCGGACAGGTGGACGTCCACCGTCTGGTCCTCCACGTACGGCTGCTGCCACACCTCGGCGAGGATCCGCTGTCGCGAGACGACCTGGTCGGCGTTGGCGGCCAGATAGGCGAGCAGGTCGAACTCGCGGCGGGTGAGGGCCAGTTCGCGGCCGGCGAGATGGGCGGTGCGCGCCGTGGGGTCGATGCGCAGGTCGGCGACCTGCAGGACCGGCGGCCGCGCGGCCCGGAGGTCGGCGGGCGCGGAGCGGCGCAGCACGGCGGCGAGCCGGGCCGCGAGCTGGCCGCCGGAGAAGGGCTTGACCAGGTAGTCGTCGGCCCCGGCGTTGAGCAGCCGGATGATCTCGGTCTCGTCGTCCCGGGCGGTGGCGACCAGCACCGGGACGCGGGATATGCCCCGGATCATCCGCAGCACGTCGAGTCCGTCGAGGTCGGGCAGGCCGAGGTCGAGCACGACGATGTCCGGCGGGCTCTGGGTGATGTCGCGCAGCGCCTCGAAACCCTGGTGTGCGGTCTTCACCGCGTAGCCGTGCCCGGTGAGGACCTCGATCAGCGCGGCCCGGATCACGGGGTCGTCCTCGACGACAAGTACGGAGGCCATGGGCAGGCACGTTAGCCGGTCCGTCACTATGGTGTCGTGTCCCGCCTCCTGCGCTACCTGATCATCTGGCTGTCCTGCACGGCGGCCAGTGTCACGGCTGTCATCATCACGATCCACTTCGTGGTGGGGTCGACCCGGCCGACCGCGCCGGTCGCGCAGACGGCACCGAAGGAGCTCCCGGCCCCGCCCCGCCCGACGGTCTCCAAGACGGTGACGGCCACGCCCAGCCCGTCGCCGACCAGCCGCGCGCCCAGCCCGACGCCGTCCCACACCAGCCAGGCGCCGCCCGAGCCGGCGCCGACCCCCACCCCGACGCCGAGCGCCCGCACCACGGCCTCGCGGACTCCCGCGGGCGGCGGCGGCCCGGGCTGCGAGGAGGGCGGTGCGGGCGTGTACACGGTGCCCTCCGAGGGCGGCAAGGCGACCGTGCGGTTCGGCGGCGGCGGGGTGTGCCTGATCTCGGCGGTGCCGAACCAGGGCTTCACGGTGAGTACGGAGCAGAGCGCGCCGCAGACCCTGAAGGTGACCTTCGCGGCGAGCCGCCACCGCTCGGAGATCACCGCGACGACGCAGCCGCAGAGCCGGGCCGACGTCCGCGAGGTGTCGTGGTGACGTTCCTCACCCGCGCCCTCCTCCCGGTCACGTGGCGGCGCAGGCGGCCCCGTTCAGGCTGAACGCGGTCGGGGCGGTGTTGGTGCCGCCCTTGTGCGCGGTGAAGCCGAGGACGACCGTGCCGCCGGGCGGGATGGTGGCGGTGTAGGAGGCCGGGGCGACGCTCACCGCGCCCGCGTTCTGGGTGGCGGTGCCGCCCCACATGTTCGTGACGGTCTGGCCGTCCGGGAAGGCGAAGGCGAGCGTCCAGGGGCCGAGGGCGGCGCTCCCGGTGTTGCGGACGGTGATCTCGCCCTGGAAGCCGCCGGGCCACTCGCCCACCACGCGGTAGCCGACGGAGCAGGCACCGCCCGGGGTGCCGCCGCCGTAGACGGTGGCCTCCTTCGAGGTCTCGGCGATGCCGTTGACGCCGTGGAAGATCCGTTCGCCCCAGTCGCTGAGCCTGCCCGGGTCGAAGTCGAGCGCCAGGTCGAGGACCGGGTCGGTGTTGCCGCTCCAGGACCAGGCCAGATAGCCGAGGCCGAGCTGTTCGGCGGCGGCCATCATGGTGTCCTCGTCGGGGTCGCCGTACTGGTCGGCCGGGCCGCCGAACTCGCCGATGACGATGGGCAGCTTCGCGGCGACGAAGGCGTTCAGGTAGTCGGTGATCTCCTGGGCGGTGTCGAAGACGCTGTACATGTGGATGGAGAAGATCAGGTTGCCGGTGGGGTCGGCGTCGTGGACGGCCTGCGCGTCGGCGCGCATCACGCCCTGCCAGTCCTGGCCCCAGTTGGGCGCGTCCACCATGAGCGTGTGCCGGAGTCCGGCGGCGCGCAGCTTCTCGACGGCCGCGACGGTCGGCTCGGTCCAGCCCGCCGGGTCGGTGTTGCCCCAGGGCTCGTTGCCGATGTTGACGACGACGTAGTCCTCCTGGCCGGCCAGCACGTCCTTGAGGCCGATCCAGTAGTCGGCGGCGTGGTCGAGGGTGCCGGCCGCGGCGTCCTCGCCGTAGCCGGTGGTGTCGTGCACCTCCAGGACGCAGATCAGCCGGTTGGCCTTGCACTGCTCGATGATGGCGGCGACGTCCGCGGGGCCGTTCTCGCTCCAGCGGTGCCCGTCGGAGAGGACGACCCGGACGCTGTTGGCGCCCAGCGCCTTGATGTCCGCGAGCGACTGCGTCTCGCCGGGGTACCAGGTGTGGGCGTGGTTGACCCCGCGCATGACGAAGTCGTTGCCGTTGCCCTCCAGCAGCCGGCCCTCGCCGATGTGCAGGCCGGTCGCCTGCGTACCGGCCGGCCGGTCTCCCGCCGCCCGGCCCGCGGGCGACTGGGCCACGGCGGCTCCCGGGCCGAGGGCACCGACGACGACCAGCCCGATCAGCGCGGCGAGACCGGCCGCCAGGCGGGCCGCGAGGGTCTTCGGTGCCGGGGTCCTACGTCTTGCTGTACGCACGGCGACTCCCAGGACTGAGTAGTGCGGGCATGGGACCTGCATGACTGTGGGAGCGCTCCCACAGCCATGGGACAACATGGAACTAACTACGTCGCGTACACGTCAAGACCGAGAGCAGAAAACGCTTGCCCACACGCTTGTCCAGACCCTTGTCCTTCGGAGACGGGACCAGACGGGACCGGAGGGGAGGAGGCCGGTCCGGTCGTCAGTCCACCGTCACCACGACCGAGTGCCACCCGCTCGCGCCGTCCGGCACGGTCCGGGTGCGCCTCTCCGTCTGCACCTCGCCGGTCCGGTCGGTGGCCCGCACGGTGAGGGTGTGGCCGCCCTCGGTGGCCTGCCAGGCGTACGACCACTGTCGCCAGGTGTCGCGCGAGGCCTCGGCGGCCAGGACGGCCTCCTGCCATGGGCCGTCGTCGACCCGGATCTCGACCTTGTCGATGCCGCGGTGCTGGGCCCAGGCGACTCCGGCGACCATCACCGTGCCCGCCTCCGGCCGGGCGAACGGCTTCGGCGTGTCGATCCGGGACTGGGTCTTGACCGGCGCCTCACGGGCCCAGTCCCGCCTGACCCAGTACGCGTCGTAGGCGTCGAACGTGGTCAGCTCGATCTCCTCGATCCACTTGCAGGCCGAGACGTAGCCGTAGAGGCCGGGCACGAGCATGCGGACGGGGAATCCGTGGTCGAAGGGCAGGGGCTCGCCGTTCATGCCGAGGGCGAGCATCGCGTCGCGGCCGTCCATGACGTCCTCGACGGGCGTGCCGAGGGTCATGCCGTCCACGGAGCGGGCCACCAGCTGGTCCGCCGGGCCGCCCCGCGACGGCGGCCGGACGCCGCACTCCCGAAGCAGGTCGGCGAGCCGGACGCCGGTCCAGCGGGCGTTGCCGACGTACGGGCCGCCGACCTCGTTGGACACGCAGGTGAGGGTGATGTCCCGCTCGATCAGCTCCCGCCGGAGCAGGTCGTCGAAGGTCAGCGTCCTCTCCCGCGCGACCCCCGCGCCGTGCACGCGCAGCCGCCAGGCCGTGGCGTCCACCTTGGGGACCACCAGTGCGGTGTCGACCCGGTAGAAATCGCTGTTGGGGGTGACGAAGGGGCTGACCCCCCGCACCCGGACCTGTGCCCGCCGGGGCACCGCCGGGGCCGGTGAGCCGGGCGCCGGAAGGACGACCTGATCCCGGGAGGCGACCGCTTCCCGCCCGCCCGCGGCGCTCAGGGCCCGGCCCAGGACGCCGGCCCCGGCGGAGGCCGCGGCGGCGGCGGTCGCCGCGAGCACGAACCGGCGCCGGTCCCAGCCCTCGCCCCGCTCCCCCGGCAGCTCGCGGCGCGGCGCCGGGAGGAGACCGACGAGGACGTACAGGAGTGCCGCGCCGGCGACCGCCCCCAGGACGGACGGGAGGGCGTCCGTGACACCGGTGGAGTCGGGCCTGCCGAGGGCCGCCGCGGCGCCGACGACGCCGAAGACGAGGACCGCCGCGGCGCCGGTGCGCCGATGCCGGACGGCGAGCGCGCCGAGGGCCGCCGCGAACAGGGTGAGCACGGCGAGGATGCCGAGTTGGAGCACCAGCTTGTCGTCGGCGCCGAAGGTACGGATCGCCCAGTCCTTCACCGCGCTCGGCGTGCGGTCGACGGCGGCCCCGCCGACCGCGACGACCGGGCCGGCCTGCGGGCGCACCGCCGCCGCCACCAGCTCGGCGACGGCGAGGGCGGCGCCGCCCGCGAGCAGACCGCTGAGTGCCCCCAGTCCGAGGCGGGGCCAGCTCCTGGCCGACGGTTCGCGCGGGTTCTCGTCGTGGTCGCTCACGACGGTAATCCGGCGCCGGGCGGTGGATGGATTGGTCGGCGCACGGACGGCGGACGGATGGGCCGGCGCACGGGCGGCGGATGGGGCGGCACACCGGGCGGCGGACGGATGGGGGCCCGCCGCCCGCCGTCACCGCGCCCCGGTGCCGAAGGCATGGCCCAGCACCGTGCGCAGCGCGTGACGCACCGCCGTGCGCGACTCGTCGGTCACGTCGATGGTCTCGAAGCCGTGGTGGCCGTGCGGCACGTCGATCACCTCGACGTCCGCCCCGCAGTCCTTGGCCGCGGCCAGGAACTCCTCGACGGTGGCGGCCAGCTCCGGCATCTCCAGTCCCACCCGGGTGAGGACCACGGGCAGGTCGCCCGCGTTCGCCACGGCCCGCGCCGGTCGCAGGCGGGTCTCGGACATCCCCCAGTTCGGCAGGGGCGCCAGGACGGGGTAGGTGGCCGCCAGGCAGCGCAGCCAGGCCGGGGGCGCGTCCAGCCAGTCGGCGGCGATCAGGCCGCCGCCGGAGAAGAACCACAGCGCGATCCGGTCCCCGTCCACCCGCGGATCGGCCCGCACCATCTCCACGGCGGCGGCCACGTCCGCGGCGGCCCGCTCGTAGTCGCCGAGGTCGTGCAGGCGGTGGTCGAGGAGGACGCCCACGGCTCCGTCCCCGGCCAGGCAGCGCGCGTACCCCGTCAGGCCGGGCCAGTCCCGCGGGGTCGGCCGGGCGTCCGCGGGGACCGGGCCGCCGTGCACGAGCACCACCGCCGGCCGCGGCTCCTCGGCGTCGGGCAGGTAGAGGTCGACGTTCCCGTGCCGCTCCCTCGGGACGTCGGGCACGTCCATCAGGAAAGGCCGCATGTGACCGGGACCAGCGTCGTCATCGGCCGGTTCCAGCCGGTGGCCCTCGCCCGCAGCGGCCCGCAGCAGCACGTCCGTCAGCTCCCCGGGGCAGGACAGCATCGGCCAGTGGCCGGTGGGGAGTTCGAAGAAGGTCACCCGGGGGTCGGTCAGGGGGCGCAGCGCGGGATCACCGAGCCGCACCAGCATCTGGATCAGCTCGATGCTCGTGCCGTTGCCGGTGCACAGCACGCCGGTGGTGGGCACCGCGCCGGCCGCGCCGGTCAGCCGCAGCGGCTGGAGCAGGGTGCCCAGGGGCTGCGGCGCGGCGAGGGCGGTGAGCCGGTCCAGCGCGGCGTCGGGGACCCCCGCGGTGCTGCCCCAGCGCGGCCACTCGTCGAGCGCCGGGGGCGGCAGCACACCTCGGGCCTCGTCCGCGTTTCCGGTGGCTCCGGCGAGGCGGTCGCGCAGGGTCTGGTCGGGCACCGCGGCCAGGGCCGGGACGCCGTCCCTCGGCAGGCCGGAGTCCAGGTGGACGATCCGCCCGATGCGCTCCGCCCGCCGGTCGGCGGCACCCACCGCCGGGTGGATGCCGTAGTCGTGGCCGACCAGCACGATCCGCCGGTCCTCGGCCGCGCCCACCGAGTCGACCACCGCGAGTACGTCCGCGATGTGGGTCTCCAGGTCCACGGCGGGGTCGGTGGCCGCGCGCGGTCCGTCGAGCCCGGTGAGGGCGACCGTGTGCACCTCGGCGCCCGCCGCGGTCAGGCGCGCGGCGGTGTCCTGCCAGATGTGCGTGCCGGTGAACATGCCCGGCACCAGGATGAACGCGGTCATGGTCTTCTCTCTCCTCCGTCCACGGTGCGGCCCGGGCCGATCACCGGGCCGCCGTCGCCGGTACGGTAGGAACTCCCCCTGAGGGAGGTTCAAGTGTTCACGTCGAACGACGGTCTGTGCGGCATCGGCGAGCTGGCCGAGGGCGCGGGTGTCACCGTCAAGACGGTCCGCTTCTACTCGGACCGGGGCCTGCTGCCGGAGGCGTCCCGCAGCGCGGGCGGACACCGGCGGTACGGTCCGGAGGCGCTCGACCGACTGCGGCTGATCCGTTCGCTGCGTGCCCTGGGTCTGGGCGTCCCCGAGGTGCGGCGGGTGCTCGACGAGCGGCACGCGCAGGGCGGGCCGGCCGGCGGGAGCGCGGCGGGCGGGGTGCTGGAGGCCGCGGTGGCGGGCCGGCTGCGCGAGGTCGGCTCGGAGCTGCGGGCCCTGCGCTGGCGGGAGGCCGCGCTGCGGCTGGTGCAGGAGTCGCCGCCCGGTGAGCAGGCCGACCGGCTGCGGTTGATCGGTGCCGTGTCCGTCCCGCCCAGCACGGCGCCCCTGGTCCGCTTCTGGCGCGGGTGGCTGCCGGCCCGGATGCCGGCCCGGTCGGCCGGGGCCTTCCTGGACGTGGCGGTGCCGCAGCCGCCCGACGACCCAGCCCCGGCCCAGGTCCTGGCCTTCGCCCGTCTCAACGCCCTCACCCTCGCCCCGTGTCCGGGCACCGCGCAGCCCCAGCCGGAGGCGCACCGGGCCGCCGGGGCGCGCGGGGCCGCCGTGCTGTACGCGGGGCTCGCGGAGGCGTACGAGCTGGCCGGGGCGCAGCTGCGCCGGGGCCGGCAGCCGCACCCGGGTGAGGCGCTGGACGGCTTCGTCGCCGCGTACACGAGCGCGTACGGGGTGCGGGACACCCCCGGCTTCCGTCACCGGCTGGCCGGGCAGCTCGCCGCGGATCCCCGTCTGGACGGCTACTGGGAGCTGGTGGCCGAGGTGAACACCCCGCCGGGCGGGCGCCCGGAGCCGACCCCCGGCACCGCGCACGACTGGCTGCTGGCGGCGCTGACCGCCCAGACCGGGGCGGTGCCGGATCAGGGCACGTCGCCCCGCCAGTCGAAGCGGCGGGCGTCGCCCGGCCTCGGGGCGTAGGCGGAGCGGCCGCCCGGGCCGTAGCGGCCTATCTCCGTCGCCAGTGCGACCGCGCGGCCGCGCTCCTGCTCCGTGAGGTCCGTGACGTCCAGCAGCAGGCCGTCCAGCGGGCCGCCCACCAGGTGCGCGTAGACGCGTCCGGCGCGCGGTCCGGGGTTGTCGTGGTCGGCGCCGTAGACCCTGCCGCGCATGAACTCCACCTCATCCATGGGGTGAAGCCTCGCATCCGGCACTGACAACGGCCCCCGCGCGGCGAGCAGCCGTGGGAACCAGACGCTGTCACAAGGGGGGTTCGTCCAGCAGTTCGAGCAGGCAGTGTGCGCCCGCCGCGGCCGTCGCGGCAGCGGCGTCGCCGGCCGCGGTGGGGAAGATTCTTCCGTAGGCGGCGGCTCGGTTCACGGCGCTGAGCCGCCAGGCGAGGCGCACCGCGCGCCGCAGCCGTGCGGGCGTGCGGCCGGCGCCCGTCCAGGGTTCGAGGTAGGCGTCGCGCAGGCGCGGCAGTATCCGTCTGCCGTGGTGCTCGGCTGCCCGGCGGGCGGGTACGGCAAGGCTGGCGAAGGGATGGGCGACGACGGCGTCGCCCCAGTCGAAGAAGGTGAACCTGCCCGGCCCGGGATGGAAGAGCTGGCCGTCGTGCAGGTCGGCGTGGTCGAGGGAGTCGGGGACGCCCAGGTCCGCGAGTTCCGCGCACCAGTCCAGCAGGCGGGGGCGCAGGTCCCGCAGCGCGGTCCGGTCCCGGGGCGGCAGCGGCGTCTCGTCGAGCCGGTCGAGGGCGCCGGGCAGCGCGCCGGTGGGCACGGCGGGCACGCCCAGGCGTGCGATCTCGCCCGCGCGCGGGGTCAGGGCGTGCTGCATGACCGCGTACTGGCGCAGGAGGTCCTCCCACGCGCCGGGAGTGACCGTCTCCCGCGCCAGGACCTCCCGGAACAGCGGCCCCCCGTCGGGCAGCAGCGTCCAGCCCCGGCCGGGGTCCACCGCCAGCGGCTCCAGTACGTGCCCGGGGACCCAGCGGGCCAGTGCCGCGGTCAGCGCGCCCTCGAAGGCACTGGCCGGCGGGTTCGCCTTGAACCAGACGGCGTCGCCTCCCGCGACGCACAGCCGCAGCAGGACGGACCAGGGCCGCAGCCGCACCCGCCACCGTCCCGTCAGCCGCAGGCCGCGGGCGGCCAGCCGGGCCTCGATCCAGCCGACAGCCTCGGTGCGCCAGGCCGGGTCCTCCCAGGGGGTGACGGTGTCCGGGTACCGGCCCCGGTCCACGGTCTCCGGCGCGTCACTGAGCATCACGCCATCCCAGCACCCTGCGCCGCGCCCGGCCACCGGGTTTCCCCCGCTCCCGGGAGCCCTGGAGCGGGCCCCCGGGACGGGTGGGTGGATCAGGCCAGGTCGAAGCGGTCGAGGTTCATGACCTTGACCCAGGCGGCGACGAAGTCGTGCACGAACTTCTCCTTGGCGTCGTCGCTCGCGTAGACCTCGGCGAGCGCGCGCAGCTCGGAGTTGGAGCCGAACACCAGGTCGGCGCGGCTGCCGGCCCACTTGACCTCGCCCGTGGCCGCGTCGCGCCCCTCGAAGGTGGTCTGGTCCTCCGACGTCGACGTCCACGTGGTGCCCAGGTCGAGCAGGTTGACGAAGAAGTCGTTGGTGAGCGAGCCGGGCGTCCGGGTGAACACGCCGAGCTGGGACTGCTGGTGGCCCGCGCCCAGCACGCGCAGGCCGCCGACCAGGACGGTCATCTCGGGCGCGCTCAGGGTGAGCAGGTTCGCCCGGTCGAGGAGCAGGTACTCGGCCGGCAGCCGGTTGCCCTTGCCGAGGTAGTTGCGGAAGCCGTCGGCGGTCGGCTCCAGCGCCTCGAACGACTCGGCGTCGGTGTGCTCCTCCGTCGCGTCCACGCGGCCCGCGGCGAAGGGGACCTCCACCTGGAAGCCGGCTTCCTTGGCGGCCTTCTCGACCGCGGCCGAGCCGCCGAGGACGATCAGGTCGGCCAGGGAGACCTTCTTGGCACCGGAGCCGGAGTTGAACTCCTGCTGGACGCCTTCCAGGACGCGCAGCACCTGCGCCAGCTCGTCGGGCTCGTTGACCTCCCAGCCGCGCTGGGGCTCCAGGCGGATGCGGGCGCCGTTGGCACCGCCGCGCTTGTCGCTGCCGCGGAAGGTGGACGCGGAGGCCCAGGCGGTGGTGACCAGCTGCGACACCGACAGGCCGGATTCCAGGAGCTTGGTCTTGAGGGTCGCGATGTCCTCGGCGTCGATCGTCTCGCCCTCGGGCTCGGGCAGCGGGTCCTGCCAGAGCAGGGTCTCCTCGGGGACCTCCGGGCCGAGGTACAGGGACTTCGGGCCCATGTCACGGTGGGTCAGCTTGAACCAGGCGCGGGCGAAGGCGTCCGCGAACTCCTCCGGGTTCTCGTAGAACCGGCGCGAGATCGGCCCGTAGACCGGGTCGAGGCGCAGCGACAGGTCGGTGGTGAGCATCCGGGGGCGGTGCTTCTTCGCCGGGTCGTGCGCGTCGGGGATGATCTCCGGGGCGTCCTTGGCCACCCACTGGTTGGCTCCGGCGGGGCTCTGCTCCAGCTCGTACTCGTACTCGAAGAGGTTCTTGAAGAAGCCGTTGCCCCACTGGGTGGGTGTGCTGGTCCAGGTGACCTCCAGGCCGGAGGTGATCGCGTCGCCGCCCTTGCCGGTGCCGTGGGCGTTCTTCCAGCCGAGACCCATCTGCTCCATGGGGGCGGCCTCGGGGTCGTCGCCGACCGCGTCGGCCGGGCCGGCGCCGTGGGTCTTGCCGAAGGTGTGTCCGCCGGCGATCAGCGCGACGGTCTCCTCGTCGTTCATCGCCATGCGGCGGAACGTCTCGCGGATGTCGCGGGCGGCGGCGATCGGGTCCGGGTTGCCGTTGGGGCCCTCCGGGTTGACGTAGATCAGGCCCATCTGGACGGCGCCGAGCGGGTTCTCCAGCTCGCGGTCGCCGGTGTAGCGGCGGTCGTCGAGCCAGGTGGTCTCGGGGCCCCAGTAGACGTCCTCCTCGGCCTCCCAGACGTCGGCGCGGCCCCCGGCGAAGCCGAAGGTCTCCAGGCCCATCGTCTCCAGGGCGACGTTGCCGGTGAGGACCAGCAGGTCGGCCCAGGAGAGGTTCTGGCCGTACTTCTTCTTGACCGGCCACAGCAGGCGGCGGGCCTTGTCGAGGTTGCCGTTGTCCGGCCAGCTGTTGAGCGGGGCGAAGCGCTGCTGACCGGCACCGGCGCCGCCTCGGCCGTCGCTGATGCGGTAGGTGCCGGCGCTGTGCCAGGCCATCCGGATCATCAGCGGGCCGTAGTTGCCGAAGTCGGCGGGCCACCAGTCCTGCGAGGTGGTGAGCACCTCGGCGATGTCGCGTTTCACGGCGGCCAGGTCGAGGGCGTTGAAAGCCTCGGCGTAGTCGAACTCCTCACCCAGCGGGTTGGCGACGGCGGGGTTCTTGGCGAGGATCTTCAGGTTGAGCCGCTCCGGCCACCACTGACGGTTCCCGCCGCCCTGCGTGGGGTGCGGGGCGCGTCCGTGGGCGACCGGGCAGCCGCCCGTCTCCTCGGCCTTCGCGTCGGTCACGATGGCGTCGTGGTTCTCGGACATGGGAATCCTTCCGGACGGGGCGGATCAGGGTGCTGGGGAACTGCCGGGGGTGGAGCAGTCGGGGCACAGGCCCCGGTAGATGACCTCGGCCTCGTCTATCACGAAGCCGCGGTCGTCGGAGGCGGTCAGGCACGGCGCGTCGCCGACGGCGCAGTCGACGTCGGCGAGGGCACCGCAGGACCGGCACAGGACGTGGTGGTGGTTGTCACCGACCCGTCCCTCGAACCGCGCCGCGCCGCCGGGCGGTTCGATACGGCGCACGAGCCCGGCCGCGGTGAGGGCGTGCAGGGCGTCGTACACGGCCTGGAGGGAGACGTGGCCCACGCGTCGGCGCACCCCCGAGGTGAGGGCCTCGGCGTCGAGGTGGTCCCCCGCCCGAACGGTCTCGAGCAGCGCTACGCGGGCGGCGGTCACCCGCAGGCCCGCCGTGCGCAGTTCGTCGGCGGTGGCCGGATTCCGGGAGTTCCGGGATGCCGTCATGGCGGCGAACCTACTCCCTGGGACACGAACCACTCAAGGAAACGAACGACTCCAGCGTGGTAAACAACGTGCGTGGCGGGCACTGGCATGGGATGCCACCCCGTACGGCGCGACGACAGGAATGAGTGGCCGGTGCTTGTGAAGACGTTCCGCTGGGCCTTCGCCGTCACGGCCCTCGGCCTGGCCGCGGGCGTGCTCTACGACGGCTGGACCGCCCTCGGCATCGTGGCGATCCTGTCCGTCCTGGAGGTCTCGCTCTCCTTCGACAACGCGGTGATCAACGCCGGGATCCTGAAGAAGATGAGCGCCTTCTGGCAGAAGATCTTCCTCACCGTCGGCATCGTGATCGCGGTGTTCGGGATGCGGCTGGTCTTCCCGGTGGTGATCGTGGCGGTCAGCGCCCGGCTGAGTCCCTGGAGCGCGGTGCACCTCGCGCTCACCGACAAGGACCGCTACCAGGAGCTGGTGACGGACGCCCATCCGTCGATCGCGGCCTTCGGCGGCATGTTCCTGATGATGATCTTCCTGGACTTCGTGTTCGAGGACCGGGAGATCAAGTGGCTGGGGTGGCTGGAGCGTCCGCTGGCCAGGCTCGGCAGGATCGACATGCTGTCGGTCTGCATCGCCCTGATCGTGCTGCTCATCTCCGCGACCACCTTCGGCGCCCACGCCCACCAGCACGGCGGCACCCACGCGGACAAGGCGGAGACGGTCCTGCTGGCGGGCATCGGCGGTCTGATCACCTACCTGGTGGTCGGCGGTCTGTCCGGCTTCTTCGAGCAGCGCCTGGAGGACGAGGAGGAGCGGGAACAGGAGGCGGAGCAGGACGCGCGGCGGACGGGCGGGGCGTCCGGGTCGGCCGTCAAGCTGGCGGGCAAGGCGGCGTTCTTCATGTTCCTCTACCTGGAGGTCCTGGACGCGTCCTTCTCCTTCGACGGTGTCATCGGCGCCTTCGCCATCACCAACGACATCGTGCTGATGGCCCTGGGCCTCGGCATCGGCGCCATGTACGTCCGGTCGCTCACGGTCTACCTGGTCCGCCAGGGCACCCTCGACGACTACGTCTACCTGGAGCACGGCGCCCACTACGCCATCGGCGCCCTGTCGC
Source organism: Streptomyces hyderabadensis (assembly GCF_020404845.1). Taxonomy (GTDB): domain Bacteria; phylum Actinomycetota; class Actinomycetes; order Streptomycetales; family Streptomycetaceae; genus Streptomyces; species Streptomyces hyderabadensis. The sequence continues at coordinate 11,394 of NZ_JAIOJZ010000051.1, read as the reverse complement.
TGATCCTGCTGGTCACCATCGAGTACGAGATCAACGAGATCGTCACCGGCCTCGTCGGCGTCGTGCTGATCGGCGCGTCCTTCTGGTCCTCCGTGCGCCGCAACCGCGCGCTGCGGACCGCCGATCGAGCGGCCCCGCCGGTGCGCTAGATTTTGCGTCGCCTTGACCACGATCACTCGTGATCCCTCACGCTACGGAGCCGGCAACGCCATGAGCGACATCGTCAACGGACTCGGCCGGGCCGCCGCCTACGGCGGCCTGGGTCTGGTCCTCCTGGTCCTCGGCATCGTCCTCGTGGACGTGCTGACACCCGGAAAGCTCGGCCGGCAGATCTGGGAGCAGCGCAACCGCAACGCCGCCCTGGTGCTCAGCTCCGCGCTGCTCGGCATCGGCGGCATCGTCTTCACCTCCATATGGACGACGTACGAGGACTTCGGCAAGGGCCTGGTGTCCACGGCCGTGTTCGGAGTGCTGGGCCTGGTGATGATGGCGGTGGCTTTCCTGGTGGTCGACCTGATCACCCCGGGGCGGCTGGGCGCGACGCTGGTCGAGCCGGAGCCGCACCCGGCCGTGTGGGTGACGGCGTCCTGCAACCTGGCGGTCTCCGCCGTCATCGCGGCCTCGATCGCCTGACGCCGCCCGGCACCGTCAGCGCAGGCGCCTGATGTCGCCGCGCACCCGGTAGAAGCCGCCCGACGCGGCGTGCAGCGAGTCCACCACGTAGCGCGCGCCCGGCTCCCGGATCGCCCGCGGGAACTGGACGTTCCACGACCGGTCGTACCCTTCCGACACCACGTGGATCCGGGTGCGGCCGTTCTCCTGGACGCATTCGACGACGACGGAGCCCGCGGGCGCCGCGGTCACGGTCGTCACCGCGGTGGCGGCGGTGGCGGGCGCGTACGTCGGCAGGGTGGCGGCGAGCTTCACGTCGCGGGCGACGGGCACCGAGCCCTGCTGCGCGGCCGTGACCGCCGCCTCGCCGGCGTCCACGCACACCAGGGAACCGTCGGTGGTGACGAGGAACAGCCGCTCGTCGCGGTACTGCATGGACAGGGCGGAGCCACCGCCCGTGCCCAGCTTCCACAGCCGGGTGCCGTCCCGGTCGAAGCAGTACACCGAGGAGGCGGAGTCCCCGGCGAAGACGAACCGGCCGCCGGGAGAGGTGGCGCACGAGTACACCGGGCTGTCGCAGTGGTACGTGGCCTCGATGGCGCCGGTGGCCTTGGACAGCCGCTGGACGGTGTGCCGCGCGGTGCCCGCGTAGACCGCGTCGGTCTCCTGCCAGCCGAAGAGCACCGCCCCCTGGGTGGGGGTGTGCCACAACTCGGCGCCGCCGTCCGGGGAGTGGGCGGTCACGCCCCGGGTGTGTCCGTGGTAGACGGCGCGGTCGTCGGCGCGCACCATCCAGGCGTGCTCGCCGCGTCCGCCGCGCGACCACTGGTGCTCGTCCTCGTGGTCGATCACCGTGAGCCGTCCGGCGCGGTCCGCGACGTTCAGCACGCCCTCGTGGATGTCGAGCCAGAAGATGTCCACGTCGGCGGCGATGTCGTAGGCGGCGAAGGGCAGTTTGGACGACAGGTCGTAGACCCGGCCGTCGTCGCAGCCGGCGTAGATCCAGAAGTCGTCGGCGACCAGGCACTTGACGCCGTCCGGCAGTTGGTAGCGGGCCAGGACCTCACCGCCGTGGGCGAGGGTGTAGACATCGCCCGCCTGGTTGCCCACCCAGCACTTGTCCTCGTCGATGTGGATGCCGAACGCCGCGGAGCCGGTGCGGAACCGCCACAGGACCGGGGCGACGGCGCGGGCGGTGGACGGCGCGGAGGCCACCTGCCTGCGGGTGACCGCGCGGGGCGCGCGCTGTCCCGGCACGGCGGGCTCGTAGCCCTTGCGCACCTTCTCGCCTATCTTCTTGGCGGCCGCGGCCTCGGCCTTCTGCGCGGTGGGGAAGGTGGACGTCTGGGTCTGTCCGGCGGCTCCGATCCGGCCGTAGCGCACCGTCACGGACTGTCCCTGGACGGTGACTTCGTAGAACTTGTGCGCGCTCCCGTCGTCCTGCGACAGCTCCAGGTACGTCCTCGACATGGCAGACCTCTCCCCGGTCGGTCCCGCGGCGTGTTCCGCGGACTCCACTGACCACACCGTATGAGGTCCCACTGACAATCCGGCCCGGCGGCGGACGGGAGTCCGGTGGCTCAGGACACGGTCGCGGGCGGCGGGGTCCAGCGGCCGGCGCGGGCGGCGGCGCCGGAGACGCCGTACTCCTTCCTCAGCTGCTCGGGGATGGCGTAGTGCATGACGCGCCCTCGGGTGAGGGAGGAGAGTTCGAGGGCCGTGGTGAGGTGGCCGAGCCGGTCCAGGGCCCAGGCGCCCAGGGGTGAGCGGTCCTCGATCGTCTCCAGGACGCCGAGCAGGTGCGGGGCGGCCTTGACCACGGTGTCCCAGGCGGAGCGGGGCACCTCCAGCCAGTCGGCGCAGGTGTCGCCGACGAGGTGGCGGATCAGCGCGGAGACGACCGGGTCGAAGAGGGTTCCGGGGACGACTTCCTCGTACAGGTCGATCAGTTGCCGGGTGAGGTGGGCGCCCTCCTCGGAGGGGCCCATGTGGCGGAGCATGTACAGGTCGAGGAAACCGCGTGCCTCGTCGAGCGTCCTGGGGACGGCCGCCTGGTCGACGCCCAGGATGGCACCGACGACGCGCCAGGCGTAGTAGTAGGCTTCCGCGCCCTCGGCGGACATGTGGATGCCGAGTCGGTGCAGGCTGTCCAGGACGAGCAGGGAGAAGAACATCTGCCCGCCGATCATGTCCTCCTGGCAGATCGGTACGCCGAGGGTGTCGGTGTCCCAGCGGTCCTCCCGCTTCAGATGGTGCCGGATGGCGGCGTGCAGCAGGCGTACCTTCTGGGCGGCCGGGAGGAAGCGGCCGTCGGCCTCGAACGCGTCGGGCCGCATGAGGTAGACGGTGAACTGGCCGGTCTCCGCCATCCGTTTGGAGGGGTAGTTCAGGCCGTGGGTCGCCGACAGCAGCCGGGCCACGTGCGGCACGACGTAGCAGGCGGGCATGGAGGCGAACGACAGCGCGGTCGAGATGTGCACGTTGTTGTCGATGAAGAACAGGCGGGCCCGCTCCATCTCGTCCCAGTCCACCCAGTCCGGCGGGGTGCCGGTCACCCGGAGGTACTCCCGTGCGACGCCGGGGAGGCCGTCCGGGAGTTCCTGGCCGGTGGTGGAGACGTGCCGCATCAGGGCGTTGAACTTGCCGACCTCGCCGCGCTCGAACAGGGTGGCGACGACCGCGTCGGCCAGTTCGTCACCGCTGCGGCGCAGGGCGTCCATCGACGTCTCGGTGGGGGTCATCCCGGTCTCCTCGTCAGTACGTGCGGTCGGTGGCCCGCAGGGCGAGTTCGCGCAGCGCCCGGCGCGCGTGCGGTGGCGTCCCGGCGGTGTCCAGGGCCCGGGTGGCCCTCTCCACGCGGGTCGCGATCATCTGCTCCACCCGCTGGGGCGCCTTCAGCCGCAGCATGAGCCGGCGCACGTCGCGCAGGTCGGTCGCGTCCAGGTCGTCGCGGCCCAGCAGGTGCCGCAGCCGCTCCCGCTGGGACGTGTCGGCGGCCTTCCAGGTCTCGGCCAGCAGTGCGGTGGGCCGGCCGGCGCGCAGGTCGTCCAGGGCCGCCTTCCCGGTGCGTTCCTGGTCGCCGAAGAGTCCGAGCAGGTCGTCGCGGAGTTGGAAGGCCTCGCCGAGCGGCAGCCCGTAGGCCCGGTAGGTGTCGCACAGTGCGGGGGCGGCGCCGGCGAGCAGGCCGCCGATGAGCAGGGGGTGCTCGACGGTGTACTTGGCGGTCTTGTAGCGGACGACCTTCAGGGAGGTCTCGGTGTCGGGCGGCCCGCCGGTGTGCAGGATCTCCAGGCACTCGCCGGCCACGAGTTCACGGGCGAGCGCGGCCCACAGGTCCCGGGCGCGGGCGAGGTAGGCGGCCGGCAGGCCGCTGTCGGTGAACATGCGGCCCGCGAGGACCATCAGGTGGTCGCCCACCAGCATGGCCAGGGAGCGCGCCGCCCTCCGTGCCCCGGTACGGCCGTGCCGGGCGAGTACGGCTTCCAGGGCCACGTGGACGGTGGGCAGGCCGTGGCGCAGGGCGCTGTCGTCGATGAGGTCGTCGTGGACGACCGCGGCGGCGTGCACCAGTTCCATGGCGGCCGCCGCCCGCAGGAGTGCGTCGCTCTCGGGCTGCCCGGCGGCCCGCCAGCCCCAGTAGCAGAAGGCCGCCCGCAGTCGTTTGCCGTGCCCGGCCGAGCTGCGCACCTGCTCGGCCACGGGTGCGAGGGCTTCGTCGACGGCGACGAGCAGGCCGGCCTGCTCGGCCAGGAAGTCCCGCAGGACACCGTCGACGCGGTCCCTGAAGGCGGCCGGGTCCCAGAGGTCAGACATCACCGTCGGCCGCGGCCCGGCGCGCCTTCACGTGCTGGGCGAGCACTTCCAGGTGGGCGGGCGGTACGTGCGCGCAGCGGTCCAGGGCCAGCCTGCCGCGCGCCCGGAGGTCCGCTTCCGCCTCCCGCACCAGGTCGGCGGTGTCCGAACGGCCGAGGAGCCCGCGCAGTCCGCCCACCGCCGAGCCGATCGTGCTCACCGCCAGCTCGGCCAGCCCGGCGACCAGCAGCACGGCCCGGTCGCCCCCGTCCGGCTGCCGTCGTGTCGCACCAGTCATGCTTCTCCCCCAGGGGGTCACGTGGTCACGGACGTGCCTGGTCGACGGCGCGTCCGATCAGAGCATGACCGGGCGCGGCGGGCGGAAGATCCCGAATACCCCTTTGAGCGATGTGGGGAACAGGTGTCAGGCGGTCCGCTCGACGCTCCACCGCGGCAGCAGCTCGAAGAAGGCGACGGCGTCCTCGCGCCACCGGGGTCGCCAGCCCGCCGCCACCAGCCGGGCACGCTCGGCGTACTGCCGCATGTCGGCACGCATCCGGTCGGCGACACCGGCGCGCTCGCCGATGGCGCGGATCTCGGCGACGGTCTCCGGCGTGCAGCCTGGGTCGCCCAGGGCCCCGTTCACGTAGTCCCGCTCGGCGCCGCTCACGGCGGACAGCAGGCGGGCCACGGTGTACGTGCGCCGGCCCTCCCGGATGTCGGTGCCGGTCGGCTTTCCCATCGCCTCCGCGTCGCCGAACAGGTCCAGGTAGTCGTCGCGCATCTGTCCGCAGATACCGAGCAGACGGGCGTAGGCGCTCAACTCCGCTTCGTGGGCGATGGGTTGTGCACCGGCGGCCAGGAGTCCGAGGCGCAGGGGGGCCAGGACGGAGTACCGGGCGGACTTGTGGTCGGCGACGGCGTGCAGGGCGTCGTCGTCCAGGGCGGTGGTGGTGAAGTCCCGTTCCAGGTCGATGATCTGGCCCACGAACGTGTCGGCCGCGGCCCGGGTCTGCACCTCGACCATGGCCTGGCGCACCTCGCCGGGAAGCGGGGCCTCCAGGAGCACGCGCAGCGAGAGGGCCAGCGCGAGGTCGCCCGCGAGCACGGTGAGGCCGAGCGCCGCCCGCGGGTGCTCGGGGAAGCGTTCCCGGTAGGCGTAGTACGTGGTGGGACCGCCCCGGCGCGTGGCGCTGTCGTCGATGAGGTCGTCGTGCACCAGGCCGTGGGTCTGCAGGAGTTCGACGCTCAGCGCCGCGGCGTCCAGCCCGTCGACCGGCTCGGCGGTCACCAGCCGCGCGGCCTCGTGCAGCAGCACGACCCGCATCCGCTTGCCGCCGCGCAGCGACAGGTCGCGCAGCAGCCCGACGCAGTCCGGGGTGAAGCGGCTGAAGGACGGGGCGTCGAGGGTCGTGCCCAGCGTGTCGAAGTACTCCGCGAAGAGCGCGTTGAACCGGCGCTCGGTCCGGGCGGCACGGTCCAGCGGCTGCTCGGTCATGACGAAGTCCTCCTGGTGGCTGGGCGGGTGGCGCCCAGCAGTGTGTCAGGAGGCCGGAAGCCTCGGCCCGGCCCCCCTGCCGACAACGGGGGCCGGGCCGTCGAGCGCGCGGCTGTTCAGCCCTGGCGGGCCTTGAAGCGCGGGTCCTTCTTGTTGATCACATAGGTCACGCCACGGCGGCGCACCACCTGGGCGCCGGGCCTGGCCTTGAGGGCGCGCAGGGAATTGCGGACCTTCACGACTGTCTCCTCCTGCTCCTGGGTGCCGTTCAGCGTTCCTCGCGGAACGGCACGTGCTCGCCGGCCACCGGGTCGTACTTGCGCAGGACGAGGCGGTCGGGGTCGTTGAGGCGGTTCTTGCGGGTGACGTAGGTGACGCCGGTCCCGGCGGACGACTTCAGCCTGACGACCGGGCGTGCGGTGCTGCGTGCCATGGTGCTCCTTCCGACCGCGGCGCGGGCTGCCGTTCTGTCCCGCGCATGTCAGTCACGCAGCACAACGCGGGCGGCCGCCGGGGCATTCCCCGCCGGCCGGGCGGGTCAGCAGTCCTGCCACAGCCGGGTCATCACCCGTACGCCGAAGCGCAGCCCCTCCAGCGGCACCCGCTCGTCCACGCCGTGGAAGAGCCGGCCGTAGTCCAGGTCGTGCGGCAGCTTGAGCCCCTTGAAGCCGAAGCAGCGGATGTCCAGCTTGGTGAAGGCCTTGGCGTCGGTGCCGCCGGGGTTGCAGTACGGCACGGGGTGGCCGTCGGGGTCCTCGGCGCGGACCGCGGCGCACATGGCGTCGACGAGCGGGCCGTCGAAGGAGGTCTCCATGGCGATGTCGTGGTTGACCCACTCGCGGGACACCGAGGGCAGGAGCAGGGCGTCGATGGTGTCGATCAGCTCCTGCTCGTGGCCCGGCAGGAAGCGGCCGTCCACGCGGGCGGTGGCCTTTCCGGGGATGACGTTGGTCTGGTAGCCGGCCGTGAACATGGTGGGGTTGGCCGAGTTGCGCAGCACGACCTGCATGAAGTCGGCGACGTGCCCGAGCTTGGCCAGTTCCGCGTCCAGGTCGTCCGCGTCGAGGTCCAGGTCCACGCCCTGGAGGCGGGCGGCCTCGGTGAGCAGGGCCCGCACCGGTTCGATCAGCCGGACCGGGAAGGTGTGGCGGCCGATGCGGGTGAGGGACTCGGCGAGGTCGGTGACGGCGTTCTCGTCGTTCGGGGAGGAGCCGTGCCCGGCGCGGCCCGACGCCGTCAGCTCCATCCACGCCATGCCGCGCTGGGCGTTCTCGATCGGGTAGAGGCGCCGGGTGTCGTCCAGGGCGTAGCTGAAGCCGCCGCCCTCGCCGATGGCCTCGGTGACGCCGGCGAACAGCTCGGGCCGGTGCTCCACCAGCCAGTGGGCACCGAACTTGCCGCCCGCCTCCTCGTCGGCGAGGAAGGCGAGGACGATCTCGCGGGCGGGGCGGGTGCCGGTGCGGGCGAAGTGGCGGGCGGTGGCGAGCATCACGGCCACCGTGTCCTTCATGTCGATGGCGCCGCGGCCCCACAGGTACCCGTCGCGGATCTCGCCGGAGAACGGCGGCACCTGCCACTCGGCCGCGTCGGCCGGTACGACGTCCAGGTGTCCGTGGACCAGCAGCGCGCCCCGGGAGGGGTCGGCGCCGGGGATGCGGGCGACGACGTTGGCGCGGCCCGGGGCGCTCTCCACCAGCTCGGCGGCGATGCCGGCCTCGGCGAGGCGGGCCACGACCCAGTCGGCGCAGGCCCGCTCGTCGCTGGTGGGGTTGGAGGTGTCGAAGCGGATCAGCTCCGCGCAGAGGTCGATCACGTCCCGCTGCGCCTCTTCGGAGGCCGGGACGAGGGCGGGGACGGTGGTGCTCACGGTGCTCCTACGGTGGCCGTGCCGGTGGCGGCCGGGGCGGGTTCGGTGCTGTCGTCCAGGGCCGTGGTGCCGTAGGTCTTGATCCAGCCGGCGAGGCCGAGGACGCAGTAGAGGACGAAGGCGGTCAGCAGGGAGTTCAGGGCGGGGATGCCGCCGTCGTAGAACTTGCCGACGCAGAAGGCGACGGCCCAGATCACCAGGGACATGGGCACCCAGGTCGGCGAGGTGGCGGGCAGGGTCTCGGCGTCGCGGGTGGCGTCCAGGGGTGCCCGCATGCGGCGCACCACCCAGTACTCGGCGACGATGATGCCGCCCACCGGTGGGATGGCGACGCCCAGCACGGACAGGAAGTCGGTGAAGTGGGTCATCATGCCGACGGCGGAGAGCAGGGTGCCCGCGATGCCCAGGACGATGGTGACCGCGCCGCGGTGCACGCGCTTGCCGAAGACGACCTGGAAGAAGTTGACGACGCCGAGCGAGGAGCCGTACAGGTTCCAGTCGTTGATCTTCGCGGTGGACATCAGGACCACCAGGACGCCGAAGACGCCGGAGGTGGAGAGCACGATCTGGGAGACCTGGCCGCTGCCGACCAGGTGGCCGAGCAGGACGCCGGTCAGGCCGACGATGTACTCGGAGAGGATCATCGACGAGGCGCTCTGCAGGAAGACGTGGCTGCCCTTGCGGTTGTAGCGGGTCATCTCCGGGGAGACGATCGCGCCGGTCATGAAGCCGCCCGCGATGGCGGTCGCGGCGACGGCCAGCGGGATGCTCTCGCCGGGTGCCGGGGAGTGGATCAGCTCGGAGAACGAGTGGTCGCTCAGTGCGTCGGTGACCGACCAGGCGACCATGGCGAAGAACAGCGGGGTGACGATCTTCGCGAAGACGGCCATGTACTTGAAGCCGAAGATGACCAGCACCGTGATGCCGACGCCGGCGGCCGTGCACCACAGCCAGGACGGGCCGCCGACGAGCGCGGACACGCTGTCGCCGAAGATCGTGTTCTGTACGCCGAACCAGCCGACGAGGCTGACCGAGATGACCAGGCTGACCAGCGCGGAGCCGTTGCGGCCGAAGCCCGCCCAGCGGGTGAGCAGCGGGGTCGCCAGGCCCTCGCGCATGCCCGCGAGGCCGATCGCGAAGATCACGACTTCCAGGATCACCGCGCCGAGGGTGAACGCGAGGAACGCGTCGCCGAAGGTCATGCCGACGCCGATGGTGGCGCCGAGGGTGAACTGCGAGATGGAGCCGGACTGCGCGAGCCACTGCAGCAGCATGGTCCAGAAGCCGAGCCGCTTGTCGCGCGGGACGCGGGAGAGGGCGTAGTCGTCGCTGCCCACGGCTCCCGTCGCCGCTTGCGCCGATTCCGCGGCGGTGCTCTTGTCCGTGGTCATGATCACGACCCCCCGGGTTCGCGGCCGAGGGTCTGCAGCCGGGTCAGCGAGCCGTAGCGGGACACGAGGGCGTCGAACTCCTGGTCGTCGTGGAAGTCGAGCTGTCCGCCGCCGTAGGCCTTCGCGGTCTCGACGGCGAACCGGGCGGCGGCCGCGATGTCGGTCTCGTGGCTCGCACCCGTCTGACAGCCGGGCACCGCGGCCGCGGAGGTGATCGCGAGGCCGACCACCGGTGCGGCGGTCGCCGTGGCCGGCTGCAGGATCGAATTGATGTGATGTACACCGTTACCGTACGGGGTGATGTCCTGGGTGGTCACCGGGTACGTGACCAACGGCTCACCGGTCACCACGGCGAGCAGCTCGCCGAGCCGCTCGCTCACCTTGAGCACCCAGCCCTCCTTGACGGTGGGTGACAGGGCGAGGCCCTTGTGGTTGATGATCCGGTTGCCCTTGGTGGTGTCGATCGAGAGCACCGCCTCCATCTCGCCGGTGACCTCGTGCCGGTTCATGGTCGCGATGTCGACGGGCGAGTCCATGAAGGGCACCGGGTCGTGCGGTGCGGTCGGGGCGTTCGGGCAGATGTGGGTGGCCACGATCACGTCGCCGTCGAGCACGTCGCCCCGGCGCCGCATGTCGAGCAGCTTGGCGGCGGTGGCGAGCGCCGCGACCGCGCCGTCCGCGTCGGAGACCAGGCCGACGGCCTCCGGGCGCGCCCCGACGCCGCCGAGGCGCCCCACCACGCCGAGGGTGCGCGCCGATCCGCCCCTGGTGCGACCGGCCCGGCCCGGGATGCGCACGAGCACGAAGTCCGTCGAGCCGCGCTCGCCGGTGACGGTGGTGACCTCGGCGCCGCAGCCCTCGGGCCCGGCCACGGAGTCGAGGTGGGCGGCGACGCGCTTGCCGTCGACGTCGGGATCGTCGAGCAGATCCACGAGGTCCAGGACGTACTTCAACATGGGCAGTTCTCCTGATCCGCACCGGGGGCGGTGCTCACAGCAGGTTCGGGATGGACTAGCGTTGTCCGCAACTGTTTCCCGTTATCTGCAATACGGGTCTGCATGGTGAGATGCGCTGGTGAGTTGTGACTGAGAGGAGCCGTGATGGCCGGTCGCCCCGTTGAGCCCGTGGACCGCAGGACGCCGGCCGGGGCGCTGCAGACCGTCGACCGCGCCCTGCTGGTGCTGCTGGCGTTCGAGCGCACCCGCCCGGACTGGGGCGTCACCGAGATCGCCGCCGAGTTCGGCTGGGACACCTCGGTCGCCCAGCGTCTGCTGTCCACCCTCGCGGGCCGCGGCTTCCTGGTCTCCGACCCCGCGACCCGCCGCTACCGGATCGGCCCGGCCGCCCTGCGCCTGGGCCGCCTGTGGGAGCGCTCGGGCTCCCTGGAGCTGCTCGCCGAACCGGTCCTCCAGGAGCTGCGGGCGGCCACCGGCGACACGGTGCTCTTCTGCCTGCCCGACAGCTTCCACATGCGCTGTGTCGCGGCCGTCGAGGGCGAGGAGGGGCCGCTGCGCTACTACCCGCTGGTCGGCGAGCTGTACCCGGCGCACGCCGGCGCCACCAGCAAGTCGTTCTACGCCTTCCTGCCCGACGAGCAGCGCCACCGGCTCTTCCGCGGACGCCCGATGGCCCGCTTCACCGAGCGCACGGTCACCGACCCGGACCAGCTGGAGCGCGAGTTCCGTACCGTCCGCGCGCAGGGCTACGCCTGGACGGTCGGCGAGTACGACGCCGGCATCGGCACGGTCGCCATGCCGGTGTTCCTCGGCTCGGAGCCCTACGGCAGCCTCAGTCTCGGTGCCGCCAAGGAGCGCTTCCCCGAGGGGCCCGAGGACCGCCTCGACGTGCTGCGCCGCGCCGCCCGGCTGCTGGAGCAGCGTCTGACCCACCCGCCCCAGCACCACCGGCGCCCGCGCGCCCCCCGTACGTCCCCCACCGCCTGACCCACCGATCCACCCGTCTGCGAGGACCGACCCCGTGAACCTCCTGCTCCTGTCCAACTCCACCCAGCACGGCCGCGGCTACCTGGAACACGCCCTCGACACCGTGACCGGCTTTCTGCCCGCCGGGGCCCGGCTGGCCTTCGTCCCGTACGCGCTCGCCGACCACGACGCCTACACGGCCCGGGTGCGCGGCGCGCTCACCGGTGCCGGGATCGAGGTGCGGGGCGTGCACGAGGGCGGCGATCCGCTCGCCCGGCTGGGCGAGGAACTGCGCGGCATGGTCGGGATCAC
>NZ_JAIOJZ010000050.1 GCF_020404845.1 Streptomyces hyderabadensis | reverse complement strand
GGTTCGGGTCGTTGTCCGGCTGCGGGGTCGTCGTGGCTGGTCGCGCCCACGCGGCGGAGCCGCACATGTCTCAGCCCCGCGCCCCTTCAGGGCGCGTTCTGGTGACCGTCCGGTTTGAAGTGCGGGCCAGTTCGGCCAACAACGCCGCGTCTGTCGGCGCTGCCGCGTTCGGGTCGTTGTTGAAGTAGGTGTAGACGTCGCTCGTGTCCGGCCAGGTGGTCGCGATGCGGTCGATCCACGTGGCCAGGGAGCGGCGGCCGTAGTGGGGCCAGGGGGTGGCCCGGCCCTCGTGGAAGCGGACGTAGCCCCAGTCGGTGGTGCGCCACAGGGGCGTGACCGGGCGGGACCGGACATCCGCCCAGCACAGGGCCGCGCGCCGGGACACGAGGACCTCGCGGACCTCGGGCGTCCACCAGGACGCGTGCCGGGGTTCCACGGCGACCCGGGTGCCCGGCGGGAAGCAGGCCAGGCAGGTGTCCAGGAGGGCCGGGTCGGCGCGCAGGGTCGGCGGCAGTTGCAGCAGGACCGGGCCGAGACGGTCGCCGAGTCCGGCCGCGTGGGTCATCAGGCGGGCGACCGGTTCCGCCGGATCGCGCAGGCGTTTGACGTGCGTCAGGTAGCGGCTCGCCTTCACCGCGACCGTGAAGTCCGGTGGGACGCGGTCCCGCCAGGCCGCGAAGGTCTCCCTGGCGGGCAGGCGGTAGAAGGCGTTGTTGACCTCGACCGTCGCGAAGGCGGCCGCGTAGTGCTCCAGCCAGAGCCGGACCGGCAGACCGGGCGGGTAGAGGGCCTCCCGCCAGTCCCGGTACTGCCAGCCCGACGTGCCGACGAACAGGGTCATACCCTCATGAAAACACCGTGCCGGGGATGACGGGCTACAGGTACAGCCCGGCCTCCGTGCCCGCCCGCGGCTCCGGCAGCGCGGTCGGCGAGGTGCCCCGGCGCAGGGCGTACAGCTCCGCCAGGGTGGCGCCCTCGCGGCCGACGCCCTCCTCGCCGCCGAGCCAGTCCACCGCCTCCCGCCGGGTGAGCGGGCCGACCTCGATGCGGGCCAGGCAGCGGCCGGGGCGGACCACGGCCGGGTGCAGCCGCTCCAGGTCCTCGTTGGTCGTGACGCCCACCAGGACGTTGCGGCCCTGGCCGAGGAGGCCGTCGGTGAGGTTCAGCAGGCGGGAGAGTGCCTGACCCGCCGTGTGCTTGGCCTCGCCGCGGATCAGTTCGTCGCAGTCCTCCAGCAGCAGCAGCCGCCAGCGGCCCTTGCCCGCCGCGTCCTCCTCGCCGATGGCGATGTCCATCAGATAGCCCACGTCGGAGAAGAGCCGCTCGGGGTCCAGCACGCAGTCCACCTGGCACCAGTCCCGCCAGGAACGGGCCAGCGTGCGCAGCGCCGAGGTCTTGCCGGTGCCCGGCGGACCGTGCAGGAGCAGCAGCCGGCCCGCGATGTCCTCGGGCGTCGTCTTCATCAGGCCGTCCATCGCCTCGGCGACCGGCGCCGTGTAGTTGGCCCGGACCTCGTCCCAGGTGCCCGCGGCGATCTGGCGGGTGGTGCGGTGCGGGCCGCGCCGCGGGGAGACGTACCAGAAGCCCATCGTCACGTTCTCCGGCTGCGGTTCGGGCTCGTCCGCCGCTCCGTCCGTCGCCTCGCCGAGCACCTTCTCGGCCAGGTCGGCGCTGGTCGCCGTCACCGTGACGTCGGCGCCCCGGTTCCAGCGCGAGATCAGCAGCGTCCAGCCGTCGCCCTCCGCCAGCGTCGCGCTGCGGTCGTCGTCGCGGGCGACCCGCAGCACGCGCGCGCCGGGCGGCAGCAGCGTGGCACCGGACCGTACGCGGTCGATGTTCGCCGCGTGCGAGTACGGCTGCTCACCCGTGGCGAAACGGCCGAGGAACAGCGCGTCGACGACATCGGACGGGGAGTCGCTGTCGTCCACGTTGAGCCGGATCGGCAGGACTTCGTGCGGGTTCACGGACATGCCGCCATGATCCGGCACCCGGCCGCCGCACGCACCCGCTTTCCCGGGCACACGCGTGGCACGGGCGCCCGGGGCGTCGGGCCCCGACGGCCGTTCAAACGCCTGATTTTCGTCCGAATTTGAACGAGTGTCAGCCAATTATTGACATGAGCACTTCCAGTCAACGCGCGTAGTCGCTACCACGGTTGTGGCAGCAATCCTGCTAAGGGAGGTTCCATGAGACGTTTCCGACTTGTCGGCTTCCTGAGTTCGCTCCTCCTCGCCGCCGGCGCCGCCCTCACCGGGGCCGCGACCGCCCAGGCGGCCCAACCCGCCGCAGCCGACGGCTATGTGGCCCTCGGCGACTCCTACTCCTCCGGGGTCGGATCGGGCAGCTACATCAGCTCCAGCGGCGACTGCAAGCGCAGCACGAAGTCCCACCCGTACCTGTACGCGGCCGCCCACTCGCCCTCCACGTTCGACTTCACCGCCTGTTCCGGCGCCCGTACGGGTGATGTTCTCTCCGGACAGCTCGGCCCGCTCAGCACCGGCACCGGCCTCGTCTCGATCAGCATCGGCGGCAACGACGCCGGGTTCGGCGACACCATGACGACCTGTGTGCTCCAGTCCGACAGCTCCTGCCTGTCGCGGATCGCCACCGCGGAGGCGTACGTCGACTCGACGCTGCCCGGCAAGCTCGACGGCGTCTACTCGGCGATCAGCGACAAGGCGCCGAACGCCCACGTCGTCGTCATCGGCTACCCGCGCTTCTACAAGCTCGGCACCACCTGCATCGGCCTGTCCGAGACCAAGCGGACGGCGATCAACAAGGCCTCCGACCACCTCAACACCGTCATCGCCCAGCGCGCCGCCGCCCACGGCTTCACCTTCGGCGACGTCCGCACCACCTTCACCGGCCACGAGCTGTGCTCCGGCAGCCCCTGGCTGCACAGCGTCAACTGGCTGAACATCGGCGAGTCGTACCACCCCACCGCGGCCGGCCAGTCCGGCGGCTACCTGCCGGTCCTCAACGGCGCCGCCTGACCCGAGGCGGAGGCAGAAGGAGGAGCGGAAGGAGAAGAGGAGGAGGCCCCGCCCGTCGGGGTCTCCGTCCCCGTCCCCGTCCCCGTCCCGGTCCCGGTCCCGGTCCCGGTCCCGCAGGTCACCGAGAACGCCACCGCGTTCGACGTGGCCCGCACCGGTGTCCGCACCTCCACGCGCACGGCGCTCTCGAACGCGCCGTCGTCGTCGTGCGTCGTCACCACCACGGTGTCCTGGCGCGAGCGGTCGCCGCCCGACGGGAAGGACAGCGTCCGCCAGCCCGGGTCGGAGACCGTCCCGTCCGCGGTCACCCAGCGGTAGCCGACCTCCGCGGGCAGCCGCCCCACCGTGAACGTCGCGGTGAAGACGGGCGCCCGGTCGTGCGGCGGCGGACAGACTCCCGCGTAGTGGGTGCGCGAGCCCGTCACGGACACCTTCACCGACTGCGGCGGGGGAGTGCTCCGACCGCTGCCGCTCGCGGACGACGCCGACGGGCTCGGCTCCCTTCCGTCCGTAGCCGTGGACGCGCCCCCCGGGTCCCGGCTCCCGCCCGAACCCTCCGTCCCGCCACCGCCGTCCGAGCGGTCCAGGAGCGAGTACGTCAGTCCGGCCAGCGCCAGGACCAGCACGGCCGCCCCCGCCACCAGCACGGCCCGCGCCCGCCGGTCCCGGCCCCCGGACGCGCCCGGCGCCGACGTGCTCCCGGTCGCGGGCACGGGCATCGGCGGCGTCGGCGCGGTGGGCGTCCCCGGCATCCCTGGCATGCCCGGTGGCCCCGGCGTCCCCGGCGCCACCGGGTGGGCCGCGACCGTCGGCGCGTACGAGCCGGACGGTGTCCCGCCCGCGCCCACCAGCCGCAACGCCCGCTCGGCCGCGTCCGCCGGGAGCCGCTCGGCCGGATCCTTGCGCAGCAGGCCCTCCACCACCGGCCCGAGCGCACCCGCCCGCCGCGGCGGCGGCAACTCCTCGTCCACGATCGCCCGCAGGGTGCTCAGGGGGGTGTCCTGGCGGAACGGCGAAACGCCCTCCACCGCCGCGTACAGCAGCACGCCCAGCGACCACAGGTCGGACGCGGGTCCCGGCGTGCGGCCCAGCGCCCGTTCCGGGGCGAGGAACTCGGGCGAGCCGACGACCTCGCCGGTCATGGTCAGCGCCTCGCTGCCCTCGACCCTGGCGATCCCGAAGTCGGTGAGCACCACCCGGCCGTCGTTCGCCAGCAGCACGTTGGCGGGCTTCACGTCCCGGTGCAGCACCCCAGCGGCGTGCGCGGCCCGCAGCGCGGCCAGCACCTCGGCGCCGGTCAGCGCGGCCCGGCGGGGCTCCAACGGGCCCTCGGCCTCCAGCAGATCGGCCAGGGACAGCCCGCGCACCAGCTCCATCACGATCCACGGCCGACCCCCGTCGGTGGCCACGTCGTACACCGTGACCACGTTGGGGTGGGAGATCCGGGCGGCGGCCCACGCCTCGCGCTCCAGCCGGGCGTACATCCGCCCGACCTCGGCCTGCGGCAGTCCCGCGGGGGCGCGCACCTCCTTGACGGCCACCTCGCGCCGCAGCACCTCGTCGCGGGCGCGCCACACGGTGCCCATGCCGCCCTCGCCGAGCGGGGACAGGAGACGGTAGCGGCCGGCGATCACACGCTCACCGTCGGGTTCTCCGGACACGGTCGCCCCCTATGACGTCGCGCGCGGACCCTTCACAAAGTAGCCCAACCCGGTTCGGATGCCGCCCTCCTGACGCCGATCCGGCTCGCGGACTGGCGTTTTCGGGCGGCCCGTCCGTAACCCATGCGACGGGCGGGCCACCGCGCGCCCGGTGGGGACGTCGACGGGCCGGACGGCCCGCGGAGAGGGGGCCCGGGTGGAGGCGGACGAGCTGCTGGTGCTGGTCGCGGGCGGCGACCAGAAGGCCTTCGAGGAGCTGTACGGACTGGTGTCGGGGCCGGTGTTCGGACTCGTGCGGCGCGTGGTGCGCGACCCCGCCCAGTCGGAGGAGGTGGCGCAGGAGGTACTGCTCGAACTCTGGCGGTCCGCGGCGCGGTTCGACCCCCGCCGGGGCAGCGCCCTGTCGTGGATCCTCACCGTCGCCCACCGCCGCGCCGTCGACCGGGTGCGCAGCGCCCGCGCGGCCGGCGAACGCGAACGGCGCGCGGCCCGCCGCGCCCACCAGCCCGCCTTCGACCAGGTCGCGGAGGAGGTCGAGGCGGGGCTCGAACGCGAATGGGTGCGGCGCTGTCTCGACCGGTTGACCGCGCTGCAGCGCCAGTCGGTCACCCTCGCCTACTACGACGGCTACACCTACCGGGAGGTGGCCGAGCGCCTCCGCCTTCCGCTGGGCACGGTGAAGACCCGGATGCGGGACGGGCTGGGCCGCCTGCGCGACTGCCTGGGAGGCGTCGCATGAGCCCCTTCGGCCGGCTGCCGGGCCGCCGCCCCCGCGCCCTGCACTCACTCGCCGCCCCCTACGCCCTGGACGCCCTGGCGGGCACCGAACGGGTCCGCTTCGAACGGCACCTGGAGGGCTGCGGCCGCTGCGCCGCCGAGGTGCGGGCGCTGTCCGAGGACGCCGTCCGGCTGGCCTGGTCCACGGCCGCCCCGGCGCCGCACGCGCTGCGCGAGCGGGTCCTGGCCGCCGTACGCACCACCGCGCAGGAGCCCGCGCCCTCCGGCGGGCCCGCGCCCGCGCGCTCCCGGCCGCACCGCCCGCTGTTCGTGCCGTTCGCCACCGTGACGGCCGCCGCGGCGCTCGTGGTCGCCGCGCTCTTCGCCGTACGGGCCCACCACGTCCAGGCCGAGCTGGACACCGCACGGGACCGGACACGTGAGATCGCCCACGTTCTCGCCGCTCCGGACGCCCGCGCGGCGCGCGGCGGCGACGCACACGGCCGCGGAGTCGCGGTGGTCGCCTCCGTGTCCAGGGGGCGCGCGGTGGTGACCCTGAGCGGGTACGGCGAGCCGCCGGGCGACCGCGTGCACCAACTGTGGCTGATGCGCCCCGGCGCCGAGCCGCGCTCCCTCGGGCTCTTCGACGGCGACACGCCCCTGGTCGCCGCCGGCCTCGGCCGCTCCGCGACGTCACTCGCGGTGACGGTCGAACCAGACGGGGGGTCGGATCTGCCGACCAGTGAGCCGGTCGTCCAACTCGGCCTGGAATCTGTTGGATTCGGAGAGTAATCGTCAACCCCCTTACGGGGAAGGTGAATCCTGTGACCGCGATACACGCATGCCGTACCGGGGCGATAGGGTTACCCTGCCCGGGCCGGGTGGACTCGTACGGGTGGGGAGTGACATGGAACAGATAACAGTGCGCAGCAGGGCAAGGGTCCCTGCCATCACCTGCGGAAGCAGCGCGACCAGCTCGCGCCTCGACCGTCATCTCGCGGTGCTCGGCGGGCCTGCCCTGCCGCCGCGGGAGACCGTGGAGGCGACGTCGCTGATGCGTGAGCTGACCGCGCGTGAGCCCGCGCACAAGCGCAGCAACCGGGGCGCCAGGGTGCGCCGGGTCTCGCTGTTCGCGCCACTGCGCCGACTGCGCCGCTCGCTGTTCGGCGGCAACTGAGGCCCGCGCTCCGGGGGTCACACCTCCCGGCGCGGCGCCGCGGCACCCGTCCGTCATCCCCACGGCACGCAGCGGCGCCCCGGTGTGCTCCCGGGCACGGGTCGTCCCCGGTGGACCCGGCTCCGTACGTCCGTCCCGTACCCGTCCGCACGTTCCCGCACCGCGGCCCTCTCCCGCCGTCTCCCCACCGGCGGTGACGCGCCCCGGCTCGTTCAGCGGCCCCCGTGCGCGTACCGGCGCACCGCGAGCGGGACGAAGACCGCCAGCAGCACCGCGCACCAGGCCAGCGACCTGGCGACGGGATGCGTCACCGGCCAGGCCGCGTCCTGCGGCACCGGCGCGTTGCCGAAGAGGTCCCGCAGCGCCGTGGTCACCGCGCTGATCGGGTTCCACTCCGCGACCGTGCGCAGCCAGCCCGGCAGTCCGTCGGTCGGGATGTACGCGTTGGACAGCAGCGGCAGGACGAAGGTCGCGCCGCCCAGCTGACCGGCGGCCTCCTCGTTGCGGGTGAGCAGCCCCAGGAAGATCCCGATCCACGTCGTCGCGAACCGGAACAGCAGCAACAGTCCCACCGCGCCCGCCGCGCCGAGCGCACCGCCCTCCACCCGCCAGCCCACCGCGAGCCCGACGAGCAGCACGGGCACCGTCCCGGCGGCCGTCACGAGCACGTCGGCGACGGACTGTCCCAGCGGTACGGCGGCCCGGCTCACCGGCAGCGTGCGCAGGCGGTCCGTCACCCCCCGGTGGGTGTCCTGGGCGGCCTGGAACATGCCGGTCATGATGCCGTTGGCCGCCGTGGCGACCAGCAGTCCGGGCACCAGGAACGCCCGGTACTCCTCGCCGGGCATCGCCAGCGCGCTGCCGAAGACGTAGCCGAAGAACAGCAGCATCGTGATCGGCATCGTCTGGGTGAGGATCAGCAGACCCGGATTGTTCCGGACCCGCCGCAACTGGCGGCCCAGCATGGCCGCCCCGTCGTACGCCAGGCCGTGCGCCGAGCCGTACGGCCCCGTCGTCGCCGTGCTCATGCCGCCAGCTCCCTGCCGTCGTTGCTGCCGTTGCCGTTGCCGTTGCCGTTGCCGTTGCCGTCGTCGCTCCCGTTGCCGTCGGTCAGGCGGAGGAAGACGTCGTCGAGGGTCGGCGGCCGCAGGCTCGCGTCCACCAGAGGGACCCCCGCCGCGTCCAGTTCGCGCACCAGGCGGGGCAGGGTCAGCGTCGGATCGGTGCTGACGGCGCCGACGGTGCGCCGCTCGTGGTCGAGGGCCGGCGCGGCCCCGGTCACCCGGTCCAGGACCGCCGCCGCCCGCGCCAGGGCGTCCCGGTCCGCGACGACGGCCTCCGCGTACGCGCCCACCAGTGCCTTGAGTTCGGCCGGTGACCCGGTGTGCGCCACCCGGCCGCGGTCCACCAGGGCGATGTCGTCGGCCAGGCGGTCGGCCTCCTCCAGGTACTGCGTGGTGAGCAGCACGGTGGTGCCGTCCGCCTTCAGGGCGCGCACGGCGTCCCAGATCCGGTTGCGGCTGGCCGGGTCGAGCCCGGTGGTCGGTTCGTCCAGGAAGAGCACGTCGGGGCGGCGGACCAGGCTCGCGGCCAGGTCGAGACGGCGCCGCATGCCGCCGGACAGGGTGGCGGCGGGCCGGTCGGCGGCGTCGGTCAAGCCGAAGCGGTCCAGCAGCGCGTCGGTCCGCGCCGCCGCGTCCCGCACCCGGTGCAGCCGGGCGAAGAGCCGCAGGTTCTGCCGTCCGGTGAGGTCCCCGTCCACCGACGCGTACTGCCCGGTCACCCCGATCCGGCGCCGGACCGCGGCCGCCTCGCGCACCAGGTCGTGCCCGGCGACCCGCGCGGACCCCGCGTCCGGGCGCAGCAGCGTCGTCAGCAGCCGGACGGCCGTGGTCTTGCCGGCCCCGTTCGGCCCGAGCAGCCCGCAGACCGTGCCCTCGGCCACCGCGAGATCCAGGCCGCGCAGCGCGTGCACGGTGCCGAAGCGCTTCTCCAGACCCTCACTAAGTACAGCGTACGTAGTAGTCATGGGTCGACCATAGCGCACTACGTACGTTGTACGTAACTAGGATGGTGGCCGAGGTGATGCACGATGGCGGGCCGAGCGGCCGTACCCGAAGTGATCTGGTCGCGCCCCGAGCGCACCGGCCGGGGGCCGAGACCGGCCTACACCCGCGCCGACATCGCCGCGGCCGCGGTGCGGATCGCCGACGCCGAGGGGCTGGACGCGGTCACGATGCGCCGTGTCGCCGGTGAGCTGGGCTGCGGCACCATGTCGCTGTACAACTACGTCCCCCGCAAGGAGGACCTGTACGAGCTGATGATGGACGCGGTCAGCGGCGAGCACGAGCTGTGGGAGCCCAGCGGCGACTGGCGGGCGGACATGATCCGGGTGGCCCACCAGACCCGCGCCCTGATGCACCGCCACACCTGGCTGCCCCGCCTGATGTCCCCCGTCTACGGCTTCAGCCCCAACGCGCTGCGCTACCTGGAGCACTGCCTGTCCTGCCTCGACCCCTTCCAGGCGCCCTACGGCACCAAGATGGAGCTGGTCGCGATGGTCAACGGCGTGGTGACGACGTACGTCGGCAACGAGATCGCCACCGCCGAGCGCACCCGCTCGCTGCCCTGGTCCGCCGACGAGGAGAACGCGGCGCGCATCGCCTACCTCGGCCGGCAGGTCGCGAGCGGCGCCTACCCGCGGCTGGCGGCGTCCTTCGCCGAGGACGCGGGCCCGATCGACCTGGAGGGAGTCTTCGAGCGGGCGCTGACGCGGGTGCTGGACGGGTTCGGCTGAGCCGGGGCCGCGGTTCCGCAGGGGGTCACAGCAGCGCCAGCTGCCCCTCCGGCCCCTCCTCCCGCTCGTCCAGGACGGAGGCCGGCCGGCGGGCCGACGCAGGCGCCGGCAGGACGCCCGCCTCGCGCAGCTCGCCCGCGGTGATCCCGTCCGTCACCGCCAACTCCCGGCACGCTCCGAGTACTTCGGCCAGCAGCGCGAGGACCGTGATCAGCTCCAGCAGCTCGGACGTCCAGGCCTGCGGCCAGCCGGCCGGGCGGATCGCCGCCAGGGTGCCCGGCTCGCCCCCGGCCGTGCGGGCCGCGAACCACTGCTCCAGCACCCGCACCCCGCCCACCTCGAAGTCCCAGGCACCGGGCGGTACGGGGGAGACGCGGCCCTCGTCCAGCAAGAGGGCCTCCTCCTCCCGGTCGTAGCGCAGGGTCAGCGGGCGCGGGGGCAGCGGGGCACGGACGTACGGGCGGCGGCCGCCGGGCAGCTTGGGGCGCTCTCCGTCCCGGCGCATCAGCCACAGGGCGCGCCGGCCCAGTTCGACCCCGCGCTCCCACAGCGCGGCGTCCGCGGTGAGCGGGACCAGCGAACCGGGCCGCACCGCCGCCACCGACCAGGCCAGCACGTCCAGCGGGCCGGGGCGCAGGCCGAGGCGGGCGGTCAGGTGGTCCAGGAGGCCCGGCGCGAGGTTGGGCTCCGTGCCGCCGGGGCGGCGGTACAGCGGCCGGATCCGGGCCGGGCCGGACAGCGGCAGCAACGAGGTCGCCAGGAGCAGCGGCGGACCGGCGGCGTCGGGCACCTCCACGGCGAACACCTGCCGCTCGTCCGCCACCCGCCACAGCTCCGGACGGGCCGCGTCGATCAGCCGGTGGTCGGGGATCAGCCACTGCTCGTCGAACGGCGCCCGCAGCACCCGGACCGGCTCGGGACAGGGGCCCGCGGCGCGCGCCAGCCGCTCGGTGCCCCCGGCGCCGCCCGGCAGCCGTCCGACCGCCGAGTGCGGTGTGCGCGAGCGGCTCGGCTCGAACAGGGCCGCCCGGTCGGGGCCCTCGGCCTTCAGCAGGGCGTCCCAGCGGGCCTTGAGGGACGCCGCGTCGGGAGCCGTCGGCCACCCCCGGCCGAGCCGCGGCGGTGCGACGGACCACGGCATGAGGTCCGCCAGCGGCGGGGCGTCGTCGTGCGTCACGCCGGGCATCGTACGACGGGGCGCCGCGGCCTCACGTGGCATCCAGGGTGACCGTGAAGGAGAACCGGTCGCCCCGGTAGTGGATGACGGCCACGTCGAGCACCCGGCCCGCGGTGTCGTAGGTGATGCCCGTGTAGTGCAGGATCGGGCTGAGCAGCGGGACTTCGAGCAGCCGCGCCGTCTCCGGGTCCGCGAGCCGGGCCTCGACGGTGTCCGTGATCCGGCTGATGTCCACGCCCACCACGTCCCGCAGCACCTTCGTCATCGGCCAGCGGGCGAGGTCGTCCGGGTCGATGCACCCGGCCAGTTCGGGCCGGACGTAGTTGCGGGCGTGGTTGGTCGGCTCACCCGTCTTCTCGTCGCAGCGCAGCCGGTGGTACGTCGCCACCTCGGGCAGCCGCGGGAAGAACTCGGCGAGTTCGGAGGGCACGGGAGCGGTGCCGTGGCCCAGCAGCTCGGCCTTCATGCCGGACTGCTGCGCCACGATCGCGTCCACCGAGCCGAGCAGCCGCACCGGGGCGCCCCGCCGGGCGTGCGGCTCGATGAACGTGCCCCGCCGGCGGTGGCGGGTGATCAGGCCCTCGTCCTCCAGCTCCTTCAGCGCCTGCCGCATGGTCAGCACACTCACCCCGTAGTGCAGGGCCAACTGCTCCTCGGTGGGCAGCCGCAGCGGGTCCCGCGGCGAGCGGCCGAGTATCGAGGCGCGCAGCGACTGCGACACCTGGTACCAGAGCGGCAGCTTGCGGTTCAGGACGATGGAGTCCGGGGCGAAGGAGGTCACGGGCCATCCGTACCGGTAGGGAATGCTCAGTGCAAGGGGCGGAAGTGCCGCTCCAGGCCCTGCCAGACGTCGTCGTAGCGGGGCTGCAGGTGCTCGGCGCGGGCGGCGTGGGGGGTGAGGGTCACCGGCCACCGGGTCTCGAACATGAACGCCAGCCCGTCGTCGATCCGCTGCGGCTTCAGCTCGGCCGCGCTCGCCCGGTCGAAGGTCTCCCGGTCCGGGCCATGCGCCGACATCATGTTGTGCAGCGAGCCGCCGCCCGGCACGAAGCCCTCCGCCTTGGCGTCGTAGGCGCCCTCGATCAGGCCCATGTACTCGCTCATCACGTTCCGGTGGAAGTAGGGCGGCCGGAAGGTGTCCTCGCCCACCAGCCAGCGCGGCGCGAACACCACGAAGTCCACGCCCGCCAGACCCGGCGTGTCCGAGGGGGAGGTGAGCACCGTGAAGATCGACGGATCGGGGTGGTCGTACGAGATGGTGCCGATGACGTTGAAACGGCGCAGGTCGTAGACGTACGGCACGTGGTTGCCGTGCCAGGCGACGACGTCGAGCGGGGAGTGGTCGTACTCGGCGGTCCAGAGGTTGCCGCAGAACTTGTTGACCACCTCCACCGGGCCGTCGTGCTCCTCGTACGCCGCGACCGGCGCCCGGAAGTCCCGGGCGTTGGCCAGGCCGTTGGCGCCGATCGGGCCGAGGTCGGGGAGTTGGAACGGGGTGCCGTAGTTCTCGCCTACGTACCCGCGGGCGTCCCCGTCCAGCAGCTCCACGCGGAAGCGGACCCCGCGCGGGATCAGCGCCACGTGGCCCGGCTCGGCGTGCAGCAGCCCGAACTCGGTGCGCAGCAGCAGCCCGCCGCGCTCCGGGACGATCAGCAGCTCCCCGTCCGCGTCGCTGAAGACCCGCTCCATGGACGCCGTCGCGTGGTAGAGGTGCACGGCCATGCCGGTGCGCTGGGTCGCGTCGCCGTTGCCGCCGAGCGTCCACAGGCTCGCGACGAAGTCCGTGGCGGGCCCGGGCGCCGGCAGCGGGTTCCACCGCAGGCGGTTGGGGTCCGGCACGGCCTGGTTGAACGGCGCCGTGCGGATCGTTCCGTTGCCCGAACGGGTGAACGCCGGGTGCGCGGCCGACGGACGGATCCGGTACAGCCACGAGCGCCGGTTGTGCGCCCTCGGCTCGGTGAACGCCGTGCCGCTCAGCTGCTCCGCGTACAGGCCCAGCGGTGCCCGCTGCGGAGAGTTCCGGCCCTCGGGCAGCGCGCCCGCCACGGCCTCCGAGCTGTGCTCGTTCCCGAAACCGGACAGATAGGCCAGTCCCTCCGCGGTCTTCCGCGCGTCCCCGCTCATTGATCGCTCCCTCGCAACCCGACGACTGATTCCGGTCCGATTCCTATGGCACACCGTAGGATTGCGGTTTCCCGTGCGCAAGAGGGCGTGATCGGACGTGGCGCAAGAGGACTTCCCCGCACCGCCCCTTCCTGGTCGTCCGTCGTGAGGATGACCGGAACCAGACCCCCGGGGGATCCGGAGCGTCGGACCCGTGTTCTAGTCTCGCGTCATGTCGTGGACGCGGGGAGTGCTCGCCGTGCTCGCGGTCTGTGTCCTGCTGTTGACCGGATCGGCGGGCTGCGGCTCGGATGACGTGGGTGAACCGGAGGCCGGGGATTCGGTCACACCGGTGGGCAAGCTGCTCGACGCCACCGACGAGGAGGGCCGGCGCTACCGCGAGGTGGACGCCGAACACGCCCCCGACGTCGGGATCGAGGTGCAGCCCGAGGCCGACGACAGCTGGGACGTCCGCCTGACCGTCCGCGACTTCCGGTTCTCGCCGGCCGGCACGCAGGCCAAGGCGGTGGCCGGCCGCGGTGTCGCCCACCTCTTCCTCGACGGCGACCTCCTCACCCGCCTGCGCGGCCCCCGCTACCGCCTCCCCGCCGACCTGGTCCCGCGCGGCACGCACCAGGTCACGGTCCGCCTGTACGCCGACGACGACACCGTCTGGGCCGTCGACGGCGAGCCCGTCGAGAGCACGGCGGACATCACGGCGTCGGACACCGGGCCGACCGGGGCGACGCGGCCGGAGGAGATCGAGGACCGGACGGCCACCGCACCGGCGGCGGACCGGTGAGTGCGGCCGCCGTGCTCTCCGGCTGCCGCCGAGGGACGGGGCCGGGGCCCGCCGGGCGCCGCCGAGGGCCTGGTCCTGGCGGGGCGAGCGGCCGTACCGGAGGTCACGGTTCACCCGGCCGGCCCCGCAGGGCATCATGAGGACCGTGTCCCACGCGACCCCGCTCCGCCGCGCCCCCGTGCAGCGACGCAGCGCCGAACGGCTGACCCGGATCCTCGACGCCTGCGCCGACCTCCTCGACGAGGTGGGCTACGACGCCCTGAGCACCCGGGCCGTGGCGCAGCGCGCGGACGTCCCCATCGGGTCCGTGTACCGCTTCTTCGGCAACAAGCGGCAGATGGCCGACGCCCTGGCCCAGCGCAACCTGGAGCGCTACGCCGAGCGCGTGACCGAGCGGCTGACGGAGACGGACTCGGGGCCGGACGGCGGCGGCTGGCGCGGTGCGCTGGACGCCGTGCTCGACGAGTACCTGGCGATGAAGCGGACCGCGCCCGGCTTCTCCCTGATCGACTTCGGCAACCAGATCCCGGTCGGCGACCGCCACGCCGTCCCCAACCACCGCGTCGCCGAGCGGCTCACCGAACTGCTCTCCGGCTATCTGGGCCGCCGCCCCGACGACGACCTGCGCCGCGTCTTCCTCGTCGCCGTGGAGACCGCCGACACCCTCGTGCAACTCGCCTTCCGGGTCGCACCGGACGGGGACGAGAAGATCATCGAGGAGGCCCGGGAGCTGCTGCGGGCGTATCTGGGGCGGGTGCTGGACTGACGGTCCGGCGGGGCCCTGGACCGACGGACCGGCGTCCACCGCTCCACAGCCGTTCACGCGGCGGTCGGTTCAAGGCCTCCCCAACATGCCTACCGGTCGGTATGCTCGCCGGGCAGAGAGCGCCCCGCCGCCCCGAGCGGACCGCCGCCTTCCGGGAGGACCCGTGTCCCGCACCGCCCTGCGTATCTGCCCCCTGTGCGAGGCCACCTGCGGCCTGGCCCTCACCGTCGACGGCAGCACGGTCACCGCGGCCCGCGGCGACCGCGACGACGTGTTCAGCCGCGGCTTCATCTGCCCCAAGGGCGCCTCCTTCGGGGCCGTCGACGCCGACCCCGACCGGCTGCGCACGCCCCTGGTGCGCAGGGACGGCGTCCTGCGCGAGGCCACCTGGGCGGAGGCCTTCGACGCGGTCGCCGCCGGGGTACGGCCCCTGGTCGAGCGGTACGGACCGCACTGCGTCGGCGTGGTCCTCGGCAACCCCAACGTCCACACCGTCGCCGGGGCCCTCTACCCGAACGTCCTGCTCGGCGCCCTCGGCAGCCGCAGCGTCTTCACCGCATCCACCCTCGACCAGATGCCCAAGCACGTCTCCAGCGGGCTGCTCTTCGGCGACGCGAACGCCATCCCGGTGCCCGACCTCGACCGCACCGACCACCTGCTCCTCATCGGCGCCAACCCGCTGGAGTCCAACGGCAGTCTGTGCACCGCGCCCGACTTCCCCGGCCGGCTCAAGGCGCTCAGGGCCCGCGGCGGCACCCTCACCGTCGTCGACCCGCGCCGCACCCGCACCGCGAAGCTCGCCGACCGGCACGTGGCGATCCGCCCCGGCACCGACGCGCTGCTGCTGGCCGCAATGGCCCACGTGCTCTACGAGGAGGACCTGGCCGACCTCGGCGCACTCGCCCCGCACGTCCAGGGGGTCGACGAAGTGCGGGACGCCGTACGCGACTTCACCCCCGAGTCCGTCGCCGCCGCGTGCGACGTGGACCCCGGCGTGACACGCGCCCTCGCCCGCGAACTCGCCGCCGCACCCACCGCCGCCGTCTACGGCCGCATCGGCAGCTGCACCGTCCCGCACGGCACCCTCGCCAGCTGGCTCGTGGACGTCCTCAACATCCTCACCGGCAACCTCGACCGGCCCGGCGGCGCGCTCTTCCCGCAGGCCGCCACCGACCGGACCCCGCGCCCCGCCGGACCCGGCCGCGGGTTCGCGCTCGGCCGCTGGCGCTCCCGGGTGAGCGGACACCCCGAGGCGAAGGGCGAACTGCCCCTGTCCGCCCTGGCCGAGGAGATCGACACCGCGACCGGCACGGGCGAGCCGGTCCGCGCCCTGCTCACCATCGCCGCCAACCCGGTGCTGTCCGCGCCCGACGGCGCCCGGCTCGACAAGGCGCTGGCCTCCCTGGACTTCATGGTGAGCGTCGACCCCTACCTCAACGAGACCTCGCGCCACGCCCACGTCGTCCTGCCGCCGCCCCCGCCGGCCCAGAGCCCGCACCACGACTTCGCCTTCAACACCCTCGCCGTGCGCAACCAGGTCCGCTACACCCGCCCCGCCGTCCCGCTGGAGCCCGGCAGGATGGCCGAGACGGAGATCGTCGCCCGGCTCACCCTGGCCGTCACCGGCGGACACGGCACCGACCCCGCCGCGGTCGACACGCTGGTGATCGAGCAGACCCTCGCCAAGTCCGTACGGGAGCCGCACTCACCCGTGCACGGCCGCGACCCCGGCGCACTCGCCGCACGACTGACCGGCGAGACGGGCCCCGAGCGGCGCCTCGACCTCATGCTGCGCCTCGGCCCCTACGGCGACGGCTTCGGCGCCCGGCCGGACGGGCTGACCCTCGACCGGCTCCTCGCCCACCCGCACGGCATCGACCTCGGCCCGCTGCGCCCGCGCCTGCCGCAGCCGCTGAAGACCCGCAGCGGCAAGGTGGAGCTGCTGCCCGGGCCGATCGCCGCCGACCTGCCGCGCCTCGCGCGGGCCCGCGCCGAACGGCCCGCCGGGCTCGTCCTGGTCGGCCGCCGCCACCTGCGCTCCAACAACAGCTGGATGCACAACGTCCCCGCCCTGACCGGCGGCTCCAACCGCTGCACCCTCCACCTGCACCCCGAGGACGCCGCACGGCTGGGGGTGGCCGCCGGGCAGCCCGTGCGGGTCAAGGGGGCCGGCGGCGAGGTCACCGCCCCCGCCGAGATCACCGACACCGTCCGGCCCGGCGTGGTCAGCCTCCCGCACGGCTGGGGCCACGACCGGCCCGGCACCCGCCTCACCCACGCCGCCACCGACCCCGGCGTCAACGTCAACCAGCTCCTCGACGGCAGCATGCTCGACCCGCTCTCGGGCAACGCGGTCCTCAACGGCGTGCCCGTAACGCTCACACCGCTGACCGGCGCAAAGCTGTGACCTGGAGTTTTGCGCTTATTGCTCGCATGTCAACGTCTTGTTAACGCTCCTGGGCGCCACCTAACGTCGCTCGCACCGCCTGCCCCGGTGGGATGTTCAAGGGCGAACGTTAGGTACTCACTCATGCTGACCATCCTCGGCTTCGCCATGATCGCGACCTTCCTGGTCCTGATCATGATGAAGAAGATGTCGCCGATCGCGGCGCTCGTGCTGATCCCCGCGCTGTTCTGCGTGTTCGTCGGCAAGGGCGCCCACCTCGGCGACTACGTCATCGACGGCGTGTCCAGCCTCGCCCCCACCGCGGCGATGCTCATGTTCGCGATCGTCTACTTCGGGGTGATGATCGACGTCGGGCTCTTCGACCCGATCGTCCGGGCCATCCTGAAGTTCTGCAAGGCCGACCCGATGCGGATCGTCGTCGGTACCGCCCTGCTCGCGGCGATCGTCTCGCTGGACGGCGACGGCTCCACCACCTTCATGATCACCGTCTCGGCGATGTACCCGCTGTACAAGCGCCTGAAGATGAGCCTGGTCGTGATGACCGGTGTCGCCGCGATGGCCAACGGCGTGATGAACACGCTGCCCTGGGGCGGCCCCACCGCCCGGGCCGCGACCGCGCTGAAGGTCGACGCCACCGACATCTTCGTCCCGATGATCCCCGCGCTGGCCGTCGGTCTGCTGGCCGTCCTCGTCCTGGCGTACGTGCTCGGTCTGCGCGAGCGCCGGCGGGTGGGCACGCTGACGCTGGACGAGGCGCTGGCGCGGGAACCGGAGAGCGAGACGGTGCTGGTCGGTGCGGGTGCGGGTGCCGGTTCGGCGTCGGGTACGGGGCCGGCCTCCGGTGCCGGTGCGGGCAAGGCGTCCGGCGGCGCCGCGGGCACCGGCGGGTCCGGTGACCTCACCGCCGCCCGGGACGGCGAGTCCGACGACGACTTCCAGGGCCTGGACCCGAACCGGCCCACCCTGCGGCCCAAGCTGTATTGGTTCAACGCGCTGCTCACGGTCACGCTGCTCACCGCCATGATCATGGAGTGGCTGCCGATCCCGGTGCTCTTCCTGCTCGGCGCCGCGCTCGCGCTCACCGTCAACTTCCCGCACATCCCCGACCAGAAGGCCCGGATCGCGGCCCACGCCGACAACGTCCTCAACGTCTCCGGGATGGTCTTCGCCGCCGCCGTCTTCACCGGCGTCCTCACCGGCACCGGCATGGTCGACCACATGGCCAACTGGCTCGTGGACACCATCCCGGACGGCATGGGCCCGCACATGGGCCTGGTCACCGGCCTGCTGAGCCTGCCGCTCACCTACTTCATGTCCAACGACGGCTTCTACTTCGGCGTGCTGCCCGTCCTCGCCGAGGCCGGCCAGGCGCACGGCGTGTCCACGCTGGAGATCGCCCGCGCCTCCATCGTCGGCCAGCCGCTGCACATGTCGAGCCCGCTGGTGCCGGCCGTGTACGTCCTGGTCGGCATGGCCAAGGTCGAGTTCGGCGACCACACGCGGTTCGTGGTGAAGTGGGCCGCCCTGACCTGCCTGATCGTCCTCGGGGCGGGCATCCTGTTCGGCATCATCTGATCGACCCAGGAGGACACGATCATGGCGCCCGGTGGGAACCGCGGCTGGCTGCTCCGCCTCGTCATCGCCTTCGGCTTCGCGCAGGCCGCGGTGTCGATGGCCCGGCCCGCCGTCTCCTACCGGGCCCTCGCGCTGGGCGCGGACGAACGGGCCGTCGGTGTCATCGCCGGTGTGTACGCGCTGCTGCCGCTGTTCGCCGCCGTACCGCTGGGCCGCCGCACCGACCACGGCCGCTGCGCGCCGCTGCTGCCCGCCGGGGTCGTGCTCATCGCCGGGGGCTGCGCGCTGAGCGGCGTCGCCGGGTCCCTGTGGACGATGGCGCTGTGGAGCGGCGTCATGGGCCTCGGGCACCTGTGCTTCGTCATCGGCGCCCAGTCCCTGGTCGCCCGCCAGTCCGCGCCGCACGAACAGGACCGCAACTTCGGTCACTTCACCATCGGCGCCTCGCTCGGCCAGCTGATCGGTCCCATCGCCGCGGGTGCGCTGATCGGGGGCCCGGACATGGCGGGCAGCAGCGCGCTGGCCCTGGTGGTGGCGGGCGCGGGCGCGGCGGTCGCCTTCGCCTCCCTGTGGCGCATAGAGCACCCCGGGGCCGCCGAGTCCGGTACGCAGCGGGGCGCGCGCGTCCCCGTGGGGAGCATCCTGCGCTCCCGGGGCGTGCCCGCGGGCATCCTGATCAGCCTCTCGGTGCTCTCCGCGACCGACATCCTCACCGCCTACCTGCCGGTGGTCGGCGAGCACCGTGGGATCTCCCCGGCCGTGATCGGCGTACTGCTCAGCCTGCGGGCCGCCGCCACGATCGCCTGCCGGCTCGTGCTGACGCCGCTGCTGCGGCTGCTCGGCCGCACGGCGCTGCTCACGACGACCTGTCTGCTGGCCGCCCTGCTGTGCGCCGGGGTGGCGCTGCCGGTGCCGGTGTGGGCGCTCGCGCTGATGCTGGTCGTCCTCGGCTTCTGCCTGGGCGTCGGCCAGCCGCTGTCCATGACCACGGTCGTGCAGGCGGCCCCCGACGAGGCCCGCTCCACCGCTCTCGCCCTGCGCCTGACCGGCAACCGCCTCGGCCAGGTCGCCGCACCCGCCGCCGCGGGCCTGATCGCGGGCGTGGCGGGCGTGGCCGCGCCGTTCGTGATGCTCGGCGCGCTGCTCCTGCTCTCCTCCGGCGTCGCCCTGCGGGCCCCGTCCACGGCCCCGGCCACGGGCCCGGCCGACCGGCGGCGTCCGGCCGTGGGGCAGGATGTCCCGGACCGGGCCGGCGGGAGCCGGCCGTGCCGGGAAGCGAAGGGCTGAGCATGATCCTGCTCCTGTTGTCCGTGGTCCTCCTCCTTGTCGTCGGCGGCTGCGCCTGCGTGGTGTGGGCGGGCCGCGGCGGCCCGCCCTGGACGCGCGCGGTGGCGAGGGCGACCCTCGCGGCGGGCGAACTGGTGCGCGCCTCGGGCCGCTCGGGTGACAACCGCCGCCGGGGCGGCGACGCGGACGACTGACCCGACGGCTGACGCGACGGCTGACCCGACGACTGCCCGGGCGGCTGACGCGACGACTGACCCGGCGGCTGACGTGGCGGTTGTCCCTGCGACTGCCCCGAAGGCTGCCCCGACTCGATCACCCCCTGAGACGCCCCGCGCTCTGAATCCGGGCGTCCGCTTTCTCACCAGTTGGACGTTCACGCCGAGTTGTGGTCCGGCGTCTTCCCCCGGCCGGGCACGGTCCGTTAACTTCCGTGACTCACACGCCCCGTACGACCCGCACGAGGGCGTCCGACCGCGGAGCACCAGAGCCCAGTGAGTCCCCGGGGGCACCTCCATGACACGCGCCATCTCCCTGCACGACGTGAGCAAGACCTACGCGCGAGGCGTCCGCGTGGTGGACCGGCTGTCGCTGGACATCGCGCCGGGCGAGTTCCTCGTCCTGCTCGGACCCTCCGGCTGCGGCAAGTCGACCGTGCTGCGCATGATCGCCGGACTGGAGGAGATCACCGAGGGGGAGCTGAGGCTGGACGGCGCGTACGCCAACGACCTGATCCCCGCCGAACGGCGCATGGCGATGGTCTTCCAGAACTTCGCCCTGTACCCCAACATGACCACCCGCGGGAACATCGGCTTCCCGCTGCGCGTCGAGGACCCGCAGACCGACCCCGGCCCCCGGGTGGACGCCACCGCCCGCATGCTGGGCATCGAGGACCTCCTGGACCGCCTCCCCGCCCAGCTCTCCGGCGGCGAACGCCAGCGGGTGGCGATGGGCCGGGCCATCGCCCGCCGCCCCACCGTCTTCCTGATGGACGAGCCGCTCTCCAACCTCGACGCCAAGCTCCGCAACCACCTGCGCGCCGAGATCACCAGACTGACCCGGGAACTGGGCGTCACCACGATCTACGTCACCCACGACCAGTCCGAGGCCATGTCGCTGGGCGACCGCGTCGCCGTGCTGCGCGGCGGGGTCCTCCAGCAGGTGGACACCCCGCGCGCCGTCTACGCCCTGCCCCGCAACGTCTTCGTCGCCGCCTTCATCGGCACCCCGCGCATCAACCTGCTGCGCGGCCTCGTGCGCGCCCCGCTCGGCGGGGCGATGACCATCAGCCTGGGCAAGCAGTTCCTGCGCCTGCCCGAACCGCTCTCCCTGGACCACCAGTTGCTCCGCGTCCAGCAGGGCCGCGAAGTGATCGTGGGCCTGCGCTCGGAGGCGGTCCGGATCGCGCAACCCTCCTCCGCCCGTCCCGGCGAGGTGCTGCTCACCGGGCTGGTGGAGCACGTGGAGTTCCAGGGCCACGAGGTCCTCGTGCACTTCAACACCGGCTCCCGGCCCGCCGTCGTACCCGACCTGGAGGCGCCGCGCCCCGCCGCCCGCCCGGTCGGGCGCCGCCGCCGGGACGGCACGGTCCTGGACCGGCTGCGGGAGCGGGCGGGGGCCCTGCGCGCCGGACCGGTGGTCGTCATGGACGAACCGGAGGAGCCGGAACCCGCGGTCGCCCCGCCCGAGGGCCGCCTCCCCGGCGACCTCATCGTCCGGACCACGCCCGACATCGACCTGCGCCACGGCATGCAGGTGCCCCTCCTCGTCGACCTCGCCCACCTGTTCGTCTTCGACCAGCACGGCGACCGCATCTGCCCCGCACCGGCGCGGCTGCCCGACCTGGAGGAGTGATCCCGCGCCGGTTCCGCACTCCGGGAGGGTGAGCCGCGCCACCATCGGGGGAGCCCCTGGTGCCGTAAAACTAACGGCGCTAGTTTGGGGTGGACGACGAGGCCCGCCCGGAAGGAACGCGATGAAGGCACACGACGGCATGTACATCGACGGAGCCTGGCGCCCCGCCGACGGCAAGGACACGATCGACGTCGTGAACCCGGCCGACGAGCAGGTGATCGGCCAGGTCCCCGCGGGCAACGCCCTGGACGTCGACACCGCCGTACGGGCCGCCCGCGCCGCCCTGCCGGGCTGGGCCGCCACCCCGCCCGCCGAGCGGGCCGCGCGCCTGGCCGCCCTGCGGGACGTGCTGGTGGCCCGCAAGGACGAGATCGCCGAGACGGTCACCGCCGAGCTGGGCTCCCCGCTGAAGTTCTCGCAGGCCGTGCACGCCGGCGCGCCGATCGCGGTCGCCGGTTCCTACGCCGAGCTGGCGGCGACGTACGCCTTCGAGGAGAAGGTCGGCAACTCCGTGGTCCACCACGAGCCGGTCGGCGTGGTCGGTGCCATCACCCCCTGGAACTACCCGCTCCACCAGATCGTCGCCAAGGCCGCCCCGGCGCTCGCGGCCGGCTGCACCATCGTGCTCAAGCCCGCCGAGGACACCCCGCTCACCGCGCAGCTCTTCGCCGAGGCGGTGCACGAGGCGGGCGTCCCGGCGGGCGTCTTCAACCTGGTCACGGGCCTCGGCCCGGTCGCCGGGCAGGCCCTCGCCGAACACCCCGGCGTCGACCTGGTCTCCTTCACCGGCTCCACCGCGGTCGGCCGCCGCATCGGCGCCACCGCGGGCGCCGCCGTCAAGAAGGTCGCCCTCGAACTCGGCGGCAAGTCCGCCAACGTGATCCTGCCGAGCGCCGACCTCGCCAAGGCGGTCAACGTCGGCGTCGCCAACGTCATGTCCAACTCCGGCCAGACATGCAGTGCCTGGACCCGCATGCTGGTCCACCGCGACCAGTACGACGAGGCGGTGTCGCTCGCCGCCGAGGCCGCCGCGAAGTACGGCGACCGGATCGGTCCCGTCGTCAACGCCAAGCAGCGGGAGCGGGTGCGCGGTTACATCGAGAAGGGCGTCGCCGAGGGGGCGCGGCTGGTCGCGGGCGGCCCCGACGCCCCGCGCGAGCAGGGCTACTTCGTCAGCCCGACGGTCTTCGCCGACGTGACCGAGGAGATGACCATCGCCCAGGAGGAGATCTTCGGGCCGGTCCTGTCCGTCCTCCGCTACGAGGACGAGGACGACGCCCTGCGCATCGCCAACGGCACGGTCTACGGCCTCGCCGGTGCCGTCTGGGCCGGGGACGAGGCCGAGGCGGTCGCCTTCGCCCGCCGGATGGACACCGGGCAGGTCGACATCAACGGCGGCCGGTTCAACCCGCTGGCGCCCTTCGGCGGCTACAAGCAGTCCGGGGTGGGCCGCGAGCTGGGCGCGCACGGCCTCGCCGAGTACCTGCAGACCAAGTCCCTCCAGTTCTGATCCGCTTCTAGCCCGTAGGGGAGCCGTCCACGTCATGGCCGTCCGTACCGCAGTCCGCGCCGCCGTCGTACCCGCCGTCGGCGCCCCGCTGGAGGTCACCGGCATCGAGCTGCCCGAACCCGGCCCCGGCCGGGTCCGGGTGAAGCTCGCCGCCGCCGGGGTCTGCCACTCCGACCTGTCCCTGTCCAACGGCACCATGCGGGTGCCGCTGCCCGCCGTCCTCGGCCACGAGGGCTCCGGCACCGTCGTCGCCGTCGGCGAGGGCGTCACCCACGTGGCCCCCGGCGACGACGTGGTCCTCAACTGGGCCCCGTCCTGCGGCGCCTGCCACGCCTGCTCGCTCGGCGAGGTGTGGCTGTGCGCCAACGCCCTGGCCGGCGCCGCCGACGTGCACGCGCGCCGCGCCGACGACGGCACGGACCTGCACCCCGGCCTGAACGTCGCCGCGTTCGCCGAGGAGACGGTGGTGGCCGCCGGCTGCGTCCTGCCCGCCCCCGCGGGCATCCCCCTCACCGAGGCCGCGCTGCTGGGCTGCGCCGTCCTCACCGGCTACGGCGCCGTCCACCACTCGGCGCGGGTCCGCGACGGCGAGACGGTCGCGGTCTTCGGCGTCGGGGGAGTGGGCCTGGCCGCCCTCCAGGCGGCCCGGATCGCGGGCGCGTCGAAGATCGTCGCGGTCGACGTGTCCCCCGGGAAGGAGGAGTTGGCCCGCGCCGCGGGCGCCACCGACTACGTCCTCGCCTCCGACACCACCGCCCGCGAGATCCGCGCCCTCACCGGCAAGCAGGGCGTCGACGTCGCCGTGGAGTGCGTGGGCCGGGCGTCCACCATCCGCACCGCGTGGGAATCCACCCGGCGCGGTGGCCGCACCACGGTCGTCGGCATCGGCGGCAAGGACCAGCAGGTCACCTTCAACGCCCTGGAGATCTTCCACTGGGGCCGCACCCTGTCCGGCTGCGTCTACGGCAACGCCGACCCCGCCCGCGACCTCCCGGCCCTCGCCGGACACGTCCGCGCCGGCCGCCTCGACCTCGGCGCCCTGGTCACGGAACGCATCGCCCTGGACGGCATCCCGGACGCCTTCGAGAACATGCTGGCGGGCAAGGGCGGCCGGGCCCTGGTCGTCTTCTAGCCCGCGCTTCCCGGAGGGCGTGGGGGGTGGCGTGGGCAGCGTCCAGGCCCCGTCGGCTCGCCCGGCATCCGGGGGAGCCCCGGCCGGTGTGCTCGCGCCGCGACGTTGCCGGGGGTGGGCCCGGCGGTGCTAGACCCGCTCCGCGTCCCCGGGGCGCGGCTCCCCAGCGGAGACGGTCCGTTCCGCGGGCGCGGCCGCGCGGCGCCTGCGGGACCGGGACACCGCCACGCCCGCCAGGCACAGCGCCCCGCCCGCCAGGGTGAGGAGCCCCGGCACCTCGCCCAGCGCCAGCCACGACATCAGGACGACCAGCGCGGGTACGGCGTACGTGGTGGCGCCCATGCGGCCGGCGGTCGTACGGGCCAGGGCGTACGCCCAGGTCGTGAAGGCCAGCGCGGTCGGGAACACGCCGAGGTACACCATGTTGAGCGTGGCGGAGACCGGC
Source organism: Streptomyces hyderabadensis (assembly GCF_020404845.1). Taxonomy (GTDB): domain Bacteria; phylum Actinomycetota; class Actinomycetes; order Streptomycetales; family Streptomycetaceae; genus Streptomyces; species Streptomyces hyderabadensis. The sequence goes on along the minus strand of NZ_JAIOJZ010000050.1, from coordinate 33,919 downwards.
GCGCCGCCCGCCTCGTGCACGAGCTGCCCCGCGAACGGCAGGCACAGCACCGCCCCGACCAGACAGCCGAACGTCGTCACCTGAAGGGCACTCGCGTGCGCCAGCGCCGGCTTCTGCGCGACCACCCCGCCCGCGTACGCCACTGCGGCCAGCAGGCACAGCACCACCCCGAACAGCGAGGAACCGCCCTCGCCGGACATCGACAGACCCACCGTCACCGCACCGGCGAACGACACCCCCATCCCCGCCAGCAGCCGCGGCGGCAGCGCGTCGCCCAGCAGCCGGGCGCCGAGCAGCGCGATGAGGATCGGGCCGACGTTGACCACGAGCGCGGCCGTACCGGCGTCCACCTGCTGTTCGCCCCAGTTCAGGACGACCATGTAGAAGCCGAACCACAGCAGCCCCGATACCGCGATCCCGCGCCAGGCGGAGCGCGGCGGCAGGCCCTCCCGGCGCAGCAGGCAGAGCACGCCGAGCGCCAGGGCCCCCGACAGCAGCCGCCCGAGCGCCAGCGCGCCCGGTGAGTACGCCTCGCCCGCGCTGCGGATCGAGACGAACGCCGACGCCCACAGCACGACGGTGACGGTGGCGGCGCCGGCCGCGAGCAGTTCCGGACGGCGGGACGGGACGGTACGCATCATGCTCCCGAGGCTAGGAAGGGGACGGCCGGTGGCACCGGCGGATTTCGGACGGGGAGACGGGCACGGCTCAGCGCAGCGCCAGCGGATCGATCCGGAGCAGCTCGGACAGCGCGGCCTCGCCCGCCGGCGTCACCTTCACGGCCCGCTCCGAGCCGATGCGCACGCACCAGCCCGTGTCCAGGGCGTGCCGGCACAGGGCCGCGCCCGCCACGCCGGCGAGATGGGGGCGGCGTTCGGTCCAGTCGAGGCAGGCCCGGGCCAGCGGCCGCCGACCGGTCGGCCGCAGCGGGATCCCGGCGGCGTCGAACCAGCCGAGCCCCGCGTCCGTGAGCGCGAAGCCGGTGTCCTGGCGCAGCAGCCCGAGCCCGGTCAGCGCGTCGGTCACCGCGATGCCGAGCCGCCCGGCGAGATGGTCGTAGCAGGTGCGGCCGCGGGCCATCGCCGACCCGGCGCTGGACGCCCGCAGCGTGCGCGGACGCCGGGCCGCCGCCTCGGGCGCGACCTGCGCGGCCAGGTCCTCCACGAGCTGCGCCACCCGGTCGTCGGCCAGCCGCACGTACCGGTGCCGCCCCTGCCGCTCCTCGGCGAGCAGCCCGCCCGTGACGAGCTTGCCCAGGTGCTCGCTGAGCGTCGACGCCGCGACCCCGGCGTGCCGGGCCAGCTCACCGGCGGTCCACGCCCGCCCGTCGAGCAAGGCCAGCAGACAGGCGGCGCGCGTCTCGTCGGCGAGCAGCGCGGCCAGTCGTGCCAGGCCGGGTGCCTCGGCTTCCTTGTCGGTCATGCGTCCCAGGATGCGTCACGCACGGTTCGGCGGGCGCCGAAGTGTCCCCGGAGCCCTCAGCCGCCCTGCGCGACCTGCGCGTACTGCTGTGCCAGCCCGTCCAGCAGCGCCGTCAGGCCGGTCTCGAAGGCGCGTTCGTCGATCTTCTCCTGCTGCTCGGCCAGGAGGTGGGCCTGCTGGAGGTGCGGATAGTCGGCGGGGTCGTAGGCACCGGCGTCGGTCACGAAGCCGCCGGCGAAGGAACCGAGCGCCGAGCCCATGATGAAGTACCGCATCAGCGCGCCGATGGAGGTGGCCTGGGCCGGGGGCCAGCCCGCCCGGACCATCGCGCCGTAGACCGCGTCCGCCAGGTGCAGCGCGGCCGGGCGGCGGCCGGGGCCGTGGGCCAGCACCGGGACGATGTTGGGGTGGTCGCGCAGCGCCGTCCGGTAGGAGACGGCCCAGTCGTGCAGCGCGGTGCGCCACTCCCGGCCGTCCTCGAACATCGACAGGTCGACCTGCGCGCTCACCGAGTCGGCGACGGCCTCCAGGATCTCGTCCTTGGTGCGGAAGTGGTTGTAGAGCGAGGGGCCGCTGACCCCCAGTTCCGCGGCCAGCCGGCGGGTGGAGACGGCCGCCAGGCCCTCCGCGTCCACCAGCGCGCGCGCCGTCTCGACGATCCGGTCGGTGCTGAGCAGGGGCTTGCGCGGTCGGGCCATGGCGCACATAGTAGGGCTGCGGCTTTAAACTAGCAGTGCTAATTTATGACGCGGGCCCGGCGGCCCGCCGTTCAAGGTCCGTCTTCTGTGGGGTGACTCGGCATGAATCTGGAGCTCAGCGAGGAGCAGAGCGCCGTACGGCGGCTCGCCCGGGACTTCGTGGCGCGTGAGATCGCCCCGCACGTGATCGCCTGGGACCGCGCCGAGGAGGTGGACCGGGGGATCGTGAAGAAGCTCGGCGAGGTCGGCTTCCTCGGGCTCACGATCGACGAGGAGTACGGCGGGTCCGGGGGCGACCACCTCGCGTACTGCCTGGTCACGGAGGAGCTGGGGCGCGGCGACAGCTCCGTGCGCGGAATCGTCTCCGTCTCGCTCGGCCTGGTCGCCAAGACGATCGCCGCCTGGGGGAGCGAGGAGCAGAAGCGGCGCTGGCTGCCGGGGCTCACCTCGGGCGAGTACGTCGGCTGCTTCGGCCTCACCGAGCCCGGCACCGGCTCGGACGCCGGCAACCTCTCCACCCGCGCGGTGCGCGACGGCGACGACTACGTCCTCAACGGCACCAAGATGTTCATCACCAACGGCACCTGGGCCGACGTGGTGCTGCTCTTCGCCCGCTCCACGGACGCCCCCGGTCACAAGGGCGTCTCCGCCTTCCTGGTGCCCACCGACACGCCCGGCCTCACCCGCCGCACCGTCCACGGCAAGCTCGGGCTGCGCGGCCAGGCCACCGCCGAGCTGGTCCTGGAGGACGTCCGGGTCCCCGCCTCCGCGATGCTCGCACCCGAAGGCAAGGGCTTCTCGGTGGCCATGTCGGCGCTCGCCAAGGGGCGGATGTCGGTCGCGGCCGGCTGCGTCGGCATAGCGCAGGCCGCACTGGACGCGGCCGTGAAGTACGCGGGCGAGCGCGAGCAGTTCGGGAAGACCATCGCCCACCACCAGCTGGTGCAGGAGCTGATCAGCGACATCGCCCTGGACGTGGACGCGGCCCGGCTGCTGACCTGGCGGGTCGCCGACCTGATCGACCGCGGGCAGCCCTTCGCCGTCGAGTCCTCCAAGGCCAAGCTGTTCGCCTCCGAGGCCGCCGTCCGCGCCGCCAACAACGCCCTCCAGGTCTTCGGCGGCTACGGCTACATCGACGAGTACCCGGCCGGCAAGCTGCTGCGCGACGCCCGTGTGATGACCCTCTACGAGGGCACCAGCCAGATCCAGAAGCTGGTCATCGGGCGGGCGCTGACCGGGGTCTCGGCCTTCTGAGCGCCGGGTGCCTGAGTACCCGGACTGAGTACGCCGGCGGATGTGGTCCCGGCCACATCCGCCGATCCTTGTGCCCATGAGTGACACACCGGTCAAGCAGCAGAACACGGCGGCCTTCTACGGGCAGGCCGTCGCCTCGTTCGCGGTGGCCATGGCCGCCACCGCCATCGGCATCTACCAGCTCGAAGCCGACGCCTGGGTGCGGGCCTTCCTCGCGATAGCCGTCCTGTACCTGGTCACCTCCGCCTTCACACTGGCCAAGATCATCCGGGACCGTCAGGAGATCGGCCAGATAGTCAGCCGGGTGGACCAGGCGCGGCTCGACAAGATCCTCGTCGAGCACGACCCCTTCCAGAAGCCGGGCGGCACCCCGGCCGGGCAGCGCCCCTAAGCGGTCGCTCAGCTTCGGCGGTATGGTGGTGCTCCTGTCACCGAGAGGGGCGAACAAGCGATGAGTACGGCGGCCGAGACGACGGGCGGCGACATCGAGCCGTGGGAAGAGGTCACGCCCGACGCGGCCCGGCGGCTCCTGGTCGCGGCCGTGGAGGCGTTCGCCGAGCGCGGGTACCACGCGACCACGACCCGCGACATCGCCGGGCGGGCCGGCATGAGTCCGGCCGCGCTCTACATCCACTACAAGACCAAGGAAGAACTGCTCCACCGCATCAGCCGCATCGGCCACACCCGGGCGGTGGCCATCCTGCGCTCCGCGGCGCAGGGCGAGGGCGGTGCGACCGAGCGGCTCGCCGACGCCGTCAGCTCCTTCGTCCGCTGGCACGCCGGCCGGCGCACGACCGCGCGCGTCGTGCAGTACGAACTGGACGCGCTCGGTCCCGAGGCCCGGGAGGAGATCCTCACGCTCCGCCGCCAGTGCGACGCCGCGGTGCGCGGCATCATCGACGACGGCGTGGCGACCGGCGAGTTCGACGTGCCGGACGTCAAGGGCACCACGCTCGCCGTGCTGTCGCTCTGCATCGACGTGGCCCGCTGGTTCAACGTCAAGGGCCCCCGCACACCCGACGAGGTCGGCGCGCTCTACGCCGACCTCGTGCTGCGGATGGTGGGAGCCCGGGACCGCTCCGGCGCCCAGTAGCCGGACGGCCGGTCAGAGGTAGTAGCGCGAGACGGACTCGGCGACGCACACCGGCTTGTCGCCGCCCTCGCGCTCCACGGTGAAGGCGACGCTCACCTGGATGCCGCCCTGGACGTCCTCGACCCCCGTGATCGTCGCCGTGGCGCGCAGGCGCGAGCCGACCGGGACGGGGGAGGGGAAACGGACCTTGTTGGTGCCGTAGTTGACGCCCATCCTCACGCCCTCGACCCTGATCAGCTGCGGTCCGAAGAGGGGGAGCAGCGACAGGGTCAGGTACCCGTGCGCGATGGTGGTGCCGAACGGGCCGGCGGCGGCCTTCTCCGGGTCGACATGGATCCACTGGTGGTCCCCGGTCGCCTCCGCGAACAGGTCGATCCGCTTCTGGTCGACCTCCAGCCAGTCGGTGTGGCCCAACTGCTCGCCCACCGCCGCCTTCACCTCGTCGGCGGACGCGAAGATCCTCGGCTCTGCCATGTTCCGGCCCCTCTGCTCGCTCGATCTGTGCGCTCGACTCTAAGCGACTGCTTAGCATGCTCGCCCGCGGGGCCGCTGTCAACGGAGCCGGCCCGGCCGCACGGGTGACGGGGTCGGTAGGGTCTGAGGAGTGCCTCAGATTCCCGAGAAGATCCAAGAGCTCACGGTCGGCCAGCTCGCCGCACGCAGCGGCGCCGCCGTCTCCGCCCTGCACTTCTACGAGTCCAAGGGCCTGATCAGCAGCCGCCGGACCTCGGGCAACCAGCGCCGCTTCAGCCGTGACGCACTGCGCCGGGTCGCCTTCGTCCGCGCCGCGCAGCGGGTCGGCATCCCGCTGGCCACGATCCGCGAGGCGCTCGCCGAACTGCCGGAGGGACGCACGCCCACCGAGGAGGACTGGGCCCGGCTCTCCCGTTCCTGGCGCTCCGAACTGGACGAGCGAATCAAGCAGCTCAACCGGCTGCGCGACCACCTCACCGACTGCATCGGCTGCGGCTGCCTGTCCCTGGAGACCTGCGTCCTGTCCAACCCCGACGACGCCTTCGGCGAACGCCGTGCCGGCTCGCGCCTGCTCGTGGAGCGTCGCGGCTCGGCCGCCCCGGCCGCGGCGGGCGGCGGGCGGCCGAGTCCCACCCGGGGGCGGGACGCGGGGTGTTGCGACGACTGACGGTCCGGTGACCGGGACCCGGTCGCGCGTCAGTGCTCGCCCCGGCGCGCCGAGGCCCACTCCCGCAGACCCGCCCTGACCAGGTCGGCGTTGGAGGCGGCCCGGCTGCCGTCCGGCAGGAACAGGGTGTCCTCCAGTCCGATCCGGGTCGCCAGGCCCAGCCGGCCGGCCAGGCGCAGCACCGGCCAGGCGCCACCGTCCTCGCCGTGCAGCAGCACCGGACGGCCGTGGGCCGCGCCGAGGCCGGTCAGCAGGGCGCGCGCCGAGTCCCGCGCCGTCGCCGGATCGGTGTCCGTGACCTCCGCCAGCACCCGGAGCACCTTCGGCCCGAGCGGTGAGCGCAGGAACAGGGCCGCACCGTCCGTGCCGGACCAGATGCCCGCCTCCACGCCCACCCCGCGTTCGATCAGCGCGGCCGCCGTCTCCTCGGCGCCCGGCTCGTGCCAGTTGACCGAGGCGTGGTCGGGCAGCGCCGTCCAGCTCCGGATCCGCGCCGGCCGGGCCGCCGGGTCCGGTTCGGCCCAGGCGCCCGTCGTGACCCCGACCGGCACCGACGCCGGGACGCGCGCCCTGATCGCCGCCAGCGTCGCCGCGAGCACGCGCGCGGACAGCGTGTCCCGCCCGCACGGTGTCTTCGGGTGGACGTGGACGTCCGTCGCCCCGGCGGCGACCGCCTCGGCCACCGAGTCGCCGACCGCCTCCGGCGACAGCGGCACCACCGCGCCGTCGACGCTCTCCCGCGCCCCGTTCACACACAACTGCACCATTCCCCCATGGTGCCGTGCGCCACCGACGGCACCTGTCGCGTCTGGCGCCGTGCGTCACCGGCGGTGCTCGTCGGGTCCGGTGCCGTGCGTCACCGGCGGCGCTCGTCGGGTCTGGCGCCGTGCGCCACGTCACCGGCGGCGCTCGTCGGGTCTGGCGCCGTGCGCCATCGACAGCGCCCGTCGGGTCCGGTGCCGTGCGCCACCGGCGGCACCCGTCGCGTCTGGTGCCGTGCGTCACCGGCGGTGTCCCTCGCGTCCGGTGCCGTGCGCCATCGACAGCGCCCGTCGGGTCCCGTGCCGTGCGTCACCGGCGGCACCCGTCGCGTCTGGCGTCGTGCGCCATCGACGGTGTCCCTCGCGTCCGGTGCCGTGCGTCACCGACAGCGCCCGTCGGGTCTGGTGCCGTGCGCCATCGACAGCGCCCGTCGAGTCCGGTGCCGTGCGTCACCGGCGGCACCCGTCGCACCCGGCGCCGTGCGTCATCGACGGTGCTCGTCGCACCCGGTGCCGTGCCGGCCACCGGGGGTGCGGCATCCCCGGCACACCCCCGCGGCGCGCTACGCCGACATCAGCAACCGGCCCCGCCGGGCGTCCGCGAGGGCGTCGGGAGTGAGGACGGGGCGCGGCACGAGGATGCCGCAGTCCGTGCAGACCGGTCCCGTCGAGGGCTCGTGGTCCAGGTCGTACTTCCAGACGAGGCGGTCCCCGTCGCACACCGGGCACACGGAGCCCGGCTCACGCTCCAGCGCCGAGATCAGCCGGCGCAGCACCTCCGCCAGCGGTCCGTCGGGGTGGACCCGGGGGTCGTCGCACCAGGCCACCCCGAACCCGCCCCAGGTCAGCCGGTGCCAGTCGTCCACGCTGCCCGGCCTGCGCAGCCCGTCGTGCTTCTCCTTCCTGCGCCGCTCGGCGAACTCGACCTCGTACGCCAGCCACACCGAACGCGCCTCCTCCAGCTCCTCCAGTGCGGCCACGAGCCGCGCCGGGTCGGGGGAGCGGTCCTCGGGACCGAATCCGGCCCGGGAGCAGAGATGGTCCCAGGTCGCCCTGTGTCCATAAGGGGCAAAACGCTCAAGGCACTTGCGCAGCGAATAGCGCCGCAACGCCAGGTCGCACCGTGGATCGCGGACCTGTCTCGCCAGACTTCGGAAACCGGCCATCGCCCTGCACCTCCGTCACACCTGCACCTGTACTTGGGTCACTTCGGCGTCGTCCTGCGGACGTCGCCGAATAGACGTATCGACAACCGATTCGGCTCCATCCGATTTCCGATGCCCCCCATAAGCCGATCCACCCGCTCCCAGAAAGTGACGCATGTTCACCTTCCAACTCGGGGATACCGGCGGTAACGTCCCGCCACACCCCACGTCGGGAGGAGCTGCCATGCCACGGCGCACCCCACGCAACGCCCTCGACAGAATGAGAACTCCCCGCGGCTTCCACGGGTTCCTGAAGGCCGCATCCGTATGCGCGCTCATTGCCGGAGTTTTGTCACCCCTTTCCCCGGCGATGGCCGCCGGGGACACGACCACCGAGGTCACGGCCGCACAAGCCGCCGCCAACGACCACTGCGGCGGGCAGTGTTCCGACATCCTGCCGCCCGGCCAGAACGGCAACGCCACCCTCGCCCAGATCCTCCTCAACCAGGCCTTCGGCACCCAGCCCGCGCACGCCGAGGACCAGCTCGGCCCCTACGCGAAGCTCGCCACCGGCTACACCGGCCTCACCAACGACAAGATCAACGACTTCTTCAACGACGCCTCCTTCGGCGTCCCGGACGGCCAGGCCGCCTCCACCGTCCGCCCCGCCGGACGCGACGACGTCACCATCGTCCGCGACAAGAAGACCGGTGTGCCGCACATCACCGGCACCACCCGCTACGGCACCGAGTTCGGCGCGGGCTACGCGGCCGCCCAGGACCGGCTGTGGCTGATGGACCTCTTCCGGCACGTCGGACGCGGCCAGTTGACCCCCTTCGCGGGCGGCGCCCCCGCCAACCAGGGCCTGGAGCAGCAGTTCTGGCGCAGCGCCCCCTACACCGAGGCCGACCTGGAGGCGCAGATCGAGAGCGCCGCCGCCAAGGCCGGTGAGCGCGGCGAGCTGGCCCTGGCCGACGTGGACGCCTACGTCGCCGGGGTCAACGCCTACATCGACGCCTCCGACAAGGGCCGCTACTTCCCCGGTGAGTACGTCCTGACCGGCCACAAGGACGCCATCACCAACGCCGGCACCATCGAGCACTTCAAGCGCACCGACCTGATCGCGCTGGCCTCCGTGATCGGCTCCCTCTTCGGCGCCGGGGGCGGCGGCGAGGTGAACAACGCGCTCTCCCTCCTGGCCGCCCAGGAGAAGTACGGCGTCGCCGAGGGCACGAAGGTCTGGGAGTCCTTCCGCCAGCGCAACGACCCCGAGGCCGTCCTCACCCAGCAGGACGGCAGCTTCCCCTACCTGCCCACCCCGGACGACCCGCAGGGCCGCGCCCTGCCCGACGCCGGGTCGGTCCAGGCGGAGCCCCTGGTGTACGACCGTACCGGCAGCGCCGGCGCGGCGGGCGCGACCGGCGCCTCCGCCAAGGCCGCGGACACCGCCGTGACCTCGGCGCGGCGCGGCATGTCCAACGCCCTCGTCGTCAGCGGCGAGCACACCGCGAGCGGCCACCCCGTCGCCGTCTTCGGACCCCAGACCGGCTACTTCGCCCCGCAGCTCCTCATGCTCCAGGAGATCCAGGGCCCCGGCATCAGCGCCCGCGGCGCCTCCTTCGCGGGCCTGAGCATGTACGTCGAACTCGGCCGCGGCCAGGACTACGCCTGGAGCGCGACCACCTCGGGCCAGGACATCATCGACACCTACGCGGTCGAGCTGTGCCAGGACGACTACCACTACCTCTACCGCGGCACCTGCACGCCGATGGAGAAGGTCGAGCGGCACAACGCCTGGAAGCCGACCGTCGCCGACTCCACCGCGGCCGGCTCCTACACGATGCGCGTCTGGCGCACCAAGTACGGACCGGTCGAGTCCCGTGCCACGGTCGGCGGCAAGAAGGTCGCCTACACCACCCTGCGCTCCTCATACATGCACGAGGCCGACTCGATCATCGGCTTCCAGATGCTGAACGACCCGGACTACCTCAACGGCCCGGAGCGCTTCCAGGGCGCCGTCCAGCACATCAACTACACCTTCAACTGGTTCTACGCCGACTCCGAGCACACCGCGTACTACAACAGCGGCGACAACCCCGTGCGCGCGGACGGCGTCGACGCCGAGTTCCCGGTCTGGGCGCGGCAGGCGTACGAGTGGCGGGACTGGGACCCGGCCGACAACACCGCCCGGTACACCGGCCCGTCGGCCCACCCGCAGTCGGTCGACCAGGACTACTACATCTCCTGGAACAACAAGCAGGCCGCGGACTACCCGGCCGCCTCCTGGGGCAACGGCTCCGTGCACCGCGGCAACCTCCTCGACGACCGGGTGAAGAAGCTGGTCGCCGAGGGCGGCGTCACCCGCACCGCGCTGGTGAAGGCCATGGCCGAGGCGGGCCTCGCCGACCTGCGCGCCGAGGACGTCCTGCCCGGCCTGCTGAAGGTGGTCGAGTCCGCGCCCGTGACCGACCCGGCGGCCAAGGCGGCCGTGGACGGCCTGAAGGCGTGGCTGTCGGAGGGCGGCGGCCTGCGCACGGAGACCTCGGCCGGGTCCAAGAAGTACGCCCACGCCGACGCGATCCGCACCCTGGACGCCTGGTGGCCGCTGCTGGTGAAGGCCGAGTTCGAACCCGGCCTCGGCGCCGGCCTCTACACCGCCTTCACCCGCAACCTGCCCGTCGACGAGTCCCCGTCCGCCGCCCACGGCCCGACCGGCGCCCACGCCGGCAGCGCCTTCCAGTACGGCTGGTGGAGCTATGTCGACAAGGACATCCGGTCCGTGCTCGGCGAGTCCGTCAAGGGCCCGCTGGCGCACACCTACTGCGGCGACGGCGACCTCGCCGCCTGCCGGGACACCCTGGTGACCACCCTGAAGGAGGCGGCGGGCCGCACGGCCGCCCAGGTCTATCCCGGCGACGACAACTGCTCGGCGGGGGACCAGTGGTGCGCCGACTCGGTGATCCACCGCACCCTCGGCGGCATCAAGCACGGCGGCATCAGCTGGCAGAACCGGCCCACCTACCAGCAGGTCGTGGAGTTCACGTCCCACCGGTGACCGGCCTGCCCGGCGCCTACTTGTAGAGCAGGTACTGGCGGCGTGTCCTCCTGAACGCCGCCAGTTCCCCCTCCCAGCCGGCCACCACCTCGTCGGTGTCCGCGCCCGCGTCGATCATCGTGCGCACCTGCGTGGAGCCGGTGAGCTTGTCGATCCAGTTGTCCGGCCGCCAGGCGAAGCCCTCCCAGGTCCGCCTGGCGGTCACCAGGAGGGCGATGCCGGTGCGCACCGGGTCGAACGCGGCCCGGTCGTGCACATGGAGCTGCACACCGCCGACGGTCTTGCCCGCGAACTTGGAGAAGGTCGGCGCGAAGTACGCCTCCCTGAACCGCACACCCGGCAGACCGACCTCGTTCGCCGCGGCGGCCCAGCCCCCGTCGACGCCCTCGGCGCCCAGCAGCTCGAACGGACGGGTGGTGCCGCGGCCCTCGGAGAGGTTCGTGCCCTCGAACAGACAGGTCCCCGAGTACACCAGCGCGCACTCCGGCGTCGGCATGTTCGGGCTCGGCGGCACCCAGGGCAGCCCGTAGGCGTCGTAGAACTCCGAGCGCTTCCAGCCCGTCATCGTCACCGTCTCCAGCGGCACCGGTGACGCCAGGAACTCGCCGTTGAAGAGCAGCGCCAGCTCGGCGACGGTCATGCCGTGCGCCTGCGCGATCGGCTGCCGGCCGACGAAGGTCGCGAACTCCTTGTGCAGGACGGGACCGAGGGCCGCCCGCCCGGTCACCGGGTTGGGCCGGTCCAGCACCACGAACCGCTTCCCCGCGAGCGAGGCCGCCTCCATGCAGTCGAACAGCGTCCAGATGTACGTGTAGAAGCGCGCGCCCACGTCCTGGATGTCGAAGACGACGGTGTCCACGCCGGACGCGGTGAAGACGTCCGCGAGCGGCTGCCCGCTCTTCAGGTAGGTGTCGTAGACCGGCAGCCCGGTCGCGGGGTCGTCGTAGCGCCCCTCGGAGCCGCCCGCCTGCGCCGTGCCGCGGAAGCCGTGCTCGGGGCCGAAGACGGCCGTCAGGTTCACCCGGTCGTCGGCGTGCATGACGTCGACGATGTGGCGCACGTCCCGGGTGATGCCGGTCGGGTTGGTGACGACGCCGACCTTCTGTCCGCTGAGCGGGGCGTATCCGCCGTCGGCGAGGCGCTCGAAGCCGGTGCGCAGCCGGCGGCCGCCGTGCCCCGCGGGAGCGGCCTGCGCCGGGCCCGCCGACGCGGCGGCGGCCGTGGTGCCGGCCGCCACCGCGGCCGTCGTGGCGAGCAGGTTCCGTCTGGACAGCGTCATGCGGTGACCTCCGTGATCGCGGCGGGTGTCATGCGCACGCACGCTAACCCGCACCCCGGGGCCCGGGGAATGGAGTAGACCGCGGTTCGCCTCTTCCGTACGACATACCGACTGGTTAGTCTGGCGCTGCAACGGGGAGCGAGCAGTGTCCGAGCCGTGCCCGAGCCGTGTCGAAGGAGACCGATGGTGGAAGCCGTGCAGGATGCCGGAGTCGTCGTCACCGGGGCGGGAGGCGGCATCGGGGCCGCGCTGGCCCGCCGCTTCGCCGCCGAGGGGGCCCGGGTCGTCGTCAACGACCTGGACGCCGGCCGGGCGAAGGCCGTCGCCGACGAGATCGGCGGCATCGCCGTCCCCGGCGACGCCTCCGCGATCGTCACCGAGGCCCGCGACGCGCTGGGCGGCAGGGTCGACGTGTACTGCGCCAACGCGGGCGTCGGCTGCGGAGGTTCGGAGTCCGCGGCGGAGGCCGTCTGGGCGCTCGCCTGGGACGTCAACGTCATGGCCCATGTCCGCGCGGCCCACGAACTGCTCCCCGACTGGCTGGAGCGCGGCAGCGGCCGTTTCGTCTCCACCGTCTCGGCCGCCGGGCTGCTCACCATGATCGGCGCCGCCCCCTACAGCGTCACCAAGCACGGCGCGTACGCCTTCGCCGAGTGGCTGTCCCTGACGTACCGCCACCGCGGGGTCAAGGTCCACGCCATCTGTCCGCAAGGCGTGCGCACCGACATGCTGGCCGCCACCGGCAGCGCGGGCGACCTGGTGCTCCAGCCCACCGCGATCGAACCGCAGGACGTCGCGGACGCCCTGTTCAAGGGCATCGAGGAGGACCGCTTCCTGATCCTGCCGCACCCCGAGGTGGCGGAGTACTACCAGGCCCGGGCCACCGAACCCGACCGCTGGCTGCACGGCATGAACCGGCTCCAGCGGCAGTGGGAGGAGGCCACGGCCCGGTGACCGGCTCCCCGTACGCGGCCAAGCCGTGGCTCGGCCTGCTGACCGACGCGCAGAAGGCCCCGCTCGACCCCGACCCCTCCCTCGTGCACGCCCTGCGCCGGGCGGCCGCCGAGGCCCCCGACCGCGTCTTCCTCGCCTACTTCGACGGCCGCCTCACCTACCGCGAGGTGGACGAGCTGAGCGACTCCGTCGCCGGGCACCTCGCCGCGCGCGGCCTGGAGCGGGGCGACCGGGTCGCGGTCCTGCTGCAGAACTCCCCGCACTTCGTGCTCGCCGTGCTGGGCGCCTGGAAGGCGGGCGCGGTCGTCGTGCCGGTCAACCCGATGTACAAGTCCCGGGAGGTCGGCCACGTCCTGCGGGACGGCGAGGTGGCCGCGCTGGTCTGCTCCGACCGGGCCTGGGAGTCGTACCTGCGCGAGACGGCCGCCGACTCGCCGGTGCGGATCGTGCTCACGGGGTGCGAGCTGGACTTCCAGACCCGCCAGGACACGCGCGTGCTGACGTTCGAGCGGCTGCCGGACGCCCCCGACGCCGACGACCTCGCCCGGGTGGCCCGCGCCGGACACCGGGCACCCGCGGGCCGCGATCCGGAGCCGGGCGACACCGCGCTCATCAGCTACACCTCGGGCACCAGCGGCACACCCAAGGGCGCCACCAACACCCACCGCAACATCATGTACAACGCCGAACGGCAGCGCACCGGGCTCCCGCTGCCCGAGGCGCCCGTCTACTTCGCGCTGGCCCCGCTGTTCCACATCACCGGCATGGTCTGCGAGTTCGGCGCCTGCCTGAACAGTGTGGGCACGCTCGTCCTGGCGTACCGCTTCGAGGCGGGGGTCGTCCTGGACGCGTTCGCCGAGCACCGGCCGCACTACACGGTCGGCCCGTCCACGGCCTTCATGGCGCTCGCCGCCCACCCCTCCGTCACCCCCGGACACTTCGCGTCGTTCGCGAACATCTCCTCGGGCGGCGCCCCGCTGCCGCCCGCCCTGGTGGAGAAGTTCCGCGCGGGCTTCGGCCCGTACATCCGCAACGGCTACGGGCTCACCGAGTGCACCGCGCCCTGCGCCTCCGTGCCGCCGCACCTGGAGGCCCCGGTGGATCCCGTCTCGGGGGCCCTGGCGGTCGGCGTGCCCGGCCCGGAGACCGTCGTGCGGATCGTCGACGACCAGGGCGCGGAGGTGCCCTTCGGGGAGCAGGGCGAGATCGTCGTCAGCGGCCCGCAGGTCGTCCCCGGCTACTGGCGCCGCCCGGACGCCACCGCCGAGACCTTCCCCGGCGGCGAGCTGCGCACCGGCGACATCGGGTTCATGGACGCCCAGGGGTGGCTCTACGTCGTCGACCGCAAGAAGGACATGATCAACGCCTCCGGCTTCAAGGTCTGGCCGCGCGAGGTCGAGGACGTGCTGTACACCCACCCCGCGGTGCGCGAGGCCGCCGTCGTCGGCGTGCCCGACGGGTACCGTGGCGAGACCGTCAAGGCGTACATCAGCCTCCGGCCGGGCGCCGCCACGGACCCGGACGCACTCGTCGCGTACTGCGAGGAGAGACTGGCCGCCTACAAGTACCCGCGCCAGGTGGAGATCCTGCCCGACTTGCCGAAGACGGCGAGTGGGAAGATCCTCCGTCGGGAACTGCGTTCCGGTAACCACGGGACGCAGCAGTGAACGGACAGTGAAAAGGAAAGGCAGGTGACGGCAGTGCCCAGGACCACGGACGGGGACGGCACTCCGGTGCCGCAGCGGCTCCTGGCCGCCGCCACCCGGCTCTTCGCCGAGCAGGGCTACGACCGCACCTCGGTTCAGGAGATCGTCGAGGCGGCAGGCGTCACCAAGGGGGCGCTCTACCACTACTTCGGCTCCAAGGACGACCTGCTGCACGAGGTGTACGCGCGCGTGCTCCGCCTCCAGCAGGAACGCCTGGACGCCTTCGCGGACGCCGACGAACCGGTCGAGAAGCGGGTGCGGGACGCGGCGGCCGACGTGGTCGTCACGACCATCGACAACCTCGACGACGCGTCGATCTTCTTCCGCTCCATGCACCAGCTCAGCCCGGAGAAGAACAAGCAGGTGCGCGCCGAGCGCCGGCGCTACCACGAGCGCTTCCGCGCGCTCATCGAGGAGGGTCAGCGGACCGGCGTCTTCACCAAGGAGACCCCGGCCGACCTGGTGGTGGACTACCACTTCGGGTCCATCCACCACCTGTCCACCTGGTACCGGCCCAACGGACCGCTCAGCCCGCAGGAGGTCGCCGACCACCTCGCCGACCTGCTGCTGCGGGCGTTGCGGCCGTGACATCGCCGTGAGGCGCGCCCCGGAGGTTCCCGGGGGCGCGCCTTCGTTCGGGGGTACTGCTGTGATCTAGAGGTACTTCTTGATCTCCCGCCGGGCCAGCGAGCGCTGGTGGACCTCGTCCGGGCCGTCGGCGATCATCAGCGTCCGCGCGCCCGCGTACAGCTCGGCCAGCGGGAAGTCCTGGCTCACGCCGCCCGCGCCGTGCAGCTGGATCGCCCGGTCGATGATGTCGACCACCGCGCGGGGCGTGGCGATCTTGATGGCCTGGATCTCGGTGTGGGCGCCCTTGTTGCCCACGGTGTCCATCAGCCAGGCGGTCTTCAGCACGAGGAGCCGCAGCTGCTCGACGGTGACCCGGGCGTCCGCGATCCAGTTGTGCACCACGCCCTGCTGGGCCAGCGCCTTGCCGAAGGCGTTGCGGGACACCGCGCGGCGGCACATCAGCTCGATCGCGCGCTCGGCCATGCCGATCAGCCGCATGCAGTGGTGGATGCGGCCCGGACCGAGGCGGGCCTGGGCGATCGCGAAGCCGCCGCCCTCCTCGCCGATCAGGTTCGTCACCGGCACGCGCGCGTGGTCGAAGGTCACCTCGGCGTGGCCGCCGTGGTAGTGGTCCTCGTAACCGAAGACCTGCATCGCGCGGTTGACGGTCACACCGGGCGTGTCGCGCGGGACCAGCACCATGGACTGCTGGCGGCGGATGTCCTCGCCGTCGGGGTCGGTCTTGCCCATCACGATGAAGATCTTGCAGTCCGGGTTCATCGCCCCGGAGATGTACCACTTGCGGCCGGTGATGACGTACTCGTCGCCGTCGCGCTCGATGTGCGTGGTGATGTTCGTGGCGTCCGAGGAGGCGACGTCCGGCTCCGTCATCGCGAACGCCGAGCGGATCTCGCCGGCGAGCAGCGGCTCCAGCCACTGCTTCTGCTGCGCCTCGTCGGCGAACTGGGCCAGCACCTCCATGTTCCCGGTGTCCGGCGCAGCGCAGTTCGTCGCCGTCGGCGCCAGCTGCGGGCTGCGGCCGGTGATCTCGGCGAGCGGGGCGTACTGGAGGTTGGTGAGGCCGGCGCCGTGTGCGGCGTCGGGCAGGAACAGGTTCCACAGGCCCTGGCGGCGGGCCTCCGCCTTCAGGTCCTCCACGACCTGCGGCGTGTCCCACGGGGAGGCGAGCCGGGCGCGCTGCTCGTGGGCCACCTGCTCGGCCGGGTAGACGTACTCGTCCATGAAGGCGAGCAGCTTGGCGCGGAGTTCCTCGGTGCGTGCGTCGTACGCGAAGTCCATGGCGGTCAGCCCTCCTGAAGGGTGGTCAGGCCGTGCTCGATGAAGACGGGGACGAGGTCGCCGATGCGGTCGAAGCCGCGGCCGACCGTCTGGCCCAGGGTGTAGCGGTAGTGGATGCCCTCCAGGATCACGGCGAGCTTGAACCAGGCGAACGCCGTGTACCAGGCGACGGCGGACACGTCGCGTCCCGAGCGGGCGGCGTACCGCTCGATCAGCTCGGCCGGGGCCGGGTGGCCGGGGGCCTGGGCGGTGGTGGAGACGGGGGAGTCGGGCAGGCCGAGCGGGCTGCTGTACATCACCAGCAGGCCGAGGTCGGTGAGCGGGTCGCCGAGCGTGGACATCTCCCAGTCGAGGATCGCCCGGATCTCGTCGTCCTCCCCGCCGATCAGGACGTTGTCGAGGCGGTAGTCGCCGTGCACGACGGTGGGGGAGGGCGAGCGGGGCAGTTCCCGGCCGAGGGTGGCGTGCAGTTCGTCGATGCCGGCCAGGTCGCGGTTGCGCGAGGCGTCGAGCTGCTTGGCCCAGCGGCGCAGCTGGCGGTCCAGGAAACCCTCGGGGCGGCCGAAGTCTCCGAGACCCACCCCGGCGGGGTCCACCGCGTGCAGCCCGACCAGCGTGTCGACCAGGTTCAGCACGGCGGCGCGGGTGCGCTCGGGCCCGAGGGGGGCGAGCTGTTCGGCGGTGCGGTACGGGGTGCCGTCGACGAACTTCATCACGTAGAAGGGCGCTCCCAGCACCTCCTCGTCCTCGCACAGCAGCACCGGGCGCGGCACGGGTACGTCGGTCGGGTGCAGGGCACTGATGACGCGGTGCTCGCGCCGCATGTCGTGCGCGGTGGCCAGGACGTGGCCGAGCGGCGGCCGTCGGACGACCCAGCGGGCGGTGCCGTCCGAGACGGCGTAGGTGAGGTTCGACCGTCCGCCCTCGATCAGCCGGCCGGACAGCGGGCCGGTCACCAGACCGGGCCGCTCGCGGTCGAGCAGGACGCGCAACCGGTCGAGATCGAGTCCGGGCGGGTGGTCGGGGCTCATCGTCTCTCCCTGGGACGGGTGAACAGTACCCGACACATGATGCCGACCGGTCGGTATGCCGTCCAGTAGGGAGGCGGAACGTGATCGGCGCCTCAGCGGACCAGGAACGCCCCGCAGACGGCGAGGGCCAGCGTGCACAGGGCCGCGGCGGCGGCGTGCCGCGGGGTGAGGTCGCGGGGCCGGTGCGCCGCGGCGAGGGTGGTGATACGGCCGTGGGCGATCCGGAGGAAGGCCAGCCACAGCGCGCAGCACAGGGCGGCGGCGAGCACCGAGACGGTCGTCGCACCGTCGTGCAGCGCGGTCTTCCCGGCGAGTACGGCGACGACGGTGCCGGACAGGGTGGTGCGGCGCCAGGCGAGCCGGGTGCGCTCGGGCTGGAGCCCGGGGTCGCGGTCCGCGGGTGCCGCGTCGGCGCCGGTCACGCTCAGCCCTCCCAGCCGACGAGGACCACGACGACCATCACGACGGCGACCACGGCGACGACCAGGCTGAGCAGCGCCGGGAAGCGCGAGACGGGGAGGTCCTCGCCGCGGCGCATGGCGCGTTCGCAGCGCGCCCAGTGGTTCACGGCCCGCAGCGCGCACAGCACACCGGCGGCGAGCAGCGCGAGCGCGAGCCCTACCCGCCAGCCCCGGCTCAGGTCGGGCAGGAACTGGTCCACCGCGAACCCGCCGCCGATCAGCGCGAGGGCGGTACGCAGCCAGGCGAGGAACGTCCGTTCATTGGCCAGCGAGAACCGGTAGTCGGGGGTGGTCCCCTCGCGCCGCACCTCCCCGGGCACGAACCACAACCGAACACTCCGCACGAAACCGATCACCCGGGGACCCTATCCGGCCGCCGCCGCGGATGCCTGCGGGTGCCTGCGGCGCTTGTGCGGTTCGGTGGGGGGTGCGCTATGCCTGCGGCGCCTGTGCGGGTTCGGTGGGGGTTCGCGGTGCGCGGTGCGTGGTTTGTGGGTCGGGGCCGCGCCGGGGGGTGTTCGTCCTCGGAACGGCGCGGAATCGGTTGGCCTAGAGGTTCCCGGCGTTGACGCGCCAACCGCTGCGGGCGAACACCCCCCGACACGTCCCCTTCCCGCCGTACGCGGCTTTCCCGCCGCGTCGCCCCCGCGTAGCTGCGGGCAGTCGCCAGCCGCCGCCGCTGCGGGCAGTCGTCGGCCGCCGCCGCTGCGGGCAGTCGTGCCGCTTGGGCGGCACGGGTGGGCGCAGCGGCACCCCGGTAGCGCCGGGCCGCGCGACCCACCCCCGCGCCCACACCAACGCCGGGTGCCGAGGCAACGCCCGTTCAGCGCACGCCCCGCCAGGCCCGCAGCCGCGCATACGCCGCAGCCCCGTCCGGCACGAACTCCCACTCCCCGAGCCGCCCCTCCAGCTCGGCCTCCGGCAGGAACCCGTACCAGGCCACCTCCTCCACCTGAGGAGACACCGCCCCCGCCACCCGCACCTCGTACACCGCCGACCACCAGGCCCGCCCCGCCCCGTCGTCGTAGAGGAACTTGAACAGGAACTCCGGCCGCGGCAGCCCGCTCACCCCCAGCTCCTCCTCCGCCTCCCGCAGCGCCGCGTCGTCGTAGGACTCGCCCGCGCCCACCACCCCGCCGACGAACATGTCGTACAACGCGGGAAACACCAGCTTCGTCGCCGTGCGGCGGTGGACGAAGACCCGCCCCTCGGGGTCCCGGGCCCACACGAACACGCACCGGTGCCGCAGTCCCCGGGCGTACGCGTCGCCCCGCCGGGCCCGGCCGACGACACGGTCGTTCTCGTCGACGACGTCGAGGATCTCGTCAGCAGAACTCATGCGCCCCATCCAAGCAGCCGCCGCCTCAGCTCCGCTCCAGCGCCCGTTCGCGGCCGCTCTCGCCCGTGCCCTGCGGCATCGCCGGGTGCAGGCCCAGCAGGACGATGCCCGCCACGACCGCCGCGAGGCCGCCCGCCTGCCACGCGAGCGCCCCGGCGTCGGTGTGCAGCCGGTCGCCGAGGAAGCCGACCCCGCAGGCGATGCCCGCGAGCGGCTGGGCCGCGGTCAGCGCGGGCAGCGACCTGCGCAGGGGCGCCGTCTCGAAGGCGCTCTGGACCAGGACCAGGCCCGTGACGCCGAGCACCACCACGGCGTACGGCTGCCAGCCCGTCAGCAGCTCCGCGAAGCCGCCCGCCGAGAAGCGCCGGCCGCTCACCCGGGTCAACGCGTCCTGCACCCCGTACAGCAGACCCGCGGCCACGGCCAGCAGCGTCGGGCCCCAGGTCAGCCGCAGCCGGGCGGCGCACAGCGTGAGCAGGAGGGCCAGGCCCAGCATCACGCCGACGATCAGCCAGTGCCGCAGCGGATCGGTCACCGCGCTGCCCCCGCGTGGCTCACCCGCCAGGATGAACGCGGTCACCCCGCCCGCGAGCAGCGCGAGGCCGGCCCAGCCCTGGCGGCCCAGCGGCTGCCGGGTCTGGATGCGGGAGAGGGCGAGGGCGAACAGGAGGTTGGTCGCCAGGAGGGGCTCGACGAGGGTCAGTTCGCCGCCGCCCAGCGCGAGCGCGCCCAGCACCAGGCCGGCCACCATCAACCCCATGCCGGCCAGCCAGCGCGGCACCCGCACGAGGTCGAGCAGGAGGCGGGGCGAGAGGAAGTCGCCCAGCGGGGCGCGCTGGGCCGCGTTCTGCTGGAGGACGAAACCGAAACCCAGACAGCACGCGGCGCACACGGCGAGAACCAGAACGAGAACCGACACGCTGCGTACCTCGATCGTCAGTCGGGTCACGGGGGCGTCGGGGACGACTCTAGTGCGGGCGGGCTTCGGCTGCCGGGCGAGTGGCGCATTCGGGGCCGCGCCGGCCCCCCGTGTCCGAGGCGGCGACAGCGGTCCGAGGTGACGACAACTTCCCCTGGCGTCACGTGAGTTGACGCGTGTAACGGTTTGATTCCTCTTGACGTCAAGCCTTGGCTGCCGGTTTGCTGTGCGTGATCAGTTCATGGCAATCCGGCTACGACGACCTTCCGCGTCGCGTGAGGAAGTTTCCCGCGGTGTCCCCACCCCCGCCTCCGCTCGGCCGCGGCCGCAGACGCGCGGCCCAGGCCTTCGACGAGGCCCTCGACGACGTCGAACTCGTCGCCGCGCGTGCCGCGTTGGCCCAGGGGCGCTGGCACTCCGTCCGCTCGCTGCTGGTCCACACGGGTGACGACTGGGACCGCCGCGGGCACCGGGTGGCCGTACTGGCCCAGGAGTCCCACTGCGCTCCCTGGGCCCGTGAGTGGCTGCTCGCCGAACCCGACTCCGCCGACGCCTCCGTGCTGCTCGCCCACGCCCTGGTCCACCGGGCCCTGCGCGGCAAGGAGAAGCCCGCCCGGGTCCGCGAGGCCTGCCGGGACGCCGCCGCCCTGGTGCCGGACGATCCCACGCCCTGGCTCGGGCTCCTCGTGCTGGAGCGCTCCCTGGGCGCGGACGAGGACGTCGTCCGCGCCTTCGACGAGGTGCGCGGACGGTACGCCGACCACCACCACGCCCATCACCTGATGGTGGCCCGGCTCGCCGAGCGCGGCGGTGACGGCGGCCCCGACCCGCTGCACGAGGTGTACGACTTCGCCAACTGGGCCGCCGAGCAGGCGCCCGCCGACTCCCCGCTGGCCATCCTCCCGGTCGTCGCGCACGCCGAGCGCTACCGCGTGCTGGCCGCCGCCGGACACGAGTCCTCCGACCCGGCCGCCTCCGGCCACTGGGTCGGCCGGCGCGCCCGGCTGGTGATGAAGGCGGCCTTCGACTGGTGGCTGGAGTGGGAGCAGGACGGCCACCCGCGCCGGCTGATCGACCTCAACTTCCTCGCCCACGCCAAGACCTGCGAGGGTCGCGGCGCCGAGGCCGCCGCCCTGTTCCACCGCATCGGCGAGCACGCCACGCCGGCCCCCTGGTCGTACCCGGACCGCGACCCGTTCGCCGCCTTCCGCACCGCCCGCGCGGGCGCGCTCGGCACCGGCTGACCGCCGAAAGACCCGACGCACACCACCCACACGAGAGAAGGACGTCCTGCGATGACCACGGGCAGTTCGAGCACGAGCAGATCCGCGAGCAGTGGCGCCATCAGCACCTTCAAGGGCGAGGAGCGCGCGCTGCGGGCCGACCGGCTGGGCACGGGCGGGCTGCTCCTGTCCGTGCTCGCCGCCACCGCACCGCTGATGGTGGTCGCCGGCGTCATGCCCACCACCTTCGCGGTCATGGGCATCGTCGGACAGCCATTGCTCTTCGTGGTGCTGGGCGTGGTGCTGATCCTGTTCAGCCTCGGGTACGCCGAGATGAGCCGGCACGTCCACAACGCCGGCGCCTTCTACGCCTACATCTCCCGCGGACTCGGCGGCACCGCCGGCGCGGGCGCCGCCCTGGTCGCGCTGGTCGCCTACAACGCCCTCCAGGTCGGCATCTACGGCATCTTCGGCTTCGAGGTCTCCGGGCTGCTGTCCACCTACGCCGACCTCGACGTGGCCTGGTGGATCCCGGCGCTCCTCGCCGTGCTCGCGGTCGGCACGCTGGGCTGGCTGAAGATCGACGTCAACGCGCGCGTGCTGGGCGTCCTGCTGCTCATCGAGGTGGTGCTGGTGGTGGTGTTCGACATCGCCGCCGTCTCCGACCCGGGGGCGCAGGGGCTGTCGCTGCACGCCTTCAACCCGGACACCCTGAGCGGCGCCGGGGTCGGTACCGCGCTCTGCTTCTGCATCGCCGCCTTCCTCGGCTTCGAGCAGGCGCCGGTGTACGCCGAGGAGACCAGCCGGCCGCACGTGCTCGTTCCGCGTGTCATGTTCCTGGCGGTCGCGGGGGTCGCCGTCTTCTTCGCGCTCAGCAGCTGGGCCCTGACCGTGGCCACCGGCCCCGACCGGATCGTCGGCACCGCGCAGGAACAGAGCGCCGGACTGCTCTTCTTCCTGACCGAGTCACGGCTCGGCGACACCTTCACCGACGTACTGCACGTCCTGTTCGTCACCGGCATGTTCGCCGCGCTGCTGAGCTTCCACAACGTCGTCGCCCGGTACGCCTTCGCCATGGGGCGCGAGGGGCTGCTGCCCGCCGCCTTCGGGCGCACCAGCGGCACCAGCGGCGCGCCCGGCACCGGCTCGCTGCTCCAGACCGCCGTGTCCGCGGTCGTCGTCATCGGCTTCGCGATCGCCGACGACAAGCCGAACGGCGACCCGACCCAGCCCGTACTGCACCTATTCACCTGGGGCGGCAACATCGGTGCCCTCGGCGTGATCCTGCTGATGGCCGCCGCCTCGTTCTCCGTCGTGGCCTTCTTCGTCCGGCGCGGCGCCGCCGGGGCCCAGGGCGTGCGCCTGGTCACCTCCACCGTCGCGGGCCTGGCCCTGCTGGTGATCGCCGGCTACACGGTCAAGGACTTCGACGTCCTCGTCGGCGCGGGACCCGACTCCGCCCTCAGCTGGGTGCTGCCCGGCATCATCGGCCTCGCCGCGGTGGCCGGCGTGGTGCAGGGACTGGTCCTGCGCTCCCGCGCCCCCGAGCGGCACGCCCGCATCGGCCAGGGCAACGAGGCGTTCCAGCTGGACAAGGCCGCGTCCTCCTGACACCGGGCCGGGAACGGCGACGGGGTCGCAGCCCAGACGCGCCGGGCTGCGACCCCTGGAACGCGCCTCAGGCGGCCGGAGCCGCCCCGAAGTCCAGCAGCACCTTGCAGGACCGGCTCCGGTCCGCGGCCAGTTCGAACGCCGACGCCGCGTCCCGCACCGGCACCGCCGCGCTGACCAGCGCGTCGAACGCGGGCTCGGCCGCCAGCAGGCGCAGTGCCCCGTCGAACTCGCCGTCGAAGCGGAACGCCCCGCGCAGCTCGATCTCCCGGCTCACCAGCAGGTTCCCCGCGAAGGGGCTCGGCCCCGGGGGCAGCATGCCGAGCTGGACGACCACGCCGCCGCGCCGCACCAGCCGCAGACAGGTGTCGAGGCCCGCGGCCACCCCGGAGGCCTCGACGGCGGTGTCCACCTCCGCCGGCCAGTTCGCGTCCTGCGGATCGTCGGCCCGCACGAGCGTGTCGGCGCCGGCGGCCCGCGCGTACTCCAGGGCTGCGGGGAGCAGGTCCGTCACCGTCACGTGTGCGGCGCCCGCCGCCTTCGCCGCCGCGACCACCAGGCAGCCGATGGGCCCGGCCCCGGTCACCAGCACGTGCCGGCCGGACAGGTCCCCGGCCCGGCGTACGGCGTGCAGCGCGACGGACAGCGGCTCGGCGAGGGCGGCGCGGCGCATACCGAGCCCGGCGGGGAGGGCGCGCAGCTGTCCGGCGGGGACGACGATCCGCGCCGCGAAGCCGCCCTGGACGTGCGGGAAACGGGCCGCGCTGCCCAGGTACCGGGTGTCCCGGCAGACGTTGCGCCGCCCGTCCGCGCACTCCGGACACACCCCGCACGGGGTCGCCGGGTGCACGGCGACGGACGTACCGGCCGCCGGACCCGGTGTGTCCGGGGAGCCGTACGCCACGACCGTGCCGACCACCTCGTGCCCGAGCAGCATGGGCTCCCTGAGACGGAAGTCGCCGACGCCGCCGTGCCGCCAGTAGTGCAGGTCGGAGCCGCAGACGCCGCCGTAGCGGACGGCGACGAGCGCCTCGCCCGGACCGGGGCGCGGGACGGGTACGTCCTCGACCCGCAGGTCGCCCGCGGCGTGGATCACACAGCCCGGCACGACTGCCACCGCGGCGCTCACAGGACGCTCGTCATTCCGCCGTCGACGTACAGGATCTGGCCGCCGACGAAGTCCGCGGCGGGCGAGGCGAGGAACAGCAGCCCGCCCACCAGGTCCTCGGTACGGCCCCAGCGGCCCGCCGGAGTCCGTCCGCGCACCCAGGCGCTGAACTCCTCGTCCTCGACCAGCGGGCGGGTCAGCTCGGTCTCGATGTAGCCGGGGCCGAGGCCGTTGACCTGGACGCCGAGCGGGCCCCAGTCGGCGCACATGCCCTTGGTGAGCATCTTCAGCGCGCCCTTGGTGGCCGCGTAGGGCGCGATGCCCGGGCGGACCACCTCGCTCTGCAGCGAGCAGATGTTCACGATCCTGCCGTGGCCGCGCTCCGTCATCCGGCGTGCGGCCTCCCGGCCCACCAGGAAGGCGCTGGTGAGATTGGTGTCCAGGACGCGGTGCCAGTCCGCGTCCGCGAACTCCAGCAGGGGCGCCCGCAGCTGCATCCCGGCGTTGTTGACCAGGATGTCGAGCGGGCCCACCCGCTCCTCGACCGCCGCGATCCCGGCGGTGACGGACGGACCGTCGGTCACGTCGAACACCGCCGTGTGGACCTCGCCGGGCAGTCCGGCGGCGGCCTTCGCGAGGCGGTCGCCGTCGCGTCCGTTGAGGACCACCCGGCAGCCGGCCTCCGCGAGGCCCCGGGCCAGGGCCAGCCCGATGCCCCGGCTGGAGCCGGTCACCAGGGCGGTGCGCCCGGCGATGTCGAAGAGGGGATGGGCCGTCATCGTCGTACTCCCGTTCCTGCTCGCTGGTGCCTGGTGCCTGGCGCGGCTATATGACCAGGGACAACAGCAGGACCAGGGCACCGGCGACCACCGAGATGATCGTCTCCATCACGGACCAGGTCTTGATGGTCTGGCCGACGTTCAGCCCGAAGTACTCCTTCACCAGCCAGAAGCCGGCGTCGTTGACATGGCTGAAGAAGAGCGAGCCGGCGCCGATGGCCAGCACCAGCAGGGCGGCGTGCGTGGTCGACATGTCGGCCGCGAGCGGCGCGACCAGACCGGCCGCCGAGACGGTCGCCACCGTCGCCGAACCGGTCGCCAGCCGGATCGCCACCGCGATCAGCCAGGCCAGCAGCAGCGCCGGGATCGACCAGTCCTTGGAGATCTCCAGGATCATCTGGCCCACGCCGGAGTCGATCAGCGTCTGCTTGAAGCCGCCGCCCGCGCCGACGATCAGGAGGATGCCCGCGATGGGGGCGAGCCCCTTCTCGACCAGGCCGGAGAGGCGGTCCTTGCCGAAGCCGGCGGGCCGCAGCAGCGTGAAGATGCCGACGATCACGGCGACCAGCAGGGCGATCAGCGGGTTGCCGATGACGTCGAAGGTGCGCTGCAGCACGTTCTCCGGGTCGTCGACGATGATGTCGACGAGCGCCTTCAGCAGCATCAGCACGACCGGCAGCAGGATCGTGGCCAGCGTGGCGCCGAAGCCGGGGCGCTTGTCCAGCGTCTCGGAGGCGCGCTGCGGGATCATGCGGTCCGGGGCCGGGACGTCCACCCAGCGGGCCGCGTACTTCGAGAACACGGGGCCCGCGATGATCACCGTCGGGATCGCGATCAGCACGCCCAGCGCCAGGGTCACGCCGAGGTTGGCGTCCACCGCGTCGATGGCGACCAGCGGGCCGGGGTGCGGCGGGACCAGACCGTGCATCACGGACAGACCGGCCAGGGCCGGGATGCCGATCCGCATCAGCGAGTAGTTGCCGCGCTTGGCGACCATGAGGACGACCGGGATCAGCAGCACGATGCCGACCTCGAAGAACAGCGGCAGTCCGATGACCGAGGCGATCAGCACCATCGTCCACGGCATCGAACGGGGCGTGGCCTTGGCGAGGATGGTGTCCACGATCTGGTCGGCGCCGCCGGAGTCGGCGAGCATCTTGCCGAGGATCGCGCCGAGGGCGATCAGAACGCCGACACCCGCGACGGTGGAGCCGAGCCCGGCGGTGAAGCTGGTGATGACCTTGTCCAGCGGCGCACCGGCGAACGCGCCGAGCGCCAGTGACCCGATGGTCAGCGACAGGAAGGCATGCAGCTTGAACTTGGTGATGAGCAGGACGATGACGGCGATGCCCAGGAGCACGGCGATGCCCAGCTGGGCGTGGCCCGCCGAGGTGATCGGCTCGACGGGGTCCGCTGCCAGCATCTCGACGCTGAGTCTGGTCACGGTGGTTCCCTTGCGGTGATGGGGACTGGGGGGAGTCCGGGGCCGTACGCGCGGAGGGCGGCACGACCCCGGGGGGAGGGGGTGTGGGGGGTTACTGGACCGGCTCGGGAAGTCCCCGCAGGGCGTCGACCGCCCGTTCGGTGATCTCCTCGGGCGTGCCGGCGACGTCCACGGCGACTCCCGCCTCGTCCGGCTCCAGGGGCTGGAGCGTGGCGAACTGGGAGTCGAGCAGTGCCGTCGGCATGAAGTGGCCCTGCCGGTGCGACATCCGGTCCTCGATCAGCTCACGGCTGCCCGTGAGATGCACGAAGACGACACCGGGAGCGGCGGCCCGCAGCCGGTCGCGGTACGACCGCTTCAGCGCCGAACTGCTCACCACCCCACCGAGCCCGGCACGCCCGTGCGCCCAGCCGCCGATGGCGTCCAGCCAGGGCCAGCGGTCCTCGTCGGTGAGCGGGGTGCCGGCCGTCATCTTGGCGATGTTGGCCGGGGGGTGGAAGTCGTCGCCCTCGGCGTAGGGAACGCCGAGCCGGGCCGCGAGCAGGGGACCGATGGTGGTCTTCCCGGTGCCCGCGACGCCCATGACCACGACCACGTGGGGGGTGTGCAGTTGCTGCATCGCACTCTCGCTGTCTGCTGTCTTCGTCGACACCTGATGTCGACGTAACTGAAACTCATTAGGTACGACGACTTCAAGAGTCTGTGACATATAAGTCTGACTTTTTATTCCGGTGACGTGCCCCGTACGCTGAGTGCATGAGCACACCGGGCCGGGGGCTGCACGGCCGCGTACTGGACACCCTCGGCCCCGCGATCACAGCGGGCGAATACCCCGCGGGCAGCGTGCTGCGCACGGACGAGCTGGCCCAGCGTTTCGAGGTGTCGCGCTCGGTGATGCGGGAGGCGGTCCGGGTGCTGGAGTCCATGCACCTCGTCGAGTCGCGCCGCCGCGTCGGCGTCACCGTCCTGCCCGAGTGCGAGTGGAACGTCTACGACCCCCAGGTCATCCGCTGGCGCCTGGCCGGCTCCGAACGCCCCCGGCAACTGCGCTCCCTGACCGTGCTGAGGTCGGCCGTCGAACCGGTCGCGGCGGGCCTGGCCGCCCGGCACGCCACGGCGGAGCAGTGCGCCGAGCTGACCGAGTGCGCGCTCGGCATGGTCGCCAACTCACGCGGTCACCGCCTGGAGGAGTACCTCTTCCACGACGTGGCCTTCCACCGCGTCATCCTCACCGCCTCCGGCAACGAGATGTTCGCCCGCCTAGGCGGCGTCGTCGCCGAGGTCCTGGCCGGCCGCACCCACCACGACGTGATGTTCGAGGACCCCGACCCGGCCGCCGTCACCCTGCACGTCCAGGTCGCCGAGGCGGTCCGGGCCCGCGACGCCGAGCGCGCGGAGCGGCTCACCCGGGAGATCACGGAGGGCGCGCTCCAGGAGCTGGACATCCTGGCGCCGTAGCCCACGGACCCGCCGGGCGTCCTGCGTGCCGGGGTGCTACGCGAGGAACTCCCCGTCCACGTACACCCACGCCCCGTCCACCCGCTCGAACCGGCTCCGCTCGTGCAGCGAGCCACCCCGGTAGGACGCCCGGAACGTCACGGTCCCGGTGGCGTGGAAGGCGGAGCCGTCGGCCGTGTCCAGGATCTCCAGGCCGGTCCACCGCATGCCCGGGTCGAGATCGAGCCGCGCCGGCCGTGTCCGCGGGTGCCAGGTGCGCAGCAGATAGCCCGCGTCCCCCTTCACGAAGGCGCTGTAGCGCGAACGCATCAGGGCCTCGGCGGTCGGGGCGGCGGCAGTCCCGGCATGGAAACGGCCGCAGCACCGCTCGTACGGCTCGGGCCGCCCGCAGGGGCAGGGAGGGGTGGTCATGGCGACCACTGTAGGTGGTCGAGGACACTGTCCCGGAAAAGCAGAAAACCCCTGCTCGGCAGGGGTCTCAGCTGGTGTCCGAGGGGGGACTTGAACCCCCACGCCCGATAAAGGGCACTAGCACCTCAAGCTAGCGCGTCTGCCATTCCGCCACCCGGACTAGGTGTCTGTCGCGTGGGTTTCTCCCGCGGCGACGACGTAAACATTACCAGGCTTTCCGGGGTGGCCGATCACCCCTCCTTGGGCCCGGACGGGGTGAGGGGGAGGATGAGGGGGACCCACCAGCAGTGACAGCGGGAGGAACCACGTGAGCGACTCGGGCACGGCCAGGAGCGTCACCGGCGAGGACGAGGTCGTCGACCTCTGCCGCGAGCTGATCCAAATCGACACCAGCAACTACGGCGACCACTCGGGGCCGGGCGAGCGCAAGGCCGCCGAGTACGTCGCCGAGAAGCTCGCCGAGGTGGGACTCGAACCGAAGATCTTCGAGTCCCACCCCGGACGCGCCTCCACGGTGGCCCGGATCGAGGGCGAGGACCCGTCCCGGCCGGCGCTGCTCATCCACGGCCACACCGACGTGGTCCCGGCCAACGCGGACGACTGGACCCACCACCCCTTCTCCGGGGAGGTCGCCGACGGCTGCGTGTGGGGGCGCGGTGCCGTCGACATGAAGGACATGGACGCGATGACCCTCGCGGTCGTCCGTGACCGGCTGCGCAGCGGGCGCAAGCCCCCGCGGGACATCGTGCTGGCGTTCCTCGCCGACGAGGAGGCGGGCGGCACGTACGGCGCCCGGCACCTCGTGGACCACCACCCCGACCTCTTCGAGGGCGTCACCGAGGCGATCAGCGAGGTGGGCGGCTTCTCCTTCACCGTGAACGAGCAGCGCCGCCTGTACCTGATCCAGACGGCCGAGAAGGGCATCCACTGGATGAAGCTGACGGTGGCCGGCACCGCGGGGCACGGGTCGATGATCCACCGCGACAACGCCATCACCGAGCTGTCCGAGGCCGTCGCGCGCCTGGGCCGGCACAAGTTCCCGGTCCGCGTCACCAAGACGACCCGGGCCTTCCTCGACGAACTGGGCGACGCGCTCGGCACCGAGCTGGACCCGGAGGACATGGAGGGCACCCTCGCCAAGCTCGGCGGCATCGCCAAGCTCATCGGCGCGACCCTGAGCAACACCGCCAACCCCACCCAGCTGGGCGCGGGTTACAAGGTCAACGTCATCCCCGGCGAGGCCACCGCGCACGTCGACGGGCGTTTCCTGCCCGGGTACGAGGAGGAGTTCCTCGCCGACGTCGACCGGATCCTCGGACCGCTCGTGCGGCGCGAGGACGTGCACGCCAACAAGGCCGTCGAGACCACCTTCGACGGGGCGCTGGTCGACGCGATGCAGTCCGCCCTGGTGGCCGAGGACCCGGCCGCGAAGGCGATCCCCTACATGCTCTCCGGCGGCACGGACGCCAAGTCCTTCGACGAACTCGGCATCCGGGGCTTCGGCTTCGCGCCGCTCAAGCTGCCGCCCGAGCTGGACTTCGCGGGCATGTTCCACGGTGTCGACGAGCGGGTGCCGGTGGAGGGACTCCGGTTCGGCGTGCGGGTGCTCGACCGCTTCATCGACGCGTCCTGATTCGCCCGTGCGTACGGGAGGCGACCGGGACGAGTGAATGCGCTCATAAGCTCGTAGCCTCATTACTCCCTCCTCGTTACAGGTGATGCGATCGGCAATTTTGGGATCGCGTTTGCCAACTAGGAGGAACAATGCTCAAGAAGGTCGTCGCCGCAGCGGCAGCCACCGGTGGTCTGGTTCTCGCGGGCGCGGGCATGGCCGTCGCCGACTCCGGTGCCCAGGGTGCCGCCGTGCACTCGCCCGGCGTCCTTTCCGGCAACGTCGTTCAGGTCCCCGTGCACGTGCCGGTGAACGTCTGCGGCAACACGATCTCCGTGATCGGTCTGCTGAACCCCGCCTTCGGCAACGTCTGCATCAACAAGTGACGTTGTGCCCCGCCCCGTGAGGGTCTGATTCCGCCGGCCCCGGAGTGCACGCCATGCGCTCCGGGGCCGACGGCCTTTCGGGGGACATTCGAGGCGGGAGGACGACGGCAAGGCCGGAATTCCGGCACTCTCGGCAATCTCGGTACCACGGGACCAGGACAAGGCAGGGATTCAGGAAATGCGACAGGTCACCCGCAAGGGCCTGATGACGATGGCGGCGGCCACCGGCGTGCTCGCCGCCGCGGGCGGTGCCGCCCACGCGGACTCGGGCGCGCACGGCTCCAGTTCGGGTTCGCCCGGCGTGGCGTCCGGCAACACGGTGCAGGCCCCGGTGCACGTGCCGGTGAACGTCTGCGGCAACACGGTGGACGTGGTCGGCATCCTCAACCCGGCGATGGGCAACGCGTGCGCCAACAAGGGCGGCGGTGCCTCCGGGGGACACGGCGGACACGGCGGCTCCGGGAGCGAGGGCGGCTCGCACGGCGGCTCCCACGCGGGCGGCCACGCCACGGACTCGCCGGGGGTCGCCTCCGGCAACCACGTCGAGGTGCCGATCGAGGTGCCGGTGAACGTGTGCGGCAACAGCATCGACGTCGTCGGTGCCCTCAACCCCACCACCGGAAACGACTGCGGCAACGGGGGTGACGGGGGCCACTCGACGCCTCCCGGCGACCACGAGACGCCTCCCGGCGAGCCGAACAACCCCGGCAATCCCGGCAACCCCGACACACCGGACAAGCCGTCCGCTCCGGACGACGAGACGCCGGACGACTCCACGGACCGCAGCCGGCCCG
Source organism: Streptomyces hyderabadensis (assembly GCF_020404845.1). GTDB lineage: Bacteria > Actinomycetota > Actinomycetes > Streptomycetales > Streptomycetaceae > Streptomyces > Streptomyces hyderabadensis. The sequence goes on along the minus strand of NZ_JAIOJZ010000050.1, from coordinate 2,966 downwards.
GCACCCAGACCGTCGACCAGCCCCGCGGCGACGTGGCGCTCGCCGAGACCGGCAGCGACCTGCCGCTGGGACTGGCCCTGCCGGTCGGCGCCGGCGCGCTGCTCGCGGGCACGGTGCTCTACCGCAAGGCGCGCGCCTCGGCCTGAGACGGGCGCGGCGGCACATGCAGCGGGCTCCGCACCGGCGGGGCCCGCTCCGTTTCCACCTCCGTCACCAGGTGGCGCGCACCTGGCGGATGATCCGCCGCCGCAACCGCACCTTGCGGCTGCCGTCGCGCAGCAGGGTCAGGCGGTACAACTCCCAGTGTCCGTACTCGGCATGGTCCGTCAGCTGACGTGTCGCCTCCTTGCGGGTGACCCCGCGCGGTAGGTACACATCGACAAATTCGTATTCCGGCATCGAATCTATTGTGCGGGCTGGGGCCCGGTACGGATAGCGTCTGCACTATGTCTGATGCTGCGCAGCCCACCGCTGCCGAGGTACGCGCCGCCGCCGAGGCGGTCAAGACCGCGCTCGACCGCCACCTGTCCGCGGTCGAACGCCGGTCGGGAGAGGAAGACCCGGCCGTCTACGACGCGTTCAACGAGCTGGCCGCGGCCGCGGAGGCGTACGACGAACTGCTCTACGACCGGTACGACGAGGTCACACCCTTCGAGATCCCCGGCGAGGACACGCTGCCGCCGTACACGGGCCCCGAGGAACCCAGCGCGCTGAGCGTCCTGATCCGCCGCGACTACGCCGTGGCGGAGCCGCAGCGGCTGATGGCCCAGGCCCGGCGGGTGGAGGCGGCGGACGAGGAGGCGCCGGGCACGGAGGCCTCGGGCACGGTGCACGGCGCCCTCGGCCTCCTCTTCGGCGAGTTCGAGCCGGACGAGATCGCCTCCCGGCACAAGGAGTTCGGCCTGGAGGAGGGCGACTCCACGCTCTGGGTGACGGCGGCCGACGAGAGCGCCGAGCCCGGCGAGTGGCTGGAGGCCCCCTTCGAACAGGTCGACCCGCAGCGGGTGGTCTGCCGGTTCGACGTCAGCGCGGTCTTCGACGAGGAGTTCGACGACGACATCGACGGCGACGACGAGGACATCGACGACGGCGACGCCGCGAACGGCGACGCCGAGAACGGCGACGCCGACCTCGCGGAGCTGGACGAGGACCTGGACACGGACCTCGACGAGGACGGTGAACCCGCGCGGCTGGAGGCGGACCGCTGACGGGTCGGGCGGGCGTGCCCCGGCCGTTCCCCCGGGGGCCGGGGCCCCACGACGGCGCGGGGCGCTGTGTGGCCCACCGCGTGGCGTGTGCCGGCGCTGCGGGCACCTTCGACTGCGCGGGCTGCTGGGCCGCTGAGACGGCGGGGGTCGTTGTGTCCCGGGAGCGGTGCGGGATGCTGCGGCCTTTGAGGTGCCGGGGGTCGCTGGGGCCCTGAGACGGCAGGGGTCGTTGCGTCCCGGGAGCGGTGCGGGATGCTGCGGCCTTTGAGGCGCCGCGGGGCGCTGGGCCCCTGAGACGGCGGGGTCGTTGCGTCCCCGGGGCGGCGCGGGATGCTGCGGCCTTCGAGATGCCGGGGGTCCTTGCGGCCCTGGGACGGCGAGGGGCCCTGCGACCCCTGTGACGGTGCCCGGGTGCCGCGGCCCCCGTGGCGTGCGCCGGGCCACCGCCCCTGCGGGCCCCCGTGGGGTGCGCAGGAGCGGTGGTCTCGGGTCCCCGTGGGGTGCGCCGGGGCGGTGGCCTCTGCGGTCGCTCCGGCCGGTCGTGCGGGGTGACTGCGGTCGGGGTCTGGCGGTCCCGGTCAGTCGGTGACCGGGACCTGGGGGGTCAGCAGCGCCGGCAGGCGGGTCGTGCGGGGCTTGGCCGGGATGTCGGCCACGGCGCGGGGGAGTGCCTGCTCGACACCGTGCACCACGGACAGGTGCCGGGCGGCCCGGCCGAAGGCCGTGTAGATCCAGGGGCGGCTGAGGGCCTGCACGGCGTCGCCGGGCAGCACCACGACCACCGCGGGCCAGCGGCCGCCCAGCGCCTGGTGGGCGGTGAGCGCCCAGCCGTGCCGCACGGAGCCCTCAACGCGGTCCCTGGGCACGACCACGGTCTCGCCCGCGCACGACAGGTGCAGACCGTCGGCGTCGGCCGTGACCACCCGGCCGGGCAGCACCCGGCCCGGCGCGGGCGTGTGCACCACCCGGTCGCCGGGGTCGAAGCCGCCGAAGCGGCCGGGGCCGGGGTTGAGGCGTTCCTTGAGCGCGGCGTTGAGCACGCGCGTGCCCGCGGCACCGCCGTGCCCCGGTGTGATCACCTGCGTCTCCTCGGCCGGGACGCCGATCGCGCGCGGCACCGAGTCGGCCACGAGCTGGACGGTGCGGTGCACGGCCTCGCCCGCGTCCCGCACCGGCACGATCACGACCTCCTTGCCGGGTGCCTCCACCTGCCCCAGCTCACCGATGCCGATGCCGGAGACCAGCTCGCCGAGCGGACCGGGGTCCGGGCACCGCGAGGCGATCTGCGGGCAGACCCGTGCCGCCAGCAGGTCCGCGAAGACCCGCCCGGGGCCCACCGACCAGAGCACCGCCGGGTCCCCGGCCAGCACCAGCCGGGCCCCGTCCGGCAGTGACTCGGCGAGCAGGGCCCCCGCCTCGACGTCGAGCTGGGGCGCGTCGAGCACGACGAGCAGATCGAGGTCCAGGGCGCCGTCGGCGTCCCGCCCGGGACCCTCGGCGCCGGTCAGCAGCCCGGTCACGGTGACCGCGGCGGGGGCCTCCGGCCCCGGGGAGGGCTGCTCGGCCGACGCGGTGCCCAGCAGGGCGGCGAAGCGGTCGCGGCCCAGCGGGCCGGGCGCGGCGGCCCAGGCCCGCAGGCCCAGGGCGTGCGCCGCGTGCAGCAGGGCGGCGGGCTCGGCCAGGGACGCCTCGCCACCGGTGTGCAGGACCAGCCCGTGGCCCGCGACGGCACGGATCAGCTCGGCCGCCGAGCCCTGG